>NZ_FORY01000003.1 GCF_900114135.1 Celeribacter halophilus
CCGGCGTGCGTATCTCAATGGATGGGAAGGGCCGCTACCTGGACAATATCTTCATTGAGAGGCTCTGGCGAACCCTGAAATACGAGTGTGTCTACCTGCATGCTTGGGAGACCGGATCAGAAGCGAAGGCAGGCATCCGGAAATGGATGACCTTTTACAACAACCAACGCCCACACTCAGCCCTTGGCGGCAGGCCGCCAGCCGTGGTCTATTGGCTGAGAAATGACAGAACACAACCCGATCAGCAGGAGCAGAGAGTAGCTTAATTTACGCCAGATCCTGTCCAACAAATGGGGAGTAGCTCAACTCGGGCCGGGGCTTGGCGATGTGGTTTTGCGTTGTTGCTGTTATCTCGACGGGATGGAACAGGCGGAAAAGCGGCTTGGCTGGTCGGCGCGTTCGGGCAAGATCGTGCTGCGGATCGCCTTGCAGAGGCTCAAGACCCATTATGACAGGGCGGGGTATTCGACCCTCATCGGTTGACTGCGTCATTATATGAAGTTGTCGGAGGTGGGCTTTCTGATTAGATAACATGATCGAACAGGAGGCCCGCCGATGCTCACACTCAGACAGATGACCTATTTTGTGGCCTTGGCCGAGCAGCGCAGTTTTTCGGCGGCAGCCGAGGTCGTGCATGTGACGCAACCGGCCCTGTCCCAGCAGATCAAGGAGATGGAAGCCACGCTTGGCACGCGTCTTGTGGAACGTCTGCCCCGTGACATCCGGCTGACGCGGGCGGGGCAGGTGGTGTTGGAACGCTGCCACGAGATTCTCGCCATGACCCGCAATCTGGAGGCGGAAATCCGGCTGTCCAAAGGGCTGACGGGGCGGCTCACGCTGGGGGTGATTCCGACCATCGCGCCCTATCTTCTGCCGCGTGCGCTGACGCGGATCAAATCCGCAGCGCTTGATCTCGACATGCGGGTGCGCGAGGCGCAGACGGCGGAGCTTGTGTCCTCGGTGCAAAACGGCAAGCTGGACGCGGCGGTGATTGCCTTGCCCCATGACACCGGCGGGCTGATGGCGCAGCCGCTGTTCACCGATCATTTCCTTTTGGCCGGATCGCAATCGCGGATCGAGGCGCTGACCGCCCAAAGCGCACCGCGCCCGACGGACCTGTCGCCGGACGCGCTGTTGTTGTTGGACGAGGGCCATTGCCTTGCCGATCAGGCGCTGGATGTCTGCGGGCTGAAGCGGACTAGGCAGACGGTGGATCTGGGGGCTTCGTCGCTGGCCACGCTGTGCGGTTTGGTGGCGCAGGGATTCGGACTGACCTTCCTGCCGGAAATTGCGCTGTGCTCGGAGATGGCCGCCAGCCCCGATATGGCGGTGTTGCGATTCCCCGAGCCGCAGCCGGAACGCACGGTGGCCTTGGTGCGCCGCCAGTCGACGGAGGTGAAGACGTGGTTCAGCGAACTCGCTGTGCTGCTCACCGAGGCGGGCGAAGAACTGATGGTCGCGGCGCGCGCACGGGCGTGAGGGGGCTGTGACGGTCGGCGCAGCTATGCGTCCTGCGTAGTGCCGGTATGCGGCGGTATTCCGAAATTCTGAAATGCTGCACATGCAAAAGGCCCGCAGGATGTCCCGCGGGCCTTTCACTGTCTCGGATGGAGGCGCGGTTTACGCGACGGCTTCGGCCTCTTCGCCTTTGAGCCACTTCATCACGTTTTCCGGCGAGGACACACCGTAGGGATCTTCGGGGTGGTTGTCGCTCAGGCCCGGCTCTTCGAACCATGCTTCGATCACGCCGTCCTTGATGACAGCGGCATAGCGCCAGGAGCGCAGACCGAAGCCGAGGTTGTCCTTGCGCACCAGCATACCCATGCGGCGGGTGAATTCGCCGGAGCCGTCCGGGATCACCTGAACATTCTCAAGCTCTTGATTCTGCGCCCATTTGTTCATCACAAAGCTGTCGTTCACGGACATGCAGTAGATCGCGTCGATGCCTTGTTCCTTGAACTCCGGAAAGCCTTTTTCAAAGCCCGGAAGCTGGTAGGTGGAGCATGTGGGCGTGAAAGCCCCCGGCAGGGAGAAGAGCACAACGCGTTTGCCCGCGAAATAGTCGGAGGTGGTTTTGTCTTCCCATTTGAACGGGTTGTCGCCGCCGATGCTTTCATCGCGCACGCGGGTGTGGAAGGTCACTTCAGGCAGTTTGAAACCGGCTTTCATCATATTGCTCCTTAGATTTCGCACCCCGAATGGACGGGGGCTTTGTTCTGTCCGCGCATCTTCTAGAGCGATTCTAAACGGAGCATCAATGCAGTTGCAGAGAAACTGGGGGGTAGGGCGAATTTTGCGGATTTTTCGAGACATTCGCGGGCAGGTTGCCTATATCCTAACCCAGATTTAACAGAAGGCCCCGCCATGCGTGATCTCAAGATCCCCGACCAGCGTCATCCGGAAAAGGCGCATCGTCCCGACAACGCCCAGCCGAAAAAGCCTGACTGGATCAGGGTGAAAGCCCCGACCTCCAAAGGATATATGGACACGCACAAGATCATGCGTGAGCATAATCTGACCACTGTCTGCGAAGAGGCAGGCTGCCCCAATGCGGGTGAGTGCTGGTCTCAGGGCCATGCCACCATGATGATTATGGGCGAGATCTGCACCCGTGGCTGCACCTTCTGCAACGTGGCCACAGGGCGGCCGGATACGCTTGATGTGTTCGAACCGGGCCGTGTGGCCGATGCGGTGAAAAAGCTGGGTCTCAAACACGTTGTGATCACTTCGGTGGACCGTGATGATCTCGAAGATGGCGGGGCGGAGCATTTCGCCATGACCATTCGGGCCGTGCGCAAGCGCAGCCCCGAGACCACAATCGAGATTCTGACACCGGATTTCCTGAAATGTGCGCCCTCTGCGCTGGAAACCGTGGTCGAGGCCAAGCCGGATGTGTTCAACCACAACCTTGAAACCGTGCCCGCGCTCTATCACGAGGTGCGCCCCGGTGCGCGCTATTTCCACTCCCTGCGGCTTTTGCAGCGGGTCAAGGAACTGGATCCGACCATGTTCACCAAATCCGGCATCATGGTGGGTCTGGGCGAGAAACGCGCGGAGGTTTTGCAGGTCATGGACGACATGCGCGCCGCCGACATCGATTTCATGACCATCGGGCAGTATTTGCAGCCGACTCCGAAACACCACGCAGTTGCGGAATTCGTGACGCCGGAGCAGTTCAAAAGCTATGAGAAAGCCGCGATCAACAAGGGTTTTCTGATGGTGTCTGCCACGCCGCTGACACGGTCCTCCTATCATGCGGGCGATGACTTTGCCCGTCTGCGCGAGAACCGGTTGAAGAAACTCGGTCAGGCATAAGATTTGAAAACCTTCGAGATTTTCCTTGGCACCCAGCCGGGGCTTGAGCCCTACCTTTTGGCCGAGGCTGTGGAGGCGGGCTTTCCCGCGCCGCAGGCTGTGGGCGGAGGTGTGACCTTTGAGGGCACATGGGAAGACGTGTGGCGTGCCAATATCTGTTTGCGCGGTGCCGCACGGGTTCTGGCCCGTATCGGCAATTTCCGTGCGCTGCATCTGGCGCAGCTCGACAAACGCTCGCGGAAGTTTCCGTGGGGCGAGGTGCTGCGCCCTGATGTGCCGTTTCGGGTCGAAGTGGCCACGGGCAAGCGCAACAAGATCTACCACGCGGGCGCAGCCCAAGAGCGGATCGAGCGTGCCATCACCGAAGAACTCGGCGCCCCTGTCGCAGCGGATGCGCCTGTGGTGCTCAAGGTTCGGATCGAGGATGACATGGTGATCCTCTCCGTCGACACCTCCGGCGAGGCGCTGCACAAGCGCGGGTTCAAGGCGGGTGTGGGCAAGGCCCCGATGCGCGAGACCATGGCGGCGTCTTTCCTGCGTGCCTGTGGCTATGAGGGCACCGAACCGGTGCTGGACCCGATGTGCGGTTCCGGCACATTTGTGATCGAGGCCGCCGAAATGGCGCGTGGGCTGATGCCCGGTCGCGGGCGCAGCTTTGCCTTTGAACATCTCGTGGGCTTCAATGCGGATGCTGTGCAAAAAATCAAGGCGCTGGGCCGGTTACGGGACACGCAGTTGCAGTTCTACGGATCGGACCGCAATGTGAATGTGATCGGCATGGCGGGCGACAATGCCGCGCGGGCCGGTGTCGCGGATCTGTGCCATTTCACGCCCACGCCGATTTCGGCCCTTGAGCGCCCCGAGGGGCCTGCGGGTCTGGTGATCGTCAACCCGCCCTATGGGGCGCGGATCGGGAAAAAGCGTGATCTTTTCGCGCTTTATGGCTCATTCGGTGAGGTGATGAAGACGCGGTTTTCCGGCTGGCGTGTGGGCATGATCACCTCTGACCGGCAGTTGGCGCAGGCCACGGGGTTGCCGTGGTTGCCTGTGGCGGCTCCGGTGGCTCATGGCGGGCTGAAGGTTACGCTGTTCCAGACCGCGCCTTTGGGCTGAGCCGGAGCGGCGTTTCGCCCTTTGGGGCAAACTGTGCAAAAATACGCGGCCATGTGATCTCCCTCAAAGTCGGGGCACGACCCTCATGTTATATTTGGAATATAGCAATTGAAGGGGGTCAAATGCTGCAGAAACCGAATTGGGACGACTACCGATTTGTGCTGGCCGTTGCGCGTTCCGGGTCCGTGTCAGGGGCCGCGCGCGAGTTGGGTGTGAACCATGCCACAGTGCTGCGCCGTGTCGCGGCCATTGAGAAACATCTGGACGTGGAACTGTTCGACAAGTCCGTGCGTGGCTACGAGATTTCCCCTGAAAAGCTGCGCCTGATCGAAGCCGCCCGCGAGGTGGAGGCCGCCGTTGGTGCGGTGGAGCGCATGGCGCAGGCGGGCGAGGCCCCCTTGGCGGGGATCATCCGCGTGACCTCGACGCATACCTTTTGCCATTCGGTCCTGCCCGCCATTCTGTCTCGGCTCACCGCGCAGGAAGAGGGGCTGTCCTTCGAGCTATTGTCGGCCAACGGGCTGATGGATGCCTCGCGGCTTCATGCCGATGTGACCGTGCGCCCGACCTACAAGCTGCCCGATGATCTCCACGGCGATATAGCCGCACAGATGGGGTTTGATTTCTATGCACGCGGCGCGGATGTGCCGGAGGAGTGCTGGCTCGGTCTGTCGGGGCCAATCGGTCGGTCGCATCCAGGGCAGAAACTGCGCGAGGAGCTTGAGCGGCGGCATGTGCGTTTTATGGCGGCCTCGGACAGTTTTCTCACCCTGCGAGCCTTGGCCGAAGAGGGGATGGGGCGGGTGATGCTGCCGAAATTTCTGGGCAATGCCTCTGACAATCTGGTGAAGGTCACACCGGTGCTCGATGTGCCGCCTGTGCCGATCTATGTGGCCTCGCATGTCGATCTGGCCGATGCGCCGAGGCTCAGACAGGCCCGCGCACGGATCGCTCTGGCGCTGGAGGCCGAGGAGGCGATGCTCTTGGGCGGTGTGCTGTCGTAAGCGGCGCGGGGGCGTCAGTGCTGGATGCGGATTTTCGTCTGACGCTCCACCTGCATCCAGTCGGGCAGGCCGATGGTCTTTTCCACCACGACCAGGGCAATGCAGGCGGCGATGATGGCAAAAACGAATTTCACCCGCTTGGCCGAAGGCGGGTTTTGCGCCCAACGTTTGGCGCGCAGCAGCCAGCGTAACTGGTTCACGCCGCACCCTTTCCTGTCTCGTCTTCGTCGTCAAAAACCACGGAGCCGATGAAGGGCAGGTTGCGGTTGGCCTGTGCAAAGTCGATGCCGTAGCCCACGACAAAGGCATCGGGGATTTCAAAGCCGGTCCATGTCGCCTTGAGATCGACCTCGCGGCGCACCGGTTTGTCGAGAAGTGCGATGGTCTCGATCTTGCGCGGGTTGCGCGATTTCAGAAGCTTCATCACGGCGGACAGCGTGTGGCCCGTATCCACGATATCCTCGACCACCAGAACATCGCGCCCTTCGATGGGGCCGCGCAGGTCCTTGAGGATTTTCACCTCGCGCGAGGATTCGGTGGAATTGCCGTAGGAGGAGGCCTCCAGAAAATCGACCTCCACATTCATGTCCAGTTCGCGCACCAGATCGGCGATAAAGACGAAAGAGCCGCGCAAGAGGCCGACAACCACGAGTTTGTCTGTGTCCTTGTAGGCGTGACGGATGTCTTTGGCGAGGTCTTCGATCCGGGCGGCAATCGTCTTGGCCGAGATCATGACATCGATATGATAAGGTCTCTGCGTCATGCTGTCCCCTCTTTGCACCCTTGCATTTTCCGTCCTTGCCGTAGATGTATCAGCCCAAGCAAAGACAGACCAGAGATCATGCCGACGCATCAGGAAACAAAACACCTCCCGTTCAGTGCCGATCAAATGTACGCGCTGGTGGCGGATGTAGAGAATTATCCGAAATTCCTGCCGTGGAATGCCGCGGCACGGATTCGCTCGCGCACGTATATGGGCGATCACGAGTTGATGCTCGCCGATCTGGTGATCTCGTTTAAGGTCTTCCGCGAGAAATTCGGCTCAAGGGTCAAGCTCTATCCCGAAGAGCGGCGCATCGACACGGAATATCTCGACGGGCCGTTTCGCTATATGAAAAGCTGGTGGAAATTCACGCCTGCCGAGGATGGGGGCTGTGACATCGAGTTCTTTGTCGATTTCGAATTCAAGAATGCGATCCTTCAAGGTGTGATCGGCATGGTGTTCAACGACGCCATGCAACGCATCGTGCGCGCGTTCGAGCGCCGCGCGCAGGAGCTTTACGGGTGAGGGCGTGATCCCTCACAACAAGCGGATCACGAAAATCACCGTCATCACCACGCCCACGGCGACGATGAATAGTTTGAGCCGTTCGGTGTTTTTGATCCGGCGGGCGAAGTGCGCGCCGAAAAGCCCTCCCGCGATCATGGCGAGGGCCAGCACGGCGGCAAAGCGCCAGTCGATGACGCCCGCGACGATATAGGTTACGGCGGAAACCAGAGACAGTAGCACGGAGAGCGCGTTTTTCAACCCGTTCATGGCGTGCAGGTCGGTGAACCCGATCAACCCCAGAACCGCCAGCAGCATGATCCCTAGCCCGCCGTTGAAATAGCCGCCATAGATCGAGACCAGAAGCAGTGCGAGTGCGGCGCCCATCGGGCCGAGCATGGCGCGGGAGAACAGGCGTTTGATCAGGCGCGGCCCGCCTGCAAAGAGCAGCGTGGCCAGCGCCATGAGGGCCGGAACAGCGATCAGGAAGGTGTCGTTGGGCGTCACCAGAAGCAACAGCGCCCCCAGCACACCGCCCAGAGCCGAGAGGGCGATCATCCGGCCTGCGGGCATGTTCTGCGTGGTGTGCAGGTCATGGCGATAGGCCCAGACGCTGCCCAGATAGCCGGGCAGGGCGCTCAGTGTGGCGGTGGCATTGGCGGAGACCGCAGGCACGCCAACAAAGATCAAGGCGGGCAGGGTCAGAAACGTCCCGCCGCCTGCCACGGCATTGAGCGCGCCGCCCAGTAGTCCGGCGACGATCACAACGATCAAATCAAACATGGCTCTCCCCCCAGTTTGTGCGGCCTGCTCTCTTGGCGGCCTATGGTGTGTCCGGTTTACAGACCGGTAACTGCATTTTGTATCATCTCCAGCGCGGTTGCGATGGTGACGCTGCGCACCTTGTCGCGGCCCAAGGCACCGAAGTCACAGGTTTTTACCGCGCTCTCCCGTCCTGTCAGCGCCAACCCGAAACAGACGCGGCCCTCGGGCTTGTGCTCCGATCCTCCCGGACCTGCGATGCCTGTGACGGACACGGCCACGCCCGCCGCAGAGCGGGCCAGTGCGCCCTCGGCCATTTCGCGGGCCACCTGTTCGGAGACCGCGCCGAATTCCGCAAGCGTGGCGGTTGAGACGCCCAGCATCTCGTGCTTGGCGGCGTTGGAATAGGTGATGAAGCCGCGATCGACCACATCGGAGGAGCCGGCCACTTCGGTCAGGCTGCCGATGATCATACCGCCGGTGCAGCTTTCGGCGGTGGCGATCAGGACGCCCTTGGCGCGTGCGGCGGCAAGGGTGGCTTCGGCCAGCTCATAGGGGATGGCGGTGCTCACCGGATCACCCCGTGATACAGCCCCGCCATGACCACCACGACGAGCGCGGCAAAGACACCTGCGATCACGTCGTCGAGCATCACGCCCAGAGCATCTCCGCGCCGGTCGGCCCAGCCGACAGGGCCGGGTTTCCAGATGTCGAAGAGGCGGAAGGCGAGAAAGGCGGTGGGCCATGCGGGCCACAAGGCGGTGGAGGGAGCCCCTGCCATAGCAGAGCCGATGGAGACCGGAATAAGTGCGATCCACATGCCGACCAGTTCGTCGATGATGATTTCGGACGGGTCGTGATTGTCGGAGCCGCGGGTCATTTCACCGGTGGCCCAAAGCCCTGCGATAAAGGCCACAACCGTGCCGACGAGCACACCGGCGACCCCGAGCGTTTCATGCAGGATCCAGAACAGAGGCACGGCGGCGGCAGAGCCCCATGTCCCCGGTCCGGGTTTCATATATCCGATCCGCGCCATCGTCGCGATAATTTCGGCAAAGGGATTCATCTCTTCTCTCCTTATGGACGGATCAGGGCCGCCGTGGCCAGCGCGGCGATGCCCTCTTCGCGGCCTGTAAAGCCCAGACGTTCGGAGGTGGTGGCCTTGACCGACACTTTCTCTACATCAACGCCCATGATCTCCGCCAGTGCCGCGCGCATCGAGGTGGCATGTGGTCCCACTTTGGGCTGTTCGCAGACCAGAGTCACATCGCAATTCATCAGCTCGTAGCCCATCTCGCGGGCCAGTCCGATGGCATGGCGCAAAAAGATATGGCTCTCGGCGCCTTTCCATTGCGGATCGGAGGGGGGGAAGTGCTGGCCGATGTCGCCCCGCGCCAGAGCGCCGTAAATCGCATCGGTCAGGGCGTGCATCCCCACATCGGCGTCCGAATGGCCCTGAAGGCTGCGCCCGTGGGGGATTTTGACACCGCAGAGCCAGACATGGTCGCCGGTGCCGAAACGGTGCACATCGTAGCCGTTGCCCAAGCGTATATCCATCAATGTGTTCTCCTGTCCTTGAGGCGCTGTCGCCTCTGCCTGCCGGAGCCGCAAAAGCGTCTCTGCGCGGGCGAAATCCTCGGGGTGGGTGATTTTGAAATTCTCTTCGGACCCTTTGGTGATGCAGACCTTGAGACCTGCGACGCGGGCCACTTCGACATCATCCGCCGCGTCCCCGTCAAAGCCACGGTGCGCGGCCAGTATCGCATCAAAGGCAAAGCCCTGTGGCGTCTGGGCGCGATAGAGGCCGCTGCGGTCCTGTGTGCCGTGGACATAGGCGGTGGAAGGGGTGGCGTCTGTGCTGTCGTCTTGCGCCGGACCACCACGCCAGAGCGCATCTGTGACGGGCAGGGCGGGGGCGGCGGCCTTGTGGCTGATGAGCGCGTCCTGAACGGCGCGGATCACAGAGGCGGGCACCAGTGCACGCGCCGCGTCATGGATCAGAACCCTGTCGATCCCGTGCCCGTCGAGCGTCTCAAGCCCTGCACGGACCGAAGCCGCCCGCGTCAGCCCGCCGGAGACAAGCGTCACATCGTCCAGCGTTTGCGCCAGTTCGAGGTCATCAGGGTGATGCACCACAACGATCCGCGCCACATGCGGGCGAAACGCGGCAATCGCATGGTCGATCACACGCAGGTGCGCGCCCGAAGCGCGTGCTCCGAGCGGGTGCCATTGCTTCGGCACAGGCCCGCCTGCGCGGGTGCCGCGACCTGCGGCGACGATGACGGCTGCAATCTGTGTCATGTCACTTGGGATAATCGGTGGCGCGCAGGCTTGCAATGCGCTGTTTTTCACCGTTCAAGTGATGAAATATTATGCAACAGGTAGGTTTCGCCGCTTTTTTGAACGAGAAGATGGCTCTGCCCTTTGCGACTCGTCGCCATGAGGGCTACCTCTATTCGAAATGCTCAAGGATTAATCGCTTGCCCGTTCGTTTGGCGAAACTCGCACTGGACCCCCCCGTGTTTCTGGCCCCTATGGCAGGGATCACGGATTTACCCTTTCGTAATCTTGTGGCCTCTTTCGGGGCCGGTCTGGTTGTATCCGAGATGGTCGCCTCCCATGACATGCTCAACGCCCGCCCCGGATCGCGGGAGAAGGCGGAACTGGGATTCGGGGTGGAGAACACCGCCGTGCAACTGGCCGGACGCGAGGCGGAGCCGATGGCGCTTGCCGCGAAAATGGCCGAGGACAACGGCGCACAGATCATCGACATTAACATGGGTTGCCCCGCGAAAAAGGTGGTCTCCGGCTATTCCGGCTCGGCGCTGATGCGCGATCTGGACCATGCCCTGACGCTGATCGAGGCGGTGGTGGGCGCGGTCTCTGTGCCGGTGACACTGAAAACGCGGCTGGGCTGGGATGATGCGCTTTTGAACGCGCCGGAGCTGGCCCGACGGGCCGAAGCGGCAGGCATCCGGATGATCACCATTCATGGCCGCACCCGTTGCCAGTTCTACAAGGGCAGCGCCGATTGGGCCGCGATCCGTGCGGTGAAGGACAGCGTGACGATCCCCGTGATTGCCAATGGCGACATCATCTCTGCGGATGTGGCGCGTCTGGCACTGGCGCAGTCCGGTGCGGACGGGGTGATGATCGGACGCGGTGCGCAGGGTCGGCCGTGGATTTTGGCGGAAGTGGCGGCGAACCTGACCGGCCAGCCCAAACCCGACCGTCCCGAAGGGAGCGCTTTCGCCGATATGGTTGGCGGGCATTACGAGGCGGGGCTGGGCTTTTACGGCACCGATCTTGGCGGGCGCGTGATGCGCAAGCACCTCGGATGGTACATGGATGAAATCGGCACACCCGCAGAGCTGCGCCGTCGGGTTCTGACAGAGAAAACACCGCAAAAGGTGCTGTCCCTGCTGCCGGATGCCATGTCGGGAAATTACACGGATACAGAGGGATATGCCGCATGACGGAGATGACGGATTCGCGTTTTGATATGCTTTGGCCCTCCTTGCCGATGCCCGCGATCATGGTGGACGCGGAGAATCTGATCAATGAGGTGAACTCCTCCGCCGAGCTGTTTCTCAACGCCTCCGCGCGCTCCCTTGCCGGTGCGCCCGTGTTTGACCGGCTGGCCATTGATGCGCCGCTGGAAGAGGCCTTCGGGCGGGTGCGGCGGGACAGCTCGCCCATGTTCATCAACAATGTCGATGTTTCCGGCGGTAATGCGGCCCCTGTGCAATGCAATATCCAGATCGCACCGCTGCAAGGCATGGAGGACTGGCTCATCCTGATGATGGAGCCGCGCCAGATTGCCGACCGGCTCGGACGGTCGCATCAGGTGAAGACCTCGGCGCGCTCGGCCATCGGCATGGCGGAAATGCTCGCCCACGAGATCAAGAACCCGCTGGCGGGGATCACAGGCGCGGCACAGCTTTTGTCGATGAACCTGTCGCCGGAAGACTTGGAACTGACCGATCTGATCGTGGCCGAAAGCCGCAGGATCGTGGCGTTGCTGGAGCAGGTCGAGCAATTCGGCAATCTGCGTCCGCCCGCGAAACGGGCGATCAACATTCACGACCTCCTGGACCGTGCCCGCAAATCCGCCGAACTGTCTTACGGCGCGAATATGAAATTCATTGAGGAATTCGACCCCTCGCTGCCGCCGACCTTTGTCGATGGCGACCAGATTTTGCAGGTGTTTCTGAACCTGATCAAGAATGCCTCCGAAGCGGCGGGCAAAGAGGGCGGGGTGATCCGTCTGCGCACTTTCTACGACCTGTCGCTGCGTCTGCGGCGCAAGGACGGAACAGGTGCGGCGCTGCCGTTGCAGGTGGAGATTGTCGACGATGGTCCCGGCCTTCCGGCAGAGATCGCCTCGGATGTGTTCGAACCTTTCGTTTCGGGACGCGAGAACGGCACCGGATTGGGGCTGGCGCTGGTGTCCAAGATCATTTCGGATCACGAGGGCTGGATTTCGGTCGACTCGACGCCGGGTAAAACCGTGTTCCGACTGTCGCTTCCGGTCGCACCTCGGGACGTTGTGGCGGCGGACGAGGGCTGATGCGTTATAAAACTGTAAAGAACCCCGAAGAAAAGGGGATGCGTGACAGGTTCGGGATTTTCCCCGATCCGGCGCGCAACTGACAAGGAGAGAAAGACATGGATGGCACGATCCTCGTCGCTGATGACGACCGCACGATCCGCACCGTTTTGACACAGGCGCTCACCCGCGCCGGATGTAAGGTGCATGCGACCTCGTCTCTGGTCACGCTGATGCGTTGGGTCGAAGAGGGGAAGGGCGATCTGGTCATTTCCGATGTGATGATGCCCGACGGGAACGGGTTGGAGGCTTTGCCAAAAATCGCGGAACTGCGTCCCGGTCTGCCGGTGATCGTGATCTCGGCGCAAAACACCATCATGACCGCCATTCAGGCCGCCGAAGCCGAGGCGTTCGACTATCTGCCGAAACCTTTCGATCTGCCCGATCTGATGAAACGCGCAGCCAAGGCTTTGGAGGTCAAGCGCCGCGCCAATCCGGCGCCGTCCAATGCCAAGGCCCCCTCGGAAGGTCCGAAAGAAGACCTGCCGCTGGTGGGGCGCACGCCCGCCATGCAGACGCTCTACCGTCTGGTCGCGCGTGTGATGAACACCGATCTTCCGGTGCTGATCACAGGCGAGAGCGGCACGGGTAAATCACTGATCGCGCGGGCGATCCATGACTTTTCCGACCGGCGCAATCTGCCGTTCGTGGTGGTCTCGGCCTCCGATCTGGCGACGATGGAGGGACCGGCTGCGGTGATTTCCAAGGCCAAGAACGGCTCCATCCTGTTCGACGAGGTGGGCGATCTTGATGAAGATGCCCAAGCGCGGATCGTGCGGATGCTCGACAGTTTCACCGACAACGGCCCGCGCATCATGGCCAGTTCGCAGGCCAATCTGGCGGCGAAGATGGAGAGCGGGGCTTTCCGTCAGGATCTGTTCTACCGTCTGGGCGGGGTGACGATCTCTGTGCCGTCCCTGCGCGAACGCGTCGATGACATCCCGCTTCTGGCGGAGTTCTTCCTGTCAAAAGCCGAGCGCGACGGCCTGTCCGCGCGCCGCTTTTCCAACGAGGCGATGGAGCTTGTGCGGGCTTACAGTTGGCCGGGCAATGTGCGCCAACTGGAAAACACCATCCGCCGCCTGATCGTGACCTCACCCGAAGAGGAAATCA
Organism: Celeribacter halophilus; assembly: GCF_900114135.1. Lineage (GTDB taxonomy): Bacteria > Pseudomonadota > Alphaproteobacteria > Rhodobacterales > Rhodobacteraceae > Celeribacter > Celeribacter halophilus. Next base: position 13,184 of record NZ_FORY01000003.1, read on the forward strand.
CCCGCGCCGAGGTGGAAATCGTCTTGGGCAACCAGCCCGCTATGGAGCCGCTGCAAGGCGGGTCGGAAGGCGAGAAGCTTTCCTCCTCCGTGGCCAAGCACCTGCGCCGGTATTTCGATCTGCATGGGGGCGTTCTGCCGCCGCCGGGTCTGTATCAGCGGATTTTGAAGGAGGTTGAGCAACCTCTGATTGAAATCGCGCTGGATGCGGTCGGCGGAAATCAGGCAAAATGTGCCGATTTGCTGGGGATCAACCGCAATACCTTGCGTAAAAAGATCAATGACCTCGATATTCAGGTGACACGCCGTCGCAAATTGATGTAAAAAAGCCACATCCGTGGTGATTTGGGCGCAGTGACGTGGAAAACACGCGCTTGCGACCTCTTTGCAACGGATGCCCCTGCGTCCCGGTTCACGAGCCCGCGCATGGGCTGGTGTGTGATCGAAACTGAGACGAGGCCCTTCGTGGCAGAAAAAGCCTTGGCACAACGGATTGGCAGGCAGAGCTGGAACCGGCTCATGCGTCTGCGGCGGCAGCGTCGCTTGCAGAATGCTGCGACCTTGGCCGTGTTCATTCTCGGGCCGCTTCTGGCTGTGCTCACCTTCCTCGTTTTCGGCTTGCTCGATCACGGTCCCGAATCGCGCATGTTGCGTTCGGTGCTTCTGGCCGATGTGGTCTATGTGCTTCTGGTTGCCGGTCTCGTTGCCCAGCGGATCGCGCGGGTGATTGCCGCGCGGCGTGCCCATTCCGAAGGCTCGCGCCTGCACCTGCGCCTTTCCGGCGCCTTTGTGATGCTGGCGTTAATCCCGACCGTGATGGTGGCGATCTTTGCCGTGGTGACGGTGAATTTCGGGCTTGAGGGCTGGTTCTCCGACCGTGTGCGCAATGTGGTGGGGTCTTCTCTGGAGGCGGCGAAAGCCTATGAGGACGAACACCATGACGGGCTGTCGGAAGATACACGTGCGCTGGCCAGTTTCATCATTGACCGTCGCCGACAGGTGACAGTCCTGCCTGACGGGGCGCTCCGGCAGGTGCTCAACCAAGGGCAGGGGCTGATCCAGCGCGGCTTGCGCGAGGCCTATGTCATCAACCGTGCGGGCGAGATCAAGGCACGCGGCGAGCGCTCTTACCTGTTTGATTATGAAAAGCCCTCCGAGGCGGAGCTGGCCCGTGCCGAGAGCGGGGAACTGGTTCTGATCGACGACTGGGACCGCAACGAATCCCGCGCTTTGCAGCGTTTGGCGGGGTTTGCCGACCGCTATCTGTATGTCACCCGTGATGTGGATGGCAAAATTCTCAACCTTCTGGACGAGACGCAGGACAGTATCGCGCTTTACAACCAGTTGGAGAGTGACCGCGGACGGCTCCTGTTCGAATTCGGCCTGCTCTATATCGGCTTTGCGCTCATCCTCATTCTGGCGGCGACATGGCTTGGCCTGTGGTTTGCGGAACGTCTGGCGCGGCCCATCGGGCGGCTGGCAGGAGCGGCGCAGAAGGTGGGTGAGGGCGATCTGTCGGTGCGGGTGCCCGAAGAAGAAGGTCAGGACGAGATTGCCACGCTGGGGCGGGTTTTTAACCAGATGACCGGACAGGTGAAGCTGCAACATGACGAATTGATGGAGCGCAACGCCCAGATCGAAATGCGGCGTCGCCTGTTTGATTCCGTTTTGTCCTCTGTGACGGCAGGGGTGATGGGGCTGGACCCTGAGGGCCGCGTGACCCTGTCCAACCGTTCGGCGCAGGCACTTTTGAGCCTTGGCGAGCGTGATGTGACGGGCGAACCGCTGGGCGTTGTTGTGCCGGAGTTCTCCCCGCTGTTCGACCTGTTGCGCAAGCAGCGCCGTGAAGTGGTGCAGGAAGAGTTGCGGCTCATCCGTTCCGGTGCGCAGGAAAGCCTGTTGGTGCGGATCGCGACGCGGCGGGATGTGAATGGCGCGCTGGAGGGTTATGTGGTCGTCTTCGACGATGTGACCGATCTGGTGAGTGCGCAACGTCTGGCCGCATGGGGCGATGTGGCGCGCCGGATTGCCCATGAGATCAAGAACCCGCTGACCCCGATCCAGCTGTCCGCCGAGCGCATCCTGCGCAAATTCGGGCGCGGGCTGGATGAGGAGGCGCGGGAGGATCTGGAGCAATACACGTCCGTGATCGTGCGCCAGACCGGTGATCTGCGGCGGATCGTGGACGAGTTCTCGAAATTCGCCCGTATGCCAAGCCCCGAGCGGCGCGAGCATGATCTGGTGGAACTGGTGAAGGGCGCGGTACTGTTGCAGCAGAACGCCTTGCCGGATGTGAAAATCCGCACGCAGATCGAACTGGACACCGCATGGGCGGAGGTCGATGCCACGATGATGGGGCAGGCCTTTACCAATCTGATCAAGAACGCCGGAGAGGCCATCGAGTCGCTCATGGAGACCGGCCTGCCGGAGGGCTATGAGCCGAGCGTGCGTGTGACCATGTCGCGTATGGGCAACGAGGCGGTGATCGGGATTACAGACAACGGGATCGGCCTGCCGGAGGACCGCTCGCGCCTGTTCGAGCCCTATGTGACCACACGCGAAAAAGGCACGGGGCTGGGTCTGCCGATTGTGAAGAAAATTATCGAGGAACACGGTGGGACGCTGACGCTCACCGATGGGGAGCCGATTGATCCGTCCGGACGGATCGGCGCCTGTGCGACCATTCGCATAGCCTTGATCGAAGAGGTAAATATCAATGAAAAGCAAGTGCTTGCAGTGTAATGATGAAGTCGGGAGTAAACCATGTCTGATATTCTGATCGTCGATGATGAACGCGATATACGCGAGTTGATCGGGGATATCCTGCAAGACGAGGGGTTCGACACCCGTCTGGCGGCAAATTCCGACGAATGTCTGAAGGAAATCGACTCGGCTGTGCCGGCGTTGATGATCCTCGACATCTGGCTCAAGGACAGCGAGATGGACGGGATCGACATTCTCAAACATGTCAAGCGCGAGCATCCCGAAGTGCCGATCATCATTATTTCCGGTCACGGGAATATCGAGATCGCCGTGGCGGCCATCAAGCAGGGGGCTTATGATTTCATCGAGAAGCCCTTCAACATCGACCAGCTTATGGTGGTGATCGGGCGGGCGATGGAAACCTCGCGTCTGCGCCGCGAGAACGCCACGCTCAAACGCTCCGGCTCGGGCGAGGTGGAGATGATCGGCCTGTCCACCGCGTTCAAACAGCTCAAGATCAATCTGGAGAAAGTGACCAAGTCCAACGGTCGGGTGATGCTGACCGGTCCTGCCGGTGTGGGCAAGGAAATGGCCGCGCGGTTTATCCATGCCGGGTCCGACCGCAAGGACGGCCCGTTTATCACCGTGTCCTCGGCCACGATCGAACCGGACCGGATGGAAGAGGTGCTGTTCGGGCGCGAAGGGTCCGAGCGCGGGATCGAGAAAGGGCTTTTGGAAGAGGCCAATGGCGGGGTGATCTATTTCGACGAGGTGGCGGATATGCCGCCGGGCACCCAGTCGAAAATCCTGCGGGTTCTGGTGGACCAACGGTTCAACCGCGTGGGTGGCTCGACCACCGTGTCGGTTGATCTGCGGGTGATTTCCTCCACCTCGCGCGACCTTGTGGCGGAGATTGCCGCGGGGACTTTCCGTGAGGAACTGTATCACCGGCTGAACGTTGTGCCGATTGAAGTGCCTGCGCTGGAGAAACGCCGCGAGGACATTCCCGAACTGGCGCAGTATTTCATCGAGAAGTTGAACCGCGAACAGGGGCTGCCTCTGCGCCCTCTGTCGGGGGATGCGGCTGCGATGTTGCAGACGATGAACTGGCCCGGCAATGTGCGCCAGCTCAAGAACGTGATCGAACGGGTGTTGATCCTTGGCGACAGCACGGGGGAGATCGAGGTCTCCGAACTGCCCGCAGAAGACGGGGTGGACAGCGACGAGGGGCGTGCAGTGCTGTCTCCTGCGATTGCCACGCTGCCGCTGCGCGAGGCCCGCGAAATGTTCGAGCGCGAATATCTTCTGACGCAGATCAACCGCTTTGGCGGCAATATCTCGCGCACGGCGACCTTCGTGGGGATGGAGCGCTCCGCGCTGCACCGCAAGTTGAAATCTCTGGGCGTGGTTACAGGCAACAAACAGGGCGGGCGCGTGGCCTATGTGGCCGGTGAGGCGGAGTGATCCGCCGCTCTCCGGCAGGCGGTCGGCGCGAGAGCCGCGTTGACGCCTCCGCCGTTAAGTGCGAAGGCTGGTGCGAAGCAATGAAGGTGATGGGATGAAAGTCATCATTTGCGGCGCGGGCCAGGTCGGCTGGCAGATCGCCAAACAACTCTCCTCTGAAAAGAATGACGTGACGGTCGTGGACAACAACCCCGCGCTCGTCCGGCGTGCGACCGACACTTTGGACGTGCAAGGGATCGAGGGCTTCGCCTCCTATCCCGATGTGCTGGACAAGGCGGGCGCGCGCGATGCGGATATGATTATCGCCGCGACCTATTCCGACGAGGTGAACATGGTCACCTGTCAGGTGGCGCATTCCGTATTCAACGTGCGCCGCAAGATCGCGCGTCTGCGGTCGCAAAGCTATCTCACAGCGATCTATTCCGACCTCTACCGCCGCGACCACCTGCCGATTGATGTGGTGATCTCACCGGAAAAGGAAGTGGCCGAGGCGGCGCTGCGGCGTCTTGCGGCCCCTGCGGCCTTTGACACGCAGGCGTTTCTGGACGGCAGGGTGCAGCTCATGGGGATTCTTCTCGAAGAAGATTGCCCCGTGCTCAACACCTCCTTGCGGCAATTGTCCGATCTGTTTTCGACGCTGCGTGCGATTGTCGTGGGCGTACGGCGCGATGGACGGCTTTTTGCTCCCGAAGCTGGCGACCAATTGTTTGCCCGCGACGAGATCTACGTTTTTGCCCATTCCGATGACATCACCCGCACGCTGGAGATTTTCGGCAAGACCAATGCGAAACAGGATCGCGTCGTGATTCTGGGCGGCGGCAATGTCGGGCTTGCAGTTGCACAGGCGCTGGAGACCCGCACGGAGCGGGTGCGTGCCAAGGTGATCGAAAAGAACCGCAAGGTGGCCGAGAAAGCCGCCGATGCGCTGGAACGGACCATTGTGCTCAATGGCGATGCGCTTGATCAGGAGCTTCTGGCCGAGGCGGGGATCACGCGGGCGGATGCGGTGCTTTGCGTCACCGATGATGACAAGGTCAATATGCTCGCCGCTGTGCGTGCCAAACAGCGCGGCGCGAAAATGGCGATCTGTCTCGTGAACGATCCGACGCTCGTGCCGATCCTTAATGCGCTCGACATCGACGCCTATATCAACCCGCGCGCCACTACCGTCTCCTCCATCCTGCGCCACATCCGTCATGGCCGTGTGCGCAATGTCTATTCTGTGGGCGATGGCGAGGCCGAGGTGATCGAGGCGCAGGTGCTCTCAACCTCGCCGATTTCCGGCAAAAGCATCCGTGACATCGACTTCCCCGAGGGCGTGCTTGTCGGCGCGATCATGAAGGGTGGGCGCTACGTCAAACCGAACGGGGACACGCGCATTGACGAGGGCGACGTGGTCACCATCTTCTCGCTGGCCGATGACGTTCCAGAGGTCGAGCGCCTGTTGCAAGTGTCGATCGATTATTTCTGATGAACCGCTTCTCGCGCATGCCATTCTTTGTCCAGCTGATGCTGGTGAGCGGGGGCACGATGCTGATCCCCGCGCTCTATGCCTTGGTGCTGCGCGACTGGAATGATGCGCGGGCGTTTTTCTACGCGGCAACGCTGTTCACCTCGCTGGCGGGGTTCATCGCCATCGCACGTTTCCGCCCCGAAGCGACCGAAGACCGCGACAGCCGCTTTGATCGTGATCGGGAGGGGCGAAACCAGCTTTTGACCCTTTTGGGGGCCTATACGGCCTTGCCGCTGATCCTCGCCGTGCCCTTTTCCGAGGCTACGCGCGACACCACCTTCTTCAACGCCTATTTCGAGATGGTCTCCGCGCTGACCACCACGGGGGCAACGCTGTTTGACGATCCGGCGCGGCTGTCAAAACCTGTGCATCTGTGGACGGCGATTGTCGGCTGGATGGGCGGGTTCTTTGCGTGGATCACGGCGGTGGCGGTGCTGGCCCCGATGAACCTTGGCGGGTTTGAGGTGATTTCCTCGCGTCAGGCGGGCCAAAGCGAGATCCGCGCCTCCCAGATTGCCCGCGTTGCAGCCGCGCCTGAACGGATGGCACGGTTCACGGCCAAGCTCTTTCCGGTCTATTTCGGTCTGACACTGGCGCTGTGGTTTGCGCTCGCAATGGTCGGCTCTCCGGCCTATGTGGCGCTGTGCCATGCCATGTCGGTCATGGCGACCTCCGGTATTTCTCCCGTGGGCGGGTTGACCAATGCGGGGACCGGATTTGTGGGGGAGCTTCTGGTCTTTGCCTTTCTGTTCCTTGCCTTGTCGCGCAAAACCTTCACCGCCGACCAGCCGCGACTGGATGCGCCACCGCTGTGGCGTGATCCGGAAATGAAGATCGGCCTTTCGCTGATTGTCGTGATCCCGATCCTGCTGTTCCTGCGGCACTGGGTGGGCGTTCTGGAAGTCGCCGGCGACTGGACCTTCACCCGCGCGCTTTCATCGCTCTGGGGCAGCACGTTTATGGTTCTGTCCTTCCTGACCACCGCGGGGTTCGAGAGCATGGGCTGGGAAGAGGCGCGGCTCTGGTCAGGGCTACAGGCCCCCGGTGTGCTTTTGATGGGGCTGACGATCTTCGGCGGTGGCGTGGCAACGACGGCAGGCGGCGTGAAGCTGATCCGGCTCTATGCTCTTGTGCGCCACGGCGAACGCGAGATCGAAAAGCTGATCTCGCCCCATTCGGTCGGCGGTGCGGGGGCCAATGCGCGGCGTATCCGGCGCGAAGGGGCCTATGTGGCATGGGTCTATTTCATGGTCTTCGCCTTCACCATTGCCGCCGTGATGATGATCCTGTCGCTCTTCGGCCTGCATTTTGAGGCAGCAGCGGTCTTTACTATTTCCGCGCTGACCACCACCGGACCTCTGGTCAATGTGGTGGGGGATGTGCCTTTGAGCTATGCGCAGCTCGGGGATCCCGAAAAGCTGATTTTGGCGGCGACGATGGTGCTTGGGCGGCTGGAAATGCTTGCGATTATTGCGCTTTTGAATCCCGAATTCTGGAGGCGTTAAAGCGTGCGACAAAAAGCGTTAGCGCTGAACTGACGCAAATATGCGTCGGGCGTCCTTTAAGCCACGGAAAACTCTGTTGCTTATCTTGACATTCGGTTGAATCTACGGCGAGGTGGCATCCAAGTGCTGTCGCCCGAGGGACAGCTCGCATCAAAAAGCGCAAAAAAAAGGCAAAGATTATGGCCGCCGATAAACAGAACCTTCAGGACGCCTTCCTTAACCACGTCCGCAAGACCAAAGTTCCTGTAACGATTTTTCTGATCAACGGGGTAAAACTTCAGGGTGTGATTACCTGGTTTGACAACTTCTGTGTTCTCCTGCGCCGCGACGGTCAATCGCAACTCGTGTATAAACACGCGATTTCGACCATCATGCCGGCACAACCGATCAATCTCTACGACGGGGAAGAGGCCTGATCCCAGCGCCTCTTGTATTCCGTACGCTAAGAGTTAAGTGACGCACACCTGCCGTTGTCAACGGCGGGTGTTTTCGTGCGTTGATCCGAAGCATTGAAGGAGCGGCATTTGGCCGAACTTTACGAACATGAGGTGAAGAAAACCCGCGCTTGGGTGCTTCATCCCGACATCACCTCCGACCGCGACCGCCGCGACCCGCAGGCGGGGCTGGAAGAGGCCGTGGCTCTGGCCGCTGCTCTGCCTGATCTCGAAGTGGTCGGTTCCGAGATTGTGCGCCTGCCGAAAATCCAACCGGGCCATCTGTTCGGCTCCGGCAAGATCGAGGAGCTGGCACAGCGTCTGGAAGCCGAAGAAATCGAACTGGTTCTGGTAGACGGGCCGGTGACGCCGGTGCAACAGCGCAATCTGGAAAAGGACTGGAAGGTGAAACTTCTGGACCGCACGGGGCTTATTCTCGAAATTTTCTCCGATCGTGCGCGCACCCGCGAAGGTGTATTGCAGGTGGAGATGGCCGCGCTGAGTTATCAGCGCACGCGGCTGGTGCGGGCGTGGACCCACCTTGAGCGCCAACGCGGCGGGCTTGGTTTTGTTGGCGGTCCCGGCGAGACCCAGATCGAGGCCGACCGCCGCGCCATTGACGAACATCTGACCCGTCTGCGGCGTCAGTTGGAGAAGGTCGTCAAAACCCGCGAATTGCACCGCGCCTCGCGCGCAAAGGTGCCGTTCCCGATTGTCGCGCTTGTGGGCTATACCAACGCGGGCAAATCCACATTCTTTAACACGGTGACGGGTGCAGAAGTCTTTGCCAAGGACATGCTCTTTGCCACGCTGGACCCGACCATGCGGCAACTCAAACTCAAGGACGCTCACGGGGGTGACCGCGAGATTATCCTGTCGGACACGGTGGGGTTCATCTCCAACCTGCCGACACAGCTTGTTGCCGCCTTCCGTGCGACGCTGGAAGAGGTGCTGGACGCCGATCTGATCCTTCATGTGCGAGACATCGCCAGCGAGGAGAGTGAGACGCAAAAAGAGGACGTTCTGAAAATCCTAAACGATCTGGGCATCAAGGATGACGCGCCCATGTTCGAGGTTTGGAACAAGATCGACCTGCTGGACCCCGAGGCCCATGCCGCCCGCATGGAGCGCGCCGAGGCCGAAGAGGATGTCTTTGCAATCTCTGCGGTGACGGGCGAGGGGGTCGAGGCGCTTCTGGCCGCGATTTCCGCCTATTTCGAAGAGGACAAGATTGAACGCGATTTGCTTCTGCCCTATGCGCAAGGCAAGAAACGCGCATGGCTCTTTGAAGAGGGTGTGGTTCTGAACGAAGAAATGGTCGAGGACGGCTATGCGCTCAAAGTGCTCTGGACGCCGCGACAGGAAAAGAAATTTCGGGAGATGACATGAGCGCCGAGAAAACCAAAACCCCCGCAAAGACACCGCTGGCCAAGGCCGCGTCGGCCAAGGGTGAGAAGGCGCCGCAAAAGCGTCTGTTCATGATGTTGTTCGAAGCCACGGCAGGCGCGAAAACCGGCCTGCGCATGGGCGCGCGTCATGCCATCATGGTCTTTATGGTGGCCTCCGAGAAGAAATTCGCCATCGGCAAGGCGTTCAAAGGGCTGGAAGTCACCGGCTGGACCGGCATGCAGATCAAGAAAGGCGCGGATATCACCGGACAGAAACGTTTCGAGGACAAGGCACTGGATGCCTCCGCACGTAAAGCCATGCAAAAAGGCGCGGCGTTTCTGGTTTATAAAGACGAGGTCAAAGGGCAGGCGTGAGGCGTTAGATCGCCCGCGCAGGATTGCCTGCGACCCGCGCTCCGGCGGGAACGTCTTTCGTGACAACCGCGCCCGCGCCGACAATCGCGCCATCGCCCACCGTCACGCCGGGCAAGAGGATCGCCCCGCCGCCGATCCAGACATCCGCCCCGATGGTGACGGGCAGGGCGCGTTCGATCAACTGGCCGCGCAGCTTGGGATCACGGTGGTGGTCGGCGCAGTAGATCTGTGTGCGCGGACCGATCATGCTGTGCGCGCCGATCTCCACCCGCGCACTGTCCAGCACCACACAGCCGACATTGAGAAACGCCTCCTCGCCCAGATGGAGGTTTTCGCCATAGAGCAGATGAAATTGCCCCTCGATCCGTGCGCTGTCCGGCGCGGTGCCCAGCAGGGCTCTGAGGGTCGGATGAATGTCGCCGCGCTTTGAGGGCAGGGCGCTATTGTGCAGATGCACGGCGTCGAAGACCTTCATCCGCTGCGCGTCAATCTCGGGGTCCATGGAACAATACCAGTCTCCCGCACGCATTTTGTCCCGTTCCGATCTCATTGCGGCAACAGATGCGTGATGCCCACGCCCGCCGCACGCGCCAGTTCCGGATCAAGGCTCATCGGCACATATTCTCCGCGCCGCCACAGCTCACCCAGATCGTCGTAATGGCGCGACAGCGGGTGGCCGGACTGGCCGGTGGCGATGATAAAGACCGAACTGTCAGGGTCTGCGAAATCATAGACCCCGCGATAGGCGGCACCGTGGACATTGACGAAAGGATCGTCGGGATCGCCGGAGGTCACGCCGCGCATCAGTGTGTTGTCGCCGCCGGAGGTCGATTGACGGATGTTCACCACCCATTTGAGGAAGGGCACATTGCCCAGAACCGGATGGTCGTGATGGGCCATATGCGCATCCCCCCAGCGTAGCGATTCAAGGTTGCTCGAATAATGCTCATCGATCCACAACAAAGCATCGTCGAGAGACAGACGTGCGATGTCGGTGCAGGTCTCTACCGGAGCGGACTGGATCACGTCACACCATGCGGACGCGCCGTCGATGTCACGGTAGACACGCTCAATGAACAGCGGATCGACATGGGTGAAGGCATGGGCCAGAGGGCCGATCTCGTCGCGGATGAGCCGGTCCTGAAGCGCGCGCATCCATGCGTAATAGATCAGAGGTTCCGGCAGGTGTTCGTTCATCTCGCCATTCCACTCGGCCAGAAGCTCCAGCGCGCGCTGGCGCTGGCGTTCGGGCGTGCCTTCGGGCGCAGCCTCTCCGGTGAACCACAGATCGGCCCCGACCAGCGGCAAAAGCGTGCGGGCCGAAGGGGAGACCACATCGTTTTGCACTTCGATGAAACTGTCGCGGGTATGGACCTCGCGCATTTGCATCAGGCGTTGCCAGCGCTGCACCCGCTGCGTGTCACCCCAATGGTAGGACAGATGGTCGGGGAAGGGGGCGTCCACCGTCTTGTTGTTGGTGTTGCCAATAATCCCGTCGCGCCCTGCGGTGAACAGGGGCAGATCGTTGAAATCACGCCAGCCCTGCCAGCGGTTCGTCTCCAGCCAGCCGGGGGAGGGAATCCGCCCCTTGGACTGGTGGCGTGCATCGCGCAGCGGCGCGCGCCCGATCACTTTCATCTGCACTCGGTCGGGATCGGCCATAGCAAGGTTGAGCGCAGGGGCAGCAAAGTCGCGGGCCGCCGCCATGGCTTCGCTCAGGGTGCGGGCATGGTTGAGCGCCACGGCAGAGGACATGGAGCGGTCATCGGACACTAAAGCGGTCCACGCCACGGAGACCAGATGGCCGGACGGTGTGATCGTGTCGACATCAAAGGCGGTGGCCGGCAGGATCGGCCCGTTCTCGGACCATTGCAGGGTCAGGGTCTGCGGCGGTGCGCCCTTGATCTGTACAATCGAGGGGCGGGTCTGAAGCGGTTTGTATCCTTCCGGTGTGAGCACTTCGTTTGGCGCGTCGGGATTCTGCTTTTCGATATAGAGATCGGCGTCATCGAGATAGGCCGCCGTGATGCCCCAGCCAAAGCGTTCGTGCCGTCCCGAAATGATGGCGGGAATGCCCGGCACGGAGGCCCCGATCACGCCGCCGGTCGAAAGCTCCAGTCGCGCCAGATACCATGCGCCGGGGGCGGAGAAATTCAGATGCGGGTCATTGGCCAGAAGCGTCGCGCCTGTGGCCGAGCGTTCGGGACCGGCGGCCCAGACATTCGACGCGCCTGCCAGCCCCGCTTCGGGAAAGGGCGACATGGCATATTGCGTGCCGGATGCGGGCTTGCCCGGCTGTGCTTCGGGAAACAGTTCGGCATAGGAGGGTAGAACGCCCAGACCTGTGCCCGGCGCGTCCGGCATGAGATCCTTGAGCCGGTCTTGCGGCAGGAGCAGGGAAGCCTGCGCGCGCAACACCTCGTTAGGGATCTGGTCGGAAAGCTGCACCGCCACCAGTTTCAGGATCGCGATGGAATCGGCGGGCTGCCAATAGGCGATTTCGGAGGGGAAGAGAAAGAATTCCGGTGCACCACGTCCCAATGCGCCTTCGTTCACCTCGGCAATCCATGCGTTGACGCCGCGGGCATAGGCCTCCAGCGCGGCGGTGGCCTTGGGGGTCTGGACCCGTGCGGAGGCTTTCGCCGCCTCGTAAAGCCCCAGCCTGCGCATCAGCTCGTCGGTCTTGAGCGTGCGCTCGCCGAATATCTCGGAGAGCCGCCCCTGTGCCGTCCGGCGCAGAAGCATCATCTGGAAGAGCCGGTCCTGCGCATGGGCAAAGCCCAGCCCGTAATAGACATCCTCGTCGCTCTCGCCGAAGATATGCGGCACATTGGCGTTGTCGCGGGCGATTTCCACCGGCGCGGCAATGCCATCGACCTCGTAATCGGCGTTGTAATCGGGCAGCGAGCGGGCGGCGAGCCAATAGGTCAGCCAGATCGCGAGGACGGTGAGCAGAACGAGACCTGAGACGATCTTGAGCAGCAACGAAAAGATGCGGGCCATATGGGGCGACCTGTAAGGCTTGTGCGTGAATAGCGGTTGACGGTGCAGCGCGAGCAGCTACCGTTTGCGTCGTTAAACCACATCGACGCGCGAGGGAAAAGCCATGGCGAAAACTGCATTCTTGGGTCTGGGGGTCATGGGCTATCCGATGGCAGGACATCTGGTGGCACAAGGACATGAGGTGACGGTCTACAACCGCACCACGGCGAAGGCGGAAAAATGGGCCGCGGAGCATGACGGAGCCTTTGCTCCAACGCCGAAAGAGGCCGCAGAGGGCTGTGATTTCGTGATGTCCTGTGTCGGCAATGACGACGATTTGCGCTCGGTCTGTCTTGGACCGGAGGGTGCTTTTGCCGGTATGAAGCCCGGCGCGGTGTTTGTCGATCACACAACTGTGTCCGCAAAAGTCACCCGCGAACTGGCCGCGATCGCCGCAGAGGCCGGAATCGGCTATGTCGATGCGCCCGTCTCAGGCGGTCAGGCGGGGGCCGAGAACGGTGTGCTGTCGGTGATGTGCGGCGGCTCGGAGGCGGATTTCGCCAAGGCGGAGCCGATGATGGCGGCCTATGGCAAGATCGTCAAACGTCTGGGCGAGGTCGGCATGGGCCAGACCGCCAAGATGTGCAACCAGATCTGTATCGCGGGGCTGGTTCAAGGGCTGTCCGAGGCGCTTTTGCTGGCGGAGAATTCCGGCCTTGATGGCGAGGCGCTCGTCGATGTGATTTCCGGCGGTGCGGCGGGCAGTTGGCAGATGGTCAACCGCCACAAGACCATGCTGGCGGGAGAATATGAACACGGGTTCGCCGTGGACTGGATGCGCAAGGATCTTGCGATTTGTCTGGAAGCCGGTGAGGAAACCGGCACGCCTTTGCCGGTCACGGCTCTGGTTGATCAGTTTTACAAGGATGTGCAGACCATGGGCGGCGGGCGTTGGGATACGTCGAGCCTGATGGCGCGGTTGAAAGCTTTTATGTGAGTATTTCCGGCACAAAGGAGCAGGCGCGCCGCGTGGCGTGTCTGTGTTCTGTCTGCTGGTCTGACGTGACCCTGTGCCTGACGTTTTGGCAGGCGGTTATTGGCAGAGCAGGTTGTCGAGGGCTGTGATGGCCTCTGCCGTGTCCATGTCGGCGCTTTGCGCTCCGAAGAGGTTTTGCAGGGCTGTGCGGGTCCTGCGTCCGGGGATGCCGTCCAGCGGGCCGGGGTTTTCTCCGGCCTCAACGAGCAGACGTTGCAGGGTGATGCCGGGGGCCCCTTCGGGGATCGCGGCGAGCCCGCAGGGGGCTGTGTCCTCCGCGGGCACTGGCGCAACTGGCGCGGTTTCCTCGGTGATTTGAGCGGTTGGCTCTGGTGCGACGGTGTCCGGAGTGATGGTATCTATCGAAAGCGGGGCTTGCGGCGCAGGTGTCGGGCTTTCCGGCGGGATATCCTGCACCAAGGCGGGCACGGTGCCATCCGGTGGCGGGGCTGTGCCGTCCGGCTCGGACGCCAGAAGCTGTTGTGCGGCATCGCCACCGAGCAGGCAGGCCTCCAGCAAGTCTGCTGTATCGAGCGCTGCCTGAGGTGCGGTGCCGGTGACGGATTTCTGGCATGTGCCCGCGTCACACAGGACGGTGATCTCCCAGTCGGAACTGGACGCGCTCGGGCTGAGCGCGGCCTCGCCATTGGCGTAGATGCGATAGAAGAAATTCCGCACCGTGCCTTCCTGCCATATGCCGGGGTAGGTCGGGCTGGGAATGTCCACATGGCGGGTTTCCACCGCTGTGGCACCGGGAAGCGGAATGTCGAACCCTGCGCCCACGCAGGTCTGTGCAAAGGCAGGCAGAGCAGGCAGGGCGCAGGCGATCAGAGAGAGGGTGAGCGTCTTTTTCATTGTGCGGCCCGTATCAGCGGCCCATGGGCGCGGAAGGCCAGAGCGGCGAGGACTACGGCATTGGTGTTGGTGGTCACAGAGCCGTTCGTGGATCCGTCGGCCTCGTAGAGACCTTCGGGCCAGCCGCGCTCCGGATCGCCAAGAGGTGCGAGTTCGGCGACAAGCTCTTTTGCGTAATCCGTGCCAAAGAGCGCATACCATGCGAATGCGGTTTTGACGGTGACGGTGCGTTTGCTGTCGAGGCGTTCGCCGCGAAATGTCATCACAGCCCAAGGTGCGCCGCCGCCCCAGACGGAAGAATAGACGAAATAGGGCGCTTCATCGAGGTGGGATTCGCTCACGGCTGTCCAGACGCCGGTCTCGCGGTAGCGGGCCTCTTGCGCTTTGTAGATTGCGGTGGCGAAGCGGTGCGAACGAGCGTCGAAGCCGAATTCCAGCCCATCGAACACATAGGGTTCGCTGACGGTGAAGGCGGGGGTGACATTGCGGTGCAGACGGTCATCGACGGGAATGGGTTGCCCCATAACCACCTTGACCATCAGATGCGCCTCCGCGTCATAGGCGCGATACATGTCGAACCCCATGAGCATCATGGCTTTGGCCCCGTATTGACCATAGCCCACGCGGCCTTCCTGATCGCGGCGCAATTTGCCGTCGGCCATGTTGCCGCCGATCAACTGGCCGTCTTCGACCATTTGTGACAGGTCCCAATGCGCCAGAATCGCACTGACCTGCGGGGCAAGATCGGGGTAGTGCAGGGTGATCTGGTCGAGCGTGCCAACCAGCCGCGCGATGTCCAGCGCCGACCAGCCCAAGCCGCGTTCAACGGGTTTGTTCGTGTAATCCACCAACTCGCCGGTTTCGACATTGTAAGCCTTATTCGGCAGGATGTCGTCAAACAGACGCATGGCGGTGAGCGTGTCCAGCGCCAGAGAAATCCGCGCTTTCGCCTCGTCCTCAGAGATGATGTCCAGCAGATCTGCGGCGATCACGGCCACGAAATAGGACCCCGTTTCCCACATGGTGGTCGAGGGATATTGATCCGCCGAATTGACCAGACCTGTTTCGGGGTGGGTGTTGTTCTCGAAATAACGCCACGCGATTTGCGCATAGGCCAGATCCTCGTCGGAGCTTTCGCCCACAACGGCCAGCGGCAGCGGCGTGACCTCGTCGAAGGCGGTCATGGGAGAGACAGCGGGGATCGTCTCGGCAGAAGCGTCTACTTGGGCCACGTCTTGTTTCTCCGGCATGAGGTTTTCGAGACCTATGACGATTAGGAGGCCGCAGGCAAGGGCCACCAGAAAGATGATATGGCTGCGGGCCTTGATCAGGTTTTCACGGAAACTCATGCTGTTTTCGCCTCCTCAGATGCGCCGGAGCTTTCGGCGGGACGCCAGATCGCGGCGGCAATAATGCCCCACATGGCAATGCAATTGTTCAATCCCCAAAGGATATTGGCCACCACGCCGCTCGGAGAGTGATCGGTGCCGCCAATGACGAGCGCGCCGACGGCCCAGATCGCGCCTGCGAGCGTGAGCACAAGCACAGAGAGTTGCGGACGGACAAGCGCGAGGAAATTGCCGGACTGGCGGGTTTTGGGGGTGACTTTGAATGTGACTTTCTCGCCGCGCATGATGGTCCAGATCGCCTTGAGCCCCAGCGGGAAAAAGGCGAGGTAGCTGGCCTTGGCCGGATAGCCGTCTATGCCCCAAGCCCCCACCATCATCGCCAGTTCCAGCGTCACCAGAAACGGGATCAGGTGCAGGAAGAATTCCGAGGAATAAGCCGAGACAGGCGAGATGCCGGTGAGAAGATAGAGGATCGGTGCGAACAGGAAGATGACGTTCCACAGCGGGGCGAGATAGGAATAGAAAGTCGTCGCATACATCAAACGCTGCGGCAGGGTCAGACCTTTGCGGAACAGCGGATTGTCATGCACGAGGATGTCGAGACTGCCACCGGCATATTTGAAACGCTGCACTGTCCATGTCAGAAGATCCTGCGGCGAGAGCATCTTGCTTTCGACAATCGGGTGCATCTTGGATTTCCAGCCACGCTCACGGTCCGAATGGAGCACGATGGAGGTGTAGATGTCTTCGGAGACGTGGAATTTGTAAGGGGTGAGCACCTCTGTCGCGGCGGCTTCGGTCTTGATGGCCTGCATCAATTCGGGAGAGACCTCGCGCTCTTTGCTCGACACGGTGACGGTTTCTTCCACCGCCCATGTCCGTTTCTCGACGTTGGCTCCGAAACTGCGCAGCGCGGCTTCCATCACGGCCTCGCGGCGGTGGATGGAGCCCGCGCCACAGCAAAACGACGCATTGGCCCAGTTCCGGCGGCGCTGGATGATGTCGTAGAACATCTTTGGATCGTTCACGAAGGGATCATGGCCGACCACCACCGGCCCGATCACTTTCTCCACGCCATGTCCGATCTTCTCGCCCTTTTCGCCGAACTTCTGCGCGAGCTTGTCGGGGAGAGGTTCGCCCTCTGGCAGGTCGTAGAACCATTGCGGAGTCTGCACCCATGCCATTTTCGGATCACGGAAATAGCCCAGCGTATGTTCCAGAAGCGTCGGGAAAGGGCGTGTGTCCGCGTCGCAGATGACAAGGAAATCACCGTGGGTCTCTTCCATCGCGTGGCGCAGGTTGCCCGCTTTGAAGCCCTCGTTGGTGGTGCGCGAGATGTAGTTGGCACCTTCCTCCTCGGTGACGCGCCGCATCTCGGGGCGGCGCCCGTCATCAAGAATGTGGATGCGTATGTCGATGGGATGCGGATAGGTCATGCGCTTGGCGTCCTGAATGCCGAGACGGACCAGTTCAGGGTCTTCGTCATAGGTGGCAAACATCACATCGACAGAAATAGGACGGTCATGTTCGGGATGATCCGGCGCGACATCTCCCAGAACTGCGGGCGGGGTCTCGATCCGGATCGGATCGTCTTTCCACAGGTTGAAGACGAAGAGCAGCATCCCGATATAGGCGCAGGTCTCCGCGATGGCCAATGGCACGGCAAACCACATGGCGTCGGGGTTCAGAGAACCGGTCCAGCGCCACCAGATATACCAGCCGCCAATGACCAGCGCGAGAACAGCGAGGAATTGCCAGAGGCTCTCGCGTGTGGCGCTATAGGGCAGGGGTGGCGGTGGTGTCCGGTCCTCGAATTTCAGGAAATAGTCGTCCTTGATCATGCGCCGGCCCCTTTCGCCTTGCGGGCGTCCCACGGGGTTGGTCCCAAGCCGATGGTCCATGCCAGCGCGCCCACTTTCGACAGGCCGAGCGAGACGAGGAACGCGCCGGGCAGGGCAAGGGCAAAGCGGCACAGCACCAGCACCGTCGGAGACATGTGGCCGGAGAGGCCGGTTTTGAACAGGGCAATGTCGATCAGGTCGATGACCGCCGGATGGACAAGGTAAACACCGAAGGAAAACTTCGCGAGTTTGGACCAGACCGGAGACCAGTCAAGGAACTGCCCGCCCATGAAGACGAGAAAGACGCAGATCGGCATGAGGAAATGGCCGTAGAAATCCCATCCCTCGCGCACGCCCCATGCGCCGTTTTGCACCGCATAGGCAAAGAACGGGATGGTGGCGACATAGGCGAGGATGGCGAAATAAAAGCCGCCACGGCGCAACAGGCGGGATTCTCCGCGCGGGACGCCGTCTTTCCAGATGCCATAGAGTGCGAAGGCAGCCAGCCCGTAGCCGACATAGCCGAGGATTTTTAGCGCGCGGATAAGATAGTCACGCAGCGCCGGATCGAGATCGAGCCCCCAGACGAAGGCTTGGGTGTTGTTCATGATCCCCAAGGTGATGACCAGAGACAGCCCCAAGAGCGGATAGCGGGTCGCCCCGCGCATGAACGGATAGAACAGGAAAAGTGCAAAGAGCGTCGGCAGGAAGTGCATATGATATTGCACCTTGCCCAAAAGGAAATATCCGGCCCAGTTTTTCACATCGGTGATCTGGTCCCACATATAGGGCGCATAGTTGAAGGCATCGGCCTTGATCAGCCGGAAAAAGGCGTAAAACACCACCCAGAAGACAAAGGGGATCAACAGGCGCTTGGCCTGCATCCCGATGGCGCTGGAATAGCTGGGCAGTTTGCGGTCCACCCGCATTGCCATGAGAAACAGCGAGAACAGAAAGAACATCTCCGAGCCGGAAAACTCCCCCAGAGAGCGCAGAAGGACGGGAACGAGCCGTTCGGAGGGGTCAACACCGGCAAAGGGCTGGCCCGAAAAATCGGTGGTGGAATGGATCAGCACAACACCGATCGCGGCAAAGACGCGATTGGCATCGAACCAGACTAGTCTGGGCTTCCCGCTGGCCGCCATTGTTATTCACTCCCCGGCTTGGGGCAGACATTGCCCAGAACCTTGCGCGGGGTCGGGGCGGGCAGGTTGTGTTCTTCGGGGCGGCAATCCGTGGCGGCGGTCTCGCCATTGGTCGGCACGGGGCGGCAATAGCGGAACTCGTCGAGCGGGATCACGGGATCAAGCTGCGTCGGGTTCTCGCAGGCACAACAGGGCACAACCTCTTCCATCATGCGTGGATGGCATTTGTTGTCCCGAATGTCGGTGCCGGAATAGGCCGTTTCCCAGTATTGCGTGGCCTCGTTGACCTGTTGCAGGATCGGCCCCTCGACCTTGTAGAGCAGCGCGGCGAGGATGATGCCGTTGTTGTTGGAGGATTGCAGCGGGATGAAGCCGTTGCCGTTTTCATAGAGACCTTCGTAGAAACCGGCCTCAGGATCGTAGAGATCGGCGACGCTTTCAAACAGGATATCGGTGTAATCGGTCTCCCAAAGTGCCCAGAGCCCGATGGCGGCCTTGGCGGCGATGGCGGCACGGTCGGGTTGGAATTCCCCTGTCGGGTCCAGCGTGTTCCACGGGTAGCCGTCTGCGAAGATGCTGTCATAGACAAAATAGGGCTTGCCGTTGACCTGATGCTCGGAACGCGCGGTGATGATGCCGGTTTGTTCGTAGCGGCGCTGCTGCACGAGGTAGATCCGGTTGGCAAATTCCGCCCGCCAGCCGTGGCTCGCCGTCATCCCGTCATGGGATTTGTCCGTTGGCAGGTCCCAGCCCATCTCAAGCCCGTCGAGGATATAGCCCTCGGTCAGCACATAGTTCTGGTTCTTGAAAATCCGCGGATCACGCCCGTCATAGGGCACTTTCACATCGTAAATCGTGGTGTATTTCAACGGTTCGGGAGACATGGAGCGGTCCACGTCAAAGCCCCAGAGCGCAAAGCCCTTGGCGGCGTATTCCTCATAGCCGAGGCGGCCTTCCTGCACATATTGGGTGGAGCCGTCGCCGCGTTTGAATGCGCCGAACATCCGCCCGTCGTCGCTGACGAGGTTACAGAAGTTCCAGCGCATCGGCACGTTGTCCACGCTGTTGGCCAGATAGGGGTAACGCTCCTTGAGGATACGCAGCCACACCAGCATCCGCCCGATATCAAGCGCGGACATGCCGACCTCGCCGGCCTCGTTGGCGTAGTTCACCTTTTCACCGGTTTCCGTGTTGTAAACCTTGTTGGGGGCCTCGCCCTGATACAGGTTCAGATTGCGCAGGGTGTTGAGAAGTTTGGTGGCGCGGGTGTCGAATGTGCGCTTGTCGATGAGGCACAATTCCCGCGCGGCGACCAGAGCGCTGATATAGGAGGCCGTGTCCCACAGGGTGGTCGAGGGGTAGGACCCCACCGCGTTTACTAGCCCCGTTTCCGGCTGGAAGCGTTTCTCGAAATAGGACCATGCGATCCGTGCCATCTTGTATTCGCGCTCGGACAACTCGCCGTTGCGCCCGAAATGGGGTTTGGACATGGTGTCGCTGTCATGTTCGCAACGCGCAGTGCTCATATCGTCAAATTCGATATGCAGCGGCGCCTCCGAGCGGATTGTCACGCTGTTATATTCGGTGCCATTGATGGAAATATTGTCAATGGTCATGCTGCGGGGCAGGGTGCTGCCCTCTTCTTGCGCCAAGGCGACCACCGGTGTGATTGCCACGAGACCCGAGACGATGCCCGCCCGTGCGGAATTCATAAAATTGCTCATGGTGCTTACTCGTTCAGGTGTTGGGACGCGAGGTCCGGTATCGTTTTGCATGGCCTATCCCCGCGCTTTAAAAGTCAGTTTCAAACGGTTTCCTTCCGGCGCAGGCCCGTAGTCGACCTGATCGGCACATTCGAGGATCAACCCGAGGCCGCGCCCGTTTTCCGCCAGCGCGTCGATCTCGTCGAGCGCGCGTGCCTTGTCCCGAATGTCAAAGGCCACAGCGCCCTTCGGGTCGAAAATCTCCGTACTCAAGCTCTCGGCCTCGTGCCGGATTTTCACCGTGATCGGCGCGGATTTGTCTGTCGTTTCTGCATGTAAAACCAGATTGGCCAGAGCCTCGCTCAGGCAGATGTCGAAACGGAACAGAGCCTCGCCGCTCAATGCGCCGTCGACATGCGACTTTAACGTCAAGACCATCGGATCAATGGCCTCGATCTGGTTTGGCATATGAAACGACATCTCCGTCACGAGGCTTCGTTCATCGCCTGCACGGCGGCTGCGGAGTCACTGTAGCTTTTGAACACGCGGTCCATGCGGCAGATTTTGAACATTTGTTGCACGTCGTCATTCAGCCCGCAGACCACGAGGTCCCCCCTGTGGCCGATCTTCTTCAAAAGGCCGGTCAGCGCGCCCAGACCCGAGGAGTCGAGAAAGGAGACATCCTTGAAGTCGATCACAAGCTGGCTTGCACCTTCGGTGATCAGGGTGATGACCTCGTCCTTGAACGCCTTGGCATTTACGGCGGTTAGCCGTTCGACGCCGGGGCGGACAATAAGGATGTCTGTGTCTGTTGTGTCGGTGAATATCATTGGGTCTGTTTCCTTCTCAAAGCCAGCACTGTCAGATCGTCCTCAAGTGCATGGCCTTCGCGCCATGTGTGGAGCTGTTCCGCGATGATTTCGGGAATCTTGCAAATATCGGTGAGGTGGTTTTCGCCGACCAAGGCGTTCAGACGGTCCTTGCCAAAGGGCTCTCCCTGCGGGGTTTCCGCCTCGGTCGCGGCATCGGAACACAAGACGAGCACATCGCCTTCGTCAAAGGTCATCGCGTCGTTGTCATAGGTGAAATGGTCAAACATCCCGACCGGAAACCCGCCTTCTCCAACAAGGCGCGCGGTTCCGTCCGAGGCGACATAGGTCGGGGACGGGTAGCCTGCCTGACAATATTCCATATGGCCGGTGTCTGTATCGATCACGGCACAGAACATGGTGAAATAGTCGTCATTATCGGCGGCGCTGAACCGTGTGTTCAGATTGGCGACAAGGGCTGCGGGATCGGGCGCGCCGCTGGCGTCAAACGCGGTATTGGTGAAAAACTCCGGCGTGATGAGATGGCCGATGGCGACCGAGAGCAAAGAGGCATGAATGCCATGCCCTGACACATCAACCGCATAGACACCGAGCTTGTTCTCCGTCAGGGACAGGCAGCCGAACATATCGCCGGACACGACCGCAGAGGGTTCAAACACCGATGCGATGGAGATGCCTTGCATGCTACGGCGAATGTCGGGGAGAAGCTGGCGCTGGGCGTCTGCGGCGGCTTTCATATCCTTCTGGATGCGGTCATTGGCCTCTTTGAGGATGCGGTGCTGTTCGGCCTGATCCCATGCGTGGCGCGCCAGACGGGAAGCCACACGGATGCGGGCCTTCAGGCGGGTCGGGTCGTCGCCCTTTGTCATGAAATCGTCGACACCGGCCTCCAGCGCGTCTTCGCTGGCTTTCTTGTGGCTGCCGCCGGTGAGCATGATGATATGAACATAGTGGCCCAGTTCGGCCTCGCGCACGGCGCGGGTCAGTTCGATGCCGTTCATTTCCGGCATTTGCAAATCGGTGATGAGAATCTGGGCCTTGCTGGACTTGAGCAGATCCAGAGCGCCCTTTCCGTCTTCTGCGGGCAGGACGTTGTAGCCCAGATGTTTGAGCACTTGGGTCAAATAGGATCTCTGGATGAAATCGTCTTCGGCGATGACAATGTCTAACGGGTCAATCATCCGGCGCTCCCCTGCTCAATGGCCGATGAGATGCGTCCGGCCAAATCGATACAGAGCGGGTATCGGGTATGCAGTCCGACAGGACAGTGGGCCGAGATCATATAGCATCCTTCTTCCATATGCGGCATTAAACCTTAGGTTGAGTATAGCCGTGATTCCTCGTCGAAACCATTTATTCATGCCAAGGCGGCAACAATATGGCGGAGTGGTGCTTTCTGGGCACGACATGGCAACGGTATGATTGTGACGGGAAAAGCGGGCAGTTTCAGGGTGGTAAGTGCAGTTTCGCCCCTGCGTCCAAAACTTCATGATGAAGATTGTCCTTGTCTGCGCACATGAATTGGGCATGACTTGTAGGCAATGGATGTGTAGCTTGATCCAGAGTTTAAGCGCTTTGAGCCCTTGAGCGTATAGCTAGTAGCAAGCAGCGGGGAGCGCGATGAAAGGCACGATTTTTGTAGAACTGGTCAAGATGGCCGAAGGCGCCTTTGGCGAGGATGTCGTCGATGATGTGCTGGACAAGGCCGACCTGGACAATGGCGGGGCGTTCACCACAGTGGGCAACTATCCCTGTTCCGAACTGGTCAAGATTGTTGTCGCCTTTAGCGAGCATTCCGGTCTGAGCCCGGAAGTGTTGCAAAAGATGTTCGGGCACTGGATGCTCACGCATTTCGTCGAGAACTACCCCGAGTTTTTCAACAGCAAGGCGGACGCGTTTTCCCTTCTCGAGTCCATCGAGGGAGAGATCCATGTGGAGGTCCGCAAGCTCTACCCCGACGCGGAATTGCCGACCTTCGAGACCGAACGTAAAGATGCCACGCATCTGAACATGACCTATGAATCGCCCCGACCTTTGAGCGCCTTTTGCCACGGTATGATCGAAGCCGCGCTTGAGTATTTCGACCAGACTGGCGAGATCACAAGTCAGGCCGATCCGGTCAATGCACAGGTCACGAATTTTGCTATCACCTTGGCTGAATAGGGAGGCGCAACATGACCACGCCCCCTGACGACCGCGTTTCCCGTCGCCGCTACGAGCGCGAACAACTCGCACGCACCGAGGCCGAAAAGCTGCTCGAAGACAAAAGTCGCGAGCTTTTCGAGGCGAATGCGGCACTTAGTACCCAATCGGCCAATCTCGAACGCGCCGTCAAGGAACGCACCGAAGAGCTTGAGCAGGCCCTGAAACGCGCCGAAGCGGCCTCTACTGCGCGTAGCCGTTTCATCGCCACCATGAGCCACGAAATCCGCACCCCTCTGGGCGGGCTTTTGGGGATGATCGACCTTCTGTCGATGGATGAGAAAGACGCGAGCAAACTGGAGCTGCTGAACTACGCCAAAGCGGCGGGCGAAGGGTTGAGCCGGATCGTCAATGACGTTCTCGATTTTTCCAAGATGGAAGCGGGCGTCTTTGTCTTTGAAGAAGAGGACGTGGATATTCGTGCGCTGGTGGAGAGCATCCGCATTCTCTACACCTCGCATGGCAAGGGCACAGGCCGGACGATTGTCACCAAGATCGACCAATCCGTGCCGAAGCTCTTTCGCAGCGACGCCACACGAATCCGCCAGATCATTTCCAACCTCATCAATAATGCGCTGCGCTATTCCGCCGACGGACCGATCATTTTTCGCGCCAAGGCAGAGGCGCATGAAAAGGGCGTTTTGTTGCGCTGTGAGGTCGAAGATTTCGGCGTGGGTATTCCGCCGGAGAAATTCAAAGACCTGTTCAAAGATTTTGCACAGGTTGCCAATCCCCTGACCGTCGCGGCGCAAGGCACAGGGTTGGGGCTGGCCATTTGCAAGCGTATCCTTGACGGGCTTGGTGGCGAGGTGGGCGTGGAAAGCAGCCTTGGCGAAGGCTCGACCTTCTGGTTCGAAGTGCCGGTCGAAGTGGTTTCCCGCCCGCAATCCACGCAGGATGACGATGTGGAGATGGCTTCAGGGGGGCTGTCCCCCGCGCGCAGCATCGAAGGGCTGCGTGTGCTGATTGCCGAAGACAATATCATCAACCAGAAGATGCTTCTCGCCTATACCGACCGCATGAATCTCAAGGCCGATCTGGCGGAGAACGGGCGTATCGCGGTCGAGAAGTTTGCCCCCGGAAAATATGACCTGATCCTGATGGATATCGCCATGCCCGAGATGGACGGGATTGAGGCTACACGACAGATCAAAGCCAAATGGCCTGCTAAGGATGTCCCGCCGATTTTTGCTCTGACTGCCCATGTGGCCGATGCGATCGAGGAGGAGGCCAATATCGTCGGGATCGACCGGATCCTGTCCAAACCGATACCGTTCGACACGTTGAAATCGCTCATAGAATCCTCGCTGAAACTCTCGACGGCGAAAGCGGGGGGCAACCCGAAGGTTGCAGAGCCTTCTGTCGCGATCCCGCCGGTTTGTGCACCGAAAGATGCCTCAGCCCTTGTCACCGAGTTGAAAGGTCGGATGGTGCCGGAGGTGGCCAACCATTTGCTCGAAATTTTCGACTTGGACGGGTTGATTGATCTGGTGCAAAAATTTGTTGTGGATGCGTCCTTCCGGCTGGAGCAACTGATCGCCGCCGAGCGCAGCGGCGACAAGGACGCCGCGTCCAAACAGGCCCATTCGCTCAAGGGGGCCAGCCTCGCATTGGGGTTCAAGGATATGGCCGACATGGCGCGGCACATGGAATTGCGCGACAGTGATGTGGATGTTGAGGGGCTTGCGGAGGAATTTGTCTCTCAGGTCAACGAGATACGATCAATTCTATCCTTGTGATCCGGTTCAGAAACTGAACTTGTAGGTCAGGGACAGGTTGCCGCCGAGGATGCCCGGTCCCGGCGCATCGCCTTTGTTCCACGGCCATCTGTTGTTGCTGTAATTGCTATAGGACACCAGCACCTTGTCATTGACCTTATAGCTCGCGGAATAGCTGTAATCGGGGTCATATGTGTCTTGGGCATCGGGCGCATAGAGGTAGGCCGTGCCCCCGACGCGGAGCTTGTCCGTCACCGCATAGCCGCAGGACAGGTTGAAACTTTTTGCCACCGGATCGGGCAGGGCGACACTTGCCGAACAGGGCAGGGATTTGTCGTTGGGCAAATGAATGGTCGGCAGTTTGTAACTGGCCCGCAGGGTGCCGTTGAGCAGACCATCCAGAAAATTCCCGTTCTCGCCACCGAATTGCGCCGAATAATTGCTATAGCCGAGATTGATCTTGTCACTGACCTTGTAGTTGAAGGCATAGGTGTAGTCCGGATCGGACGAAGCGCGGTCCTCGGGAAAGAGATAGCCGACCAGTGCGAAGCGGAAAGACAATCGGCGGGTCAGGTTGGTGCTACAGCCCAGACTGGCGCGCGGTTTTTCGAAACTCAGGGTCGGATTGTCCGATCCGTCCTGAAGGCTGGTTGTCGCGGTCAGGGCGCAAGAGAGTTTGATGCGTTCAAAGAAACTCTGGTCCGCCTCCGGCGCAGGCGCGGCGGGTGCTGCGCGGGTCTGTGCCGTGGTCTGTGAGGAAGACGGGGGGGCGACCTGTGCGGCGGACGGTGCAGCGGGCTGCGCACGCGGTGTGGCAATCAACGGCGGGACCGTCACCGGTGCGAGGGTCTGGTGACATTCGTCCGGCAGGAACCCGGCCACTTCGGGACAGGCCTCGTCGAGATCACTCGGAGGGGGCATGGCCTCGCTTTGCTGTGCGGCGGCGTTGGCAAGTTCGGCGTTACTTCCGTCTTCAACGGCCTCTGCCTCTGCCGCGTCTGCAAGTGCGATCTGCTCTTCCTCCGTGAGAGCGGGGGGCGCAGGTGTGCTGACCACGTTAACCGGTTCCGGCACAGGTTCAGGTCCGGTTCCCGCCAGAATCCAGCGTGCGATATAGGTTGCCGCCGCTTTGGCATCCGGTGCCACGGGCGGGGCGGGGCGCGGCTCTCGGGTTGCGGGCACCGAGAAGACCTCTCCATCACGCCCTGTGATTTCGCAGGACACAGCCAGCGTGCAGGTGAGAAAATACATGCGCTGCGCGACTGCACCGCCCGACAGGATTTTGGCCGTGCCATCGGGATAGATCACATAGACCCATTCCCCGAGATAGCCCCTCTGAAACCGCGTTGTGTGAAAGGCGCTGGGCAGATCAATGATGACCTCTTCGGCCTCCGGTGCGGCTGGGTCCGTGGTGTTCAGCACATCGCGGCTCTCATAGGGCGCCTGCGCCAGTCTCAAGACCTCATCCGCCGGTTGCGCACATAGAGGTGCGGCGACCAGAAGGCTGGGGAGGACATGAAGAAGGCGGCGGCTCATGGCGTGATATGCGTCCTCGACAGGGGGCGGGCCTGTTCCACTCGGGGTATGGGATCGATCATTCGGCGTGACGGCAAGCGAGGCGCTTACTCTGCTGTTCTGATTATGAGCGGGATATTTGGTGACGCAAGAGACAGTTTTCTTTTGTTTCCGGATGTTGCCTCTTCTCCAAAGGGGCGAACTATCCGGCGTGTTTTCCGCTCTGTGCGGAATGGCGAGAACCTGCTGTGGGGGCGCGAGTTTCCCTCTGTTGGACGGGGTATTTCGTTGCCGGATGTTACTGATGGAACGGTGCTTTTCCAATCTTATGGAAAAACAAAATTTATCATTTGAAAACAGAAAATAAGATGGATTACCTCATGCAGATATGACAGGCTTCGTCAGGATAAAACGAGGGCCGGAATATGCGCAGCACGAAAGTCATTCATGTGGTCTCCTGTCACGCCGAGGGCGAGGTCGGGGATGTCATCGTGGGTGGTGTCACACCGCCGCCGGGGGATACGATCTGGGAGCAGCGCAAATGGATTGCCGAGGACGAGACCCTGCGCAACTTTATGCTGAACGAGCCGCGCGGAGGCGTGTTCCGGCATGTCAATCTTCTGGTGCCGCCCAAACACCCGAAGGCACAGGCCGCGTGGATTATTATGGAACCCGAAGACACGCCGCCCATGTCGGGATCGAATTCGATCTGTGTCTCGACGGTCCTGCTCGATAGCGGTATTATTCCGATGCA
Organism: Celeribacter halophilus; assembly: GCF_900114135.1. GTDB lineage: Bacteria > Pseudomonadota > Alphaproteobacteria > Rhodobacterales > Rhodobacteraceae > Celeribacter > Celeribacter halophilus. Next base: position 40,495 of record NZ_FORY01000003.1, read on the forward strand.
GGAACCTGTCACGGAGATGGTGCTTGAGGCGCCCGGCGGCTTGGTTCATGTCCGCGCCGAATGTGCCAATGGCAAGGCGGAGCGGATTTTCGTGGAAAACCTGCCCTCTTTTGCCAGCCGTCTGGACGTGCCGCTCACGGTGCCCGGATTGGGCGAGATCACCGTGGACACGGCCTTTGGCGGCGACAGTTTTGTTGTGGTCGATCCGGTCGCCCTTGGCGTTGATCTGACACAAGAGAATGCCCGCGAGATTGCCGAACTTGGCATCCGCATCACCAATGCGGCCAATGCGCAATACCGGTTCGAGCATCCCGAAAAGCCGGATTGGGCGCATCACTCCTTTTGCCTCTTTGCCGGACCGATCACCCGCGAGGGTCACGAATTGCGTGCGCAATCTGTTGTCGCGATCCAGCCGGGGAAACTTGACCGCTCCCCGACCGGCACGGCGGTGTCGGCCCGTATGGCAATCTTGCATGCCCGTGGCGAGATGGGGCCGGATGACCGGTTCACCGGTGTGTCTATCATTGGCTCGGAGTTTCATGGCCGCATTCTTGGCACGGTGCCGCTTGGGGATCACACGGCGATCCGGCCGGAGATCAACGGGCGGGCGTGGATCACCGGTACGCATCAACATATGCTGGACCCGTCAGACCCTTGGCCGGAGGGCTATCGCCTTTCCGACACATGGCCGCGTATCACAGGATAACTTCCCCCCTTTGCGGGCGTGCACATCTCTTGCGTGTCGCGGGCAGCCAACGCGCAGGTTTTCGGGGAAACCTGTGCAAATCATGAATGGAAACGGCCTTTCGCATCCAATGTATGAGACATACGCGGTGCGAGAGGTTTTAAAAAAAGGAAAACATGACAATGACCATCAAACGTATCGAACCCGGCGCGCGGATGAGCCAAGCCGTGGTGCATAACGGAACCGTCTATCTGGCCGGTCAGGTCGGTCACGGTGCCGATGTGACAGAGCAGTCCAAGGATGCTTTGGCATCTGTGGAGCGTCTTCTGGCCGAGGTCGGCTCGGACAAGTCGAAAATCCTGTCCACCACGATCTGGCTGGCCACGATGGATGATTTCGCCGACATGAATGCGGTGTGGGATGCTTGGGTTGACCCGAAAGCGCCGCCGGCGCGGGCCTGTGGCGAAGCGCGTCTGGCGACTTCGGAGTATCTGGTGGAGTTCATGGTGGTGGCTGCGGTCGATTGATCGGAATCGGTTGAACACCGCTGACTGAGCGCACATCCTGCGCCGGAATAAAGCGCCCGCCGGAGATTTCTCTGGCGGGCGTTTGGCTTAGAACGGTGCGGCGAACCGTGCGGCGTCGAAAGGCGAGAGCGAAATTTCGGGTGTCTGGCCGCTGGCCAGAGCGCAGACAAGTTCCGCCGTTCCGGCCGATTGTGTCAGCCCGAGGTGGCCGTGGCCGAAGGCATAGATCACCCGTTCTGTTTTGGCGGAATGTCCGATCACCGGCAGGCTGTCGGGCATCGAGGGGCGAAAGCCCATCCATTCCGTGCCGCCTTGCGGATCGAATCCTTCCAGAAAGCTTCTGGCCTTTTCCACAAGGATTTTCGCGCGCTTGTAATTCGGCGGAAGGTCCAGACCGCCCAGTTCCACCGCCCCGCCAACGCGTAGCCCTTCTCCGATTTTGGAGATGACAAAGCCGTGGTCGGCAAAGGTGAGATGGGTTTTCAGATCGAAACTGGCCTGCGGGAAGGTGGTATTATAGCCGCGCTCGGTCTCAAGCGGAATCCGTTCGCCCAAACTGCGCGCCAGATGATGCGACCATGCACCGGCTGCGACGACCACCTGTGCGGCGGTGATGGGGCCCGTGGCGGTCAGGATTTCCACCCCGTCTTCGAGAGGGGAGAGAGACTTGATCTCTGCGGTTTCGATCACCCCGCCCGCGTCGATAAAGCACTGTGCCAGATATTCGGTCCAGCGTGCCGGATCGACCGTGTTCATCCAGTCGGGCGTGTAGCCGGCATGGGTGAAGCGCGGGTGCAGTCCGGGTTGGATCTCCGCGATTTCATCGGGGCTTTTCAGAAGGTCGAAGGCAATCCCGTGCTGGCGGCGCAAGTCCCATGACGGGAGCGTGGCACGGAACTGTGCTTCGCCTTCATAGACCTGCAACTGTCCTTCGCGGCGCATCATGTCTTCGCCCTTTGTCTCGACAATCAGCCGCTCCAGTGCGGCGCGGGACAGGTGCATAAGGCCGGACTGGGCTGTGACGGCGGCCTCATAGCGGGATTTGGAGGTGGCGCGCCAGAAGTGATACATCCACGGCGCGATCTTGAGCGCATAGGCCGGACGCAGCGACAGCGGTCCTAGAGGATCAAGCAGCCATTTGGGGGCCTTGCGCATGATGCCGGGGGTCGCGAGCGGTTCGACATCGGTATAGGCAAAGGCGCCTTGATTGCCGCGCGAGGTTTCTGCGGCCACGCCTTTGCGGTCCAGCAGACGCACCTGTCGCCCTTGGCGTTGCAGGGCCAGAGCAGAGGTGACGCCGATAATGCCAGCGCCGATAACGATGATGTCGGAGGAACCGGTTGGGGACATGGTGCGCCTCGCAGTGCATATGAATGAAAATCCGTCCGGCACACAGGGGTCATGCGCCGGACGGGGGCGGGAAGACAGGCTAGCCTGTGATCCCGTGTCGGAAAGGGTCGGTCGGCTCGAAGATCAATGTGCTGTTGGCCATGATCCACGCCTGACCTGTGATGGACGGGATCACCCCGCCATCTGTGCCCGCGCGCCAGGACAGGCGGTAGGAACTGCCGATCACGCTTTCTTGCAGGATTTCGTCGCTTTCCGCGAGCTGCCCGTCTGCGGCGAGACAGGCCAGACGCGCCGAACAGCCCGTGCCGCAGGGGGAGCGATCATAGGCATCATCGGGGCAAAAGACGAAATTGCGGCTGTGCCCGTCTTCGGTAAGCGCAGGGCCGTAGAGGATCACATGATCGATATTTTCCCCTGCCGCTTGCAGAGCGCTGCGCACATCGGTGGCTGCGCGGGTCAGTTCGGGGATATGCGCCGGTGTGACCGGAACCGGAGAGGGATCGACGATATAGAACCAGTTGCCGCCATAGGCGATGTCCCCGGTCACGGTGCCCAGACCGTCCACCTCGACGGAGACCGCCGTTTGGGTGCGCCGGCTTTCGATATTGGTCACGGTGACTGTGTTGGCGTCATGGACTTCGACATCGACCACGCCCACAGGGGTTTCGATCTTGTGATGGCCTTTGCCGATCAGCCCCAGATGCACAAGGGTGACGGCCAGTCCGATGGTTCCGTGCCCGCACATGCCAAGCACGGCCTCGGCGTCGAAATAGATGACGCCCGTCACACAGTCGGGATCGACCGGCTCGACCAATAGTGCACAGACCATGGCGGTCTGGCCGCGCGGTTCGAGAATGACGGACTGGTAGAAGGTTTTGTGCTCGGTCGCGAGACGTTCGGCGCGCTCGGCCAGAGGACCGGACCCAAGGTCCGGACCTCCGTTGAGGATCACCCGTGTCGGCTCTCCGCCCGTGTGACTGTCAATCACATGCATTCAGCGATCACTCCACCTTGTTTCGACCAGTTTGCGAACCATGTGTTGAACTGGTGGAACTGCTTTTCGCAGAAGGTCGCTTGCGACGGGGACAGAGCGTCGGTCTCATAGATGTTCAAACGGTATTCGTCATGGCCTTTGAGCACCATGAGATGTTTGAAATAGAGCACCAGATCGACACCTTCGTCGAATTCTGCGAGCACCGAGAAGGCCTCGGTCAATTCGCGGGCGCGCTGGTCGGCTTCGGGATCGCCTTGGGCGGCCTTTTTCGACAGGGCGGTGAGCAAAAGCGTCTCTTTCGGGTAGATCGTGCCGATGCCGGTGATCGTGCCCACTGCGCCGCATTTGACGATGCCGTGATAGACCTCTGTATCGACGCCGACCATCAAGAGAACATCGTCATCCTGATTGGTAATGTGTTCTGCGGCATAGCTCAGATCGGACTTGCCGCCGAATTCCTTGAACCCGACGAGGTTCTTGTGCTCCGCACGCAGGGCAAAGAACAGATCGGCCTTGGTCGTGTAGCCGTAATAGGGGCTGTTGTAGATGATCGCAGGCACATCGGGGGCTGCGTCGAGAATGGCTTTGAAGTGGTTCTTTTGCGCCGCAACCGAGAGGCCACGGGACAGAACGCGCGGGATCACCATGAGACCGGCCGCACCGACTTTCTGGGCGTGGGCGGCATGATCCACGGCTGATTTGGAGTTGATCGCACCGGTGCCGACGACGACGGGCACACCGGCTTTGGTCAGGCGTTCGACGCCTTCCATACGCTGTTCGTCGGTGAGCAGGGGCCAGTCGCCGCAGGAGCCGCAATAGACCACGCCGGACATGCCGGCATCCATCATCTCGGTGCCTTTGCGCACGAGCGCGTCGAAATCGGGCTGGCGGTCCTCGGTGCAGGGCGTCAACAGGGCAGGGATCGTGCCAAAAAACACATCTTTGTTCATTTCATATCTCCGTAATTATTCAGGTGTGATCCAGTGCGGCGGCTGGGTGGGGGCCAGACCGCTACAGGCGGAGCGGGCGCATTGTGAAAGCGAACCGAAACGCACCGCACGTTTCGAAAGGCCGGGTGCGTAATGGGCATATTTGCCCGAATTGGTCATGAGTGTGCGGGCCTCGGGCGGAAACACCGGCTCGGAGATGGAACACCAGCACAGATCGGGGACGATCTTGACACCCGCCGCCTCCAGTCGCGCCTTGACGCCGCTTTTGCTGATCTGGGCAAGGCTTTGGCGTCCAAGGGTGATGATCGTTGTAACTTCAGGGCTGACCTGTTGCCCGTCCATGAGATAGGCAAAGGCATTGCATTCATTGGTGGAGAAATGCGGACTTCCAAGGGCCACCAGTTCGACCTTTTCGGCGCCTTGATTGAACCCTTCCCAGAGTTGGGCAAAGTCTTTGGGGCCGATATCCACGCGATCTGCATGGGGCAGGGGCGCAAGGTCCGCCTCCGGCGTGATCCCCGCGATATGGAGCATCGGTGCGGCGGAAGTGGTGCCATAGGCCGCGCAAAGCGCCTTGAGGTCGTCTTCGCTGGGATGCGTGCCTTCGAGCCCTCGGATCAACGGGATGCGGTCCGGTGCGGCCTGACCGACGAGCCAGCCGAGCATGGGCCAGAAGGCATCGTCAATGCCCTCGGGCACGGTGACATCCAGAATCCGTTCCGGTGCGCGGTTGCCGTCGAGATAGACGCCGGACTGGGCGGCGCGGCCTGTCAGGGCAATGCTCAGATCCATAAAGTCCGCGTGTTTGACGGTGCGCGCGCCCAGAACGCTGTTGGCATAGACCACGGCGTTGCTTTCCGCCCATGCGATCTCTTCACCTTGCTTGGGCTTGTCTTCCAGAAGGTAGGGGGCGCAGGTGAAGCTCGGCTTGGCCCCCATTTCGACATAGGCATCGGCCAGTTGGCTGGCGGGCAGGCCGAATTCTTCGGCAACACCTTGCGCGCGCCAGTTGGCGTGATCGACGGAGATGGCATTCATCGTGGTCGGCACACGCACGCGCCCGCCCTTGTCAGCCATGGTGCGGGCAAAGGTGAGAAAGGCGGGGCTTGCATAGATACAGCCGTCGATATGCACGCGGCTGACATCGGTGAGGCGGGTGGCGCCTTGGGCCACGGCCATGGTGGTGATGATCTCCATCGCCACTTGCGCCGCCTCGCCAAAGGCTCCGGCAAGGAACTGACGGTCCTGATCGGTGAGTTCAAGCGTGTCGGCTTTCGGCGAGAGCGGAACATCGAGCGCTCCGGCGCTCAGATGTGTCTCAGTGATCTCGGCAGAGGTTTCCTTTGCCAGCGCGTCGTAATCTTCGGCAGACAGGCGCAGCACAGCAATCGGATGGTCGAACAGTTTTGTCGCCACCAGAGCGCCAAGCGTCAGAATGTCTTCGTTCTCGCGGAAAATCAGCGCCTTCGGCGCGTGTTCGGCGAAGGCCAGCCCCAAGAGCACGCCGCTGCCGGTGCAGGAGCCGCGGCTGGTGGGCATCATGACAATATGTCCGGCCAGAGACTTCCCGTGCTGCGGGTGATGGGCGTCGATGATCTGCCCCGTAGCCGGATCAACCCCGCCCCAGACACTCAGCCCTTCGTCGCAGACAAGAAGCGGACCTGAAACCTTGGCGCTGATGATCACGTCTGACATTCTGTTTCCCTGTTGGCTCAATCGACACCCCAGCGTTGAAATTTGCGTCATCGCTATTCCGCTGGCAGGCTTTCGATTGCTATTGTTGTAATTGATGCAAATATATGCTTAAACAATCATGATTGGTAAGAAAAGAAAAATTATGTCGAAAACGGAAAATATTCCCGAACCTTCCGACAAGGAAAGCTGGGAGACAGAGCGCCATCATTTGCGGGCCGAGCTCGGCAGCCGGATGAAGGCGGTGCGTCAGGCGGCGGGTCTGACGCTGGAAGCTGCGGCCCAGAAATCCGGCGTGGCGCTTTCGACGATCCACAAGATCGAAAACGGACGGGTCTCTCCAAGCTACGAGAATCTTGTGAGAATTGCGCGCGCCTATGATATCGGTATGGAACGGCTCTTTTCCGAAGATCACGACGCCCACCAGACCACGCGCATGACCGTCACCAAGGCGGGGCAGGGCCGTGTGGTCCGTGCCAAGCATTTCGAATACGAGGTGCTGTGCAATGCTCTGGCAGAGAAAAAGATCATCCCGCTGGTCACCACGGTCGAGAAACGCGACGCTTTGCGCTCGGAAGATCTTGAATCCCACACCGGTGAGGAAACGCTCTATGTGCTGTCCGGCCGGATCGAACTTGTGGTCGAACACTATAAGCCGGTGATTCTGGAGCCGGGAGATTGCGCTTATTTCGACAGCACGATCAAACACGGTATGCGCGCACTTGATGACACAGAGACCAAAGTGTTCTGGGCCTGCACCTATACCGATTTCGCCAAATAACCCCTATAACATCCCAATAGAAAGAGGACTTCGCATATGGCAAAGCCCATTTCCGTCGAGACGCTGCACACCCGTGTTCGGTCAATTTTTGAAAAATGCGGAATGTCCGAGGCCAATGCCGAAGCGGTCGCTGCGGTGATCGTGGCCGGTGAGCGCGATGCCTGCAAATCCCACGGGATTTACCGGATCGAGGGCTGTATGCGTGTTCTGGCGGCGGGCAAGGTCGAGCCGAAAGCCGTGCCGGAGCTGGTGGATACGGGCAAGGCCGTGATCGAAGTGGACGCCAATGGCGGCTTTTCCAATCCGGCATTTGATGCCGCCAAGGCTGCTCTTGTGGCACGGGCCAAAGAGACGGGGCTGGCGGCGCTGGTGATCCGCGACTGTTTGCATTTCTCGGCGCTCTGGCATGATGTGGAGGCGTTGGCTAAAGAAGGGCTGGCGTCTTTGTCTATGTGCCCGAGCTATGCGTCTGTGGCCCCGACCGGCGGCAAAGAGCCGTTGTTGGGCACGAACCCCATTGCTTTCGGCTGGCCGCGCCCTGCTGAGCATCCCTATGTGTTCGACTTTGCCACATCGGTCGCGGCACGCGGAGAGATCGAATTGCACCGCCGTGCAGGAACCGAAATTCCCGACGGCTGGGCCGTGGACAAAGAGGGCAACCCGACCAACGATCCCGACGCCGCGCTGGCGGGGGCGATGCTGCCCTTTGGCGGGCACAAGGGCTCGGCCATCTCGACCATGGTGGAACTGCTCGCAGGGGCCATGCTGGGCGAATTCATGAGCAAGGAAGCGCTCGACTTCATGGGCGGAACGCATTTGCTGCCGCGTCACGGGGCGCTTGTGCTGGCGCTTGATCCGGCGACGTTCTCGGCGCGCAGCGGGCGCGATCCTCTGGCCGAGGGCGAACGCCTTCTGACCGCCATCGGGGCGCAAGGGGCACGGCTTCCCTCGCAACGCCGGTTCAAGGCGCGTGACCTGTCCTTGCGGGAGGGGATCGAGTTGAGCGATGCGGAACTGGCGCAGCTTGATCTGTTTGAAGCACAGGGGCTCGCCGCGCTCTGAGTGCAGGTTCGAGCCTTTTGCGAAAGGTGTCACAACATGCAAAAGGCGCGGGACATTTCCCGCGCCTTTTTCTGTTGGCGTTGATCCGCCTCAGCGCACGCTGGCCAGAAAACTCTGGGTTTCCGGATGCTGCGGGTTTTCGAACAGCTCTGCTGGTGTCCCGATCTCTGCCATGATGCCTTTGTGGAAAAAGGCCACACGGTCCGAGACATCCCGCGCAAAGCTCATCTCGTGGGTGACGAGGATCATCGTCATCCCCTCTTCGGCCAGCATCTTGAGCGTTTCGAGCACTTCGCCCACAAGCTGCGGATCGAGCGCGGAGGTCACCTCGTCAAAGAGCATGTAATCGGGCGACATCGCCAGAGCGCGGGCGATGGCCATACGTTGCTGCTGGCCTCCGGACAACCGTGTCGGATAGGTGCCCAGTTTGTCGCCAAGCCCGACGTGGTTGAGATGCTTTTCCGCGATGGCTTCGGCTTCGGCTTTGCCCATGCCCAACACCTTGCGTGGTGCCAGCGTGACATTTTCCATCACGGTGAGATGCGGGAAGGCGTTGAACTGCTGGAACACGATCCCGATTTTCTGACGCAGCTTGTTGAGGTCGGTGGATTTGGCGTGAACTTCGGTGCCATCCACCAGAATCTTGCCGGAGACGATCGGCTCCAACCCGTTGATACAGGTCAGAAGTGTCGATTTCCCTGACCCCGAGCCGCCGATGACGGTGACGACTTCGCCCTTTTCGACATTCAGGTCGATGCCTTTGAGAACCTCAAGCTGGCCAAAGGATTTACGGACATTTTGGATCTCAATCATTGGACCACCTTTTTTCGAGATATCCGCCGAAACGCGCAAGCGGGAAGCTGATGATAAAGTAGAACGCACCACAGATCAGCAGCAGGAACAGAGGTTCTTGCAGACGTGTGATGAGAATTTGTGTGGACTTCAAAAGCTCGGTGACCTGAACCACATAGACGAGCGCGGAGTCCTTCATAACGCCAAGCGCCAGACCGATCCACGAGGGCAGGGCTACCCGTGTTGCCAGAGGCATCACGATATAGCGCATGTCCTGACCCCATGACATGCCGAGCGACCGGGCCGCGCGGCGTGTGACGGTTGGCACCGCGTCAATTCCACCGCGCACGATCTCGGCGCAATAGGCCGAGGTGTAGAGCGATAGGACCATACACGCGACGAAAAAGCCAGAAAGCTGAAGCTGGAGCACCATGCCGACAAAGGCATTGGCCAGAACCAGCTGGATTAGCAGCGGTACGGAGCGGAAGATGTCCAGAAAAAGCGTGAGCGGTGCGGAAAGCACGGCCCCCAACTGGACGCGGATCACGCCGAAGATGATGCCGAGGATCGTGCCGATCACGACCGAGATGGCTGTCACCACAATCGTGATGCCCGCGCCCTTGGCGAGAAACACCAGATCGTTGGCGGAGAGAGCAGTATCAAACATGTTGTGTCTCCCTCAATACCGGAACAGGCGTGCGGCGATCAGCCGTGCGCTCAGGGTGATGACTTTGGTGATGATGTAGAAGATCACACCGGCGATGGCGAAAAGCTCGAAGGTTCTGAAGGTCAGCGCATTCAAATCCTGTGTGACGCCGTAAAGGTCGGAATTCATGCCCACGGTGACGCCCAGAGAGGTCATCAGGATGGCCCAAACCATTTGGTTGGTCATCGGCAGGAAGGAAATCCGCAGCATTTGCGGCAGGACGATATAGCGGAAGGATTGCACCGGAGACATGCCCAGCGATTGCCCCGCACGCGCCTGCGTGTCCGGAATGGCCTTGAGCGCGCCACGGAAATTCTCGGCGAGATAGCCTGCGTTGTTGAAGGTGATGCCGATCAGAAGCGAGGTGAAGGGAGAGAAGTGGATGCCGAAACTCGCGACCCCGAAATGCGCCATGTAGATCTGGAACAATGCGGGGGTGTTTCGGGCGATCTCGATCCATGTGGTCGCGATGGCATTGAGGGGGCGGGACTTGGTTTGGCGAAACATCGTCAGGAGGATGGCGAATAGGATGCCCAAGAGCATCGATATAATCGCGACCTCCATCGTGATCACCGCACCGTCCAGCATCTTGGGAAGACGGGCCAAGGCCTGTTTCCATTGGAAGGTATAATCAAACATTTCTGTTGTGTGCCCTGCTGAAGAGAAGAAAAACGGCGCGGGAAACCCGCGCCGCAATTTAGATCATCTCTGGCTCAGCGATATGCGCCCGGCACTGTGAGGGACGGCACATCGCCACCGACCCATTTTTCATAGAGCTCGTCATAACGGCCTGTGCGGATCTGCTGGTTCACGAAGAGGTCCAGATAGTTCAGGAACCCGTATTCGTCACGCTTGGCGAACAGACCGACATAGTCAATGTCGAACGGTGCGCTGGCGACCACTTCGATACCGCCGAAATTGCCGGATTTCACATTGGCCTGTGCCACGGTGGAGGTGGACACGGTGGCGTCAAGCTGGCCTTGGGCCAGGGCAAGGAAGACATCGGCCTGTGTCTGGTAGGGGCGGAACTCGGAGCCATCGCCCCATTCGTTCACATATTCTTCCAGAGCAATCGCCTCGTAAGTCCCGGCAACGGCACCGACAGTGTGGCCCTTCATCGATTCAAAGGAGGTGATGTCTGTGCCTTCGGCAGCTGTCACAACCATTTCAAATGCGAAATAGGGGATGGAGAAACCCACGGTCTTGGCACGTTCCAGCGTGTCGGAGGTGGAGGCAACACCAACGTCAACACGGTTGGACATCAGGGCCGGAATACGCTCGGGGAAGGGGGTCTCGACGATTTCGGCTTCAACACCCAGTGCGGCGGCCAGATCGTTACAGTAATCCACGTCGAACCCGATCGGCTCGTTGTTTTCGTCACGCATCCCCATCGGCGGGAAGTCGAGAACAACCGCGCAGCGCAGCTTGCCCGAAGAGATAATGTCGTCCAGTTTGTCCGCTTGCGCAGCCGTGCCGGCAAAACCTGCGGCGGCAAGCAGAAGGGCCGTCAAAGTATATTTCTTCATAGTTATGTATCCTCGTCTGTTGGTTATTCACGGGTTATTTTGATTCCCTGCCCCCACCATAGTGGGAGTTTGCTCTTTTTAGCAATTATTTTCCTATAAGAAAAATATAGGTATGCAAGGAAAAATTTCAGGCGCGCAGAAAAGCAGCATGATGAGTGTGCCGCGCGCCTGTTTGAGATCGTGCAGGACTCACACTAGGGCCGTGAACACAGATGACAAGGGCGTGTGCGGCAAAACTTTGACCTGACGGGATGCCGCCCCGCTGGCGGGGGAGGCGCAGGGCGCAGGGCTTGGTGTGCTGTGGGGCGTCGTGATGTGCGAACCGTTATGATCGGTTCGCAAACCGGTGGAGCGACCTGCTGGCGCAGCGGTTTAAGGGCGGTGTTTGATCTCTTGCCGCAGCACGAGCGTGTAGCCTGCCACCATCACCAAGGCCAGCGCAAACCATGTCAGCGCATAGCTCAGGTGGGAGTTGCGGAAGCTCACCACGGTCTTGCCGCCACGCGGCCAGCCGGTCGGGTCGATTGCGTCCTGATCGACAAAATAGGGCGCGGCCTGAGCAAAGCCTTTGGCTTGGGTAATGGAGGCAATGTCGCGGCGATACCAGTTGCCATTCTCGGGATCGTTCTTGCGCGAAAACAGCCAGCCTTCGCTCTCCGACATGCGCAGAAGTCCGGTGACGGTGGTCTCTCCCCTGATGCGGGTGAAGTCACCGGCCAAGGCCTGTTCTTGCGGAACAACGCCACGGTTCACCATGACAATCGTGCCGTCATCGCGCTTGAGCGGTGTGAGCACCCAGTAGCCCGGACCGAAATCCGAAGGGGTGTAAATCAGCACCTCGTCGTCATTGAGAAATTCCCCCGTGAGGCGCACGCGGGTGTATTCGTCTTTTTCGCTGGTGATGTCCGACCAGAGTGCGGGGGAGGGGGCCGCGACAGGGTCGGCATGGATGCGCGTGTCCACCCGTTCGATCAGGTCGAGTTTCCAGTGCAGGCGCTTGACCTGCCAGATGCCGAGGCAGGTGAAGCCCACAACGCCGATCACGGCGATCAGCGTGGCAAGGATCAGTTTGACGGAGAGGAAACGGGCAGAGGGCATGTTGCGGTCCTTAATGGCAAACCGGGGCCACAGGGGCCCCGGCTGTTCTTGTGGTGGAAGTGGCTTCAGCCCTGTTGGGACTGGAGGCTTCTCATCTGTTCGAGCTGCTGCTCCATGTCATGCATGGGCATCATGTTCTCGTTCATGTTGTGCATGACCCAAAGCGAACCGGCCAGAACGATGACAAGGATGATCACCGCCAGAATGGCCGCCATAAAGGTGCTGCCACCTTCGGATTTGGTGTTCAGGTGCAGGAAGAACACCAGATGCACGATGATCTGAACCGCGCCCAGCCCCATGATGATGGCGACCAGCGTTTGGCGGCTCATCTCGACTTCGGCCATGACAAGGTAGAAGGGGATGAGGGTCAGGAGCGCGGCAAGCGCGAAACCGACCATCAGTTGACCCATGGTGCCGTGACCGCCGGAGTGGCTGTCGTGGGAGTTATGCGTATCAGCTGACATCAGACCAACCTCACCAGATAGACAAAGGAAAACACACCGATCCAGATCAGATCGAGGAAGTGCCAGAACATCGACAGAGCACCGAGGCGACGCATATTCGCGCCGGTCAGCCCGTGGATCTTGATTTGCGACAGAAGCGTCACAAGCCAGATAATCCCGCCCGTCACGTGCAGCCCGTGGGTGCCCACAAGTGCAAAGAAGGACGACAGGAAGGCCGAACGGTCCGGCCCTGCGCCGATGTGGATGAGGTGATGGAACTCATAGATTTCCATCGCGATAAAACCCGCACCAAGGATACCGGTGATGACGAGCCACATCATTGTGCCGTCGCGTTTGCCCTTGTCGGCCTGGAGCATGGCGAGGCCGAAGGTGATCGAGGAGAACAGCAACAAAGCCGTCTCTATGGCGACGAACCCAGGCTCGAACAGATCCTTCGGCCCCGGCCCGCCCGCGAACCCGCCGCCAAGGACGGCATAGGTCGCGAAAAGCGCACCGAAGATGATGCAGTCGCTCATCAGGTAAATCCAGAACCCGATGGGCGTGGGGCTTTCGTGATGCACCTCGTGTTGGGCGATGCTCACGCTTGCGGTTGGGGAGTGGCTCATACGGCGGCTCCTTTCGCCTCGGTTGCCGCGACCTCATCCACAGGGATGTAGTAATCGCGTTTGTAGTTGAAGGTATGGGCAATCCCGAGACCGATCATGCCGACGAAGGTGATGATCGCCAGCCACCAGATATACCAGACCATGGCAAAGCCGAAGGCCAGAGACAGCGCCGAGATCAGCACGCCAGTGGCGGTGCCCTTCGGCATGTGGATCGGCTTGAAGTTGTCCTTCGGCCATGTGAACCCCTGTTGCTTCATCGTCCAGAAGGCTTCGCGGCCAGAGACCTGAAGATCGAACGGGAAGTTGTAGGGGGCTGGGGGAGATTGGGTGGCCCATTCAAGCGTGCGCGCATCCCACGGGTCGTTGCCAACACGGTTTTCGTTGCGATCACGGATCGAGACGTAGAAGTTCATGAAGGTACACAGAATGCCCATCAGGATCAGCAATGCGCCGAAGCCTGCGACGATGAAATAGGGCTGCCAGCCGGCATCCGGATAGGAGTTCATCCGGCGTGTCACGCCCATGAGACCCAGCGCATAGAGCGGCATGAAGGCAAAGTAGAAGCCTGTCAGCCAGAACCAGAAGCTGCGCTTGCCCCATTTGTCGGACATTTTGAAGCCGAAGGCTTTCGGCCACCAGTAGCTCACCGCCGCATAGACGGCAAAGACCACGCCGCCGATGATCACGTTATGGAAGTGCGCGATCAGGAAGAGCGTGTTGTGCAACTGGAAGTCCACAGGCGGCACAGCCAGAAGCACACCGGTCATGCCACCGATGGTGAAGGTGACAAGGAAGCCGATGGTCCAGAGCATCGGAACTTCGAGACGCACACGGCCTTTATACATGGTGAACAGCCAGTTGAAGATCTTCACCCCTGTCGGAATGGAGATGATCATCGTCGTGATCCCGAAGAAGGTGTTCACGCTGGCGCCAGAGCCCATGGTAAAGAAGTGGTGCAGCCAGACGACGAAGGACAGGACCATGATACAGGCGGTGGCCCAGACCATCGTTTTATATCCGAAGATCGGCTTGCCGGAGAAGGTCGAGACGATCTCCGAGAAAATCCCGAAGCAGGGGATGATCAGGATGTAGACTTCAGGGTGACCCCAGATCCAGATCAGGTTGATATACATCATCGCGTTCCCACCAAAGTCATTGGTGAAGAAGTGGAAGTCTGCATAACGGTCCAGTGTCAGAAGCGCGAGAGTTGCGGTCAGCACGGGGAAGGCGACAACGATCAGGACGTTGGTGATCAGCGCGGTCCATGTGAAGATCGGCATCTCCATGAGCTTCATGCCCGGAGCGCGCATCTTGAGCACCGTGGCGATCAGGTTGATACCCGACAGCGTGGTGCCGATGCCTGCGATCTGCAAGGCCCAGAGGTAGTAATCCATCCCCGGTCCGGTTGAATAACTCGACCCTGACAAGGGCGGGAAGGCGAGCCAGCCAACGCGGGCAAATTCCCCGACGAAAAGCGAGATATTGACCAGCAACGCCCCGGATACGGTCATCCAGAAGGAGAAGTTGTTCAGGAAGGGGAAGGCCACGTCACGCGCGCCGATCTGCATCGGCATGACGTAGTTCATCACACCGGTGACGAAAGGCATGGCCACAAAGAAGATCATGATCACACCGTGGGCGGTGAAGACCTGATCATAGTGGTGAGGCGGAAGCCAGCCTTCGGAACCGCCTGCGGCCATCGCCTGTTGGGCGCGCATCATCAGTGCATCGGCAAAACCGCGCACCAGCATGACAAAGCCGAGCACCATATACATGATGCCGATTTTCTTGTGGTCGACCGACACAACCCAGTCGCGCCACAAGGGCCCCCAGAGTTTGAAGTAGGTCATCAGGATCAGAACCGCGAGCCCTCCCAAGGCGACACCCGCAAATGTCGCGACCAGAATGGGTTCGTGATAGGGAATCCAGTCGAGCGTCAGACGCCCGAAGATCGGCGAGAAAGTCTCCGCCGGTTGAACATGTGCGTTAGCCATTGTTTTTCTTCTCCGCGAAGACGAAATCCGGGCTACAGATTGCGTCAGGGTCATTCCAGAAGGCTTCGTGGAAGGCCTTCACTTCAACATCTGGAAGCTCGATCAAGTTGCCGAAACCGTCGATGGTGCGGGCGCGGTCATAGCTGTAGGCGCTTGCATTCGGGATGCCCTCGATGCCGCCGCCGCCCAGTTCGTCCTGCATCATCATGTGACCCATGCAGACCTTACCGTCTTCGACACACAGTTCGACGATGCGCCGGAACAGTGCGTCTTCAACAGAGCCGTAGTATCTCACCGGCTCGTCAATGGTCGGCTTTTCAAGCTCCAGATAGCTGGTCCGGTCAAGCGTCGCGCCCTTGGCTTTCACATCCGTGATCCATGCGTTGAAATCCTCGTCGGACATCGACAGCGTATCGAAGGTCATGTGCGAGAACCCCGGACCGGAGTAATGCGCCGAACGGCCCGGGAAGGTGCCGGTCTCGTCCGCGATCAGGTGGAGTTTCGTCTCCATGCCGGCCATCGAGTAGACCATGCCGCCGAGCGCGGGGATCGACAGCGTGTTCATCACGGTCGAAGAGGTCAGGGAGAAATTCACCGGACGTCCTTCGGGGATTGCCAGTTCGTTGACCGAGGCCACGCCGAATTCCGGATAGATGAACAGCCATTTCCAATCCAGCGACACCGCCTGAACTTCGACCGGAGCGCCGGCTTCGAGGTGATCGAGCGGTGCGTAGGGGTCGAGCCGGTGGGTATAGACATAGGTGAAATACCCGAGCGCGATGATGATCAGGATCGGGACGCCCCAGATGACGACTTCGATCTTGTTGGAATGTTCGAAGGTCGGATCATAATCCGACGTATCGTCCCGGTCGGCGCGGTATTTCAGCGGGAAATACACGGCCATTATCAACACCGGAATGATGACGATGAGCATAAGAAGGGTCGAGATGATCAACAGGTTGCGTTGTTGATCCCCGACCCAGCCCTGCGGTGAAAGTACATGGTACTGACACCCGGACAGCGCAAATGCGCTGGCAAGTGCCAGCAGGAGGGTCCTGAGTCTAAGCAATGTGCGTGCCTTTATTTTTTCCGGTCGTGCCGACGCCTCTTTTGAGGTCGCCGACACGCCGACCACGAGTTTGTGAGGAGGGGCTACGCCTGTCCGCGCCGAGTCTCACCGCGACGCATTGACGCACTGCAGCAATTTCCTAAGATTTTTGTCAGCGCTCACAGGGATTTGATTGAAAACTATGCAGCAGCGGGCGGTGCTGTGCATAAATAATAGCCCCCTTGAAACCGCCTGTGGCTGTGCGGTGTTCTAGGGGGCTATCATGGAGAGAGCGAAAAAGAATCCGGCTTAGAGGCTGGCGCTCTCAGCTCCACGCTGGCGGCAGTTCATCCGCAAGCGGCCAGTAGAAATCCGGCGGCATACCGGCCTCGGCGCGTTTTTCCTCGTTGAAGGGCGGTTTGGTGCCGCCGGGAAAATAACGCCGAACGAGGGCGTGAAACTCGTCCTTCGGATCAATGCCGTCGCGCCCGCACAGGAAATTGAACCATTTGGCGCCATAGGCCACATGGCCGACCTCTTCGGCGTAGATCACTTCAAGCGCGTTCACCGTCTCGGGGTCTTTGGCATTCTGGAAAATCCGGATCATGCCCGGCGTCACATCAAGCCCGCGTGCCTCCAGCACCATTGGCACAACCGCCAGCCGTCCCATGATGTCCTCTGCCGTATCTTCCGCCGCGCGCCACATGCCTGCGTGGGCCGGTAGATCGCCGTAGAAAGAGTCGAGAGCTTCGAGCCGGTCACAGACCAGATTGAAATGCTTGCTTTCCTCGTCCGCCGATTTGACCCAGTCGTCGTAAAAACCGAGTGGCATGTCGATATGTGTAAAGCGTGCGACCAGATCCCAATGCAAATCCACCGCATTGAGTTCGATATGTGCAATTGCGTGCAGGATCGCCTTGCGCCCTTCAGGAGAGCCGGGCTTGCGACGCGGCACATCGCGCGGGCTTAAAAGCTCCGGTTGCGCGGGGCGTGCGGGCTGCATCGGCGGGGTGGCTGTGCCAATTGCAATCGGCGTCCCTGCGTCACGGTTCTCGCGCCACATGGCGGCGTATTTATGCGACAGCGCGGTTTTCTCGCGACCGTCCGCAGTGCGCAATACCGCATCGGCCATCTCTGCAAGAGTCAGGCTCATGATGTCGCGGCCTCAAGCACCTCTGCGGCATGTCCCGCGACTTTCACCTTGGGCCAGACTTTTTCGACCTTGCCCTCCTCATCAATGAGATAGGTGGTGCGGACGATGCCCCAGAACGTCTTGCCATACATCTTTTTCTCGGCCCAGACCCCGTAAGCTTCGCAAACACCGCCGTTTTCATCGGACAGCAGTGGGATGGACAGATCGTGCTTGGCGCAGAAATTCTCGTGTTTCTTCACGGAATCTTTGGAAATCCCGAAGACAGTGATGTCAGCGGCCTCGAATTGCGGCTTCAACGCGGTAAAGTCCAGCGCCTCGGTGGTGCAGCCGGGGGTGTTGTCTTTCGGGTAGAAATACAGGACCACTTTCCGTCCGCGCAGTTCGGACAGGGTGATATCTGATCCGCCATCGCGGGGCAGGGTGAAATCGGGGGCGGGGGTGCCAAGCTCAAGCATGTGTGTTTCCCTCATCTGCTCATGAAGCGTTTCGCGAAAGACCAGAGACCGGATTTTCGGGAAACGCTGTGTAACCTATGGACGCCTTAATCATTTCGCAATCACCTTGTGGTCAAGTCCGGTGCGACAGGCTTTTATCCGCTGCTCGCGCAGTTTACGCGTTGCAGAGGCTTTCGGTTTCGTTTTAGGCCGCTTTACGACAAGATGAAACCGATCCGACCCGAGATCGTGACGAACAGAGCAGCCGAGATGACGGAGCCCCGCGCCCAAGACATTATGAAAGAGGATGCGCCGCCGCAGGATGTGGAGACGCTCCCCGAACGCAAACGCCGCCCGACGCATCATGTGATCGGCTTCTGGACGCTTGGCTTCATCCTTGTGCTGACGGTGTTCGCGGGGCTTGCGGTATTGGCCTTCACGGGGCGCGAGATCACCTTTCCCGATGCGATCACCGCCCGGATCGAGGGCAAGCTGAATAGCGACTTGAACGGGCCGCAGGTCTCCATCGGCCAGATCGTCGCCATTGTAGATCGTCATTTTGTGCCCCGAGTCACGGCGCGCAATGTCGGGCTGATCGACGCCACGGGGGCCGAGATCGCCGTTCTCAACGAATTGCGGGCGGTCCTGTCGAAAGAGGCGCTCAAGGCCCGTCGCCTTCGGCCCGACACGCTGCGGTTGTCCGGGGCCCAAATCACTGTGCGGCGCAGCAAGGACGGGTCTTTCGCGCTGGATTTCGGCGGTGCGCAACGGGTGTTCGGCTCAGGCGCGGAAGTGCTCGAAGCGATTGATCAAGCGTTTTCCGCCGATCCCCTCTCTGATATCTCACGGGTCGAGGCGCGGGAGGTGACCGTTTCTCTGGAGGACGCGCGTTCCGACCGGATCTGGCAGGCGACGGATGCCGCGATCACCTTGCTCAATACCGACGAGAACATCGACATTACATTGAACTTCGAGCTGTTCAACGGCACCGAAGACCTTGCGGAAATCGAGTTGGGTTTTGCCTCGCAAAAGGGCTCTTTGGCCTCGACCATTGCCCTGAATATGGAGCGCGCTCCGGCGCAGGATTTCGCCCTGCAAAGCCCGACCCTGTCCTTTTTGTCCGTGGTTGATGCGCCGGTCTCGGCCGCGATGCGGGCGGAGTTCGGCACGGATGGAGAGTTGACCGAATATACCGGCTCTCTGGCCTTCGATCCCGGTCAGATCGTGGCTGGCGCAGGGGCGGAACCGCTCGCTTTTGAGGGGGGCAAAGGTTATTTTGACTATGATCCCGCGAACAAGCGCATCAATTTTCCGGAATTGCGGCTGGCGACAGATGTCCTAGAGGTCACGGGCAGCGGACAGGTTCTGCTGGGCGATTTCGACGGGTCGTGGCCGCAGAGTTTCACCGGCCAATGGAACGTGTCGGATTTGCGCATTGCGCCGGAGGGCGTGTTCGACGCGCCTTTGGTATTCGATCAGGCGGCGGTTGATGCCAAGCTGCGGCTCAATCCCTTCACGCTGGAGGTCGGCCAGTTCGATTTGGCGCAAGGGGATCTGTGGCTGCGCGGAAAGGGCCGTGCGGAAGCCGGCCCCGAGGGCTGGACCGCCGCACTTGATCTCTCTGTTGATGAAATGACCATTTCGGAGCTTCTTGCGCTCTGGCCTCCGGCGGCGATTGAGAAAACCCGCGCATGGATGGCGGATAATATTCATGAAGCGACCTATCACGACCTCGACGTTGCGCTGCGCTTTGCTCCGGGACAGGCACGGCCAGTTCTGGCGATGGATTGGGCCTTTGACGGTCTCGATATGCGCTACATGAAAGCCCTGCCGGAGCTTGAAGGCGGACACGGCTATGGCGCGATTTTCGGCTCGGCCATGACCGTGACGGTCGAAGGCGGGCAGATCGAGGCTCCGTCCGGCGGCGCGGTTGATGTGGCGGGCACGGTGCTGCGCATCCCCGACATCTATGTGAAACCCGCACGTCTCGAGGTGGGGCTGAAAACCCGCTCTACGGTGGAGGCGGGGCTGGCGATGGTGGCTGGTCCGCCCTTCAATGCGCTGCGCGATTCCACCTTTGGCGCGGATGTGGCCGAGGGGAAGGCGGAATTGCGTGGCCAGATCGGTTTCCCGCTGGTCCCCAAGGTGATGTTCGAGGATGTGAACTTTCTGCTGCACGGCCGGTTGAGCAACGTCCGCTCCGATCAGCTTATGGCCGGACAGGTCTTGAGTGCGGATCAACTGGCGCTGACGATGGACCCGTCGGGCCTGTCGATTGCAGGCGCCGCGCGGGTGGGCACGGCGCAGATGTCCGGCCAGTGGCGCAAGAATTTCGGCCCCGAGCACAAGGGGAAATCCGACATTATCGGACAGGCGCGGATCAATCAGGCGCTGTTTGACACGTTTAACATCAGCCTGCCCAAAGGCATGGTATCGGGGGAGACGGATGCCGCGCTGACGGTGGCGCTGCGCAAGGGGCAGCCCCCCGCTTTTGAGATGAGTTCCGACCTTTCGGGGCTGCGCCTGTCGTTTGCGCCAGTGAGCTATGGCAAACCGGCGGGGACGCGCGGCAGTCTGACACTTAAAGGCACGGCTGGGCCAAGGCCGGAGATCACAGAGTTTACGCTCTCAGGCGCGGGGCTGACGGCGTCGGGCGGACGTGTGACCATGACGCCAGCGGGACAGTTCGACCGGTTGAGCTTCGGACGTGTCCGGTTGAACAACTGGTTCGACGGGCCTTTGGCGGTCGTAGGACAAGGCGCGGGCAACCCTGTGAAGGTGGAGATCGGCGGCGGAACGCTTGATCTGTCGCGTGCGCAATTTGGCGGTGCGGGGTCCAGTCAGGGGGCGAAATCAGTGCCGATCGAAGCGCAACTGGATCGATTGGTGATTTCCGAGGGGCTGAGCCTCGACGGGTTTTCCGCAAAGCTGGCCACGCGTGCAGACGGGGTGACAGGCTCGTTTCGCGGGCGGCTCAACGGCACCGCCGAGATGACCGGCACGCTGCGCCCCGGTGTCTACGGGCCGACGATCACCGCCAGTTCGCAGGATGCGGGGGCGGTGGTGACCGCCACGGGTGTTCTGGAGCGCGCCTCCGGCGGGGTGCTGAATCTCAGCCTGACCGCCTTGCCCGAGGAGGACAGTTTTGACGGGCGCGTGACCATCGAGGATATCCGCGTGCAATCCGCGCCCTCTCTGGCGGAGCTTTTGTCGGCGATTTCTGTGGTCGGGATGATCGAACAGATGACCGGCGGGGGTGGTCTTTTGTTCACCCATGCCCAGAGCGACTTTGTCCTCAAACCCGGACGTCTGACGGTCAAGGCCGGCTCTGCCGAAGGCCCGTCTCTTGGCATCACCATGGAAGGGCTCTATGACAGCGTCGCAGGGACTTTGGATATGCAGGGCGTGGTCTCCCCGATCTATTTCGTCAATGCTTTGGGGCAGGTTGTGGCGCGCAAGGGCGAGGGGCTTTTCGGCTTCACCTATACGCTCAAGGGCGATGCCAAAGACCCGTCCGTGGGTGTAAACCCGCTCTCTCTTTTCACGCCGGGCGCGTTGCGGGATATTTTCCGCAAGAAACCCGCAGGTGATCAATAAAACGGTGCCCGCATATGGGCGACCCAATAAGCTGAGGCTCTCATGAAACTGTCCGATTTCGATTTCGACCTGCCCGAGGCGCTGATCGCCACACGTCCTGCCAAGCCGCGGTCTTCGGCAAGGCTTCTGGTGGCCACGCCCACGCGGATGGTCGATGGGTATGTGACCGATCTTCTGGAGTGGTTCCAACCAGGGGACCGTCTGGTGCTCAATGATACGAAAGTGCTGCCCGCGCGGCTTTCCGGCAAACGCGGGCGCGACACGGCGCAGGGCTATCAGGAGGCGAAGATTGAGGTCACGCTTCTGGAGCCGCAAGCCGAGGCGGGCCATGACAGGATGGTCTGGCGGGCGTTGATCAAGCCGCTGAAAAAGATCAAGGAAGGCGAGGTGGTGCGCTTTTCCGACGATCTCTCCGCCACTTTGATTGCCAAGGAAGACGGCGAGGCAGTGGTGGCCTTCAACCTCACGGGCGAGGATTTCGACAAGGCGCTGGCAGAGGCGGGGTCCATGCCCTTGCCGCCCTATATCGAAGCCAAGCGCAAGGCCGATGCGCAGGATAAGGAAGATTATCAAACCGTCTGGGCGCGCAACATGGGAGCCGTGGCGGCGCCGACCGCTTCGCTTCATTTTGACGAGCCTTTGTTGAAAGCCCTGCAAGAGAAAGGTGTCGAGTTCACCTATGTGACGCTGCATGTGGGGGCAGGGACGTTTTTGCCGGTGAAGGTCGATGATGTCTCCCAGCATAAGATGCATTCGGAATGGGGCGAGGTCTCGGAAGGGGCGGCACGCGAGATCAACGCGACAAAGGCGTGTGGCGGGCGGGTGATCCCTGTGGGCACCACGGCGCTACGCCTGATCGAAAGCGCGGCCCCCACCAAGGGCGAGATCGCACCGTTTCTGGGCGAGACCGACATTTTCATCAAACCGGGCTATGCGTTCCGGATGGCGGATGCGCTGATGACCAATTTCCACCTGCCCAAAAGCACGCTCCTGATGTTGGTCTCCGCACTCATGGGGCGTGAGCGGATGCGGGAGGTTTATGATCACGCGGTCGCGGAAAGCTATCGCTTTTTCTCCTACGGGGATGCGTCGCTTCTGTTGCCGCACGAGGCGTAACACGGCGCGCCCGGAGGTTTTTCGCGGCACTGGCAACATCCGGTTTCCAAGCGCGCCCGAATCCCCATAGGGTCACCGCCATGAATAAAGTGCTCACCTCCTCCGCGCCGTTGCTTCTCGGTATTCTTTTCCTGATGATCGGCAACGGTTTGCAGGGCACGCTTCTGGGTGTGCGCGGTGTGGCCGAAGGGTTTTCGACCCTTGAAATATCTATCGTTATGTCCGGCTATTTCGTGGGGTTTCTGGGCGGGTCACAGGCCACGCCACGTCTGATCCGGCGGGTGGGCCATGTGCGGGTCTTTGCGGCATTTGCCTCGTTTATCTCGGCCGCCCTCATCCTCTTCCCCGTTGTGGCCGATCCGTGGGTCTGGACAGGGCTGCGTGTCGCTTTGGGATTCTGTTTTTCCGGCGTTTACGTGACGGCGGAAAGCTGGCTCAACAATTCGACCACCAACGACCAGCGCGGCAAGCTCCTGTCGGCATATATGTTGGTGCAGACGCTCGGCATCATCATTTCCCAGTGGATCCTGTCGCAAGGTGATCCGTCGGGCTTTGTCCTCTTCATCATCCCTTCGGTGCTCGTGTCGATTTCCTTCGCGCCGATCCTTCTGTCGATCTCGCCTACACCCGCCTTCGAGACATCGAAGCCGCTGAGCCTCAAGGCCCTGTTCGAAATCTCGCCCTTGGGCTGCGTTGGTATGTTTCTTCTGGGCGGTGTCTTTGCCTCGCAAATGGCGATGGCGGCGGTCTATGGCGGGCTGGCGGGGTTCTCGCTGGGACAGATTTCCGCCTTTGTGGCCGCGATCTATATCGGCGCTCTGGTCTGTCAGGTGCCGATTGGCTGGATGTCCGACCGCACCGACCGACGCATTGTGATTTGCGGTGTGGCTGCGGTGGGCAGCGTGGCCTGTGTCGCCGGAGCCCTGTTCGCGCAAAGCTATACGCTGGTGCTGATGGTGGGCTTTGTCGCAGGCGGCATGGCGAGCCCGCTCTATTCCCTGCTGATTGCGCACACCAATGACTATCTCGAACCCGAAGATATGGCTGCCTCCTCGGGAGGGCTGATCTTTATCAACGGGGTCGGGGCCGTGGGCGGACCGCTGATCGCCGGTTACCTCATGGGGCTGATCGGGCCTTATGGCTATTGGGTCTTTCAGGTCTTTCTGATGGGCGGTGTGGCGGTTTATGCCTTGTGGCGGATGACGCGGCGTGCGCCTCTCCATGTGGATGACACTTCCGCCTATGTTGCGGTTCTGCCGTCGACCACGCCGGTTGTGGCCGAGGTGGCGCAGGAGATGGCGATCGAGATGGCCGAAGAGGCAGAGGCCGAAGCCGAAGCTGAGGCCGAAGCAGAAGCCGTGCAGGATGCGCTGGACGAGGCGGCTGCCGAGGCGCAGCGCAAGGCCACGGAAGAAGCGATTGATACGTGCGGTGATATCTCGGAAGATGCGGCAAACCGGCAACAATCAGAAAAGTGACCCTGCGTCCCAAATAATTTCCTTGCGTGGTCTTGTGGCTTTTGTAACGCTTCTGTAAAGACCGCCGCCAAAAGGAGCATGAGAGATGGCGCAAGAGCAGATGAATCAAGCTGTCGAGAAGACCCCCGAGGACATTCTGGCATTCTGGCTTGATGAGCTGGAGCCCTCCCAATGGTATGTGGCGGATGAGGCGCTGGACCAGCGTATTCGTGATGCTTTTCTTCCGACATGGCAAAAGGCGCAGCGGGGGGCTTATTCGCTCTGGCTGACTTACCCGTCGGGCGCGCTGGCCTATATCATTCTCAACGACCAGATGTCGCGTAATATGTTCCGTGGCGAGGCCGAGGCCTTTACTTCCGATCATGTGGCTTTGGCGGCTGCGAAAGCGGCGGTGGACAAGGGGTGGGATCTGCGGATTGATGCCCCTGCGCGTCAGTTCTTCTATCTGCCGATGATGCATAGCGAGAACCTCTCGGATCAGGAACGCTGTGTGCGTCTGATGTGCGAGCGGATGAAAGGCGCGGAAAACAGTCTGCTGCACGCGCAGGCGCATCGCGAAGTCATTCGCCTCTTCGGGCGCTTTCCCTATCGCAATGCGGCGCTCAACCGTGTGACAACACAGAGCGAAGCGCAGTTCCTGAAGGATGGCGGCTATGCGACTCTTCTGCGTGAGCTTCAACTTGTTGCGGCCTAAGTCGCTGGCATAAAAGTAGAAATAATGTGATATGCATTTCCTGCCCAAGCTATGCGTTGGGCGGGAGGCAGCCTTTCATTCACAATGCGCAGAGCTTCATTGCTCCGATTTCCCGGATAGTTTAGTGTCAAACTAACGTCTTTTGCGATTGACCTGGCGACAGGTTGATCGGGGAAGGCAGCGAGATGACTACGTTGCTCTGCGTTTCCCGGAAACCTGTGAGACAGGCTTTGCGCGAGACGCTCTAAATTTTGGTTTCGGGAGGACCCTCCATGTCTGACACATCTTTCGATCTCGTCGTGATCGGCGCTGGCCCGGGCGGGTATGTGGCCGCCATTCGTGCGGCGCAACTTGGGCTGAAAGTAGCCTGTGTTGAGCGCGAGAACCTTGGCGGGATTTGCCTGAACTGGGGCTGTATTCCGACGAAGGCGTTGCTGCGCTCGGCGGAGATCTACCACCAGATGCACCGCGCCAAGGAATTCGGCCTGTCGGTCGAGGGGGCGTCCTTTGATCTTGATGCCATCGTCAAACGCTCGCGCGGGGTCGCGGCGCAGATGAACGGCGGGATCAAAGGTCTGTTCAAAAAGAACAAAGTGACCGCAATCATGGGCGAGGCGAAGATCGCCGCCAAAGGCAAGGTCGTGGTCAAAACGGAGAAGGGCGAAGAGACGCTCACCGCCAAGAACATCATCGTCGCCACCGGCGCGCGTGCCCGCGAATTGCCGGGGCTGGAGGCCGATGGCGATTTGGTCTGGACCTACCGCCACGCGCTCGTGCCGTCGCGGATGCCGAAGAAACTTCTGGTCATCGGATCCGGCGCGATTGGCATTGAATTTGCCAGCTTCTACAACACCTTGGGTGCAGATACGACCGTGGTCGAAGTGATGGACCGTGTGCTACCTGTCGAGGACAAGGACATTTCCGCCTTCGCCAAGAAGCAGTTCGAAAAGCAGGGCATGAAAATCCTGCAAAAGACCACGGTGAAGAAGCTCGACCGCGCGAAAGGCAAGGTCACGGCGCATTTCGAAGCGGGCGGCAAGGTCACGACCGAAGAGTTCGACACTGTGATTTCCGCGGTCGGCATCGTCGGCAATGTCGAAGGCATCGGCCTTGAGGAAATGGGCGTGAAAATCGACCGCACTCATGTCGTGACGGATGAATACTGCCGCACCGGCGTCGAGGGCATCTTTGCCATTGGCGACATCGCGGGCGCACCTTGGCTGGCCCACAAGGCGTCGCACGAAGGTGTCATGGTCGCCGAGTTGATTGCAGGTCAGAAACCCCATCCGATCAAACCCAATTCCATCGCGGGCTGCACCTATTGCCATCCGCAGGTCGCCTCTGTCGGTCTGACCGAAGACAAGGCGAAAGAGGCGGGCTACGAGATCAAGGTCGGAAAATTCCCCTTTATCGGCAACGGCAAAGCCGTCGCGATGGGCGAGGCCGAGGGTTTGGTGAAAACCATCTTTGATGCCAAGACCGGCGAACTTCTGGGCGCGCATATGGTGGGCGCGGAAGTGACGGAGATGATTCAGGGCTATGTGATCGGGCGCACGCTTGAGACCACGGAAGAAGAACTGATGAACACGGTCTTCCCGCACCCGACCATGTCGGAAATGATGCACGAATCCGTGCTCGCCGCTTACGGGCGCGCGCTGCATATTTGAGCGATCAGATGGCTGGCCGGAGAGGGGATTTCCGGCCAGTCATCATCATGCGTGATGGGTGATATAAAATTGCGCCCCTCTTGTGCATAAATGTAGGTCATGTATTCTGACGCGCATGACAGATTGGGATTCTCTTCGCTATATTCTCGCAGTTGCACGCGAAGGCGGGCTTTCGGGCGCGGCGCGTGTGCTTGGCGTGAATCACGCGACCGTATCGCGGCAGTTG
Organism: Celeribacter halophilus; assembly: GCF_900114135.1. Taxonomy (GTDB): domain Bacteria; phylum Pseudomonadota; class Alphaproteobacteria; order Rhodobacterales; family Rhodobacteraceae; genus Celeribacter; species Celeribacter halophilus. The sequence goes on from NZ_FORY01000003.1 coordinate 67,134, forward strand.
GCCAAGGCCGAAGATGCCGCCGGTGTTCGTTTTTTCACCCGCCTTGCTTCGGGGCTTCAACCGACGGAAGCCGGTCAGGTGGCGATTGCCCATGCTGAAGAAGTCGAAGCCCGTATGGTGGCGCTCGACATGGCTTTGGCGGCACGCGACGAGACCGAGGAAGGCGAGCTGAAAGTGACCATTCCGCCATTGATGGCGGAGGATCATTTTGCCGAAGACATCAAGGAATTCAAAGCCCTGCATCCGGGGATCGACGTGCACCTTCTGGGGGCGACGGAGATTTTGAACCTGCACAGGCGCGAGGCGGATGTGGCCCTTCGTGTCACTCAGTCGCCGGAGGAAAGTCTCTGGGGTCGGATGGTGACGCCACAGCGGGCGGGCTGGTTTGCCTCGCCGGAATTTGTCGAACGCTACCTCGATGTGATCGAAGGGCGCGACACGGACAATGCGCTACCCTATATCGCCTTTTCCACATGGTTTGCCGCGACCCCTGCAGGGCTGTTTTCGGACCTGCCGCCGGTGCGAGCCGCGATCAAGACCGATGATATGGTTTCGGCCATGTCTCTGGCGCGTCAGGGCATGGGTATGGTGCGGTCTTCGCATCTTCTGGGCTCTTGCGATCCGGGGCTTGTGCGTGTGCCGGGGCTGCCCCTGTCGGATCACGTTCCGATCTGGGTGCTGACCCATCCCGACCTGCGCCATGTGCCGCGTGTCACCGAATTCATGCGCTTTATCGCCGCGCGGATCACGGCGCGTCGTGCGCTCTACATGGGGCCGGACGAGGCCTCCGCCAATACGTCCACGGGTTCGGACGGTGCGAAGCTCGAAGGCACTGTGACCGAAGTGGCAGAATGACAGAAGCGGCCTTGCGGGGCCGCTTTTTCTTTGTCTCGCCGGTCTCAGACGTTGCGCACCTCGCCTCCGCCGGAAATCCAGTCGTGTAAACCGCCGAGATTTTGCACATCCTTGTGCCCCAAGGACTTCAACAACCGCACCCCGCCTGACGAACGCGCGCCCGAGGCGCAATAAAGCACTTTCGTGGTGGCGGTGTCTTTGAATTCCGGCAGACAGGCGGGAGAGTTCGGATCGCATTTCACCTTGAGCTCCTGAAACGGCACATGCAGCGCGCCTTTGGCAGTGCCGGACATATGCAGCTCCATCTGGTCGCGCAGGTCTACCAGCACCACAGTGCCCTTCGACATCCCGTCTTTCACTTCTTCCACGGAGATTTTCGGAGCACCGCCACCAAACAATCCAAACATTTCAATCTACCTTTTGCAGTCATTTATACTTGGCCTTCTTCTAGACCTGCGGCGTTCGGGCGTCTGTGATGATATCACCCAGAGCGGGCAGGGTGCGCGGTGGCGTGCTTCATTGTGAAAAAAGCGACAGGCAAGCGGTGTGTTCCCGCTATGTTCTCACTTTCTTGTTGGAAGACCTCCGAAGCTCCACTAGATAGGAAGCAGACACGATGAGCAGGTGGGGCCATGGCCGAGTTGAAATCGATCGAAGTGCGCGGCGCGCGCGAGCATAATCTCAAAAACGTGGACGTGGATATTCCGCGTGACGAGCTTGTGGTGATCACAGGGCTGTCCGGTTCGGGCAAGTCCTCTCTGGCCTTTGATACGATCTATGCCGAGGGACAGCGCCGCTATGTGGAAAGCCTGTCAGCCTATGCGCGCCAGTTCCTCGACATGATGGGCAAGCCGGATGTGGATCACATCTCCGGCCTCTCGCCCGCCATTTCCATCGAACAAAAGACCACCTCTAAAAACCCGCGCTCCACCGTGGGCACGGTCACAGAGATTTACGACTACCTGCGCCTGCTGTTCGCGCGTGCGGGGACCCCCTACAGCCCCGCCACCGGAGAGCCGATCGAGGCGCAGCAGGTGCAGGATATGGTGGACATCACCATGCGGATGGAGGAGGGCACACGCGCCTATCTTCTGGCCCCCATCGTGCGTGATCGCAAAGGCGAATATCGCAAGGAATTTCTCGACCTGCGCAAGCAGGGGTTCCAGCGGGTGAAGGTTGACGGGGAGTTCTATGACCTCGATGAACCACCCACGCTGGACAAGAAATTCCGACATAATATCGACGTGGTTGTGGACCGGATTGTGGTGCGTGAGGGCTTGGAAACACGGCTGGCGGACAGCTTGCGCACCGCGCTTGATCTGGCCGACGGGATTGCCATTCTGGAAACCGTGCCGCGCGACGATACCGCGCCGGAGCGTATCACATTCTCCGAGAATTTCGCCTGTCCCGCCTCCGGCTTTACCATTCCTGAGATCGAGCCGCGGCTCTTTTCCTTTAACGCGCCTTTCGGGGCCTGTCCGCATTGTGACGGGCTGGGGGTCGAGCTGTTTTTCGACGAACGCCTCGTGGTGCCCGATGCGACGCTGAAAGTGGCGGACGGGGCCATCGCGCCGTGGCGCAAGGGCAAGACGCCCTATTTCCTGCAAACCATTGAGGCGCTGGCGAAACATTACGGGTTCAAACCCTCTACCCCGTGGAAGAAACTCCCCGCCAAGGTGCAGCAGATGTTCCTCTATGGCTCTGGCGACGAGGAGATCAAGTTCCGCTATGACGACGGCGGACGGGTCTATGAGGTGACGCGCAGCTTCGAAGGGGTGATCCCCAATATGGAGCGTCGCTACCGCGAAACGGACAGCAACTGGGTGCGCGAAGAATTCGAGCGCTATCAGAACAACCGCCCCTGCGGACATTGCCACGGTTACCGCCTGCGCGAAGAGGCTCTGGCGGTGAAGATCGGCTCTGCCGAGGGCGGATTGCTGCACATCGGGCAGGTGGTCCAGAAGTCCATCAAGGAGTCCTTCCAGTGGGTCGACGGGGTGATGGACAGCCTCTCCCCCCAGAAACAGGAAATCGCCCGCGCCATCGTGAAGGAAATCCGCGAACGTCTTGGCTTTCTGAACAACGTGGGGCTGGAATATCTGACCATGAGCCGAAATGCGGGCACGCTTTCGGGCGGGGAGAGCCAGCGGATCCGTCTGGCCTCGCAAATCGGCTCCGGCCTTCAGGGCGTCCTCTATGTGCTCGATGAGCCTTCCATCGGTCTGCACCAACGCGACAACGACCGGCTGATCGGCACGCTCAAGAACCTGCGCGACCAAGGCAACACGGTGATTGTGGTTGAGCATGACGAGGACATGATCCGCGAGGCGGACTATGTCTTTGACATGGGGCCTGGCGCGGGGGTGCATGGCGGCGCTGTGGTGGCCAGAGGCACGCCGGAAGAGATCGAACGCGACGCGGCTTCGCTCACCGGCCAATACCTGTCTGGCTCCCGCGAAATTCCGGTGCCGAGCGAGCGGCGCAAAGGCAACGGCAAGAAACTCACCGTGGTGAAGGCCTCGGGCAATAACCTCAAGGAGGTCACCGCCGACTTCCCGCTGGGCAAGTTCATCTGTGTCTCCGGTGTCTCCGGCGGGGGGAAATCCACGCTCACCATCGAGACGCTTTATAAGACCGCGGCAAGCCGGTTGAACGGGGCGCGGGCGACCCCAGCACCTTGCGAAACCATCAAGGGGTTCGAGCATCTCGACAAGGTGATCGACATCGACCAACGTCCCATCGGGCGCACCCCGCGTTCCAACCCCGCGACCTACACAGGGGCCTTTACGCCGATCCGCGAATGGTTTGCCGGACTGCCGGAATCCAAGGCGCGCGGTTACAAGCCGGGGCGGTTCTCTTTCAACGTCAAAGGCGGACGTTGCGAGGCCTGTCAGGGTGACGGCGTGATCAAGATCGAGATGCACTTTCTGCCCGATGTCTATGTCGAATGCGAGACCTGTAAGGGCAAGCGCTACAACCGTGAAACTCTGGAAATTCAGTTTAAAGGCAAAAGCATAGCCGACGTTCTTGATATGACGGTTGAGGACGCGCAGGAGTTTTTCAAGGCGGTGCCGAGCATCCGTGAAAAGATGGATGCGCTGATGCGTGTAGGGCTTGGCTATATCAAGGTCGGCCAACAGGCCACGACGCTTTCGGGTGGCGAGGCGCAGCGGGTGAAGCTCTCGAAAGAACTGGCCAAACGCTCTACAGGGCGCACGCTTTACATTCTGGACGAGCCGACCACGGGGCTGCATTTCGAGGATGTGAAAAAGCTGCTCGAAGTGCTGCACGAGCTTGTAGATCAGGGCAATTCGATGATCGTGATCGAACACAATCTCGACGTGATCAAAACCGCCGACCACATCATCGACATCGGTCCCGAAGGCGGTGACGGTGGCGGTCAGATCGTGGCGTGTGGCACCCCCGAAGAGGTGGCCGAAGTCCCCGCCTCGCACACGGGCCGCTATCTCAAGCCGATGCTGGAAAAAGCCGCGCAAAGGAACGCGGCGGAATGATCCGCAGGCCCAAGCTGGCCGTGCTTGCTGTATGCGAGCACGACGGGAAATTCCTCATGGTCGAACGCGGCAAAGCACCCGCGCGCGGTACTTGGGGCTTTCCGGGCGGACATGTGGAACTGGGCGAAACACTGGCCGAGGCCGCCGTGCGCGAACTGGCCGAGGAGACCGGAGTGCAGGCCACGGCGGGCGCGGTGATTGATCATGTTGAACTGATCCTGCGCGAGGGCGAGGAGGTTACGCATCATTTCCTGCTGATGGCAGTCCTCTGTCATTATGTCTCAGGCGAGCCGGTCGCCGCCGATGACGCGGCGGATGTGGACTGGATGTCGCAGCAAGATCTTTTGACCACGACACGGGTTTTGTCCCAAGATGTCCTGCGAGTCGCTCGAAAGGCCCGCGACTGACGATTCACACCATAGGAGATGCGCATGTCCAGACGCCCGAAAATCGGATTGGCTTTGGGCTCGGGCGGTGCGCGTGGCTATTGCCATATCGGCGTCTTGCGGACGCTGGAGGAGATGGGCATCCGCCCCGATGTGATCGCGGGCTGCTCTATGGGCGCTTTGGTCGGAGCCGCCTATGCGGGCGGGCGGCTTGATCCGCTGGAAGACTGGGCGCGGGCACTGACCCGCCGGTCCTTCCTTGCGATGGTGGACCTGCGGTTCTCCCATGGCGGGCTGGTGCAGGGCCGCGAAATCATGACGCTGCTCGACCGCCTTGAACTGCCGAAGGCCATCAGCGATCTTGACCGTCCCTTTGCCGCCGTGGCTACCGATATGGAGAGCGGGCGCGAGGTCTGGTTGCAAAAGGGGGCGTTGAATATGGCTGTGCGCGCCTCTGTGGCTTTGCCGGGCATCATTTCACCGCTGTATCACGAGGGCACTTGGTTGCTCGATGGCGGGATGGTTAATCCCGTGCCCGTGTCCCTTGCCCGCGCGATGGGGGCGGATGTGGTGATTGCCGTGAATCCCAATGCCAAGCTCGACGGCACATTCTGGCGTGCTCCTGAGGTTGGGCATGAGGATCAGAGCGGTGGTTTCCTGAGCCTTCAGGAGCGCTTGCCGGAGGCGCTCAAAGGGCTGTGGCCGAGAGGCAATGGCGGCGGTGGTGAGACACCGCCAGCGCCGGGATATATTGATGTGCTGGCCGCGTCGATCAACATCATGACCGAACATATCCGGCGGGCTCGTATGGCTGGCGAGCCGCCGCAGGTGCTCTTGTCTGCCGATCTCACCGATATGACCGTGTTGGATTTTTATGAGGCCGACAGGGCCATCGCGGACGGGGTGCGCATGGTGGGCGAGAATGAATCCGTGATCAGGCGGTTGTGCGGGGTGTGACAAAGGCTTTGAGGGCGAGGGCGGTCAACACCGCCGCGCCCAGAGCGGCCAGTGCCGCAACGCCCCATTCCGTGCCCCAGTTTTTCACCACAATGGCGACGAGCGCCCAAGCGGTGCCCAGAGGGAACAGCGGGGCGTCAGGGCGCAGGCGGCACCCGTAAAGCGCCACGGCCAGAGCGCCCGCAATACAGAGATAGGCCCAACCCACAGCGCCGAAGACAATCCCGTAACCCGCGCCGATATAGCCCAGCGAGGCAAAGGAGGCGGCGGTGAGCCAGCCCGCGAACAGAGCCACGGGCGCACGGGCCAGCCACGGGTCCAGAACGGGCGCGCGGGTCATGGCGACAATGGCGAGGGCCAGCATCATGAAGATCATCACTGTGGCGATGACTGGGTTCATCGTGGCGACGGTGAGCCACGGTGTGCCAATGGCCAGCGCGAGGATCAGGGGCGGGCGCATCGGGGACCAATCTTCTGCGTCATGGCGTTTGAACAGTCCGATCGCGGCAGAGATGATCAGCCAGAGGTAGATCACGCCCCAGATGGAAAAGGCATAGCCCGCCGGACCGACAGGAGCATTGCCCTGCGGAATCGGAAAGGCATCGGGATCATAGCCCCGAAAATCCGGCGCCAGAAGCGGCCCCGCGATGGCAAACCCCAAAGCGGCGAGGAGCTGTAGGCTGGCGGTCATGCGATATCTGTTCATGCCCCCAAGTTAGAACGAAAAACGGCGCCGTAAAGGGCGCCGTTCTTTTGAGTATTTATGGCAGCAAAGGAGATCAGGCCAGTGTGCCTTCGGCTGTGAGTGTCAGCTTGCCGCGCAGATAGGGCGAGAGTGCCTCGGGCAGGGTGACGGAGCCATCCGCGTTCTGGCCGTTTTCCAGCACCGCAATGAGGCAGCGCCCGACCGCAAGGCCCGACCCGTTGAGCGTATGCACGAATTCCGGCTTGCCGCCCTCTTTGGGTTTGAAGCGCGCGTTCATGCGGCGGGCCTGAAAATCGCCACAGGTGGAGACCGAGGAAATCTCGCGATATTTGTCCTGACCGGGCAGCCAGACCTCGATGTCATGGGTGCGTTTCGCGCCAAAGCCGATGTCGCCGGAACAGAGGTTCACCGTGCGATAGGGTAGGTTCAGGGCTTCGAGAATGTTTTGCGCCTGTGTGGTCATGCGGGCGTGTTCGGCCTCGCTCTGGTCGGGGCGGGTGATGGAGACCATTTCGACTTTTTCAAACTGGTGCTGACGCAACATGCCGGAGGTGTCACGGCCCGCGCTGCCCGCTTCGGAACGGAAACACTGCGTGTCGGCCACATAGCGGCGGGGCAGGGTGTCTTCATCCACGGTGACATTGTTGACGATGTTGGTCAGCGTCACCTCTGCGGTGGGGATGAGCCACCAGCCGTCGGTGGTTTTGTAGCTGTCCTCGCCGAATTTCGGAAGCTGCCCTGTGCCGTAGAGCATTTCTTCGCGCACCAGCACGGGCGTCATGGTTTCGGTCAGTCCGTGATTGTCCACATGGGTGTCGATCATGAACTGGGCCAGCGCCCGATGGATGCGTGCCACAGCGCCAGAGAGGATCACGAAGCGCGCACCGGAGATTTTAGCCGCCGTTTCGAAATCCATGCCGGCTTTGACGCCTTTGATCTCGTAATGCTCTTTCGGCGTGAAATCGAAAGCCGCGGGCGTGCCCCAGCGGTGGATCTCGACATTGTCATCTTCATTCGCGCCTTCGGGCACGTCGTCATACATGACATTGGGCAGCGACATCAGAAGCTCTGTGAGCCGCGCGTCTTCTTCCTTGGCCTCGTCATTGAGGCGGGCAACTTCGGCTTTTTTGTCGGCAACCAGCGCACGCAGGCGCTCGAATTCGGCCTCGTCGCCTTTGGCCTTGGCCGCGCCCACGAGTTTGGAGGCTTTGTTCTGTTCGGCCTTGGCATCTTCGGCGGCACCGATCTTGGCGCGGCGGGCAGCATCGATGGCGAGGACTTCGGAGGAGACCCCGGACAAGCCGCGGCGGCTCATGGCAGCGTCGAACGCTTCGGGATTTTCGCGAATGGCCTTGATGTCATGCATCGGTCTGGTCCTCGGTTGGTTGGTTTGGGCGAGGTTATGCAACAGGGAAAGAGTGGAGGGAAGGGGGATTTCGGTTAATCTCCCATGCCCTCTTGCCCTTGGGGCCTGTTGGTCACATGTAACAGGAAACGAAGACAATGAGGACTCCATGCCAGCGAAAGCCATTCATTCCTGTATCCGTGTCTTAGACGAAGCGCGCTCTGTTGCGTTTTATGAGGAGGCCTTTGGGCTCACCGTGGCCGACAAGCTCGACTTCCCCGATTTCACACTGATCTATATGTCGAACCCGCTCTCGGCGTTCGAGCTTGAGTTGACCATCAACAAGGGCACGACCGAGCCCTATGATCTGGGCAACGGCTACGGGCATTTCGCGGTGTCGGTGGAGGATCTGGAGGTCGAACATGCGCGGATGGAGGCGGCGGGGCTCGCCCCCGGCAAGATTGTCGATTTCGCGCCTGCCGGAACCCGCGTGGCGAAGTTCTTTTTCATCACCGATCCCGACGGTTACAAGATCGAAGTGATCGAGCGCGGCGGGCGGTTTTTGTGAGAGTAAACAGACAGCGCTAACAGTGCCGTGAAAGCGCGGCCCGCTTGCTGGACAAGGGGCAAAGCCCGCTATAGGGTGCGCGGCGACTTCAAGGGGTGGCGAGGGGCCGCTCCGTTTGACAATAAAGGACCAACAGATGTTCGTGACCCCCGCCTATGCGCAGGCCGCCGGAGGTGCCGCTGGCAACCCGATCATGCAATTCCTGCCGCTGATCCTGATCTTTGCGATCATGTATTTCCTGATGATCCGTCCTCAGCAAAAGAAGATGAAAGAGCATCGTGCGATGATTGAAGCCGTGCGTCGTGGTGACGAGGTCGTGACCGCAGGCGGCATCATGGGCAAGGTTGCCAAGGTGCGCGAAGATGGTTTCGTCGATGTCGAGATTGCAGATGGCGTGAAAGTCAAAGTGCAAAAAGCGACGCTTGCCAGCGTCGTGTCGAAAACCGAACCAGCCGCGGACGCGTAAGCGCCCGCTCTGATACTTCCAAGGCCCGCTTTGATGCGGGCCTTTCCCTTTCAAGACGTCTCAGGACCTGCTCATGTTGCAAATGCCTCTTTGGAAACGGATCGTCATTTGGGGCCTTGTGGCCCTTGGCCTTCTGGCCGCGCTCCCCAACGCTTTTTACCCTCGTGTCGAGGGGCACAACGATGCGATCGCTGCCATCGAGAAGGCCGGTGAGACGCCGGAACGTGCTGCGGCCCGTGATGCATGGCCGTCTTTCCTGCCGTCCTCTCTGGTGAATCTGGGGCTGGACCTGCGCGGGGGCGCGCATCTTCTGGGTGAGGTGGACGTGGCCGAGGTCTATGCCTCGCGCATGGATGCCTATTGGCCGGAAGTGCGTGATGCGCTGCGTGACGAACGCGACACGGTGGGCACGATTCGTCGTCTTGATGCGCCTGACGGGCAGCTTCGGGTGCGGATCTCCAATCCCGAGGGCATGGAAACTGCGCTGGCCGCTGTGCGTGCGCTTGGCACATCTGTGGTGTCTCTGACCTCTGCGGGTGAAAAGGATATCGACGTTTCGGCCACCGGTGATGTGATCACTGTGCAACTCTCCGAGGCGGAGAAAGCCGCGACAGACGACCGCACGATGCAGCAGTCTCTGGAGATCATCCGCCGCCGTGTGGACGAAGTGGGCACACGCGAGCCGACGATCCAGCGTCAGGGCGAGAATCGCATTCTCATTCAGGTGCCGGGGATTGGCTCTGCCGCCGAGTTGAAATCGCTGATCGGGACCACCGCACAGTTGACCTTTAACCCTGTTGTGGGCCGCACGACAAATCCTGACGAAAACCCCGGTGCGCGCAACTTTATCGCGCCGTCGATCAATGAGCCGGGCATCTATTACATTCTCGAACAATCCGCAGTGGTCACCGGTGACGAGCTGACCGACAGCCAGCCCGCCTTTGATCAGAACGGCCGGCCCTCTGTGACCTTCCGCTTCAACCCCACGGGTGCGCGCAAGTTCGGCGAATACACCGCCGCCAATGTCGGGGCGCTGTTTGCGATCGTTCTGGATGACGAAGTGATCTCCGCGCCGCGCATTCAGGACGCGATCCGTGGCGGCTCCGGTCAGATCACAGGATCTTTCACGGTCGAGGAATCGACCGAACTGGCCGTGTTGCTGCGTGCGGGGGCCTTGCCAGCCAAGATCAACTTCCTCGAAGAACGGACCATCGGGCCGGAGCTCGGGGCGGACAGTATCGAAGCGGGCCGGATTGCCACCACAGTCGCCTTTGTTGCCGTGCTGGTCTTCATGGGCGCGGCCTACAGCCTGTTTGGCATGTTCGCCAATATTGCCCTCATCATCAACGTGGCGCTTCTGTTCGGCCTGTTGTCCGCTATCGGAGCGACGCTGACCCTACCGGGTATTGCGGGGATCGTGTTGACCGTGGGGATGGCGGTGGATGCCAATGTGCTGATTTTCGAGCGTATCCGAGAGGAGTTGAAAAACTCCAAATCCGTGGGCCGTGCTATCGAGCTTGGCTATGAAAAAGCGCTGTCGGCCATTATCGACGCCAACATCACCACGTTTATCACAGCGGCGATCCTCTTTGTCATGGGCTCCGGTCCGGTCAAAGGCTTTGCCGTAACGCTGGCCTTGGGGCTGATCACGTCGGTTTTCACCGCGATCTATGTGACCCGTGCCATGGTTGTGGCGTGGTATGGCCGGAAGAACCGTAAAGGCTGGATGCTCAAGGGCGTGAGCCTCGTGCCGTCGGAAACCACGTTTGATTTCTTCAAGACCCAGAAATTCACCTTTGGCTTCTCCGGCGCACTGGTTGTGGCGGCGGTTGTGGCCTTCTTTGCGATGGGGCTGAATTTCGGCATCGACTTCAAAGGCGGCACGACGATTCGGACCCAATCGGAAAGCGCCGTGGACGTGGGCGATTATCGTGTGGCTCTGGAAGGTCTGGAACTGGGCGATGTGTCGATCACCGAAGTGTTTGATCCGAATTTCGAAGAGAACCAGCACGTCGCTATGGTCCGCATTCAGGCTCAGGACGATGTGGAGGCGATCACGCCGGAAACCGTGCAACTGGTCGAGAAGGCGCTGCAAGAGGTAGATCCCTCGATCACCTTTCCATCGGTCGAATCTGTGGGGCCGAAAGTCTCTGGCGAGCTGATCTGGACCGCCGTGGAGGCCGTGGCTGCCGCCATTGCTGCCGTGCTGTTCTACATCTGGCTGCGCTTTGAGTGGCAGTTTGCGGTCGGGGCCGTGGTGGCGTTGGTCCACGATGTTGCCATCACCATCGGGATATTCGCGCTCTTCGGTATCCAGTTCGACCTCACGATCATCGCGGCCCTGCTGACCATTGTGGGCTATTCGCTCAACGATACAGTGGTGGTGTTTGACCGCGTGCGCGAAAACCTGCGCCGCTACAAGAAGCTCGACCTTGCGCAGGTGTTGAACATGTCGATCAACGAGACGCTGTCGCGCACGGTCATGACCTCCGGCACCACGCTGATCGCGCTGATCGCGTTGTTGGTGCTGGGCGGTGATGTGATCCGCGGGTTCGTCTTTGCCATGACCTTGGGTGTTGTGGTCGGGACGTGGTCTTCGGTCTTTGTGGCCTCGACCGTGCTCTTGTGGTTCGGTGTCAAACGGGACTGGGACAAGAAAGAGCCGGCCAAGGGCATCCAGACCGACGGCAGCGCGGTTTGACGCGCGGCTGCGCAAGAGTATTTTAAGCACAAAGGAAAGGCCTGCGACGCGGGCCTTTTCGCGATTCGGGACCGAGGAGGCGAGACCCCATGCAATTCAATGAAATGCCCTTCGAAGACGCAGTGCCGGTTGATGGCTACGGGCCGAATATGTTCCGGATCGGCGGTAAGGCCTATGAAGGTGCAATGCTGGTTTGTGGCGAGAAGATCCTACCATGGGGCGGCTATGCTGATGTGGCCTCGCTGGTCGAACTGCGCGAGTTGATCGATATTATCGTGATCGGCACGGGGCCGGAGATGACCCATCTTCCGAAAGCGTTCCGCGAGGCGCTGGAGGCCGCCGAAATCGGACTTGAGCCGATGGCGACGCCGACAGCGGCGCGGACCTATAATGTTCTGGCCTCGGAAGGACGACGTGTCGCGGTAGCACTGCTTCCGGTTTGATCCGTGTCAGATCAAAATACTAGAATCGCTATAAACAGGGCCACATGAGTTTGATTTCTGTAAAAGACCTGACCGTCTCGCGTGGCGGGATGCCTGTTCTGGAGGGGCTGGAATTTTCCGTCTCCTCTGGCGAGGTGCTTGTTCTGCGCGGGCCGAACGGGTCCGGCAAGACCACGCTGCTGCGCACGCTTGCGGGGCTGCAACCTCCCTATGCGGGCGTGGTTTCTGTGGATCCGGACACGGTGGCCTATGCGGCCCATGCGGACGGGGTGAAGGCGACCCTGAGCGTAGCGGAGAACCTTGCCTTTTGGGCCGGGGTCTACGGCGGGCAGGAGATTGCAGAGGCGCTTTTGCATTTCAACCTCGACGCGCTGCGCGACCGTCCGGCGGGCAACCTGTCGGCGGGGCAGAAGCGGCGGCTGGGCCTTGCGCGGCTGATGGTAACAGGCCGTCCGGTCTGGGTGCTTGACGAGCCGACCGTGTCGCTGGACGCTGCCTCTGTGGCGCTGTTTGCTTCGGCGGTCAAAGCCCATGTGGCAGCTGGCGGTGCGGCGGTGATTGCGACCCATATCGATCTCGGGTTCGAGGAACGTGTTTTCGATGTGGGCCCTTACAAGGCCCGCATGGATGTGGTGCGTGACGATTTTGACGAGGCGTTCCTATGATCCGGCTGCTGTGGCGTGACATCACTCTAGCGTTTCGCTCGGGCGGGGGCTTCGGCCTTGGCCTCGGGTTCTTCCTGATCCTTGTGACACTGGTGCCCTTTGGCGTCGGTCCCGAAGGCGACATGCTCAGTGCGATTGCGCCGGGCATCCTCTGGGTCGGGGCGTTGCTGGCCTGTCTGTTGTCACTGGACCGGATCTTTGCGCTGGATTTCGAAGATGGTTCACTGGACCTGCTGACCACGGCACCGATCCCGCTGGAGGGCGTTGTCGCGGTCAAGGCGCTGGCGCATTGGATCACCACGGGGCTGCCTCTGGTGATCGCGGCCCCGGCGCTCGGTTTTCTGCTGCATCTGGAGAGCACGGCCTATCGCTGGATGATCGTGACGCTGTTGATTGGCACACCAGCGCTGTCCTTTATCGGGTCGTTTGGTGCGGCGCTGACCGTGGGGTTGAAACGCGGGGGGCTGCTGATGAGCCTGCTGGTCCTGCCGCTCTATATCCCGACCCTGATTTTCGGGGCCGAGGTGGTGCGGCGCGGCGCAGGGGGCTTTCTGGTCGGCACGCCTCTGGCTATGCAGGCGGGCATTACACTGGGGGCTGTGGCCTTGCTGCCTTTTGCGAGCGCGGCGGCCATTCGGGTCGCTTTAAGGTGAGTTGAGAACAGGCGTGTTTGCCCCTAGGCTTGCGCGCGTCGAGAGGAGAGACAGCATATGGCCATCAACTGGAACGCCTTTTGGGAATGGGCCAATCCACGCAAGTTCATGTGGTGGACCGACCGTGCCTTGCCCGTGATTGCCATTCTGGCGGCGGTTATTTTTGTGATTGGTCTGGTCTGGGGCTTTTTCCTGACCCCTGACGACTATCGCCAAGGTGCGACGGTCAAGATTTTCTACATCCATGTGCCCTCCGCGATGATGGCGATCAACATCTGGGCGATGATGCTGGTGGCCTCGCTGATCTGGATCGTGCGGCGGCACCATGTGTCTGCGCTGGCCGCCAAATCCGCCGCTGCGATCGGCATGACCATGACGCTCATCGCCCTCATTACGGGCGCGGTCTGGGGCAAGCCGATGTGGGGCACCTATTGGGAATGGGACCCGCGGCTCACCTCTTTCCTGATCCTGCTGCTGTTCTACATCGGCTATATGGCGCTTTGGGAAGCCATCGAAGATCCCGATACGGCTGCCGACCTGACCTCGGCGCTCTGCCTTGTCGGTTCCGTCTTTGCCCTGCTGTCGCGTTATGCTGTTCTCTTTTGGAATCAAGGGCTTCACCAAGGGGCCTCGCTGTCGCTTGATGCCGAGGAAAACGTGGCGGATGTCTATTGGTATCCGGCCTTGGTGGCGATTGCGGGCTTTGTTTTGTTGTTTGTTGCGCTGGTGCTCTTGCGCACCCGCACGGAAATCCGCGCGCGGCGTTTGCACGCGTTGGAAATGCGCGAAAGGGTTAAGAATGCCTGATCTTGGAAAATATGCGGGGGATGTCCTGATGGCCTACGGGGTGACTTTCCTGCTTCTGGCGGGGCTGATCTGGCGCTCTTTGGCGCGGTCGGCCAAGGTGAAACGGCAATTGAAAGCGGCTGAGGAGCGGAAATCCCATGGCTAAAATCAACCCACTTATGGCGCTGCCGCTGGTCATCGCGGCGGGGTTTATTGCTCTGGTCACATATGGCATGGCCCGCGAAGATGCGGAGCAGTTGCCCAGTTCGCAAATCGGCCGGGAGGCACCGTCGATTGCCTCTGTCACCCCGTTTGAGGGTAAGGAGCCGCTCACCGACGGGATGCTACGCGAAGGCGGCGTGAAGCTGGTCAACTATTGGGCCTCTTGGTGCGCGCCGTGCCGTGCCGAACATCCGCAGCTTGAAACCCTCGCCAAGGAGGGGGTGACGATCTACGGTATCAATTATAAAGACGAAGCCTCCAACGCGCTGAAATTTCTGGATGATCTGGGCAATCCCTACACGGCCATTGCCCAAGACGAACCGGGACGCACGGCGCTGGAATGGGGCGTGTATGGTGTGCCGGAGACCTATATTCTCGATGCTGAAGGGCACATCGCCTACCGGTTTGCCGGTCCGATCACGGTTGAGATCATGGAGAAATATATCAAGCCTGAGATTGCCAAAGCGGCTCAATAAGCTGTGGGGATGAGTCCAAGCGGCAGTTAGGAAAATAGACCAATGGATATTTGGTCTCTTACTGACGCTTTTGGGATTTCTAACCTGTTAAGGTTAATCTGATTAAGGTTAACGCGTGTGAAAAGGCTGACACGCGTGCGGGTGTCTGAACGGGGGTGACATCCGTCATGTTCACGGTTCTACGGCGTTGCCCATCCTGTGCCGTGTATCGCGTGACATATTTCAAAAGAAAACCCGCCGGTAGTCCGGCGGGTTTTGTCGTTCTTTTGCAGAGCAGATTAGCTCAATGCCTGATCCAGATCGGCGATCAGATCGTTCACATCCTCAATCCCGACGGAGAGGCGCAGGATGTTCGGACCTGCACCGGCCTTGATCTGGTCTTCCGGCGCGAGTTGACGGTGGGTCGTCGAGGCCGGATGGATCACCAGAGAACGCGTGTCGCCAAGGTTTGCCACATGGGAAAACAGCTTGAGCTTCGAGACGGTCTCCACACAGGCATCATATCCGCCTTTGAGCGCCACGGTGAACAGCGACCCGGCGCCACGCGGACAGACCCGCGTCATGCGATCATAGTAGCGGGAGGTGGGGAGGCCGGAATAGGTCACCGCCTCGATCCGCTCGTCACCTTCGAGCCAGCCGGCAATCTCGCGCGCGTTCTGGACGTGTTTTTGCATCCGCAGGCTGAGTGTCTCGATCCCCATGAGCGTATAATGCGCTGCCTGCGGGTTGAGCGTCATGCCCAGATCGCGCAGTCCCACGGCGATGCCGTGGAAGGTAAAGGCCATCGGGCCGAACACTTCATGGAAATTCAGCCCGTGATAGGCGGGTTCCGGTTCGGAGAGCGACGGGAATTTTCCCGAAGCGGACCAGTCGAACGTGCCGCTGTCCACGATGCAGCCGCCGGTCACGGTGCCATTGCCCGTGAGGAATTTGGTCAGCGAATGCACCACCAAGGTCGCGCCGTGTTCAATGGGTTTGCACAGGTAAGGCGTGGCCGATGTGTTGTCCACGATCAGCGGAATACCCGCCTGTTTGGCGATCTCACCGATGGCATCAAGGTCCATGATGGCCCCTGACGGGTTGGCGAGGCTTTCGCAGAACACCGCCTGCGTGTCGTCGTCAATCGCGTCGCGGATGGCGTCGAAATCGTCGAAATCGACGAATTTTGCCGACCAGCCAAAGCGTTTGAAGGTCTGGGTGAACTGGGTGAGCGTGCCACCGTAAAGACGGGTCGAGGCCACGATGTTCTTGCCCGGAGCCATGAGCGGGAAGAGCGCCATGATCTGCGCGGCATGGCCGGAGGAGCAACAGACCGCCCCTGCGCCGCCTTCGAGGGCAGCCATGCGGTTTTGCAAGGCGGCCACTGTCGGGTTGGTCAGCCGCGAGTAGATGTAGCCGACCTCTTCGAGATTAAAGAGCCGCGCCGCATGGTCGGCATCTTTGAACACATAGGCCGTGGTTTGGTAAATCGGCACCTGACGCGCACCGGTTGCGGGGTCCGGTTCGGTCCCCGCATGAACCTGTATCGTGTCAAAGCCTTGTTTTCTATCGGACATTCTATCCTCCCGTTCGCATATTCCCTGTGACATTATGCGCGGGCGGCTGCGCATTCAACAGGAAGACTGCGCATAGAGAATATGAGGGCGGCTCATAGTGCGGCAAGCAAGGCGAGGCGATCTTATCCCGCATAGATCAAAAGCGCGAAAAACGACATGAGGAGCAGGAGTTCCCTGAGTGGAAGCGGGATGTGTGGCTGGATATGTTTCATGCCCACAGAGGTAGAGCGTAGAGGTTAAGCAAAACTCATCAACGCGCCCGCAAAGCCGGAAACACTTTGTTTCCGTTTTGTTCTTGTTGTCTGTCCCACGTCAACAGCGCAGTTTGCAAGGGTCTGAGAGGTGCCAGAGATGATGAAGATTTACCACAATCCCCGCTGTTCCAAATCCCGCGAAACGCTCAAGTTGATCGAGGCGGAAGGGATCACCCCCGAGGTGGTGCTCTATCTTGAAACGCCGGTGTCGCGAGAGAAGCTCGCGGAATTCGTGCGCCGCTCCGGTTTGCCCGCCAGCGCCTTTTTGCGTGCGAAGGAGGCGGAGGCCAAGGCTATGGGCATTACAGCCAAATCCGATCCCGAGACGATCCTTGACGCGATTGCCGCGCATCCGCGTTTGATGGAGCGCCCTGTGGTCGAGACCGACAAGGGGGTGGCGCTAGGGCGTCCGCCGGAAGCGGTCAAGGATGTGTTGTGAGGTGGCGCTCATGAAGTGCCGCGCAACCTATTGATATAGATTGGTCTTGCGCAATCAACTTGGCCTCAGGGGATTGCGAAAGACGTTCAAACCGTCCGGAGACCTCAATGCAGTTCGACTTCACCACACTTCCCGCCCGCGACCGCTACAGGTTGCTTACGAATTTCGTCGGACCGCGCCCCATCGCCTTGGTGACCACGGTGAATCCGGACGGGACACATAACGCGGCCCCGATGTCGTTTTTCAATGTGATGTCCTCGGAACCGCCGCTTTTGGTGCTGGGGATCGCCTCAAAGCCGGAGCAGGAAAAGGACACCGCCGCCAATATCCGGCGCGCGGGCGAGTTTGCCATTCACATGGTGGATCGGGCGCTGTCGGAGGCCATGCTGGTGGCGGGGTTGGCAGTGCCGTCGGGCGTGGATGAGCTGGCGCTGGCGGGGGTGGAGACGGAGCCTTGCACCGCGATTGCCGCGCCGCGCATCACGGGCGCATCCTGTGTGTTCGAATGTCGGACCGAGCGCCTGCTCGACTGGCCGAACCGCGTTCTGGTGATCGGTGAGGTGGTCCAGATGCATGTCCGCCGTGATTGTCTGGACGATGCGGGCCGGTATGTGAATCCCGAGGTGTATCAACCAATTGCGCGGCTGCATGGTGACAATTATGTGGGCTCCGAAGATCAATTCGTGCTGACCGCGCCGCCGCTGGAGGATGTGTTCAAGGGGGAGGGCGGTTAAGCTTAGGCGAGTTTGACGCCCTGAAATCCGCCTGCGGCCACCTGCGTGCAAAGTGCTGACCAGTTGCATCCGGTGCAGGCGCTGCGGATGTCTCCGGTCGCAAAACCGGTTCTGAGCGTTACGCGCCTGTTTGCGGTAAGCGTGAGACGCGTGCCGCTTGTAATGGTCATGCCCAAAACTCGCCCCACATCACGCGCGGCGCAGGCATCGCGGGAGATGACCGAGCCCCCGTGGCAATGTTCCGCAAGATCACAGGCAATCGGCGCGCAAATATCGTCAGGCCCCTCCGTCATGGCGATCTCTTCGCCTGCACTCAGCCGTGCAGTGATCCGGTCGTAATTTTTCACGAAATCCGGTGAATAGCCTTTGCCCACATAGGTGAGCAGACAAAGCAGATGGTGAGGGCGTAGCGTAACGGTCATGGCGCGTAGCTACACACAGGCGCGGACAAAAGAAAAGGGCCCCTGAAGGAGCCCTTTCCAATTCTGAAAACCGCTGCCGATTAGCAGGAGTAGTAGAGTTTGTACTCGACCGGGTGCGGAGTGTGTTCGTAGGCGTAAACCTCTTCCCACTTGAGATCCATGTAGCCCGCGATCTGGTCTTTGGTGAACACGTCGCCTGCGGTGAGGAAGTCCATGTCTTTTTCCAGCTCTTCGAGCGCTTCACGCAGCGAGGCGCAAACGGTCGGGATCTCGGCCAGTTCTTCCGGCGGCAGATCGTAGAGGTCTTTGTCGGACGCCGACCCCGGATCGATCTTGTTCTTGATGCCGTCGAGACCGGCCATCAGGAGCGCTGCGAAGCACAGGTAGGGGTTTGCGCTCGGGTCGGGGAAGCGGGCTTCCACACGTTTTGCCTTGGGCGATTCGGCCCACGGAATACGCACACAACCGGAGCGGTTACGTGCGGAGTAGGCGCGCAGAACCGGAGCTTCAAAGCCCGGGATCAGGCGTTTGTAGGAGTTCGTGGACGGGTTGGTGAAGGCATTGAGCGCTTTCGCGTGCTTCAGGATACCGCCGATGAACCACAGGGCTTCGTCGGAGAGATCGGCATATTTGTCGCCGGCAAAGAGCGGCTTGCCGTCTTTCCAGATGGACATGTTCACGTGCATGCCGGTGCCGTTGTCGCCTGCGATCGGTTTCGGCATGAAGGTTGCCGATTTGCCGTAGGCCTGTGCCACGTTGTGGATCACATATTTGTATTTCTGCAGGTGGTCGGCTTGTTCGGTCAATGTGCCGAAGATCAGGCCAAGCTCGTGCTGACAGGAGGCAACCTCGTGGTGGTGCTTGTCCACTTTCATGCCCATGTTGGCCATGGTGGTGAGCATTTCACCGCGGATGTCCTGACCGTCGTCGATCGGGTTGACGGGGAAATAGCCGCCTTTGACGCCCGGACGGTGGCCGGTGTTGCCCATTTCATATTCGGTGTCGGTGTTCCAGGAGGCGTCCAGAGCGTCCACTTCGTAGGACACTTTGTTCATCTCGACGGAGTAGCGCACGTCGTCGAACAGGAAGAATTCAGCTTCCGGACCGCAGAAGAACTGGTCGCCGATGCCGGAGGACTTGAGGTAAGCCTCGGCGCGTTGCGCACAGCCGCGCGGGTCACGCTCGTAGGATTCGCCAGTGTCGGGCTCAACCACGGTGCAATGCACGCAGAGGGTTTTCTCGGCGTAGAACGGGTCGATGTAGGCCGAAGCCGGATCCGGGATCAGTTTCATGTCGGATTCGTCGATGGACTTCCAACCAGCGATGGAGGAACCGTCAAACATGAAGCCGTCTTCGAAGAAATCTTCGTCCACTTCCGTGTGGCGCAGCGTCACGTGTTGCAGCTTGCCGCGCGGATCGGTGAACCGCACGTCTACATATTGGACGTCTTCGTCCTTCATGGTCTTGAGAACGTCTTGGATGCTCATTTTTGACCTAGTCCTTTTCGTTAAGAAATTGTGTTGTGGCGAATGGCGCGCTGCGATGGAGGCCGGTTAGGGGCCGTCGGCTGCGCGCCCTGCGCCTTGCTCAAAGCGCGTCTTGACCGGACTCGCCTGTTCTGATGCGGATCGCTTGTTCCACGGGAGACACGAAAATCTTTCCGTCGCCGATCTTGTCTGTCTTCGCGGCTGTCACGATGGCCTCGATGGCTTCGTCCACCTGATCTGCGCTCAACACGACCTCGATTTTCACTTTCGGCAGGAAGTCTACAACGTATTCCGCGCCGCGGTACAGTTCTGTGTGCCCTTTCTGGCGCCCGAACCCCTTCACTTCGACAACGGAAAGGCCTTGCACGCCGATTTCTTGCAGCGCTTCTTTCACTTCGTCGAGCTTGAAGGGCTTGATGATCGCTTCGATCTTTTTCATGGACCTTCGACTCCCTTAATTCCATTCGTAAACTGTGAGATCATTTCTCTTATCCGGTCACAATCGACTCGGCAGATGCAGCGAGATGTGCCCACAGGATTTGCATGTTGTTGCACAATATTTAATCTAACGGGATTCAAAATGTGCGCTTTGAAAACTCATGCGGCAAAAAGCGTCATTTGGCGAGGTCTTGATCAATGTTTGTGCAAGCTGAGAGCCGGGCCGCTTGATATTGTCCACCCCGCGCACTCCATTTATCCTGCAAGATGAGGAAGGTGACCCATGGCTGAACTTCTGACCAGTGCACAAATGCGTGCCGCCGAACAGGCAGCGATGGCCTCGGGCGCGGTGACGGGGCTGGATCTGATGGAACGCGCGGGGCAGGGCGTTGTGAATGCCGCTCTGGGTGCGTGGCCGGAACTGGCGCATAGCTCATATAAAGCGGTCGTCCTTTGTGGTCCCGGCAACAATGGCGGCGACGGTTTCGTTATTGCCCGACTGTTGAAGCAGCGCGGTTGGGACGTGGAGGTCTTTCTCTACGGCACGCCAGAAAAACTCCCGCCGGATGCCAGAACGAATTATGAGAGATGGCAAGCCTTAGGCGACGTGGCCGGTTTTGTCGATCTGTGTGTCGGACAGATCGAGAGCTGTGATCTCGTGATCGACGCGCTTTTCGGCACGGGGCTCACGCGTCCGATCCCCGCCGTGATGGCCGCTGTGGCGCAGGGTCTCGCACATCCGAACGGGGCCGCACGACGGGTGGCGGTGGATTTGCCCACGGGGCTGTGTTCGGATTCGGGTCGCATCCTTGGGGACGACCCAAGCGCGGTCTTCCCAAGCGATCTGACCGTGAGTTTTCATTCTCTGAAGCAGGGGCATGTTCTGGGGCAGGGGGCGGAGATATGCGGTCAGGTCGCGGTTGCGGATATCGGTTTGAATGCGGTGGGCGAGACCTTGCGGGCGGGCATGCAGGATGGCCCAGCCGTCACGCTCTATGATGAACCGCACCGTTCTGCTCTCGCCAAGCAGGGCTTCGGCCATAAATACAACCACGGCCACGCTCTGATCCTCACCGGTCCCTCAGGCAAAACCGGTGCCGCCCGTCTCGCCGCCCGCGCCGCTCTGCGCGTGGGGACGGGGCTCGTCACGCTCGGCACGCCGCATGAGGCCGTCACAGAGGTCGCCGCCCAGATCACCGCGCTCATGCTGATCGAAATCGACACGCCGGACCTGCTCACCCGCGTGCTCTCCGACCCGCGCCTCAATGCGTTGTGTTTCGGGCCGGGGTTCGGTGTCGCGCGGGCAGGGGCGTTTCTACCCGCTGTTCTGGCGTCCCGACGCGCGACTGTGCTCGATGCCGATGCGCTGACCGCTTTGGCCCAGAGCGACTCCGGTTTCGCGAACCTGCATGAAAACTGTGTGCTGACCCCGCATGCGGGCGAGTTCAAACGCCTCTTTCCCGACCTTGCCGCGCGCCTTGCCGAGCCGCCTCTGACTGGCCCCGCCTATAGTAAGGTCGATGCCACGCGCTCTGCGGCCCAACGCGCAGGTTGCACCGTGTTGTTCAAAGGACCGGACACGGTGATCGCAAGTCCTGACGGCCAATGCTCGGTCAGCGCCGCAGTTTATGAACGCGCTGCGCCGTGGCTTGCCACCGCTGGCGCGGGAGATGTGCTTGCAGGCCTGATTGCAGGCCTGATGGCGCGTGGCTTTCCCCCGCATCAGGCAGCTGAAATTGCGGCATGGCTCCACGTCGAGGCTGCGCGCAGCTTTGGTCCGGGGCTGATTGCCGAAGACCTCCCCGAAACCCTCCCCAAAGTGCTGCGCGGGCTAAGTCTCTAAAGCGCTTCACGAAAAGCCTGAACTGTGCATCGCTTCTGTCGGCGTCCGCGCAAGGCTCCTGCCGTGTGAACTGTGTGCGTTTCCTTTGTGCCCCAAATACTCAAATCAAAAGCGCCCCTTGAAAAGCCGCTTTTAAAGGGGCGTATCGCCATCAATATGCCGAGTAGGGGAAAGTAAGCGGTGAAATCAGGCGGCGAAGGGCTGACCCGTTTCGCTCATCACCATCACACCATCGGCATAGATGACTTCCTCACGCGCAAAACTCAGTTTGAATCGCTTCGGCGCGGGCGTGTCGATGTTCAGAACCTGACGCATCCCCGCCCGCGTGATCACCCGATCACCCGGCTCAAGATATTCGACCGGCAGCAGCCCGTCGGCGGTCAATACTTTCGACCCAAGGGGCAAGCCCTTGTCATAATTCGGAAAAATGTCTCGCACGCAGAGCTTGCGGGACGGACCGCGCCCGTCGCTATGCTCATGATCGTGCCCGCTGCCTTTATAGGTCATGTCAGGGCCTCTGGATAAGTCTGCCTCAAATTGTGACCCAGAATATGTTATTTTTATGTTAGCGAACAGGATTTTCTTGGGCGCGGATGGGCGGGTCCGTAAATTTGGTCCGTGAAACTGTACGATTGCCCCTTTTCCTCATCCGCGCGTTTTGCTATCTGCACCGCCACGCGGGTGTGGCGAAATTGGTAGACGCACCAGATTTAGGTTCTGGCGCCGCAAGGCGTGGGGGTTCAAGTCCCTCCACCCGCACCATATTATCTATTTGATATCAGGTCATAATTTTCCGAAAGAGATCATGGGGCGTTTCCGCCGCGACCGGCTTTTGAAATGTAGGCGGAAATCTCAAATCGATAATGCGCGGGGTTGCGTGCGTCGGTATTTCTTTTAGGGTTCATTTCTCTTACCCCTCAATCCCGCTTTCCAACGCGTTTTTGACGCCCGATCCCAGAGTGAGGTCACAACCATTGTCCGCGCTTGTGCGGAACAGGGCTTTTGCGGCGTCTTTTTCTCTGACCGGACGATGGCTCCATGCTTTTCCTTTGCGGGCATAGGCTTTCATCTTGGCAAGCGCGGAGGCGTCGTCGGAGATTTGGTCGTTGTACCCGGGGATGTAGGCTGTCTGGAAAAAAGTGAAACCGGCGACGTGCAGTCTTGAGAGTTTCTGTTCACAGAGCAGGGCCAGAATGGCAAAGCCGGTGCTGGGCCGTGCGCCGTTGAGATGTTTTGAGAGGCGTTTGACGCGGTCGGGAGTGATGATAAAGACCTTCGGGCGGGTTTTATAGGACCCGATGTGCAGGATATGCCGGATCACACGGTGAAAATCGTGCCATTTCCCCCAGATCAGAACCACATTTTCAACGCCCGAGGCTTTGAACCGCTCTTCTGTATAGTGTCCGGCCAGTTCGCCGGGGCGGTTCCCGACGATGTTGCGCACATAGGTGTCGAAACCGGCAAGCGGCCCGTCTTCGAGCATCACCGGAGTTTCGATGGCACGGTTGAGGCAGATGACATGATCGAATTCCGAGACGGACACCCCCGCCATATCCGAAGGTGCAGAAGAGGCCGGCCCGATCAGACAGACCTTTTTCTGCGCAAAGTCGGGTGGTGAAAAGCGAAAATACATGGGGTGTTTATCCTTTTCGGAAGTCGGCGCGCGGCCAAAGCATCTGGAAGCCATTCGGGGGCAGGGGCCTAGAGCGTGGCCAGAATAGCATCCCTGTCCCGATCCCTCTGCCGGACTTGTTCAGGGCCATAGGTTCCGTCGAGCACGTCCTGCTCCATAGGGTAGTAGTCCTCGCACAGGTAACTCATAAACGCATTGCGCAAGTCCTGACAGAATGTGAGGTCTTCCGGCTTTGTCAGGATGTCAGACAGGTCGGACGGACCGTTCACTTTCGTAGCCAGTTTGTCGAAACAGTAGAAGGCCTGCCCCAGCACAATGACGGGTTTGTTGAAGAAAAAGGCTTGTAGCCCGACCGAGGAATTGACGTTCAGCACGGCATGGGAAAGCGCGATCTGATCCATCGTATTGGTGGCATTGTCGACGCGAAACTTGTCGCTCTCCAGCGCGGAGAGCTTGTCCAGGAAGGAGATTTTCGAGGAGGGATGTTCCTTGATCCTCAGATGCCAGCCGTCGGGCAGATGCTGACTCGCCGCCTTAAGGTGGTCGATCATCTCCTCGACCGATTTGATCCAGTCGCCATAGATCGTGATCTGGCTGTCGCGGGGCACTTGCAGCGGGCAAAAGATGAACCGCTCCTGCGCCAGTTCGGAAGGGGCTTCTTCGGAGCGAATGTCATCACGTTTGTCGGCTGAACGCGGCACAATCTGTCTGCCAACTTCGCGCCACGCCTCCGGATTGACCCCGCGGGTTTTGAGCCAAGCCGTGTAAAAGGCCGGATCGCGCGGAAGGGAGCTTCCGAAATTGACCCCGTTTCTGTCGATCGTGAGCCGTTTGGGGAGCGGGGCTTCTTCAAAATAGAACACCTCCCGCCCGAGTTCTCGGGCGGCATGGACGAGCAAGCTTCGCTGACCTTTGATGCCATTCCAGATGACGACACTTGCGGACGGGTAATGCTGGAGCAGCGCCTTATACCCGCGATAGCGCCGCGCAAGAGACGCCCGTTTCAGCGCCCGCCCGAGGCGCGTTTTTCGGGGACGGCCATCTGTATCGGTCGCCTCGTCCAAGATGTCTGCAGAAGGCCGTTCTCCGCCAAACCACAACCGTGCATCGGTCCCGTCCCCCCAAGTCCGACGCGTAATCCTGCGCACGGATGCTTCAGATTCGGCAAAGGCCGTCAGAATAGCGGATACGCGCCGGTTGCCATGCATGTAGACCATAAAATCAATATCGTCAGACATAGCCCCCACCTTTCACAAGTCTTTCAGCGGCACGCATTGTTTCGGAAAACGGCTCATCACCCATAACAGCAAAACAGCCGTAATGCCCGCCCGGTGACGTGTCATTGAAAATCGCCACGCGTTTGGGGCGGTGTGAGCTCTGCGTCATGCTGGTTATCCGTTCTGCTGTAGCGTGTGATCTCATTCTTTGAGCGAAATTTCAATCATGGAGCTGGGGTTTGCGGTTTGCGCCCAGCTTCGCTCGCCTGTGGATGCGGAGAATGGCCGGATAGGGGCGGATTCGCCTTGCGCGGCAGGGATTCTGCCCCTAGAACGTCCCTGATTTACAGGGTCGCGGTCCAGCGGCCTGTTGAGACGTAAGAACGTAATAAAGGACGCCAAGATGCAGGTCACCGAGACCCTGAACGAAGGTCTGAAGCGCGGCTATCAGATCACCATCACCGCCGCCGAGCTTGACGACAAAGTCAATGCCAAGCTCAAGGAGGCCCAGCCCGAAGTCGAAATGAAGGGTTTCCGTAAAGGCAAAGTGCCGATGGCGCTCCTTAAGAAACAGTTCGGCCCGCGCGTTCTGGGCGAAGCCATGCAGGAAGCTGTCGATGGCGCGATGAACGAGCATTTCGAGAAGACCGGCGACAAACCTGCGCTGCAACCCGAAGTGAAAATGGACGCTGGCGAAGAGTGGAAAGAGGGCGACGATGTTGTCGTCACCATGACCTACGAAGCTCTGCCGCAAATCCCCGAAGCCGACCTGTCCTCCGTGACGCTTGAAAAGCTGGTGGTGAAAGCCTCCGCTGACGAGATCGAAGACGCTTTGAAAAACCTCGCGGCCACCGCGCAGAACTTCGAAGACAAAGACGGCGCGGCCGAAGATGGCGATCAGGTTGTGATCGACTTCCTCGGTAAGGTCGACGGCGAAGCCTTTGATGGTGGTGCTGCCGAAGATTATCCGCTCGTTCTGGGCTCCGGTTCCTTCATTCCGGGCTTTGAAGAGCAGCTCGTGGGCGTGAAAGCCGGCGACGAGAAAAACGTCGAAGTCAAATTCCCCGAGGAATACGGCGCCGAGAACCTTGCAGGCAAAGACGCTGTCTTCGAATGCAAGATCAAAGCGGTGAAAGCACCTGCCGACGCTGAAATCGACGACGAACTGGCCAAGAAATTCGGCGCCGAAGACCTCGCCGCGCTGAAATCCCAGATCGCGGAACGTCTCGAAGCCGAATATGCCGGTGCTGCTCGCGCTGTGATGAAACGCGGTCTTCTCGACCAGCTGGATGGCAAAGTCTCCTTCGACCTGCCGCCGAGCCTCGTTGAAGCCGAAGCCAAGCAGATCGCGCATCAGCTGTGGCATGAGGAAAACCCGAATGTCGAAGGCCACGACCATCCGGAAATCGAAGTGACCGACGAGCATAACACGCTGGCTGAACGCCGCGTGCGCCTCGGTCTCCTGCTGGCCGACATCGGTCAGAAGCAAGAGATTCAGGTCACCGACGCCGAGTTCACCCAAGCGGTCATGACGCAAGCGCGTCAATACCCGGGTCAGGAGCGTCAGTTCTTTGAATTCGTTCAGCAAAACCCGCAAATGCGTCAGCAGATCCAAGCGCCGCTGTTCGAAGACAAAGTGGTGGATTACATCGCTGAAAACGCTCAGCTGACCGAAAAAGAGGTCACGAAAGAAGAGCTGGAAAAAGCTGTCGAAAGCCTCGACGACGAATAAGTGCCGAAGCGGCGGGCCTTTTAGGTCTGCCGCTTACGGTCTCGCCAAAGAGCGAGGGACAGAAGGCCGCTCCAGTGATGGGGCGGCCTTTTTATGGATATTCAAGGTGGGGCGCGAAGCCTTAGCTGCGCAGGCCGGTCTCGTATAACAGGCCCTTCTTCTTGGCCTCGTAATAATAGCCCCGCGCATACCAGCGCATCGCCTCGTCAATATCCCCATCCGCCACGATATACGCCCCGCGCAGGTATTTTCCCGCGTATTTCAGGTTCACATCCGGATCCAGAAGCTCCTTTGCCGGACCGCGATGCCCCATGGTGCGCGCGGTTTGCGGCAGGATTTGCAGCAAGCCCCAATAGGGCCCATTGCGCGCCCAAGGGCGGTGGGTGCTTTCGCGCACCGCCTGACGGTGGATCAACTCGCGCGGGATTTCGTAGTAATCCGCCCATTTGTTGATCAGCGCGCGCAGTTCGGGCGTTTCATTAGGATAGAGCGGTGGGTTGAAGCCCCGCGAGGCCTCGGGCTTTGCTCCGCAAGCGGTGAGGCTCAGAGCCGAGAGGGAAGACAGGAGGAACATGCGACGGGGCAGGGACATAAGCAGCACTCATATGATTTCGATTCAGAGACACTCACCACGCAGCGCACGGTTTGCCAAGCCCGTCCTCGGCACTGGGCGGAATTCCGCGTTTCCTTTGTGCCATAAATACTCATAAAAAAAAGCCCCGCCGCGAGGGCAGGGCTTTCGCTTTTTTCAAAGCAGGGAAGATTACTCTTCGCTGGCATCTTCCGGCGTGTCGACCACTTCGGCCAGATCATCGTCGTCGGAGGCCGCGGACCCGATATCGTCGAAGAGTTCGGCGATTTCGAATTCGGCTTGTGCTTCGGCTTCTGCAGCAAGTTCCTGAATGGATTTGCCTTCGGCCTGAAGCTCGGCTTCCTCGGTGGAACGGGCCACGTTGAGGATGATCGTTGCTTCGACTTCCGGGTGCAGCAGGACATGCACTTCGTGCAGGCCGAGGTCTTTGATCGGCGCTTTGAGTGCAACCTGTTTGCGATCCACGGAGAAGCCGTTTTCGGTCGCTGCATCTGCGGCGTCACGGGTGGTGACGGAACCGTAGAGTGCACCGGAATCGGATGCGGAACGAATCACAACGAATTGCTCGCCGTCCAGTTTGACTGCCAGAGCTTCGGCCTCTTTTTTGGTTTCGAGGTTGCGAGCTTCAAGCTGTGCTTTTTGCGCTTCGAAAGCTTTGATGTTTGCCTCGGAGGCACGCAGCGCTTTTTCCTGCGGGAGCAGGAAGTTGCGTGCGTAACCGTCTTTGACGGAAACAACATCGCCCATTTGGCCCAGTTTGGCCACGCGTTCGAGAAGGATAACGTCCATTGGATTTACTCCTTACTTAACGGCGTAGGGCAGCAGGGCGAGGAAACGGGCACGTTTGATGGCGCGAGCCAGCTCACGCTGTTTCTTCGCAGAGACTGCAGTGATACGGGACGGAACGATTTTGCCGCGCTCGGAGATGTAGCGCTGCAGAAGACGGGTGTCTTTGTAATCGATCGCGGGTGCATTGTCGCCGGAGAACGGGCAGACTTTGCGGCGGCGGAAAAACGGTTTAGCGGCCATGTGTTAGGTCCTTTCCAAACAAAATCAGTTGCGACGCGGACGGCGGTCTTCGCGCTCGTCACGTTTTTGCATCTGCACGGAGGGACCTTCGGCGTGTTCGTCGACCTTGATGGTCAGAACGCGCATCACGTCGTCATGCAGGCGCATCAGGCGTTCCATTTCCTGCACGGCACCCGACGGAGCGTCGGTGCGCAGGAAGGCGTAGTGGCCCTTACGGTTCTTGTTGATCTTGTAGGCCATCGTTTTGACGCCCCAGTACTCGCTATCGACGAGTTTACCGCCGTTGTCGGCGAGGACGGTGCCAAAATGTTCGATGAGACCTTCGGCCTGCGCGTTGGACAGATCCTGACGCGCAATGAAGACATGCTCGTAAAGCGGCATGGGTGCTCCAGTTCATTTCAAGCGCATTTCATAGGACGGGCAATTCGGCCTTTCGCGGCCCGACCACGAGAGACTGCGCGGTTCATAAGTGTCTTGCGAAAGGATGTGCCCTTATACGCATCTGTGCTTTTGGTTCAAGTCCCAAATCCCCGGATGGTTTACGGAGGCTTAAAGCTGTCTGTGCGCGGCGCAAGAGGAACGGCGAGAGGCCAAATGTGTCGTGGAAAACGCCTTCGCGCAAAAATTCCGTCACAGAGCCACATTCCCGCCCAGATTAACCAACATGAAAGCCTCAGGATGAGACGAAAATAAGGAGAGAAGACAATGCCCTTGTCTTCCGATCTGGAGGCGCACCCTCGCGGGGCGTCTCTGCGCGGGCGCAACACCATCGTGCGGAGCGAAACCGGCTGGGGCTATTGTCTCATGTGCGGTGACGGGGCGGATAAGACCTGCGCCCGTGTCGAACTTGTCCTGCGCTGGCTGTCTTTCCTGTGTTTTCTTCTGATGGCGGGGCTGTGGCTCTGGCCCGGATCTAGCTTCGCTCCCGCTCTTCTGGGGATCAAACTGGGCCTGTCGATTGCTCTGGGTGGTGCGGGGCTGGTGCTCGGGCATTTTTCCGAGCGGGGATTGCGCCGCGAAGTCCAGATCGACCAGAAACGTAAACAGCTCCGGATAGTCTGGCGCAACCGCCACGGGCAGACGCGGCTGCACACGGTCATAGGGTTTGACGAAATTGGGTCGATCTTTCTGCGCAGGAGCCAGACACCCGTCCGCAAAACCCATATGGACCTGCGTTTCGGGGCACAGGGAGAGACCGTAACGCTGTTCGAGGGGGATGAAGCTGTCTTGCGCGAGCTGTGGCGGGATCTCAATGTGGATTTGCACGCGGACGAGCTTGCACCCGCCCCAAAGCCGTTTGCCCGCACGGGGGAGGCTACGCCGAAATCTCCGCTCAAGGTTCTGCCACGCGCCTTGCGCTAAGAGAGCTGTGGGACGGGCGGAGGTCTCATCCAGTCGTGCCTTTCGCACAGGTCAGGCTTGCCGCTTGCGCGCGGGACCGTTAGACCGTCCCCGATAGACAGACATATGATGTGGAGGGGCGAGCATGACGCGCGCATTCGTTTTCCCGGGGCAGGGCGCCCAGACCATTGGGATGGGCAAGGCGCTGGCCGAAGCCTACCCTGCGGCCAAGGCCGTGTTTGACGAAGTTGATGAAGCGCTTGGCGAAAGCCTGTCCGCGCTGATCTGGGAGGGCGAGGCCGAGGCGCTGACGCTCACCCAAAACGCCCAGCCTGCGCTGATGGCGACCTCTCTGGCCGCAATGCGGGCGCTTGAGGCCGAGGGATTCGCGGTCACGGACGCGGCTTTTGTGGCCGGACACAGCTTGGGCGAATATTCCGCTCTGGCCGCAGCAGGGGCCCTGAGCATCTCTGACACGGCCCGCCTGTTGCGCACCCGTGGCGAGGCGATGCAAAAAGCCGTGCCTGTTGGTGTCGGCGCGATGGCCGCGCTTTTGGGACTGGATTTTGCGACCGTGACAGAGGTGGCCAAAGAGGCCGCGCAGGGTCAGGTCTGCCAAGCCGCCAATGACAATGATCCCGGTCAGGTTGTGGTCTCCGGCCACAAGGAAGCCGTGGAGCGTGCGGTCGAGATTGCCAAGGCCCGGGGTGCAAAACGCGCTGTGATCCTGCCGGTCTCCGCTCCGTTCCATTGTGCCTTGATGGCCCCTGCGGCGGATGTGATGGCCGAGGCGCTGGACGATGTGGAAATCACCTCGCCCGTCGTGCCGTTGGTTGCCAATGTGCGTGCGAGTGCTGTGACCGATCCGGCGCTGATCCGCTCTTTGCTGGTGGAACAGGTGACTGGCTCCGTGCGCTGGCGCGAATCCGTGGGCTTCATGGCGGAACAGGGCGTCACGGAAATCTGGGAAATCGGCGCGGGCAAGGCGCTTTCGGGCATGGTGCGTCGCATCGAACGTTCGATTACCTGCACCGCGATCGGCACGCCGGACGACATCGCAAAACTGAAAGGGTAAGGGCGCAGCCCTCGTCGCGCCCGACACCGGTGCGGCTCACCCGCATATTTAGAGACAAAGAAGCGCGAGGCTTCAGGAGAGAGTGGAAATGTTTGATCTGACTGGGAAAAATGCACTGATCACAGGCGCGTCCGGCGGTATTGGCGGAGCGATTGCCAAAGCGCTCTACGAGGCAGGAGCCACCGTGGGCCTGTCCGGCACACGGGTGGAGCCTTTGGAGGCGCTGGCCGCAGAGCTTGGCGAACGCGCGCATGTGTTGCCCTGCAACCTGTCCGATAAAGAGGCGGTCGAGGCGCTGCCGAAACAGGCTGCCGAGGCGATGGGCTCGGTCGATATTCTGGTGAACAACGCCGGTATCACCCGCGACAACCTGTTCATGCGCATGTCGGATGACGAGTGGGAGAGCGTGCTTAACGTGAACCTGACCTCGACGATGAAGCTCTGCAAGGGCGTGCTGCGCGGCATGATGAAGGCACGCTGGGGCCGGATCGTGAATATTTCTTCCATCGTTGGCGCAACGGGCAATCCGGGGCAGGCCAATTATGCCGCCTCCAAAGCGGGCATGGTCGGTATGTCCAAGTCGCTGGCCTATGAAGTCGCGACTCGCGGGATCACGGTGAATTGTGTGGCGCCGGGCTTTATCGCCACGGCCATGACCGACAAGCTGACAGACGAGCAAAAAGACAAGATCAACGTGCAAATTCCGACCGGACGCATGGGCACGCCGGAGGAAATCGCGGCGGCGGTGGTGTATCTGGCGTCAAGCGAGGCTGGCTATACAACCGGAACGACCTTGCATGTGAACGGCGGAATGGCCATGCTCTGAGCACAAACCTGCTTTTCCGGCATGGCATCACAAAGCATTTGCCACCGGAGAGGATTGTGCTATGAGCAGCGCAGATTGAGCATGGGCGCTTTTGCGCCTGTGTGGCATGACGGCAGACGGGGTTGTAACGAGCCGGTCGCGGCGTCATGTAAATTGAGTGGTCCGAGCGGCCAGAGCTAAAAGTGGGCAACGGGCCCCAAACTGTGAGGAAAGAATATGAGCGACATCGCAGATCGCGTGAAAAAGATCGTTGTCGAGCACCTCGACGTTGAAGAAGATAAAGTGACGGAAACTGCGTCCTTCATCGACGATCTGGGCGCTGACAGCCTCGACACCGTTGAGCTGGTCATGGCCTTCGAAGAAGAGTTCGGCATCGAAATTCCCGATGACGCAGCCGAGACCATCCAGACTTTCGGCGATGCGGTGAAGTTCATCACCGAAGCTTCCTGATCCCGTTTCGGCGGGCCATTGCGGCACGCTGGTGATCAGAGTTAAGAATTTCAGACGGCGCTGCCTTCGGGCGGCGCTGTTTTTTTATGGGCTTCCGTGTCAGATGGACTCTGCGTTGCATTGTCTTCCGGCGATGCGCTTGGGCGGGAAGGACACGCCTGTCGTGGCGCCTCATAGATGGCCAGCGGCGTGATCTTGGTAATATCGGCGGGTCGTATTGAATTTGGGGAAAACCTCAATATCTGGTGACCAATCGCCGATTTGGACGCAAGCAGGCGTCTCGGCCTTCCATCGCGGGACGGAGCCGTGTAAGGAAAAGCAGACGAAAATTGAGGGGGCACGGATGCGCCGAGTAGTTGTCACTGGACTTGGAATGGTTTCGCCGCTAGCTTGCGGCGTCGAGGAAACATGGAAACGTCTTCTGGACGGTCAGTCGGCTGGTGGAACGATCCAGCGCTTTGACGCGGACCATCTGGCCACGAATTACGCCTGCGAGGTGAAATTCGGCGACGGGACCGACGGGACGTTCAATCCCGACGACTGGATGCCGAAGAAAGAGCAGAAGAAGGTCGATGACTTCATTCTCTTCGGCATGGCCGCCGCCGAGCAGGCGCTGACCGATGCTGAGTGGAAGCCCGAAGACGAGGAAGACCGTCTGCGCACCGGTGTGCTGATCGGCTCCGGTATCGGCGGGCTGTCCTCCATCGCGGAAGCGGCGGTGCTTTTGAAAGAAAAAGGCCCGCGCCGGATTTCGCCCTTCTTCATTCCCGGCTCCCTGATCAACCTGATCTCCGGTCAGGTTTCGATCCGCTACGGGTTCAAAGGCCCCAATCACGCGGTTGTGACAGCCTGTTCTACCGGAGCGCACGCGATCGGGGACGCCTCGCGTCTGATCGGGTTCGGCGATGCCGATGTCATGGTGGCCGGCGGCGCGGAAGCGGCGATTTGCGAATTGGGCATTGCCGGTTTCAACGCCTGCAAGGCGCTTTCGACGAAACGCCGGGACGACCCGAGCCACGCCTCGCGCCCCTATGACGAGGACCGCGACGGTTTCGTGATGGGCGAGGGGGCCGGTGTGGTCGTGCTCGAAGAATACGAACACGCCAAGGCGCGCGGTGCCAAGATCTATGCCGAGGTTGTCGGCTACGGTCTGTCGGGTGATGCCTATCACATCACCGCACCCTCTTCGGATGGCGAAGGCGGCTATCGTGCGATGGAAGCGGCGCTCAACCGTGCCGGTCTTGAGCCGAAAGACGTGGATTACATCAACGCCCACGGCACTTCGACCATGGCCGACACGATCGAATTGGCCGCTGTGGAACGCCTGATGGGCGATGCGGCCTCCAAAGCCACAATGTCTTCGACAAAATCCTCCATCGGCCACCTTCTGGGCGCCGCAGGGGCGGTTGAAGCGATTTTCTGTGTGCTGGCAATCCGCGATCAGGTCGCTCCGCCTACGATCAACCTCGACAAGCCTGCTGTAGAGCCGGTCCTTGATTTGGCCCCCAATGCCAAACGCGAGCGCGAGATCAATGTGGCCCTGTCGAATTCCTTCGGCTTCGGCGGCACCAATGCCTCTCTGGTTCTGAAAAAGGTGGACGGCTGATATGTGGCGATCCATCGCCTCGAACGCGCTGACCCTGTTCATCGTCGCCCTCGTCGCATTGGCGGGGGTGATTGCTTGGGGCAAGCGCGAGTATACCGCGCAAGGGCCGCTGGAACAGGCGGTCTGCCTGCGTGTGCCTTCGGGCTCGACCATGCGGCGCGTGTCGCAGAACCTCGCTGACATGGGCGCGGTCTCCAGTGCGCAGATTTTCCGCATCGGCGCGGATTATACCGATAAATCCCAAGAGCTTAAGGCGGGGTCTTTCCTTGTGGAGGAAGGCGCGTCCATGGCAGAGATCATTGACCAGATCACCCGCGGCGGGGCGTCGACCTGTGGCACGGAAGTGGTTTATCGCATCGGTGTGAACCGCGCCGAGGTTCAGGTGCGCGAGCTTGATCCGGCCACTGGTAGCTATATCGAAACCGCAGAGTTCGATCCGCTTGCCGAAGGTGACGAGGCGCTGACGCCGCCGGAAGAATACACCAAGGTGCGCGCCGAGGCCGACACCCGCTACCGCGTTCTCGTGGCCGAGGGCACGACCGTCTGGCGTGTGGTTGAAAGCCTCAAAGCGGCAGACTTCCTCACCGGCTCCATCGAGGCCGACGAGATGCCCGCCGAAGGCATGTTGGCCCCCGACAGCTACGAAGTGCGCAGCGGCTCTGATGTGGACGATCTCATCGCCCGCATGGAAGAGGCGCAGCAACAGCGGATCGAAATGGTCTGGGCCGAGCGTGTCGAGGGTCTGCCCTTTGATACGCCGGAAGAGATGCTCATCATGGCGTCGATCATCGAGAAAGAGACCGGCCTGCCGGAAGAACGCCGTCAGGTGGCCTCTGTCTTCGAGAACCGTTTGAAACGCGGTATGCGGCTTCAGACCGACCCGACGGTGATCTACGGCGTGACCAACGGTGTCGGCGTTCTGGGCCGTGGCCTGCGCCAGTCGGAACTGCAATCGGACAGCCCCTACAACACCTATGTGATCGAGGGCATGCCTCCGGGACCGATTGCCAATCCGGGGATTGAGGCGATGCGCGCGGCGGTGAATCCCGACGAGACGCCTTACATCTTCTTCGTGGCCGATGGCACGGGCGGACATGCGTTTGCAGAGACTTTGGTGGAACATAACGCCAATGTCGCCAAATGGCGCGAGATCGAGGCGCAGCAGCGTGCCAATGAGTGAGGTGGTGCGGTAAGTGCTGTTTAAGTCATTGAAAAATATTGGCAAAGGCGCGACAACCATCGCGCCTTTTGCTTTGGAGAACCGAGTTGCAAAACACTGTCATCATCGCCGCCTCTCTCGCGGTGGCCGCCCTTCTGATGTGGCCCCGTCTGGCGCGTGCCAAGCTGTGGATGGCGACGGTGACTCCGCTGGCCTCGATTATCGGCTCGGGCTTTCTGGTGTTGGGCCCCATTCTGGCTGAATCCTACGGCGCATGGACACCGCTGGCGATGGCGCTGCTTTGCGCATTGTCCTATGCAATCGGCATGGCCGTGCGCTTCAATATCACGGCCATAGACCGGCATGGCCATGACCTGCGTTCGGCGCGGCTGGAGACCGTAGCCTCATGGCTTCTGTCTTTGGCCTATGTGATTTCTGTTGCCTATTACCTCAACCTTCTGGGCGCTTTTGCCGTGAGCCTGACGCCTTGGGACACGGAACTGGCCGCGCGTTGGGTGACAACGGCGGTGTTTCTGGTGATTCTCGGCGTCGGCTGGATCAAGGGCTTCGCGGCGCTGGAACATCTCGAACAGATTTCGGTCGGGTTGAAACTCGCGATCATCGCGGGGCTTCTGGTGGGGCTGGCGTGGTTCTTCTCGGATCAAAGCCTGAGCGGCGCTTTGGTCGTCTCTGCGCCGACGCTGACGGGTTGGCCCGCTCTGAGCCTGTTGTTCGGTCTGCTGGTCACAGTACAGGGCTTTGAAACCTCGCGCTATCTGGGCGACGACTATGATGCGGCCACCCGTGTGCGCTCCATGAAACTCGCGCAATGGATCTCTACGGCGATCTATATGGTTTATGTGGTGCTGGTGGCCTATGTCTTTCTGCCCGAGCAGATCGAAACCTCCGAAACTGCAATTATCGACATGATGGAACTGGTCGCGCCGATCCTGCCCCTGATGCTGGTGATCGCAGCACTGGCGGCCCAGTTTTCCGCCGCGGTGGCCGACACCTCCGGCGCGGGCGGGCTGGTCGAAGAACTGACCCGCCGGCGTGTGCCGGTGAAAATCGGCTATGCGGTGCTGGTGGCGCTGGGGCTCTTGATCACTTGGGCGCTGGATGTGTTCCAGATCATCTCATGGGCGTCCAAAGCCTTCGCCGCCTATTACACGGTGCAGGGGATGATCGCCGTGGTGCTGGCGCAGCGCGAAGGCAAAAGCCGAAGCCTTGTCACCGCCTTCGCCGCTGTGACCCTGATAGCGGCAGTCGTGACCCTGTTCGGAACCGCCGTCGAGTGAGGCCAAACACAACGCCCGCCAAATAAACGCAGGCGGCTTTCCGATGTGAAAATACTCCCGCCGGAGGCGTTTTGTCCTTCTCGGTCGGGATACCCCTGTCGCCCCTTGTGCCGCCAGTGGGTGTGAAACCTCCATCCCCTCAAAACCTTACCCCGCCAATGAAAATGGTTAACGCGGAGTAACCCGTCAGCGCACGCCGGCTTTATCCTTTTTTATCACCTTTGCCGCACAGTGGTCCCTGCTGGAAAACGCGGGTGTCAGGTGCGGCCTGAGGGGGCCGGACCGGTGACGTTCCAAACGAACAGAGCCCCCTGCGTTTC
The DNA here is from genome assembly GCF_900114135.1 of Celeribacter halophilus. Taxonomy (GTDB): domain Bacteria; phylum Pseudomonadota; class Alphaproteobacteria; order Rhodobacterales; family Rhodobacteraceae; genus Celeribacter; species Celeribacter halophilus. The sequence goes on from NZ_FORY01000003.1 coordinate 103,329, forward strand.
TCGTGCGGAGACCATCAAGGCATGAGAGGCAAACGTATGAAAATGACGTCATCTGTGGGGGATGAGTTGGAAACGGTGGACGAGATCGAAGCGTCGGTGAAACAGAGCTTGCTCTGGGCGATTCTGGCGCTCGACGATGTGATCGACCGGCTGCTTTCGGGCGAAAAGATCGGCAAGGAGGTCCGGCCTCTGATCACCGATCTGATGCGCGCGAAAACGGCTGCGATCACGGAAAGGCAAAAACTCGATGAGGAAAAACGCAAACGTGGAGAGCTTGGCTGCGGAGAGATCGACTTCGACGCCGCAAGATCTGAGATCCTTGATCGGCTGGCTCGCATGCAGGCCGCAAGCCGAGCAGGGTGAATTTCTCGATACACTGGAGGAGGGGGCGCTTGTGGCGCTCCCTTACCTGTTCGAGGCTTGGGCGCTGGACCATCAACTGCCACCTGCGGGTGACTGGCGCACATGGGTGATCATGGGCGGGCGCGGCGCAGGCAAGACGCGTGCGGGCGCGGAATGGGTGCGCAGTATGGTCGAAGGCGCGCGGGCCAGCCAGCCGGGGCGGGCGAAACGTGTGGCGCTCATTGGCGAGACCTATGATCAGGCCCGCGAGGTCATGGTCTTTGGCGACAGCGGTCTTCTGGCCTGTTCGCCCCCTGACCGCCGCCCGAAATGGAGCGCCACGCGCCGCACGCTGGTCTGGCCCAACGGGGCCGAGGCGACGGTGTTTTCCGGCAATGATCCCGAAGCTCTGCGTGGCCCGCAATTCGACGCGGCATGGGTGGATGAACTGGCGAAATGGCGCAAGCCGCAGGAGGCATGGGACATGCTGCAATTCGGACTGCGCCTTGGCGATGATCCGCGTGCGGTGGTGACGACCACGCCGCGCAATGTCGGCCTTCTCAAGGCGCTCTTGCAACGCGCCAGCACCGTGACCACCCACGCGCCGACAGAGGCCAACGCGGCCAATCTGGCGGCGTCTTTTCTCGACGAGGTCAAAACACGCTACGCGGGCACCCGCCTCGGGCGGCAGGAACTGGAAGGCGTGCTGCTCGACGAGGAAGAGGACGCACTGTGGTCACTGGCGCGGATCGAGGCCACACGGTGCCGTGACGTGCCGGAACTGGACCGCATCGTGGTGGCGGTGGATCCGCCGGTGACGGGGCACAAGGGCTCGGATGCCTGCGGGATTGTCGTGGTCGGTGTGGTCACACAGGGTCCGCCGCAAGACTGGTGCGCCTATGTGCTCGAAGACGCCTCTGTGTCCGCTTCATCGCCTGTGGTTTGGGCCGCGGCCGCGATCCGCGCACAGGCACGTTGGCAGGCCGACCGGATCGTGGCGGAGGTCAATCAGGGCGGTGATCTGGTCGAGACCGTGCTGCGCCAGATCGACCCGCTGGTGCCCTATAAATCCGTGCGGGCCACACGCGGCAAATCGGCCCGCGCCGAACCGGTGGCCGCGCTCTACGATCAGGGGCGGGTGAAGCACATGCGCGGGCTGGGTGATCTGGAGGACCAGATGACCCAGATGACCGCGCAGGGTTATCAGGGGCAGGGCAGCCCCGACCGTGTGGATGCGCTGGTCTGGGCGATTCACGAGGTGATGATCTTGCCCGCCGGTGGCGCGGGACAGCCACGGATACGGACGCTGGGTCGGTGATCTTCGCCCGTTGATGCACTTTAAAAGCCTCGCCCTTACGGCGGGGCTTTTTTGTTTTCGGGGTAATGGATTGAAATACAAACCATTTTCAAAGGTGTTGCGCCGTTTTCGAGGCAGCGCACGCCCTGCTCAGAGCTTCTTTGAACCTCTCCTTTAGAACCTCTCTCACCGACGGCGCGGAAGCTCTTATGGGCCGGACACGCCGAAGGCAAAGGGGTTTGAGACATGAGGCCGGTCAATTGAGCGGGCCGGAAGATGAGGAGAGACACAGAGATGGTGTTCGACTTTCTGAAACTGGGCGAGATGCCCGAAACGAAAGCCTCGGCGACGGGTCCGGTCGTGGCGGCGGTCTCGGGCGCGGGCCGTGTGGCGTGGTCGCCGCGGGACACGGTGACGCTGACCCGTGTGGGGTTTGTCGGCAATCCGGTGGGCTTCCGTGCGGTGAAGCTGATTTCCGAAGCCGCTTCTGCCTTGCCGCTGATCCTGCAAAACCGCGAGATGCGGTTCGACGACCACCCGTTGCTGCGGGTGATTTCGCGGCCCAATCCGGCGCAGGGGCGTGCGGAACTGTTCGAGGCGCTCTACGCGCAAATCCGCACGCCGATCACCGACGGGGCCTATCAGGAGGATTGGGTCTATCGCTACAAGGACATCCGCAACTGGTGGCTGAACGACCACCACGAGCGGATCAACGGCCAGCGCAGCGAGACCCCGACTGCTTGGGTGCCCCAGTCCAAGCCTGTCTGGTTCACCGAACTGGGCTGTGCTGCCGTGGACAAGGCGACCAACCAGCCGAACAAGTTTCTGGATGAGAAATCCTCGGAATCTTCGCTGCCGGCCTATTCCAACGGGCGGCGGGACGATTTTATCCAGTTGCAATATCTACGGGCCATGACCGGCTATTGGGGCGCGCCGGAGAACAATCCGGTCTCCGAGGTCTATGGCGGCCCGATGATCGATATGTCCCGCGCCCATGTCTGGGCATGGGATGCGCGGCCCTATCCGGCCTTTCCCTCGGTCACATCCGTCTGGTCCGATGGCGACAATTACGCCAAGGGGCACTGGCTCAACGGGCGCTCCACGGCGCGGTCTCTGGCCGATGTGGTGGCGGAGATCTGTGCGCGTTCCGGCGTGGAGGAGATCGACACAAGCGCGCTTTGGGGCGTGCTGCGCGGTTATAACGTCAGCGACATCGCAGGGGCCCGTTCCGCGCTCCAGCCCTTGATGCTGGCCTACGGGTTCGAGGCGATCGAGCGCGAGGGCAAGCTGATCTTCCGTTCGCGCGATGGCAAGGCTCGGCTGAGCCTGAGCGAGCAGGATGTTGCGGTGTCCGATGAGCTGGACGGTGTGTTCGAACGCACCCGCGCGCCGGAGGCCGAAGTGGCGGGTCGCGTGCAGCTGACCTTTGTCGATGCCGATGGCGACTACGGGGCGCGCGCTGAAGAGGCGAGTTTCCCTGATGAGGAAAGTCGTCTGGTGTCGCAATCTGAACTGCCTCTTGCGCTCACCCGTGCCGAAGGGCGGCAGGTGGTCGAGCGCTGGCTGGCGGAATCGCGGATTGCGCGGGACACGGCACGGTTCTGCCTGCCGCCGTCGCGTCTGCCCTATGGCGCGGGGGATGTGATCGCGGTGGAGACCGATGAGGGGGTGCAGAGCTACCGGATCGATCAGGCCACCTTGGGCGCACAGCAGTTGATCGAAGCGGTGCGGGTCGAGCCGGAGGTTTACACCCCCTCCGACATGGTCGAGGAGATCATCGAGGCCAAGCCCTTCGCCGCCCCTGTGCCGGTCTATCCGCTGTTTCTGGACCTGCCGTTGCTCACCGGTGAGGAAGTGCCACATGCGCCGCATATCGCGGTGACGGGCAACCCGTGGCCCGGCTCTGCGGCGGTCTATGCCGCGCCTTCGGACAGCGGCTATACGCTCAACACTCTGGTGCCGGGCTGGGCCACCATCGGTGTGACACAAACGGCGCTGGGCGCGGCGCGTGCGGGGCTATGGGATCGCGGACCGGTGCTGCGGGTGAAACTGGTGCGCGGGGAGCTTGCCTCGGTGGACCCGCTGGATGTGCTCAACGGGGCGAATGTCGCCGCGATTGGCGATGGCTCTTCGGCCAACTGGGAGGTGTTCCAGTTCGCCAATGCCGAGCTTGTGGCGGAAAACACCTATGACCTGTCGTTGCGGTTGCGTGGACAGGCTGGGACCGACGGGCTGGACGGGGGCGCATTCACACCCGCGTGGCCTGAGGGATCGCGCTTTGTGCTGATCGATACGACGCTCAGACAGATTGATCTGGCCCAGTCGGCCCGCGGCCTTGCCCGTCACTACCGCATCGGCCCCTCCAGCCGCGCCTATGATGACGCAAGCTACGAGCATTATGTCGAGCCTTCGACGGCATCGGCCTGCGCCCCTATGCGCCTGTGCATCTCAGGGCCACACAGACGGCCTCCGGTGACACGGAGCTACGCTGGACCCGCCGCACGCGCACAGATGGCGACACATGGCAGTCCGTCGAAGTGCCCTTGGGGGAGACGTCTGAACTGTATCTCCTGCGGGTGATGCAGAACGGCTCGGTGCTGCGCGAGGTCATAACCCAAGTGCCGAACTGGACCTACAGCGCGGCGCTCAAAACCGGCGACGGGGTGACCGGCGCCTATGAAATCCACGTTGCCCAGATGTCCGATAGCTTCGGCGCGGGCCTGTTCAGAAGGATCGAAATCAATGAGTGAGACATCCCGCTTTGCCCTGCCGCTGTTGCAAGCCGCGCAGGCCCAGAAACATGTGACCGTGAACGAGGCGTTGAGCCGGATCGACGGGTTGATGCAACTGACCCTGATCTCCGTGACCGAGAACACCCCGCCTGTGAGCCCGCAGGAGGGCGATGCCTATGGCGTGGGCGCGGCGGCGGTCAATGACTGGGCGGGGCAGGAGGGCTGGATCGCGGTCTATGTCAACGGCGGCTGGAGCTTTGTCCCCGCCACCTTGGGGATGCGCGCCTATATCAGGGACCAGAACGGCTGGGCGGGGCATGACGGCTCCGGCTGGGTTCTGGGGATGCAGACGCTTTCGCCCAATGGCGCAGGCATGGTGCAAAAGGTCGTCGAACTGGACCACACGCTGACGGCGGGGCCGGTCTCCACGGTGAGCTATGCCATCCCCGACCAGTCCGTGGTCTTCGGGGTCACGGGGCGCGTTGTCACCGAGATCACCGGCACGGGTCTGACCGGCTTTTCCCTGGGCGTGGCGGGGTCTGCGAACCGCTACGGCTCCGGCCTGTCTCTGGCGCAGGGCAGTTGGCTGCGCGGGCTGACGGGCACGCCTGTGACCTATTACAGCGCCGAAGACCTGATCCTGACCGGCGAAGGCGGCGATTTCGAAGCGGGCGGCGTGATCCGGCTGGCGATCCACTGTCTGCAATTCGCGCTGCCATCCGCCTGATCCGGCGCACACCTGATACAGACCTCGCAGAGTGACCTTTGCGGGGTCTTTTTGCCGTGAAGCCTCTTGCGCTTTGGAAAACAGGGCTATCTATAGTAAGCTTCGACAAAAGAGGACAAGCGCATGGCCAAAACACGCACCACCTTGAAAAAACTCGACCCCGTCTGGAGCCAGATTGTCTCCGAGGCGCGTGAGGCCGTTGCGGCAGAGCCTTTGCTGGGCGGGTTGGTCCATGCCTGTATCCTGCATCACGAGACGCTGGAGGATGCGCTGGCCTATCGGATCGCGCAGAAACTCGCCTCTCCCGAAATGTCCGAACAGTTGATCCGCGAGATCGCCGATGATGCCTATGCCGCCGATCCGATGCTCTCTGAAGCCGCGCGTGCCGACATTGCTGCGGTCTATGACCGTGATCCGGCCTGCCATCGCTACATCCAGCCCTTGCTCTATTTCAAAGGCTTTCAAGCGATCCAGTCCCATCGCGTCTCCAACTGGCTCTGGCGCGAAGGGCGCAAGGATCTGGCCTATTTCTTCCAGATGCGCATGTCCGAACAGTTCTCCGTCGACATCCACCCCGCCTGCCGCATCGGCAAGGGGGTGTTCCTTGATCACGCCCATTCGCTGGTCTTTGGCGAAACCGCGACGATTGGCGACAATGTCTCGATCCTGCATGACGTGACGCTGGGCGGGACCGGCAAGGAGGACGAGGACCGTCACCCGAAAATCGGTGATGGCGTGCTGATCGGGGCGGGGGCCAAGGTGTTGGGCAATATCCACATCGGTGCCTGTTCGCGTGTGGCCGCCGGATCGGTGGTTCTGAACGACGTGCCGCGCTGCACCACGGTGGCGGGCGTGCCTGCCAAGGTTGTGGGCGAAGCGGGCTGTTCCCAGCCGTCCATTTCCATGAACCAGCTTATTGGTGCGCGTCCCTCGGAAAGCTGACGGGGACGCGTTGGTGCGACATAGGGCGGAGCAGGGGCGGTTGATCGCCCCTGACGCATATCTGAGGTGTGTCTTACCCCGCCATCTCGTCATAGGCGTCGAGCGCCTTGATCCCATACATATAGGCCGGACCACCGCCCATCAGGATCGCCACACCGACCGTCTCGGCAATTTCCGCACGCGTGGCACCAGCCTCCATCGCGGCTTTTACGTGAAAGCCGATGCAATCCACGCATTGCTTGGAAATCCCGATGGCGAGGGCCTGCAATTCCTTGTGCTTCATGGACAGCGCACCCTCGACGGTTGTGGCCTCGTGCAGGGCGTTGAAGCCTTCTCCGACAGCGGGCAGGGCCGCGCCGAAATCCATCATGCCGCTTTGGACTGTCTCAAGTTGTTTTGACCAGCTCATGATCCGTCTCCTTTTTTCTAGAGTCGCGCAAAACGTAACAGAGGTGCAGGGCGGCGGCTTTGAGGCGTGTCATGGCAGCCATAAGAAAAAGGAGGTCAAAAGAAAAAGCCCCCCGAAACCGGAGGGCTTTTGATTCTTTCGGGATAACGGCGCTTAGGCCAGCATCGCCACCGGATTTTCGAGGTTCTCGACGATGGCTTTCAAAAGCTCCGCGCCGAGCGCTCCGTCGATCACGCGGTGATCCACGGACATGGTGACGGACATGACGGTTGCGGCTTTTACTTCACCGTCTTCGCCGATCACCGCCTGTTTCTTGCCCGCGCCGACGGCGAGAATACCGGCGTGCGGCGGGTTCACGATGGCGTCGAAATTGTCGATGCCGAACATGCCCAGATTGGAGATCGCGAAAGAGCCGCCCTGATATTCATGCGGCGCGAGTTTGCGGTCGCGGGCACGGTGGGCGAGGTCTTTCATCTCTTTGGACAGGGCCGAGAGCGACTTCATATCCGCGTCTTGCAGAACGGGGGTGAAGAGACCGCCTTCGACGGCAACCGCAACGGCCACATCGGAGGCTTTCATCTGCAACACACGGTCGCCCGCCCAGACGGCATTGGCCGCAGGCACTTCTTGCAGGGCGTTGGCCACGGCCTTGATGATGAAATCATTGACCGAGAGTTTCACACCCTTGCCTGTGAGCTGATGGTTCAGCTCGGCGCGGAATTTCAGCAGGGCGTCCAGCTGGATGTCGCGGCGCAGGTAGAAATGCGGGATGGTCTGTTTGGCCTCCGACAGACGCGCGGCAATGGTTTTGCGCATCCCGTCGAGTTTGATTTCCTCGTAGTCGCGACCTTCATACATTTTCGCAACCATATCGGCGGAAGGACCAGCCGGTGCCGCAGCCGCAGGAGCCGGTGCAGCGGCTTTGGGCGCTTCGGCCTTGGGTGCAGCTTGGGCCGCTTCCACATCGGCTTTCACGATGCGGCCTTTGGGGCCGGTGCCTTTGATCGTGGTCAGGTCGAGACCTTTTTGCGCCGCGATGCGACGGGCCAGAGGCGAGGCAAAGAGGCGTTCGCCATCCTTGACCGGAGCCGCCGGGGCCTTGGGTGCATCTGCGACCGGGGCCGGGGCGGAGGGAGCCGCCGCAGCCGCCGGAGCTTCTTCCGCCGGAGCAGGGGCCGCTGCGCCGACAGTCTCGGCGGCAGAGGCATCTTCGCCCTCTTCCAGAAGCACGGCAATCGGCGCGTTCACTTTCACGCCTTCGGTGCCCTCGGCCACAAGGATCTTGCCCATGGTGCCTTCGTCCACGGCTTCGAATTCCATCGTCGCCTTGTCGGTTTCAATCTCGGCAATCACATCGCCGGATTTGATTTCGTCGCCTTCTTTCACCAGCCATTTGGCCAATGTGCCTTCCTCCATCGTCGGAGACAGCGCGGGCATCAAAAGTTCAATCGCCATAACGGGTTCTCCTTAACGGTAGGTGACATCTTTGCAGGCGGCCACGACTTCGTCGGTGGTCACAAGCGCGAGTTTTTCGAGGTTGGCGGCGTAGGGCATGGGCACATCTTTGCCTGTGCAGTTGATCACCGGCGCGTCGAGATAGTCAAAGGCGCGTTGCATGATCGTGGCGGAGATGTGGTTGCCGATGGAGCCGACGGGGAAACCCTCTTCGACGGTGACGCAGCGGTTGGTCTTCATCACGGAGGCCAGCACGGTGTCATAGTCGATGGGGCGCAGCGTGCGCAGGTCGATGACCTCGGCGGAGATGCCTTCCTCGGCCAGCTTGTCAGCCGCTTCGAGTGCATAGGTCATGCCGATGCCGAAGGACACGATGGTCACATCCGTGCCTTCGCGCCAGATGCGGGCCTTGCCGAAGGGGATGGTGAAGTCCTCAAGATCGGGCACATCGAAGGATTTGCCGTAAAGGATTTCGTTCTCAAGGAAGATCACCGGATTCGGATCACGGATCGCGGTTTTCATCAGACCTTTGTAGTCGGAGGCCGAATAGGGCATCACGACCTTGAGACCCGGAATGGCGGAATACCATGCGGCGTAGTCTTGGGAGTGCTGCGCGCCGACGCGGGCGGCGGCACCGTTGGGGCCACGGAAGACCATAGGCGCCCCCATCTGGCCGCCGGACATATAGAGCGTCTTGGCTGCCGAGTTGATGAGATGGTCAATGGCCTGCATCGCGAAGTTGAAGGTCATGAATTCGACGATGGGTTTCAGCCCGCCAAAGGCCGCACCCGTCGCGATACCGGCAAAGCCGTGTTCGGTGATCGGCGTGTCGATCACGCGCTTGGCGCCGAACTCGTCGAGCATCCCTTGGGAGATCTTGTAGGCGCCTTGGTATTCGGCCACCTCTTCGCCCATGAGAAAGACGTTTTCGTCGCGGCGCATCTCTTCGGCCATAGCGTCACGAAGCGCCTCGCGCACGGTCTGCTGTTTCATCGGCGTGCCTTCGGGGAAGTCCGGCGAGGCTTTGGAGACCACTTCGACAGCCGCGACGGCTTTCGCAGGGGCCGCGGTTGGTGCCTCTTGGGCGACCGGAGCCGCCTCGGCTGCGGCGGGGGCAGGGGCCTTGATGTCGTCGGCGCTTTCGCCCTCTTCGATCAGCACGGCGATGGCGGTGTTCACTTTCACGCCCTCGGTGCCTTCCTCGACGAGGATCTTGCCGACGATCCCTTCGTCCACAGCCTCGAATTCCATCGTGGCCTTGTCGGTTTCAATTTCCGCGATGATGTCGCCGGAGGTGACGGTGTCGCCCTCTTTGACGAGCCATTTCGCAAGTGTGCCTTCTTCCATCGTGGGAGAGAGGGCGGGCATCAGAAGTTCGGTTGCCATTGGTATCTTCCTCCCGGATCAAGCGTTGTGCTGCGGAATTTCGTCCGCATAAATGTCGGTCCAAAGCTCTTCGAGCGCCGGTTCCGGGCTTTCCTTGGCGAATTCCGCGCTCTCGTTGATCACCGCTTTGATCTCTTTGTCGATCGCTTTGAGATCCTCTTCGGAGGCGTGGCCGCCCGTCAGAAGGATGGAGCGCACAGCTTCGATCGGATCGCGTTCCTCGCGCATTTTCTGGACCTCTTCGCGGGTCCGGTATTTCGCCGGATCCGACATGGAGTGACCACGGTAGCGGTAGGTTTTGACTTCGAGAATGTAGGGGCCCTTGCCCGCACGGCAATGCGCCACAGCGCGCTCGCCGGCTTCCTTGACTGCCAGAACGTCCATGCCGTCCACTTCTTCACCTTCGATGCCATAGGCTTTGCCGCGGCCGTAAAGGGAGGTGGATTTGGTCGAACGCTGCACCGAGGTGCCCATGGCGTATTGGTTGTTCTCGATGACGAAAACCACCGGCAAATCCCAAAGCTCGGCCATGTTGTAGGTCTCGTAGACCTGACCTTGGTTGGCTGCGCCATCACCGAAATAGGTGAAGGTCACATTGTCATTGCCTTTGTATTTGTCGGAAAAGGCCAGACCGGCCCCCAGCGGCACCTGTGCGCCGACGATGCCGTGGCCGCCGTAGAAATGTTTCTCTTTCGAGAACATGTGCATGGAGCCGCCCTTGCCCTTGGAGTAGCCGCCCTCGCGGCCCGTCAACTCGGCCATCACGCCCTTCGGGTCCATTCCGCAGGCAAGCATATGCCCGTGATCGCGGTAGGAGGTGATGCGCTTGTCACCCTCTTTTGCGGCGGCTTCGAGACCGACGACAACGGCTTCCTGACCGATATAGAGGTGGCAGAACCCGCCAATCAGGCCCATGCCGTAAAGCTGGCCTGCTTTTTCCTCGAAACGGCGGATAAGAAGCATGTCTTTATAATAGGCAAGAAGCTCGTCTTTGGAGACATTCGCTTTGCTTGCCGGTTTGGATGCTGTTTTACGGGGTGCCATCAGGCCTCCTCCTCCAAGATCACGACTGATAGTTTAGCGTTAAACTACATAATAACGATGCGGCGGGCCGATTGCACGGATTTTCTGATATGCGCCGCGGGCGGCAGGTATGCGCTGACGGAATATCGCGATCCGGTGCTGGCTGTGAGCAGGCTACACACAAGAGTTGCGCCTGTCAGCCCTTGTGATGACCTAGTGTTGCGCGAAGGCGCGGCTTGAAATCTGGATGGGGTTCTTCGCGGGGTCTTTTGCGTTCGCAAAGGCGTAGCTGTCCGTCTTGTGTATCTTTCCGAAGGTGAGACCGTTGCTCTGCGCGGTTCGGCAAAAGCCTTCGACGTCTTCAACGTCGAACACCAGTTTGACCAGAACCTGCCCCTCTTTTTGCGCTGATGAGAGCGGATGCAAGAGGATCGTTGCGCCAGAGGTTTTCGGGGTAAGCTCTACGATCCTGTCAGTTGCAGAGCGCCTCACGGAAAACCCGAAGTGCTGCGCATAGAATGCCGCCATTTCGTCTAATTTACGGGTGTAAATTACAAGTCTGCCAAGGGTAGGTGCCACTATTGTCGCCTCCGTTGGCGCGATGCGCTCTGATGACGCCTCTACCGGCAATAGGCCAGTTGCGCCTCATAGCGGGCGGCGCGTTTGGCGACGCCGTCGGCGGTGCTCAAGAGCCATGATTTGTTGCGATAGGAGCCACGGCGGTAACCGCCTCGACCTTCGTGATAGGCCAGATAACTGTTTCTGGCGTCCGAGTTTGAAATCCCCAGCGCCTTGTTGTTGGTCGAGACATACCAGCCGATAAAATCGGTGGCGTCGCGGATGTTGCTGCGGCTGGCGCCTGCGCGGCCCGGACCGTTGCGGTAATCATCCCATGTGCCGTCGAGCGCCTGCGCGTAGCCGCGTGCGGAGCTGGCGCGGCCCTTGGGGATGATGAACAGCGTGTAGCGTTTCGGGGGGCGTGCGGTCGCGCGGAAGGTGGATTCCTGATAGATAATCGCCATCTGCACAGAGACGGGCACGCCCCATTTGCGCTCGGACGCCTCAAGGGCGGAGCGGTAGTGCGGGCGTTCGCGAAAGATCGCGCAGGCATCTTCGGGATTGGAGGGCGCGCTGCCGTGACCCCCGCAGGCGGTCAGCGCCAGAAAGCCAAGCCCCGTCAGCATCACATGCCGGCGGGACAGAAGGGTGGACGTATCTGCGGGGCGGGGGCTCTGTGTCATCAACGGCCTCTCGGGTCAGCGGATTACGATTTCATCTGCACGTAGGTAGCCCAGCACATCGCGGACTTGTTCATCGAGAAGATCAAGGTCGAGATAGGTGTCGGAGAGGCGCAGCGTCTTGTTGCGCATCACAGCCAGATCTTCGTCCAGTTTGCCGCTCACCGCTTGCAGTTCGGACAATTCTGCCTCGATCTGCAAGCGGCGAAATAGCCCGTATTCCCCTTGCACGGCGGCAAAGGTGAAGTAGCCACCGAGGGTGACAATAACGCCTGTGTACAAAAGCACAGTCAGCGACGGACGTTTGCGCGGATGAGCCATGATAGGCTTCTTACCTTTGTATAAATGATGCCCTGACGGACACCGTACTGCCTCACGGGACGTTCTCATTGGCGGAACGTCTCCGTGCACCTCTTATGGCACAGGTGATTCGCCATGTGAATCCCAAAAACGAATCACCGGCAGAAAAATGCGCAATTTTTTTGTGAGGCATGACGGAGACCGCAGCGCAGGAAGAGCACGGGGGAGGAGAGTGTCTCTGTGTGGGGGCGTTGGATTTTGGTCGCGTTGGGGGAGTGGCGTGAAGCGCTGCTGAATGCTGGACGTTGGCCGCCAGTCGAAAGGCGCGTCGGTTCAGAGATACATTAAGGCCGGAACGGTGTCCAAAGAATGCGATCTATATTCAATGAATGATTTTCCATTGGTTTGACCAGCCAATCCGCGCGGCCCTACGTCTGTGACACAGGTCAATGCGGATATGGTATAAACGGATATGCTTCCGAAAGGAGACATGCGAACCTGATTATGCCGCCAGTTTGGAGGGTTTCGCAAAAGTATCAAGTTGCAGTATTCACGGAAGGAACAATCTTGGTCCCATCCAAATCTGAAGAAGAGACCCAAGACGTACAACGTCCAGCGGGGCAAAGCGAGATGGCATCGAAGCCTCCCGTTCCGGCGTTGCGGCCAGTTGCACCTGAGCCTGCCGGTAAGTCGCGCATCTGGCTGTGGGGTGCTCTCGTTCTTTTGGGGCTGGGACTTTTGGGTGGCATATCTTCGAGCCTTTGGTTGGGCGGGACGCTTCCGGTTGTGGTCGAGATTGCTCAGAACGCGCCGGTGACGCGTGTGCTGGCGGTCAATGGCCGGATCGCCGCTGTGCATTCCGTGGACGTCAGCGCCGTGGTGTCCGGCACGGTGGTGTCCCTTCCCGTTGCTGAGGGAGAACGGGTCGAAGCCAACCAGATCCTTGCCCAAGTCGATGCGGCGGAACAGAATGCAATTGTCCGGCAGGCGATGGCGGCACTGGATGCGGCGTTGGTGGCGCGGCAAAAGGCGACCGAAGACTATGATCGCTCCCTGTCGCTTGGCAGCAATGTCTCGCAAACCGCATTGGAGGCCGACGCCTTTGCCAAGCAATCGGCGGAACAGGAAGTGGCGCGTTTGACGGCCATGCTGGATCAGGCGCGGATCGCGCTCGATAACTATACCATTCGGGCCCCCGTTGCAGGCACGGTTCTGGAACTTGAGGTCGAAACGGGGCAAGCGATCAGTCCCTCGACCAACTTGCTGACCCTTGCGGATTTGAGCGATCTGGAGGTCGAGGCAGATGTGGATGAATCTTACGCGACACAAATCATTGTAGGCCAAAAGGCTGTCCTGCAACTGGCGGGACAGACTGAAACCCACGAAGGTCATGTCAGCTTTGTGTCGAACCGCGTGGATGAGGCCACAGGCGGGCTGGCGGTCAAGCTCCGTTTCGACACTCCGGTTGCGGCTCCTGTCGGGCTGACGGTGACAACGAATATTATCGTTGAAGACCGAGACGTGGCGCTGACGGTTCCACGCACGGCTCTGGTGAACGGAAATGAGGTTTTTGTGGTGGTGGACGGTTTGGCGGAATTGCGACCTGTCACCGTCATGGATTGGCCCGCCGCCCGTCTCATTGCAACAGAGGGCCTTGCCGAGGGCGATATTGTGATTGTCGATGCGGTGGGCATCACGGACGGGCAAGAGGTCGAGGCGGAGATCCCCTGATGCTCTATGGCTTGAAAATCGCGACACGCTATCTGACCGCCAACAAGGGGCAAACGGCGCTTCTGGTGACAGGGGTTGCAGTCGGTGTATTTATCTTCATCTTCATGTCCGCCCTGATTGGCGGGCTGGCCGAATTCATTCTGGCGCGCACCGTGGGCGATCTCTCGCATATTACCATTGAGGCAGAAACCGAAGACCCTGCGCTCTTGGTCGCGTCAGAGGGGCATGTGCTGGCCGTGACGGAGCGGGGGCGCACGCGTGATGCAACGCTGGCCGAAGCCGCCACATGGCTCCCCTTGATCGAAACTGTCGCGGGGGTCAAAGCCGTCTCGCCTGAAATTACAGGCGCGGGCTTTTTGACCCGTGGCGCACAGGTGGCACAGGTCAGCGTCGTGGGCGTCGAAGCGGGGCGTGAGTCCGCGATCCTTGATCTGGCCAGCTATATGGTTGAGGGAGAAGAGCGTGTCGGCTCGGGGGTGATCGTTTTGGGTCGCGATCTGGCGGATGATCTGGCTTTGTCCATCGGGCAGGCTTTACACTTGGAAAGCTCGAAGGGGATCACGGCCAACCTGACTTTGGGTGGCATATTCGAAACCGGCAATGGCAGCATGGATAGCGCACGCGCCTTTGTCAGCCTGTCGACAGCGCGGACTTTATTCTCCATGCCGCAGGGGGTGACGCAGATTGAAATCAAGCTTGATGATTTGAACGCCGCAGACGCGACAGCACTTCGTATTCAGTCCCTGACAGGTTTGAATGCAGTCCCTTGGACCGATGATGCCGAGCAATTGATGGAGGCGCTGGATGCGCAGGCGCAGACCGGTTATTTCCTGAAAGCCTTTGCGCTCATCACTATTGTGATCGGCGTTGCCTCGGCGCTTTTGCTCTCAACCTATCGACGCCGTCCTGAAATCGGGATCATGCGGGCAATGGGGGCCGGACGTGGCTTTGTGGTTTTTGTCTTTGTTACGCAAGGCGCGTTGATTGGTCTGCTGGGCGGGATCATGGGGGCAGGTCTTGGCTATCTCGCGCTTCTGCCCTTTCCCACGCGCGAGGCATTTCGTCCGGGCACCTTGCCATTGGACATTACCCAAGGCTCCTATGGGTTGGCCATCACCCTGACTGTGATCGCCGCGATCCTTGCCTCCATCCTGCCCGCCCGCTCTGCGGCCCGCGTTGATCCAGTTACGGCGATCGGCCAATGACGACACTTCTCGAAGTTCGCGATCTTTTTAAAACATATGGTGCGGGAGACACTGCGACACGGGTGCTGCGCGGGTTGTCCTTGCACCTTGAGGAGGGCGAGTTGGCGGCACTTCTTGGCCCGTCGGGGTCGGGCAAAAGCACGTTGCTCACGATCCTCGGAACATTGATGAAGCCGACATCTGGCAGCTATACGATGCTTGGGCAGGATATGATTGCGGCGAATGATGCCGAACTCACGGAGTTTCGCAACGCTCATATCGGCTTCGTCTTTCAGTTTCACAACCTTCTGCCGGATTTCACCGCGCTCGAAAATGTGGTCTTCCCCTCCGCCGTGCGTGCAGGGCGTGAAACGCCTGCCGCCCGCGCGCGTGGACGTGACCTTTTGAAACGTATGGGGCTGGCTGACCGGATCGACTATCCCACCGCCAACCTGTCCGGCGGGCAGAAACAGCGCGTTGCGGTGGCCCGCGCACTCATGAACAGTCCGGAACTGGTTCTGGCGGATGAACCCACGGGGAACCTTGACCGAGCCTCGGCCACGCAGGTGATGGAATTACTCTCGGAGATCAATCGCGAGGAGGGGACGACGTTCCTGATCTCGACCCATGATGAAAAGATCGCAGCCGCGTGCCAACGTCAGATTGTCGTCGTGGACGGGAACGTGACGGGATAAACCGGTTTTGAGCCGTTCAGGCCCTCCTATGCAGTCGCGATTTCGCGTGAGTTTGAATGGACACAAAACGATCAGCCTGTCGCCTGAGCTGTGCAAAAAGTCGATGTAACGCACGCGCAACAATATTTCAGAATAGTCAGAATATGATTTGGATCATGTTTCTCCCGAGTCGATGAACCTTAATATTCGAATATGTAATCAATCCGATTGCGTTATTTCCTGCGCTCCACATTGGGGGCATTTCTCGGGGAGGGAAAATATGTCTTTAAGAACTCTTAAACTTCAAACCTGCGCACCGATTGCGATTTTCGCGCTGATGGCGACACCGGCGTTTTCCGGTGCTTTCGACGAAATCCCTGTGATTGACGTTACGGGGGACGGCTATGTTTTTGCCGATCCTGCGGAAGGCATTCTTGAGCCGGGCATCCAGTCATTCACCAAGACGTCCGGAGCGGAATACGTCAACACGGCAAATCCGAACGGCATTGACAATTGTCTTATGGCCAACAATCCAGATCTTGAGGGCTGTGATGCGGAGCGCGGCTCCGGCAAGCGGATCAAGACCCGCCTCACAGGCGCGGACGGCATGGACATCAGCCTGAGCACGCAAAGCACCGGAGATGTCACCGAGTATTACGTCTACGGCAAAACCTCGAACCTCACGGGCGCGCGGATGGTTGGCTTTACCCTCGAACTCGGCACGGGGACGGGTGGGGATTTTACCGCCTTTGATGCCGCCGACCCAGCTTATCAGGCCTTGTTCGATACCGAATTTACCGGCGGGAATTTCAACCTGCCTGACGGGTTGTTCGGCAATGGCGGGAACGAAGGGGACACCGGCTTTTTTGATGGTGGCGATAAGGCCGTAATGAATACAGAGCAATTGACCGCGGCTCTGATCGAGCTTGGCGCTATGACCGGCAATACCACATACACGGACTTGTTCGGGAGCGGTTTCCTCGATGACAGTCAGGTGCCTGACGGGTTCTTCTTTGATATGTCGAGCTTTGACGAAGAGGCCGGCGAGGATGATGAACCCGCGTTGATCGCGTGGTATAATCTCAGCGAGAATGAAGGCACTGGCGCTTGGGTCTACGGAACGCTGGGTGTCGAGGGGGCCGAACTCGACGACAAACTGCAAAACCTTGCGGATACGCTTGACGTAGATCTCGCGGACTTGGGCTATGTTGCAGGCGACGTCGTGCCCGACGAGATCGTGGCGCGCATGGAAGGGAATGACCTTCTGAGTGTCGATATCATCGAAGACCTGCGGAACATGAATCTGAACTTCATGATCGAGCTTGGCGATGTGGATGGCGACCAAGTCACCCTGCGCCTCGTGCCGGTATTCGCAGACATTGTTGCGGAATCCGCCACAGAGTATCAGTTCAAAGTCGCAGGCATGCTGGATGGGGCCGCCGAAGTGCCCTATCTCGATATCGGAAATGCGGGAACCTATGAGATAGCAGTTGAAGAGATTCTCGATATTGAGGATGATGCAGAGCGGCAGACAGCCTTGGAAAGCATCGGCTTCAGCTTTTTGGGAAGCTACGGCTCGTTGTCATACGAACTCGGTCGCGCAATGACAGCGGCCCTGCCTGACGGCGGGATTTCGCGGGGCGCATCTGGAGCGACCCTCTCCACGAAAGGTTTGCCCAACGGCTGGTCGATCGGCGACGATGTCACGGGGTTTGTCTCCGTGCAGGGCGGAACCGCCAGCTATGACCGCACCGTCAATGGCACAGGTTATGACATTGACAGCTATGCCTTTGCCGCAGGCGCGGAATGGCAGCTTGATCCGACATTGGGCTTTGGTGTGATGATCGGCGCAGGCACCGGCTCGGCGGATGCAGATGACGATTTGGGCTCCGTTGATGCGGATGCGCTGTCCATCGCCGTTTTCGGACGGAAAGCCTTCGGGAATGGCGGCAGTATCAGCGCCATGCTCGGCTATCAGGACCTGTCCTTTGAAAGCACGCGCAATGTGATGGGCGAGACGGCAAAGGGCGATACCGACGGTTCTCAGGTGTTCGCGGCCCTCAATGCGCAATACATGGTTCAAAACGGAGCATTCACCTTCGGCCCGCGCGCCTCGCTTGAGTATTACAAGCAAAAGGCTGACGGTTTCGATGAAACCGGTGCCGGAGCATGGAACCTCTCCATTGGCGATCAGGACGGAGAAGTCACCATTGCATCAATTGGGATTGAGGGCGCATATGCCATGCCTCAAACCACACGCGACACGGTGCTGACCGGAGCCCTGTCACTGACGAATGCCTCGGGGGATGATCAACTGATCGAGACAGGTTTTGTCGGCCTTCCCACGACATCTGTCCCTGTGGACGGGTTTGATGATCAATGGGTAGATCTTGAGCTGGGCTTCTCCACCACGCTCGGCGCAAGCCCGACATCGCAGACCACCCTGCACGGCGGTTATCACGGTGCGTTCGGGGAAGATTATGAAAGTCACGCATTGCAGGTTGCCGTGAGTTTCGCATTCTGAGACTGCCGAGAGGCTGAAAAACAAAACAGCGTCTGAATTCAGGCGCTGTTTTTTATTGCAATACTGCAGGTTTATGAACGCACGTCGCCCAACCGCTCAGCCGCACAATGTAGGAGCAAGGTTGTCACAACACGACAAGGCAATAGGATGTTTTGAACACGGTTTGAAATCTATCAGATAAAAGGTTGCAATTGAGCGACTAAAGGAAGGCGGGTCAATCTATCGGTTACAGATCGCTCACGACGACCGAACGTTATTATTTGCGTTTTTTGTCGCAGGAAGAATCTGAACGGGTTCGCGCGGATGGGAGCAGCGGGTTTTAGTCGGCCTGTCACACAAAATATTGAACAGTTATGGACCTCGCTAATTGCGGGGTCTTTTTCTGTGTGCGTTTTGTACGAGGCGCATTGGGCTGACCGATGCTTTCTGGGCGCATAGTCGGACAAAGGTGGCATAGTTGGTGCAACAGGCAAGGGCAAAAGGCGTCATAGTATGACACCTATCAGCTTGATCCTGAGAAAATGTCTTTGTGATGTGAGCCGAGCTCGGACGCTAAAATTCAATATTATCAAGGAGTTAGTGGCGGAGAGACAGGGATTCGAACCCTGGGTAGGCTTACACCCACAACGGTTTTCGAGACCGCCCCGTTCGACCACTCCGGCACCTCTCCGCGGGGGTCTGGTGGCGGGTGATTTATCCTTGCGGGAGGGGCTGCGCAACCCCTTTCGTGACATTCTTTTGTGCAGAAGGGGCGGGTGGCTCCGCGAAAACCCGCTGGATGCGGTGAAAACGCTATCGTGTCTTGTCCCTGTCTTAACTCTTTGTTTAGCTGCTTGAGGCATAGTTCGATCGGAAAAAAGGAAATGGATCATGGTCAAAGCTCTTCGATACCGCTTGGTTTCTCGCCGCTTTGGCGCAGGCCGGTTCTCCGGTGGGCTGTGGCTCATGGGGCAGGCCTTGCTGCTTTCTGCGGTGCTGTCTCTGATTGCGCCGATGGCGCGCGCGGCTGCTGATGAGGAGCAATTCGAGCAATTGATGCAGGCGATGCTGTTTGGTGAGGTTGTGGATGTTCTGTGCGAGGAAGGGCAGGGCATGGCCGAGGATTTCGTCGCAGCGGGCTATGGTGTGCCCAAGCCTGTGTGGGAAGATATGTTGGGTCGGCTCTATGATCCTGATGTGATGTCGCGCGCGTTCCACGATGCGATGGCGGACTCTTTGGAGGGTGCTGATCTGGCGCCGATGATTGCGTTTTATCATTCTGATTTGGGTAAGCGCATTGCGCGGCTTGAACTCGATACACGTAAGACCCTCTCGGGAGAGGCTGCGCAATTGGCAGCTGGCGAGGCGTGGGCGGAATTGGAGCCGGGCTCGAAACGTGCGGAGCTGATCGAAGACTATGTTCAGACCAATGAATTGGTGGAGATGAATGTCGTCGGCGCGATGAACAGTGACATTGCCTATTATCAAGGGCTTTGGAGCGCGGGATTCGAAAGTGATCAGGGCGTGAGCGACAGCGAGATATTGAATGAAATCTGGGCCTCCGAGCCGGAGGTGCGGGCCGATGTGTCGGAATGGGTCTACGGATTTTCTACCATGGCCTATGACAGCCTGACGGATGAGGAATTCGCGGAATATATCGCATTTTCACGCACGGAGGCGGGGCAAAGGCTCAATCATGCGCTTTTCGCCTCTTTCGATGCCGTGTATGAGCAACTGTCGCGCGGACTGGGGGCCGGCACGGCCCGTTTGATGCAAAGCTTCGAGGGTGAGCAACTCTGAAAGCGGTTTCGGAGCATTCCAGCCTTGACTTTATGCGGATGATTCACGATACACACGCCACCTGGCGGACCATCGGTGCGACCGGGTGATGTGTTTTTGTCCGGATGCTTTTGCGGCGCGAGGCTGAAATCTCATCATAAATGACAATCTCGTCCCCTAAGGGGCGCGCTGTTTGAGGCACCAAACGCCGATTGATATCGGGGCCACAGAACGCGGGTATATCGAAAGGAAGACTGCATGTTTGCGGTTTTGAAAACTGGCGGCAAGCAATACAAAGTGCAGAGCGGCGACGTTCTTCGCGTTGAAAAGCTTGCGGCTGATGCTGGTGAAAAAGTCCAGTTCAACGAGATTCTGATGGTCGGCTCCACCATCGGCGCTCCCCTCGTGGAAGGCGCCGGCGTGCAAGCCGAAGTCATCGACCAGATCAAGGGTGCGAAACTCATCCACTATGTGAAGCGTCGTCGTAAGCACTCTTCGCAGCGTAAAAAAGGCCACCGTCAGCAACTTACTCTGCTGAGAATCACCGATATCCTTGAAAAAGGTGCGGAGAAAACGGGCGTCAAAGCTGCTGTTGGTGCCGGTTCGGTTGCGTCCACTTCTGCTGCGGCTCCGAAAAAAGCTGCTGCGCCGAAGAAAGCCGCTGCTAAGGCTGAGGCCCTGGCCGCTGCTGCCGGTGCGGATGATCTGAAAAAACTGTCCGGCGTGGGTCCGGCTCTGGAGAAAAAACTGAACGCTGCCGGCGTGACGTCTTTCGCCCAGATCGCCGCATGGTCCGAGGCCGATATCACAGAATTCGACGAGAAGCTGTCCTTCAAAGGCCGCATCGAGCGCGAAGGCTGGGTTGAACAGGCCAAAGAACTGGCCAAGTAAGCGACATAAGGAGAGAACACCATGGCACATAAAAAAGCAGGCGGCTCATCCCGTAACGGTCGCGACTCCGCTGGTCGCCGTCTCGGCGTCAAACTCTACGGTGGTCAGTCCGCTATCTCGGGCAACATCATCGTGCGTCAGCGCGGCACCAAGTTCTGGCCGGGCGAAGGCGTAGGTCTTGGTAAAGACCACACGATCTTTGCTGTGACCGACGGTACCGTGAGCTTCCGCAAGGGGCTCAAAAAGCGTACTTTCGTGGACGTGCTTCCGGTGGCGGAGGCCGCTGAGTAAGCCGACCTCACCAAGCTTGACAATTTGGGGATCGGCGCAAGCCGGTCCCTTTTCTTTTTTGATTTCGAACTTACATAGAAATCAGAAGGCCGTGAGAAATTTGAAGATTTCAGGCCAAACCAGCGTTCGCAGCGTGGTTTTGTTCAGTCAAGGTTAACGGGATTGTCGTATGGAAACGTTAGATGTGTTCCAGACGCCTGTGACCAACACTGGTCTAGCGCTCCTCGGGGAGGAGGAGGGCGGCGAGCACTCTTTGGAGGAAGAGAGATGAAAATGGATATTGTGAAAGACAGATCGGCACAGCCCGTCACAGAAGCGGCAGCACAGCAGATGATCGAAACGGATCGCTTTGTCATGCGCGCGCCGCGTCTCTCCGATGCCGGTTTGCTGAATATGTACGCCAGCGACAGCCGCGTGGCGCGCAATTCGCGCTCTCTGCCGCACCCGATGCCGCCCGGCGCGACGGAGGCCTTTGTGGCCCGCGCGATCAAGGCGGATGCGCCGGAAAAAGTCTGGATTCTCGACGGTTCGGATTACGGGTTGTCGGAGGTTCTGGGGGTGATCTCCCTGAAGCCGCTGGACCGCGATCAATGCGAGGTGGCTTTTTGGGTCGCACCGAGCTTCTGGGGCACCGGGCTGGCCCGCACCGCGCTCAAGGCGATGGTGGCGGCCAATCCGCTCGGCTCCAAAACCATGTTTGCGGAGATTTTTCAGGACAATCAGGCCTCGGCCCGTGTCGTGACCGCTGCAGGGTTCGAATATATTGGCGATGCAGAAACCTACTGCGTGGCCCGCGGGGCGCAGGTCCCGACATGGACCTACCTGCGTAAATTGTAACACCGCCCTTCGGGGCACAAGCGGGGGCGCAAGACCGCCCCCGAGATGAACAAACAGGCAGATGGTCTGGCCATGACCACATCACCGATCCTGTCTTTCTTCGCGCAGTGCCGAAGGGAGCGGGGTTGGTGTTCTGTGTTCAGGCGCATCGTAAAGCGTGAAACGGCAATTGAGTTTCATACGGTGGCAAGATACATCTGCCTGAAAGCCCAAGGTGACATCCGGTCGCGCGCGGGCAGCAAAGGATAAGACGATGAAATTCCTCGATCTCGCCAAGGTCTACATCCGCTCCGGCTCAGGCGGCAACGGTTGCGTGTCCTTCCGGCGTGAGAAATATATCGAATATGGCGGTCCCAACGGGGGCGATGGTGGCCGTGGCGGCTCGGTGATTATCGAGGCGGTGGACGGTCTCAACACGCTGATCGATTTCCGTTACCAGCAGCACTTCTTCGCCCAGAATGGTCAGGGCGGTATGGGCAACAACCGCACCGGCAAGGACGGGCAGGACATTGTGCTGCGCGTGCCTGCGGGCACTGAGGTGCTGGACGAGGACGAGGAAACGGTGATTGCCGACCTGACCGAGGTGGGCAACAGATTCGTGCTGGCCAAGGGCGGCAACGGCGGTTGGGGCAACCTACGGTTCAAGACCTCGACAAACCAGGCTCCGGGCAAGGCCAATCCGGGCCAGCCGGGCGTGGAGCGCACGATCTGGCTCCGGCTCAAATTGATCGCGGATGCGGGGCTTTTGGGGCTGCCCAATGCGGGCAAGTCAACCTTCCTGTCGGTGACCTCGAACGCGCGGCCCAAGATCGCGGATTACCCGTTCACCACGCTGCACCCGAACCTCGGTGTTGTCGGTATTGATAACGCGGAATTTGTTGTGGCTGATATTCCCGGCCTGATCGAAGGCGCTTCCGAGGGCCGAGGATTGGGGGATCTGTTCCTCGGACACGTCGAACGCTGCGCGGTTCTGTTGCATCTGGTGGATGGCACGTCCGAGGATGTGGTGGCGGATTACCAGACGATCATCACGGAGATCAGCAACTACTCGCATATTCTGGGCGACAAGCCACGGATCACGGTGCTCAACAAGATCGACAGCCTTCTCGAAGAAGAAGTCGAGGAGAAACTGGCCGCGCTGCAAGAGGCGTCCGGCGGGCGGGTTTACACCATGTCCGGTGTCTCGAAAGAGGGCGTGGACAATGTGCTTCGTGCGCTGAAAGCTGAAATTTCGATGGACCGTCTTCGGATGAAAAAGGCCGAAGAAGGGGAGGACGAGGACGATCAGCCTTGGCAACCCTGACAGTTTCCGCGACGGCGTCCCTGACAGGCGCCAAACGTATCGTGATCAAGATCGGTTCCGCGCTTTTGGTCTCGCATGGCGAGCTGCGTGCGCGCTGGCTTGACGGGCTGGCCGAAGATGTCGCCATGCTCAAAGAGCGCGGGGCGCAGGTGATTTTGGTCTCCTCCGGTTCTATCGCGCTGGGGCGTGGCATCCTTGGCCTGCCGTCGGGCGAATTGCCGCTGGAGCAGTCTCAGGCCTGCGCCTCCGTGGGGCAAATCCGCCTCGCACGCGCCTATCAGGAAGCGTTGGAGCCGCATGGCATTGTCACCTCACAGGTGCTTTTGACGCTGGAAGACAGCGCGGACCGCCGCCGCTATCTCAATTCGCGCGCCACGCTGGATGCCTTGCTGGGCTTGGGCGTTGTGCCCATCGTTAACGAAAATGATACGGTGGCGACCGACGAGATCCGCTATGGCGACAACGACCGATTGGCTGCGAATATCGCGGTGACGGTGGGGGCGGATCGTTTGGTGCTTTTGTCCGATGTGGACGGGCTTTACACGGCGAATCCATCCGTTGACCCCGATGCCAAACACATTGCTCTCGTCGAAGAGATCACTCACGAGATCGAGGATATGGCGGGCGAGCCGGTCTCCGGCCTGTCCAAAGGCGGGATGAAGACCAAGGTGATGGCGGCCAAGACAGCCATTTCCGGCGGCTGCACCATGGCGATCACCGAAGGCGCGAAAGACCGGCCCTTGAGCGCACTTGAAGCGGGCGCACGCGCGACGTGGTTCCTTGCCGCAGAAGACCCCGCTCATGCCCGTAAACGCTGGATCGGCGCGATGAAGCCCAAGGGTGAAGTGCAGATCGATGCAGGTGCTGTGAGTGCTCTTGCGAAAGGAAAATCCCTGTTGCCCGTCGGCGTCGAGGAGGTTGTGGGCCATTTTGGCCGCGGCGAACCAGTGGTGGTCCTTGGCCCCGATGGCGCGCGCATCGGGCTGGGCCTGTCCCGCTACACCTCGGAGGAGGCCGAAGCGATCAAAGGCGCACATTCCGAAGATATACAGGCGATTCTCGGCTATTCCGGTCGAGCGGCCTTGATCCATAGAGACGATTTGGTGACATGACGGACGTAAAAGACATGATGAACGGGCTGGGCCAGCGGGCGAAAGCGGCGGCGCAGCAACTGGCGACCGCCACGGCGGGGGCAAAGACAACAGCTTTGCAGGCGGCGGCCAAGGCGATCTGGGAAAATCGCGAAGCGATCATCGCGGCCAACCGCAAAGATATGGAATTCGGTCGCGAAAAAGGCCTGACGGATGCGATGATGGACCGGCTGATGCTGGACGAGGCGCGGATTCAGGGCATGGTTGACGGGTTGACCGCCATCGCGGCGCAAAAAGATCCTGTGGGCGATGTGATTGCTGAATGGGACCGTCCGAACGGTCTGCACATCAAACGGGTGCGCACGCCTTTGGGCGTGATCGGCGTGATCTACGAGAGCCGTCCGAACGTCACGGCGGATGCGGGCGCATTGTGTCTCAAGGCCGGAAATGCCGTGATCCTGCGCGGCGGCTCAGAAAGTTTTCACAGTTCGGAGGCCATCCATGCCTGTCTGGTGACAGGGCTGAAAGCGGCTGGTCTGCCCGAAGATGCGATCCAGCGCGTGCCGACCCGCGACCGCGCGGCAGTGTCCGAAATGCTAACCATGACCGATTACATCGACGTGATCGTGCCCCGTGGCGGCAAGGGGCTGGTCGGTCTGGTGCAGCGCGAGGCCCGCGTGCCGGTCTTTGCCCATCTCGAAGGCATCGTGCATGTGTTCGTGGATGCCTCTGCCGATCCGGCGAAGGCGATGAATGTTGTGCTGAACGCCAAAACGCGTCGCACGGGGATTTGTGGCGCGGCGGAATGTCTGTTGATCCATAAGGATATTGCGGACACGCTGGGCCGTGATCTGGTCTCTGCTCTGGTGGAGAAGGGGATCGAGGTGCGCGGGGATGCGGCTGTGCAGGCGCTCAACGCGCAGGTCACTCCGGCAACCGAAGAGGACTGGGGGCGTGAGTATCTAGACAGTATCATCGCCGCCAAAGTGGTGGACGGGATCGACGGGGCGATTGCGCATATCCGCCACTATTCCTCCAGCCATACCGATTGCATCCTCTCCGAGACGCCTGAAAACGTGGAGAAATTCTTCTCCCACATCGACAGCGCGATTTTGATGCACAACTCATCGACCCAATTTGCGGATGGCGGCGAGTTCGGCATGGGGGCGGAGATTGGCATTGCCACAGGCAAGATGCACGCGCGCGGCCCTGTGGGGGCGGAGCAGCTTACGAGCTTCAAATATCTTGTGACCTCGGACGGGGCGACCCGCAGCTGACAGGCCGCACCGAGACAAGGCGCGGGCAAGCGGTTGCCCGCGTTTGTATCAAAGGGCCGCAGCGCCGTCTGTGGCGCTCAGGCCGTGAGGGTGATTGTCCCGTCAGAGGTGCTTTGCGCGATTGTGCGCCCGAGGCTGTCGGCCTGCAAAGGTGCCAGAAGGAATTGCACTTCGGAGGGTTTCATCCCCTCGGCCCCCGTGACCTCCCCCAGCCGCGCCCAGAGATCAGGGGCGGGGTCGATCCGTTCGGCGCTGGCGGTGATCTGCCAGTGATTGTCGGCAAATCCCACCTCGATCCGGCCACCTCGGGGCAGGGCGCTTTCAAGGCACATGAGCATCAGGCAGGCGAGTTTGACCTCCTCACGCGGCAGGTCGTCTTCCGGCTCCCAGGCATAGCCCAGACGCGCGGAGGTGAGCCCCTTGAGTATGCCGGTGATTTCCGACTTCGACATCATCTGCCCGCTTGAGGCCATGCCAAAGGCGATGCGAAAGAATTTTACCCGAGCATTGGCATTCTCCACGCTTTC
Source organism: Celeribacter halophilus (assembly GCF_900114135.1). GTDB lineage: Bacteria > Pseudomonadota > Alphaproteobacteria > Rhodobacterales > Rhodobacteraceae > Celeribacter > Celeribacter halophilus. Next base: position 129,268 of record NZ_FORY01000003.1, read on the forward strand.
GGAGATAAGACTAAGTTCAGGGCCGGTTCCCGCACCCTGCATGGCCATGAGTTCCACGCCGTTGGCGATCGCGCCCACAGGGCTGATCAGGTCATGACAGATGCGAGAGCCGATCATGGCGGCGATGTCTCGGGTCAGGTCTTGGGTCATTCATGTCTCCAGTTACAGTCAATGGACAGGAAATCGAGGAATAGACGCAGGATGGATGATCTCAATGCAATGCTGGAACCGGGCCAGATGGTCCGCCACCCGAGTGAGGCCGACTGGGGGCTCGGGCAGGTGCAGTCGAACATCAATGGCAAGATCACGGTGATGTTCCAGCATGCGGGAAAGGTTGTGATCGACAGTCGGCGTCTTGCGCTCCTTCCTGTGTTTGAGTGAGCCGGCAAAGGCACGGTGGACGCGGGGCGATGTCTCCCATGGTGGATTGGTCACGCGCGTCAATCAACCGGAACGACCTTGCCGCCGGTCAGATCGCGGGCAGTGTGTTGCATTGACGTAAACAAAACCTTAAAACCCGCGCACCCGAGAACAAAAGAGATCACCATGAGCGCAGAGGCGCCGCAGTTCCAGTTGAAATTTGCCGAGACCCCGGCGGACCTGCGCGCAGCGCAGCGGCTGCGCTATCGGGTTTTTGTCGAGGAATTGGGCTCGGACGGGGTTTTGGTGGATCACGAGGCCCAGCTTGAGGCCGACCGGTTCGATCCGGATTACCAGCATCTCATGTTGATTGATCCGGCGCGCTCCGACGATCCTCTGGAGCAGTGCATCGGGGTTTACCGGCTTTTGACCGGAGAGAAGGCCGCAGAGCTGGGGCATTTCTACTCCGAAGGCGAATATGACCTGACGCCGCTCAAGACGTCAGGCAAGCGTTTGTTGGAACTGGGCCGCTCCTGTGTGGCGCGAGAATATCGCGGTGGGCCTGCACTGTTTCACATGTGGGCGGGGCTGGCGAAATATGTGATCGAAGAGGGCTATGACGTGCTGTTCGGCACGGCTTCGTTCTTCGGCGCGGATGTGTCGCGCCATGCCGAGGCATTGTCGCTTTTGCATCACCGCCATCTCGCACCGGTTGAATTGCGCGCCCGTGCCCTGCCGGAGCATTTCCAGAGCATGAATCTGGTCGCGGAAGACCAGATCGACCGCAAACGCGCCATGCTGGCGATCCCGCCGCTGATCAAGGCTTATCTGCGGATGGGCGGCACGGTGGGCGAGGGGGCCTTTGTGGACACGGCCTTCAACACCGTGGATGTGTTGCTGATTCTCGATACGGATATGATTTCGGAGCGTCAGCGGGCGCTTTACGGCAAGGGTCTTGTGAGGAATGCCAAATGAGCGGTCCTCTTTGGGACAGCCGGATTCCTCCGCCTGATCCCGCACCGGTGCGCTGGGGCACATGGCGGATGATCCGACGGGGCCTGCCGATTGTGCTGATGATCCTGATTTGCATGATTCTGATGCTCGCCACCCGTGTCGTCGAGCGTCTGTTCTACGGGCCGCGCCGTCCGTGGACCTCCTTTTTCCCGCGCTTCGTGTCCCGCAATGCGTTGCGCCTCATGGGGATGGGGCTGACGGTTAAAGGCAAGCCGATGCAGCACCACGGTGCGGTTGTGGCGAACCATTCGACATGGCTTGATATATTCGTCCTCAATGCGGTGCAGCGCGTGTTCTTTGTCTCCAAGGCGGAGGTCGCAGGCTGGACCGGAATTGGCGCGATGGCCAAGGCGACAGGGACCGTGTTCATCAATCGCGACCGCAAAGAGGCCGCCGAACAGAAACGCCTGTTCGAGGAGCGGCTGAAACTCGGCCACAAGCTGTTGTTCTTCCCCGAAGGCACATCTTCGGACAGTCTGCGGGTCCTGCCGTTCAAACCGACGCTTTTTGCCGCTTTCTTCGCGCCGGAATTGCGCGACGAGGTCTGGATCCAGCCAGTCACCACCCGCTACATCGCGCCGGAGGGACAGGATGTCCGGTTCTACGGCTGGTGGGGCGATATGGATTTTGCGGGCTCTTTGGCGCAGGTGTTGAAAGCCAGCCCGCAAGGGCGGGTCGAAGTGATTTTCCACGATCCGATTGCGGTGAAAGATGTGAAAGATCGCAAGGAAATGGCGGCACGCTGCGAGGCGGCTGTGCGTTCGGGGCTACCGGAAATTCCGGCGGCTTATGTGGATGTGTAAGCGGCAGATGCGAAAAGCGGGGCGATGCCGCCATTGAGGGCCGCCCTGAGGGCGGCGCTTTTATCCCATCGCGGCGATCAGATCGCCCAAGGCTTTGACCGGATCATCGGTGGACCAGATTTCCTCACCCACGGCAAAGAAATCGGTGACAGGGGCCAGGTCCTTCACGATCTCCACGGAGAGCGCGCCCTCGGCCACCACCGGCACTTCGATCATCAGCGACCACCACTCGAACAGATCACGCGGCGCTTTGGTGCCGTCGCCAAGCTCGGTGTCGCCCACGGGACCGAAGGCCACATAATCCGCGCCAGCCTCGCCCGCGGTCATGCCGTCATGTTTCGACGCGCCGCAATAGGCTCCGACAATGGCGTCATCTCCGAGCAGCTTGCGCACCTTGCGGATCGAGCGTGCCCCGTCGGTGAGATGCACCCCGTCCAGCCCGTGCCGTTCGGCCAGCGCAACATGGTGTTCGATGACAATGGCCACATCGCGGGCATGGCAGACCTCGCGGCAGGCATCGGCCGCCTTGCCCAGAACATATTCGTCCTTGGAGGCCAGCGCGAGACGCACACAGGCCACCTCATGGGCATCCAGCACCGAGGCCAGCACGGTCGGGAAGGTCTCGACATCAAAGGCACTCGGGGTCAGCAGGTAAATTTGCGGCAGTTCTTGTTCCGGCTCGGACATCTCTTGTTCCCTCAAATCGGCTTTCGCCTCCTATAGCGTCTTTGGCGGGCGGGGCAAAGCCTTGCTCGCAGGAACAAATGCCGCTAAATCCTCTCGCAATTCACTTGCGGCACAAGTTGACTGTGGAAGGCCAATTCCATCACTACGTTGTGCTGCATCTCCCGAATCCTGTGGCTCGGGTTGTTCGTGAAACGCTTTAATCGGCTGAAAGGCTGAAAGGAAACGCCCCATGTCCAATGCTCCGACCGATCCGCGCCCCACGGGGCCTACGCCTGCTATCATTCTGGTGCGCCCGCAGATGGGCGAGAATATCGGCGGCGCGGCACGTGCGATGTGGAATTTCGGTCTCGACCGGATGCGGATCATCGCCCCGCGTGACGGCTGGCCCAATCAGAAAGCGGTGGCAATGGCGTCGGGGGCCGGACGGCTGCTGGACGAAGCGGGGCTGTTCGACACGGTGCGCGAGGCGGTGGCCGATTGTGATTTTGTCTTTGCCACCACCGCCCGTATGCGCGGGATCACCAAACCGGTGATGACGCCGGAGCGTGCGATGGAACACGCGCGTGCCTTGGTGGGCGAGGGCAAGAAGGTCGGCGTGATGTTCGGGCCTGAGCGGGCAGGGCTTGAGAACGAAGATGTGGTGGAGGCCAATGCCATTGTCACCGTGCCTGTGAACCCGCTTTTTGCCTCTTTGAACCTCGCGCAGGCGGTGTTGCTGATGTCCTATGAATGGGGACGGCAGACCACGGACACGCCGCCAGAGGTGATGGAAATGGCCAAAACCGAGTGGGCCGGTCATGTCGAGGTCGAAAAGCTTGGCGATCATTACGAAGAGGTGATGGATCAGGCGGGGTTCTTCTTTCCCGAGCACAAGGCCGAGAATATGAAGCTCAACCTGCGCAACCTCTGGTCGCGTATGCCCTTGACGCGCGCCGATGTGCAGATGTTGCACGGGGTGATGCGTCAGATGAAACGCTGGAAAGAGCGCGGATAACCTGTGTTGCGTTCAACCTGAACCACAGTTTTTCCTCCGCGCCCTTCCGTGTGTCTGCCGATTACGGGCGATGTGGTTTGCTGACATGTTGCGCCGGAGACACTTTCTGCACCTTAGGGGCCGTGTCGGTCAGGTAGCTGGCGAAGACCCACAACAGTTTGCCTGCGTCGGTCCTGACCTGTGCCCATTTGCCTTGTCGCTTCACCACGCTCAGTTTCGTGCCCGGTTTGAATGCGGCGATCTTGCCGAATTTCGTACCCGGGCCGGAGCGGGCATTCAGGGTGACGCCGGGTTTGACATAGAAGGCGACCTGCGCCTGTTGTTGGATGGCGTGTTTGTTTTGCGCGAAACCGGCCACGGGGGCGGAGACGAGCAGGCCGCTCAGAGCCGTTGCGAATAGGGTTTTCGGGATAAATTTCATAATATGTCCTTTCTGCTCGGACAGGACTGATCTGCCTGCCTTCAGGGATAATACGAAAGGGGCGACGCTTTCTGTCTCAACAGATGCAAAAATCTATGTGAATAGCGGCTTCAAGAGCGGATTTGCGCGGCGATGCGGCTTGCCCTTGCCGCTTTGCCTGCATAGGTTTCAGCGCGATGGCAACGAAGGGGCGGCAGATGGCGCAAAAACGCAGCATTTTCGAAGAGGTGGGCACAAACGAGGTGTCCAAACCCGCACCCCAAGGCGGGCTGATCGAAAAGGGCAGAAAAGGCGCACGCAAAGGCATCCGTGCCTGGCTTGTGGTGATTTTTGCACTGGTCATGACCATGATCGCCGTGGGCGGGCTGACACGTTTGACGGACAGCGGTCTGTCGATCACCGAATGGAAACCCGTCACGGGCGCGGTGCCGCCGATGAATGAGGCCGCTTGGGTCGCGGAATTCGAGAAATACCAGCAGATCCCCGAATATGTCTTGCAGAACGAAGGCATGAGCCTTTCGGAATTCAAATCCATCTACTGGTGGGAATGGGGCCATCGCCAGTTGGGTCGCGTGATCGGTCTGGTCTGGGCTTTGGGCTATGCAGGGTTCGCGCTGGCCAGAAAAGTGCCGACCGGATGGCACAAGCGCCTGCTTTTTATCGGCGTGCTGGGCGGGCTTCAGGGCGCGATCGGCTGGTGGATGGTGTCATCGGGGCTTGTAGGAGAGCGGCTTGACGTGGCCTCCTATCGTCTGGCGACCCATCTGGGGCTGGCCTTTGTCATTCTGGGCTTTATCGCATGGTATGTCTTCCTGTTGGGCCGCTCGGAGGCGGAGCTGCTGCAAGCGCGGCGCAACAAGGATGCAAAACTGTTCAGCATGTCCACGGGGATGCTGCATTTCGCCTTCCTGCAAATTCTGCTGGGCGCCTTGGTGGCGGGGATTGACGCCGGACGCGGCTATACCGACTGGCCGCTGATGGGCGGGCAGGTGTTGCCGCCCGATCCGTTCTACATCGAGCCTCTGTGGCGCAACTTCTTTGAGAACCCCGCCCTGGTGCAATTCATCCACCGCGTTGCCGGTTATCTGCTGTTTGCGTTCGGCGTCGTGACATGGCTCAAGGGGCGCAAGTCGGCCAACAAGGCCACGGCGGGCGCCTTTAACCTGATGGGAGCCTTGCTCTTTTTCCAAGTGGTTCTGGGCATTGTCACCGTGCTTCACGGTGCGCCTCTGGCGTTGGGGCTTGCGCACCAGCTTGGGGCGGTTGCGCTCTTTGTCGCCATTTCCCGCGCCCGCTTCCTGAGCCAGTTTCCGAAATCCCAATCGGTCCGGGAGGGCCTGTAATGTCTGCATTTGATGATCTGATGAAGTTCACCCGCGAGACCGAGGCGCTTGGTGCCATTATGGGGCGTCTCAACTGGGATCAGGAAACCATGATGCCGCGCGGTGCAGCCGAGCAGCGCGGGGAGGAATTCGCCGCGTTGGAAACAGTGCTACACGCCCGCAAAACCGACGTGCGGATCGGGGGCTGGCTGGAGCAGATCGACGTGAAGGCTATGGATGAGGTCTCCCGCGCGCAACTGCGCCATATCCGCCGCTCCTATGAGCGCAACACGAAAGTGCCCGCGCGCCTCGCGGCCGAACTGGCCAAGGTGACCTCAGTGGCCCAAGGCATCTGGGCAGAGGCCCGTGCCCGCGATGATTTCGCGCATTTCGCACCGACCTTCAAAGAGGTCGTCCGCCTGCGCCGCGAAGAAGCGGCGGCCTTGAAAGAGGGCACGGATTACGACCTCTGGGACGCGCTGCATCAGGATTACGAACCCGGCTCCACAGGTGCACAGCTTGATGCCATGTTCGGTGCGCTGCGCCCGCGACTTGTGGCGCTGAGAGACAAGATCATGGGAGCCGATCAGCCCAAGGGCCTCTCCGGCACCTATGACGAGGACAAGCAAATGGCCCTGACCGAAGGACTCGCCGCCGCCTTCGGCTATGATTTCGCCTATGGCCGGATCGACAAGGCGGTGCACCCGTTCTCAAGCGGCTCGGGTCTCGATGTGCGGATCACCACCCGCACCAACCCTGAAGACCCGCTCAATTCGATCTACTCGACGATCCACGAGACGGGGCATGCGTGCTACGAGCAGAACATCTCCCGCGACTACCTGTTAACACCTCTGGGCGAGGGCGTCTCCATGGGCGTGCATGAGAGCCAGTCGCGGATTTACGAGAACCAGCTTGGCCGTTCGCGGGCTTTTACCGAATATCTCTACGGCCAGATGCGCGAGACCTTCGGCGAGATCGGTGTGAACAGTGCTGAGGATTTCTACGCTGCGGTCAACCGTCTGACACCGGGCTATATCCGCACCGAGAGCGACGAGGTGCAGTATAATCTGCATGTGCTGTTGCGCTTCGATCTGGAGCGCCAGATCATCAGCGGGTCTTTGGACATCGACGATCTGCCCGAAGCATGGGACAGCCGGTTCGAAGCGGATTTCGGCGTCAAGGTGGACAAGGTCTCCAACGGTTGTCTTCAGGATGTGCACTGGCCCGTGGGGCTTTTCGGCTATTTCCCGACCTATTCCTTGGGCAACGTCTATGCTGGATGCCTGCACAAGGCGCTGCGTGCCGAGGTTTCCGATCTGGATGCGCAACTGGCCAAGGGCGATACATCGGCCGCGACGGGTTGGCTCAAGAACAACCTGCAACAATTCGGCGGGCTCAGAGAGCCGCGTGACACGATTGTGCATGCCTGTGGCTTTGAACCCTCAGAAGCGCCGCTTCTCGACTATCTCGAAGAAAAATTCGCGGGCATTTACGGATTTTGAGTATTTATGGCAGCAAAGGAGACGCCGCGACCACTGGCGGGAAACGCGGGGTTTCCTTGGCTGTTGAAACACTTAAAGAGCGCCGCGCATGGTGAACCACGGTTCGCATTTGGCGCGGATATAAGGCCAGAGGGCCGGACAGCCGCGTGCGATCTTGACGCCGATCCGGCTGTCGAGTTGGTGCAGCTTGACATCATAGGTGCGCCATGAGCCGCCATCATCGGCGAGGTTGTGCAGCACAGGCTGGCAGCGGTCGATGGATTTGGCATAGATGGCGGTCGGGGTTTGGGCGGCTTCGAATTCGTCCCAGATCGCACGGAAGCTTCGCGCTTGAGAATCGGGTAGAAGTCCGAAGAGCCGGTCTGCCGCGCGTTGTTCGGCGTCTTCCTGCGCTTTCATGGCTTCGGGTGTGACGGCGCCGTGAATGGGCGTGTCGCCTGCGTCTACTTCGACAATGTCATGCAGCAGGAGCATTTTGATCGCCAGTGCCAGATCGACATCGGCGCCAGCGTGGTCGGCCAGTGTCAGGGCGTAGAGCATGATGTGCCAGCTGTGCTCTCCGGTGTTTTCCTTGCGCGAGCCATCCGCGATCGGGGTGGCACGGTAGACCGATTTGAGCCGGTCCGCCTCGCACCAGAAGGCAAATCGTCTGGCCAGATCGCCTTGCGGCATTTCGCCTGCGAAAGCGGCCTTGGTAAAGTCGAACAGCTCCGGCAGGATGTCTTTGGTCTTCACCGCGCGGCCGCGTCGCAGGTTGCCTGCAACGATCTCGCGTTCTTCTTCAAGCTGCACGGGCGCGCCGATGCTTTGCAGGGCGGGGGCGAGGTAGTCGACCGCTTTGGCAAAGCGTGCGGTCTCTGTTTCCATCGCCTCGAATTCGGCCCATGTGCTGCGGAACCGTGTGGCGAGGTCTTCGGGCAGAAGGCCGTAGATGCGCTCTGCGGCGGCGGCTTCGCGTGCGGCGATGTCTTCGGTGTCGTAGAGGATATGGATCGGGTGGTCCCCCGCGTCCACTTCGACGATGTCATGGAGCATGAGCATTTCGATGGCGCGGTCGAGATTGGTGCCATCAGAGGCCATAGGGGCCATCAGAAAAGCCAGAAGACAGGCGTGCCAGCTATGTTCGGCGGAGTTTTCGAACCGCGAGCGATCCATGAGCTGATTGGCGCGCTCCACCGTCTTGAGCCGGTCCGCCTCCATCAGGAAGGCATATTGGGCGTCAAGGCGGGGGGAGGCGGTATCTTTTGGCATGGGCTCAGTATTCTATGTCATCTTCGGAGCCGGGGGGCGGGGCGGAGGCTGCCTGTCCGGCTTTGGCTTCGGCAATGCGTTTTCGCAGGTATTCTCTTGCGCGCGCCTCGGAAAGGCGCACGCGGGCGGCGGTGAGGAAGGCTTCTTGCGTGGTGACGGAAGAGGCCCCGATCACGCGGGCCACGTCCTGAATCAATTCCTCGCTGCCGACGATGTCCAGCGCTGCGATGGTTTCTTTCGCCAGATCGTCGGCGAGGTCTTCCATGATCCCCATGAGGCTGCGGCTCCCTGGTTTATCGTGTCGTTTCGGTCAGGCGGCGGCGGACATATTGGTCGACCGAGCCGATCATCTCTTCCATATGCGGGTCTTCGAAGAAGTGTCCGGCACCTTCGATTTCCTGATGGGTGATGGTGATCCCCTTTTGCTCGTGCAGTTTGTTCACAAGCGTATGGGTGTCCTTCGGCGGCGCGACGCGGTCGGCGGTGCCGTTGATGATCAGACCCGAAGACGGGCAGGGGGCGAGGAAGGAAAAGTCATACATATTGGCCGGCGGTGCGACCGAGATGAAGCCGGTGATCTCCGGACGACGCATCAGCAGTTGCATGCCGATCCATGCGCCAAAGGAGAAGCCTGCAACCCAGCAATGTTTCGCATTCGGGTTCAGCGACTGGAGGTAGTCCAGCGCGGAGGCTGCATCCGACAATTCGCCGACGCCTTGGTCGTATTCGCCCTGAGAGCGGCCCACGCCACGGAAGTTGAACCGCAGCACGGTGAAGCCCATGTTGTGGAAGGCGTAGTGCAGGTTATAGACCACGCGGTTGTTCATCGTGCCGCCGAATTGCGGGTGAGGATGAAGAATAATGGCGATGGGGGCGTCTTTTTTCGGCTGCGGGTGGTAGCGGCCTTCGAGCCGACCCTCGGGGCCGGGAAAAATCACTTCGGGCATAGTCGTCCCTGTCTCCTCATGTCGCAGCGACCCTGTAGGGCTATAGGTCGCGGCGGTCTTTGTCTGGCAAAACCCTGTGAAAAGAGTCCTGCATTCATATGATCGCGGGTGGCCTTTATAGTTGACGAATTCCCTCGCCTAATTTAGAAGCATTCTAAATTGACCGAACTCAAGGCCGACGCGTGTGGTATGGAGGTAAGGCTCCCGCGTGCGCACGTCAATGTTTTTGCGTTTGTTTTTCTGTGTTCAGGTGACGGAATCACGCAAAGCACTGTAAGGGCAGGGGCGAAGTGTCGAAAAGCGCGTGGTTTGGCCGGTAGTTTGCCGGATGCCGCAAAGGAGAACGCAGATGAAACTGTCTACTAAAGGGCGTTATGCCATGGTGGCGCTGGCTGATCTGGCGCTGCAAAAGGAAGGAAGCCTGTTGTCTTTGGCAGATATTGCCAAGCGGCAGGATATTTCGCTGCCCTATCTCGAACAGCTTTTCGTCAAATTGCGTCGCGCCGAACTGGTGTCGTCCGTGCGGGGACCGGGGGGCGGTTACAAACTTGCCAAACCGGCCTCCGAGATTCGGGTTTCCGACATCATGGAGGCTGTGGATGAGACGGTGTCAGCCATGCACACGGGCGCGGGGGCATCCGGCGGGATTTCTGGTTCGCGGGCGCAGAGCATGACCAACCGCCTGTGGGAAGGCCTTTCCGCGCATGTCTATGTGTTCCTGCATCAGACCCGCCTGTCGGATGTGGTGAAGAACGAACTACGGCCCTGTCCGGCGGTGCCGAATATTTTTGCCGTTGTGGATGACGAGTGATCCGCTCTTGTTGAGCATTTGAACAGCAAAGGACATCCCGTGAACACCTCCCGCATATATCTCGATTGGAACGCCACCGCGCCGCTGTGTCAGGCTGCGCGAGAGGCGATGATTGCGGCGATGGATGTTGTCGGGAACCCGTCTTCGGTGCATGGCGAAGGCCGTGCGGCGAAAGGGTTGATGGAACGCGCACGGGCGCAGGTGGCCGAGGCTTTCGGGGCGCAGGGGGCGGATATTGTCTTTACCTCCGGCGCAACCGAGGCGGCGGCTTTGGCGCTGCCGGGGCGCGGGTTGCACTGTGCGCAGATCGAGCATGAGGCCGTGTCGTCATGGTGTGATGCCGATTTGCCTGTGGATCGTGCTGGGCAGGTGACTGTTACGGAGCCGCAAAACAGCGCGCTTCAGCTGGCCAATTCGGAGACCGGAATTTTGCAAGATCTGCCCGAAGGGCTGGCGGTCTGTGATGCGACGCAAGGATTCGGGAAAATCCCGCTGGCGTTCAACTGGTTGGGCTGCGATATGGCGCTCGTGTCGGCGCACAAGCTTGGTGGGCCGAAGGGCGTGGGTGCTCTGGTACTCAAGCAGGGGCTGGATGTCGAGGCCGGTATCAAGGGTGGCGGTCAGGAGATGGGGCGCAGAAGCGGCACCGAGAACCTGATCTGCATCGCGGGGTTCGGCGCGGCCGCCGAGATGGCGGCGAAACGTCTGGCGGACGGGCTTTGGGACGAGGTTGCACAAAAACGCGATTATCTCGAATCCCTGATTGCCAACGAGATCGAAGACTCCATCTTTGTGGGGAAGGGTGGAAAACGTTTGCCCAATACGATGAGCCTGATCACGCCCGGTTGGAAGGGTGAGACGCAGGTGATGCAGATGGACCTTGCGGGGGTCGCGGTCTCTGCGGGCTCGGCCTGTTCCTCGGGCAAGGTCAGGGCGTCGAAAGTGTTGACCGCGATGGGATATGCCGAAGACGAGGCGGCAAGTGCGCTTCGGGTGTCGATCGGCCCCGAGGTGACGAAAGAAGAATTGGAGCGGTTCGCCACGGCTTGGCTGTCCGCACATGCGCGGTGGAAGAAACGCGCAGCATAAGATGAGGGCCAAACGGGCCCCGCAACGCACATGAGGGGCGCGAGCCTCCAAGACTACGGTAAGGAGTGATCCCATGGTGGATGACGTACAGTTGAAAGATCAGGTCAAGGAAGGCGTCGAGGAAGAAACCGTCGCCGCCGTTCAGGCACTGGCTGGCAAGTATAAATACGGCTGGGACACGGAAATCGAAATGGACTACGCGCCCAAGGGCCTGTCCGAAGATATCGTGCGCTTGATCTCTGCTAAGAACGAAGAGCCGGAATGGATGCTGGAATGGCGTCTGGAGGCCTATCGCCGCTGGGTCACGATGGAAGAGCCGGACTGGGCGATGATCGATTATCCCGAGATCGATTTTCAGGACCAGTATTACTATGCGCGTCCGAAGAGCATGGAAGAAAAGCCCAAGTCTCTGGACGAGGTGGATCCGAAGCTTCTGGCTACCTATGAAAAGCTCGGCATTTCGCTGAAAGAGCAAATGATCCTTGCCGGTGTCGAAGGCGCGGGCGAGGTGCCTGCGGACGGGGACAATTCCGAGCGCAAGGTGGCGGTTGATGCGGTGTTCGACTCCGTCTCTGTCGGTACGACCTTCAAGAAAGAGCTGGAAAAAGCCGGCGTCATTTTCTGTTCGATCTCGGAAGCGATCAAAGAGCATCCCGAGCTTGTGAAGAAATACCTGGCTTCCGTGGTGCCGGTCTCTGACAACTATTATGCGACGCTCAACTCGGCGGTGTTTTCCGACGGATCGTTCGTCTACATCCCGCCAAACACGCGTTGCCCGATGGAATTGTCCACCTATTTCCGTATCAATGCGGAGAACACAGGCCAGTTCGAGCGCACGCTGATCATCGCGGACAAGGGCTCTTATGTCTCCTACCTCGAAGGCTGTACCGCGCCGCAACGCGACGTGGCCCAGCTTCACGCTGCAGTCGTCGAGATCGTGATCGAGGAAGACGCCGAGGTGAAATATTCCACGGTGCAAAACTGGTTCCCCGGCGACGAAGAGGGCAAGGGCGGCATCTACAACTTTGTCACCAAACGCGCCGATTGTCGCGGTGACCGCTCCAAAGTGATGTGGACGCAGGTGGAAACCGGCTCCTCGGTGACGTGGAAATACCCCTCCTGCATTCTGCGCGGGGATGACAGTCAGGGCGAGTTCTATTCCATCGCCATCACCAACAACCACCAGCAGGCCGACACCGGCACGAAGATGATCCATCTGGGCAAGAATACCCGTTCGCGGATTGTCTCCAAAGGCATCTCCGCCGGCGTGGCGCAGAACACCTATCGGGGTCAGGTCTCTATGCACCCGAAGGCGAAAAACTCGCGCAACTATACGCAATGTGACAGTTTGCTGATCGGCGACAAATGCGGGGCGCATACGGTGCCTTACATCGAGGTGAAGAACAATTCCTCGCGTGTGGAACATGAGGCCACCACCTCGAAAGTGGATGACGAGCAAATGTTCTACTGCCGCCAGCGTGGCATGGACGAGGAAGAGGCTGTGGCGCTGATCGTCAACGGCTTTGCCAAGGAGGTGCTGCAAGCCCTGCCGATGGAATTTGCCATGGAAGCGCAGCAACTTGTGGCGATCTCTCTGGAAGGGTCGGTCGGCTGATGGCCGGTCCTTGGAAAGGCAAAGGAGATCAAACGATGATCACCACCACGACGCCTTCGGTCGAAGGGCATAAAATAACCACCTATCATGGCATCGTTACCGGCGAGGCCATCATGGGCGCCAATATCGTGCGCGATCTCTTTGCGCAGGTGACCGACATCATCGGCGGGCGCTCCAACGCCTATGAGTCGAAACTCGCCGAAGGACGGGAGACCGCGCTCAGCGAGATGCAGGACAAGGCACGGGCGATGGGTGCGAATGCGGTCGTGGGGATTGATCTGGATTACGAGGTGATCGGCCAGATGCTTATGGTGTCAGCCTCCGGCACCGCTGTGACGGTGGAGTAAGCCGATGCGTTTCGATCTCTTCCCCATGTTCATCGCCAGTTCCGCCGGTATCGGCCTTGGTGTCTTTATCGGCGTGTTCATCGGCCTTCTGATGCGTGTGAAGGCGGGCAAGCGGGAAGGGTTGATCATGAACTCTGTCGCGGCGACGTCCTTTCTCGCCTCTGTCGCGGCGTTGGTGCTGTCCGCACTGATCAAACTCGTAAGCTATTCCGGCTGACATGACCCTGCAAGACGCACATATCGCTTTTGGCTCTCAGGGGCCCGAACTGACCTTCCCCGCGGAGGTCAGGGCATTTCTGTGCGCGCAATATGATGCGGCGGATGTGATCGTGGAATATGGCTCCGGCGGCTCCACCGCTTACGGGGCGGGGCAGGCGGGCAAGACGCTGTATTCCGTTGAAGGCGACAAGGCGTGGCACAAGGCCATGCAGGCGCATTTCGACAGCCATCCGCCCAAGGCTGATCTGCGTCTGATCCATGCGGATATTGGCGAGACAGGGGAGTGGTCATGGCCCAAGGGCAATGGCAAATGGTTCCGCTATCCCGATTATTGCTTTGGCGTTTGGCAGCGTGAAGACCTCAAATCCCCTGATCTGGTGTTGATTGACGGGCGGTTCCGCACGGGCTGTTTCGTCGCCACGATGACGTCGATCACACGCCCTACGCGGGTTCTGGTCGACGATTTTGTGGGCCGTGAGGACAAATACGGGTTGATGACGGAATTTGCGACTCCGACCGCTTTCCACGGCCGGATGGCGCAGTTCGATCTGGAACCGATCACCTCATTTCCTGCGGACAAGCTCTACACCCTGCTCAAAGCGTTTCAGGGGAAAGCATGATGATGTTCACCGCCCCCTCCACGCAGAACCTGCCCGATTTTTGCCATGTTTCCTTGGTAAAAGGAATGCTTACAAAGTGTTTTAACGGGTATTGGCATGGATCAGAGCCAGGATTTTGTAAGCCGTATGCATCGCGCCTCACGGAGGTCGCGCAAAGGGATCGACGTGGTCGGACCTGCGCAGACACGCACACACGCACGCAACCAGAGGCTCGCCGAGATCCTCGAACGCCATCGTGCAGAGGGCGTGCATCGTGGGCGCTACGAGGAACCGCATCTGAAGATCACACGGGTCGTCTCCTATGTGATGGCCTTCGCTATGGGCGGGCTTGCGGCGATGATCGCACGGGTCTTGCGCTATCAGATTTCCGGCGCGGAGCTTCAGGCCACAGGGGATATGGACTTTGTGATCGACGTGGTCTTTGCCATTTCGATTGCCTTTCTCCTGCGCGAGATCGTGTCACTGTCCGCCGTCAAGCGGATGGGCACACAGCTTGCCGGAATTTTGCTCGCCATCATGACCATGCACAATATGGTCCATGCGATGCCGGAGACCTTCTCGCGTCTGTTCTCGGCGCAATGGGTCGAACATGTCACCGCGACCACGGAACCGAAGACGCTCTATTTTCGCGGGCACAGCTATCACATCTGAACGGCGCGTCTGCGGCGCACCGTTCGCCTGACGTAAGGTCAGCGGGTTTGGGCGCAAGAATGCCCATGCCGTGCCATGATCTTTCCCAATTTGCCGACCAATCTGCCTTTGACGACAAGGGGATGGAAAGGCAGGGACAAGATGCATCACCAGCACGCGCAATTTGCCGACAGGATCAAGCGGATCGAGGCGGGAGGGGCGAACACCTTTGCGACCGTCTACACGGGGCTTCAGGATGTGAACACGCCGAAGGGCAAGCGGATCTCCGGTGTCAGCCACGGGGCCGTGGCGCAAGACGACATGCCGCGCGCACGATCCCTTTTGCTGGCGGGGCTCAAATCCGGCCTGCTCAAACTCGTCGCCTTGGGCGCTGGACTTCTGGTCTTTCTGAATTTTTCGGGCATCTAAAGCCTTTCGCGATCCCCTGTGAAACGGGGTTTTCGGAAACCGCTTTGATCCGATCTGATACGGCGCATCAAAGCGCCTTCGCTTTCAAATCTACAAACGCACAAGCGCCTGCCGGGGGTATATCCCCGTGCGGGCCCTTTTCCGTGAAAGGACAATAATATGTTGGAAATCAAAAACCTCCACGTCAAACTTGAAGAAGAGGACAAGCAAATCCTCAAAGGCGTCGATCTCAAGGTCGGGCCGGGTGAAGTCCATGCCATCATGGGGCCGAACGGCTCGGGCAAATCGACGACCTCCTATGTCATGTCGGGCCGCGACGGCTATGAAGTGACCGAGGGCGAGGTTCTGCTCGACGGGGAAAACCTGCTGGAGATGGAGCCGGAAGAACGCGCCGCTGCGGGTCTGTTCCTTGCTTTCCAATATCCGGTCGAAATCCCCGGCGTGGGCAACATGACCTTCCTGCGCACCGCTGTGAACGCACAACGCAAGGCGCGCGGCGAAGAGGAAATGTCTTCCACGGAATTTCTCAAGGAAATCCGCGCCAAAGCCAAGTCCCTCAAGATCGATTCCGATATGCTCAAACGTCCGGTGAACGTGGGCTTCTCGGGCGGTGAGAAGAAGCGTAACGAGATCTTGCAAATGGCGATGCTGGAGCCGAAGCTCTGCATCCTCGACGAAACCGACTCCGGTCTCGATGTGGATGCGATGAAACTTGTCTCTGACGGTGTGAACGCGCTGCGCGATGGCAAACGCTCTTTCATCGTGATCACCCACTACCAGCGTCTTCTGGATCACATCAAACCGGATGTGGTGCATATCATGTCCAATGGCCGGATCATCAAGACGGGTGGACCCGAGTTGGCGCTTGAGGTCGAGCATAACGGATATGCCGATCTTCTGGCCGAGGTGGAGGGCGCCTGATGAAACGTGCCGAATTGAAACAACGCAAACTGGACGCCACCAGCGCCCGTGTGGAGGGCATGAGCCTGCCCGCTGGGGCTCCTTGGGCCGATGCGCTTCGTCAGGATGCCTTGAGCCGTCTTCTGGCTATGGGCCTGCCGCAGGCGCGCGACGAATACTGGCGCTGGACCCGTCCCGACACGCTCATCTCCGACGTGCCGACACCGGCGGAAGTTTTCACGCCGACAGAAGCACCGGTGTTCTCCGGTCTTGACCGGATCAAGCTGGTCTTCGTGGATGGTGTTTTTGATGCCGAGGCCTCTGACGCGCTTGAAGGCGAGGGGCTTGAGATCATGCGCCTCACCGATGCGCTGTCGAGTGACATCCATTGGGTGAAAGATGCTTACGGCGTGCAGGAGAAAAAGGCGCAAGATCCGGTCGAACGTCCGCTGGCGACGCTCAACACCGCGTTTGCCACCGATGGCGTGGTGATCCGCGCCACGGGCAAGGTCGCGAAACCTGTGTCTCTGGTCTATCTGCACAAGAGCGAAACCTCGGATGCGATTTTGCACCATGTGATCCGCGTGGAAGAAGGCGCCGATCTGACCGTGCTTGAAAACGGTCCGGCGGCGGCGCGGTTCAACAAGGTGATGGAAGTCGAAGTGGCCGACAAGGCGGGCTTCCACCACATCCGTGCGCAGGGCCGCGACCATGAACGCCGCGCTGTCACCCATGTCTTCGCCACCATCGGTCGGGAGTCTCTCTTCAAGAGCTTCACCATGACCGCCAATGGCGTGCTGACCCGCAACGAGGTGGTCATCGACATTCAGGGCGACGACTCGATGGCCCATGTGGCTGGTGCGGCGATGGGGGACGGTGATTTCCACCATGACGACACGGTGTTCATCACCCATGACGCCGAGCGCTGTGAAAGCCGTCAGGTCTTCAAAAAGGTGCTGCGCAACGGGGCAAAAGGTATTTTCCAAGGCAAAATCCTTGTGAAAGCCGGTGCGCAGAAAACCGATGGCTATCAGATCAGCCAAGGGCTTCTGCTCGATGAGGACAGCCAGTTCCTTGCCAAGCCGGAGTTGGAGATCTACGCCGACGATGTGGCCTGTTCGCATGGCTCCACCGTGGGGGCGATCGACGAGGAGGCGCTGTTCTACCTGCGCTCGCGCGGTGTGCCGACAGGCGATGCGACAGACCTTCTGACGCTGGCCTTCCTTGCTGAAGCCATCGAGGAAATCGAGGACGAGACCATTGCTGAAGACATCCTGAGCCGTCTTGAAGGTTGGCTAAAACGCCGCCGCCGGACATGACGGGCTGATGGGCGTCGTTATCGACATTGCAAAAAGCTACCGCGCCCCGCGCGCGGTGCTTCGCCACAGGCTGGCAGCGGGGGAGAACGAGGGCAGCGCTCTTGTCACTCTCATGCTGGCCTGCGGGCTGATCTTCGTCGCGCAATGGCCGCGTCTCTCGCGTCTGGCGTTCGAGACCGGTCAGGAGGTGCAGATGCTTATGGGGGCCACGCTGTTGAGCTGGCTCTTCATCATGCCTCTGGTGTTTTACACCCTTGCGGGGGGGATCGGCTTTGTCCTGCGTGCGCTCAAACGTCCGGCAACAGGGTTCGAGACCCGCATGGCGTTGTTCTGGGGGCTGCTCTGCGCCGCGCCGCTGTGGCTCTTGTGGGGGCTGACCGCAGGATTCGTCGGCCCCGGTGCCGCCACCACGCTGGTGGGCGTTCTGGCGCTGGCTGCATTGATCTACTTCTGGGGCGTTCTGCTTGCCGAAATCGCCCGGAAAGAAACCTGAGAAAGACATTTGACATGTTTGACGTGAACGCCATCCGCGCTGACTTTCCGATCCTGTCCCGCGAGGTCAACGGCCAGCCACTGACCTATCTCGACAACGGCGCCTCCGCGCAAAAGCCGCAGGTGGTGATTGATGCGATCACCAAGGCCTATTCCGATGAATATGCAAATGTTCACAGGGGCTTGCACTACCTCTCTAATCTTGCGACCGACAAGTATGAAAGCGTGCGTGCCAAGGTGGCGCGGTTTTTGAACGCAGGGCATGAGGACGAGATTGTTTTCAATTCCGGCACCACTGAAGGGATAAACATGGTCTCTTACGCATGGGCCGCGCCGAGGCTTCAGGCAGGCGACGAGATTGTGCTTTCTGTCCTCGAACATCACGCCAATATCGTGCCGTGGAACTTCCTGCGCGAACGGCAGGGCGTTGTCCTCAAATGGGTCGATTGTGCGCCTGACGGATCGCTTGATCCGCAGGATGTGATCGACGCTATGGGACCGAAAACCAAACTCGTGGCCATCACCCATATGTCCAATGTGACCGGCACGCGGGTGGATGTGAAAACCATCTGTCACGCGGCGCGGGAGCGCGGGATTGCCACATTGGTGGATGGCTCGCAGGCCTCTGTCCACGGTCCGGTCGATGTGCAGGACATCGGTTGCGACTTCTATCCGATCACGGGTCACAAGCTCTACGGCCCTTCCGGCTCTGGCGCGATCTATATCCGTGCCGAACGTCAGGCGGAGATGCGCCCCTTCCTCGGCGGCGGCGACATGATCGATACGGTGACGAAAGATGCCGTGACCTATGCCAAAGCCCCGCTGAAATTCGAAGCGGGCACACCGGGGATTGTCCAGACCATCGGCATGGGCGTGGCTCTGGATTACCTCATGAATATTGGCATGGAGAACATCGCCGCCCATGAGGCCATGCTGGCCCGCTATGCGGCAGAGCGGTTGCAAAATCTTAACTGGCTCACCGTGCAGGGCACGACAGCGGACAAGGGCGCGATCTTCTCCTTTACGATGGAAGGGGCGCATCCTCATGACATTTCCACCGTTCTGGACAAAAAAGGCGTTGCTGTTCGCGCAGGCAGCCATTGCGCCATGCCCCTGATGGAGCATCTCGGTGTCACCGCCACCTGCCGCGCGTCATTCGCCATGTATAACACCACCGAAGAGGTGGATCGTCTGGTCGAGGCGCTGGAGCTTTGCCGCGAGTTTTTCGGGTAAGTGCGAAACCGTCACAGAGGCGCGGAAAACAGATTGCGCGCCTCTTCAGCATCGCCTATAGACGGGGCCACCGAGACATCGGTCAGTGCACCTTTAGCTCAGCTGGATAGAGCGCTGCCCTCCGAAGGCAGAGGCCAGAGGTTCGAATCCTCTAAGGTGCACCACTTCACTTCTCCTATGTTACACCATCTGGAATTTTGCCTTCTCGGCACGAAATGGCTTTATTTGCGTTGGAATTGATACAAATTCGCGGTTTTCCTAGTGTTGAGAAATGATCGACGAACATAGCAGTCCTTCCACATGCACAGACTGTCGTTGGCCTGATGGGTTTCAGACCTCGGGGTGAAGCAACTCGTTTATATCAATCCCGCGCTTTTCGGCGCTTTCTTTGAGTGCCAGTTGCAAGGCCGTGCTGCGTTCCAGAAGGCGCCGGAATTTTTGTTCGTTGAGCCGCAAAAGCGTGCTGGGAGCGATGGTGCGGACATCGGCGCGGCGGGCTTTGTTGCGTGTCATGGCCATAAGTCCGAACATATCCCCGCGTCCGAGCCGCCATGTCTGCGCCGCTCTTTGAAGTTCGACCGCACCGGAGGCGATGAAATAGACGCTTTTATCCGTGCTGTTCTTGCGCAGGATGATTTCGCCGGCCTTGGCGTAACGGGTCTGGAAGGCGCGGGCGAGGGTTTTGATTTCGGCGTCATCCATTTCTGAAAAGAGCGGGAATTGCCGTACCAGTTCGATCCGCTGCAAGGCGATGTCGAGCGTGGGGCGTGCCTCGTCTTTTGCGCGTTTCTCGGCAAGGTCCTGCATCAGCTTGGTAAAGACCTCGGCCCCGATCATGCCGTCTTCACGCATGGCGGTATATTCCTGCTCTTCAAGACGTAACGTGGTGCGGCGGATAAAGCGGCGCTCCAGTTTTTCGGCGTAACCGGGGTATTGCAGGCGCAGCCCCTCAAAAGCGGTTTCCATTGTCTCCACCCGCCGTGCCAGCATTTCGCGTAGCAACTCGGCAATGCGCCGCCCGTGAATCCTGCGGATCCGTCCGCTGATAAACCGGTCCATGTCGCGTAGAACCAGTCTTTGGGAGAGGAGCAGTTCGAAACGATCTGCGGTCATGCGTGCGAGCGGGCCCGAAATCTGCAAACGATTGTGCAGAAAGTCCGCGACGCGAAATCCGGGGCCGTAAGCAATGCTGCGTTTGGCGGCTCGTTGATAGCCGTTGCGGCCTCCGATGCGGGCGTTTTCGATCAGTTGATCTGCATCGGTGAGCAGTTGTTCGGCCATGCGCGCCGAGATCGTTTTTTCGCGCAGGCGTAGCAAAATCGTGTCGCGCTCGTGACCGGCCAGCGCGATCAGGCCGAGCGTGACGCGGTCTTTGTCCAGAATGTCGGCCCCGTCTTCGGTGGACTGGATGGCCTCTTCAAGACGCCCGCCAAACCGTTTGGCTTCTGCGCGCACAATGTCTTGGCTCAGGTCGTAATTGCTTGTGATCTCGGACACTTTTTCCCGCACGGTCTGAAGCGAGACCGCGACAACCTGACGGGAGAGCGCCTCGTCAATCGGTGAGAGCTGGTCCAGTCCGAGTTTCTTGATGACCCAGCGCAGGGTGGTCCCTTGCACGACCAGCGTGAAGAGGGTGAAGCCGGTGGCAAGGATGCCGACGAGGCGTTGGATGTCGTCGGGGACACGCAGGCTTTCGGTCACGGCCAGCGCAAGCGCCAGCGTCACAGCGCCACGCAGCCCGCCCCAGAGCATGGCCACGCGGTAGGGGCGTTCGACCACGGGGGAGAGTTTCAGGAATGACAGCAGCGGCAGCAGACCATAGAGGATCAGGGCACGGGCGACGACGGCGGCAAGCACCACCACGCCGATAAGGGTGATGTCCGAGAGCCGCACTTCTTCGAGCAGACGCGGGATCAATAGAGCGGCAAGGATAAAGATCAACGCACCCGCCCAATGCGCCAGAACATTCCAGAGTTCGCGCAGGTTGGCCCATGACTGTGGCGGCAGGCGTCCGGGGGCGGTCAGGTTGAGGGTCAGCCCTGCCGCGACCACGGCAATCACACCGGAGGCCCCGACGCTTTGTTCCGCACCGATATAGACAAGATAGGGCAGGGCGACGGAGATCGAGAGCTGCGCCAATTCGTGATTGGCAAAGATCGCCATGAGCCAGACCGCAACCCGTGCCAGAAACCAGCCGGTCAGTGCGCCTCCGACGATCAGGACGGGGAACTGGGCAAGGGCGTCTGAGAGTTTGGGGTCGGGCTGTCCCAGTGTCACAAAGCCCATGAAAAGACCGAACAGGGCGATGGCGGCGGCGTCGTTGAGGAGGCTTTCGCCTTCGATGATGCGGGCGAGGCGGCGCGGGGCGGAGACGGAGCGGAAAATCGAGACCACCGCCGAAGGGTCCGTGGTGGAGACAATCGCACCGATCAGCAGGCAGGCCGCCAGTGGCAGTGAACTGACCATCGACAGCGCATAGCCGACGCTCAAGGTGGCCACGACCACCGCGACGATGGCAAGCATCAAAATGGGCACCCAGTCGTCGATCATCCGGCGCAGGTTCATCCCCAGCGTGGCCTGAAACAGCAGGGTCGGCAGGAAGACGTAGAGAAAGACGTTGGAACGGATCGGCAGGGCTAAAATCGCTTCTGCAACAGGGTTTAGCGCGTCTGTGAGGTCCGTGCGCAGAAAGAAAATCGCCCCCATGCCGATCATAATCCCCAAGGCCGCGAGGATCACACTGAAGGGCAGACGCAAACGCACGGCGAGGGGTTCGGCAAGACCGATGACGAGAAAAAGCGCAGAGATAATAGCGGTAATGAGAACAATATCCATAGAATCTGAATAGCAGATTCAGCGCGGTGTGCATGTGAAAAATCCCGCGATTTCACATCTGTGAAGACAGTTTTTTCATGGGACTCCCGATGCTTGTTGCAAGGCGGCGACGAAGGGTCTGCCTTGTGTCGGCCTTGCGTCGGACAAGTGTCGGGCATTTTGGGGGATGCGGGAGCGCTCTGTGTCAGAGGGCCGAGAATAAAGAAGGGTGAAATTCGCGTCCGAAGACCCGCCTTTGAACACCCGCACGGCGCGGCGTGTGAACACATAACAGGGCGCGCCATGACAGCACGCCCTCAGATCATAAACCCCACGCCACGGATGACCCGCATGACGGACAGGGCCTCTCGTGAAACGGCTCAGCAGTCCACAAAGTTGCTGGGATAGAGCGCGCGCATCGACGGTTCGTCGCCGGGGGTCTTGAAGGTCTCGCCCTCCGCGATCTTGTAGGCTTTCTCCACGGCAGGGCGCGCGTTGATGGCATCGAACCAGCGTGCGACCTCGGGGAAACGGGCCAGCCCTTCGCCGCCCAGAACGCGCGGCGCACGGATGGCCCAGCCCCATGCGGAAATATCCGCGATGGAATAACTGTCGCCCACAATAAAGTCGCGGCCTTTCAGATGGTCGTTGAGCACCTGATAATGCCGCTCGGTTTCGCGCATGTAGCGGTTCTTGGCATAGGGCAGGTCTTCGGGGGCCATGTGGTGGAAATGCACGCATTGGCCGGAGAAGGGGCCAAGGCCAGTGCCAATGAACATCAGCCACGAGAGCAATTCGCCACGCAGCTCGGGGGCAACGCCGAGTTGGCCGGTCTTGTCGGCCAGATAAAGCAGGATCGCGGTGCTGTCGAAAATACGCACCCCGTCATCCTCGATCGCGGGCACTTTGCCGTTCGGGTTGATCGCGCGGAACTCCGGCGTGTGCTGCTCGCCTTTGGCGGTGTCCACCGGCACCAGCTCGTAGGGCAGGCCGGTTTCCGCCAGATAGAGCGCGATTTTCAGCGGGTTCGGCGTCGGGTGGTAATAGAATTTCAACATGGTTTGTCCTGTGCGTGAGAGATTATGTCTTGCCTTCGGGGGCAAGCTTGTCTTGGGTTTTCAGATCGAAGTCGGAGGCGTCGTGGCGTTCGTGCAGTTGTTCGTTCAAGGGGCCAAAGGTCCGGTTGACGATGCGACCACGCTGGACGGCGGGACGTGCAAGGATGTCTTCGGCCCAGCGGCGCAGATGGGTGTAGCTTTCCACATCGAGAAACTCGCCCGCGTTATAGGCATTGCCCAGCACGAGATTGCCATACCACGGCCATGTGAGCATATCCGCGATGGTGTAATCATTGCCGCCCAGATAGCGGTGCTCGGCCAGTTCGCGGTCCAGCACATCCATCTGGCGTTTCACTTCCATCGTGAATCGGTTGATCGGATATTCGAATTTCTCCGGCGCATAGGCGTAGAAATGGCCGAAGCCGCCGCCAAGATAGGGCGCGGACCCTTGCAGCCAGAACGCCCAGTTCATCACTTCGGTGCGATGCGCGAGGTCTTCGGGCAGAAACGCGCCGAATTTCTCCGCCAGATACAACAGGATCGAGCCGCTCTCGAAAACGCGAATCCCCGTGTCGCGGTCGAACATGGCGGGAATTTTCGAATTCGGGTTCACGTCCACGAAACCGGAGGAGAACTGGTCGCCCTCGCCAATGCGGATCAGGTGGGCGTCATATTCGGCACTGGATTTGCCAAGGGCGAGAAGCTCCTCCAGCATGATCGTGACCTTCTGGCCGTTGGGCGTGCCCAGAGAATAGAGCTGGATCGGGTGGGTGCCCACGGGCAGGTCCTTGTCATGGGTGGCGCCTGCGATGGGGCGGTTGATCTTGGCCCAGTCACCGCCGCTCTCGGCGTCCCATGTCCAGACTTTCGGGGGAATATATTCGGCCATATCTGATGTCCTTATCTTGTCTTTATGTGTCTTGGCGCAGGGCTTCGATCTCGCGGGCGAAATCCTCGGCAAGTGCGGTGATGTCTTCGGGATCGGTGCCCAGATGCAGCTCGAAACGGATCGCGGAGATCGAGGCCTGAAACCGGCGCGCAAGCCGTGCGCAGTCGGCATCGGGGGGCAGTTCGCCCTCGGCCTTGGCGCGTTCGAACGCGGCGGTGAATGCCTCGCGGATGCGTTCCAGATAGGCCTTGGTCCGTGCCGCGATCTCCGGGTCGGTGTTGGTGGTGTCCACCAGCGTCTTGGTCAACATGCAGACCTGACGGGCGTGATCCTGTGGCGGCATTTTCGCAAAGCCGCGCAGGTGATCGGCCAGCCCCGCAAGTGCGGAGGGGGCGTCGTCCATGAGCGCCTGAAAGCGGGTCAGCGAACGGTCGAAATAGCGGTCGAGCGAGAGCAGGTAGAGATTTTCCTTGTTGGAAAATGCCGCATAGATGCTGCCCGGTTTCATTTCCAGCGCGGCTTCGAGATCTTTGAGCGAGGTGGCGTGATAGCCTTTTTGCCAGAAGACCTGCATGGCGGCTTCAAGGGCGGTGTCACGTTGATACTGGGTCGGGCGGCTCATGGTCTGTCTCTTCATGCAAACGGGGTGATGAAGAGAGGATATGGGTTCTTGAGTGATTGATCAAATAATATTTGAGTGATCGTTCAACTTATCACTTGCCACTATTCTTTGCCAATGTCTTTGGTGATTGTCTTGGGCAGCCGGGCCTCTGGGGGAGAGACGCGGCGTGCGGGTCATATCAGGGGGCGGATTTGTCCTCGGTCTCGATCACGGGAATATCCGTGCGGGATTCCTTTTCGCCGCCACGCAGCAGGTCCACGGCGCGGTCGGCGGCGTCCTGAAACGGTTCAAAGACGGTATCGGCACCGGCTTGCAGCAGGTCTTGGGTGTCTTGCGTGGCGTGTGAAGTGGTGGCGATGCGGCCTTGGAAACCGGCGGCGCGCACCAGTTGCAACAGGGTGCGGCGGCTGTCTTCGTAGCTTAGCCCTCTGGGGTGGATCGGGATGGTGGAGACCACCCATCCGGCCCGTTGCATCGGCAGTTCTGCGATGAATTCGGGGTCGGTGGCGTCTCCGAATTCCGCGTCCATCCCGAGATCACGCCAGCGGCGCACGGCATAGGGGTTGAAATCGACGCCCAGCACCGCGATCCCGTGTTTTTTCAGGCGCAGACCGATGGCGGTGCCGAACCGTCCGAGGCCGAAGATGATGATGGCATAGCTGTGCTGGCTGTGGGTGCCGGTCTCGCTGGGTTCGCGCGGGGTGCCCTTGCGCTCGAATATCCCGATCAGCGGTTCGCAGGCGGCGTAGAGCTTGTGGGAATAGGTGATCATATAGGTCGACATGGCGATGGTGACGAGGCCGACGAGCGTGACCAGTCCTAAGGCGTCCTCCTGCACATGGCCCAAGGAGACGCCCATGGCGACGAAGATCAGGGAGAACTCGCTGATTTGCGCCACGGTGAGACCGGCGAGAAAGCCTGTGCGTTTGCGGTAGCCCATCGCGCCCATGATGGCGAGCACGATCAGCGGGTTGCCGATCAGCACGAAGAGCGACAGCAGGATGGCGCCCAACACATGCGCGCCCAGAAGCGACAGGTCCAGCGTGGAGCCGAGCGCGATGAAGAAGAACAACAGCAGGAAATCCCGCAACGGGGCGAGCCGCGCGGCGATGGTTTCGCGGTAGGGGGTGGAGGCCAGCGAGATCCCCGCCAGCAGACCGCCGACTTCCTTGCCCAGCCCCGTGAAATCGCTGATCGCGGCAAAGATGGCGGCCTGTGCGATGGCGAAGATCACCAGAAGCTCCGGCGCGCGGGCCAGTTGTTCGGTCAGCGGGTTGGCGACATAGCGCACAAACAGGACCACCAGCGCCACCAGAGCGATGCCGGAGGAGAGCACCGCCAGCACCGACCCGCCGCCATGACCGCTCGCCTCGCTGCCGATGCCGATGGCGGAGAGCACAATCATCGCCAGCACCACGACCAGATCCTGCACAATCAGAAAGCCCAAGGCGATTTGCCCGTGCAGTGAGTCGATCTCGCGCTTGTCCGAGAGCAGCTTCACGATGATGATGGTCGAGGAAAAGGTGAGCGCCACCGCGATATAGAGGCTGGTGACATGGCCAAGCCCCAGCAGAAGACAGATCAGATAGCCGAAAACCGATGTAAACGCGACCTGCCCGAGACCGGTCAAAAGCGACACCGCCCCCAAAGAGCGGATGAGTTTCACATCAAGTTTGATGCCGACCAGAAACAACAACACCGCAATCCCCAGTTCGGAAAGCAGATGGATCTGTTCGCTCGACTGGACCACATCCAGCACGGAAGGACCGGCGATCAGACCGACCGCGATGAAACTGACGATGAGCGGCTGTCTCAGAAGCAGACCGAAAAAGCCGATCACGGCCGCCATGACAAGAAGAATGGAAACTTCGCCGAAGGTGGATTGAGCAATGAGGTCCATCAAGAGTGTGTCGCCTTGAAATATCAGGTGGAAGGGAAAACTGTGTGCCCAGAGACCAGCCTTTTGTGCCGCACCTGTTTGCGCCGGAACGGGATCGCTTCCGAACCTGCATCGTCAAGCCGGCTCAGCCCCGATACGGGCAGGGCGCAGGTCGGACATCTCTCGGTCCGCAAAGGCATTTTGGCAATCATGTCCGGTCGCATAAAGGCTGTGTCTTCGGGTCTGGTTGAAAGGGGTCCAACCAATATAGGGACAGAATTCGGATTGGAAATAGACCCCCCGCGTGGTCGGTGAAATCGCTGCGGTTTTTCGCGTCTCTTTGCTGTAGAAAATTACTGTAGCAAAGGCGCGACCCGTGGAGGGGTCACGCCTTGTTTTACCGGTTCAGGCCCTGCGTTATGCCTGTTCGGGCCATGCGCTGAAGGGTTGTTTTTCCAGTTGCATCGTGCCGTTTTCGGCTTTGGAGATGTTGATCCATGCCTCCCAGTTCTCCGTGTCAATTTCCGTATAATCCAGACGGTAATGGCTGCACCGGCTTTCGGTGCGCATGAGCGAGGCGCGCAGTTTCATTTCCGCGCTCAGGATCATGTTGCGGGTCTCGTGGGCCAGCCGCAGCTCGTGCATATTGGCCGCGCGCAGCATCGGGGCATGGTGGTCGCGCAACTCCTCGATATAGGCCAGAGCGGCCTGCATCATGGTCTGTTTTTTGACGTAGAGCACGAAATTGGGGATCATCACGCCCTGAAGCGTTTGTGTGACCCATGCCGGACCGTAGCCGGCCTCGCGTTTGAGTGGGGCGAGGATCTCGTCGGTGATGGTGGTCAGCGTCTCTGCGGGGATCTCCATAAGCGGATGTGCGGCGGCAAATTCGGCGGCGGCTTCGCCTGCGATGGCACCCTGCACAGCTGAACCGGCAAGAGAGGAGCCGATCTGGGTGTAGATGCCGCCGGACATATGGCTGCCCAAGGCGTCACCGGCGGCATAAAGCCCCGCGACATTGGAGGCGCAGCGGTCATCGACGGGGACGAGCCCTTCGGATTTGTGAATGGCCATGCCCGCAGAGGCCCCGCCCATCGCAAAGCCGCGCTGCGTTCCGCCGCCGAGAGGTCCGCCCTCCGGTCCGCCTTCTGGTCCACCACCTGGACCACCGGGAGGTGGGCCGCCCGCAGGACTGCCAGCGGAGCCGTCTTCGCCCCCTGCCGGAGGGCCGGAGCGTTGAAATTCGCTCGGGGTGACAGGTCCGCCCTCGACCATCGTCTGCTCTGCATCGGGCGGGGTGCCTGGTCCCATGTTGATCGGGTTGCCCTGCATATAGGCCTGATAGTTCACATCGACGCCCAGATCGTGATGCACCTCGACGGAATTCATGCTCGGCGTCAGTTCGAACATATCGCCCCAGCCGTCATAGCAGGCGGCGGGGTTGACGGAGCGGCCGGTGTGCCCGTCGTTCCATTCCTTGCCGGTGATCTTCGCGCCGATCTCATAGGCCATGATGCTGCCGTCATGGGTGAGGTCGCAGACGGGGAACCCGCTGGGTTTGAACCCGCCTGCGCCGGTGCACAGCACGATGGACTTGGCGGCGATGGTCACGGTTTTCTCGGCATCCAGCAGGAAACCGGCGGCACCGGCGATGCGCCCGTCTTCCTTGATGAGGCGGGTGATCATCAGGCGTTCGACAATCGGGATGTCGCGAGCCTCCAGCGGCACCATAAAGGGGCGATGCGCCAGTGTGGTGTCGAAAAAGCCCCAGTCCTGCAACTCCTTGGCCCGCGCCAGAGAGTTTTCGGCAAGCTGGCGGGTATAGACGGGGTTGTTGGTGCGATAGGCCGACCGCGAGACCGTTTCGACAAATTCGTCGATGCTCACGGTTTCCTTGTCGGGGTCATAGGCGAAATAGCCTTTGGCAAAGGGTGTCAGGCCGGAGGACCCGACGCGGCCCTTGGAGGCGATCATCACCTTGGCCCCTGCGTCATGGGCTTTCACGGCGGCAAACAGCCCCGCCATCCCGCCGCCGATCACGAGGACATCGGTCTGGTAAGTGGTGTTGGTCAGGGTGGTGACATCGATCTCGACATCGTTCTGCGCCCATCCGGCAAGGCCCATGGAACTCAGGCCCGCCACGGCACCGCCCATGGCCATAAAGCTGCGGCGGGTCGGGGAGGTGAGGGGATTGGTGGTTTTCCCGGTTATTGGGTTGGTCATTGGGCCGGTCATTGGGGATGTGCCTCCGCCTTATGGAATTTTGCGCCGATGGATTTGCCGACTGATGCGAACGGGATGCGGTCCGGATAGAGCCGTGCCAGAAGGACAAGGCCCAAGGCGAGTGCGGCGCAGAAGTAGATCGCCAGTCCGAGGCTCATGTGTCGTCCGAGCATGATCACATGGAACAGGGCGGGCAGGATGAAGCCGAGCACCAGCACAGCATGAAGTCCGCGCCAGCCGCGATATTTCTTGCGCATCTTGCGCATGACCTTGCGGCGGAAAAACGCGGTGATCCCGACCGCCACCAGCACCAGCCACGCGAGAATGCCGCTGAGGATGCCGATGTTGGAGAATTGAGTGAGCATGGTGACAAAAGCGGTCCACGGCTCGACACCGCCTTCGAAATAGCGCGGCACGACGATGAGATAGGGATGCGCGAGGATCACGACGATTGCGGTGTAGGCGAGGTATTTATGCAGTTTTTGCACCAATGCGGGTTTGAATGCCTGCGACACCGGCGCGTTGCCTCGCGTCAGATAGAATTGCGCGATGAGCAGGGAGAACCCGACAAGCGTCAAAAGCGACAGCGCGTCCTTGAAAGCGGAGCGGAATGGTGCGTCGCTGAGTATATAGAAACAGACCGGCACACCGATGGCGGCGACAAGGCCGGTCAGGACGAGAGCGAAAGCTTTGCGGGACATGGACCTACCCCCAAGAGACGATGACGGGGATGGATTTCTCCGGCGACATCTCTATGGCGTCGACTGGGCAATACATCCGGCAGAGGTGACATATCTGGCAATCGGCGGGGTAGGTGATCTTGGCCTTGCCGTTCTCCATCCGGATCACGTCGCAAGGACAGGATTTCACACATTCCTCGCAGCCGATACAGCCGTGAATGCTTTTGATTGTCATTGGCTACTCCATTCGCTCGTGGGGGGCTTAAAAAAGAAACGATCCGGAGTGAAAAATCCGTCGGTCACGAAAAATTCATTGATTTTTGCGACGGAAACGATGTGTTCATTCGATAAATATTAAATCCTGCTTTAACCAGTTCGAGAAATCGGCCTCTCAAAACGGACCCCAATATGCGCACAGTCACAGCTATCACTGCCTCAGCCATCATTCTCGGAGGCGCGCATGTTCTGACCTTCGGTGTGCCCGTACCGCTTCAGGGTGTGCTTGGATCGGAAGACGCCCGTGTCACCGGACCTGCGGGGGCAGGCGATACCGGAGCGCGTCAGCGCGGCGGGGCGACCACGGTGATCGCGCAGCCCTTGACCCTGAAACCCTATGAGGATGTGATCCGCGCCGTGGGCAGCGCACGGGCGCTGCATCTGGCGAATGTGACCACGGAATCCGCAGGCGAGGTGGTCGCCACCTATCTGGGCGCCAACCGTCTGGTTGAGGCCGGTGATGTGTTGCTTGCACTGGACCCGCGCACCCAGCAGCTTGCGCTGGATCTGGCGCAGGCCAATCTCAAACAGGCGCAGCAGACTGTGGACCGCTACGAACAGCTGCGCGCCAATGGCAACCTTACCTTGACCGAAGTGGCCCTGTCGGAGGCGCAGATCGCGCTGGAACAGGCCAAGATCGAGGTCGAGATCGCACAGGTCGCGCTGGAGGATCGCACGGTGCGCGCGCCGATCTCGGGGCGGCTGGGGCTTAGCGAGGTCGAGGTGGGCGATATTCTGTCGAGCAACGAGGAGATCGTCTCCATCGACGATCTGAGCGCCTTGCTCATCGAGTTCGAACTGCCTGAACGCGCCATCGGCCTGTTGCAGAAGGACACAACCATTCTCGCCAGCACGCCGAGCTTCACCGGCAAGGTGTTTGAAGGCGAAATCGAAAGTTTCGACAGCCGTCTCGACAGTGTTACGCGCTCCATTACCGTGCGGGCGCAGATCGACAATTCCGACGGGCTGCTCTGGTCCGGCATGACCTTTTCCGTGCGGCTGATCCACGAGAGCGAACCTCTGCCTGCGCTGCCTGCCACGGCAATCACATGGTCGCGGGCTGGATCGAACATCTGGATCGAGGAAGACGGTAAGGCCAAAGCGGTTCCCGTGGTGATTTTGCACCGGCGCAACGAGACGGTCTGGGTCGATACCGATCTGGAGCCGGGCACAATGGTGATCACCGAAGGCGCACAAAAACTGCGCGAAGGAGGGGCGGTGAGAATTCTTGGCGCTGTGGTCGAAGGGGCCTTGTCCCGGTCTGACACCAAAAACAAAGCCGAGGTGCCGTCGTGACGATGACTCCGCAAGAGCCGACGCCCGCGCCCGAAACCGAAAACGCCACGCAAGAGCCTGCGCAAGTGGAGCGTGCCGGTCTGGCCAATCTCTTCATTTCACGCCCGATTTTCGCCATTGTGATCAACCTTCTGGTGCTGATCGCAGGGCTTGCAGCCTTAAATGCCGTCGATGTGCGCGAGATGCCGGATGTGGACCAGCCGGTGCTTTCCGTGCGCACAAGCTATGACGGCGCTGTGCCGGAGACCGTGGATCGTGAAGTGACACAGGTGCTCGAAGAGGCGCTGAGCGCCTTGGACGGAGTGGCCTATATCGAGAGCACCTCGTCGAGCGAAAGCAGCCGGATCACCATTGATCTGTCCGATGGCACCGATATCGACGTGGCCGCCAACGAGGCGCGCGAGATCGTCTCGGAAACCGTGCGGCAACTGCCCGACGATATTGACGATCCGACCGTGACCAAATCCGACACAAACGGCGATGCGATCATCCGGCTGGCGGTTCTGGGCGATGTGCCCTTGGCAGAGCTGACACAGATTGCGGAGACCACGGTCTATGACCGGCTGTCTCTGATTGACGGGATTGCAGAAATCACCATTCGCGGCGACCGGTCCAACGAATTTCGCGTTCTGGTCAATATGCCCTCGCTCTTGAGCCGTGGCCTGACCATGTTCGACGTCTCCGACGCGCTGGAAGCGCTGCGTGACGACACGCCTCTGGGCTCGCTTGACACCTCGGCGCAAAGCCTGTCGCTGCGGGTGGGCAATGAGGAGGTGACACCGGAGATCATCGGCAACCTGCCGATCAACGCCTATACACGCGTCAATGATGTGGCCTTTGTCCAATACGGGCCGGAAGAGCGCGACACCTCCGCGCGGGTGAATGGCAAAACCGCTATTGGCATCGACATCACGCGCCAGTCTGTCGGCAACACGCTCACGATCTCCAAGGATGTGCGTGCGGCTGTGGCGGAACTGGCCGAGGATATGCCCGAAGGGGTGGAGCTCTTGATCACCTCGGATGACGGGGTGTTTATCGAAAGCTCGATCAACGAGGTGGTCAACTCCATCGGTCTGGCCACGCTGATCGTGGTGTTTGTGATTTTTGCCTTTCTGCGCTCCGTGCGTGCCACGCTGATCCCTGCGCTGACCATTCCTGTGGCACTGGTGGGGACGATTGCGGCGATCTGGCTCACCGGCTTTTCGGTGAACACCATCAGCCTTCTGGCCTTGGTTCTGGCAACCGGTATGGTGGTGGATGATGCCATCGTGGTGATCGAGAACATCGTGCGCAAACGCAAGGAGGGCATGGGGCCTTTCGCAGCGGCGGCTGCGGGCACGAACGAGGTGTTCTTTGCGGTGATCTCGACCACGGCCACGCTGGCGGCGGTGTTTATCCCGATTTCCTTCCTGCCCGGACAGGCGGGAGGGGTGTTCAGCGAATTCGGCTTTGTGCTGGCCTTCGCGGTGACGCTGTCCTCGATCACGGCGCTGACGCTCGCGCCGGTTCTGGCGGCCTTTCTCGATCCGGGCAAGGCTGAAGGCGCTCTGGACGAGGATGCGCAGGACAAGCGCCCCTCATGGGCCATGCGGGCCTTTGACATGGTCATGGACCGCGCCATTCGCGCACCTCTTGTCGTGATTTCGATTGCTGGCGCTATGGTGATCATTGCGCTGGGCTCGGCCAGCACCCTGTCGTCGAGCATCACGCCCTCGGAAGATCGCGGCTTCTTTTTGATCTTTGCCCGCGGAGCCAGCGATTCCACCGTCGATTATGTCGAGGAACAAGTGCTTGAAATCGAGGAAATTCTCGATCCTTACCGCGCTTCGGGCGAGGTGGATGCGGTGCAGAGCATCATCGGCATCGGAGGCGGCAATGCGCTGGTGATCGTGCGTTTGGCCGACTGGAACGACCGCGCCCGCAGCCAGCAGGAGATTGCCGCCGAGTTGAGCCGCTCTGTCTCGCGTGTGCCGGGGATTCAGGCGTCGGTCCGCTCGACCAACAGTCTCAACATTCGCGGCGCGGGGCGGGGTCTGACCTTTGCCGTGACGGGCAACAATATCGAAGCGATGACCGCTGCGGCCGAAGAGCTTGTCGAAGCCATGTCCTCCGACGAGATGTTCCTCAATCCGCAGCTTTCGGATGATGCGGTCTCCGCCGAGATGGAAGTGGTGATTGATGACCAGATGGCAGGGGCATTCGGGCTGACCAAATCCGAGATCACCGAGCTGATCAGCGCGATGGTTCAAGGGATTGTGCCCGTGTCGGTCTTCATTGATGACACCGAGGTGGATGTGAACCTGATGTCCGGCGGCGCGCCGATTGATGATCCTACGGATATTGAATCGATCTATCTGCAACTGGACAATGGCGAATTCGTGCCGCTGTCTGCGGCGGCGAAGCTGGAAATGACGGTGAGCCAGTCCACTGTGAGCCGTCAGGCCGGTGCGCTTGCGGTGAGTGTGCAGGCCAACCTTGGCGAAGGGGTTAGTCTCGGAGAAGCCGCCAGCCGGATGCAGGAACTGGCCACCGACATGTTGCCCGACGATATGGGCATCGTGCTGACCGGCGAGGCGGCGAGCCTGAGCAGCAGCCAGCACGCCATGTATATGGTCTTTGCGGTGGCTGGGATTGTCGTGTTGCTGGTGCTGGCTGCGCAGTTCGAAAGCCTGACAAGCGCCGTGGTGATTATGCTCACCGTGCCCTTCGGGATTGCGGCAGCACTGATGACGATCAAGCTCAGTGGCGGCTCGCTCAACTATTACAGTCAGATCGGCCTTGTGATGCTGATCGGTGTGATGGCCAAGAACGGCATTCTCATCGTCGAATTTGCCAACCAGTTGCGCGAGGCGGGGCAAGACATCGACACGGCCATCCGCAACGCGCTGCGGCTGCGCATCCGGCCTGTGATGATGACCATGATCTCTACAGTCTTCGGCGGGCTGCCCTTGGTGCTGACGTCGGGTGCCGGAGCCGAGGCGCGGATTGCCGTGGGCTGGGTGATCGTCGGCGGGCTGGGCTTTGCCACCGTCTTCACCCTGTTCCTCACGCCCGTGTTCTACCGTCTGCTGGCGGGCTATGGCGGGCTTCCCGGTGGGGCGAAGAAACGTCTGCATCTGGAACGCGGCGCGTTTTTCGGTGCGGCGAAAGGCGCGGCCTCCGGTAATACCTGACACGGCAATACATGGCAGAGTGGGGCTTGGGAACACTCCCGAGCCCCTTTGCCACGGTGCTATGGCGATGGTGTTCGCCGTCGCTTTGCGGTAACTTGGGCGCGTTCGGGCCTTATCCGTTTGCGCCGTGATGGTGTGATCCTCACACGCACTGGTATGAGTGCAGGCAGGATCTTTGACAGGATCGTGGAATAGTTTGCTTCGCTTTTGTCACTTGGTATAAGGCCGTTCGATCAAAGGATGCGAAAACCATGGCTGGCAAGAAGAAAACAGGAGCGACCTCTGGGCGCGGTGCGCGCGATTTGCGTGTGAAGGTGAAGTCGGCGCGCGGGCGCAAACTCAGCTCGACGCTATGGTTGGAGCGGCAGTTGAACGACCCCTATGTCAAACGCGCGCGCGAAGAGGGCTACCGTGGCCGTGCGGCGTTCAAGATTCAGGAAATCGACGACAAGTTCCGCTTTCTCGTGCCCGGTGCGCGGGTGGTTGATCTGGGCTGTGCGCCCGGCGGCTGGTGTCAGGTGGCGGTGAAGCGGGTCAACTCGCTGGGCGAGAAGTCCGGCAAGAAGATCGGCACCATTCTGGGCGTCGATCTGCAAGAGGTCGAACCGATCCCGGGCACGGAAATCCACCAGCTTGATTTCATGGAAGACGGCGCGGACGATCAGGTCAAGGAATGGCTGGGCGGCGAGGCGGATGTGGTCATGTCGGACATGGCTGCGGCCTCTTCGGGCCATAAACAGACCGACCACCTGCGGATCATGGCGCTGTGCGAAGCGGCCGCCTATCTGGCCTTTGACGTGCTCTCGCCGGGCGGCACTTTTGTCGCCAAGGTTCTGGCGGGCGGGGCCGAGGGCGATTTGCAGAAATTGCTGAAACAGAAATTCCAGAAGGTGCAGCATTTCAAGCCGCCTTCATCTCGTTCCGACAGTTCCGAGAAATTCGTCGTGGCGACAGGGTTCCGTGGCTAGCGCCGTGTTGCGGCTCAAGGCCGGATCGCTTGATCTGGCGTTTGATCCGGCGGTGGGCAATATCCGGCAGTTCTCTGTTGCAGGGCGCGGGATTTTGCATCGCGCCCATTGGGTCGGCACGGATCAGGCACAGGCCGCAGGCAGCGTGATTGACGCCCATCTGGCGGGGGATTTCCTTGCAGCGCCTTTCGGGGCCTCCGATCTGGTGAATGATCCGCCTCATGGCTGGAGCGCTAATTCGCCGTGGGCCTTGCAGTCCCACAACCAGAGCGCAACGGATGCGCAGATGGTGCTGGCGCTGGAACGTCCTGTGATGGGGGCGCAGATCATCAAAGAGATCACGCTGCGCGCCGCCCAGCCGGTGCTCTATCAGCGTCACCGGATTGCGGGCGGGACGGGCGGACTGACCTTTGCGCATCACCCGATGATCCGCGTCTCCGGTGGCGATCACATTGCGGTCTCACCGAAGCGGGCGGCGCTGACGCCGGAGGAACCGCTGGAACCGGCGCATCTTCTGGCCTGTCCTGCACGCAGCATAGAGTTGACGCGATTTCCGAGCAAGAACGGGCAAGCTATTGATTTGTCATATTACCCGCAGAGTGTCGGTCACGAGGATTTCGTCACGTTTGTGGAAGCGGACACGGAGGGCCTCGGCTGGACCGCTGTGTCACGGGCGCGCGAGGGTGACATTGTCATCTTTGTGAAAGACAGCCGAGTGATGCCGGTCACGATGTTCTGGATGTCGAACGGCGGACGGGGCTACGCGCCTTGGGACGGGCGGCATGTCGGTGTGTTGGGCGTCGAGGACGGTTGTGCTGCGGGGGCTGCCGGACACCGCGCGGCCCTTGGTGACAATGCCGTGGCGCGTGAAGGCGTGGCGACGGCGCTGACGCTTGGTGCGGGTGTGGAGCATATCCTGCGCCACGCAATCGCTGTGATCGCACAGCCGGAGGGCTGGCAGGGGGTGGCGGATATTCGCTTTGAAGATGATCGGATGCGGATCATCGGGCAGGGCGGCGAGGTGCTTTTCTTGCCCTTCGAGACCGCCTTTTTCGCGTCCTGAATTTTGCGCCCTGAAGTATCCTGAGACTGTCCCAACCTGAGGGCGGGGTGTCGGATTGACCGGTAATCGATTGATGTTGTGGCTATCGCATTTTTCGCGGGGCTCAGGTCAATCGCGACAGGGTTTTGCTTTCTGATCCAGATCAACGTCATGGAACCGCGAGGTTTTGTAAACCTGCCGCGTAACTTTGTGCCACTGTTTGCCCTGACGGAGACCACCTGCCATGCGTCTGACGATGAGAACCAACCTCGCTATGCGCGTGCTGATGGCCTGTGCCGTGAACGACGGGCGGATGGTGCGCCGTGCGGGCATTGCCAAGGTGGTCAATGCGTCGGAAAACCATCTGGCGCAGGTGGTGCATCTTCTGGCGAGTGAGGGCTATATCGTGACCACGCGCGGGCGTGCTGGCGGGATCGTTCTGGCGCACCGTCCCGAAGCCATTTCTATCGGTGAGGTGTTCCGGCATTTCGAGGCCCATGTGCCCTTTGCCGAATGTTTCGCGGAGACGGAGAACACCTGCCCGCTGACAGAGACCTGCCGCCTGAGAGTGGCGCTTCATGCCGCTGTGGAGGCATTCTATGGCGTGCTGGACGATCTGACGCTGGCCGATCTGGTGGCGGATAATGGCGGGCTTGAGGCGCTGTTGCACATGCCGGACCCCGATATGATCCTGCCGAAAGCGGGTTGCGCGGCGGGGCGGCTCAACTGAGCGTGCGGGTCAACGTCTGGCCTTGCGCAGATGGGGCTGGTCCGGCTCTTTGAGTGCAAGGATCGCCAGCGCGGAGAGGCCGAGGCAGATCGGCACAGTGGAGAGCGCCACCGTGTGATCATTGCCGGACAGATCCAGCAGCCAGCCCACGAGAGGCTGGAACACCAAGGCCGCGCCGATCCCGATCATGTTGACGAAGGCGGTGACCGTGCCCACGGTGCTCTGGTCCTGACCTTCCTTCGCCATGGCATAGGTGAGCATCTGCGCGCCGCAGAACATGCCGCCGAGAAACAGCGCCGCCGAGAGGGCCAGAATATCGCTGCTGCCGGTGAGGATCACCCAGCCCCACGCGAACATTCCCGCCACAGAACCTGCGAAAATGATCCATTTGCGGTGCCCCAAGGCATCCGAGACCGCGCCCCATAGCACGGACCCCAGCGCCATGCCCCAGAACACCATAGAGACGGCGGTTTCGGAGGCTACGGCAGAGAGGCCGTGATCGGCCACCAGTTCTTCGTTGCCCCACAGCCCGCCATAGACATTGATCGGCATGTAGATGAGCGCGCCGACAAGCGACAGGAGCCAGACCTGCGGGCTTTTGACGATCTGTTTGAGCGGGCCGAGCGGGTTCGGGTGGGTGTCCGTGTCGCCCGCCGAGGGGGCATCGCGGTAGAACAGCAGCGCGAGGAGGAACAGCACCGCCCCGAAGGTGGCTATGGTGAGAAAGGCAGGGCGCCAGCCGATGTGATGGGTGAGCGCTGTGAGCCAGACCACCCCGACCGCCGTGCCCAGCATCCCGACTGCGTTCACAAGGCCGGAGAGCATGGCAAAGCGTTTCGGGGCGAACCAGTGGTTGACCACATAGAGCGCACCGACAAAGGCAAAGGAGGCCCCGAATCCGGTCATCACACGGCCGATGGCGGCGACGGCCAGATTGGGGGCAAGTCCTGTCAGGGCAATGCCACCGGCGCAGAGCGCAATCGCCGGCACGACAAAGCGCCGTGCGCCCCAGCGGTCAAGCAACAGCCCGACCACGATCTGCATCGGTGCATAGACCCAGAAAAACAGCGAGGAAAACACGCCCAGACCAGCGCTTGTGAGGCCGAGATCGTCGGAGATCAGGCTTGTCGCGGTCGAGGGGGCGATGCGGGAGATGAACTCGAACAGGAAAAACAGCGCCGCCAGCGTGAAGGCGAGCGGGCCGGTCCATTGTTTCATGCCGTGTTTGTTGCCTTGGGGGCCTGTGTTTTGGGGCCTGTCCTGCATGGGGTTCTCTGCTGTGTTTTCGTGCTCTGGGCGTCCGGCCCTGTCCTTGGACCATTCGTGCAGCCAGGACAAGAGGGGCAGGACAAGAAGGGAGGGCGGGAGTAGAGGCTCAGAACTCCACGCCTTTCTGGGCTTTGACACCTTCCTTGAACGGATGTTTCAGCAGGGTCATCTCGGTCACCAGATCCGCCGCTTCGATCAGTTCCGGCTTGGCATTGCGCCCCGTCAGGCAGACATGGGTCATGGGCGGTTTTTGAGTCAGCAGGAAGTCCACCACTTCGTCAATGTCGAGATAGTCATAGCGCAGCGCAATGTTGATTTCGTCGAGCAGGACGAACGAGATTGCGGGATCAAGGATTTGTTCCTTGGCAATGCGCCAGCCGTTTTGCGCCGCTGCCACATCGCGTTCGCGGTCTTGGGTTTCCCATGTAAACCCTTCGCCCGAGACGAAAAACCGCACCTCCTCGGGGAATCGTTCACGCAGGAATGTGCGCTCTCCTGTCTCCCAGTTGCCTTTGATAAACTGCACGACAGCGGCGGGCATACCGTGGCTGATACAGCGCATGATCATGCCGAAACCGGAGGAGGATTTGCCCTTGCCCGCGCCGGTATGCACCATGATGAGACCCTTTTCCTCGGTCTTTGTGGCCATCATCTTGTCGCGGGCCGCTTTGATCTTGCGCATCTTTTCATTGTGGCGGGTGGTGAGAGCATCGGTCATGGGCGCGGCCTTTTCTTGACAAGTCGGGAATTTGTCTGGCATCTGGCATCATGCTGGTGCCTGTGTAAACAGGTGAAAAGGGAATGCCGCGCCGAATGAGGCCAAGGCAGCCGCCCCCGCGACCGTGACCGGAGAGGTTTGCGCACCACTGACCCAACGGGGTCGGGAAGGGCGCAGGACCGACAATCGGGTAAGCCGATTGAAATCCGCAAGCCGGGAGACCTGCCAGCGTGAACCGAATGTTACCGGACGGGGTGTGCCGGGTGACGGGTCATGCCTCCGGCCTGTGCCGCTTGCAAAACCTGCGCCCCCTTCCTCCCGTATCCGGCCCTGAACGCTGTAAACCCCGTGGGAGGGACGCGATGACGATGCAAAAGCCCGAGACGCAAAGGCGGCTCTGTGATCCGCTTGGCCAATGTGAGTTTTGGAGTGACCTGTCGCGCGGGCGGTGCCGTCATGGCTGACACCGAACTTCTGGTCTGTGTGAAATGCCGCAAAGGGCAGGAGAGCGCAGAGGACATACGCCCCGGCCAGCGCCTTTTTGACGCCCTGTCGCGCCATGCGCTGCCCGAAGGGCTGCGGCTGCGGGCGGTGGAATGTCTTCAGAACTGCAACGCGGGCTGCTCTGTGGCGCTGCGCGGGGGCAACCGCTGGACCTATGTCTATGGCGGGCTGGATGCCGAGAGTGATGCGCCGATGCTCCTTGACGGGGCGGCGCGCTATCACGCGACTGCGGACGGGCTGATCCCGTGGCGCGAACGCCCCGACCATTTCAAACGCAACTGCGTGGCGCGTGTGCCGCCGCTTGATTTTCCGGATGTAACCCCAGAGGCCGAGACATGACCGAACTTGCAAAACTGCCCGTCACCGTAATCACCGGATTTCTTGGCGCGGGCAAGACCACGCTGATCCGTGAATTGATGCAGAACCCCGGCGGCAAGCGCCTTGCGGTGGTGGTCAATGAATTCGGGGATGTGGGTGTAGATGGCGAAATTCTCAAAAGCTGTGCCATTCCCGACTGTCCGGCGGAGAATATCATGGAACTGTCCAACGGCTGTATCTGTTGCACCGTGGCCGATGATTTCATCCCGACCATCGAGGCGCTTATGGCGCTGGAGCCGCGTCCCGATCATATCTTGATCGAAACCAGCGGTCTGGCCCTGCCCAAACCACTGCTCAAGGCGTTCGACTGGCCGGATATCCGCTCCAAGATCACCGTGGACGGGGTGATTGCGCTGGCCGATGCCGAAGCCGTGGCCGCAGGGCGGTTTGCGCCCGATGTCGCCGCCGTCGATGCCCAGCGTCAGGCCGATGACAGTATCGATCACGAAACGCCGCTCTCCGAAGTCTTCGAGGACCAGATTTCCTGTGCCGATATCGTGCTTTTGACCAAGCCCGATCTGGCAGGGCCGGAAGGCGTGGCCAAGGCCAAGGCAGTGATCGCCAGCGAGGCCCCGCGCCCTGTGCCGGTGATTGAGGTGGCCGAAGGGGCGGTTGATCCGCGTGTCATACTTGGGCTGGAGGCCGCTGCCGAAGACGATATGGACGCGCGGCCCAGTCATCACGACGATCACGGCGAGCACGAGCATGACGATTTCGACAGTATCGTGGTCGATCTGCCGGAACTGAGTGATCCGCAAACACTGGTGCGTGCCATCGAAACGCTGGCCAAGGCGCATAACATCCTGCGCGTCAAAGGCTATGCCGCTGTGGCGGGCAAGCCGATGCGGCTTCTGGTGCAGGCTGTGGGCGCGCGTGTGCGTCATCAGTTCGACCGTCCTTGGGCGGCGGATGAGGCGCGGCAGGGGCGTCTGGTGGTGATTGCGGAACATGACGACATCGACAGGGAGGTGATCGAAGCCGCCCTTGGTGCTGTGCCGCAGCCCGCCGGATAAGAGCCGCGCCATGCATGTCATCTTTCGTGAAAGTCACGGGTTGGAGGAAAGCGACACGCCGATGGATCTGGGGCAGACGCCCGCAGATCTCGTGGTGCTGTCTTTTTCCGACAGCGACCTCGGGGCTTTCGCGCAGGCATGGCGGCAAGGGGGCGCGGACGGACAGTTGCCTTCGTTGCGGCTGGCCAATCTGGTGGCGCTGCGCCATCCCTTGTCGGTGGACACCTATGTGGAGCAAACCCTGACGGGGGCCAAGGCCATCCTCGTGCGCCTGATCGGTGGTGTGTCCTACTGGTCCTACGGGGTGCAGCATCTGCGTGCGCTGGCGCAGGAGAGGGGCATAGCTCTGGCGATCCTGCCCGCAGACGGGCGCGTTGATCCGCAACTGGACGCGGCCTCGACCCTGCCGCTGCCGGTGCTGCGGCGGCTGGCGCATCTGTGCGATACGGGCGGCGCGGTGGCGGCACGGGCGGCTTTGGAGGAACTGGCCCGTGCGTCGGGGCTATTTTTTGGTCCGGAGACGGTCACGGGACTTGTTACGGGGGCAGAGACCTTGCCCGCCACAGGCGCATGGTCGCCAGAGCGCGGGGTGTATGATCCGCTGGATTTGCCACCCGCGTCCGGTCCGCGGATCGTGCTGAGCTTTTACCGCTCCTACCTTGTGGCCGCAGACACGGCCCCGATCGAGGCTTTGTTGTGTGAGTTTTCGGCGCGGGGCTATGAGGCCATCGCGCTTTTTGCGCCTTCGCTTAAAGCCGCAGGGGCCGCAGACTGGCTGCGGGCGCGTATCCGCCATCTGGCCCCTGATGCGATCGTGAACGCCACCGCTTTTTCGGGGCGCGGGGTAAGTGGTTCTGACGGGGAGGAAAGCGCCTCTCCGCTGGACGTGGGCGAGGTGCCTGTGTTTCAGGTCGCGCTCTCTACCGCGCGGCGCAAGGCATGGGCAGACTCCGAGCGCGGCCTGTCTGCGGGTGATCTGGCGATGCATGTGGTGCTGCCGGAGGTGGACGGGCGGCTCATGGGAGGCGTGATCTCGTTCAAAGAGCCGGAACGGCGTGATCTGGAGCTGCAATATGCCCGTTTTGCCCATAAGCCGGAGTCGGAGCGCATCGCGGCGGTGGTGGCCCGTGTCGATGGCTGGCTCAAGCTGGCGCGTTGTGCGGTCAATGAGCGCCGCGTTGCGCTGATCCTGTCAACCTATCCGGGTAAGGACTGGAACATGGGTCATGCGGTGGGGATGGATGCACCGGCCTCGGCCCTTGCCATGCTCGAAGACCTGAAAGACGCAGGCTATGACGTGAGCCAAGCGCCGGAAGACCTGACACGGGCGCTGGGCGCACGGTCTGTGTCTTTCGCCTTGAAGGACTACCGTGCGGCATTGGCGCGTTTGCCGGAGAGGCTGCAAGAGGCGCTGGAGGCAACGTGGGGCGCGCCGGAGACGGATGCCGCGTGTCGCGACGGGGCCTTTCATTTCGCCGCCATCTGTCTCGGCAAACAGTGGATTGCCCTACAGCCGGAACGGGGAAGCGCAGAACAGGCCCGCGCGGAGGAGTATCACGATCTCTCGCGCACCCCGCGCCATGCCTATGTTGCCATTTACCTGTGGCTGCAAAGCCGGTGCGATGCGCTGGTCCATATCGGTGCCCACGGTACGCTGGAATGGCTGCCGGGGAAATCTGTGGCGCTGTCCAAAGACTGCTGGCCGGAGGCGCTGACGGGGGCCTTGCCGGTGATCTATCCGTTTATTGTAAATGATCCGGGAGAGGCGGCACAGGCCAAACGCCGGATCGGGGCGCTTACTCTGGGACATATCCCGCCACCTCTGAAACAGAGCGGCACGCCGGAGCGCCTGTCGTATCTTGAGGCCTTGCTGGACGAGTTTTCCAATGCCGACGGGCTGGACCCGCGCCGCCGTGACCGGTTGCAGGGTGATATTCTGGGAGAGGCACAAGCGCTGGGCCTTGACGGCGATCTGGGTCTGTCCGGTGCGCAGTCCTCGGCAGAGGCGATCACGCGGATTGACAGGTTTGTCTGTGACATCAAGGACAGCCAGTTCGGCGCTGGGCTGCATGTCTGGGGACGTATGACGCAGGCAGAGGAAGCCGAGGCAACGGCAACAGAGGCGGCGTTCGACATTGCGGCCTCTGTGGCGGCGGAGCGGGCCGCGCTACTGGGCGCACTCGACGGGCGCAGGATTGCGGCGGGGCCGTCCGGCTCTCCCTATCGGGGACGTGTGGATGTGCTGCCCACAGGGCGCAATATGTTCACCACCGACCCGCGTGCCGTGCCGACGCGCTCTGCCTTTGCTCAAGGGGAGCGGTTGGCGGATGAGATGATCCGGCGGCATTTGCAGGACGAGGGCGACTGGCCGCGCGGGGTGATCGTCGATCTCTGGGGCTCGGCCACCATGCGCACCGCAGGCGAGGAGTTTGCCATGGCGTTGGCGCTCTTGGGGGTGAAGCCGGTTTGGGACAAGGGCTCCGAACGGGTCTGTGGCATCGAGGTTGTGCCGCTTGCCGAAATGGACCGCCCGCGTATTGATGTCACTCTTCGGGTCTCCGGCCTGTTCCGTGATGTCTTTCCCACGCTTACAGCGCTCTATGCGCAGGCGGTGCGTGTGCTGTCCGAACGTGACGAGGCCCCCGACATGAATCCGTTTGTGCAAGACAGGGAGATGGCACGGGTCTACGGGCCTGCTCCGGGGGAGTATGGTCTGGGCATGTCCGCCATGCTGGATGACTATAGCGAGGAGAGCCGCACCGCCGCAGGGCAGGCCTGGATCAAAGCGTCCTCTTGGGCTTTGGATGGTGAAGGGGCCATATGCGACGAGGACGGGCTACGTGCGCGTCTGGAGGGGGCGGATACATTCGTGCATCTTCAGGACCTGCCGGAAACCGATCTGTTGCTGGCCTCGGACTATGCGGCCCATGAGGCGGGGTTTGCTGCGGCCAAGGCACAGGTCGGCGGGGCAGGTGACGGCAAGGCGGCGCTCTGGCATCTCGACAACACCGATCCCGAGAGACCGCGCACACGCAGCCTGAGAGAAGAGATCGCACGGGTGGTTCAGGCTCGTGCCGCCAATCCCGACTGGATCGCAGGGATGCGCGCCCACGGGTTTCGTGGCGCAGCAGAGATTGCGGCGACCTTGGAGCATATGGCCGCCTTCGCCCATCTGTCCGGAACTGTCGGGCCGCATCTCTTTGATCTCTACTATGAGGCCACCCTGAATGATGCGGCGACGCGAGATTTTCTGAAAGAGGCGAATCCGGAGGCTTATGCGGCCATGCGCACACGGTTTCAGGCGCTTATGGACGCGGGGCTCTGGCAGACCCGGCGCAACTCTGTGCGTGCAGGACTGGAGGCGGAAGAATGACAACACCAGAGGTCAAAGGATGGTGCCCCGGTGCTCACAGGCCGATGATGTCGGGCGACGGGCTTGTGGTGCGTATCCGTCCGCGCTTTGCCCGTCTGTCGCGTGAACAGGTGCTGGGGCTGTGTGATCTGGCGATGCGCTTTGGGACGGGGTTTCTTGATCTGACCAATCGCGCCAACCTGCAACTGCGCGGCCTCAAGCCGGAGGATCACGAGGCGGTGTTGCACAGCCTCGGGACGCTTGATCTGCTGGATGCCGACCCGAGGCTGGAGAGCCGCCGCAATATCCTTGTGTCGCCGTTCTGGGAGAGCGGCGACGACACATATCGTCTGACGCAGGCGCTTTTGGCCGCGCTGGGCGAGATGCCGGAGATGCCCGCCAAGGTGGGTTTTGCGGTGGATACGGGGGCGGCACCGGTGTTAACGGCGGCCCCTGCGGATTTCCGTTTCGAACGCTCGGAACAGGGCCTGATCCTGCGCGCGGACGGGGCAGAAAAGGGCCGCGAGGTGCGCCAAGAGGACGCTATACCTGCGCTTTTCGAGGTGATCGACTGGTTCAACGCCCGACGCGGGCCGGAACGGCGGCGGATGGCCGCTGTGGTGGCGCAGGAGGCGCTGCCCTCCGCGTGGCAGGCGGTGCCGCCGCGCGCTTCAGCACCTGTGCCTGCCTTGGGGGCGCATCCCCTCGGGGCGCTCTTTGGGGCAGGCTTCG
This sequence comes from Celeribacter halophilus, assembly GCF_900114135.1. Taxonomy (GTDB): domain Bacteria; phylum Pseudomonadota; class Alphaproteobacteria; order Rhodobacterales; family Rhodobacteraceae; genus Celeribacter; species Celeribacter halophilus. The sequence goes on from NZ_FORY01000003.1 coordinate 173,889, forward strand.
GCCAGATCAATGCAGCGGCGCTCAAAGACAGCCTGCTTGCCAGCGGCGCGGTAGCGCTGCGGGTGACGCCGTGGCGGGAGTTCCTTTTGGAGGGGGCTAAAGCCGGTTTTCAGGCCCCGTTCATCACCACGCAGGATGATCCGCTGCTCAGGGCACATGCCTGTGCCGGTGCGCCGTCCTGTCCGCAGGCCACGGTCGAGACCCGCGCACTGGCGGCTCAACTGGCGCAAACCCTTTGCGGCGATCCCGCAGGCGGGGTGCATGTGTCGGGATGCGCCAAGGGCTGTGCCCTGCCGCGTGCGGCGGCGGTGACCTTGGTGGGGCGTGACGGCGCATTCGATCTTGTTCTCAACGGTGCCCCTTGGGACACTCCGGTGCAACGCGGGTTGACCCCCGCCCAATGTAGAGATGTGAAGAGGCCAGATGCCCTACAGCTATGAAAAAGACGGCGCGGCGATTTACCGCCAGAGCTTTGCCACCATCCGGTCCGAGGCGGATCTGGCAGGGTTCACGCCGGAGGAAGAACAGATCGCGGTGCGGATGATCCACGCCTCCGGCATGGTGGGGCTGGAGAAACACATCCGGTTTTCTTCCGGTTTCGCTCAGGCCGCCCGCAGCGCGCTTGAGGCCGGTGCGCCGGTGTTGTGCGATGCGCGGATGGTGTCCGAAGGGGTCACACGCGCCCGCCTTCCGGCGCAAAACGAGGTGATCTGCACCCTGCAAGACCCGCGTGTGCCGGAGATGGCCCGCGAGATGGGCAACACCCGCTCGGCGGCGGCGCTGGAATTGTGGCGGCCCCGTCTGGCGGGCGCTCTGGTGGCCATCGGCAATGCGCCCACGGCCTTGTTTCATCTGCTCAACATGCTCGAAGACCCCGACTGCCCGCGCCCTGCGGCGATCATCGGCTGTCCGGTGGGCTTCGTTGGCGCGATGGAGAGCAAGGCGGCGCTTTGGGCGGACCAGCCGGTGCCCTGCGCGATTGTCGAGGGCCGACTGGGCGGCAGCGCGATCACCGTGGCCGCCATCAACGCAATTGCAAGCCGTAAGGAATGAACAGGCAATGACGACGGGAACGATCTACGGCTTGGGGCTTGGCCCCGGTGATCCGGATTTGATGACGGTGCGCGCCGACCGTCTGTTGCGCAAGGCCCGCCACGTGGCCTTTTTCCGCAAGGCCGGACGCAAGGGACAAGCGCGCCAATGTGTCGAGGGGCTTATCCCCGAAGATGCGGTGGAGTATCCGATGGAATATCCGGTGACCACGGAAATTCCCTTTACCGATCCCGAATACAACCGCCTTCTGGCGCAATTCTACGAGACCTGCACCGCGCGGCTGGTGGAGCTTGCGCGTGCGGGCGAGGATGTTGTGGTGTTGTGCGAGGGTGATCCGTTCTTCTACGGCTCTTTCATGCATCTCTACATGCGGCTGCTCGATCAGGTGCCGGTGGAGGTCGTTCCCGCGATCACCGGCATGTCAGCGGCATGGACCGCGACAGGGGCACCGATCACTTGGGGCGATGATGTGCTGGGCGTATTGATGGGCACGCTGCCGGAAGAGGCGCTGGTCGACGGGATCAGCCGCTCTGACGCGGTGGTGATCATGAAGATCGGTCGACATATCGACAAGGTGCGGGCCGCATTGCGCGCCGCCGGTAAATACGAGCAGGCGTGGCTGGTGGAATATGCCTCCATGCCGCAGCAGACCGTGCAGCGTCTGGCCGAGGTGGAGGGCAAGGTCACGCCCTATTTCTCGATCATCATTGTGCATGGCAAAGGACGGCGGCCATGAGCGGGGTGGCACAGGGCGGCTGGCTCGTCATTGCGGGGCTGGGGCCGGGAGACTGGCAGCTGGTGACGCCGGAAGTGGAGGAGGCTCTGGCCGAAGCCACGGATATTATCGGCTATATCCCCTATGTGGCGCGGGTGCCGGACCGTGCGGGGCTTGTCAAACATGCGTCTGACAACCGAGTGGAAATCGACCGTGCGCGCCATGCGCTTGAACTGGCGACAAGGGGGCGGCGCGTGGTTGTGGTCTCTTCCGGCGATCCCGGTGTCTTCGCAATGGCCTCGGCGGTGTTCGAGGCGTTGGAAGCGGGGCCGGAGGCATGGCGGGCGCTCGATCTGCGCGTCCTGCCGGGGATCACCGCGATGCTGGCCGCAAGCGCACGCGCCGGTGCGCCCTTGGGGCATGATTTCTGCGCGATCAACCTGAGTGACAATCTCAAACCTTGGGTCCTGATCGAAAAGCGCCTGCGCCTTGCGGTGGAGGGGGATTTTGCGATGGCCTTTTACAACCCGCGTTCGAAATCCCGTCCCGAGGGCTTTGCGCGGACGCTTGATCTGCTTAATGAGACCTGCGGTGACCGGCGGCCTGTGATCTTTGCCCGTGCCGTGTCCACACCTGACGAAGAGTTGCGCGTGGTGCCCTTGCCGGAGTGCACCCCCGAAATGGCCGACATGCGCACGGTGGTGATTGTAGGCTCCTCGCGCACCCGCATCATCGCACGGGACAAGGCGGGTGAACGCAGCCCGATTGTCTACACGCCAAGATCGGTGCCGGTATGAAGCCAGTCCAGAGCCGCCTCCACCTCATAGACCTCGCGCCGCTGCGGCAGGGCGGGACGGTCGATCATCACCACAGGCAGGCCAAGGTGACGGGCGGCGGTGATCTTGGCCACAGCGCCCGTGCCGCCCGCATTCTTGGAGACGACCATCTGGATGCCGTGTTCCTGCATCAACCGCGTGTCGGCCTCCACGTCAAAGGGGCCGCGATCGACGATGACGTCTGCATGGGGCAGGGGCAAGGGCCTGTCGGGCGGATCGACGAGGCGCAACAGGTAGTGATGCTGCGGCTGGCGGGCAAATTCCGCCAGATGTATCCGCCCCACCGCCAGCATGACCCGCAGGGGCGGGCGGTCCAGTGCGGCCACAGCGCCCTCCATGTCGGGCACATGCTCCCAGAGATCGCCGGACCCCGCCTGCCACGGGGCGCGGGTCAGGGCGAGCAGCGGCACGCCGGTCTCTGCGCAGGCGGTGATGGCATGGCGGCTCATCTGCGCCGCAAAAGGATGCGTGGCATCAATCACATGGCTGATCTTTTCGGCCAAAAGATAGCTGCGCAGCCCCGCCACCCCGCCAAACCCGCCGCTGCGAAGGGGCAGGGCGCTGGCCTTCGGACGTGCGACACGGCCAGCAAGCGACAGGGTGGCGGTCAGCCCAAGCTCGGCCACGCGGGCGCACAGGGCTCTGGCTTCCAGCGTGCCGCCCAATATCAGGAGGTTCATGGTCATGTCTGAGCACCCTTGGCTGACGATCATCGGTCTGGGCGAAGATGGACCGGATGGGCTCTCGCCTGCAAGTCTTGCCGCGCTGGAGGCGGCGGAAATTGTCATGGGGCCGCCGCGCCACCTGTCGCTTCTGCCCGATCTCCACGGCGAGACGCGGGTCTGGCCCGTGCCCTTTGCCGACGGGGTGGCGCAGTTGATGGCCCTGCGCGGGCGGCGTGTTGCGGTGCTGGCCTCCGGTGATCCGTTCTGGTTCGGCGCAGGCCGCGTTCTGGCGCGGGTGCTTGCGCCGGAGGAGTGGCGGGCCTTTCCGGGCTTGTCCTGTTTCGCGCTGGCGGCCAACCGGCTCGGCTGGGCGCTGGAGACCACCACCTGCCTCGGATGCCATGCCGCACCGCTGTCCCGCCTGCGTCCGCATCTCCATGACGGTGCGCGGCTGATCGTGACCCTGCGTGACGCAACGGGGCCGGAGGCGCTTGCTGCCTATCTGGACGCACAGGGCTTTGCCGAAAGCCGCCTGCATGTGATGGAGGCTCTGGGCGGTCCGCGCGAGCGTGTCACCTCATGGACGGCTGCGGAATTGGAAGAGCACGCGGAGGCTGAATTCGCCGCGCCGCTCTGTGTGGCCGTTGCGGTGGCTGGAGCGGGCAGGGCGATGCCCAAAGCTGGCGGTCTGTCGGATGACTGGTTCGATCATGACGGCCAGATCACCAAACGTCCTGTGCGGGCTCTGACGCTTTCCACCCTTGCGCCGCGTCCAATGGAGCACCTGTGGGACATTGGCGGCGGCTCCGGCTCTATCGCGATCGAATGGCTCCTGACCCATCCTATGACCGAGGCCACAACAGTGGAGATCGACCCCGCACGCGCCGCACGGATCACCCAGAACGCCGCGCGTCTTGGTGTGGATCGTCTGCGGGTGGAACAGGGCGATGCTTTGGAGGTGATCGACCGCCTCGCCCCGCCGGATGCGGTGTTTGTGGGTGGCGGTCTGTCCGAGGCCTTGTTGCAGCGCCTGAGCGAACGGGCCAAAGGGGCGCGTTTGGTGGCCAATGCGGTGACGCTGGAAAGCGAGATGCTGCTCACCCAATGGCAGGCGCGTCTGGGTGGAGACCTGCTCCGGCTGGCCCTGTCCGAGGTCACGCCTTTGGGCCGCAAACGCGGGTGGCGTTCGTCCTATCCCATCGTGCAATGGAGCGTGACGCTATGAGGGGCACAGGACGGAGTGCCGCAGAGCGTCCGGCGGGCGTCATCGCAGGGTTCGGGTTTCGCACCGGTGCATCTGTGCAGAGCTTCGAGGATGCTTTGGCGCAGGCCGCACAGGGGCGCGAGGTCACTGCCATCGCTACGCTGTCGGACAAGGCCGCGACGCCCGCGTTTGCGGCCTTTCTCCGCGCCACGGGCCTGCCGCTTTATTGCGTCTCGCAGGCAGAGGCGCGGCGAATGGATACCGTCACACATAGCCCCGGCTCACAGGCCGCGCGCCAGACCGGTAGCGTGGCCGAGGCCGTGGCCCTTGCCGCCGCAGGGCGCGGGGCGCGGCTTTTGGGCGCGCGTGTGATTTCGCAGGACCGAAGCGCGACCTGTGCGCTGGCTGTGTCCGAAACGTCTGAGGCCCGTGCGTCCGAGACCTGTGCTCCCGACAAGACAACTCCTGACACAACAATCCCTGACAAGAAAACCTCCAACGCGTTCAATCAAGGAGAGATATCATGACCGTTCATTTCATCGGGGCCGGCCCCGGAGCGCCCGATCTTCTGACCCTGCGCGGGCGCGACCTTATCCATGCCTGCCCCGTCTGTCTCTACGCCGGATCACTGGTGCCGGAGGCGGTTCTGGCCCATTGTCCCGAAGGCGCGAAAATCGTGAACACGGCACCGATGGACCTCGACCAGATCATCGCGGAAATCCGCGCCGCCCATGCGCAGGGGTTGGACGTGGCGCGGCTGCATTCCGGCGATCTTTCGGTCTGGTCGGCCATGGGCGAGCAAATGCGGCGGCTCAAGGCGCTTGGCATTCCCGTCTCCGTCACCCCCGGTGTGCCGTCCTTTGCAGCGGCGGCGGCGGCTCTGGGCACCGAATTGACCCTGCCCGGTGTGGCGCAATCTGTGGTGCTGACGCGGACCTCGGGGCGGGCCTCATCAATGCCGAAGGGCGAGACACTTGCGAACTTTGCCGCCACGGGGGCGACACTGGCCATCCACCTGTCGGTGCAGAGCCTCGCGCGTGTGGTCGAGGAACTGAGCCCCGCTTATGGGGCGGAGTGTCCGGTGGCTGTGGTCTATCGGGCAAGCTGGCCCGACGAACAGATTATTCGCGGCACGCTGTCGGATATTGAATCCCGTCTGGGTGCGGAGATCCGGCGCACGGCCCTGATCCTTGTCGGACCGGCGCTGGCGGGCGAAGGCTTTGATGAGAGCTGTCTCTATGCGGTGGATTACGACCGCCGCTACCGTCCGCAAAGCGCCGACAGCCCGTGGTCGGGCTGGACGCCGGAAAAGGCATGACGATGCGCGGGCTTCTGATCTCCGCCCCATCGTCGGGCACAGGCAAGACCACGGTGATGCTGGGGCTGCTGCGTGCTTTGGCCGAGGACGGGCTCAAGGTGCAGCCGTTCAAATCCGGCCCCGATTATATCGATCCGGCGTTTCATCGTGCCGCTTCCGGACGGGCGTCCTTCAATCTCGACACATGGGCGATGGATGAGAAGCTGTTGTCCGCGATTTCTGCCGAGGCGGATGGTGCGGATATTTGCGTCGCTGAAGGCTCTATGGGCCTGTTTGACGGGGTTGCCACGCGGGGGCGGACAGGGTTCGGCTCCAGCGCGGAGACAGCGCGGCGTTTTGGCTGGCCTGTGGTGCTTGTGCTCGATGTGGGCGGGCAGGCGCAAAGTGCGGCGGCCACGGCCTTGGGCTTTCGCAGCTATATGCCGGACCTGCCCTTTGCGGGGGTGATCCTCAACCGCGTGGCCTCTGCGCGGCATGAACGGCTGACGCGGCTGGGCATGGACCGTGCGGGCCTGCCGGTTCTGGGCGTTTTGCCACGGCGCGGGGATCTGACCCTGCCGGAGCGGCATCTGGGACTTATTCAGGCGGTGGAGCATCCTGATCTGGAGGCGGCGATTGCGGGCTATGCGGAGTTCTTGCGCGATCATGTCGATCTGGAGGCGCTGAAAGCGGCAGCGCGAGGGGGGGAGCCGATAGGTGCGCGTCCACCGTTGCCGCGTCCGCCCGCCCAGAGGATCGCACTGGCGCAGGATGCGGCGTTTTCTTTTACCTATCCCCACCTGATCGAAGGCTGGCGGCGGGCAGGGGCGGAGATCATGCCGTTTTCCCCCTTGGCCGACGAGCCGCCGGATACGCAGGCCGATCTTGTCTGGCTACCCGGCGGGTATCCGGAGTTGCATGCCGGACGGCTGGCGGCGGCGGAGCGTTTCAAGGCGGGGCTGCGCCAACATGCCGAGCGCGGGCCGGTGCATGGGGAATGCGGCGGCTACATGGCGCTGGGGGAGGCGCTGATCGACAAGAGCGGCGTGCGGCACCAGATGGTGGGGCTGTTGGGCTTGGTCACAAGCTACGAGAAACGCAAATTCCATTTGGGCTACCGGCGGGCGGTGCTGAGTGCCTCGATGCCGGGACAGGCGGCGGGACAGGCTCTGCGCGGTCATGAGTTCCACTATTCGACCATCCTGAGCCAGCCCGACGCCCCTCTGGCCGAGGTGTTTGATGCGGATGGCGCTCCCGTGCCGGAGACCGGATCGAAACGCGGTGCGGTCACGGGCACGTTCTTTCACCTGATCGCAGCGGAGGAGGACAGCGCATGACCGAGCTTTGGTTGATCGGTATCGGGACGGGCAATCCCGACCATGTGACCCTTGAGGGACAAAAGGCACTTCGGGATGCGGCCACGGTGCTGATCCCTCGCAAGGGGGCGGGCAAGGAAGATCTGGCCCATCTGCGCCTTGATATTCTCGCGGCCTCAAAGACGCAGGCGCGGGTGGTCTATGTCGATATGCCCGAACGGGATGACAGCCTGCCGTATCAGACCCGCGTGGCGCTTTGGCACGACGAGATCGCCCGACGCTGGCAGGTGGCGCTTGAGACGGTGCCAGAGGGCCCCGTCGCGCTTCTGGTCTGGGGTGATCCGGGCCTCTATGACAGCACCTTGCGGATTGCCGCTCGTCTTGATCCCGCGCCAAAGCTGCGCGTCGTGCCGGGGATCACCGCGCTTCAGGCGCTTACCGCCGCCCATGCGATCCCGTTCAACACGGTGAACGGTGCAGTGACGGTGACCACAGGGCGCAGGCTGCGCGATCACGGCTGGCCCGAGGGGGCGGAAACTGTGATCGTGATGCTGGACGGGGCGTGCAGTTTCCAGAGCCTTGATCCGACAGGTTTGCATATCTGGTGGGGGGCTTTTCTGGGCATGGCGGATCAGGCGCTGGACAGTGGCGCTTTGGCCGAGGCCGGACCGCGCATCGTGGAGCGCCGCGCACACGCTCGCGCCCGCCATGGTTGGATCATGGACACCTATTTGCTGCGGCGGGACGCATAGAGTTTTTAAATCCTGTGTCGCAAATATTTGCGGAAGTCATTTTATTTCAATGCGTTGCGTCGCATTCCTCAATTTATTGAGAATGTGAACTATTCGGGCCTCTGTGCCCCGATACGATGTTTTGCACCTCTTTTATAAAATATCGATATTTATTGACAATAATAAAATATATCGCCAAAAGTGGAGAAAATTAAGAGAGGAACACGCATGAAACTTTTGGTTGGGACAGTGAACGGCACAACATCGGTCTATCGCGTGGACGGGGAACAGGCGCTGAACCTGACCGAGGCGCTGGATGGCGTCGGCAGTGATTTGTCGGGTTTGATTGCGAGTGACGCCCTGTGTGACGCAGCGCGAAAATTGCCGGCAGGGGATGCGACGGTTCCTGTGGACGACATTACGCCGGAACTTCCGGTCGAGCGCCCTGACAAGATACTGTGTCTTGGGCTGAACTATATCGAGCACATCAAGGAAGGTGGCTATGACATCCCCGATTATCCGGCGATGTTCATGCGCACGCGCCAGTCTGTCATGGCAGCGGGGGCTCCTTTGGTGCGTCCGGGCTGTTCGGAAACACTGGATTACGAAGCGGAACTGATGATCGTGATCGGCAAGGGCGGGCGACATATCAGCGAAGCCGATGCTCTGGATCACGTCTTTGGCTATACGGTGTTCAATGACGGGTCCGTGCGCGAATACCAGCGCAAGACGCATCAATGGACGCCGGGCAAGAATTTCGACCAGACCGGTGCCATCGGTCCCTATGTGGTCACGCCCGAAGACCTGCCCGAAGGGGCGAAGGGTCTCAAGATCGAGAGCCGTGTCGGAACCGAGATTTTGCAACGGTCCAACACGTCCAACATGATCTGGGGCGTGGCGCAGACCGTGGCCATTATGTCCGAATTTACCACGCTTGAGGCAGGAGACCTGATCGCCTTGGGCACGCCGCCGGGGGTGGGTCATGCGAAGAAACCGGACCCGCGCTGGCTGCGTCCGGGAGAGGTGGTCGAGATCGAGATCGAAAATATCGGCATCTGTGCCAGCCCGATTGTCGATGAGGCGGATTTGCCCGCAGCAGGGTAAGACCTTTCCTCTTTGCGCGATGACAGTTGCGAGGGGGCAAAAACAAAAAGCGTAAGAGGAGACGCTTTGAAAACGCGACCGCATCCGGAGGAGGTTCGGGTGTGGCTCCATGCAAAACGCGCTGTCCCTGACGGTGCGTTCCATGTCTTTCTGGGAGGAAAATCATGACGAAAACATCATCAGCACTCACGGCAGCACTGGCTGCTCTGACCCTTGGCACGACTACGGCACCGGCAATGGCGGCGAATGTGGACGGGCCGTCGGTATTCTGGAAAATCTCGATGTATGGAAATCCCCGCGCCTTGACGTCGGGGATGGAGGCGCTGGCGGAGAAAGTGGCCGAAGAGACGGATGGCAAGTTCCAGATCCGTATTTTCTACGCCGAACAGCTTGGACCTGCGCGGGAAAATCTGGACGGGCTGAAGCTCAATGCCTTTGAGGGCGCAGGGATTTGCAATTTCTACCACCCCGGAAAAAATCCGGCATGGATGGTGTTTTCCCTGCCGTTCCTGCCCGTCGCCAATCCGCAGGCCGACCGCTATATCCGCGAGCGCATGTTCGAGCATCCCGCCATTGTGGCCGACATGGAGAAGTGGAATGCGATCCCCTATGTCTCCGGTCTGTTGCCGCAATTCGAGATGATGGGCAAAGGCGAGCCGCCGCGCAGTCTGGAGGACTGGAAGGGGCTACAGGTCCGTGCGGGCGGTGGTCTGGGCGATGCGATGGAACTTCTGGGCGCGACGAAGCAAACCCTTTCGGCGGGTGAAACCCTCACGGCGTTCCAGAACGGCACGGTTGATGTCGCGGCCTTCCCTTACACCTATGCGCATGTTGCCTTCAAAATCAACGAAGAGGCGGATTGGTATACCTCGAACATGTCACCGGGAAGCGCGGAATGTGGCTGGGTGCTCAACAAGACCGCTTTCGAGGCGCTGCCGGATCAATACAAGGTGCTGATCTGGGACAATCGCTCTCTGGTGCTGGACAAGCAACAGGAAGCCTATGCCGCGCAGGATGAAAAAAACATCGCGATGTTCCAGCAGACCCTGACCGAAGTCCGATATGACGAGGCGGCGCTGGAGGCCTTCCGCGAGATCGCAGGCAAGCCGGTCTGGGACAAATGGGTCGCGGACAATCCCGGGTTTGATGCGCAAGGCGTTCTGGATGCATTCCTCGGCTATGCCGAAGAAGCCACCAACCCGTAATCCGTCCATGCTTTCCGGCAGGCGGCGCTCGCAAGGGTGCCGTCGCCTCCCAAAGGGAATTGAGCCATGACCCAAGATATGCCCGCCCGTGGCATTGTTGCCCGTGCCGACCGGTTGTTGTCCCCGGTCGAGGACGCAACAAACATGATTGCCGCGCTTTTCGTTTTTGCGCTGATGTGTCTCGGCATTGCGCAGATTGTATTGCGCACGATTTTTGACACGCCTTTGACCGGCTATGTGGACCTTGTTGAACTGTCCATGGCGGGGATGGCCTTTCTCGGAGCGGCTTACACCCAGAGGATGGGGGCGCATATCCGGATGGAGCTTTTGTTGGGCACGCTGCGCGGGCGGGCCTTATGGGGCGCCGAGATTATCGGGGCGCTTCTGGGTATGGCCATTATCGCTGTGCTGATCTGGTATAGCGGGGAGCATTTCTGGCGCTCCTATCAGCTTGGCGATACCACGATGGATGCGGAGTTTCCTGTCTGGCCTTCGAAACTTCTGGTGCCCGTGGCCTTTGCTCTCTGGTTTCTGCGGCTTTCCATCCAGTTGGCAGGTTCCATTCGTCTCTTTGTCGATCCGACCCGCGCTCCGGAAGGGGTGTGCGTCATGAAACATGCCGCAGATGTCGCGCGGGAAGAGGCCGTTTTACCCGGCACGGAGGAAACATAGCATGTTGATCGGACTTGGATTTCAACACCCGTTGGCCGTTGGGCTTATCGGTGTCGCCCTGCTGATTTTCCTCGTGGCTCTGGGCGTGCGCGTGGTGTTCGCCGCCGCACTCGTCGGGCTTTTGGGGCTGGTCGAACTGATCGGCTGGGGACCGGCTGCCGGTGTGATCGGGATCGTGCCTCACGCCAAATCGTCTACCTATGCGCTCTCGGTCCTGCCGATGTTTATCTTTATCGGCTTTGTCGCCTTTCACGCAGGCATGACATCGCAACTGTTTTCCGCCGCGCGCAAATGGCTTGGCTGGTTGCCGGGTGGCTTGGCCGTGGCCACCGTTTTCGCCACGGCAGGTTTCGCCGCCGTCTCCGGCGCGTCTACGGCCACATCGGCGGTCTTTGCACGCACGGCCATTCCCGAGATGCTGGAGCATGGCTATAGCAAACGACTGGCAGCGGGCGTGGTTGCGGCTGGGGGCACGTTGGCCACGCTGATCCCGCCGTCGGCCATTCTGGTCATCTATGCGATCATTGTCGAAGAATCCGTCGGGCGACTTTTGCTGGCAGGGTTTCTGCCCGGTCTGGTCTCCGCGCTTGTCTATGCCGGGATCATCATCATCTGGGCCATGCTCAAGCCGGAACAGGCCCCCTCCGTCCCAGTCGAGGAGCGCCCCGGTTGGGGAGAGCGTATCGCAGCACTTCCGCCGCTTTTGCCGATTATGGCCGTGGTCTTCATCATCGTCTCGGCGATCTATCAAGGCTGGGCCACACCGACCGAGGCAGGCTCTCTGGGCGCGGGGATCATCTTTGCCGTGGCTTTGCTGCGCGGGACGGGGATCAAGCCGATTGTGGACAGTCTGATGGAGACGGCCAAGCTCACCGTGATGATCTTTTCGCTGATTTGGGGCGTGACCATCTTTGTGCGGTTTCTGGGCTTTTCCGGCCTTGCGGAAGCCTTCACCCAGCTTGTGGTCTCCATTGATGCGCCGCCTATGGTGATCATTGTCTGCATTCTTCTGGCCTATGCGGTGCTGGGCATGTTCATGGATGCAATCGGGATGCTCCTGCTCACCTTGCCGGTGGTCTATCCGGCGGTGATTGCATTGGGATTTGACTCGATCTGGTTCGGGATCATCGTGGTGAAAATGGCGGAAATCTGCCTTGTGACCCCACCGATCGGATTGAACTGTTTCGTGGTGGCGGCGGTCAGGCCGGATATATCTCTACCGGATGTATTTCGCGGTGTGACATGGTTCTTTGTGGCCGATGTCATCACCATTATCGTGCTGCTGATCTTCCCCGAGATCGTCACATGGCTTCCTGACATGATGAATTAACTGGAAAGGCAATCGCTATGAAACTCGCCTCGTCTTTGACCCTCTCTACGGCTGAAACCATTGTCGATGCAGTGCTCGACATCGGTAGGCGCGAGCAGATGAAGCCTCTGACCGTTGTCGTTCTGGACAGTGGCGGGCGGATGGTTTGTATGAAAATGTCGGATGGCTGCGGTTTGCTGCGGTTCGATATTGCTCTTGGCAAGGCCTATGGCGCGCTTGGTATGGGATTTTCCAGCCGCACGATCCGCGACTACCTGTCGGCGCGTCCGACCTTTCAGACCGCAATTTCGGCGGCCGCAGAAGGTCGGTTTATTCCGGTGCCCGGCGGAGTTCTTATCGAAGATGACGCGGGTATGGTGATCGGAGCCGTAGGGGTGAGCGGTGATGCGTCGGATCGCGATGAATATTGCGCCATCCATGCCATCCGCGCGGCGGGTCTGACATCTGATCCTGCAGAAGAATCGCCCGATTGGCGCGCAGCATCGCTTTCCGACAAGCACTAAGGCACTTTCTGCATACTCTCCGATCAGCAGGTCTTCGGACCCAGTAGGGCATTCGTGAAAATCAAGGCCCGATGCAATGCGCGTCGGGCTTTTGGGGTTGGTAAAATCTGGCCAGACTGACGGCGGTATTAATTCACTTGTTTGTGACGGGGAAAAAGAAATAAAATCGATATTTTTTGTTGTGATAAATAAATGTCGTTGTTAATCTTTTGGTAGGGAGGAACTACAATGCGTAATCTTTTGAAAACTGTTTGCTTGGCAGCGGTGGTCAGCTCGGTGAGTGTCGCGGCCAATGCAGAGGAATACCGGATTGGAACGGCCAGTGTCGGCGGGGCTTTCTTCCCCGTGGGGCAGAGCATTTCCAATCTGGTTAACAAATATGCCGGTGATGATCTGAGCATGGTTCCGATTGTGACACAAGGGTCAGTGCAAAACCCGCGCCTTGTTGCAGCGGGGGAGGTCGAACTCGGGATCACCAGTGCCAATCTCGCCGCTGATGCGGTCAATGGCACGGGGCCATACAAAGACGATCCGATGGAGTTGAAGGCCCTCGGCCCACTGCATCCGAGCGTGTTGCACATGGTGGTGCCCGCAAATTCCGATATCAAGAGCTTTGCAGACCTGCGCGGCAAACGGATCGCGGTTGGTCCGGCCGGTGGCGGCACCTTGGGATTTCTCAACAATATCATGCCGGTCTATGACATGACGCTGGATGATATTACGCCGAGCTTTCTGAGCTATGGCGACGGGTTCAGCCAGCTGTCTGATGGCAATGTGGATGCGGCGCTGGCCCTGTCCGGCTATCCGGCTGCGGCGGTGATGCAGGCCGGTGCCTCGACAGATTTGCGGATGATCACGATGGATCCGGATAAACTGGCAACGATCCTTGAGCAAAATCCGGCCTATAGCACCTTCCAGATCCCTACGGATGTCTATGACATGCCGGAAGAGGCCACGGTGCTGGGTGTGACCAATATGCTGGTGGTGCGCTCTGACATGTCGGCGGATGTGGCCGAACGGATTGCGTCGGCGATCTACGACCATCTGGACGAATTTGCCGCAGAAAACGCCAATGCGGCGCAGATTGATAAGGCGCGGGCCGCAAGCCTCGCCATCGATCTGCACGAGGGTGCTGCGGCGTATTTCGCGCAATAAACCTATGCTCTCCGGCTCCGGTCCTGCGGTTTTCGCAGGGCAGGGGCCGCACAGCGCACAGGTTTCTCTATCCTTTCATCCGGAGACCACTGATGCTCAAGTCGCACCGTCTTTTCCAATCCGAAAAGGTCCTTACCGTCGTCGCATTTCTGTTCGGGGCCTATCATTTGCTTGTGGTGTCGGGGGTGATTTCCGTCTCGACGATGGAAATGCGCCTCACCCATTTGATGCTGGCCTTTGTGCTGGTTTTCGCACGCAAACCGATTACGCCGTCTCTGGCGGCAAACCGGTTCGCGCGGGGGATCGACCTTGTGCTGATTGCAGCCGGAGTTGTGGCCAGTATCTGGCTCCTGTCGCGCTGGAAAGCCATTGCCTTCAGCGGCGGGATGACCAATGACACCGACTATCTGGCGGGTATTGTCATTGTGGCTCTGGTGTTCGAGGCGGCTCGGCGTGGCGTCGGGCTGATCCTTGCGGGGATCACGCTGCTGTTTTTCCTTTATCCTTTTGTCAGCCCCTATCTGCCCGGTATTCTGGAAAGCCGCGGCTACGGGTTTGAGCGGGTTGTGGCCTTTCTCACCACAGATACACAGGGGATTTACGGCATTCCTGTCGGTGTTGCGGCGACCTATATCATCGTGTTCACGATTTTCGGCGCCTTGTTGTCGCGGCTGGGAGCAGGGGAGTTCTTTTTTGAAATTTCCTTTCGCCTGACGCGCGGGATGCGTGCGGCCTCTGCCAAGTCGGCGGTGCTGTTTTCGGCTCTGATCGGTATGGTTTCCGGCTCTGCAGCGGGCAATGTGGCTGTGACCGGCACGTTGACCATTCCGCTGATGAAGCGCGAAGGCTACGCGCCGCATCAGGCCGCTGCGGTCGAAGCTGTGGCCTCCACGGGCGGGCAGATCATGCCGCCGGTGATGGGGGCCGCGGCCTTTATCATGGCGGAGGTTGTGGGGGTCTCCTACACAGAAATCATGGCCACGGGTCTTTTGCCCGCGCTCTTGTTCTTTGCGACGGCTTTCATCGTTGTCCACCTGCGCGCACAGCGCAGCGGGATCGAGCCGCAAACGGAGCCGAGCAGCGATCCGCGCTCGACCGGACGGGTGCTGTTTGACGGGATGCCGTTCATCATCACCTTCGGATTGCTCGTCGGGCTGATGCTAATCGGCTATTCCCCGTTCAAGGCCTCACTCTGGGCGATGGGGGCCATGATTGTCTCTGTGTGTCTGTGGAAACGCAGGATCGAGCGCGATCTGCTCCGCCAGATTTGTGGGTCGATTGTGGACGGGGCCAATGGTGTCGTGACGATTTCCGCCGCCTGTGCCGCCGCTGGGATCATCGCCGGTGTGCTGGGGATGACGGGGCTGGGTTCCAAGATTGCCGTGCTGATCGATATGGGCTCGGGCGGGAGTCTGATGATCGCTCTGGTGCTGACGATGGTGGTGTCCATCATCTTGGGCATGGGCCTGCCGACCACGGCGGCCTATCTGATCCTTGCCACGGTGGTGGCACCGGCCTTGGTGAAAATGGGCGTGCCGGTTCTGACAGCGCATTTCTTTGTCTTCTACTTCGGCTGCATCTCCACCATCACGCCACCTGTGGCCTTGGCGGCCTATGTGGCGGGGGGAATTGCAAAAGCGGATATCAACAAATCCGGCTGGACTGCCGCCGCCTATGCCGCACCGAGTTTCCTGCTGCCCTTTGCCTTCTGCTTCGGGCCGGGCCTGTTGCTTCAGGGCGGCTGGGTGGCCAACATCGCGGCGGTAATCACCGGGTTTCTGGGGGTTGCAGCCATTGCCATCGCGGTGATCGGTGTCCTCCATGACCGGCTGCCTGTGCTGGCGCGGGTGGCGGCAGCGCTCGCGGGCGTGTTGCTCCTGTTTCAGGACATGATCAGTGCCGCAGCGGGGATCGCCGTGATGGCGATGCTGTGGATCTTCTCGCATCTGCGCTTGCGCAAAAACGCTTACTAATCAGAAAGGACATTCCATGAGAGAGTTCCGACGTGTTGTCACCGGACATGACGAAAACGGCAAAGCGGTTATCGAGAGCGACCAGATTGCCGATCAGTTTCTGGAGCGCCCGAACCGGCCCGGCGTGCGGCTGACGAATTTCTGGCTATCTGACGGCACACCTGCCGAATATGACGGGCCAACAGAGACCTGCACAGGTGATTTCATCCTGCATCCGCCTGCCAATGGCAGCGTCTTTCGCTGCGTCGAGTTCCAGCCCGAAGATCCGGAGGTGATCAAGACGTTGGACGGGGCTTCGGCCTTTGCCGAAATGGGCGCGGCGGCTAATATCGTCGAAGGGGCGCGCCATCCCTTTATGCATCGCACCGACAGTGTCGATTATGCGATGGTGATCACCGGAGAAATCTGGATGCTTATGGATGACGAAAAAGACGATGTGCATCTCAAGGCAGGCGATGTCGTCATCCAGCGCGGCACCAACCATGCATGGTCCAATCGCGGCACGGAAACCTGTATCATCATGTTCGTGCTCAACGACGGGGTGACGCGTCGCGATGCGCAGGGGGCCGAACGTGTCGGTATTCCCCGCCGCCCGGAATGACAGGGGTGTGTGATCAAAGGCTGTGGCGGTTTCTCTGCCGCGGCGTTATACCGTTCACCGGTTTATTGGAGAGTTGTTGAGCACTATGAAATCCCTGAATGGTCCTTCTGCGACAGAGAGCAGCCCGACCCCTGTCGCCTCGGCGACCCAGCTCGCCTATGGCGCGATCCGTGACATGATCCTGACCGGAGAGTTGCGGCCGGGTGAAAAGCTGAAAATCGAGAGCCTGAAGGACAAGTTGCAAACCGGTGCCTCACCGATACGCGAGGCGCTCAGCCTGTTGGTGTCCGACCAGTTGGTCGAGCGACTTGACCAGCGCGGCTTTCGGGCCGCCTCAGCCGACCCCAAGGATTTCGAGGAAATTCTCAGGCTGCGATGTGCGCTGGAAGAAATGGCGCTGCGCCAGAGCATCGAGAATGCCGACGCGCAATGGGAGGACAATCTCGTGCTCGCGCATCACCGGATGGTGCGGATCGATCCCAAGGATATTTCGAGCTACGAGGACCAGCACCGCGCCTTTCACTTCGCGCTGTTGGAGAATTGCAATTCCCCGATCCTCTTGCGCTATTGCGCCCAGCTCTATGATCTGAACGTGCGCTATCGCTATCTGGCGGGGCGGTCGCAAAACTATGGCAAACGCGACGTGGCGCGGGAGCATCGGGAGATCATGGAAGCCGCCGTGGACCGCGATGCCGATCTGGCCGTCGAGCGGTTGCTGCACCACTATCAGGTCACGGGGTCATTTCTGGGGCAGGTTGCCCCCGAATAACGTGCCGTCTGGCGGTTGCGGCCTGTGGGTAGGGCGCAAAAGGGTGCGAGCCTGCCGCAATCAACCTGTGAGCCAAGTTGATTGCGAAAGGCGTCCGGCTTATGCGCTGGCGTCGATGCGCGTTTTGACAATGGCGTTGAGCGCGGCGAGGCGGTTTTCGCAACTGTCGGAGGCCACTTTTTCAAGCGCGTTGATGCCGGATTCAAACACTTTGTAATTCTGCTCAAGCTCTTCGCTCGAAAGCGGCTGGCGGTCGTGCAGGTCGACGAAATTCTCCGCGCTGGTGGCGAGGAAATAGAAGGCGGCGGCATGGTCGGGTTCGCTCAGCGCTTTGGCATAGGCGGCTTTTGCGGCGGCGGAATAGGCGTGGATGCCACGGCCTTTTTCGTTAACGAGATCAAGAAGGAAGGTGAACATAACTGTCTCCTTTGAGTTAAAATTCGAGGCTGCGGGCACCACCATGTGCGGCTGACCATGCCAGAGGATCTTGTAGAAACTCCGAGATAATGGCGCGGCCTTCGGCGGTGAAACGGTCGTGGGTGTGGGCGATGTCGAGAATGTCTTTCCATGTCGCCAGCGCATGAAGCCGGATGCCGGAGCGCGTCATGGCGGCGCGGGTTTCGGGGAAGATGTCATATTGGAACAGCATGAACACATCGCTGACCTGTAGTCCTGCGGCTCTCAGGGCTTCGCAAAAGCGGATTTTGGAGGCCCCATCGGTGGTCAGGTCTTCGACCAGTAAAACCCGCTGGCCCTGTTCCCAGACGCCTTCGATATGCGCCTCCGGCCCGAACCCCTGCGCGCGTTTGCGGACATATTGCAGCGGCAGGCCGGTGGTGGCGGCAATCCATGCCGCAAAGGGAATTCCCGCCGTTTCCGCACCGGCAATGGCATCAATCCTGTCGCGGCCGATCTCCGCGTCGATCACCTCCGAGGCAAAGCCCATGAGCTTTTCGCGCACGGCGGGAAAGGAAATAACCTTGCGCACGTTGATATAGACCGGACTTGCCACGCCGGACGACAGGATAAAGGGCCGTTCCTTGGCCACTTCCACCGCGTGAATGTCGAGAAGCGCAAGCGCTGTGCGGCGGGCGAAATCGGCGCGGGTTTCGGGGCTGAGCGGCATCATCAGAGGCTCCTTCATGTGCTGGCCTCCATATAGGTCGAAAGGATGTCGACTCCCACCATGAAATCCGCGATCTCCATAGCTTCGTCCGGATTGTGCGATCCGTTGCGGTTGCGCACGAAAACCATGCCGGAGGGCACGCCGGCCTGCGCGAACACAGCGGCGTCATGACCGCCACCTGAGGCCATTGAGAAGGCCTCGCCCGTGACCTGTGCCATGGCCTCTTCCAGATCTGCGACCAGATCCGGGTCCATGAGGGCAGGGTCCACTGCGCTCTGTGTTCCCAGATCGAAACGCACGCCGCGGGCGCGGGCAATGTCGGCCATTTCCGAGGCCAGATAGTCCCGCATCCGCTCAAGGGTCTCGGCGTCTTGCGAGCGGATGTCGAGGGAAAAGGCGATTTCATCGGGAATGCGCGAGATCGCGTGGCGTGTCGCGTCAGTGGCGACGATACCGGAGGTGAGCACGAGATCCTGTCCCGTGTTCAACAGGTGCTGCCATGTGGTGTCCAGCCGGTGCATCAACTCGGCAAAGGCGAGAACCGGATCATGGCGATAGGCCCGAGGCACGGCGCCCGAGTGCCCCGCCTGACCGATACAGTGAACCTCCCGATAGCGGAAATTGCCGCGAATACCTGTGACCACAGCGGCGGGAATGTTGCGCTCGACCAGAAGCGGACCTTGTTCGATATGCAGTTCGATATAGGCGTCGATCTGGCGCAGGTCACAGATCGGCTGGCGGGCCTTGATCGGGGCGGTGTCGATGTCGAGGGCTTCGAGATGTGCCCAGAGCGGTTTCCCGTCGCCTTTGTGAACAGCGTTGTATTCCGTCTCCGGCAGGCTACCTGTGAGCATCTTGGAGCCGAGGTAGCAGGCCCCGAACCACGCGCTTTCCTCGCCGCGCATGGCCAGAACCTTGACCGCGCGGGGCAGGGCGCGTTGGCCGCGTTTTGCTGCGATGAGGACGATCAAACCGGCAAGCACGCCCGCCAGACCGTCATAATTGCCGCCCATCGGCACGCTGTCCACATGGCTGCCGATCACGGTGAAATGCGGGGCATCTGCGTGTTCGGGCAGGCAAAAGACCAGATTGCGGCCCGCGTCTTCGGTCACACAAAGCCCTTCGGCCTCGGCACGCTTAGATAGATAGGCCAGTGTTTCGCTTTCCTTTTCGGAAAAGGCCGGACGGCTCACCCCCGCGCAGTCGCGGGACAGGGCACGGATGTCGTCGAACATATCTGCGGCCAGTTCGGCCAGAGTGTCGCTGCGATGGTGTTTCATTCGAATACGCCTGCCTCCGGTGCCTGAACCGTGCCGATGATCTCATCAACCGAGCGGATGTTGTTTGTGTCCATCCATGCGCCCAGTTCGCTCACAAGGCGGGCCATCGTGGTCGGGGATTGGAACGTGGCGGTGCCGACCTGGACCGCGCGGGCCCCTGCGATCAGGAATTCGAGCACATCCTCAAGGGTGGAAATGCCGCCGCAGCCGATCACCGGAATGTCGCAGGCCTGTGCGCATTGATAGGTCATCCGCAGGGCGATGGGTTTGATCGCCGGACCGGACATGCCGCCCATCACATTGCCCAGTCGCGGGGTGCGGGTTGTGATGTCGATGGACATGCCCAGCACGGTATTGGCCACGACCAGCGCATCGGCCCCTGCCGCCTGAGCCGCGCGGGCCACATCCACAGGTTCGCCGGTGTTGGGTGTGAGCTTTGCCCAGAGCGGCAGGTCGGTCTCGGCGCGCAGCCGCGTCATCACTTGCTCTGTCGTGTCGGGGCGCATGGCAAAGGCCTTGCCGTCCGCTTCGATATTGGGGCACGAGATATTGGCCTCGATCGCCGCCACGCCGGGTAGGGAGACCTCGGCACAGAGCCGCGCGAAATCGTCAAGGGAATGGGCCGAGATCGAGACGACCAAAGGCGCACGGTAAGCGGACCAATAGGGCAGCATCTCGTCGCGGAAATAGGCAAATCCTTTGGACGGGATGCCGATGGCGTTCAGCATGCCCGATTGCATGTCGCAGACCCGTGGCGTCGGATTGCCGGCGCGGGTGTCGTGCATGATGGTTTTGAGCACATGCGCGCCCAGAACATCGAGATCGAATACATCGCTGAGGTCTTCGGAAAAAGTGCCTGAGGCGGGCATGATCGGGTTCTTGAGGCGCAGGTCGCCCAGAGACACGCTCAAATCCGCTGTGCTGCCGGTTATGAAATCTCGCATCAGACAATCGCCTCCTCAATGGGAAAAACAGGGCCTTCGCGGCAGACGCGGCGCTGGATGAGCCGGTCGCCAACGCGGAACTGGCGCACACAGGCCTGACACATGCCAAGACCGCAGGCCATTTGCTGCTCCATAGCAATCTCGCCGGGAATACCGTGTTTGGCGCCGAGGTCTTGCAAAAGCCGCAACAGCCGCGCGGAGCCGCAGGTGTAGAAGGCATCGACTTGGCCTGCGGCAATGCGGGCCTCGATCAGCGGGCGCAGGGCTTCGGGCGTGGAGCTTGCGTTCTGGTCATGGACCACGATCACCTCCGCGCCGTAGCTTTCGAACAGATCGACGGACATGGCCAGTTCGGGCCGCCGCGCAGAGCAGATTGCGGTGAGCTTGCGCCCTTTCTCTTGCGCCATCCGCGCCAGAGGGGCCAGAGTGGCAAGTCCTACGCCACGGGCCACCAGCATCAGGTGCTGCCAGTCGTCCTGCATGGAAAACCCCTGACCCAAAGGCCCAAGCACATTGAACGCATCGTCAGGGCGCAGCGTGGCCAGCCCCCGTGTTCCGGCGCCTGTGACCTTGTAGAGAAATTCCAACCGGCCCTGTGCCGCATCAAATCCGTAGATGCTCATCGGGCGGCGCAGAAAGGGCGTCTCGCCTTCGGGCTGGGGGCATAAAAGCTGGAAGAACTGGCCCGGCTGGCAGTCAAGCACCTCGGCGGGGGCATCCAGAACCAGCAAACGGTATTCCCCGTTCACTGGCGTGTTGGAGATCACGCGACAACGGGCTTCGAAACAGCGTAGAGACAGCCCCTGCGGCGCAGGGACAGGGAGAACAGTTGGGGTGAAGGTCATGGAACTGCCTTTCAGCCGTAGATGAGCTTGGGGACAAAGAGCGAGATTTCAGGCACGTATGTGACGAGCAACAGGACGATCAGGTTGACGATCACAAAGGGCCAGACACCCGCGATGATTTTGGTGACAGGTTTGTTCAGGGTCGAGGAGGCCACAAAGATATCAAGTCCGAAGGGCGGGGTGATCATCCCCAGACAGACGTTCAGTGTGACCAACATCCCGAAATGCACCGGATCGATGCCAAAGCTCATCGCCACCGGATAGAGCGGCGGGACAAGGATCAGGAGCGTCGAGTTCGGATCAATGAACATGCCTGCGATAAAGAAACAGATGTTCACTGCTATGAGGAAGGTGATCATACCTGCGTCTGCGGCGTCGAGAAAGGAAATGATCCCTGCGGGCACCTGTGCCAGCGTGACGAAAAAGGAGATCAATCCGCCGATGGCCAGCAGGACAAAGATGATCGAGGTGTTGATCGCGCTGTCTTCTGTAATCTTGGCCAGACCTTTGAGATCAAGCGCACGGAACACGAACATTTCGACCAGAATGGCATAGACCACGCTGACGGCGGCGGCTTCTGTGGGGGTGATGATGCCGGAATAGATGCCGCCGAGAATGATGACCGGCATCCCGAGCGCCCATTTTGCGTCCCAGATGGTTTTGAACCGTTCGGACCAAGGCATACGCGGCATGGGTTTGACGCCGTCGCGGATGGCTTGCAGCACCACATAGACAGAGAAAGCAATGCCCAGAACGACACCGATCCCGAGACCGCCGGCAAAGAGTTTCGCAATCGAGGTGCCTGTGATCCAGCCATAGACGATCAAGGTGATCGAAGGCGGGATGAGTAGGGCGGTTTCCGCCGAAGAGACCAGAAGGCCGAGGCTGAATTTCTCGGAATAGCCGACTTTGCGCAGTTCCGGATAGACCATCCGCCCCATCGCCGCGACCGTTGCCGGGGCCGAGCCGGAGACCGAGCCGAAAGCCATGCTGCCGCCGACCACCACATGCCCCATGCCGCCGCGTGTATGGCCGACAAGAGCCTTGACGACATTGATCAACTGGCGCGCGATCTGGCCGGAGCCCATGAGGTTTGCGGCAAAGATGAAGAACGGGATGGCCAGAAGGGTCGAGTGGTCAATGCCGCCGACGATCTTCTGGACGACCGCTGCATCGGGCAACCGTTCGTAGAACATTTCCTTATAGGCCAGCGCCGGAACGCCGAGGACAAGCAGCATCTCGAAACCCGCCACAAGAAGCAGCACGGCGAGACAAAGAATGAGTGCAAAAATCATTCTGCGGACTCCTCGGTTTGAAAGCGGTCAATGATGTTGAAAAAACTCAAGCCATAACGCAGGGCGAGCAGAAGAAAGCCGATGACGGGCGCGAGATAGATATAGCCCATCTGGACGCCCAAGGTCGGGGAGCGCTGGCCGCTTTTGAGGACGAATTGCACCAGATCGAGCGCGAGCCATGCCACATAGAGGCTAAAACAGACCCCGATGGCATCAACCGTTTTCAACAGCGCGCGCAGCACCGGTGCAGGCAGGCGTTCGCGCAGGTTTGTGATGCCCACATGTTTGCCACGCTCCAGCGCCAGTCCAAGCGCAAGAAACACCAGAAACAGGTTCATCATCCGCACGGCTTCTTCGATCCAGGCAAAGCGGCTGGCAAAAGAACCGCCGATCTCGCGGGTGATCACAGAGCCGGTGTAGAGCAGAACCATCGTCAGAAAGAGCGTAACGAGGAGGCTGCGCTCAACGGTCCTGAGAACATGGAGGGCTTTCATGGGACATCCTTCGGAATAGGAAAGGCGGGCCATTGTCGAACAGCCCGCCGGAACAGTGTGAGGCCAGCTTATTTCAAAGCGTCATAAGCGGCTGTGTATGTGTCCAGAAGCGCCTGACCCGCGTCGCCGGTTTTGGCAACATAGGCGGCGGAGGCCGGTGCGAACATCACGTCACGGAACTTGGCGCGTTCTTCTTCGTCCGCGATGCGCACATTGGTGCCGGACTCTTTGACGGTTTCGAGCGCAGCTTCGACAGCGGCGGCTTTATGCGCGGTCAGCTCGGGGATGACTTCGGCAAAAGCGTCTTTGATCACTGTCTGGTATTCGCCCGGCAGGCTGTCCCAGAACATCGGGTTGAAGAGGATCACATCCTCCATCGCGCCGTGATCGGACACCACGAGATAGTTCTGCACCTCGTAGAATTTCATCGCCTTGATGGTGTCGAGCGGGTTTTCCTCGCCGTCGACAACGCCGGTTTGCAAGGAGGTGTAAAGCTCGCCAAAGGGCAGGGCGATGGCCGAGGCTCCCAGAGCGTTGAACTGTTCGATCAAGATCGAGCTGTCCATGACGCGGAATTTCTGACCGGCAAAGTCCTCAAGCGAGTCGAGCGGCTCGTTGGAGGTGAACTGTTTCTTGCCGTTGGGCCACAGGTCGATGGCGACCATGCCCTTGTCGGAGAAACTGTCGAGCAGCGCCTGACCGAACGGCCCGTCGCGCAGTTCTGCGGCGGCATCGGCGTCTTCGGGGATCAGGTAGGGAATGTCGAGAATGGACACCAGCGGGTTGAAACCGCCAAGGAAAGCGGCAGGGGCGACTGTGGCCTCAAGCGTGCCGAGTTGCACGCCTTCGTTCATCTGGCGCTGGTTGCCAAGCTGGCCTTGGGGGAAAATCTGGAATTCCACATCGCCGTCCGTGCGTTCGGCAACAAGCTCTGCGACTTTTTCGAGGTGGATGTGACGGCTTTGCTGCGTGCTTTCGAGGTGGCCGATCTTGGCCACATATTCTTGCGCAAGCGCAGGGGCGGCGAGCGTAAGGCTGGCCAGCAGGACGGAGGAGAGAAGAGGTGTGGTTCGCGACATGGAACGCTCCCGGTTGTTTCTTTGTATGAGCCTACCCTCCCGATCAGCTCGGGGAGGTCAATACAAAAAGTCTAAAAAATGAGACGAATCTTGGTTTCGCCTAGGTGTTGCGCAAGTCTGCACATTATTTAATCACCCGCTTGCGGCGATTTGATACCGTCTCGTGCGATGAGGTTTTCGATATGTTCGGCGGCCTCCCGACCTTTGAGGGATGTCGCCCAGAGTCGTTCAGCGATGCCTTCGTGAAGTTCGAGGGCTTCTGGCGCCGAGGTGATCATACCGACGCCAACACGAATATTCGGATCGTGCCCCAAACGGAAGGGGCTGATGGTCAAAACGGACCGTCCGGCCTTGCGCACGATCTGGAAGGAGGTGGAGGGGATGGGCTCCCGCGCTACGCCGATCTGCACGCCAATGTCGGGATTGCGCAGCATGTCGACGATGTGGCGCACCTCTTCCAGTGCCATATGACGGCGCAAATCCCGAGTGCAGGTGTCGAGATCAGCCGAGCCTTGCAGCCCTTCGCGCAGAAATTTCCGGATGTCCGCATCCGAGATGATTGAGGCGAGAAGAGGGCGTGCCTGTTTGAATTTCTGCTTTCTGGCTTTGATAACAGACAGAATTCCGGCGATATTTTCACCGTTCTCGTCTTGCGTGGACTCACGGAGCACATCGTGAAGCACCTGATCGTATCGCTCGGTCGTCACCAGATAGGAGATCGGACTGAATAGGCCGATGATCTGGTCGCAATCGTCTTCGATCTGGCGCATCCGCTCAAAGAAGCTCAGGGCGTTGTCGACATACTCGATGCCGACTCCCAGAAGGCTGGGCAGGGAAATTTGAAGCTCGTCTGCAATGGCGGTGAGCATGTCGATTTTGGCGATTCCGCCCTTTTCGGCGCGGTAAAGCGCAGCTCGCGAGATATTGAGTCGTGCGGCCAGCTCCTCCGGCGTGAGGTTGCGCCCGAGCCGGTATGCCTTCAGGCGTGCGCCGATGTCTTTGAAGGTGCTTTCAGTATGTTCCACGGTGCGGTCTTGGAAATCCATGTGATCGTTGAAAGCCGGCCTGCGTGGTGAGCTATGGGTCGGCTTGTATCAATATTGAGACAATCACGGATTTCTCTCGCCCGCAATCCCTATTCCGGTGCGGCGGTCCGACGCGAGGTCTGCGCGGGCTGTCACTGTCGTGGGTTTGGGGGGCAGATCAGCCGCTGCGGCGTTTCAGGTTGGACATCAGGCTGTGGAATTTCTCGCCCTGAATGGCCACATGGTTTCGCAGCGCGGTGACGGCCTCCTCCGGCTTGCCTTGCTCAAGGGCGTCAACAATCGCTTTGTGTTCGGCCATGGATTGCGCCATTCGCCCGCGCAGCTTCAACTGTTGCCGCCGGAACGGCTTGAGACGCCGGTGTAGGGCCTGCGCTTCGGAGGCAAGGAAACTGTTGCCGGATTGTTTGTAGATGATGTGGTGAAACCGTTCGTTTTCCGCGTAATAGCTGTCTATGTCTTGTCGATCGACGGCAGCCTGACAGTTCATGTTGGCCTCTTGCAACTCCGTCAGCGCCTGATCCGAGATGCGCATAGCCGCGAGACGGCCACAGACAGCTTCCAACTCGGCCATGACCTCGAACATTTCCAGAAGCTCGACTGGGCCGGGCTGGCTGACAAAAGCTCCGCGTCGCGGCACGAGCGTCACAAGACCGGACCGCGCAAGCCGCTGCAACGCCTCGCGCAGGGGTGTTCGGGATACGCCGAATTCCGTGGCCAGACGCACCTCGTCCAACCTGTCTCCATCGGGATAGGTGCCGTTGAAAATTCTCTCTTCCAACTCTTCTGCGATGATATCCGAGCGCCGTGTGTCCATAGTTTCCGAAATAGCACGAGGTGTTTGTGGGAACAAGATTACAACTCTTGTATACAAAAATATTGACTGAAAAAACATAACGCGCCTAGGCTGAGGCCGATCCCGAGGTGCCTCGGGGTCGATTCTAGGGAGGATAAAATGAAATCTATGCTCTGCCGCGTGACGGCGAAGTGCGCCACATGGCTTCCCGACTTGGTTATGGGAGCAGCAATATGACGATATTGGCAGAGCTTTTGTCGACGGTGTTCGAGCGACGCTATCGGCGGGAGTCTTCGAAACTGAAACTGGATGGCCGTCCGCTGATCGAACTGGCCACGGCGCTTGTCGGTACGGCGGGGGAGACCTCCGGTCTGGCCTTGGCGCGGGAAATCCTGTCGCGGTTTGCCGAGTTGGAGGATCAGGAAAAACTCGCCTTCTTCCATGACATTGCGACGACGATGGACATTGATCCGGAGCTTGTGCGCACCACTTTGGAAGACTACGAGCGCGATCATTCCAAGGCGAGTTATCGGGCGTTCTCCGAGGCGGTGGAGCCTGCGCGGCAGGAGTTGATCCGGCGGCTCAATCAGGTGCCCGGTGCGACAGGGGCGCTGGTCAAGATGCGCGCGGACCTGTTGCGGCTTGGCGGGAAGGAGGCGGAGCTTCAGGCGCTTGATCTGGATTTCCGGCACCTGTTTGCCTCGTGGTTCAACCGCGGCTTTCTTGTGCTGCGCCCGATCAACTGGGAAAGTCCGGCGCATATCCTCGAAAAAATCATCGCCTATGAGGCAGTGCATGCCATCGACAGCTGGACCGATCTGCGCGGGCGGCTGGAGCCTGCGGACCGGCGCTGTTTCGCGTTTTTCCATCCGGCCATGCCCGACGAGCCGCTGATCTTTGTGGAAGTGGCGCTGACCCAAGGCATTCCCGGCTCGGTGCAGGCGCTTCTGGCGGAGGATCGGGAGACCCTTGCGCCGGAGGAGGCCGACACGGCGGTGTTCTATTCGATTTCCAACTGTCAGGCGGGGTTGGCCAGTATTTCATTCGGAAACTCCCTGATCAAACAGGTGGCCGCCGATCTCTCTGCCGAACTGTCCGGATTGCGCACCTTTGTCACCCTGTCGCCCATCCCCGGCCTGATGCGTTGGCTGGAGCAGGAAGGGATGAGCCGCGAGGGCAAGGATGCCGAACAGATGAAAGCATTGGCTGCTTATTACCTATTGAACGCCAAATCCCGTGGCGGACTGCCCTATGATCCGGTGGCGCGGTTCCATTTGGGCAACGGTGCCAAGATCCACGCCGTCCATGCCGATGCCGACACCTCTGAAAAGGGGATGGCTCAATCAGGCGGAACGATGGTGAACTATCTCTATGACCTCCAACGGGTCGCACAAAATCACGAAAATTTTGCCAATACGCGCGCAGTCATCGCAACGGCCGAGGTCAAAGCCTTGGCCGGACCTGTCGCGCTGCCCAAAACTGAAGAAAGGTAATCTATGGCAAATCCTCTTTATGACCGTTTGTTCGGTGTCCATGCCGGAAAATCCACGCCGTTTCTCAAACTTCCTGACGGGGAGGTGATGACGCATCAGGCATTCCTCGGGACCGGTGCGCAGCTTGCCCATGTAATGACGGGGCTGGGCTTGCAGCCCGGAGATCGTGTGGCGGTGCAGGTTGAGAAATCCGCCGAAGCTCTGGCGCTCTACGCCGCTTGTGTTCAGGCTGGTCTTGTCTTTTTGCCGCTCAACACCGCCTATACCGTCGATGAATTGCGCTATTTCATCGAAAATAGCGGGGCCTCCCTGATCGTGTGCAGCGATAAGAGCAAGGATCAGATGGTCGCGGTGGGCGAGAGCCTTGGCGCCAAGGTGGAGACCCTCAACGGCGATGGCAGCGGCAATTTGATGGCACAGGCCAAGGCCATGCCGGACACATTTCCCACCGTGGCGCGTGAGGCTGATGATCTGGCGGCGTTTCTCTACACCTCCGGCACAACCGGACGGTCGAAAGGCGCGATGCTGACGCAGAACAACCTGCTGTCCAATGCCGAGACCTTGGTTAAGGAATGGCGGTTTACGAGCGACGATGTGTTGTTGCACGCCTTGCCGATTTTCCACACGCACGGGTTGTTTGTGGCTACGAATATCATTCTGGCCTCGGGCAGCAGCATGATTTTCCTGCCGAAATTCGATCTGGACGAGATCATCGCCTATCTGCCGGAAGCCACCACGATGATGGGGGTGCCGACGTTTTACACCCGTCTGCTCGATGACGCGCGGTTCACAAAAGATCTGGCCTCACACATGCGGTTGTTCGTCTCCGGTTCTGCGCCCTTGCTGGCCGAAACCCATGTCCAGTTCGAAGAGCGGACCGGCCACCGGATTCTGGAACGCTACGGCATGACCGAAACCAATATGAACACCTCCAACCCCTATGACGGCGAGCGCCGTGCGGGCACGGTGGGCTTTCCGCTGCCGGGGGTGGAGTTGAAAGTCACCGATCCCGACAGCGGCAAGACCCTGCCCGATGGAGAGGTAGGACAGATCGAGGTGCGCGGCCCGAATGTGTTTAAGGGCTATTGGCAAATGCCGGAAAAGACCGCCGCCGAACTGCGTGAGGACGGGTTCTTTATCACCGGCGATCTCGGCAAAATCGATGAGGATGGCTACGTTCATATCGTCGGGCGTAACAAGGACCTGATTATTTCCGGCGGCTACAATATCTACCCCAAGGAAATCGAACTGGTGCTCGACGAGCAACCGGGGGTGGTGGAAAGCGCCGTGATCGGCGTGCCGCATCCGGATTTCGGGGAGACCGTCGTCGGCGTGCTCGTGCCGCAAAAAGACCGCGCGCCGGATTTCGACGCGATCATGGAAGCCGTGGGGCAGTCCTTGGCCCGTTTCAAACACCCGCGCAAACTGGTCCTGCTGGATGAGTTGCCGCGCAATACGATGGGGAAGGTGCAAAAGAACATCCTGCGTGAGCAATATAAGGATCTGTTCGCTTCTTGATGGTCTGAAACGGTGGCGGGCGCGGATCATTCTGTGCCCGTCATGCCATCAGGCGATGCTTGCGCGGGCTCTGTTGTTTTCCGCATCCCCATGCGAGCGTCAGGAGCAAGTTCGAGGTGGCCTTTCGGGCGCTTTATGTTGTCTGGGCGGGGCAAGTTGATTAGCGTAGCGTCAACAATCTTACAAGGAGCGCGCCGATGGGCAAATCCAGTTTTCTTCTCGCCGGTGTGATCGCAGCTGTTGCGATTGCCGGTGCCGTTGATATTGCTCGGGCGCAGCCCGCAGGGCCACCTCCCGGCGGAGGCGAGCCGCATGAAAATGACCCGCGTTTGATGGAGGAAAACATCAATATCGGTGCGGTCGAACTGCCCGACTCAGCCGAGACTTGCGGTGATGAGCCGGGATTTGCGCGGTTCGCGGTTGTTGTGCCTGAGCGAATTGCTCAAAGCAGATGTTTCCGATGATATTCTTGAACTTATGGAGCAGCCTTATTCCGTAGAAACAGCCCAGAAGTGGAGCAACCTGCCCGCAGGGGGTTATCCGGATCGTCCGGGTGTGCTTTTGGGGGAGTTTTCGGAGGAACAGCTCGGCCTTGTCAAAGCGATCCTGATGGAGGCGGGGAGTCTGCGTGAGAACGAAGGCTATGACGAGATCGAACAGAATCTCAATCTGGATGATTTCATTTATACCGTGGCCACGGATCAGGCCGGATATTCGTCTTCGAATTTCTATTTCGCTTTTCTCGGAACGCCAGCCGAGTCAGGGACTTGGGAATTGTATTGCGGCGGGCACCACTTTGCCTTTGCCAATACCTATACCGATGGAGTTCTGGTTGGGGCCACACCGTCTTTTCGCGGGGTCGAACCGTTTCGTCCTGTCGAGTTTAATGACCGCCTGAACCTGCCGATGGCGCAGGAACGTGACGCGTTCGCACGCCTGTTGCAATCGCTGACAGAGGAGCAGCGCGAGGCTGCTTTGCTTGAAGGTACCTACCGCGATATTCTCGCAGGACCGCAGGCCGATGATGCGATCCCCGAAGAAAAAGAGGGATTGAGCGTTTCGGAACTGAGTGACGAGCAAGTCTACCTGTTGATTGCCGCGCTGGAGACCTATGTGGGCGACATCAATGATGCAGGGGCCGCAGCTTATATGGAGAAATACGAGGCCGAATTTGCCGACACCTATCTGGGATTTTCCGGCACGACCGATCTCGACAGTGAAGATGATTATGTGCGTCTGCATGGCCCGTCGCTCTGGCTGGAGTTCTCGATGCAGTCCAACAAATCTACGGGTGAAGAGGGCAATCATCCACATTCTGTATGGCGTGACCAGCAGGATGATTACGGTGGCAACACCCTATGAGGCTGAGAACATGTATGCGCGCGGTCTGTCTGGCCGTGTCGCTGATGTTGGGAGGGGCAGGGGCCGTGTTGGCGCATGCCTTGCCCGGTAGCGTCCTGACATTTTCGTACAAAGACGAAAGCCTGCGTCTCGTCATCTCCTTTCCACTCGAAGATCTGATGGTGGCCTCGTCAGAGTTTGCGACGTGGGAGGATGCTTTGGTGAACGAAGATCTGGCACCGGCGCAACTCGCACAGATCAAGGGGTATTTGGCGCAGCATGTCGCCATTACCCATGCGGGAGAGGCCCTGCCGTTGGTGTTGACAGATGCGGTTTTGCGCTATGATCAGAACGCAGATGTCGGTCTCTACGTGCGTCTTGTCGCGACGATGACATCACCGCTCGCTCAGGGGGAGCCGGTCTTTCCGCTTGTGCTGACCTATGATGCACTGATGCATGAAATTCGTAGCCACCGTGCTGATGTCTATTGGCAGGACAGCGCAGGCATGGACAAATACTTGGCGAATTTCGGGTTCGGGCGGGTTGACGGACAGCCGCGCTCTATCGAATTGCTTGCGCCGTAAAGTGAAGGGGGTGAAGGCGGAATTACTTCTGGTGGGCGTGCGCTGTGTGTTGAGACGATGAGGCCGTCGCCCCTCATTTTGCCCTCTATGAGCAAAAAAGTTGCGTCCCCTCCGCATCTGCGCGCAATTTTGGCGCAAATTTGCATGTGTTTCCCCCTTCAATCTTCCGGAGGCCATCACTATGGTGCGCGCGATTTGGTGAGGGGGAACCCCTCGCGCACATTTGGAGGATACTCATATGGATCGCCGTTCTTTTCTGAAAACTTCCGCGCTCGGTGGCGCCTCTGCTGCGGCCGCGTCCACGCTGGCCGCGCCGATGTATGCGCAAGGCAAGCGCACCCTGACGATGGTCTGCTCCTGGCCGCGCGGTCTTGCAGGGGTCTGGGAAGCTGTTGAACGTTTCGTGGACAGTGTCCAGACCATGTCCGACGGCCAACTCACCATCGAGGCCCGCGCTGCAGGCGAACTGGTTGGCGGTCTTGAAGTGTTTGACGCTGTGACCTCCGGTCAGGCCGATATCTACCACTCTGCAGAATACTATTTTACCGGCCAGCACCCCGCGATGGCGTTTTTCACCACCTCTCCCTTCGGCATGACCGCGCCGGAAATGATGGTTTGGTATTACGGTATGGGCGGGCAAAAGCTGCACCGCGATCTGGGCGAAATCTTCGGATTGCGCGCCAACATCGGCGGCCAGACCGGCGCGCAGGGTGGCGGCTGGTTCCGTAAGGAAATCACCTCTGTCTCCGACTTCCAGGGCCTCAAGCTGCGGATGCCGGGCTTGGGCGGCGAAGTGGTCGGCAAACTGGGCGCATCGGTTCAGGTGATGCCGGCGGGTGACATCTATCAGGCGCTCTCCTCGGGCGCTTTGGACGGGACGGAATGGGTCGGCCCGTGGTCGGACGAACGTCTGGGCCTGCAAGAGGTCTGTGACTATTTCTATCCGGCCGGTTTCCACGAGCCGGGTTCGGCCCTGTCGGTCAACACCAACCTCGAAGTGTTCCAGTCGCTGACACCGGCACAACAGCGGATTATCGACAATGCCGCTGCCGAATGTAACCAGTTCGACTACGCGCTGTTCCTCGCCAACAACGGTCCTGCGCTTCAACGCCTGATCTCGGGCGGCACGCAGATCAAGCAATTCCCTGACGATGTCTGGGAAGCTTTGGGCCGCGCTTCCAAAGAGGTTCTGGATCAATATATGGACGACGATCTCTTTGTCGAAATCCGCACCTCTGTTGAAGAGTCGATGAAAGCCACATCGGCATGGATGGGTCAGTCCGACACGTTCTACAGCACCCAGCGCAACCGCGTTCTGGAGAAAATGGAAGGCTGATCTTTCCTGATCGGTGAGAAATTAGAGACGCGCGGGGGAGCCATCCCTTGCGCGTTTTTGTTTGGATCGAGCAGGCGCGCCCATTGCGGTCTCGCGCGGTGGGGTCAGAGTGTGGGGCCGGCGATGAGATGTGTGATCTTGCCCTCAAATAGCAAGACACTGATCTGAGCGACACATCCGTTTGTGCGCCACCTGAACGGGAACTTTCGGGGCAGGCAAAAGACCAGACCCCGATCGGCCCGATAGCTGTCTGCACCTGTGCCAAAGGACGGCCCGTCCACCGAAACCCTGCGCAAGAGAGACCATGAATGTCTTTCAAACCAGTCAATTACCTCGTCTTCCTTACAGCCCACCCCATGTAGGGCGTCGCCGGAGCGGTCCGAGTTCAGGTGGATATATTGCTCTGTGTCTTCGAGTGCCCATGACAGTTCCGACAAGGTGTCGGCGCAGGGTGTTGGCTCCGCTGCGAGAGATATCACAGGGCCAATCAGGAGAACGCCGGACAACAGGACTGGGAGGCTTTTAATGGCGGGCATAGTGGCGGGCTTGGAGATCATGCTTCAGGTTTAGCCGGATTTATGGCTTCGCGCTATGACTATTGCCTGATGAGTATTGCCTGCGCGCAACGGGCGGTCAGGAAGCTCGCTTTTTTTTGGGGGGGGCTTTTAGAACCGTCCTGTGCCCTGCAAAACCCCGTGTTCCAAGGCATAGCGCGTCAGTCCGGCGGTGGAGGAAATCCCCAGCTTGCGCTTGATGTTCTTGCGGTGGGTCTCGACCGTGCGCACGGAGATGTCGAGGGTGGCGGCGACTTCCTTGTTCGAT
Organism: Celeribacter halophilus; assembly: GCF_900114135.1. Taxonomy (GTDB): domain Bacteria; phylum Pseudomonadota; class Alphaproteobacteria; order Rhodobacterales; family Rhodobacteraceae; genus Celeribacter; species Celeribacter halophilus. The sequence continues at coordinate 207,014 of NZ_FORY01000003.1, forward strand.
TTGCCCTGCGCCAGTTCCAGCAGGATCGTCTGTTCGCGCTCTGTCAAAGGTTCCCGCCCGTCGCGGATTTTCGGCCCCATTGCGGCCTGCGCACCGGTGCAGAGGAATTTCTCGCCGCGCATCACCGCCTCGATCGCCTCTTTCACATCCTCGGTCGGCACGTCTTTGAGCACATAGCCCATCGCTCCGTGCGACAGCGCGGCTCCGATATATTCGGGGCTGTCGTGCATGGACAGGATCAGGATGCGGGTTTCTGGGCGGCGCTCCAGCAGCAGTTCTGTCGCTGTCAGCCCACCCATACAAGGCATGTTCAAATCCAGCAGCACAACGTCCGGCGCCAGCGTGTCGATCTGGTCCACCGCCTCGCGCCCGTTGCTCAGCGTGCCCACCACGTCGATATCCTCGAAACTTTCCAGCAACGCACGGATGCCCTCGGCCACCAACGGATGATCGTCCACGATCAGAACGCGGGTTCGGGTCATGTCATTCATCGGGCGTTTCCTATGTGGGAGCGGGGGCGGTTGGAGCCTGCGGGAGGCAGGATATGCTTCAACGGCACGGTGGCGTCAATGGCCGTGCCGGGGGAGAGATGTGTGATGGTCAATGTGCCGTCGAGCTGTTCCATCCGCTCGGCCATATTGCGCAGCCCGATGCCACGACCGGTCTTGCTGGTCTCGGAAGGGTCGAAACCTTGCCCGTTGTCACTGACCAGAAGCGTTGCGCCTGTGCGGTGGCCGGCGAGTTTGATGGAGACCTCGGTGGCCTCGGCGTGGCGTTCGATATTGGTGAGAGCCTCTTGTGCGATGCGAAACAGGGCGATCCGTGCCTCTTCGTCGAGCCGGTTGCGAAAGACGACGGTTTCCAGCCCTGTCTTGATCCCTGTGCGTTTCTCGAATTCTTCGGCCAGAGCCTGAAGCGCGGGGCCAAGACCCAGATCGTCCAATACACCGGGGCGCAGGTCGCGGGAGATGCGGCGCACCTCGGTGAGTGCACCGCCCAGCATGTCGAAACTGCGGTCGAGACTGGCCGGAGCTTTCGGATCGCCCGCCTTCAACTGCCGCCGCGCCAGTTCCATCGCATAGCGCACACCGACAAGGATCTGGCTGATCCCGTCATGCAATTCACGCGCGACGCGGCCTCGCTCTTCTTCTTGCGTGTCGAAAATGCGCTGGGTCAGTTCCTTGAGCTTGGCATCTGCGAGACGGCGCTCGCGGATCGTGATCGAGACACCTGTCATAAAGACCAGAAGCACAGCGGCCATGGTGATCGCACCGATATAGCCGAAGGTCCGGCGCACACGGGCGTTGACCTCGGCGCGGGCGGCTGCAACAGAGGTCAGCACATCGTCAATGAACACCCCTGTGCCGATGGCCCATTGCCAGTCCTGCAAACCGATCACATAGCTGATCATGCGGGCCTCCTCGCCGGTGGAGGGTTTGGGCCAGAGAAATTCGTGATAGCCGCCGCCCTGACGGGCCAACCGGATCAACTCGTCGACCACGGGCGTGCCTTCGCTGTCGGTGCGTCCCGCCCAGTTGCGGGTGATCAGTTCGGTCTGACGCGGGGCGACGAGGTTGGTTCCTTGATAGTCATAGACAAAGAAATAGCCCTCGCTCCCGTAGGTCATGGCGGCCAGAGTCTGTGTCACCTTGGTCTTGGCCACTTCGTCATCGGGCGGGGCGGGGTTGTAATCGGCGCTGATTGAGGTGCGCGCCAGTTGCAGGTAGTTTTGCAACTCCTGCTTTTTGGCGCTGATCAACTGGGCTTCGAGATCGGCGATCTCGCGTTCCGACATGGTTTTCGACTGATGCGCCACGACAAAGGCAATCGCCGCGACAGAGAGGATCAGCGGCAGAGTGGCGAGCAAATAGAGTTTGCGCGCATAGGTCATCTCGGGCAGCAGCCGCGTCATGTCGAGGGTCCGGTCTTTGGGTCGAATGCAGGATAGCGGCGTTCCGCAGCGGGTCAATCGGAGGTTTGCATTCGCAATATGGTAGGAAAGTTACCAATTTTCATCAGAAAAAGTTACAAAATGAGGCCTCTGCGTAATGTTGGGTATTTCCTCGCGCCTTTGTGACCGCTAACCTCTTTGAACGATCCGGCCCGCATGTGGCCCGTCAGATGATCTGCCCGTTTCTGGTGCGAAGGCGAGAGGACCTTTGCGCCGCTGCTTGAAAGGGGGGAAGGGGCTGACTGGTGTCGCGTGGGTCGGGGTTAAAATTCGCCATAGACTATTTTGGGAGGAAACCATCTATGGATCGTCGTTCTTTTTTGAAAACATCCGCTCTGGGCGGGGCATCTGCTGCCGCTGCGTCCACTCTGGCCGCGCCGGTATATGCACAGGGCAAGCGCACGCTGACTATGGTCACCACATGGCCGCGCGGACTTGCGGGCGTCTGGGATTCCGTTGAACGCTTTGCCGCCAATGTCGGCGCGCTCACCGACGGGCAGCTGACCGTCGAGCCGAAAGCCGCAGGCGAGCTTGTTGGCGGGTTGGAAGTCTTTGACGCCGTGACCGCCGGTCAGGCCGATATGTATCACGGCTGCGAATATTACTTCACCGGTCAACACCCTGCGCTGGCGTATTTCACCACCGTGCCCTTCGGCATGACCGCGCCGGAAATGATGGTGTGGTATTATTCCATGGGCGGTATGGAGCTTCACCACAAGCTGGGCGAAATCTTCGGCCTCAAGGGCTTTATCGCCGGTCAGACCGGTGGTCAGGGCGGGGGCTGGTTCCGCAAGGAAATGAAGTCGCCTTCCGATTTCCAGGGTCTGAAATTCCGTATGCCGGGGCTTGGCGGGGAAACCGTGTCCAAACTCGGCGCTTCCGTGCAGGTGCTTCCGGGTGGCGAGATTTATCAAGCCCTGTCTTCCGGCGCGCTGGACGGCACCGAATGGATCGGCCCGTGGTCGGACGAGAAGCTCGGCCTGCAAGAGGTCTGTGACTACTACTATCCGGCGGGCTTCCACGAACCGGGTGCCGCGCTTTGTGTCACCACCAACCTCGAAGTGTTCGAAGGTCTGACCCCGACACAGCAGAAGGCCATCGAGATTGCCGCTGGCGAATGCCATCAGCACAACTACGCACTGTTTGTCGCCAACAACGGTCCGGCGCTGCAACGCCTGATTCAAGGCGGCACTCAGCTCAAGGAATTCTCCGACGACATCTGGACCGCCTTCGGGACCGCCGCGAAGGAAGTGCTCGACGGCTATATGGATGATGAGATTTTCGCGGAGATCCGCACCTCTTACGAGGCAGCGATGTCTGCGACCTCCGGCTGGATGGGGCGCTCTGACGGTAAATATACGCCGCAGCGTGACCGTGTGATCGCGGCCCAGTCGGAATGATGCCCTGAAAGGCTTGAAAAATAGGAAATGCGCGCGGTTTTCGCGCGCATTTTCGTCCTTTTCGCGTTGTCGTCCGTGTTTCAGAAGCGTAAAGCAACGCCATTACACACATAGAATAACATGACACTGGGAACGGGCCGCGCGGATGCGGGCCGGGAAGGGGACAGACGAGATGGAAGAACAGGCCGGTACGTCTTTTCTGGGACTTGTGGTGGACGCGGTGGTGAGCCTCGTTGTCAACCTCGGTCTCGGGTTCTGGCACATCATTTATGCGCTTACACATCCGGGGCTTTGGCTCGATTGGTCGGATAAGGAAAGCCTTTTGCGCTTTGTTTATTACGGTGGATCAAAAGAGCTTCTGTTCGTCTTTCTGGATGTGGTGATTGTGCTCTCCGTGATCGGCTTTGTCCATCGCCCCTTCCTGTGGGCGCTGGTGCGCGGGCTTGAGAAGATCGCCAATACCACAGGCCGCGTGGCCGCATGGTTCGGCCTTCTGATGGTGCTACAGCAGATCATCGTGGTGTTCTTGCAGTCGATCTTCCGTCAGGGCGAGATTTCGATTTCGCCGTTCGGCGGCGGGTTCACGGAATCTGTCGGCTGGTTCTCCGAAAGCCTCAAATTCGAGAACGCCCTCGTTGTGGCGCTCTGTGTGTCCTACGCCTTTGTGCAAGGCAGCCACGTCCGCGTGGATCTGATCTATGCCGGCGTCAAACATCGCACCAAACGCGCCATCGACATGTTCGGGTCGCTGTTCTTCATGCTGCCTGTCGCGCTTCTGACATGGATGTATGCGTGGTTCTTCCTCTGGCGGCACCTGATCACGCCGAAAGTCTCGGCCTCTGACGCGCTGGACCGGATGCTGATGAAGGCGCGGATCGTGAAATGGAACGTGGAAACCGTGTCCTTTTCCGCCAACGGGTTCAACGGCTATTTCCTGTTCAAAATCCTGATGCTGTGCTTCCTCTCACTGGTGATTTTGCAGGCGCTGGCCTTTTTCTACCGCTCCTTCCTCGAATTCGTCGAGGGTGAAGAGAGTGCAGGTAAATATCTCGACAAAGACACGCTCGGCGAAGGTGAAGAAACCTTTGAAGGCACGTATTAATTCGAGCGAAGGAACAAACACATGCTTTTCGGACTTGATGGCGTAGAAATCGGCCTCATCATCGTATTCCTTTGCCTCTTCGGCGGTATTCTCACGGGCTTTCCGGTGGCGTTTGCCATCGGGGGGGCGGGGCTTATGTCATTTGGCATCATCGCCGCTCTGGACAGCGCGGGCATCCTTGTGCACGAGGCGCTGGATACCGGCTCGCAGGCGTACCGCGATCTTGTGAATTCAGGCGTCAACCCCGCTAATATTTCGCATTTCAGGTATCCCGATCTACCGGTTTATCCCGAAGCCCTCTTCCCCGGAGGATGGGAGCAGGCGGTGGATCGCAACCTGTCCTTTATCGTCAACCGGATGAACGAGCGCGTCTTTGCAGGGGCTTCTATTGAGACGCTTCTGGCAGTGCTGATGTTCGTGATGATGGGGATCGTTCTTGAACGCTCCAAGATCGCCAACGATCTTTTGACGACCATGGCGCGGGTCTTTGGTCCGCTACCCGGTGGTCTGGCCGTGTCCGTGGTGATTGTGGGCGCCTTCCTTGCGGCTTCCACCGGCATTGTCGGGGCGACCGTTGTGACGATGGGGCTGCTGTCCTTGCCGACCATGTTGCGTCACGGCTATTCGCCGCAGCTTGCCACAGGGGTGATCGCGGCGTCGGGCACCTTGGGGCAGATTATTCCGCCTTCCATCGTCATCGTGCTTTTGGGCACGCTGGCGGGCGATCTCTATTCCGCCGCCCAAGAGGCGCGGGCGCAGGCGGTGGGCTGCACTGATGCCTTGACCTATCTTGGCGAACCCGCTGTGGTCTCTGTCGGCACGCTGTTCCAAGCGGCCATGTTGCCGGGGATATTCCTTGCAGGGCTCTATGCACTCTATGCCTTCGGTTACGCCTTGTTCAATCCGTCCAAGGCTCCACCGGTTCATCTGGAACACACCAGCCATTCCACCATCACGCGCCGCGAAGGTGTGTTGTGGTTCATCGCTGTGCCGGTGCTTTTGATCGGTGGCGCGATTGCCTCTGGTCAGGTGGGAATTGCCGGTTCGCAACAGATCGTGGTGTCCGAATTCTCCGAAGCGGGGGCGCGGGCCTCTTTGCGCACTGCGGTGTCGGATCAATGTCAGGCGGCTATGATTGACCTGCACGGTCAGGACGCATGGGACAAGGCCGTGGCAGAACAAGCCGCGATCGAAGCTTCGGGCGGGTCGCAAGGTTCTGTGCAGCGCACGCCGGAAGAGATCGAAGCCCTCACCACCGATGCGGTGACGAACGCGCCGAAACTGGGCAACGGGCTGCTGACGGTTATGGTGCTTCTGTCCCTGATGCTGTCCTTTGGCCGTGGTGTGGCGCCGACCGGTGATCCGCGTCCGCTTCTGATCGGTGCGGCAGGGATCGTGGGTGTGCTGGTTCTGGATGCGCTCTTTGTGGGGCCGCTGACCACTTCGGGCACGGCCTTTGTGATCTACCTGATCCCCTTTGCCGCTCTGGCATACGGGCTGAAAGCCGCTGCGGCAAATCTGGCCAGGAATGAATTGTTCCGTGTGGTCTTCCCGCCCTTGGTTCTGATCGTGGCGGTGCTTGGTTCCATCCTTGGCGGTGTGACCAACCCCACACCGGCGGCAGCACTCGGGGCAGGGGGCGCACTTTTGCTCGCCGCTTACCGCAAGCTGTCGGATCATCACAAGTCGGGCAAGATCATTCTTGGTGCCGCCTTTGCCGTGATCGTTATGATCCTGATCGGGTCGAATTTCGATCTGCGTCTGGGCCGAGGCGATGTGCCGTTCGAGGATTGGGTGGCCTACATCGTTGCGCTTGGGGCCTATTACTACGCCATGTTCGGCATTCTCTATGCCTGCTGGGTGCTGTTCTCCGATGGCACCTTGGGCATCGTGGTGCGGGAAACGGCGAAGGTCACGTCGATGGTCTTCACCATCCTCATCGGGTCGCAGCTTTTGAACCTCGTGGTGATTTCCTTCGGTGGTGAACACTATATCCAGAGCTTCCTGCGCAGCTTTGACAATGAGTTCACCGTCTTCCTTCTGGTGATGCTGGTGCTCTTCATCCTCGGGTTTGTGCTCGATTTCCTCGAGATCATCTACATCGTTGTGCCCATCGTCGGGCCGGTGATTTACGGCGGCACGATGGACCCGAAATGGGTGACGATCATGATTGCAGTGAACCTCCAGACCTCCTTCCTGACACCGCCTTTCGGTTTCGCGCTGTTCTACCTGCGCGGGGTGGCTCCGAAAGAGGTGACGACGGGGCATATCTACAAGGGTATCATTCCCTTTGTGCTCATTCAGATGCTCGGTCTGGGAATTCTCTGGGTCTTCCCCGATATCGTAACGATTGTGCCGAACCTCTTGTCGAACTGACCCGAGGCACATTGAGTGACACGCAAAACCCCGCCGGTTTCGGCGGGGTTTTCTTTTGGCTGCGAAAAACCTCTTGCTTTGCGAAGAAAGTCTTATAAAAATACTAAGGTATTTAGCGCAGTTTCGCGTCCACAAGGAGCCCGATCATGTCTTTCCAATCTGCCCGTGCCCTCGACCAGCTTACCGAAGACGCGTTGGAGGGGGCGCAGCCGGTCGGAAAGCTCTCGCAACTGAGCGAGCAGGGGCGCGTGGTCGTCACGCTCTTTCGCGGCTCGGACGCGCTGCGTCGCTCAAGTGATATGGGCAAGATTTTCGAACAGATGATGATGGTGTTCCGGCGTCACGGGCGGCGACAATTGGTCAGCCACGGGATGAGTTGTGATTGCCTTGGGGCGGACGAGGCGGTGCTGGCGCAATTCGTGCGTCTGGCGGCTCGTGGCAAGCGCGAGGATGCCTGTCTTATGGCGATGCTGATCGTGCGTGCGGATGTGGCCCCTCTGGCGGTGTCTCTGGCCGAACAGATGGGCTTGCTGATCGACGCCACGCTGCGCACCGATCCGCGCGCGATGATGGGCGCGGAGACGGGCAAGAGTGCCGTGCATTAAAGTCATTCTCGAAAAGCTTGAACGCGCGATGTTAGACACGCTGCGCGACGGGCAGCGCCGCTGCGTATCCCATTCGGTGACATGTAAACCTGCCGCGACAAGGCTCAAAACAGCGGCTTGTCCGGTTTTGTGCTCTGCATATCCGGCAGGTCGATCTTGGCCACCTGCTGCGCAATCGGTTCGTTTTCCAGCGGATGACTGTCCGGCGAGAAATCATCGGGATCCTCGACCTCGACCCATTGCCCGTCCTGATAGACCTCAAGCGCCGAGAACCGCGCCTTGTAGCCCATTTTCGGAGACCCCGGCACCCAGTAGCCGAGATAGACATAGGGCAGGCCGGCATCCCGCGCGATCTCGATATGATCAAGGATCACATAGGTGCCGAGGCTGTCCTTGGTCAGCTCCGGTTTGTAAAAGGAATAGACCATCGACACCCCGTCATCGAGAAGGTCTGTGAGACAGGTCGCGGCCAGTTCGCGGGGCGTGCCGTTCTCGCCGGGGATGTAATATTCGATCACACGGGTGCGGATCGGCGTCTCTTCGATCATCGCGGCAAATTCGAACACATCCATATCCGCCATCCCGCCGTCGGCGTGTCGCGTCTCCAAATACTCGCTGAACAGTTCGTATTGCGCTTCCGTGGCCCAAGGCGAGGTGGCCCCGCGTTTGAGGTATTTGTTCTTGTTCATCGCGCGGCGCTGGGATTTCGACGGTTTGAAATCCGCCACTCGGATACGAGCGGAGAGACAGGCGTTGCAGCCCGCACAGGTCGGGCGGTAGAGCACGTTTTGCGAGCGCCGGAACCCCTGTTTCGAGAGGCTGTCATTGAGCGCGATGGCGTTCTCCCCTTGCAGCGACGTGAACAGCTTGCGCTCCATCCGGCCCTCCAGATAGGGGCAGGGTTGCGGGGCCGTCACATAGAATTGCGGCGCGAGGGGGAGGGAATGGCGCATAGGTAAAACTTGGGGTGAATGACAAAATGACGGGTTACGTGTTGAGGAAAAGGTAGCAATTCACAGGCCATTCGCCAAGTGGTTCAAACCGCAAATCTCCGGCTTGCGGCGAAAAAGGGGACTGACGTGCCCCCTTTTGTCTGTGTTTTCGCCATCAGTAGCGCGACGGACGGTTGATCGCGGCTGTGCCGAGGATCCAGTCGGAGAGGCCTTGCCCGCGTGCGGTGGTGGCCATGAGGACGACCGACACGACTTGCAAAAAGCCGGTAGAGCACCAGACGGTGAACAGCGTGGTGTGCAGCACCGCCATGCCAAGATCGAACCGTGCGCCCTTGCGGTCACGGAACTCGATCCCCATCAGGCGCATCCCCCATGTGGCCGATCCATTGGCAATGGTAATGACCCGATAGGCGAAGCTCACCACGGCAACGAGAAACGGGAAAAAGAAAATCCCTGTGAATGCGGTGAAGGGCACAATAAGGGCCGCAATCAGCACGCCTGCGATCAGGTCTATCACAAACGCCAGTGCGCGTTTTGCGGGGACCGAGGCGTAAAAATCGGGCTGGCGGTCGGGGTCGGGCAGGCCCCAGAGATCATCTTGGTCATATATCATGCTGTGCATTCTCGTTTCTCCATGGGAAAGAGGCAAGCCCCGCGTGTGTCGCAGGTCTTGTCTTGAGGCTCAGGCCTCCTCTGTCTTGTCGACATCCGGCGTTTCGACCTCTGCCGTGTTGTGTCCTTCGGCGGCGCGTTTAGCGCGGTCTTCCATGAACTGGTCGAACTCGGCCTTGTCTTTTGCCGCACGCAGACGTTCGAGGAAGGTCTCGAACTGCTCCTGCTCGTCCTGAAGCCGGCGCAGGGTCTCTTCCTTATAGGCATCAAAGGCGGAGTTGCCGGAGGGACGGGCTGCGGCATGGGCGGCATAGGCCCGTGCGCGGTGCATATTGCGACCACGGGGGCCGTGGTGCGGGCGGTGTTTGCAAGCGAACATTCTTTTGCTCCAGATCATATAGGCGAGTAGGGCGAGGCCGACCGGCCAGACAAAGATAAAACCGAGGACCATGACGGCGATCCAGGCACCTTTGCCCTTGTCGTCGAGCCATGTCTCAGCCCGTCGAAGCCAGCCCTGCGCGGACTCGGCGGGCGCGTAAGTGTAGGTGGCGTGGGGCATGGGGTTCCCTTTCGAACTGAATGTTGCGTGTTTCTGTATATGTGAATGCTTTTCACATTAAAGAGATGGGATGCGGTTGCCCGTCTCGCAAGAGGTTATGTGAATTCTTTTTACATTAAGTTAAAAGTCTTTTTTTGCAGTAGTTTATGTGTGTTTATTGATCTTATTTTGGAGTGTTTCAGGAGACAGAAAAGACCGGCCCCTTATGTGAGGAACCGGCCCGCAGGTCAAAATAGCTGTGATCTTGGATGGTTTTCGCCCGCGCTTTAACCGTCCTGTGCCTCCGTTCTGGCGGCAAGGCTGGCCAGTTCCAGACAGAGCTTTGTCGCTACGGCCATGTCCTGCACCGAAATCCATTCCAGCGGCCCGTGGATGTTCTGCATCCCCGTAAACAGGTTCGGCGTGGGCACGCCCATCTCCGTCAGGCGCGAGCCGTCGGTGCCGCCACGGATCGGCACGGACACGGGTTCGATCCCCAGTTTGCGGCAGGCCGTGCGCGCCAGATCGACCGGCGTCATGTCCTTTTCCAGCCAGTAGCGCATGTTGCGATATTGTGGTGTGATCTCGCAGGTGATCTCGGCACGCGGCTCTGTTGCCGCCACGGCGTCACAGACCTTGCGTACGATCTCGCCTTTCTCGGCCAGCCCCTCGCGTTCAAAATCGCGCAGGATCAGCGTGATCTTCATTTCCGAAGACCCGCCGACCATATCGGTGGCGTGGATAAACCCTTCGGTGCCGTCTGTGACTTCTGGCGTCATCACGGATTGGGGCAGGGTCTGGATGATTTTGGAGGCGAGATGGATGGCGTTGACCAGCTTGTCCTTGGCCTGTCCCGGATGGATCGAGACGCCTTTCACGGTGATCTCGGCCCCGTCGGCGGAGAAGGTCTCATAGACAATCTCGCCCACCTCGCCGCCGTCGAATGTATAGGCGAAATCGGCGGCCAGATCTTTGGGCAGAGCCTTGGCCACGCCGCGCCCGATTTCCTCGTCAGGGGTGAAGGCAATGCGGATCGGCCCGTGTTTGATCTCGGGGTTTTGCAGAAGATGTTTTACGGCGGTCATGATGATCGCGACACCGGCCTTGTCATCGCCCCCCAGAAGCGTGGTGCCAGATGCGGTGATGATGTCATGGCCCTGCTTCTCGGCCAGATAGGGATATTCGGCAGGAGAGAGAACAAGTGCCGGATTGTCGGGATAGGTGATGTCGCCGCCGTTATAGCCCTTGATGACCCGCGGTTTGACGCCGGTGGCATTGAATTGCGGAGCGGTGTCCACATGGGCGAGAAAACCTATGGTCGGGCCTTCTGCCGTGGCGGGGATGGTGGCCAGAACCGTGCCGTATTCGGTGAGCTCGACATCCTGCGCACCGATCTCCTTCAACTCCGCCTCCAAGAGCCGCAACATGTCGAACTGACAGGTCGTGCTGGGGGAGGTGGGCGAGTTTGCATCGCTCTGGCTGTCAATCGCCGCATAGCGGACGAGGCGGGTTTCCAATTCCTGATCGAAGCTTTCTTGGTTGTCCTGTGGCATCTGTGATCCTCTTTCTTTGCGCTAAATGGGCGCGTGCTGAGCGCCAGAGTCAAGATGCGCACATGTATGCCCTCTTTGCGTGCGGCGTGCGTGCCGGTTTGGGCTTGCACTTCGGTTGGAAAATCCGCTCTTTTGGGGGCGTTGGAGGATATGCCCATGAGTTTTGACAGTCGCATCACCCGTTGCCCGCGCGCCTATGAACCGGAGCGTGGCGCAGAAGCCCGCGACGCTGTGCCGGATCTGTCTGCTGCGGTGGCCGAGCTGGTCGAAGGGGCGGCAGGCTCTGCGCCCTATCTGCACGGGCTGATCCTCAAGGAGGCCGACTGGCTGCCCGAGGCGCTTGATGATCCCGAGGCGGCGCTGGCGGCGGAAATCGCACGGATCGAGGCGCTGCCCTTTGACCGGATCAACCCCGGTCTGCGTCAGGCCAAGCGCCGCGTCGCGCTTTTGGCCGCGCTATGTGATCTGGGCGGGGTCTGGGGCCTGTTCGAAGTGACGGGTGCTCTGTCCTTGCTCGCGGATCGGGCGACGCATGTCGCGCTCAGGGCCCATGTGGGGCGCGAGATCACCAGAGGCAAAATCCCCGGCCAGACCGAGGCGGATATCGAAAGCTGTGGCGGGGTCTTCGCGCTGGCCATGGGCAAGCACGGGGCAGGGGAGTTGAACTATTCTTCGGATATCGACCTGATCTGTCTGTTCGATGAAAGCCGCTTTGACGGCATTGATCGCATGGAGGCGCGGGCCGGTTTCATTCGGGCTACGCGCAAGGCGATGGCGAGCCTGTCGGACCTCACCGGCGACGGCTATGTGTTCCGCACCGACCTGCGTCTGCGGCCCGATCCTTCGGTCACGCCCGTCTGTTTTGCGATGGAGGCGGCCGAGCGTTATTACGAAAGCGTCGGGCGCACATGGGAACGCGCTGCCTATATCAAGGCCCGCGCCTGTGCGGGAGATATGGAGGCCGGAGAGCGGTTTCTGGAACATCTGACGCCTTTTGTCTGGCGCAAGCACCTTGATTTCAACGCCATCCGCGAAACCCACGATATGCGGTTGAAAATCCGCGCGCATAAGGGGCTGGGCGGGGCGTTGACGCTGGAAGGCCACAATATGAAGCTGGGCTATGGCGGCATTCGGGAGATCGAATTTTTTGCCCAGACCCGACAGTTGATTGCCGGTGGGCGGGACCCGGACCTGCGTCTGCGCGAGACGGTGCCGGCCTTGGGCAAACTGGCCGAAAAGGGCTGGGTCGAGACGGAAGTCGCCGAGACCTTGAGCGCGGATTACATCGCCCATCGGGAGGTGGAGCACCGCCTGCAAATGCTGCGCGATCAACAGACCCACAGCCTGCCGACCGCACCCGAGGAATTCGACCGTCTGGCCGCGCTTATGGGCACGGACACAGAGGCCATGCGTGCAGAGATTGCGCAGCGTTGCGAGCGCGTCAATGCGCTGACCGAGGATTTTTTTGCCCCCGCAGATGCCGCCCCCGCGCCGGAACTGCCCCCCGAACAGGCGGAGATCACCGCGCGTTGGTCCACCTATCCCTGCCTGCGCACCGCCCGCGCACAGGAGATTTTCGGCCGTCTCAAACCGGAGCTTCTGAGCCGCATCCAAAACCTCGATAAACCCACAGAGGCGCTGACCCATCTGGACGGGTTTCTCAAAGGGCTCCCCGCAGGTGTTCAGCTTTTCGCCCTGTTCGAAGCCAATCCGCAGCTGATCGACCTGATCCTCGACATCGTCTCCACCGCGCCGCATCTGGCCCGTCACCTGTCGCGCAATGCGGGGGTTCTGGATGCGGTGATCGGCGGCGGGTTCTTCGCGCCGTGGCCGGGACGCGCGGCTCTGACAGAGGAGCTCGCCACCCATCTCGAAGAGGCGGGTGATTATGAGCGCCAGCTTGATACCTGTCGTCGCTGGGCCAAGGAATGGCACTTCCGCGTCGGCGTCCACCAGTTGCGCGACCTGATCACGGCAGATGAGGCGGGCTCGCAATATTGCGACATCGCCGCCGCTTGTGTCGCTGCCCTCTATCCGCAGGTTGTGGCCGAGTTCTCCCGCAAACACGGCCCGCCGCCGGGGCGTGGCGCGATGGTTCTGGGCATGGGCTCGCTGGGAGCAGCGCGTCTGACAGCGGCGTCGGATCTGGATATGATCGTGATCTATGACGCGGCCGGGGTTGATACGTCCGAAGGGCGGCGGCCTTTGCCATCACGCACATACTATGCGCGGTTCACGCAAGCCCTGATTACCGCCATGACCGCCCAGACCGCTGAAGGGCGTCTCTACGAGGTCGATATGCGTCTGCGTCCCTCGGGCAAACAGGGGCCGGTCGCCACGTCTTTCGAGAGTTTTCAGAGCTATCAGCTGAACGAGGCTTGGGTCTGGGAACATCTTGCGCTCACACGCGGGCAGGCGGTGGCTGGGGACGCGGGGCTGATGGCTGATGTCGAACGTTTCCGCGCCACGCTGATCTCCGGTGTGCAGGACGAAGCCCGCATCCGTCAGGAAACCCGCGAGATGCGCGCCCGTCTGGCGCAGGCGAAACCCGGTGGTCCGTGGGATCCGAAAAACGGTGCGGGGCGGATGATGGACATCGAATTGCTGGCCGAATCCGCGGCCTTGCTGGCGGGCTCTGCCGCGCAGGACATCTATGCCCAGCTTGGCTCAGGTGGCGAGAGCGGCTGGCTGACACGCGATGAGCAGATGCTGTTGACCGAGACCTATCGGCTGATGTGGCGGCTGCAATCGGCGGCGCGGCTTCTCACTGGAGAAAAGCTCGATCCGCAAGCAGTGGGGGCGGGCGGACGGGCATTTTTGCTGCGCTCAAATGGGGCAGTGAGCATGGAAGCACTTTCCGAGGAGTTGCGCCAGCGGGCTGAAAGCGCAGCGCAGGTGATTGCCACCGTGTTGGAGCGCCCCGCACCGACTGCATAGCCGGAGCAAGGCGTCTGCGTTCAAGGATTAGCGCGGCAGGGCCGCCGCCTCGCGGGCCAGTTCCTCGATGGCTTTCCAGTCGCCTTTTTCCACAAGCCCCGCAGGCGCGACCCATGAGCCGCCTACGCAGAGCGTGTTGGAGAGCGACAGGTAGTCATTTGCGTTTTTCAGGGACACGCCGCCGGTCGGGCAAAATTTCATTTGCGGCAGAGGCGCGCCGATGGCCTTGAGTGCAGGAGCGCCGCCATTGGATTCGGCGGGGAAGAACTTCGCCACCGTGTAGCCGCGTTCCAGAAGACGCATCACGTCGGAGGCAGTGGAGGTGCCTGCCAAAAGCGGCAGGTCGGCGGCTTCGCAGGCGTCGAGAAGCGTGTCGGTTGCTCCCGGAGAGACGCCAAATTTCGCACCGGCGGCGACCGCGTTTTTCACATCTTCCGGCGTCAGCAGCGTGCCGGCCCCGACCACACCGCCCTCGACTTGTGCCATCTCGCGGATCACATCCAGCGCCACCGGCGTGCGCAAGGTGACCTCAAGCGCGGGCAAGCCGCCAGCGACCAGTGCTTCGGCTAGAGGGCGGGCGTGAGTGACGTCCTTGACGACAAGCACGGGAACAACGGGGGCGAGGCCACAAACCTCGGCGCATTTCAAACTGGCGTCTTGCGGTGTCATTGTCTGGCTCCTGAATGGCTCTTCTGTCTCTGCGGCCCATGTGTGCCGCGGTTGCAGGAAAGTTAGCGCTAAATCTCTTTTAGTGAAACCCCGAAGCGTGACCATGCTTCGTTTCACAACCGGCCTGTTCACAATAGACACATGCGCATTTTTGTCATCTCCCCCCTGCGTTGATTTCTGCATCGCAGAGGTTGTCGGATGTTTGCGCCACCATAAATGGAGATCAAAGAGACACAGGAGCGCAGAATGACTGCCCAGATCGACACTAAAACCGCCACACTGTTCCGCCCGTTTTCCTACAAAGGGCTGGAGCTGAAAAACCGCATCGTTATGGCCCCGATGACGCGTGGTATGGCAGCTGATGGTATTCCGGGACCGGAGAATGCCGCCTATTACGCCCGTCGCGCGGCGCATGAGGTGGGGTTGATCCTGTCAGAAGGCACTGTGATCGACCGTCCGGCGTCACGCAACCTGCCGGGAATTCCGTTTTTTCATGGCGAGGAAGCGCTGTCCGGCTGGAACCGTGTGATTGCGGCGGTCCATGCCGAGGGCGGCAAGATGGGGCCGCAAATCTGGCACACCGGATCGACCCGCGCGGGTGAATGGGAGCCGGATGCGCCGGTCGAGAGCCCTTCGGGTCTGGTCGGTCCGGATGAGCCGCGTGGCGTTGCCATGAGCGAAGACGATATTCAGGCCACCATTGCCGCCTTTGCCAAGGCTGCGAAAGCCGCAAAAGATCTCGGGTTTGATGTCGCCGAACTGCACGGTGCGCACGGTTATCTGATCGACCAGTTTTTCTGGGCGGGCACGAACAAGCGCGAGGACCACTGGGGTGGGGCGACCATCGAAGAACGGTCGCGTTTCGCGGTCGAAGTGGTCAAGGCGGTGCGTGCCGCTGTGGGACCGGACTTTCCGATCATCCTGCGCCTGAGCCAGTGGAAACAGCAGGATTACACCGCTCGTCTGGCTAATAGTCCTGAAGAAATGGAGCGTTGGCTTGTGCCGTTGGTTGAGGCCGGTGTGGATATTCTCCATTGTTCCCAACGCCGGTTCTGGGAGCCGGAATTTCCCGAAGTTGATGGGGAGAATGGGCTGAACTTTGCCGGTTGGGCCAAGAAACTCACCGGTGTGCCGACGATCTCGGTGGGCTCGGTCGGGCTGTCCGGCGAGTTTTTGGCGGCGTTTGGCGGACAGGGTTCCGAAGTGACGCCGCTGGACAAGCTGGTGACACGGATGGAGGCTGACGAGTTCGACCTGATCGCCGTGGGGCGTGCGCTTTTGTCGGATTATGCTTGGGTCGAAAAGGTCAAGCGCGGGGCGACGGATGAGTTGAAAGGCTTTGATGCCGCTTCGCTCGGCGAGTTGCGTTGAACGCTGTCCGTTAGGCGTAGCATATTGAAAATAATGAAACGCCCGCCGGTTTTGGCGGGCGTTTCTGTTGATACGTATAATCTTGGTTGGCGTTTTTGACACAAAGACGCAGGATCGGTTCAGTAGAGCGAGCAGGCGCCTTCCGTGGCGGGGCCTGCATTGCGGCGGAAGGTTTCAAACAGCTCGCGGCCCATGCCGACCGTATTGGCGGAGAGATCCGCGGTCACAACCTCGCGTGTCTCAAACCTGTCTTCAAGCACCTGCAATGTGCCTTCCACAGCATCGACACGCACCAGATCCCCGTCGCGGAGTTTGGCGATCGGTCCGCCTGTGGCCGCTTCGGGTGAGACATGGATACAGGCGGGCACTTTACCGGAAGCACCGGACATGCGGCCATCGGTAACAAGCGCAACCTTGAGGCCGCGATCCTGCAACACGGCCAGGGTCGGGGTCAGCGAGTGCAGTTCCGGCATCCCGTTGGCGCGCGGGCCTTGGAAGCGGACCACAACCACGGTGTCCTCGGTAAACTCGCCGTTCTGGAAGGCGGTTTTGACATCGTGCTGGTCGTGGAAAATGCGGGCTTTGGCCTCGACCACATGGTGTTCGGGTTTCACGGCGGAGACTTTCATCACGCCACGACCGATATTGCCTTTGAGTTCCTTGAGCCCACCGCTTTTCTGGAACGGGTCGGAGGCGGGACGCACGATCCGGTCGTTCACGGTCTCGCGGTCCGCATCGACAAAGGTCAACACGCCGTCGCGCAGTTTCGGCTCTTTGGTATAGAGCGACAGCCCCGTGCCCGCGACGGTTTTGACATCCTCGTGCAGAAGCCCCGCAGAGAGCAGTTCGCCCACAAGATAGCCAAGCCCTCCAGCCGCGTGGAAATGGTTCACATCGGCCAGACCGTTGGGGTAGACCTTGGCCAGAAGCGGAACGACATCGGAAATGTCGGAGAAGTCCTGCAAGTCCAGAATGATACCCGCTGCGCGTGCCATCGCCGGAAGGTGCAGCACAAGGTTGGTCGAACCACCTGTCGCCATCAGCCCGACAATGCCGTTTACAAAGGCTTTCTCGTTCAGGATTGCCCCCACGGGCGTGTATTCATTGCCAAAAGCGGTGATCTGGAGGGCACGTTTGGTGGCTTCGCGGGTCAAGGCATCGCGCAGCTCGGTGCCCGGATTGACGAAAGACGCGCCCGGCAGGTGCATCCCCATGATCTCCATCAGCATCTGGTTGGAGTTGGCGGTGCCATAGAAGGTGCATGTGCCTTGGCCGTGGTAGGCTTTCATCTCGCTTTCCATCAATTCGCGGCGGGAGATTTCTCCGGTGGCGAATTTCTGGCGGACCTTGGATTTTTCGTCATTGGTGATGCCCGAGGTCATCGGTCCTGCAGGAATAAAGACCGTCGGGACGTGGCCATAAGCGGCGGCGGCCATGATCAGGCCGGGAACGATCTTGTCGCACACGCCCATGTAAAGCGCGGCGTCAAAGCAGTTGTGCGACATGCCGATGGCGGCGGCCAGTGCGATGGTGTCACGAGAGAACAGCGACAGCTCCATACCGGGCTGCCCCTGTGTCACCCCGTCACACATGGCGGGCACACCGCCTGCGACCTGTGCCGTAGCACGCTGTGCGCGGGCGACCTCGCGGATGATGTCGGGGTAGTGCTCATAGGGTTTATGCGCCGAGAGCATGTCATTATAGGCAGAGATTATGCCGATATTGGGGGCGCGCCCGTCGGCCAGCGTACCTTTGTCATCGCCCATAGCGGCATAGGCGTGGGCCTGGTTGCCACAGGACAGATGCGCCCGCACCGGCCCTTGATCTGCAGCCTCGGATATCCGAGCGAGATAGGCCTCGCGGGTCGGTTTCGAGCGTTCGATGATGCGTTGGGTGACGGCTAGGATCTGGCTGTTCACGGGTCTGGCCTTTGCTTGTGTTGCTGGCTGTGAAACGAGATGTTTCAAGTTAGCGCTAACTTAGCGTGTTTCGGACCGAATGTCCATCTGCGCGGGGCAGGAGGGGCCGGAATGGCCCTGTTCCTATGCTGCACATGCATGAGGGTTGCTGCAAGTGCATAGCGGGTCTTCCGGTTCAGCACTCGCTAGGTCAGGATTTGTGACCTATATTGGGTGCATCGGGAGGATCGATGCAACAGGGTTTGCGTGAACAGGCCCGACTGCGTGAGAGGCTTTCCGGCAACGTGCCAGCCTCGACGCTCAACAGACAAGCAAAGGTGATCCTATGAAAGACTCTTCTGCAAGCTACATCGACATGACTGAAATCGAAACCGAAGCCCGCCTGATGCGTGCTCAAATGGCGCGTCATATGCTGCGTGCGGCAGGTGAATGGTTCCGTGGTCGCACTCATAACGCGCATCGTGCGAAAACCGTCTGAGCCAAGAATTCCAGTTCTGCGCTGCTTTGACCGGGCTGTGCGGGCCTTCTCGGAACGGATTCATCAACTGTTTCGAAAAGTCGCGAAAAAACTCTGGGTGTTTCTCATTGTTGCCTCATTTTAATGTGAAATGAACAATGAATTGGGGGGAGAAACCCTGGAGAGTGTGATGAAAAATACCAGTAAACTGGCAATTGCCTTTTTAATTGCAGCCGCAACCAGTGCCTGCACAATCGGAACCACATCCAGCGCTACGCCGAAGGCGGCAAGCCTGAGCGCCGTTGCCGCCGGAGAAAATGTGCGGATCGCGTCGGATTATCGCGTCACAAAAGTGAATGTGGTTGTGCCGGAAACGCTCACTGTGTCCGAGGCCAATAGTATCAAGCCTCGTGCCGATATTGTCTGGCGTGAGGATACCTATGGGGACCGTCATGCGCAGGTCAAAGCCGTTATGGAGGCGGGCCTCAAGCGTGGGGTGAAAGCTTTGAGCGGGCAAAGGCCGGTTGTTCTTGATGTGCAGGTGACGCGTTTCCACGCACAAACGGAGCGGGTGCGCTACTCCAGCCTTCCTTCGGAGCACGAGATCGAATTCATGTTGACGGTGCGCGACGCGCGAACCGGAGATGTGCTTGTGCCGTCTCATATGGTTAATGCCACCTTCCATGCCTATGGCGGGGATGAGGCTGTGGCTGCCGATCGTGCGGGGATCACCCAAAGACAGCGGATCACCGCGCATCTGGCAGGCGTGATTGCTGCAGAACTTTCGAAATAGACAGTGCTCTGATCCCTCTTTCTAAGAGATCAAAAGACGGTTAAGAGGGCTCTCATGACAGAGCCCTCTTTTTCCATTCCGACCATTCGCCTGAAACCCAAATCCAATGCGCGGGCCATTCGCCACGGCGCACCTTGGGTCTATGACAATGAACTGGTCACGGACCGGCGCACGAAATCTCTTGCGCCCGGTTCTCTTGCGCGTCTCGAAGATGCCGAGCGCAATTTCCTCGCCCTTGTGGCGGTTAATCCCAATTCGCGCATTTTTGCCCGCGTTCTGGATCACTCGGAAACAGCCGAGGTGGATCAGGACTGGTTCGCCGCCAGAATTGTCACCGCGCTTGCCCATCGCGAGACGCTGTTCGATGCGCCGTTTTACCGCCTGATCCACGCGGAATCCGATGGTCTTCCGGGCGTGGTGGTCGACCGGTTCGGAGACACCTGCGTGGTGCAACCCAATGCCGCATGGGCCGATGTCCTGATTGCCCCGCTCGCCGCCGCGCTGCGCGAAGTCACCGGCGTAAGCACCGTGGTCATGAACGGCACCGGACGGGCGCGTGGCCTCGAAGGGCTTGAAGAAAAAACAGAAATTCTTTCCGGAAAGGTCGAGGGACCGCTCCCCGTGCCGATGAATGGCGCGACCTATATGGCCGACCTTCTGGGCGGTCAGAAGACGGGCCTCTTTTACGATCAACGCCCCAATCATGCTTTTGCGCAACGTCTGGTGGCGGGCAAGCGGGTGTTGGACATCTTTTCCCATGTGGGCGGGTTTGCCTTGGCCTCTCTGGCGGGTGGCGCGTCTTCTGCGCTTTCGGTGGACAGTTCCGCGCCCGCGTTGGATCTGGCCGAACAAGGCGCCGCAGCAATGGGCAAATCGGACACTTTCTCGACGCGCAGGGGCGATGCTTTCGACGTTCTGACGGCTTTGGCCGAAGAGGGCGAGACATTCGATGTGGTGATTTGTGACCCGCCTGCCTTTGCGCCGAATAAATCCTCTCTGGAGAAGGGCTTACGCGCCTACGAACGTGTCGCACGTCTGGCCGCGCCGCTGGTGCGGGAGGGCGGGTATCTTGGCCTGTGCTCCTGTTCTCATGCGGCGGATCTGGACCGGTTCCGGGGGGCTTGTAACCGCGGGATCGGGCGGGGTGTCGGGCATCTGGGACGCTCTGCACAGCTCATCCACACGGGCTTTGCCGGTGCCGACCATCCGCTTATGCCGCAGCTTGCGGAAAGCGGCTATCTCAAGGCACTGTTCTACCGGATTGTCGCATGAAAGTGCTTCTCGACGCCTGCGTGCTCTATCCGACAGTGATGCGGGAAGTGCTTTTGGGCGTCGCCAAGCGCGGGCTTTACACGCCTTTGTGGTCGGCGCGTATCCTTGAGGAATGGGCCCGCGCCGCACGCAAGATCGGACCGACGGGAGAGATGCAGGCGCGTGCCGAAGTGGCGCTGGTGCGTGCGGCCTTTCCGCAGGCAGAAGTCAAGGAACACAAGGGCTTGGAGGCGCGTCTTTATCTAAAAGATGAAAACGACATCCATGTTCTGGCCGCTGCCATCGCGGGACATGCCGAGGCGATTGTCACGATGAACGCGCAGGATTTTCCCCGCAATGTTCTGGCCGAAGAAGGGCTGGAACGCTGGGATCCGGACGGGTTTCTCTGGCGGCTCTGGTCGGATCATCCGCAGGCCGTGGGCGAGGTCATCGAAGAGGTGCGCCAAGAGGCGGAGCGGCTCTCCGGCGATCCGTGGGACGTGCGGCGGTTGCTGAAAAAGGCGCGTCTGCCGCGTCTGGGCAAGGCGCTCTCCTGACCTCCTGAAAATACGCTAAACCGCTGTCAGACTTGTGTCGGATATCTGTCGGACTTCTGTCGGGCTGTTTTGCGAGTGGTTGTGTGCGTAATGATCGGGCGTGCGCGAGCAGCCCGAGATGGTCGGATGTGAGTATTTGGGCCATCAGAAAGCCGCCAGTGGTCGCAACGGTCAGAGGTGTCCGAGCGCGGCTGGCCTCAGGACCATTTGGATTCATTGGCCTCGATGGCTTTGATCCGTTCTTCGGTCTTCGGGTGGCTCAGGAGCCATGCGGGCATGGAGGCCCCATGTGCGCCGGTCAGATGTGGCAGTTTCTCGAACAGCGACTTTTGCGGCCCCGTGCCGATCCCCGCTTTGATGAGCAGCGCGGTGGCATAGGCGTCGGCCTCGTATTCATCCGAGCGCGAGAGTTTGGCGGCGAGCATCTGGGTGAGCCAGTTGGCGATATAGGCGCCGATCACGGGGATGAAGCGCGAGAAGATCATCACCAGCGCGGTGCGCAGCGCATTCTGGCCGGAAAAGTCGATCATCCGGCGTTTCGAATGGCCAAGCGCGACATGGCCCAACTCATGGGCGATGACGGAGGCCATTTCCTCGTCGGTGATCTGGCCCGTGCGGAATTTCTCGTAAAAGCCGCGGGTGATGTAGACCTTGCCGTCAGGGGCGGCGAGGCCGTTGACGGGGTCAATCTCGTAGAGAAACACTTTCACACGGGGCAGATCGAGGGCGCGCGCCAGTCGGGTGAACACGGGCGCGAGTTTCGGATCGACCAGTTCGGTCGAGCGCGCTTCGAGTTCGCGCACGGTGCGCCATGCGGAAAAGCGATACATCGCGAGGCCCCAGAGCAGGGCAAGGAGCAGGGGAGTGAATCTCAACATGGTTTGAATATGGGGGCTGGGGGCGGTTTGACCAAGCTCTATCGGCCTCTATCGCCCGAGAAGTTTCATGCCACGGTCCAGCCCTTCGAGCGTCATGGGGACCATGCGGCCTTCGAAAATCTCGTCGATCATGGCAATCGACTGCGTATAGGGCCAATGCGCCTCCGGCACGGGGTTGAGCCAAAGGTGGTCGGGCCATGTGTCGCGGGCGCGGGCGAGCCATGTGGCACCGGATTCTTCGTTCCAGTGCTCATTGGCCCCGCCGGGCAGCGCGATCTCGTAGGGGCTCATGGAGGCATCGCCCACGAAGATGACTTTGTAATCCTTGCCATAGGTGTTCATCACATCGCGGGTCGGGATGTTTTCGCCCCAGCGCCGCGCATTGTCGCGCCAGACGCTTTCATAAAGGCAGTTGTGGAAGTAATAATATTCGAGATGTTTGAACTCGGAGCGGGCGGCGGAGAACAGTTCCTCGACCACTTTGATATGGTCGTCCATCGAGCCGCCGACATCGAAGAACATCAGCACTTTCACCGCGTTGCGCCGTTCGGGGCGGGTTTGCACGTCGAGATAGCCATGTTCCGCGGTGGCGCGGATGGTGCCGTCCAGATCAAGCTCCTCATGCGCCCCGTCACGCGCCCATTTGCGCAGGCGCTTCATGGCGAGTTTGATGTTGCGCGTGCCGATCTCGACCGTATCGTCTAGATTGCGGAATTCCCTTTTGTCCCAGACTTTTACAGCGCGACGATGACGTGACTCTTTCTGGCCGATCCGCACGCCTTCGGGGTTGTAGCCATAGGCACCAAAGGGCGATGTGCCGCCGGTGCCGATCCATTTGTTGCCGCCCTGATGGCGGCCTTTTTGCTCTTCGAGCCGCTTTTTGAGCGTCTCCATCAGCTTGTCGAACCCGCCCAGAGCCTCGATTTCGGCCATTTCCTCAGGCGAGAGGTGTTTTTCCATCTCCTTGCGCAGCCAGTCTTCGGGCAGGTCGAGCGCATTTAAGACCTGATCTGAGGAAATCTCGTCAAGGCCTTGAAATGTTTTTGAAAAGGCGCGGTCGAAACGGTCGAGGTGGCGTTCGTCCTTGACCATGGTGACGCGGGCGAGGATGTAGAACTCCTCGATGTCATGGCGGGCCAGTCCGGCTTTCATGGCCTCAAGGAAGGACAGGAACTCCCTCAAGGAGACGGGCACGCCTTCGTGGCGCAATGTCTCGAAGAAGGGCAGAAACATGTCAGATCATCCGGTCTGCGATGACGCCCAGAAACAGGCCGATAATGCCGAAGATGAGTGCGAAGACGGCCATATATTGCAGCTTGTCGGCACGGTTTCCGCCGCGTTTTGCGGCCAGTCGCCAGCCCCAGACCCCGCCGAGCAGGGTGAGTATGAACCCGATCATGATGTTGCTCCCTCAGGCCGTGTGCGCCGGTGTCGCGGGCCGGTCGTTATCGCGCCAGAGCGGCGATTTCGGCGGCACGGATCCGGACCTCTTCATCCGAACCAAAGCCATAGCGTGCCCAGCCCAGACTGTCGAGACGCAGGGCGCGGGCGTCGCTGCTGCGTCCGAGGTTTTCCAGCGCCTCGGCCTCTGTCAGCATGAGCGAGGCCAGAAGGGCGGCGTTTTCGGCGTCGCGGGCGGCATCAATGGCGCTGGCGGAGAGGGTATAGGCGTCCTCATAGCGGTGCTCTGACAGGGCCAGCGCGGCAAGTTGCATGGTGACATGGGCGGCGTGAAAGCGGGTTTCGGGATGCGCGCCGTAGATCTCGGCGGCCCGTGTGAGCGCGAGATAGGCGGCGGGGCGGTCTGTGGCGATGGCGAGTCGCCCCAGCAGGAACCACGAAAAACCGGCGCGGGTGCCGTCCCAGCCTTCGGCCTGTGCGATGGCAACGGCATTTTGGGCAGCGAGGAGGCGCTCTTGCAGGGGCGCGCGTCCCATTGCGGCGAGAACGGATTGTGTCCAGAGGCGCGGCGTGGGGTTGGTGGGCGTATCGGGCAAGGTTTCCCCGACGGGATTGATCCGTGCGAGCATGTCGGGCAGGGCGCGGGCCACCTCGTCGCGGCTCATGCCGGAGCGCAATTCCGGCGCATAGGTGAGGCGGAGCATCAGCATGTCGAAAGGGGTCAGCACGGAGTGGATATTGTCGTCGTTGAAGACGGAATCGGGCAGGCGGTAGAGGTCATTGAGCGGACCGAGGGCTTGCGCCAGTTCCTCGTGCAGACAGTCGCGGATTTCCTGCGGGGCGACATCGACGGGAATGAAGATCGACAGGCGCTCGCGCGTGTCCACTTTGGTCCAGCTCAACGCGGCGCGTCGGGCGCGTTTGAACTCGGCCCAGCTTGAGACGTTAGGCACAACGATACAGGCGGTGTTCGGTGCGCGGCGGGACAACTCCGCAAGCGTGAGGGTCTCAAGTGTGATCGCGGCGTCGGTCTGCGGCGGCACAGGGGTAATCGTGACACCGGCTTCGCGCTCCAGACGGGTCAGCAGCTTGGTGAGATCATGGGGCAGCGACGGCGGGATGGTGTCGCCGGTGACGCGCAGGGTGATCGGGTCTTCGAAACGGGTGAACTGCGTCAGCTCCGCGCCGGTTTCCAGTACGAAGGTCAGATCGAGGAAATCGCGGGCGAGAGAGGCGTTGGAGCGGCGGCTCTGCGCCGGTTTTCTGTCGGCAAACAGTTTCATCGGCGGCAGGGCAAGCATCTCGGAGGCGGCGCGGGCGGAATCCGGTGAACTGGCGGGCGTGGGGCTGACGCAGGCCGAGAGCAAGACCAGCCCGCATAGAGCCGTTGCGAACCGCGCACTCGGCAGCCGCGCACTCGCCAGTCGTGTTGTGTCACGCAGGCGGGGCATCGCAAAAGAAGATCGGAGCCATGTCATCTGGGTAGCCTTATGCGTGTTCAACTGTGTGCGTCTTGAGGGTATCTTGTCCGTTGCGCCGGATTTAATCCGCCTTGCGTGGCGATTTTAAGGCAAAACTGTCGCAGCTGCACAGGGTTTTGCGCCGCGAGTGGGGTGCACGAAAAGACGCCCATCCTTGTGCCGTCACCACTTGCGCTGGTATTTGATATAAGGTGTCAATTCCCCGATCTGGTCGTAGAGTTTGCGTGCTTTGGTGTTGAAATGCTGGGTGGTCCAGTAGACCTGTGGCGTGCCGTGGGCATCGGCCAGATCATAGACGCTCTGGATCAGGGCCCGCCCCGCGCCGGTGCCGCGGGCGGCTTCGGTGACAAAGAGATCCTGAAGGTAGCAGACATCCTCGATGCGCCAGTTATGGGCATGGAACAGGTAATGCACCAACCCGATCAATTCCCCGTCCTTTTCGGCCACCAAAGCGCCGCGTTCCTTGGCCTCGGGGTCCACCAGACGCGCGAAGGTGGCGTCATAGATTTCGGGGCCCAACTCCGTTTCAAAGAAGGTCAGATAGCCGCGCCAGAGCACTTCCCATTCGGCGCGATCTTCGGGGGTGAGGGGACGGATGACGGGCAATGGAACCTCCTTGAAAAACTGCGACATCAACGCTTTGCGGGCAGTTTTTCGCCAAATTTCAAGGGGGTTCAACGGAAAACGACCATTTTGGCATTGGCAAGCCGCTCGAAGGGCGCGAGAGGCCCGAGCCGCGCGAGAGGTTTGCCGAATTTCTGTCCGCAGCGCCTAAAATGCGGGCGTAAAACCCGCGCGACTGCGACGAATGCGCTCGTCGCAAAAGAATTTACATCCCTGAGTTGTCATCGGGCTGTTAGATATCAGGAAGAAGATGCGCGAACGACAGATATGGAGTTCAAAATGACAAAAATCTCTCCCGACGAGGCACAGATCAGCGAAGCGGCCTATTTTATCTGGCTCGCTGAGGGCAAGCCTGAAGGCCGCGACGAAGTGCATTGGCAGATGGCGGTTGAAGCCCTGAGCGTGCCTGTGAAAAAGCCCCGCAAAAAGGCAGCACCGAAGAAAGCCGCCACCAAGACGGCGACAAAACCGGCGAGCAAGACCGCTGCGAAAACCGCGACGAAAACAGCGGCGAAAAAGACCACAACCGCCCGAAAGCCGCGCACGACCAAGGCGAAAGCGGCCCCGAAGGCCGAGTGATCAGCGCCGCTGACCGCGTGCCAGAAAGGCGAGACGCTCGAACAGGGCCACGTCCTGTTCGTTCTTCAAAAGCGCGCCGTGCAGCTTCGGCAGGGCATTGACCCCGTCGCGCTTGAGGTCTTCGGGCGAGAGATCCTCGGCCAGCAGAAGTTTGAGCCAGTCGAGAACCTCCGAGGTCGAAGGTTTCTTTTTCAGCCCCTGCGTGTCGCGAATCTCGTAGAATTGCGCCAGCGCCGCGCCGAGAAGGTCGGATTTCAGCCCCGGAAAATGCACCTCGACGATCTGTTTCATGGTCTCCATGTCGGGGAAACGGATGTAGTGGAAGAAACACCGGCGCAGGAAGGCGTCGGGCAGTTCTTTCTCATTGTTCGAGGTGATGATGACCACAGGGCGCTGTTTCGCGCTGATGGTCTCGCCGGTCTCGTAGACGTGGAAGGCCATTTTGTCGAGTTCCTGCAAGAGATCGTTGGGAAACTCGATATCGGCCTTGTCGATCTCGTCGATCAGCAGAACAACCTTCTGCTCGGCTTCGAAAGCCTGCCAGAGCTTGCCTTTCTTGATGTAGTGGCGCACGTCCTCGACCTTCGGGTCGCCCAACTGGCTGTCGCGCAGCCGTGAGACCGCGTCATATTCGTAAAGGCCCTGCTGGGCGCGGGTGGTGGATTTGATGTTCCACTCGATCATCTCCAGCCCCAAAGAGGCCGCCACCTGCCGCGCCAGTTCGGTTTTTCCCGTGCCCGGTTCGCCCTTGACCAGCAAGGGACGTTCCAGCGCGATGGCGGCATTGACCGCCACAGTGAGGTCGTGCGGGGCAACATAGCTGTCCGTCGAGGAAAATTTCATCTGGGGGCCTTGTCCTGTGCTGTCATCGGTCGAGATCATAACGCGGGCAGGGAAAGGTGCAATACGAGCAATATTGTGACGTGACATCCCCGAACAAACGGGGTAAATGAGCCGCAATTGGAGGGCGCCTTATGGCTGATAAATCTGAAAATGCGGCCGAAGGCACGACAGAGGTGAGCATGATGAAGGCTGAGGTTTTTCTGGATGAGAATTATCGTCCGGCAGAGGACGAACCATTTATGAACGAGCGCCAGCTCGAATATTTCAAACGTAAACTTCTGGCTTGGCGGGCCGAGCTTCTTGACGAAAGCCGCCACACGATCGAGGGTCTGCAAGACGGCACCCGCAACATTCCCGACATTTCCGACCGTGCTTCCGAAGAGACCGACCGTGCTCTGGAACTGCGCACGCGGGACCGTCAGCGCAAGCTGGTGACGAAAATCGATGCGGCGCTGCGCCGGATCGATGAGGGGGAATACGGCTATTGCGAAGTGACCGGCGAGCCGATTTCGCTCAAGCGTCTTGATGCGCGTCCGATTGCGACCATGACGCTGGAAGCGCAGGAACGCCACGAGCGCCGTGAAAAAGTCCACCGCGACGACTGATGTTGTCCCGAGTGCGGCTGGTCCGGTGACGTCTGTTCCTGTGAGCCTGATCTGAGCACTTTGGAGGCGGGGTTTCGGGAAAGACGCATGGGATGCGCGGAGGTCTTGGCCTGCGACCTTTGCCCTCGCGGCAATTTGGCCCCGTGAAATCCGCGACGGATTATGACAGAACACCGGAGGTAACTCCGGTGTTTTTTGTTTTGGCTTTTCCGGTTTTGTGATGAAATCCGGAACATCGGAGGCGTCTGGTCTTGTGAGATCACGGCGGGACAGAGTTGCAGAAGGAAGAGGCCATGTTGATCGGTCAGGATATTGCAGTTTTAGGGGCCGGTGTCGCAGGGCTGGCCGTGGCGCGGGCCTTGGCGCTGCGCGGGGCGACGGTCACGGTATACGAGCAATCGCACGAGATCGCCGAAGTGGGCGCGGGGCTTCAGATTTCGCCCAATGGTGCGCGGGTTCTGGCCGCTTTGGGGCTGGATGCGCCCTCTGTGTCGCTGCGCTCCGAGGGGGTGCGGCTGATGGATGGCTACATGGGGCGCGAGGTGCTGCATCTCGATTTCGCCAAGGCGCGGCCCAATGACGATTTCCTGATGATGCATCGCGCCGACCTGATTGCTTTGCTCGAAGAAGGTGTGCGCGATCTTGGCGTTGATATCCGCCTGTCCTACACGGTGGAGAGTGTCCACAGCGATGGCGACGGGATGCGCCTGAGTTTCGCGGGTGGAGGCGGCACACGGCACGGGATTGTGCTGGGGGCAGACGGGTTGCATTCGCGGCTGCGTCCGATGCTCAACGGGCCGGAAAAGCCGTTTTTCACCGGACAGACCGCGTGGCGCGCTATTGTGCCGGCTCTTGGCAATGAGGAGCCTGTGGCGCTGGTGCATATGGCGGCGGGGCGGCATGTGGTGAGCTATCCGCTCAGGGACGGCAGTCTGATCAATATCGTGGCCATTGAAGAGCGTTCCGACTGGATGGAAGAGGGCTGGAACCACGCGGGGGATCCGGCGGAGATGATGCGCAATTTCTCGAATTTCTGCCCCGGAGTGAAAGGGCTTTTGAACCGTGTCGAGGAAGTGTCGCGCTGGGGGCTGTTCCGGCATCCGGTGGCGCAGAACTGGCATTCGGAGCGCACGGCGCTGCTGGGGGACGCGGCGCACCCGACCCTGCCGTTTCTGGCGCAAGGGGCGAATATGGCGCTGGAAGATGCGTGGTGCCTCGCGGATTGCCTTGCGAATTTGCCGCTGGATCAGGCGCTTCCAGCCTATCAGGCCAAACGGCGTGCGCGGGTTGTGCGGGTGATCGAGGCGGCCAATGGCAATGCGAAGAACTACCACCTGAGCGGGGCGAAACGCGTGGTGGGCCATGCGGCCTTGCGTCTGGCGGGCAAACTGGCCCCGAAACAGGCGGTGGAGCGGTTTGCGTGGCTTTATGATTATGATGTGACGGCGGAGTGAGAGGCGCACGCGGGTTGCGCCTCCGGCGGGAGTATTTGGGCCAACAGAAAGCAGAAGCGCCGCGCTCCGTGGGGAGGCGGCGCTTTGTTTTGCGGGGCTGCGTTTTGGTGGCCTGCGTTTTTGTGGCCTGCGCGGATCAGGCGGCTTCGAGGGCTTTCACGATGCCGGAGAAATCCGCCGCTTTGAGAGAGGCACCGCCCACCAGTGCGCCATCGACGTTGGAGGTGGCGAAGATCTCGGCGGCGTTGGACGGTTTCACCGAGCCGCCATAGAGCAGCGGAATGTCTTTTGCGCCGTCGCCGTAGCGGGCCACGAGGGTTGCGCGCATGTCGTCATGGACTTCGGCGATCTGTTCGAGCGTCGGGATTTTGCCGGTGCCGATGGCCCAGACCGGTTCATAGGCGATGACGAGCTTTTTGAGATCGACCACATCGGGCAGAGA
This sequence comes from Celeribacter halophilus, assembly GCF_900114135.1. Lineage (GTDB taxonomy): Bacteria > Pseudomonadota > Alphaproteobacteria > Rhodobacterales > Rhodobacteraceae > Celeribacter > Celeribacter halophilus. The sequence goes on from NZ_FORY01000003.1 coordinate 236,365, forward strand.
GCCGGAGAGTTGCTGACGGATCACGGCGAGGGTTTCGCCCGCTTCGCGTTGTGCCAGTGTTTCCCCGACACAGACCACAGGGGAGAGCCCTGCCTGTGTGGCGGCCACGGTTTTTTCGGCGACCATCTGGTCGGTCTCGCCATGATCGGCGCGGCGTTCGGAATGGCCGAGGATCACATGATCCGCGCCCGCATCCAGCAGCATTTCGGCGGAAATATCGCCCGTATGTGCGCCCGAGGTCTTCATGTGGCAGTCCTGACCGCCCACATGCACCTGTGTGCCGAAGAGGGCCTGTGCCATCGGGGCGACCAGCGTGGCGGGCGGGCACAGGAGGATGTCGACCTTGGGAGCGGGGAACATCTCGGCCAGCGCGGTGGCCTCACCGAGGCTCGCTTTGACACCGTTCATTTTCCAATTTCCTGCGGCCAGTTTGCGTGCCATGCGGAATCCTCCTTGTTTATATGCGCTTGCATCATTGCAGCCTGTGACGGGCAGTCAAGCGCAGGCTTGCGCTCTGGGACGCGACGCCGCACAAAAGGAGGGCGCGATGGCGGAGGACGGCTTATTTTCCGGCGGAGAGGCTCTCGTCGAATTTGATGCTCTCGCCGCAGCCGCAGGCATCCACCACATTGGGATTGCGGAATTTGAAGCCGGATTCGAGCAGGGAGACCTCGTAATCAATCTCCGTGCCGAACAGGAACATCTGCGCCATCGGAGCGATCATCACGCGTGCGCCGTCCTGTTCCACGACCTCGTCCATCGGGTCGATTTCGGAGACGTATTCCATGGTATATTCCATGCCCGCACAGCCGCCTTTCTTGACGCCGATGCGCAGCCCCTTGGAACCGTCCTGTTTCATCAGCTTTGCAATCTGTGCCGAGGCCGCGGGGGTCATGGTCACAGCCTGTTTTCCGGGAATGCCGAACATATGCGTGTCTCCTTTGGGGATAATCTAGTGGTTCGGGAGCGAAATTCCAACAGGCGGCAGCAAACTGGCCATGAACATCACCGCGAGCGTGACCGCAATGGCCCAGCCGAAGGAGGCCAGCGTGCCGATGATCACCCATTCTGCCTTTTTGCCATCCTGTGTCGCCTCGAAACGCAACACGGATTTGGCGGCGACGAGAAAGCCGATTCCGCCGGGCATCTGGCCGATGAGCAAAAGAAAGATCAGGGCGCGTTCCAGCAGGCCGATCCAGAAACCGCCCTTGTCGAGACTATCTTCGATAGGGTTTTCGCCGAAATGCGCCATGAGCTTGCCCACGGCGAAACCGCCCGCGCGGGTGGCATAGATCGCGCCTGCACCGAGCAGCATGAGCTTTGGCAGCCACGCCACATCGCCATAGAGGCCGGTGGCGAAGAGATCGGGGCAGAGCAGGGCGGTGACCGCCAGTGTCACAAGGTGCAGCGCCTGATCGGTGACATGCGGGATGAAACTGTCGGAGAAGCACCGGACTTTCACGGCGTCGATCACGATATGGGCCAGTGCGAGCGCGTAAACGGCGGGAGAGGCCAGTTGGCCGGTGCAGAGCATGGCGGTGAAAACAACGGCGAGGAAGTGCAGAAACAGGGTCTCGGGCTTGGCCTTGTCCTCGACCATCCATGCGGGCTGGACGACGTAATCGGCGAGCACATGGGCGAGAAAGAGGGCGGCGAGGGTTTCAGGCATGGGCGTCCTCTATGTTTATAAGTGCTTGAGAGACGTAGTAATAATCTGCAGCCGAGAGAGTTTTGCTTACAGACTGGCGCGATTTCCCAAGTTGTTCAGCTAGCTCCGTGTAAGATTGTGGTGCTTCAAGTGTGAGCATCGGCAGCATGGTCTGGGCTTGGACTTTTGTCCACTTGTTGAAAATGGCTTCAAGGAGTTGAAGGCATGCCAACGTGGCGGTCGGAGGGATTCCGACATCACAGGCTGCATCATAAAGCATGTGAATGGTTCTATCTGGCAGCTTTGTAATCGCGAGTAAATTTCCAGAAATCATAAAGGCTTCGCCATTGGCCTCGTTCAAATCCGGCCCGATCTCGCCTTCGACCTCCCCCTCGGCAATCCCGATATAGCTGTCGAATTCTTCGCCCAACGCTCGCAATGCAGCGCGGAAGCACAGGGCGGATCTGAGGGCGTATTTCGGTTCTGCCAAGGCCACCTGCCAGCCATCGCCACGGTGGCGGGTGAAGTGGAGGCTTTGATCGTCCATCCAACCGGCTTGCATCTCAGCGCAGGCTTCGAGCGCATCAAAGGCGCGTTCCACGTTTTCGGGGCCGAGCCCTGTGGAATTGACCAGATCGCCGGTGAGGACGGCTATTTTACGGGGTTTGTTGCTCATGATGCAGCCAGTATAGGTTGCGTTTTGATCAATGCAACCATTTTGGGTTGCGTTTTGGGTGTTGCAACCTTTTCAGGTTGCGTCGCGCACAGCCAGACAGGGGCGCCCAAAACAAAAGCGGCCACAGGGGCCGCTTTCGGAACGTGTCTCACACTATAACCGCAAGATCACCGCAAAGCGGTCAGCGGCGGATTACATAAAGCCGAGTTCGAGACGCGCCTCGTCGGACATCATTTCCATGCCCCACGGCGGGTTCCATGTCAGTTCGACATCGACCTGTTTGACGCCGGGCAGGGGTTCGATGGCATCTGCGACCCAGCCGGGCATTTCTCCGGCCACAGGACAGCCCGGTGCGGTCAAGGTCATGAGCACAAGAACCTCGTTCTCGTCATTGATCTCGATCGTGTAGACAAGGCCGAGATCATAGATATTCACCGGAATTTCCGGATCATAGACCGAGCGGCAGGCCTCGACCACCGCTTCATGCAGCGGGTGATCCGTGGTTGACGGTTTGATCAGCGGGGCGCCCTCGATGGGGGTGTCTTCGGATTGTGCTTGTTCGCTCATGCGCGCATTCCTCTATTTCCGAGAGAACATATAGGGATTGGGGCGCGGGGCGTCCAGTGATTAGAATACAGGATCAAAGCGACAGATTGCCCTTCCATGACCGCAGCGGCGCGAGGCGGGCGGATTTTTTCGACATATGGCGGTCCATCCGGCCAAGGATGCGCGACAGGAAATGGATGGTGTCGAGCACATAGGGGCCTTTGTTGAGCATGACGCAATCGGCGCGTTGCGCCATGGCGGCGTCGGTGGTCTCGGCGCGGGTGGCCAGCCCCTCTTTCATCAGCCCTTCGAGCACCTGCGTGGCCCAGACCACGGGGGTATGGGCGGCTTCGCAGAGCCAGAGCACCTCTTCCTGAATTTCGCTCATCCGTTCCATGCCGATCTCGACGGCCAGATCGCCCCGGGCGATCATCACGGCGGTTTCGCTCAGCGCGCCTGCCTGCACGATCAGCCGCGGCAGGTTGCGCACGGCTAGCGCGGTTTCGATCTTGAGCACAAGCCCCGGACGCGCGGCCCCTTTGGCAAGGCGCTGGTCCACCTCCTTGATCAGCAGGCGGATGTCTTCGGGCGTCTGGACAAAGGAATAACCGATCATATCGGCGTGCCCGACAACGAAATCGAGTGCTGCGCGGTCGGCCTCGGTGAGCGCGGGAATGTCGATCTCGACGGAGGGCAGGTTGAAGCCTTTCTCCGGCTTGACCTTTACGCCTTTGGGACCGGCGCGGGTGACACGCAGCCTTGCGCCTTTCTTGGTGAGCTTGACCACCTCCGCGCCGATTTTGCCGTCATCTATAAAGACCGGCATTCCGACCGTGAGGCGGTCGATCAACTCGGGATGGCTCAGGGTGGTGCTGATATGTTTGACCTTGCCCGATGGTAACTCGCGCAGGATGTCGAGCCGGTCGCCCACAAAGACCCGTGGCTTTTTCGGGCCGAACACCGGCCCCGTGCGCAGTTTCGGTCCGGCCAGATCCATCAGCACCGGCACAGAGCGGCCGATCTCGTTCTCTGCGGCGCGGATGCGGGCGATCATGGCGGCCCAGACCCCCGGCCCGTCATGGGCGCAGTTGATGCGCATGGAATCGGCACCGGCGCGGATCATCTCGGGGATGAGGTCGGGATCACTCGCAGCTTCGGTGGGCAGGGTCAGCAGGATGCGCGAGCGCGGCGCACCTGAAGCCCCCGCCCCAAAGAGCCTGTCGCGGCGGGCGGCGAGGCAGGCAGGGCCTTGGGTGAAATCCTCACCACTCGGGCGCGGCAGACGGTCCCACGGTCCGCCCTCGGCAAGCGCGGTCAATGTGGCTTCCACAGCGTCGAGCGAGGCGCGGACATGCGGCTCGGTGCGGCCCAGAGTGGACAGGCCAAGCCCCGCCAGATCGGGCTGCAACGGGGTCAGGTCGGCATGGCGCAGGGCCAGATAATGGGCGAGGTTCTGCGCCGAGGGGCGAAAGTCCGGACGCATGTCTTCGCCCTCCCACGCGCTCCAGTGTGCCTTGCATTCGGCGGTGATTTTGGCGCGGAGCGTTTGATAGTCGCTCAAAAGCCGTTTCGGGTCGGGAGACTGCGGGCAAAGGGATTTGGTCATCGGGCACCTGTAAAATATCGACCATTCACCTGTGGTCACGGCATGTAAATGCACAGCGTGTAACAGAAGAATGTCACTCTAACAGATGGGGAGTCGCTGCGCAGATTCCCAGAGGGCTGCGACGTTATAGCAGCGCAGGAATGTCGCGGCCTGCGTCAGGGCTTGCCCTTCGGTGCAGGCGATGCTTTCTTTCTTCGACGTTGTAAAATATGAAACCTGACGGGATGCCGCATGGCTTCGGGTCTCAGGAAAACGGGTGCGACGAAAAACGGGTGTGACGGGTGATGAAACAGGCTGCGGATAAACAGACCGCCGGAGAGTTGCGGGTGGATTTTGTCAGCGGTCCGGTCGCGCATCGTTTGCGCTTTGGCGGTGGGCGCGGTCAGGCGTTGCCCAAAGCGATGGGGCTGCGCAACGGCAAGACGCCCAGCATCATTGATGCGACGGCGGGTCTGGGGCGGGATTCATTCCTGCTGGCCTCGCTGGGCGCACAGGTGACCCTAATCGAACGTTCTGACAAGATGCATGCGCTGTTGGCCGAGGGCATGGAACGGGCCGCACGCGAGGGTGGCGAGTTGCAAGAGATCATCGGGCGCATGACGCTGTTGCACGGGGATGCAAAGGATTTGCTGCCGCAGCTGGACGGGGAAGCCATCCTGATCGATCCGATGCATCCGCCGCGCAAGACCACGGCTCTGGTGAAGCTGGAATTGCGTCAGGTGCGCGAGATTGTCGGCGCAGACGAGGATGCGGCGGATTTGGTGCGCGTTGCTTTAGACAACGCGCGTTCCAGAGTGGTGCTGAAATGGCCCGCCAAGGCCGATCCGATTGAGGGGATCAGACCGTGTTCGCACCAGATACGCGGGAAAACGACGCGCTATGATGTCTGGATGACGGGCTGACGCGAGAGGCGGACAGCCCCGCCTGCGGCCTCGCACGCCGGATTGACACACCGGCTCCGCGCATGGTCTGCGGCGAAACTCCGGTGTGCGAGGCAACAGCCGTCACTCAGGCGCTTTTGGTGCGCGATTTGCGTGCGGGCGCAGGACGAACCCGCTTTTCGATCACATCGAACAAAGCTCCTGCGAGATCCTTGCCGGTGGCGGTTTCGGCCCCTTCAAAACCGGGGGAGGAATTGACCTCCAGCACCTTTGGCCCGTCATCGGCGCGCAAAAGATCGACGCCCGCCATGCGCAGCCCGAAGGCCTTGGCCGAGCGTAGCGCGGTTTCGCGTTCGAACTTGGTGATCCGCACAGGCGAGGCCGTGCCGCCCAGATGCAGGTTGGAGCGGAAATCCCCGCCCGAGGCGCTGCGTTTGATCGCGGCCACCACCTTGCCGTCGATGACAACACAGCGGATGTCCACGCCGGCGGCCTCTTTGACAAAATGCTGGACGAGGAAATTGGCCTTGAGCCCGCGAAAGGCGGAGATCACCGATTGCGCGGCTTTCTTGGTCTCGGCCAGAACGACGCCGCGCCCTTGGGTGCTTTCGAGCAGCTTGACGATCAGGGGGGCCTGACCGGCCAGCGCAATCAGGTTGTCTGTGTCTTTCGGAGAGGCGGCAAAGGCGGTGGTGGGCATACCGATGCGGTGGCGGGCGAGGACTTGGTGCGCCTGCAATTTGTCCCGCGATTTGGTGATGCCTTCGGAACCGTTGAGGCAAAAGGTGCCGATGGTTTCGAACTGGCGGATCACGGCGGTGCCGTAAGAGGTGACCGAAGCCCCTATGCGCGGGATCACCGCGTCATAGCGCGGCAGGCGTTCGCCGTCATAGTAGATTTCCGGCGCCATCGCGTTGATCGCCATATAGCAGCGCGTGGTGTCGATCACCTCGACCACATGGCCGCGCGCCTCGCCCGTGTCGATGAGGCGGCGCGTGGTATAATTGTCCGGCTCGCGCGACAGGACCGCGATGCGCAGCGGGCGGTTGGGGGTGGCATGGCGGATGGCGGAGGTGAAATAGACCGTGTCATCGCGTTCGGGCTGACAGAAGCTCTCTGTCGGCTGCACGATCATGTCATCCTGTATCGCCTGACGCCCCAAGAGCATCCGGTAGGCCATATTGGTGCGGTTGGTCAGCGTGATCTCGATGGGCCAGTAGCGGTCGCCGATCTCGATCTCCGTGCGGATGACATAGCGCAGCTCTGTCTCGCCGTTGGACGAGGTGACCTCGCGGCGGTCCACCACATCTGCCGAGCAGGAAATGGTGATGTCCTCGCGTCCGGGCACGGGGTGGATATTGAACCGCACTTTGGGCGTGTCGGCCTTGCCGAAAGGCTCGATATCAAAGGCGTGCAGCGCAGAGGTTTTCGCGCCGGTGTCCACCTTGATCTTGAGTGCAGGCAGGCCGAGAGCGGGCAGGGCGGCCCATTCTTCCCAGCCCAGAGCGAAGCCATAAGGCGCTTTGTCCGTCATCTCGCATATCTCTCATGTATGGGGAGAGGTCCTGCACGGTAAATCGTGGCGGCCCCTGTTTCGCCCAATGTCAAACTTGTCCGAGTCTGGCAAGAGGATTTGTGGGTTTTATGACATGGGCGGCGTTTATTTTCAGGCGTGTCATTGGCGTTCTGTCGTGCGGCTTGAGTGCGGGCCTGTGTGTTGACCAGTGCGGGAAGAAAGACGCCGCGCGGCAAACTCTTGGTTGCTTGATTTTTAGGCAGGCATTGCGAGCGGTGCGGAGGGTCGCCTGTTTCTTGTGCAGCGTCTCTCCGGCGCAGGGCTGTTGCTTCGTAACGCTTTTGTTGCAGCCAAGCTCACCGCAGGCTTGGGGCAGGGCCATAAAACCAAGGGGAATTGAATATGAGCAAAGAAGAATTTATGCCGCTCGTCTACAAACTGGATGATGTGCCGCCGCCACCCAAAGCCGCTCTGGCCGCAATCCAGCATGTTCTGGCCTCGATCGTCGGCATCGCCACGCCGTCTCTGATTATTGGCGGGGCTTTGGGGTTGGGCGAATATATCCCCTATCTGATCGCTATGGCCTTTTTCGTCTCCGGTGTGGCGACCTTTATCCAGTGCAAAACCTTTGGTCCGGTGGGATCGGGGCTTTTGTCGATACAAGGCACGTCTTTCGCTTTTCTGGGCGCCATTCTCGCCGCAGGGTTTGCGGTGAAGGGGCGCGGAGGCACGCCCGAGGATATTCTGGCGATGATCTTTGGCCTCAGTCTGGTCGGCTCTCTGGTGGAGATTATCCTGTCGCAATTCCTCGACAAGCTCAAACGCATCATCACGCCGACAGTGACGGGCATCGTGATCACGGTGATCGGGCTGTCGCTCATCAAGTCGGGGTTCACCGATTTCGCCGGTGGCGCGCGTGCGGGCGAAGACCTTGGCAAGCCACTCTATCTGCTCATGGGCGCGCTGGTGGTGGCGATCATTCTGGTGATGACCTTTATCGGCAAACCGATGCTGCGCATTTCCGCCATCATGATCGGGCTGGTCGTCGGCACGATCGTGTCGAGTTTCTTCGGAATGGTGGATTTCGGCATGTTGAGCTCGGCCCAGCTTTTCGCGCTGCCCGTGCCGTTCAAATACGGGGTCGATTTTGATTTGGGTCTCTTTATTCCACTGGCATTTCTCTATCTGGTCACGGCGATTGAAACCTCTGGCGATCTGACCGCCAACTCGGTGATCTCCGGTCAGCCTGTCGAAGGCCCGCTCTATATGAAACGCATCAAGGGCGGGGTTTTGGGCGACGGGGTGAATTCGGCCATTGCGGCGGTGTTCAACACTTTTCCGAACACCACGTTTTCGCAAAACAACGGCGTGATCCAGATGACCGGCGTCGCCTCGCGCCATGTCGGGCTGTATATGGCAGGGTTTCTGGTGCTCATGGGGCTGTTCCCGATCATCGGCACGCTTTTCCTGATCATCCCGAAACCGGTTCTGGGCGGGGCCACGCTGGTGTTGTTCTCCACTATTGCTGTGGCGGGCATCCGCATCCTGTCTTCCGAGGAGATGACGCTGCGCAGGGTTTATATCATGGCCGTGTCTTTCGGTCTGGCGCTTGGTGTGACGCTGGTGCCGGATGCGACACAGAACCTGCCGCCTTTCCTCAAACAGGTCTTTGCCGCACCGATCACCATCGGCGGTCTGTCCGCGATTGTCCTGTCGCTGGCCATTCCCGAAGATGCCAAGGCGACAATTGAAGCGGCGGAGTGAGACCCGCGGAATCCTGTGTGTGGATTGCGTGCTTTGATCGTGTGCAATGAGCGTGCGTTTCGAGTGCAGACAAGGCCCGCCCCTGATCGGGGCGGGTTTTGAGTATTTGGGCCATCAGAAAGCCGCAGGGGGAGTGCGCGGGGGCTGGCAGCTGTGCTCTGGTCTCGGGCGGGGTTTACGGGTAAATCCGGCGGTATGACCCAGAATATACAGCCCCAACGATTCTCATTTTCCCTCAACGCCACGGATGGCAAGGCGCGGACCGGTGTGATTTCCACCCCGCGCGGCGAGATCCGCACGCCGGCTTTCATGCCCGTTGGCACGGCGGCCACCGTCAAGGCGATGATGCCCGAAAGCGTGCGTGCGACGGGGGCGGATATTTTGCTGGGCAATACCTATCACCTGATGCTGCGCCCGACGGCGGAGCGGATCGCCAACTTGGGCGGGCTGCACAAGTTCATGAACTGGGAACGGCCGATTCTGACCGACAGCGGCGGGTTTCAGGTGATGAGCCTGTCCGAGCTGCGCAAGCTGACGGAAAAGGGCGTGACCTTCCGCTCCCATGTGGATGGCTCCAAACACGAATTGACGCCCGAGCGGTCGATGGAAATCCAGAAACTTCTGGGCTCCGACATTGTCATGTGTTTCGACGAATGTCCGGCGCTTCCGGCGGATCGGGGCCGGATCGCGGAGTCGATGCGCTTGTCGATGCGGTGGGCGGCGCGCTCGAAAGAGGCGTTTGGTGACCGTCCGGGTTATGCCCTGTTCGGCATCCAGCAAGGCGGGTTGGAGCGCGATTTCCGCGAGGAGAGCGCCGAGGCGCTCAAAGAGATCGGCTTTGACGGCTATGCGCTTGGCGGTCTGGCCGTGGGCGAGGGGCAGGAGGCGATGTTCGACACGCTTGATTTCGCCCCTGACATGCTGCCAACGGACAAGCCGCGCTACCTGATGGGCGTGGGCAAACCCGATGATATCGTGGGCGCGGTCAAGCGCGGCATTGATATGATGGATTGTGTGTTGCCGTCGCGCTCGGGGCGGACGGGGCAGGCATGGACCCGTCGCGGGCAGGTCAACATCAAGAACGCTCGTCATGCCGATGATCCGCGTCCGCTGGACGAGCATTGCACATGCCCCGCCTGTCGCAACTATTCGCGCGCCTATCTGCACCATGTGTTCCGCAGCCACGAGATCATTTCGTCGATGCTTCTGACATGGCACAACCTGCATTATTTTCAGGAGATCATGCAGGGGATGCGCGACGCGATTGCGGGCGGGCGTTTCGCGGCGTGGGAAAAAGAGTTCCACGACACACGGGCTCTGGGCGACATCGAGCCGCTTTGAGCGCAGGTGATCCCCGGTTCGGAGCGGCGCGATTTGCGCCATACACGGAATTTTGTGTGATCCGGTGGTTTTAAGCGCGTTTTTATGTATTTCAGGGTGAAAAACCTGCAGTTTGGCTGCATTTCCGCCCTTGCAGGGCAGGGCCATGAAAGGCAAACTGTTCGGCAAGCTGCAACTTGTCTTGGTTGAAATCATGGGGACAGGCCCCCAGATATAGTCACCAAGACAGGAAAGAGCCTATGGCTGCCATTCGTGGGGTCCGGCTCTTTTGCCAAGATAAGGAATGACAATGCACGAGCAACTCCAATCCTATCCCGTTCTGCCGCTGCGCGACATTGTGGTGTTCCCGCATATGGTCGTGCCGCTCTTTGTGGGACGTGACAAATCCGTGAAAGCGCTCGAAGAGGTGATGGCGCAGGACAAGCAGATTCTGCTGTCTGCCCAGAAAGACCCTGCTGTGGACGATCCGGACACGGACGGGATTTACCGCGTCGGCGTGCTGGCCAATGTGCTTCAGCTTCTCAAACTGCCCGACGGCACGGTCAAGGTGCTGGTCGAGGGCGAGCGCCGCGTGCAACTGACGCGTTTTCTCGACAATGACAGCTATTTCGAGGCCGAGATCACCCCGCTGGAAGAAAGCGCGGGCGATGCGGAAGCTGTGACCGCTCTTTTGCGCTCTGTGCGCGAGGAATTCGAGCATTACGCCAAGGTGAAAAAGAACGTGCCGGAAGAGGCGCTGGTGGCGGTCTCCGAGACCCGCGAACCGGCCAAGCTTGCAGATCTTGTGGCGGGCCATCTGGGCGTTGAAGTGGAGCAAAAGCAACGGCTTCTGGAAACCCTCGCGGTGGATGATCGCCTTGAGGCGGTCTACGGGCTGATGCAGGGCGAAATGTCCGTGCTTCAGGTCGAGAAAAAGATCAAGACCCGCGTCAAATCGCAGATGGAGAAAACCCAGCGCGAATATTACCTGAATGAGCAGATGAAGGCCATTCAGAAGGAGCTGGGTGACGGCGACGAGGGGGCTGGCGAAATTGCCGAACTCGAAGAGAAAATCGCCGCGACCAAACTGTCGAAAGAGGCGAAAGAGAAAGCCGAGGCGGAGCTGAAAAAGCTCAAGAACATGTCGCCCATGTCGGCAGAGGCCACTGTGGTGCGCAACTATCTCGACTGGATGCTGTCGATCCCGTGGGGCACGAAATCGCGTGTCAAAAAGGATCTGGGACGGGCCGAGGAAATTCTCGACGCGGATCACTACGGGCTTGAGAAGGTCAAGGAACGCATCGTCGAATATCTCGCGGTGCAGCAACGCTCGCAAAAGCTCAAAGGCCCGATCATGTGCCTTGTCGGTCCTCCGGGTGTGGGGAAAACCAGTCTGGGCAAATCGGTTGCCAGAGCCACGGGGCGCGAATTCATTCGCATCTCGCTCGGTGGCGTGCGCGATGAGTCCGAGATCCGCGGTCACCGCCGGACCTATATCGGTTCCATGCCGGGCAAGATCATTCAGGCGCTGAAAAAGGCCAAGACGACGAATCCGCTCATCCTGCTCGACGAGATCGACAAGATGGGGCAGGACTTCCGTGGCGATCCGGCGTCTGCCATGCTCGAAGTGCTTGATCCGGAACAGAATTCCACCTTTGTGGATCACTATCTGGAGGTTGAATATGACCTCTCGAACGTGATGTTCCTGACCACGTCCAACAGCTACAATATGCCGGGACCGCTTCTGGACCGGATGGAGATCATTCCGCTGTCGGGTTACACCGAAGAGGAAAAATCCGAGATCGCGAAACAGCATTTGCTGCCCAAGCAGATCAAGAACCATGGTCTCAAGGCCAAGGAATTCTCTGTCTCGGATGATGCGGTCATGGATGTGATCCGCTATTATACCCGCGAGGCGGGGGTGCGGAATCTGGAGCGTGAATTCGCCAAGATCGCCCGCAAGGCGGTGACCAAGATCATCAAGAAAGAGGTCGAAAGCGTCCATGTGACCTCCGAAAACCTCGAAGAGTTCTTGGGTGTGAAGAAGTTCCGTTACGGTCTGGCCGAGAAAGAGGATCAGATCGGCGTTGTCACGGGGCTGGCCTACACCTCCGTTGGCGGTGATCTGTTGCAGATCGAGGCTCTGAAACTGCCCGGCAAGGGGCGGATGAAGACCACTGGGAAACTGGGCGATGTGATGAAGGAATCCATCGACGCGGCCAGTTCCTATGTGCGCTCGATTGCGCCGAAAATCGGGGTCAAACCGCCGCTCTTTGACACGATGGACATTCACGTTCACGTGCCGGACGGGGCGACGCCGAAGGACGGGCCGAGTGCGGGGCTGGCGATGGTCACGACCATTGTCTCCGTGCTGACGCAAATTCCGGTGCGTAAGGATATCGCCATGACGGGCGAGGTCTCCCTGCGCGGCAATGCCACCGCCATCGGCGGGCTGAAGGAGAAACTCCTTGCGGCCTTGCGCGGCGGGATCAAGACTGTGCTGATCCCCGAGGAAAACGTCAAGGATCTGGCGGATATTCCGGACAATGTGAAAGAAGGGCTGGAAATCATCCCTGTTACTCATGTGTCCGAAGTTCTCAAACACGCTCTGGTGCGCCAGCCGGAGCCGATCGAATGGGATGACGCCGCAGAAGAGGCCGCACGACTGGCCAAAATCACGGCAACCGGTGAAAATCAGGGCGCTGTGGCGCACTGATGTCCTGTCCTGACATCGGACAGGCCCGACATTACGGGGCTGACCGTTGATATTTTTTGAGAAAGCCGGCCCTTGGGTCGGCTTTTTCGTTCCGCCGGTGCAGATAAGGGCAGATTGTGGTTGGTCGCGTGTAAATCTTTGAACGAGCATTGCATCAGAGCGGCGCGCGGCGTTAAGGTTGCTGCATATGCAACATACGTCCAGACGAGGCTCCTATGGCTAAGCGGAAATCCGCATCGAGAAAGACAGCGACATCTTCCAAAACCGGTCGAACAAGCGAAAGCGCGACCGCCGAGACAGCAAGGACCACACCTGTGACAGCAATCGAGAAATCCGCCCCCGCCCCGAAAACCACTGTTTCGGCCATTGCTGATCCGGCTCCGGTTGACGCGCCTGAGGCGAGTCTGGTGACGGTTGTGAAGAAAAAAGACCTGATCGAGAAGGTGACCGAGGCCTCCGGTGTGAAACGCTCCGAGGCGAAAAAGGTCATTGAGGCGATGCTCAAGGAACTCGGTGATGCGCTTCAGCGCGAAGATGAATTGAACCTGCCACCCTTGGGGAAGATGAGTGTGAACCGCATCCGCGAGGGCTCCGGCGCGCATATCATCATCGCCAAACTGCGTCGGCCCAAAGCCATGCTGGGCGAGGTGACAACACCCGCTTCGACTGTGGATGACGCGGCTGTGGATGAGGCATGAGATTGCCGTTCTGAAAGCGGAAATTTCTCGAAAAAAAACCTCTTGCATCAGGGTGTGCCACCCGCTAAATACCGCGCCACGGCGGGTGATTAGCTCAGTGGTAGAGCGCTTCGTTCACATCGAAGATGTCAGGAGTTCAAATCTCTTATCACCCACCACCGAATTTCCGGGCGCCTTAGGGCGCCCTTTTTCGTATCAGGTGGCGATGTCAGTCATTGTCATAATGGCGTTTCGCGCTTCGCCATGTGTCGGCCCTCTCAGGAATGCTCTAAGGATCAGCCTCTTGCAGGGCAGGGCTCTCTTTGACGGCATAGAGATCATTGGCTTTGGACACTGACATCGGACGGGCGTAGAGGAAGCCTTGATGCAGGTGCAGCCCCATACTCAGCAGGATGTTGCGCTGCGCACTGGTTTCCACACCCTCTGCAATGATTTCAAAATCAAGCGCCTCGGCCAGCTGGATGATCGAGCGCAGCGTTTCGCGTGAGCGGCGGTCGGTGACGATCCGGTCGATCAGGGACTTGTCGATTTTGACGATATCAATAGGCAGATGGGTGAGGCGGTTCAGGTTGGAGGCTTCTTTCCCGAAGTCGTCCAGGGCAATGCGAATGCCATGACTGCGCAGGATGGCGATTTCCATGATGACCTGATCCATGTCGATCCGGTCAGTGATGGCATTCTCGCAGAGTTCAATGACGATATTGTGCCGGTGGGTGCCGAAATCTCCGAAACTTTTCATGATGGTCTGTGCCGCGCCGCGAAACGCCAGCGATTCCAGCCGCGTGTTGAAGCTTATAAACGCGCCAGGGCAGGCGGTGAGGCCGGACAAAAGCGCGTTGCGCATATGTCCGGGGACATCCGCGTAGTTTTCATGCAAAAGCACATGGCGCAGTTGCGACATGAACTGGCGCGGGACGACGAGAGTGCCATCCGCGCGTTCCCAGCGCATCAGAGCTTCAAACCCGACTATTTCCGAACTGGATGAATCGAAAATGGGGTGGACATATTTTTTGATCTCATCCTTTTTCAGCGCCTCGATGATGTCCTGATGGTTGGTGAGTTTGCCAATGTCGCGCAGTTTTTCTGTGAAGGCCTCATCGGCAACGATGACCTTGTTGCGGCCGTCCTCTTTTGCGTCGCGCAGGGCCCAGTCCGACCATTTTATGGCGTCTTCAAGCCGGTCTGTCCGGTTCAGGCGCGTCACGCCGATGGAGACCGTGCGGGTGATCGGGCCCGAGGCGGTCTGTAGCGTGGCCGTTGAAATGGCTTTCATAAGCTCTTCTGCAAATGCGCGGTCAGGGGAAAGGCCTGTGACGGGGCGTATGGCGGCAAATTCCTCTCCGCCAATGCGGGAGGCACCGCCCAAAGGCTTTGTTTTCACTTCCAGAACCTGTGCAATGAGACGGAGCAGATCATCGCCGGTTTCATGTCCGTAGGCGTCATTGACGCTTTTGAAATGATCTACATCGATCATAAAAAGATCGAAATCGCAGGGGCGCTGGCCATCGGCATAGAATGTATTGAAACCGCGGCGCGACAAAAGACCGGTCAGGTCGTCATGGGCGACGAGATGTTCGAGCTTCTGCCGCGCCAGTGAGATGTCCGTGATGTCGACCACCATGACGATATTGAGCCATCGTCCGTCTTGCTGTTCGATCACACTGCGCAGTTCGACGATCCGTTTTTCTCCGGTTTTCGTAAGCAAGGTCAAGGTGTTGGTGCGGGGTTTGCTGTCCTGAACTGTGGAGAGGACCTGAGTGCGGAAGGTCGTGGATGTGGCCCGGTCGTCTTCTGGCATGAAGTCGTTCAGGTCCCGCCCGATGGTTTCGTCGCGACTGTAGCCGAAATGCGAGCACCAAGCGTCGGAGGCGGATTGAATGCGCCAGTTACGGTCTTGAGACAGGACAATGGCGGCGTTGCGGTTGAGCAGGGTCTCGGTCAGGCTGCGGTGGGCTTCAAGTTCGGTGACATCGGTGAATAGAATAACATATTTCGGCTCGTCACCTTGTGCCAGCGGGTCGATGATCCGGCATTCGGCCTTCACTTTGAGGATGGTGCCGCTTTTAGTTTTGACTTCAAGCACTTTATCAGAAGGCTGCGCCACGGAATCGCCTTGTGCCCTTACATTCTCGACGAATTGTCGGGTTTTTGGAGTGGTCAGCTCAAGGGCATCTTTTCCGATCAACTCCGTGCGGGAAAATTCGAGAAGTCTGCACAGGGCTGGTGCGACATCGAGTGTGATGCGCTTGGCATCTTGAACCAACAAAAGCGCAGGGCCTTCTTCCAATGTCAGCTTGTAGAGACGGCTGTTGCGGTGAAGTGCAGTCGTATCCGTGATTTGCGCGAGATAGTGAAATTGCGTTCCGACGGTGCTGGATTTGTGGATTGCGGCAAGGGCTTTGCGCAATTGTCCATCGGGTCGGCGAATGTCGATTTCGAGGGTGAAATCACGGTCGGGCGTTTTGCGGATAAAGTCCTGCATATTGCGCAAAGCGGTATTGGGTATTCGGAGAAATCCCGCTTCGTAGGGGGTTAAGCCGATGAGCGTTTCGCGGGGCATGCAGACGTAATCGCAAAAGCGGTGGGAAGCGCTGGTGATGTGAAACTGGTCATCCATGGTCACGGTCATGGCGGGCCCGTCTTCCAGTATTTCCCGATACAATAATCGGGCACGGCTGCGTTGGAATTTATAGGCGCCGATGATGGAAATCAGGATGGAGGCAAGGCTGATCAGGAGCAGGATATCGACATGAAAAGCGGCGCTTTTCGAGGCGGTGCCGAGCAGGACGGCGGCGGAGGTCAGCAAACTAGCGGTACCCGTTGCAGCAGGTGTCGGGAGCATAAGCGGCAACAAGAGAATGATCAGTCCCATGATGAGCGCAGGCGTGGGCGCGTGGTTGTAGAGTTCGATCGGATATTGGACGAGCGCAAAGGCCAGTACCGCGAGTAGAAACACCACGGGCCAAGGCGGTGTTTGGCGGCCCTCTGCGACGGGTGGTCCGAAATGCAGACGCCAGATCATGCCGAGGATCAACGGGACAGAGAGGCTGAAACCGGCGCTGTGCACGAGCCACAGGTGTTTGAGGGGCGGGAGGTCTGACGACGGGGCCAGCGCTGTGATGAGAATATAGTCCGCGTAGGTGAAAAGAGAGCAGATACACAGGCTCACCAACACAAAGATACTGATGTCCTGCGGTAGGGAACTCATATTTGTGATGTGCCGGCCATTTCGTCTGATTTTGAGGGTGCGGATGGCGGTTTTTGCGACGACGAGGGCGCAAATGCCATTGCTGATCGAGAACATCAGGGCCGGCCCGCACGGGGAGCCCATCAGAAGGTGTGCCGTGCAGAGGGTGACAATGCCTGCGGCCAGCATGACGAGGCGGTCATGTGGGCGATGTAGGGTGAGGAAGTAGGCCAAGGTTGCCGTTGCAGGCCAAATTGCGGGAAGATCGGGTGATATCCATGAGAACAGAGCCTGAGAGAGAAGCGTTACGCAGGCGAGGAATGCCGAGGCGAGAAGGCAGCGTTGAAACAGGTTTGCGTGAAAACTTGCCCAATGATGCAGACGTAAAATATAGGCGTGTTTCGGGATCGTCGCGGCGTCTGAAGGAGGTGTTGTCTGGAAACTTTGAGGGATTTGTGACGAGGCGCTCGTGATGTTCGTGGCCGCAGGGGTGAACGGGGGTGGTATCCGGTTGGTGGAACTTTCCAGCGGGCGCAAATACCGCTCCGCAAGAAAGGTCATTGTCAAGCCTGCCAAGACGAAAAGGAACATATCGGCCATTGTCCAGCCGTGCAGGAGCGGGCCGGAAAACAGATATATCGCGCAGGTCGAAAGCCCGATCCATAAGGTGCGGTTGACAACGGGTGTGCCGCGCCTGTCCACAAGTCCTCGGGCCGAGGTGAGGGGCATGGACAGGGCCGCGATGCCGAGAAACAGGAGGGCCTCGCTGGTCGAAAACTCCGCCAGAAAGGGGGCGGAAACGCCGGGCGAGAAAAGCGCGTGGGAGAGCTTGGAGAGCGCGATGGCAGCGACCGCTGTGAGGGCGGCGAAAGATGCCCATTTCCCGAAGAGACGCTGCGAGCCGACAAGAGGGATCAGGGACAGGATGAAAAAACAGGTGAGCGCTGCCATTCCGAGGGAGAGGCGCTGTCCTCTGGCATCAATGAAAGTAAGGTCCCAGCTAGGGAAGCCTCCCCTCATGTTGGCCATTTGCAGCAGGATGAGCGTCAGGGCAACAGGCGTGCCGAAGGCGAGGTAGGAGGCTCTGCGCCGTTTGTCGTGCCATAGGCTATAGAGCTGGTGGCTCAGATCAAAGGTGAGCGCGGCGATGGTGATCAGAACAAGAGGATGCACAGAGCCCAGAAACTCCGGAGGTGCCGGAAATTGCGGGAAAAACGCAAGGCTCTGGAGCAACAACAGGGTCGTGATGACCCCGACTAAGGCGCGTATGACTTGGGGCGCTGTGTCGTTAGATCGCTGGCTTTGTTCGTCTGTGCCTGACCGTATCACATGAACCGTCCGCGTTAGATTTGAGGGCCATATGTGCGGCAAGGCGCAATAAATTTCGTCCGCATGTCTCTGAAAATCCTGATCTTATCCGATTCCGTAAAATACAAACCTCTTTGAAACGTGAACTGTGCCGGGCTCGTGGCTCAAGTTCACCACAAAAGGCTTTAAGAAAGGTTAACGGATCAGATTCAAGAGTCAATTTGATGGCGAAAATCTTATGTAGGTTGTGCCGTGGTCTTGCCGTTTCAATCGCCGAGACATGGTAAATTTGCCCCGATCTATCGCCGGTAAAAGCGCGGGTTGCGCAGGCCCCAGTCGGTGTAAAGGTCGGCCAGAATGGTGCCGAATTGCTGTTCAACCCGTTGCTGCGTGACCGGATTGCCGCTCGCGCCGCCGAAGATGCTTACTGTGTCGCCAAGGCTGACTCCCGCGACCTCGGTCACATCGGCGACAATGGCATTCATCGACACTTTTCCGAGCACGGGAACCGGCTGGTTGCGGATCGCAACGACGCAGTCCTCCTGCACCAAACGTCTGAACCCGTTCTCATAACCGATTGAAATACAAGCCAGACGGCGACCTCCGGACAGGTGCGCGGCGCGGTCGTAGCCGATGCTGCTGCCCTCGGGATAGTCCTGAAGACTGACCACGCGGGCCTCAAGGTCCAACGTCGGGCGAAACCCCAGTTCCGGCTTCAAAATCCCGTATAGGATAGCGCCGCAACGATACATATCCGTGTCGATGTCCGTATCCGAAATCAGCGTCAGGGAACTGCCTGCGTGGACGCAGACCGCGTCGCGTTGCAAGTGGCTGTTGTCAAAGACCCAATCCACCTGTTTCTGAAAGAGATTATTGCTGTGGCACAAGTCCTGCGGGAGGTTTGACGGGAAATGCGAAGATATTCCGCCGATCCGCTCGCCCAGAAGGTCCAGAATGGCAAGGCAGTTCTCCCGACCTGCCGTGGTCGCAATCTCCAAACCATCACGCGACATGCCGCCAGCGTTCAGGGCGAGATGCGGCTTGGTCTTGAGACGTCCGCTTTTGATATGTTGGTGCAATTCGCGGGCTATGGCGGGGGAGGAGACATATTCCTGCACACGGTCCGAAAGTGCACCTTCGATCTCATGCGGTGTCGCGGCGCGCAGGCGGATCAGGTCGCCGTCAAACCCCGCCTTGCGAACGGCGCGGGCTTCGGCGTTGGAGGTGATGCCGATGCAGGTCACGCCCTGTTCCCGAACGATAGGCACGACCTGCGCGATCCCGTGCCCGTAGGCATCTGCCTTGAGAACCGCGCAAAACCGCCGCCCTTCAGGAACAAGGCCCAAGGCCAGCGCAAGGTTGGCGGCGATCCGGTCCAGATGGATGGTGCACCATGAGGAGGGGCAGGGATCAGGCGTGGTCATGCGGATGCCGGGGCCAGTATCTCTTGCACGATCCCGAATAACAGGTCGATCACGTCGGGCAGGAGTGCGTCCGGAAAGTCATAGTCCGGATTGTGCAATTGCGGGTGATCCTCGCCGGAGCCGATGTAGAGTAGGCTAGCCTTGGCCCCGTCATCTCCGAACCGGCCGAAATCTTCGGACCATCGCATCGGCAGGGGCATGTCGTGGCAGGGCTGTCCCAAGTTTTCGGCGACATGGCGTGCAATCGCGGTGGCGTCTGGATCATTGACGACTGCGCGGAAGACGTCATGCCAGTGGATGTTCACGCGAAGTGCGCCTGCATGTGAGCTGACCAGTGCCAGAGCCTCCTCCATCAGCGCATCCATCCGCGTGTTGGTCATGGTGCGCAAGGTGACGCGCAATTCTCCATCTGCCGGGGAAATGCCGAATGTCGGCGCGCCGAGCTTGGCATGGGTGAGCGTGCTGAGGGCGAAATCCGGCTCTCCGATACGGCCTTGTGCGAGGTCGGGCAGGGCACGCATAAGCTCTGCCATCGCGTTTGCGGGAGACAAACCGTCTTCGGGGGCTGCGGCATGGGAGCTTTTGCCCTCCAACAAGATCTGCATCCCGCGTGAGGCGCAGTTGCCCGGCCCAGAACGCAGCCCGATCTCGCCTAAGGGACGGCCAGGGACATTGTGATAGGCAAAGGCATAGTCGGGCCGGAGTTCGGGCCAGCGCGGATCATCGATGACCGCTTTTGCCCCCGCGCCGGTCTCTTCGGCGGGCTGGAAGAGTAGGATCACGCGGCCGCGTGGCGGGCGTTGGGCTTTGAGAGCCTGTGCCACGCCCAGGAGGGAGACCATATGCCCGTCATGGCCGCATAGATGCCCCTTGCCTGCAACTTCCGACCTGTAGGGCAGGTCCGAGATTTCGCGGATGGGCAAACCGTCCAACTCGCAGCGCAGCATGACGGTCGGACCATCGCCCGCGCCGGTGAATTCGGCGGCGACACCGTGCCCGCCGAGGTCGCGCCAGAGACGGTCCGCGCCCGAAGCGGTCAGATGTCGGGCGATGCGCTCTGCCGTGGCGCGTTCTTCGCCGGAGATTTCGGGATGGCGGTGCAGGTCATGACGCAGCGCGGTCAGCTCTTCAATCCGGTCCGGAGAAAGTGTGTGCATGTGGGACTCCTCAGAATATCTCGAACAGGCCGGCGGCCCCTTGGCCACCGCCGACACACATGGAGACCACGCCCCATTTCGCGCCACGTCTGCGGCCTTCCAAGAGGATGTGGCCCGCCATCCGCGCCCCTGACATGCCGTAGGGGTGGCCGATGGAAATAGCGCCGCCGTTCACGTTCAGACGCTCGTCGGGAATGCCAAGCCTGTCGCGGCAGTAGAGCAGCTGTGCGGCGAAGGCTTCGTTGATTTCCCACAGGTCAATGTCCGTGATTGACAGCCCCGCGCGGTCGAGCAGGCGGGGAATGGCCACCACCGGACCGATGCCCATTTCTTCGGGGGCGACACCGGCCACGGCAAAGCCGCGCAGCGCGCCCAGAGGCGTCAGTCCGCGCTGTTCCGCCTCGCGTGCCTCCATCACCAAAAGCGCGGCGGCCCCGTCCGAAAGCTGGCTGGCATTTCCGGCGGTGACGGTCTTGCCCTCTCCACGCACGGCAGGCAGACCGGCCAGCCCTTCGGCGGTTGTGCCGGGGCGGTTGCATTCGTCCTGTGTCAGGGTGACGGTCTCTTCGCGGGTCTCCTTGCTGGCCTTGTCGGTCACAAGTTTGGTCGCGGTGACTGGCACAATTTCATCGGCAAAGAGGCCGGCCTCTTGGGCGTGCGCTGTGCGTTGCTGGCTTTGTAGAGCATAGGCATCCTGCGCGGCGCGGCTGACCCCGTAGCGCTCGGCCACGACCTCAGCCGTGTCGAGCATGCTCATGTAATAGGTTTCGGCCACATTGGGGTCGCGGTAACGGTGAGCGTTCCAGTGGGTATTCTGGACGAGGGAAATGCTCTCCAGCCCGCCCGCCAATGCTACGTTCACGCCGTCGCATTGCACCATATGGCTGGCGATTGCGATGGCGTTCAGGCCGGAGGCGCATTGCCGGTCGATCGTGCCACCGGCCACGCTGTCGGGCAGTCCTGCGGCCTGTGCGATGTGGCGGGCGACATTGACGCCGGAGCTGCCTTGGGTCAGGGCAGAGCCGAAAATCGCGTCTTCGACCTCACCGCCGTCGAGACCGGCGCGGGCCAGTGCGGCAATGACTGCGGGGGCGGCGAGGCTGGGGGCTTCCAGAGAATTGAACGCGCCACGATAGGCTTTGCCAATCGGTGTGCGGGCGGTGGACACGATAACGGCGTCGCGCATGGGCAGGGCCTCCTTAGATGGTTTCAACACCGCACCAGTCGGCGATGAATAGGGCAGTGGCTTTGGTCACGCGGCGCAGGCTTTCCAGATCGACGCGTTCGTTGAAACCGTGGATCGCTTCGGCGTGCGGACCGTAGACCAGAGCGGGCGTGTCGGCATAAAGACCGAAGAAACGCGCGTCCGTGGTGGCCGTGATGGCCGCGCGGTCAAGCGTCTCGCCGGTGGCCGACAGATGCGCCTGATCGAGTGCGGAGATGGCCGAGGCGGCCTTGGCGGAACTGTCTTGAGACAGGGCGTAACCTTCGGCGTGAAAGCCGTGATAGACAATTTCGGGCAGGGAATTGCGCAAAAAGGCATTCTCGCGGGCCGCGTCCAGAATGACCTGTTCGATCTCGGCCTTGGCCGCCTCGATAGACTGGCCCGGAAAGATCGCCATGCGCACGTCAAAGACACTCCACGCGGGCACGGAACTGGTCCAGTCGCCGCCTTCGATCTTGCCGATATTCAGGTTCAGCGCATGGTCCATATGGGCAAAGTCGTCGGGCCGGTTTTCAGCCGCGTTCCAGCGATGCTCCATCTCGTGCAGGGCGTGGATCAGGGGAAAGGCGGCTTCGATGGCATTGGCGCCACTGCCCGCATAGGCGACATGGGTGGGCAGACCCTTGAGATGCACCTGAAACCAGATCACGCCCAGTTGTGCGGTCACCAGATGTTCGGAAAACGGCTCGGGGATCAATGCGGCATCGGCGGTGTAGCCGCGGGCCAGACAGGCCAGCGCGCCGTTGCCGGTGCATTCTTCCTCGACGACAGACTGAAAAAACACATCTGCGGCGGGGGCCAGCCCGAGTGATGTCAGCGCATCCAACGCAAAGAGGTTGGAACTCAAACCGGCCTTCATATCGCCGCCGCCGCGCCCGTAGAGCCAGCCGTCCCTGACCTCCGGCGCGAAGGGCGGGCTGTCCCACATATCAAGAGGCCCCGCAGGCACCACGTCGATATGACCGTTCAGGATCAGAGAGCGGCCCTTTTGCGTGCGTGCACGGTGTCGCCCCACGACATTCACCGCGTCCTCATAGGGGGCGAGCACGGGCGAAAAGCCGGGAAGGTGCCGGATTTCGGCCAGATCAATCTGCCAGCGGTCGATCTCGTAACCGCGTGTTTCCAGCTCTGCGGCCATGAAGTTCTGCGCGGATTGCTCGTGGCCACGGGTGGACGGGTGCGAGGTGAGTTCGGACAGAAAGGCAATCTGGCGATCAAAGGCCGCGTCTACCGCGTCACAGAGGCGGGCAGGCAGGTCATGTGGCAGGTCTTGTGTCATGATATGTCACCTCAGAATGTGGGCGGTGGGGCGTCGGGCAGGATCAGCGGCGCACCTGTGGCCTGTGCGACCTCGTGCAGGGTGCGGCCTTGAGCGATCTCGCGCAGGGCAAAGCCTTGCGGGGTGATGTCGATCACGGCCATATCGGTGAAGATCCGTGCGACACAGCGGTGTGCTGTCAGGGGCAGGGCACATTCGGCTTTGAGCTTGGGGTTGCCAGCGCGATCCGTGTGCGTGCTGAGCACCACGACGCGCCGCGCCTTTTGCGCAAGCTCGATCCCGCCACCAACGCCGGGGCTGAACTTGCCGGGGATCTTCCAGTTCGCCAGATCACCATTGGCCGCAACCTCGAAGGCTCCGAGCATGGTCAGGTCCAGCCGCCCCGAGCGCACCATGGCAAAGCTCGTGGCACTGTCGAAAAAGGCCGATCCGGGCACGGTGGAGACATAGGCCCCGCCTGCATCAATCAGATTGCGATCCGCGCGTTCGGGCGGCAGGGTGGGGCCGATGCCGGTCAACCCGTTTTCTGTATGCAGGCATACCGGAAAACCGGCGGGCAGATGGTCCACCACCTTGGTCGGCAGGCCGATCCCGAGATTGACCACCATTCCCGGTGCGATCTCGCGTGCGGCGCGGGCAATCATGCGGTCTTTAGCGCTGGACAACGGCATACTCCTCGGAAAGGGTTTCCAGTTCGGCGACATGATCGACAAATACCCCGACCGTCTGCACCTCTCCTGCGGTCAGTGCGCCCAGAGGCAAGAGGGTTTCGACCTCGGCAATCACGCAATCGGCGGCCATCGCCATCAGCGGGTTGAAGTTCTGGGCGGTGCCTGTGTAGGCGAGGTTGCCGAAGGTGTCGGCTCGCTCGGCATGGATCAAGGCCACATCGGCGCGCAGGGCGGTCTCGACGAGATGCGGCTTTCCGGCCAGGTCCACCACCTGTTTGCCCTGTGCCAGTTCGGTTCCGATGCCGATATCGCTCAAAACGGCGCCAAGTCCGGCCCCGCCCGCGCGGATGCGTTCGGCCAGAATGCCCTGTGCGTTGAACTCGACATCAAGCTTGCCCGCATTCATCAGCGCAATGGCATGGGCATTCAGTCCCAGATGGGTGGTGATCAGCCGTGTAACCTGTCCGCTTTGCAAGAGATGGTCGATCCCCATATCGGGTTCGTTGGCGTCATTCTTGATGAGGGTCAGATCGCGTGCGCCGTGGTCCACAAGTGCGCGGATCAGGGTCATCGGCGTGCCGGGCACCCCGAACCCGCCAACCATCACGCTGTCGCCATCTTTGATGCGGGCAATGGCGGCTTCGATCGTGGTGGTCTTGTCCGGCAGTTTCATGCTTGCGCCTCAACGGGAAGGCCCGTTTCCTCGGCAAAGGCATCCAGAGCATCGCGCAAAATGGCGATCATCTCGATGATCTGGGCTTCGGTGATGATAAGCGGCGGGGCGAGCAGGAAGTGATCGCCTGCGGTTCCGCCACGGGTGCGGCGGGAATAGATGATCAGCCCGCGCTCATAAGCCAGTTCGACCAGCCGCGCATAGGCGTCCATCTCCGGCGGCAGCGGGGCCATCGTGTCACGGTCCGCGACAAATTCGAAGGCGGTCAAAAGCCCTTTGCCCCGCACATCCCCGATAAAGGGGTAGCGGTCCATCAGGATGTGCAGCTGCGCCATGAGAACCTCGCCCATCCGTGCAGCATTGTCGATGAGACCTTGGTCTTCGATCTCTTCGAGCACGGCCAGCCCCGCAGAACAGGCCATCGGATTGCCCGCATAGGTGAAACCGTGCAGGAAACCGCCCGCGTCCAGAACCGGATCAACCAGATGTGCACCGGCGATGATCGCACCGAGCGGCGCATAGCCCGCGCCGAACCCTTTGGACAGGGCGACAATATCCGGCGTGATGCCCCAATGTTCGGCGGCGAGGAATTTCCCCGTGCGCCCCGCACCGGTCATGACCTCGTCATAGATCAGTAGCACACCGAATTCGTCGCAAATCTCGCGCACACGGCCATAGTAGCTGTCGGGAGCCACCAGTGCGCCGGTGGAAGCGCCGCCGACCGGTTCCATCAGAAAGGCCAGCACCGTGTCCGGCCCTTCCTCGATGATCCGGTCGCGCAAAAGCTCGGCATATTTCAGGCCGCGCTCGTCCTCGCTGAGATTGTCGCGGTCCAGATAGGTTGCAGGGGCGGCGATGCTGGGCATGGCTTGCATCATCGGCGCGAAAGGATCACGCAACGGCGCGTAGCCGGTCAGGGCAAGCGCCCCGAGGGTGCAGCCGTGATAGGAGGGAAAGCGGGAAATCACCTTGTAGCGGGACTCCTGCCCTTGGGTGAGCGCATACTGGCGTGCCAGTTTTGTCGCGCTCTCCACGGCTTCCGATCCGCCCGAGACGAAAAACACACGGTCCAGCCCCTCTGGCGTCATGGCCACGGTCTTCGCGGCAAGCTCTTCGGAGGGACGGGTGCGGAAGTGCAAACGGTAGCCGAAGGTGGCTTTGTCCATCTGCGCCTTCATCTTGGCCAGAACGCGCGGGTTGGAATGGCCGATATTGGACACCATCGCGCCGGACGAGCCATCGATATAGCGTTTGCCGCTCTCGTCGAAGAGGTAGATGCCCTCGCCATGATCGAGAAAGGGGCGCGGGCTGCGGGACTGGTAGAACAGGAAGGAATCGTCGCTCACTTTGCACCTTCAAGATGTTTGCGCAGGAATTCGCGCGTCCGGTCCTTGCTGGGATTTCTGAACAGCACTTCGGGCGGGCCTTCTTCGACCACCACGCCCTTGTCCATGAACAGCACCCGATCACAGACCGAGGCGGCGAAATCCATTTCATGGGTGACGATGATCATGGTCATGTGCTCCTCCGCGAGCTTTTTCATCACCATGTTCACCTCTTCGACCAGTTCCGGATCAAGGGCGGAGGTGGCCTCGTCAAAGAGCATCAGCTTGGGTTCCATCGCCAGCGCACGGGCAATCGCCACACGCTGCTTCTGGCCGCCGGAG
This sequence comes from Celeribacter halophilus, assembly GCF_900114135.1. GTDB lineage: Bacteria > Pseudomonadota > Alphaproteobacteria > Rhodobacterales > Rhodobacteraceae > Celeribacter > Celeribacter halophilus. The sequence continues at coordinate 262,327 of NZ_FORY01000003.1, forward strand.
AGTTGCGAGGGGTAATAGTCGATCCGCTCCAGCATCCCGACCTTGTCCAGTTGCTCTTCGGCCAGCTTGTCGGCGGCCTCTTGCGACAGGCCCTTGAGCATCATCGGGGCCATGGTGACATTCTGGCGGGCGGTCATATGCGGGAACAGGTTGAAATGCTGGAACACCATGCCAACCTGTTGGCGCATCGCATTGATATGCTTTTCATATTGCCGGTGGGGCAGGGTCTTGTTCACCTGCACACCATCGAGCCAGACCTCGCCGCCCGTGAGCGGATCAAGGTCATTGATGGCTCTGAGCAGGGTGGATTTTCCGGAGCCGGAAGACCCGATGATCCCTACGATCTGGCCGCGCTCCACGGTCAGGCTGATATCCTTGAGCACTTCGAGAGAGCCAAAAGATTTCTGGGCGTGCCGGATGTCAACGAAATGTGTCTGTTCGGTCATGAAGGATCTCTTTGGTCAGCGGGAAATGGAAATGCGGCGTTCGATCTTGCGTTGCACCCATTCCATGCAAAGGTTGATGACGTAGTAGAAGGCCGCAGCAAGAATGTAGAATTCGAACGGGCGATAGGTTTTGCCGATGGCGCGTTGGGCCGAGAGGGTCAATTCGCTCACCCCGATCACGGAGACCAGCGCGCTGTCCTTGAGCAGGGCGATCATGTTGTTGCCGATGGGCGGTACCACGGCACGCACGGCTTGCGGAATGACCACCTTGCGCAGGGCTTGCCCGCGGCTCAGGCCAAGGGTGCGGGCCGCTTCCATCTGTCCGCGGTCCACTGCGAGGATCGAGGTCTGGATCAGTTCGGAATTATAGACCGCGAAATGCAGCCCCAACCCGATGATCCCCGCCACAAAGGCGGGAAGGTCGATGCCGATCTGCACCAGCCCGAAATAGATCAGGAACAGTTGCAACAGCAGCGGCGTGCCCATGAAGACAAATTCAATCAGGCGGAACGGCTGGCGGATGACCCATGGCGCATAAAGTGCGATCACCGCAAAGACGACCCCGCCCGCAAAGCTCAGAGCGGCGGCGGCAAGGGTGATGCCCACCGTCCATGCGACGCCCAGCAGGATGATGTCCAGGTAGTCGGGAATAATCGAAAAATCGAGGCCCATCTGTCTTTCCTTTTCCGATCAGGTGATCTGGACTTTGCGATCAACCCACGCAACGGCACGGCCCGTTGCGTAGAGGATGATCATGTAGAGAATGCCGGCGAGCAGGAACATTTCAAACGGCTTGTAGGTCGAGCCGATATAGCGCTGCGCTGTGTAGGTCAGTTCGATCACCGAAATCGCGGCGACCAGTGCGGTGGCCTTGATCAGCATGTTCAGGTTGACCCCGAGCGGGCGGACCATCAGACGCGCGGCTTGCGGCAGGATCACCTTGTAGGTGGCCTGCCAGTTACTCAGCCCCAGCGTGCGGGCGGCTTCGCGCTGACCGCTGTCCACGGCGATAATCGCCCCGCGGATGGTCTCGGTCATATAGGCGCCTGCATTGATGCCCAGCCCGATCACACCGGCCTGAAAGGCATCAAGTTGAATGCCGATCTGGGGCCCGCCGAAATAGAGGATGAACAGCTGGATCAGTGCGGGTGTGCCGCGAAAGACGCTGACATAGGCCGCGCCGATAAAGCGGAGTGACCGGAAACGGGACAGGCGGGCAGCCGCCCCCAATGTCCCGCAGGTCAGGCCCAGAATGGCCGTCAGAACGGACAGAAGAATTGTGGTCCAAGCCGCCTCAAGAAAGAACGGAAAGACCTTTTGCATCAGTTCGAAGTCCATGCTTCGTCCCTTGGTTGTCGCGCGATGTGGGAAGGCGGTTGGCTGACGGGATGGCGGCTGCGTGCTGCACACGGGCGCAGATGTCGCAATGGGCCATCAGGCCTGATGTGTCTCCCTCTCCATCCGGTGACAGAGAGGGAAAGAGCGTTCAGCGAATGTCGGCACCGATCCATTGCTCGGCAATGGTGAGATAGGTCCCGTCATCCATCATGGATTGCAGCGCGGCTTGCATGGCTTCGGCCAGTTCCGGATTGCCTTCGCGGATCGCAATACCTGCGCCGAAAGGTTCCGTGGTCGGATCACCGAACATCTCGAATTCCTGACCTTTTTCGGTCATCGCGAGAATGGCGGCAATCGAGTCATTGACGATGGCGTCAACGCGCCCGTTTTCCAGTTCCAGAAGCAGTTCCGGAAGGCCTTTGTAGGTCTTGATGTCATAGCCTTTTTCGCGCGCCCAGTCTTCGTGGGTCTCGCCCAGTGTCAGGCCGACTTTCTTGCCTTCGAGATCCTCAAGGCTTGTGATGCCGGAGCCCGGTTTCGTGAAAATTGCGCGTTTGTCCGAGTAGTAGGGGCCGACAAAGTCAACAACTTCGTCGCGCTCTTCGGTGATGGTCATGGACCCCACAATGGCGTCATATTTGTTGGCCAGAAGCCCGCCGATGATCCCGTCCCAAGCGGTGGTGACGATTTCCGCCTCAAGGCCAATGCGCTTGGCGATCTCGGTTCCGATGGCCGGATCAAAGCCGACAACCTCGTTTTCATCGTTCACGAAGTTGAACGGAGGGTAGGCGCCGGACATGGCGATGCGGATCACGCCTTTTTCTTTTAGGGTGTCAAGCTCGTCTGCGGCGACAGCGTTCACTCCGAGAACCGCAAAGCCGGCAGCAGCAATGGCGGATGTCAGGATAGTTCGGCGAAGGATCATATATTTTCTCCAGTTGGACTACATGCCGGGGTTTTGCCCGATCTATGGTGCGGGTGTTCCCGTCTGTGAAAAGAGTTGCACGACTCTTGGTATCGTGCAAATAAATATTCGTGACGTTCAATATAGATGAAAATGATGAGTCTTCCGCAGCAACAACGCTTTCCATGGAATCTCGACTGGAACCTGCTGCGTACCTTTATGGTCGTGGTCGAGCAGCGCGGGATTTCAAAGGCTGCGGATTTTCTGGGGCTCAAACAGCCCACGGTCTCCGCCGCGCTCAAACGGCTTGAGCAGACCACCGGCAAACAGCTCATCATCCGCAAGCCCAACGAATTCACCATCACCCGACCGGGGCAGGCCCTTTATACGGAATGTGCGAAAATATTCGGCTCGATTTCACAACTGCCGTCACTTCTGGACGTGGATAAGGCGGAGTTGCGCGGTCATTTGTCGATTGCCATCACCAGTTCGGTCATGTCCGAGCATTTCGACGACTTTCTCAACCGGTTCGCCCAGACCCATCCCCATGTCACCTATTCGTTCTCTGTGCAGGAAAGTGAGGATGTCGAGACGATGATCTCGCAAAACCGTGCCAGTTTCGGGATATGTCTTTTGTCGAAAATGCCCAAGAACCTGAAGACAATGGTGCTTTACCGTGAGTTTTTCGGGCTGTTTTGCGGCGCAAGGCATCCGTTGTTCGCGGTGGAGGAGATCGACCCCGATGCGCTAAAAGGGGAGCCTTTCGTGGCCTTTCATACCGAGGCAGAGGGCGGCCCCTTGGAGGTGATCGCCCATCTGCGTGCGCGTGCGGGCTTTGCCAATACATGGCGGGGCGTCTCTTCGAGTCTGAATGAAATCCGCCGGATGATCATGTCCAATGTGGGCATCGGAGCCTTGCCGCTTCATGTCGCGCGACAGGATGTTCTTGCGGGGAATATCCGCCAGCTGCCGCCCTATGACGCCTTGCCGATGGTGAATATCTATTTGGTGACCAATCCGGCCCGCCGCCAGTCGGACGCGGAAGCGGCGTTTTTGACGGCTTGCAATGCCGAATTCGACGCCATCGACATTGAAGAACGCACCTACGGGCTTGAGTGACGGTGTTGCGTGAGCCATCCGTTGCGCGCGGATCAGCCGAGTGAGACGAGCGCGCGACAGACCTGTTCGGGATCGTATTTCGGCTCACCCGGTCTCGCCAGAGGCAGCCGCACGCATGGGATGCCATGGCGGGCGGTGACGTCGTCACAGGCGTCCTGCGCAATGCTCGGATCGCACAAGACATGCGACATCAGGCGGGAAGCGGGCACAGGGGTGTGCAAATCCGCTTGCAAAGGTTTGAGAATGGCCGCGACCTGATCGGCGAGGCTGTGGCCGAAGGCTTCGGGATCACGGCCAAGGCTCGGTAGGTAGAGCTTGGGGGCATTGCGGGCGGCGATTTCCTGACCGACCCCTGCAGGAATGAGATTGGCGATGACGCTCGAATAGAGGCTGCCGGGCGGGTAGCAGATCACATCGGCCTGCCGGATCAGTTTCCGGTTGCGTTTGGGCAGGGCAATTTCACTCGCAGGCAGGGGCGCGTCTGCGGTTTGGCGCTTCGGATCATAGATGAACGCTTCAGTGATCCGGCTGTCGAGCGGGGCGACCTCCTTGCCGCTGATCTGGCGCTGGCCAAGCACGCTGCGCCCGTCTTCAAGCCGGACACCAAGCTGGAGATTGTCGTCAATCACCGCGCGCACCGTGCCGCGCACGTCAACCATTTTGGACATGAGAAACAGCACCGGCTCCAGTTCGCGTTCGTGTCCGAAATAGCCGCCGGCGATGATGAGGTTGCCGATGCTTGCGTTGCGATAATCAAACTCCTTTGGCGCATGGGCTGCGAAGTTTTGCAAAAACGTCTGGATCAGACGACGCATCGGGCGCGAGATCGCCTTGATCAAGGGATGTTTGCCGGCACAGATGGCGTCCACCTCGGATTTCAGCGCGGCGGAGCTGCCGTCTTTGGCCAGACGATAGTTGAACAGGGCGTAAATGTCGGGCTGGCCCAGATCGGTTTCATCGGCCAGCGCCATAAGGCGACTGCGCAGATCTCCGACCGCAGGCATGTCGAAGGCTTTGCGCAACTCTTGCGAACTGCCGCCACTGTCAAACGGTGTAATCAGATGCATCGAGTTATAGCTGTAGCTTTTCAGCCGCCGAGAGATGGCATTGAGCGCGCTGCCGCCGCTGAAAAACAGGATGCGTGGCCCGAGATGTGGTGCGCTCAGGGCACGCCGCACGCGAAGATCGTCGGGAATGGGAACGTCGCGCAGAATGTTGATGCGTGTCATAGCTTTGCCGCTTTACTCTGGAGCCGTGGGGTTCTGTCGTGGAACTGTCACATTCGTCAGGGATAAGGCTCGAATGATCATTGAATTCTCCATAAGGCCAACGGGGCGTCCTGTCATCCCAAAGACGGCCTCCGCTCCCGTTTTGCCCCCGAAATCCGCCGCAGGGGGCAAAGGCTCCCTTCACAGAAAAGCGCAGGCCTATGGGGGAGTTTTGCGCCGTGAAACTTCCTGACGCCGTTGCGGAGAATATGTCCTTTCTCTTTGTCGAGACCGACGGGCAAGTCGCCCGCTTGCAACGCTATTTCGATGCGCCGGACAGGGAGACCGCCCTGCACTTGATGCAGAGAAGCGGCTATTCCCAGAACCTCTCCGCCCGTGTGCGCAAGGCTTGTCTGGCGGGGATTCTACGCGCGCCCAAGAACGCCACCCGCCAGATGCATCTTCAGGGCATCGACACGATTGCCCGCAATCTCGATCTGATCGCGCGTCTGGGGCGGCGGGCGGTGCAGCACAGCGAAGATATGAACCATGTCGCGCTGCTGCGGGCTGAGGCCTATCGCAAACCTCTGTCCAAGGTGCGCAAGTCGATTGATCGTGTGCAGGAGGCCCTGCCGTCGAAAGACAGCCGCCTTGCCGTCGGGATCGGGCAGGTCCGCGACGAGATCGACCTGTTCTATGACCAGATGTTTCGCAGTTACACGCGTGACATGCGCGAGACGAAACACACCGAAGACCTCTCCCATGCGCTTTTGGCGCTCAACGAGGTGCGCCGGATGGGCGAGGCCTTGCAGGGGATTTCCGAGGCGATCCTGTCGATTAACATCGGTCAGACGATCCAGTTCGAACGCTATTTCACCCTGCGCAGCATTCTCACCGATGTGCGTGGTGCGGACGAGATCACGCTGACGCCGCTGGCCGACACCCGCTCCGGCAGCGCGATTTCGTCTGTGCAACTGCCGGACAGGGCGCAGGCGAAGACCGTCAATGCGGTGTTCAAGGACGGGGACCGGCGCAAGGTGAAAGAGGAACGTGTCGGGGTCAAAAGCTGGAATTCGGTCTATCCGGGTCTAGCGCCGAAAATCCTCTCCTATGAGAAACGCGGCGACAGTGCGGCGCTTTTGATCGAACATCTGGACGGAGAGACCTTCGAGGACATTGTACTTGGCGGCTCGGAGACGCGCCTGGCGGAGGCACAGGGGGCGTTGCACAAGACCATGCGCGACATCTGGCGTCAGACCCGCGTGGATGAACCCGCAGAGATGAAATCCATGACCCAGCTCGCCAAGCGGATGGGGGAGGTGTATCGCCTTCACCCCCAGTTTTCCGGCGGCACCAAACGGGTGCAGGGGCTGGTGATCCCGAGCTTCGACAGTCTTGTGGCTCAGGCCGCCCAACGCGAAGAACACCTGAGCGCGCCGTTTTCGGTTTATATCCACGGTGACTTCAATCTCGACAATATCATCTATGATCCGGTGCAAAAGAAAATTCGGCTCATCGACCTGCATCGTTCCCGCTACATGGACTATGCGCAGGATGTTTCGGTCTTTATGGTGTCGAACTACCGGCTACAGGTGCTTGACGCCCGAACCCGTGCGCGGATCGCCAAGGTGGCTGCCGATATGCATATGACCGCGACGAAGTTTGCCCGCCGGATGAATGATCCGACATTCGAATACCGGCTGGCGCTGGGGTTGGCGCGGTCTTTTGCCAGTTCGACGCGGTTCATCGTTGATCAGGCCCATGCAAAGCGGATGATGCTGCGCGCCCGCTATATTCTCGAAACCGCTCTGGCCGTGCCCGAAGGCAAGGAAGCGCGGTTCAAACTGCCGATAAGGATGCTGTTTTGTGACTGAGACCGTTGATGTGAAAATTGGTGTCGTTGGCACACCGGGAAAATGGTCGACTGAGGCGCTGGCCGATGCCTTGGAGGCGGGGACGGGGTTCCGGCTTGTGATCGATATGGGGCAGGTGACGCTGGACCTTGCCGGCGGGAGGTTGTTGTATGACGGCATGGACCTTGCGACGCTGGACGGGTTGGTGGTCAAGAAGATCGCGGAGAGCTACAGCGTGCATGCGCTGGACCGTCTTGAGATGTTGCGGATCGCCGAGGCGCAAGGGGTCAAGGTGTTCAGCCGCCCCGAAGCGATCCTGCGCCTGATGGACCGCTTGGCCTGCACGGTGACGCTGCGCAACGCCGGCGCACCGATGCCGCCGACCATCATCACCGAGGACGCGCAGGCCGCTTTCAAGGCCGTTTGCGATTTCGGCTCTGCCGTGTTCAAACCGCTGTTTTCCACGAAAGCCCGCGGGATGTTCGTGCTTGATCACGATGCCCCCGATGCGCAGGCGCGGATTGCGGCTTTCAAGGCGGAAAACCCCGTGATGTATATCCAGAAAAAGGCCGATCTGTCGGGGCAGGACCTTGGCATGGTGTTTCTGAACGGGACCTATGTCTGCACCTATCGCCGGATTGGCGAGAGTGGAAGCTGGAATACGACGATCAACAGCGGCGGCAAATACGCCCCCTATGAGCCGACGCCCGATCTGATTGCACTGGGGCATAAGGCGCAGGCGCCTTTCGGCCTGACCTTCACCACCGTGGACATCGCCTTGACGCCGGAAGGGCCTATTGTCTTTGAAGTGTCGGCCTTTGGTGGCTATAGCGGCGCACTCAAGGGCTGTGGTGTCGATGCGATGGCGCTGATGGCGGATCATGTGGTGGCGGAGGTTTCGGGATGACATTGGTGAAGACTGTTCTCGACGGGCTGGATTTTACCACCGCCGACGCGGCCACGCCGTTTCACATTGCCATCGGTCCGGTCGGGGTGACGGTTCTGTGCGCGGGGGGCTTGCGCGACGAGCTGATGGCCTATTTTGCGGAAGCTTTGGTGGACACCCTTGCGCCGGAGTTGGCGCATCAAACGGTGCATCTGTTGCCGGACCAAGGCCTGAACTGGGAGCCGGACTGGACCCAATGGGCGCGCGAAGGTGGCAAGACCGGCCGCAAGGATGCGGTGTTTGATCTTGAGGGCGCCCGTCTGGTTCTCAAGGTGCGCAGCGGCGTCACCTTTTTGCAATCACCCGATCATGCCATCGCATTCGGTCCGTTGCAGGACAATGTCAGCACAGTCATCAATTTCATCAACACCCAAGTGCTCAACATCTGCCAGCGCGATGGCTGGCAGCTTTGCCATGCCGCCGCAGTGACAGGACTGGGGCGCGGTCTGGCGATTGCCGGATTGTCAGGCGGCGGGAAATCCACCTCGATCCTGCGGATGATGGATATCGAGGGGATGCGCTTTGTCTCGAATGACAGGGTTCTGGTGACGGCGGGCGCAGAGCCGCGCGCCCTTGGCATCCCGAAACATCCGCGCATCAATCCGGGCACCATTCTGGGCAATCCGCGGTTGCGAGACATGATCGCGCCTGCACGCCGTGCCGAGCTTGAGGCCATGCCGGTCGCGGACCTGTGGGCGCTCGAAGAAAAACACGATCTGTTCATCGGGGAGGTCTACGGGCCGGACCGCGTGCAATATGCCGCGCCGCTGACGGATTTCTGGGTGTTGAACTGGAGCCATGAGGCCGACACGACCGTGGCGGTGACCGAGGTGGATTTGTCCGCGCGGCCTGCTCTTTTGTCGGCGATCATGAAAAGCCCCGGACCGTTCTACCAGCATCCCGATGGCCGGTTTGAACCGAACGGGGCCTCCCCCGATCCCGCGCCCTATCTGGATGCGCTCCAAGATGTGCGTGTCTGCGAAGTGTCGGGCCGGATAGATTTCGACGCCTTGGCGGGGATCGGGCAACAGCTTTTCGCCGGTTCTCTTTGAATGACCGAACGCAGCTATATCGCCGTGATCCGTCACGGGGACTATCACCAGCGCAAAGATGTCCCGTCCGCGCGGCAACCCTTTGGTCTGACGGTCACTGGGATTGCGCAGGCGCAGAGCTGTGGCGATCTCCTTGCGGAGATGGCGCAATCGCAACGCCTTGAGTTTGCACCGATGATCCACTGTTCGCGGCAACTGCGGGCGTGGCAGACCGCGTCGGGCATAGCCGGACGATTGCGGGGGCTTGGCCATGAGATCGACGCTCTGGCCGAAACCTCCGCTCTGGCCGAACGCGGGCTCGGAAGCGCGGCCAATCTCACTGTGGCGGAGATCGACGCGGTGATGCAGGCTGATCCGCGCTATCCCTCGCCACCTGCGGGGTGGAAATCCGACAGCGACTATCGCCTGCCTCTGGAGGGGGCCGAAAGCCTGATGGAGGCGGGGGCGCGTGTGGCTGCCTGCCTGACGGAGATTGCCGAGACGGGCAGGGGGCGGCTGAGCATTGTCGTCGGTCACGGGGCCTCGATCCGTCACGCCTGCCACCATCTCGGACTGCTCACACGGGCACAGATTGCACAGCTTTCCATGTTTCACGCCCGACCGTTACTTCTCTGTTACAGTGGGCGTGATAACTGGCAGCACTTGGCCGGTGCATGGAAAGTCCGACCTTCCAAAGAGGAGGCGCTCGACTGATCCGGTCCGCAGATTTGGGGCGCGATTTTGGACCAGTTGATCTTTTCTCCGGAGACCGCAGGACGGCTTCTGCCGCCTGTTTGCGATACGTTTGCCGATCTGGACGATGTCCCGCGCGACATCGAGCCTTGGCTGCACAGTTCCGAGCCGGAGACCCGCCCGCAGATTGCCACCTGCCTCGTCAAGGCGCGACAGTATGGCGGCTGGCGCTGGCCGTCCCGACCTATTGTGTTCATCTCCGATCCGCATGCCGATGCCGAAGGGTTCCTGCGCTCTCTGGTTGTGGCCGGTGTCATCCGGCGCGCGGGTGAGGAGATCTGCCTGACCCGTTTCGGGGCGCAAGCGCAGATCGTTCTGGGCGGTGATTGCCTCGACAAGGGGCCGAGCAATCTGGCCCTGCTTGATGCGCTTTACAAGCTGCGGGCGACCGGCGTGGACCTGTCGCTTCTGGCGGGCAATCATGACCTGCGGATGCGGCTTGCGGTCGATGCCATTCGCGGTGAGCGCGCGCCTCTGAAAGATCACCTCTTCGTGCGGATGGGGCGCAAGTTGCTGCCCGCTCTCAAAGAGGTGTTCGAGCGTTTTGTCACGCCGGATGATCTGTGCGATCTGCCCTCGGAGAAAAAGTGTAAAGCCCGTTTGTTGCCGCCTAAAGACTGGGCCAGCCAGTTCGAGAAAGCCGCCGCCGGTCATCTCTCGGACAAGGCCATCGCCAAAGAGATCAGGAAACTGAAAGCCAAACAGAAGCAATTCGAGAAGAATGTCGCCAAAACCGGTCTCGGCTATCGCGAGCTTCTCGCGGCGACGCTGAAATGCCATGAGGTATTCTTTACCCCGGACGGCCATTATGCGTGGTTTTACGAGACGATGGACGTGGTGTCGCGGGTTGGCTCTTTGCTGTTTGTCCATGCGGGACTGTGCGATGAGATGTGCGCGCTTTTGGTGGCAGAGGGTCCGGAGGCGGTTAATGCCCGCTTTCGCGCAGAGGCGGATCGCGCCAGTTTCGGTTTCTATTTCGGCCCGCTCGCCAACCTCGTGCGCACGAAATATCGGGCGTCGGATTGTGCCTTGACCGAATATGGCGTTGACTTGCTCCATAAGAATGGCCTTCACATGGTGGTGCAGGGGCATGTGAACAATCATTGCGGGCAAAGGCTCCTGACGAAACGTGGACTGTTGCATCTGGAGGGTGACATCACGCTTGACCGCGCCTCGCGCCGCCTTGAAGGGCTGGACGGGATCGGGGCGGGGGCGACGTTGATTTTCCCCACCGGAGATGTGATCGGTCTGAGTTGCGACTATCCGCGGGCTAAACATTTCGCGCCCGATCGCCTTTTGACCTGAACGCCTACAAACCTGAAAGACCCCGAACGTGAAAGACACCAGATGAGCGGCCAGAACGCACGGTTTTCCCATGAGTCCCTGCAAGATCGCAAAACCATCAAGATGCTTCTGACGGCCTTGTCCAAAGGCTTGTCAAAGGGCGAGATGATATTGGGCGATGATGAGGAGGAGCTTGTGCTCCAGACCGCAGAGCTGATGAATGTCCGCATCAAAGCCACGCGCGAAGACGGCCAGTGCCAGTTCAATCTGCGTGTGTCATGGTCCGATCCGGACGCCCCGACACAGGGCAAGGGCGCGCCGAAGATCAAGTCCTGAGGCGTCAGGTTCCGGCAGGTCGGCGCGCTTGCCCCGCGTTTCACATTCCCGTGTCCGTGCGCAATTCTTCCATTTCAATGATCTGTGTCAATTCTTGTGCCGGTGCGGAGGCCTAGCGTCTGCGTAGCGAGAGGCGTGCTGTGAATGAGTCCCGCGTCACGGAGACATGGTGCGGCGGTCGGGATCCAAGTGATCAGCGCTTTGCGCGGCTGCGTATGCCCATAGGCATATCAACGATTATCTATGGAATACGATGATGAATGTGTCTGAGCCGGTGTCGCCTGAGGCGACGCGAGAAAGAGCATCCCGAAGGACCGGACTGGTGTCGCCGGTTGGTGGCCTCATGACTGGCGGTTTGTTCGCAGGCATCGGAGGGAAGTCATGAGCACGGACACGGATACCAAAGCCCCCATCGCGACAGAGGGCCATATCGCGGCCATTCGCGGTGGCGTTGTTGATGTGCACTTTGACGGGGCGGTCCCGAATATTCACGATCTTCTCTACGCAGGCGATGTGGCGCTGGAAGTCTCTGCGCTCATAGGACAGGGGCTGGTGCGCGCCATCGCGCTGGCGCCCGTGCGGGGATTGGGTCTCGGAATGACGGTCAAGGCCACGGGCGGGCCGATCATGGTGCCTGTGGGCGAGGGCGTTCTTGGCCGGATGCTGGACGTCTTCGGCGCACCGATTGATGGCGGTCCGGTGCCGCAGGCTGTGGCGCGGCGCTCCATCCATCAGGAGCCGCCCAAGCTCACCGAGCGGGTGCTTCATTCCCAGATCCTCGAAACCGGTATCAAGGCGATTGATCTTCTGTCCCCGATTGAGCGTGGGGGCAAAACCGGATTGTTCGGCGGGGCCGGTGTCGGCAAAACTGTGTTGATCACCGAGTTGATCAACAACACCGTCCAGCACCATAAGGGCGTGAGCCTGTTTTGCGGTATTGGCGAGCGCTCGCGGGAGGCGGAGGAGCTTTACCGCGAAATGGGCGAGGCCGGTGTGAGGGACAACACGGTGATGCTGTTCGGCCAGATGAACGAGGCCCCCGGCGTGCGCTTTCTGGTCGGCAATACGGCCTTGACCATGGCGGAGTATTTCCGCGACGACAAAGGGCAGGATGTCCTGCTGCTGATCGACAATATCTTCCGCTTTGTGCAGGCCGGCTCCGAAGTGTCGGGGCTGATGGGGCGCATGCCCTCGCGGGTCGGGTATCAACCGACGCTGGCCACGGAACTGGCGGGATTGGAGGAACGCATCACCTCCACGGACCGTGGCGCAATCACCTCCATTCAGGCGGTCTATGTGCCCGCCGATGATTTCACCGATCCCGCAGCGGCGCATATCTTTTCGCATCTGTCGGCCTCTGTGGTGCTCTCGCGCAAACGGGCGAGCGAGGGGCTTTACCCTGCAGTTGATCCTCTGGCCTCGGCCTCTGTCATGCTGACCCCCTCGGTGGTCGGGCAACGTCATTACAACATTGCGCGAGAGGTCCGGCGGACCTTAGCAGAGTATGAGGAGTTGCGCGACATCATCGCGATGCTCGGGCTGGAGGAACTGTCCTCGGCAGATCGCGCCACCGTGGCCCGCGCGCGCCGTCTGGAGCGCTTCCTGACCCAGCCGTTTTTCACAACGGAATCCTTTTCCGGCACGCCCGGCAAGCTGGTGTCCATCGACGAGACGCTGGACGGTTGCGAAACGATCCTGTCGCAGACGGAGTTCGAGCACCCTGAAAGCGCCTATTACATGATCGGATCGCTGCAAGATATGGAGGCAAGCGCATGAGCATGGCCGAAGATATGTTCGTCTCGCTGCGCCTGCCTACCGAGACCCTGTTCGAGGGGCGTGCGACCCGTCTGACCGCCGTGGCCGAGAATGGAGCGTTCGGTCTCTTGCCGAACCATGTCGACTTTGTCACCGCGCTGGTGCCCTCGGTCATGACGCTGCGTATGGCGGACGGGACGGAGGAGATTTTTGGTGTCGATGAGGGGCTTTTGGTGAAAAAGGGCCACCGCGTTGTCGCAGCCGTTTTGCGCGGCGTGCGCGGGGATGATCTCGGTACGTTGAACGATACGGTGAAGGCCAAATTCATCGAGATGGATGACGAGGAACGACAGGCACGTTCGGCGTTCTCGCGTCTGGAAGCCGATGTGGTCCGTCGCTTCGCCGAATTACGAAAGCCACAGCTATGACACGCAAACCCGACAAATCGGCGGAAGACATCGCCCGTCACGCCAAACGGTTGAAATCCGCCCGCGACCATCCGGGGCCGAGCCCGCTGCGCGGCATTGGCACCTTTGGCATGATCGGCTGGTCTATCGCCGTGCCGACGGTCGGGGGTGCGTTTCTGGGACTCTGGCTCGACGAGGCCGCGCCACAGGGGTTTTCATGGACCATCGCGCTGATCCTCGGAGGCGTCGTGCTTGGCGCTTTTATTGCGGCGTCTTGGGTCAGCAAGGAAGGAGGCGACAAATGATCGATATGGCAATGTTCAACATAGAGTGGAGCGCGGTCTTGGCCGGACTGGGCATTGGCGCGGTCACATCGCTGTTGTTTTTCGCGGGTCTCGGGATCGGGATGCGGCTGGCGTTGCGACAGGAGCGCCCCGTTCTCATTCTGATGCTGAGTTCTGCGGTGCGGATCGCGGCGCTGTTGGGGATCGGCTGGGCGGTGGTCACATCTCTGGGGGCTTTCGCCTTGGCAGGATTTGCCCTGATGTTTCTCGTCTCGCGCACCATCGCGGTGGCACTTGCGCGTGCGGGCGTGCCTGCGGGAGAGACGACATGAACCTCTCACCGGACCAGACCATCATTTTCGAGGCATGGGGCATCCCCGTCAATGCCACGATATTTTACACATGGGTCGTCATGGCCTTGCTGACCGTGACCTCACATCTCATCACGCGCAGGTTGCGGGCGGATGTGCCGCCGAGCCGCTGGCGCACCACCTTGGAGGTGATTGTGCAGGGCATCCAAGGCCAGATCGAAGAGGTTGCGCAGGGGCCAACCCGCTATCTGCTCTATTACGCAGGGACGTTGTTTCTTTTTGTGGCCATGTCGAACCTGTTGCTGGTTGTGCCGGGGTTCGAGCCACCCACCGCCTCGCTGTCAACCACAACCGCGCTGGCGCTCTCTGTGCTTGTCGCCGTGCCCCTGTTCGGCATCACAAGTCGGGGGATTGGCGGCTATCTCAAGACCTATCTCGAACCGTCTTTCATCATGCTTCCGTTCAACATCATCGCCGAGTTCTCTCGCGGCATTTCTCTGGCCATCCGGCTTTACGGCAACATCATGAGCGGCGCGGTCATCGCGGCCATCCTGCTCAGTGTCGCGCCTTTCTTCTTCCCCGTCGTGATGGATGTTCTGGGTCTGCTCACCGGCATGATTCAGGCCTACATCTTCGCCATCCTGGCCACGGTTTACATCTCCAGCGCGACGGCTTCTCCGGACACGTCTCAACCTGAAAAGGAAACCCCATGACAGACCTTGGTATTATCGCAGCAATTTCGATCTTCACCGCAGGGCTGACCGTCTCTTTCGGTGCCATCGGCCCTGCTTTGGGCGAAGGGCGTGCGGCGGCCACCGCTCTTGGTGCCATCGCGCAGCAGCCCGACGCTTCCTCGACCATCTCGCGGACCTTGTTCGTCAGTCTGGCGATGATTGAATCCACGGCCATCTATTGTTTCGTCGTCGCAATGATCCTGATTTTTGCCAACCCGTTCTGGACGGCTGCGGTGGCTGCGGCGCAGGCGACAGGAAGCTGACACATGTCTATTGACTGGATCACGGTTGCGGCCCAGATCGCCAATTTTCTGGTTCTGGTCCTGCTGTTAAGGCGGTTTTTATACCGTCCCATTCTGGACGGGATAGACGCCCGCGAGGCGGAGATCACCAACCGGATGCAAGAGGCTGTGCGTGCCAGGGAAAAGGCGCAGGCGGCCGAGCAGGAGCATCTGGATCAGGTCAGGGCGCTGCATGCGCAACAGGCAGACATCGCGGAGACCGTGCGCAAACAGGCCGAGGCCCAACGCGATGCACTTCTTGCCGAAACGCACAAGCGGCTGGAGCAGGAGCGCATCGACTGGCTGGCTCATCTCGATGAGGAGAAACACAAATATGCGGCAAGGCTCCAACGCGCAGGGGGCGGAGCTTTGCTGTCCCTGACTCGCAAGGCGTTGAAGGATCTGGCAGATGACACACTGGAAGGTCGCATTGCCCAACACCTTGCCCGAAGGATCAAGCCGATGGCCGGTGATTTGCGCGACGCGGCGGGTAAGGGCACCGAGGCCGTGATCACCAGCAGAGAGGCTTTGCCGGAGGCGGCGCGAACCGATCTTTTGCGTAGTCTGCATGAGGTGTTTCCAGCAGTGTCCGTCCGGTTTGACACGAATGCGGAACAATCTCCGGGCCTGCTTTTGCGCATCGGCGGTGCGCAGCTGGATTGGACGGTGGATGGCTATATCGACAGTCTGGGCGATGTGATGGACGCGCAATTGACCGCAGGCGTTGATTTGAAGGGGGCTCGGACATGACAGATGCAACCCCAATTCAGAATACAGATCCGCAAGCTCTGGTCGATGCAATTGTCTCCGCCCCGTCCCCCGCGCCTCGTCTGAGCGAGATCGGGCATGTGGCCGAGGTGGCGGACGGGATTGCCATTGTAAGCGGGCTGGAACGCGCCCTGTCGGAGGAATTGCTGCATTTCGCCAGCGGTGTGCAGGGCATTGTGCTTGATCTGGAACCGGGGCGGCTTGGCGTTGTCCTGCTCGGCTCCGGTGACCGTGTCACCGTCGGGGAAAGCGTCACACGCTCGCACAAGGTCGTCAGCACCAAGGTCGGTCCGGCTCTCTTGGGGCGTGTTGTTGATGCGCTTGGCAATCCGAGGGATGCCAATGGTCTGGTGAAGACCGAGGCAGAGCGACCGGTCGAGGCGGAGGCTCCGCAGATTCTCGACCGCCTCGCCATCACGCGCCCGCTCCAGACGGGGATCAAGATAATAGACGCGGCTGTGCCGGTCGGGCTCGGGCAGCGCGAGTTGATTATCGGTGACCGGCAGACCGGCAAGACATCTCTGGCGGTGGATACGATCCTGAACCAGAAAGAGACAGGCGTGCTCTGCATCTACTGCGCCATCGGTCAGCGCGGCGATGCCGTGGCCAAAGTGATCGGCGCTTTACGCGAGGGCGGGATGATGGAGCGCAGTATTGTGATCTCTGCGGGCGACGAGGATGCCGCCGGACTGGCCTATGTGGCCCCCTATGCGGCGATGACGATGGCCGAGTATTTCGCGGGACAGGCCAAGGACGTGCTGGTGGTGCTGGATGACCTGACGCATCACGCGCGCTCCTATCGTGAATTGTCTCTTTTGCTCAGACGCCCGCCGGGGCGCGAAGCTTTCCCAGGGGATATTTTCTATATCCATGCGCGATTGCTGGAGCGTGCAGGGCAGTTCACAACACATGCGGGCGGTGGGTCTGTGACCGTGTTGCCCGTGGTCGAAACGCAGGCAGAAAACCTCGCGGCCTACATCCCGACCAACCTGATTTCGATCACCGACGGGCAGATCTACCTGTCGCCGCGCCTCGTGCGCAAAAACCAGTTCCCTGCGGTGGATCTGGGTGTCTCTGTGTCGCGGGTTGGCGGCAAGGCGCAAAGCAAGGCCTTCCGCTCCGTGGCGGGCAACCTGCGTGTGACTTTGTCCCAGTTTGAGGAGCTGGAGGACTTCGCCCGTTTCGGCACGCGTCTGGACGAGGCCACACGCGCGCGGCTGACGCGCGGTGCGGCTGTGCGGGCCGCATTGCGTCAACCGGAGCGCGATCCCGTTCCCGCCGTTGAACAACTGGCGGTTCTTGTGGCCGCGATGGAGGGGCATTTTGACGGGTTGGGCGAGACGGAAACAGCGCGTGTCATGGCGGGGCTTCGGATACCGGTGCTGCGCGATCTCGGAGATATCGCCGAAGGCATTGCGCGAAATGAACCGCTCACCGACGAGGATCGCGCGCGGATGGTGGCTTTGGTCCAACAGGTGCTTGCGCAGTCGGGAGATTCAAATGGCCCAGACGCTTGAAATCCTGAGCCGCCGCACAACGAGTATGCAGGGCATCCGTAGCGTTGTTCATACGATGAAAACCCTGTCCGTGATCAACTCGGCGCCTTACGAGCAGGCGGCCAAAGCCATCGAGACCTATCACGACACGGTTTTGGAAGGATTGCATGCTTTCGTGACGCATTTCGGTCCGATCAAGACGCCCGCAAGCGATCATCCTGTGCAGGTCTTGATCGTCTTCGGTTCGGATCATGGGCTGTGTGGCAATTACAACGAGGCGCTTGCGGATCATGTTGCCGGCTTCTTGCCGCAGCGTGAAGATGGCCCGCCGACGGTCCTCTGTGTCGGTGCGCAGATGGCGGATGCTCTGACAGACCAGCATATCGCCATTGAGGAAACATTTTTTCCGGCAGCTTCCGTGGACGGGGTCGGGCGTCTGGCCAATCTGCTCACACAGCGGCTGGAAACGATCCGGACACGCGCCGAGCCACAGGATATTGCCGTTTCGCTGGCCTATGTGGCGCGGGATGGTGCAGCGGGGCAGCGCGCGCTTATCGTTCCCTTGTTGCCGCTTGATCAAGCGGTTCTGGACGATCTGGCCGCCAAGCCGTGGACGTCGCGCAGCAGGCCGTATTTTTCCATGCCCGCCAATGATCTGTTTCGGACCTTGGTGCGCAATCACCTCTTCGCCACCCTGTTTCGTGCCATTGCCGAGGCGCTGATGACCGAAAACGCCGCGCGGCTGGCGCTCATGCAGCAGGCGGAAAGGTCGGTGGATGAAAAACTGGAAGAACTCGCCTCGGAAACGCGCACCGTGCGTCAGGATCAGATCACCACGGAACTGCTTGATGTGATTATCGGATTTGAAGCCTTGAAAAAAGACAAGGGTGATCCGCCGGAAGAGTGATGCCTCTGGTTTTGTTGGATTTTCAAAGGATTTGAAGCCGTTCCGCCCTGCGGGAATTGGAGAGCAGGTCGGATTTCCCGCTTGCTCTCCTGTCGTTCCAAAGCCCTTAGCCGAGGACGGATTTTACGGCCTTTGCTGTGGCATCAACCACTGTGTCTGCCTCCTGTGTTGTCAGGCAGAAGGGCGGGGCGAAGCCGAGGATGTCGCCCTGTGGCATGGCACGTCCGATCACCCCGTTGGAAAGAAGGGCGGCGGCCAGCGCATAGCCGGTTTTGTCCTCCGGATCGAAGAAGGTCCGGCTGTCGCGGTCTTTCACAAATTCCACGGCGCACATCATGCCTTCGCCGCGGATGTCGCCGACATTGGGGTGATCGCCCAAGGCGTCTTTCATGGCGTCATTGAAGTATTTCCCGACGCGGCCCGCGTTCTCGATCAGCTTGAGGTCGTCCAGCATTTTGAGGTTGGCCACGCCGGCTGCCGCGCCGATGGGGTGCGCGGAATAGGTCCAGCCGTGACCGATGGGGCCGTTTTCATCGGTGCCCTGTTCCAACACCTTCCACATCTTCTCGGACACGATGGAGCCTGACAGGGGCGCATAGGCGGAGGTGAGGCCCTTGGCGATGGTGATGAGGTCGGGTTTCAGGCCGTAATGCTCCGAGCCGAACATGGTGCCCAGACGTCCGAAACCGGTGACAACCTCGTCGGCCACCAGAAGAATGTCGTGTTTGTTCAAGACCTTCTGGATCGCCTCCCAATAGCCCGCAGGCGGCGGCACGATGCCTCCGGTGCCCAGAACCGGCTCGCCGATAAAGGCGGCGATGGTATCAGCGCCCTCGGTTTCGATCAGGGCTTCGAGCTTGGTCACGCAATCGGCGACAAAGGCTTCTTCGGTCATCCCCAGATCATCGCGGCGATAATAATAAGGCGCTTCGGTATGCAGTACCCGATCCAGCGGCAGGTCGAATTTTTTCTGGAAAGCCTCAAGCCCCGTGAGCGATCCTGTCATCAGACCCGAGCCATGATAGCCGCGCTGGCGCGAGATGATTTTCTTTTTCTCGGGGCGGCCTAAGATATTGTTATAATACCAGATAAGTTTGATGTTGGTCTCGTTGGCGTCCGATCCGGACTGGCCGAAATAGACCTTGGACATATGATCCGGCGCACGGTCCAGAACCATTTTCGCCAGTGTGATCGAGGCTTCTGTGCCGTGTCCGACATAGGAATGGTAATAGGCCAGTTCGCGGGCCTGATCCGCGATGGCTTCTGCGATTTCCTGACGTCCGTAGCCCACGTTGACACAGTAAAGACCGGCGAAAGCATCCAGCAATTCGGTGCCGTCGCGGTCTACGATATGCACGCCATGCGCGGTCTTGATGACACGGCTCGGGGTCTCCCCGCGCGCGTGCTGCGCCAGATGGGTGGAGGGGTGAAAGAAGTTTTCGCGGTCCCATTTCGAGAGCTGGTCATTCGTCAACATTTTCTATTTTTCCTTGTCGGCTGTGTGTCGGATTTCTGTCGGACATCTGTCGGGCATTTTGTCGACCCTCAGGCCCAGTCGCGGCAGATGTATTTTACGTCCATGAATTCGCGCATCCCCATGCCTGCGCCCTCGCGGCCCAGACCGGATTGTTTGACCCCGCCAAAGGGGATCGGCGCGCCGGTGACCTGTGTGCGGTTTACCGCGACCATGCCGTATTGCAGGGTGCGCGACAGGCGGTAGATGCGGCGCGGATCATGGGAATGGACATAGGCGATGAGGCCGTATTCGCTGTCATTGGCCCGCGCGATGACCTCGTCCTCATGGTCGAACGGTGTGATGGGCGCGACGGGGCCAAATGTTTCCTCCCGCATGATCTTCGCCTCATCGGGCACATCGGTGAGCACGGTCGGCTCGAAGAACAGCGGCCCGAGACCGGAGACCGCCCCGCCACAGGCCAGCGTCGCGCCTTTCGCCAGAGCGTCTGCGACATGCTCTTGCTGCTTGGCGATGGCGGCGGCGTTCATCAGCGGGCCGATGTCCGGATCTTCGATGCCATTGCCAAGGGTCAACGCCTTGGTCGCCTCGGTGAACCGTGCGCAGAAGGCCGCATAGACGGGACGTTCGACATAGATGCGGTTCGCGCCGAGGCAATCCTGACCGGAGGTGGCAAATTTCGCCTTTATGACTTCTTCCACGGCGCGGTCGAGATCGGCGCCTTTGAACACGATCACCGGCGCATGGCCGCCGAGTTCAAGCACAAGCTTTTTCACAGTGCCCGCAGATTGCCGATAGAGCAGCCGCCCGATCTCGGTGGAACCAGTGAAGGACAGGGCACGCACGCGGGGATCTTCGGTCCACGGTTTGACGAGGGTTGGGGCATCGCCTGTGAGCACATTGAACACGCCTGCGGGCATCCCTGCGCGTTCGGCGAGTTCCGCCAGCGCCAGCGCCGAATAGGGAGTCTCGTGAGACGGGTGCGCGACGACAGTGCAGCCAGCGGCAAGTGCTGCGGCGGCCTTGCGCGTCAGCATGGCGGCGGGGAAATTCCACGGTGTGACCAGCGCCACAACCCCCATCGGCTCATACCAGAGCTCCATCTCCGCATCGGGCAGGTGGGAAGTCACGCCCTCGATATTCGGGCGCTTGGCTTCTTCGGCGTAGAAATCCACAAAGGAGGCGGCATAGTCGATCTCGCCGCGTGCCTCTGACAGGGGCTTGCCCTGTTCATAGACCATGATCCGCGCGAGGTCTTCTTTGGCCTCCACGATCAGCCTGTGCCAACGACGCAGCACGGCGGCGCGTTCCTGTGGCAGAAGATGCGCCCAGACCGAAAAGGCAGCATGGGCGGAGTCGACGGCTTCGGTAGCCTGTGTGGGCGACAGGGCCGCCACATCGCCCAGATGCGCCCCTGTGGCCGGATCGGTGACGGCAAAGCTCCCGCCCGTCTCGCCGGAGGTCCATTTGCCATTCACATAGGCAAACCCCCGCAACAGGCGTTTGTCCTTGATGTCGGTTCGGGCGGAAATCGCTGTGTCGAGCATGTCGGGCCTCCTTTCCCCGCCAGTCTGGCAGCAGGGAACAGAAGGGGAGACCAAATCGGCTGTTATGAGCGGAAAATCGGTCTGAATTTTTCGGCGGCGTAGTCCGTTTGGACTGCGCGGGTGCTCCGCCTATGCGTTGTCGTCCATAAACAGGCCCAGCGGCGGCGGGCCGCCCCCTTTGACCTGTTTGGTGACGATATAGGTGAAATAGCGTGCGATGCCGATGCGGGCGTCCAGCAGCGTGTCGATCAGACGTTGATAGGCGTCAATGTCGCGGGTGACGATCTGCAACAGGTAGTCGAACCCGCCGCCCAGCGCCCAGCAGGCGACGATTTCCTCATGCGCCTGAAGTGAGGCCTCAAAAGTCTGGAATGAGGCCTGAGTGTGATCGGCCAGTTCGGCGGCGACAAAGACCGTGACCGATGGCCCCAGTTTGCGCAGGTTGATCTCTGCGCGGTAGCCGTCGATCAAACCGGCGTTTTCCAGTTTCTTCAGCCGCTCCCAAGCGGGGGTGGGCGACAGGCCGATTTTCTCGGCCAGCGCGGATTTGGAGATCCGGCCCTCACGGGCCAGAACGCGTAGAATGTCGAAATCACGGGCGTCGAGTTTGATCATGAGACAGGCTTACGTCGAAATGACCCTGCTTGCATCCCCGAATTGCGCGGCCATGTGGCGGGCGATCAAAGAGGCGGCAGTTGGGGAGGGTGATGGCGATTTCACAGAGGCTCCTGTTGATTTTGATTGACGCGGCAAAAGGCGGCACGTCAGATGATGTGCACAACAGGCGGGTGAATCGCCTGTATGTCAAGAATTGTGTCTTAAGATAGGGGTATTTTGACGCCTAGCTTACGGCCCGCGCAGATATAAAAACAAAAGTTGTATACAATAGGTGAGCCATGCCGATAGAAAACGCCCCGTTCTCCCGCGCCGAATATGACAGACGCATCCGGCTGACCCGCGAGGCGATGGTTCAGGCAGGAATTGATGTTCTGTTCATCACCAACCCGTCCAACCAGAACTGGCTGACCGGTTATGATGGCTGGTCCTTCTATGTGCATCAGGGGGTGATCCTGTCTCTGGAGGATGATCCGATCTGGTGGGGCCGGATGCAGGACGCCAATGGTGCCAAGCGCACGGTCTGGATGGAGGATGACCGGATTTTCCACTACGCCGATCGCTATATTCAGGCGACCGACATGCACCCGATGGAAGACCTTGCCTCGCATCTGCGGATCATGGGCTATGGTGACAAGCGGATCGGGGTGGAGATGGAGACCTATTACTTCACCGCCCGCGCCTTTGCTGTTCTGGCAGAGGGTCTGCCGGAGGCCGAGTTTGTGGACGCCTCGACATTGGTGAACTGGAACCGGTTGGTCAAATCCCCCGAAGAACTGGGCTTCATGCGCCGCGCGGCACGGATTTCGGAGCTTGTGATCGAACGCGCGATGGAGCTGGCCGAGCCGGGGATGCGCAAGCACGATCTGGTGGGCGAGCTGTTCAAGACTTCTGTGCAGGGCGAAGATGACAGCTGGGGGGATTATCCCGCGATTGTGCCGCTTTTGCCCTCGGGGGCGGATGCCTCCGCGCCGCATCTGACGTGGAATGGCGAGGCGCTGAAAAGCGGGGAGGCGACCTTTATCGAACAGTCGGGCTGTTACCGCCGCTACCACGCGCCTTTGTGCCGGACGATCTTTTTCGGCAAGCCGCCGGGGTTTATGACGGACGCGGCGGAGGCGCTGACCGAAGGGTTGAACGCGGGGATCGAAGTGGCCCGTGCGGGCAACCGCGCCTGTGACATTGCCCGTGCGCTGGACGCGGAATTGCTCAAGGTCGGGATCGAGCGTCCGAACCGCTGCGGCTATGCGGTGGGCCTGTCCTATCCGCCGGATTGGGGCGAGCACACAGTGTCGCTGCGGGCCTTTGACGAGACGGTGCTGGAACCGGGGATGACGTTTCACTTCATGCCGGGACTGTGGATGGACGGCTGGGGCATGGAGACCACCGAGACCATCCTGATCCGCGAGGACGGTCCGGCGGAGACCCTGTGTAACGTGCCACGCAAACTCTATGTGAAAGACTGACCATGTCCGATCTTGCGCGTTGCCGTGACATTCTGGGCGATCTGGTGGCCTTTCCGAGCGTGTCCTCACAGAGCAATCTGGGGGCGATTGCCTATATTGCGGAGCGGCTGGAGGAGGCCGGTGCGCGGGTTGAGGTTCTGGAGGATCAAAGCGGGCAAAAGGCCAATCTCTTTGCAACCCTTGGCCCCGATGGCTCCGGCGGGCTGGTTTTGTCGGGGCATACGGATGTGGTGCCCGTCGAGGATCAGCCGTGGAGCAGTGATCCTTTCGAGATGGTCGAGCGCGACGGGCGGCTCTACGGGCGCGGCACATGCGATATGAAGGGCTTCATCGCCACCTGTCTGGCCAAGCTTGATGTGCTCACGCAGGCGGCGCGAACCCGTCCGATCCATTTTGCCTTCACCCATGACGAAGAGGTCGGCTGTCTCGGTGCACGCTCACTCGTTGAGGTGTTGCGCGGGCGCGAGGTCCGTCCGGCGATGGCGCTGATCGGTGAGCCGACCAATATGCAGGTGATCGAAGGCCACAAGGGATGTTGCGAATATACGGTGACATTCACGGGGGCCGAAGGGCATGGCTCCGTGCCGGACAAAGGCGTGAATGCGGTGGAATATGCGGCGCGTTATATCAACCGGCTTCTGGAACTGCGTCGTGCCTTGATTGCGCGCTGTCCCGAAGGCTCGCGGTTTGATCCGCCCTATACCACGCTCAACATCGGTGCGCTCAAGGGCGGTCATGCGCATAATGTGATAGCGGGCAAGGCGGTGCTGGAGTGGGAAATGCGCCCCGTGGTTTGGGAGGATCACGATTTTGTCCGGCGCGAGATTGCCCGCTATGTCGCGGATGTGCTGTTACCGGAGATGCGGCAGGTGGCACAGCAGGCCGAAATTTCCACCGAGGTGATCGGCGAGGTGGCGGGGCTTGTGCCGATGCAGGAAAATGCCGCGCGTGATCTTGCCTTTTGCCTGACGGGGGCAAACCGCGCAGATCTTGTGCCTTTTGCCACTGAAGCGGGATTATTCCAGCAGATCGGCATGTCGGCGGTGATTTGTGGCCCCGGTGCCATTGACCAGGCTCACAAGCCCGACGAATATGTTACGCTCGATCAGCTTGGTCAGTCTATGGCCATGCTGGAACGGTTGGGAGACAGCTATGGTGGACGATGACGTGACGGAGACCCGCGACGGTCCACTGACGGCGCGGGACCGGTTCGACAGGATTCACGCAGACATCCGCAACCGGATTTGCCTGTTGGAATATCCGCCGGGGGAGAAGCTCTCCGAGGTGGAACTGGCCGAGGAATTCGGCATTTCCCGCACGCCCTTGCGCCGCGTTCTGGCGCGGCTTGAGGACGAGGGGCTGGTGACATCCGTTCATGGTGTCGGCACGATGGTCACCGATATCGAGATGGAGGAACTGGCGCAGGTCTACCGCTTGCGCAAGGAGCTTGTGCTTTTGCAGACCTCTCTGGATGTGGCTCCGCCGGACGCTGTCTATCTCGCACGGGTCGAGGCGCTTCTGGCGCGTGCGGAGGCGCTCAAAACCGCGCCATCGGCCAAGGCGTTTTCAACACTCGACCGCGATATGTTTCTGACCTTGCTGGAGCTGACTGCCAACACGCCGCTGCGCACCATGTCCAAACGGCTGTATTTCCGCACGGCGCGGATATGGCTGCAACAGGTGACGGCCTCCAAGATCGACCTGATGCAGGAGATCGAGGTCTATGCGCGCGAAGTGCGTGATATTCTGGAGGCGCTCAAGCTGGGCGATCTCGATGCGGTGGGGCATATGCGACGCAGTCATATCTCGCTGAGTTTTGCACGTATGATCAAATGATGAGGCCCGGCGGCAGGCGCATCCGTGCTCTGGACAAAGCGGCGCGTGCGGGGTTTTGTGTTGCACCATGTCGCATTGGCCTCTGACCCCCGAAGATATCACCCGTCCGGCTTACCGCAGTCTCGCGCAGGCGATTGCTGCGGCCATCAGCGCGGGCAATTTGCGCACGGGCGACCGTCTGCCCACCCACCGGCAACTGGCGTGGGAGCTGGATGTCTCTGTGCAAACCGTGAGCCGCGCCTATGAGGAGTTGATCCGCGCTGATCTTGTGGTCGGTGAGGTGGGGCGGGGGACATTCGTCAATTCCCTGCCGCCGGACAGTCTGGAGACACCGTGGCATAGCACCGCCGCCGCGCTGCCCCGTTTCGATCTTTCGATCATGACACCTGTGGCCTTGCCGGAGATGGAGCAGGCTTGGGCGGAGAGCCTGTCGCGTATGTCGGGCCATTTGGGGCCGGAGATCATCCACGAACTGCGCCCCGAACAGATTGCCGAACGCTATGCCGATATGGCGACAGGGTGGCTGGCGCGCTGTGGGCTTGTGGTGGGCAAGCGGCGCGTTCTGATCACCAACGGGGTGACGCCCGCGATGTTTGTCGCCCTGTCCTCGGCGCTGATCCCCGGCGACATTATTGCCACCGAGGGCCTGACCACCCACACGCTCATCCAGTCGGCGCGTCTTTTGAACCTGCAACTGCAGGGGATTGCCTGTGACGAGCGCGGGATGATCCCCGAGGCGCTGGTGGCGGCGGCGGAAGAGTCCGCCGGCCAGATGAAGGCCGTGTTTCTCATGCCCGCAGGGGCCGGACCCAACCCGCGTGTCATGGACAAGGCGCGGCGGGATGCTCTGGCGAAAGCGGCGCTTGAGACCGGTCTGACGGTGCTGGAGAGCGATCCGCTCGGCCCTTTGCCAGCGCGGCGTTCACCGCCGATTTGCGGCCTTGTTCCGCGACAGGGGTTCTATTTCACGGGGCTGACCAAATGCCTCTCGCCGGGATTGCGGCTCGGGTTTCTGGTGATGCCGGAGGGATTGTTCGAACATGTCACCAGCCGCCACCTTTCGACCTCCTGGATGGCCACGCCGCTGATTGCGGAGATCGCGCGGGACTGGATCGAGCGCGGCACGGCGGACAGGATTCTGGCTGCGCATCGGGTCGAGCTGGCCGCGCGCAACCGCCTGGCGCAGTCCATTCTGGGGCCGCGTTGTGAGGGGGGATTGCACAATCTGCACCGCTGGCTGCACCTGCCGCCGGAGATGGAAGAGGACACATTCATGCGCCGTGCGATGGAACAGAATGTCGCCGTGGCGGCGGGCGCGGGATTCGCCGTGTCGGATCATCGCCCTGCTGTGCGGCTCTGTCTGGGGGCAGGGGGACGGCGTGATCTGGAGCGTGCCTTGCGCACTCTCGCTAAAGTTGTGCCGGAATTTTAGCATCAAGCCTCTGTCTGGCGCATCCCCGCTGGCCTCAAATTGTCATGGTTCAATATAAATATTGACTTGTATTCCCCAGCCCCAGAGGTTTCGGGAGAGCCGCGTTTGCAGGGAGTTGCAAACATTTGCGGCATGAAAATACGCCCGCCGCCAAGAGAGGGCGGTTTCGGGCATGACAACAGGGGATACGTTTAATGTCATATCAAAAGTTCTTCGCCACCAGTGCTATGGCCTTGCTGCTTGGCACCGGTAGCGCCATGGCCGACACTTGGCGCTACGCTTTCGAAGAGGCGATGGAAGAGGTTCAGGGCAAGTTCGCCCAGAAGTTCAAGGAAGAGATCGAAGCCAATTCCGATCACGAAATCCAGCTTTTCCCGTTCGGCACGCTGGGCGAGTCCGACAGCATTATGGAGCAGACCCAGTCGGGTATTTTGCAATTCGTGGACCAGTCTCCGGGCTTTACCGGCGCGCTGATCCCCGAGGCGCAGGTGTTCTTTGTGCCTTATCTGCTACCGCAGGACACGGCGACGCTGGCGACGTTCTTCGAGGACTCGAAAGCCATCAACGAGATGTTCCCGCCGCTCTATGCCGAGCAGGGGCTGGAGCTTCTGACTATGTTCCCCGAGGGCGAGGTCATGATGACCACCACAGAGGCGGTCGCGGGGCCGGAGGATCTCGACGAGGTGAAATTCCGCGTGATGACCAACCCGCTTCTGGTGGAGAGCTACAAGGCCTTTGGCGCCACGCCGACACCGCTGCCGTGGGGGGAGGTCTACGGTGCGCTTCAGACCGGTATCATTCAGGGTCAGGAAAACCCCGCCTTCTACATCGAGTCGACGAAAATGTATGAGGTGACGGATCACATCACCCGCACCGGTCACAACAACTTCACCACCGCTGTGATGGCGAACAAGGAGTTCTTTGACGGTCTGTCGGACGAGGACAAGAGCTTGGTCACCAATGCGATTGATGCGGCGTTCGACTATATCATCGCCTATCAGGAGGGGCTGACCGACGCCTCGCTGGCCAAAGTGATGGAGGCCAAGCCTTCCATGACCATCACCACCCTGACCGAGGAACAGCGCGCGCCGTTCAAGGCTACGGCGGCTTCGGTGGAGGAGGAATTCCTCAAGATCGGTGGCGATCAGGCCGGGGCAATCCTTGAACAGCTCAAAGCCGATCTGGCTGCGGCGCAATAAACGCATCGCCGGAGCACGGGCTGCGCACCTGTGCTTCGGCGGTCGATACGGAAAGGGTCGGGTCGTTTGCCTGCGGCGTGACCCGTTTTCCCGAAAATATCACACAGGGATGTGCTCGTGACGCCTGACAAAGATGACGCCCCGAAAGGGGAGCCTGAACTCCTGACTGCACTGGCAGCCTCGCCCATTGACGAAGATATCGACGATTCCAGCTATGTGTCCGGTCTGCCCGGCATTCTCGGTGTGATCGACGGCGGGGTCGCGCGGATCGAGGCGGTGCTTCTGGCGCTTGGCGTGTTGCTGATGGCGCTCAATACAATGGCCAATGTGGTCGGGCGGTTTGTCTTCGGGCAAAGCCTGTTCTTTTCCGAAGAAATCAATCGCGCACTGATCGTGCTGATCACTTTCGCGGGGATTTCCTATGCCGCGCGCCACGGTCGTCATATCCGTATGTCGGCCTTTTTCGATGCGCTCAACCCGCCGATGCGCAAGGTGCTGATGGTGGTGATTGCCGTTGTGACCTCCGCGGCGATGTTCATGCTGGCGTGGTATGCGGTGGATTATGTACTGGCACAGGCCGCGCGTGGCCGTCTTTTGCCCGCGCTGAAAATCCCTGTCTGGTGGATCATTGTCTGGGCACCTTTGGGATTTTTCCTGACGGGCCTGCAATACGCGCTCACGGCGATCAAGAATTGCATCCACAAGGACATCTGGCTCTCGACGAGCACGCTGGAAGGCTATTCCAACGACGATGCAGAGGAGGTCTGAGCCATGGCTCTCGCAATTTTCGGCACCATGATCGTGCTTCTCCTGCTTGGCTTTCCGATGATGATCCCGCTGATCGCCGGCTCGCTCATCGGTTTCGTCACCCTGTTCCAAGGCTTCGGCCAGTTGGACACGATGGTGCAGCAAATTCTGGGGGGCATTCAGCCCGCCAGCCTGATTGCCGTGCCCATGTTCATCTTTGCCGCCGATATCATGACACGTGGACAGTCGGCCAACCGTCTGATTGATCTCGTCATGAGTTTCGTCGGTCATCTCAAAGGCGGGCTTGCGGTGACAACAGCCGCCGCCTGCACACTTTTCGGCGCGGTCTCCGGCTCGACACAGGCCACGGTGGTGGCGGTCGGGGGGCCGCTGCGTCCGCGGATGATCAAGGCCGGATACAAGGACAGTTTCGTGCTGGCGCTGATCGTCAACGCCTCCGACATCGCCTTTCTGATCCCGCCCTCCATCGGCATGATCATCTACGGCGTGGTGTCCGGCACCTCGATTTCCGAGTTGTTCATCGCAGGGATCGGGCCGGGGCTTTTGATCCTTCTGCTGTTCTCGATCTATTCCTACATCTATGCCGTGCGCAACAACGTGCCGACCGAACCCAAGGCCTCATGGGCCGCGCGGGGACGTGCCATCCGGCGCGCTCTCTGGCCGCTGGGCTTTCCGGTGATCATTGTCGGTGGCATCTATGGCGGCATCTTTTCCCCGACAGAAGCGGCAGCGGCCTGTGTGCTCTATGCGCTTTTGCTCGAAATGGGCATCTTTCGGGAGATGAGTGTCCAACAGCTCTACGCCACGGCCAAATCGACGGGGCTGATCACGGCGGTGGTCTTTATCCTCGTGGGGGCCGGTGCGGCGTTTTCCTATGTCATCAGCTTTGCGCAAATCCCGCAGCAGGTGTTGGGCAGTATCGGCATCAACGAGATGGGCCAGTATGGTGTACTCTTTACCATCTCCATCGCCTTTTTCGTCGGCTGTATGTTCGTGGACCCGATCGTGGTGATCCTGATCCTTGTGCCGATCTTTGCCCCCGTGGTGCAGTCGGTCGGGCTGGATCCGGTTCTGGTCGGGACGATCATCACGCTTCAGGTCGCGATTGGCAGCGCCACGCCGCCCTTTGGTTGCGATATTTTCACGGCGATTGCGGTGTTCAAACGCCCCTATGCCGAGGTTGTCAAAGGCACGCCGCCCTTCATCGCCATGCTTCTGTCGGTTTCGGTCCTGTTGATCTTTTTCCCGCAGATTGCGCTCTTTTTGCGGGATGTCGCCTTTGGCAAGTGAGGAGGCTCGCCCATGTTCAAGAAAATTCTATTGGCGCATGACGGCTCAAACGGCGCGGATGCGGCTCTCGAAAAAGCCGCAGGTCTGTGCAAGTTGACGGGGGCGGAGCTTGTCGTGCTGACGGTCTATCGCCATCACTCGATCCTTGAGGCCTCGATCTCGATGGTGCGTGGGCATGGGGAGGAGAGCGGCAATCTGGACGATGCGATGAGGTCTGCGGCCCGTGAAGTGGGGAACCATGCCAAGGCGCTGGCCGGAACGCTGGGGGTGCCGAAGGTTCAGGCATTTATCAAGGGCGGGCCATCTGCGCGCACCATTGTGACCTTTGCCAGACAGAACGGCTGTGACCTGATCGTGGTCGGCTCGCGCGGTGTGGGGGCGTCTGAAGGCTACATGCTCGGCTCGGTAAGCCACAAGGTGACCAGCATCTCGGAAATTCCGGTTCTGGTCGTCTGAGGGCAGGTGAGGGCGGCAAGCGGGCCAGAGGGCTGTCTTTGGCTTGCATGCACCCAAGCGCGAGCATAGCCGCTCGGGCCGTTTCCGCATTGACTTGGATCACGGACGAAACTGCTGACCTGTGGCATCTTGCATCCGTTGGACCCGCCTTTGGGCACTGTCCAACAGACATGCATTTCCCGGCGAACAGGAGGCCTGGATGCCCGATGATCCATATGAAGTTCTTGGCCTGACCAAGGCCGCGACGGCGGATGAAATCAAGAAAGCCTATCGCAAACTGGTGCGGACCTGCCATCCCGATCTCAATCCCGATGATGCGGGTGCGGAAGAGCGTTTCAAAAAGGTGAACGCGGCCTATGAACTGCTGAAAGACCCCGAGACCCGTGCGCGTTATGACGCCGGAGAGATCGACGGGCTTGGTGCAGAGCGCCCGCAGCGCCAGTATTACCGTGATTTCTCCGGCGCGTCCGACAATGCCTATCAACAGGGGCACGGGTTCGGGCCGGATGTGGATCCGGCGGATATATTTGCCGAAATCCTGCGCAATCGCGGACGGGCAGGAGGTCAAGGCACTGGCGGGCAGGGCTTTGGTGGCCAAGGATTCGCGGCGCGTGGGGCGGATATGCGCTATTCGCTCAATGTGCCGTTTCTGGATGCCGTAAAGGGAGCGGAGACGCGGATCACCTTGCCGGACGGGCACAGCCTTGCCGTCAAAATCCCGCAAGGCACCGAAGATGGCCAGACGCTGCGGCTGCGCGGCAAAGGTGCGCCGGGGTATGGGGGCGGTCCGGCAGGGGACGCGCTCATCACCGTGCTTGTGGGGTCGCATCCGGTGTTCCGCCGCGAGGGCGACGACATTCTGATCACGCTGCCGATTACCATTGACGAAGCCGTTCTGGGCGCCAAGGTCACAACCCCGACCATTGACGGGCCTGTGGGGCTAACGATTCCGGCAGGTGCAAGTTCGGGGCAGGTTTTACGCTTGCGCGGACGTGGCGTCGGTCATGCCAAACGCAAAACCAAGGGCGATCAGATGGTTGAGTTGAAAATCGTCTCGCCGCCCGAGATCGACGACAGTCTGCGGGAGTTTTTCACAGAATGGCGCAAGACGCATCACTTTGATCCGCGGGGTGATTTGATGAAGGGGGCAGGCACATGACGCAGAGATTCACGGTAGAGGAAGTTGTCACCACCGTCACGCGGCTCACGCGCCGCCAGCTTATGGGCTTTGTCGACGGCGAACTGGTCCGGCCGGAACAGGATGAGAGGGGCTATGTCTTCCGTCAGGTTGATATCGCGCGGCTGGAACTGCTGTGCGATCTGTCCCATGACCTTGATCTCGACGAGACGGCACTGGCCATTGTCATCTCGCTCATTGACCAGTTGCATGGGGCGCGACAGGAGCTTGCGACTCTTGCGGGTGCAATCGACAGCCTGCCTGATGAGCTTCAGAGCCGTATCATGGCGGAAATGAAGCGGTCTTGAGGGGCGGCATCGGGAGAGCGCCAGAGGGTGTGAACCGCGCCTGACCAAAGAAAAAGGGGCCAATGCGGCCCCTTTTTATGTCGTGATCTTCGCGGATGTGTCTCGCGCAGCAGGCCGTGTCAGCCCTTGCCGCCACGGGCCAGAGCCGCAACGCCGGTGCGGGCGGTTTCCACCAGTCCGAGCGGGCGCATGAGATCGGCAAAAGCGTCGATTTTCTCCGACGGGCCGGTCATTTCGAAAACAAAGCTCTCCAGCGTGCTGTCCACCACATTGGCGCGGAAAATTTCTGCCAGACGCAGGGCTTCGATGCGGTTGTTGCCGGTGCCCTGAACCTTGAACAGCGCCAGTTCGCGCTCGATGGAGGGGCCTTCGACGGTGAGATCGTGGACCTCGTGGACGGGCACGATGCGGCCCACCTGCGCCTTGATCTGTTCGATCACGTCACGGGTGCCGGTGGTCACAACGGTGATGCGCGACAGGTGGCTGTCATGGTTGACCTCGGCCACGGTAAGGCTCTCGATGTTGTAGCCGCGTCCGGAGAACAACCCGATGACGCGGGCCAGCACACCGGCTTCGTTGTCGACCAGAACGGCCAGCGTGTGTTTTTCGATCACTTCGGAATGATAGTCGCGAAGGTCATAGGCGGAATGGCTCGACGAGCCTTTTTCAATACGTAGGGCAGACATGATCTTTCCTCTCCCTTAGCCAGCGCAATCGAGCGTGGCGTCAAAAGTGTTGATTTCATCGCGTTTGACAAGCGTGCGCACGGCACAGCCTGACGCGGTTTCAATGGCGGCGCGGGCGGCGTCTTGAAGCTCTGCGACATTGAGACGGCCCGTGTGATAGTTGCGCGCGGTGGCGGTTGTGCCGGAGGTCTCGACCGCAAAGTCGAAACCGCCGGAGGACACATCCACCGCATCAGCCGAAGACATGCACCCCGCAAGCCCCCAAGTCGCGACCAGCGCGGCGAGGGCGTTGCGCAGCCATTTCCCGAAACGTTTCATCAGACCAGAACCGCCCCGTCCGACTTGATCGCCCCCTCGGTGGAGGCATCGCCCAGAAGCATTTCGTTATGGGCCTTGCCTGACGGGATCATCGGGAAACAGTTTTCGTGTTTCTCGACGAGGCAGTCAAAGATTACCGGACCGTCATATTCGATCATTTCCATGATCGCATCGTCCAGATCTTTCGGGTCGGAACACTGGATGCCCTTCGCGCCGAAGGCTTCGGCGAGTTTGACGAAATCGGGCAGGGCTTCGGACCAGCTCGACGAGTAGCGTTCGCCATGCAGAAGCTGCTGCCACTGGCGCACCATGCCGAGGCGTTCGTTGTTCAGGATGAACTGTTTCACCGGCAGGCGGTATTGCATCGCCGTGCCCATTTCCTGCATGTTCATCAGCCAGCTTGCCTCACCCGCGACATTGACGACGAGGCTGTCGGGATGCGCCATTTGCACGCCGATGGAGGCCGGAAAACCGTAGCCCATCGTGCCCAGACCACCTGAGGTCATCCAGCGGTTCGGGTCTTCAAAGCCCAGAAACTGCGCCGCCCACATCTGGTGCTGGCCGACTTCTGTGGTGATGTAGCGGTCCATGCCCTTGGTCAGCTCCTGAAGCCGTTGCAGGGCGTATTGCGGTTTGATGATCGTGTCCGAATTCTTGTAGGTCAGACAGCGGACCTCGCGCCATTCATCGATCTGTTTCCACCATGCGGAGGTGTCGGCGGTCTTGCGTCCGCGCGATTTCCAGACCTTGAGCACATCTTCGAGAACATGGCCCACATCACCGATCACCGGCAGGTCGACGCGGATGACTTTGTTGATCGATGAGGGGTCGATGTCGATGTGGATTTTCGTGGAATGCGGTGAGAAGTCCTGAATCCGGCCGGTGATCCGGTCGTCGAAACGCGCGCCGATGTTAATCATCAGGTCACAGTCATGCATCGCCATATTGGCCTCGTAGAGACCATGCATTCCGAGCATCCCCAGCCAGCTTTTGCCGGAGGCCGGATAGGCACCCAGCCCCATGAGCGTGGAGGTGATCGGAAAGCCCGTCGCATCGACCAGTTCGCGCAGCAGTTGCGAGGCCCCTGTGCCGGAGTTGATAACGCCGCCGCCCGTGTAGAACACGGGGCGTTCGGCTTTTTCCAGCAGGTCAACAATGCCGTTGATCTCTTCGATGGAGGCTTTCACGCGGGGCTGGTAATGGCTGACGTTGATTTTCGCGGGCGCTGTATAGTTGCCTTCGGCGAATTGCACGTCTTTCGGCAGATCGATCAGCACCGGACCCGGGCGGCCGGAGGTGGCAACATGGAAGGCCTGATGGATCGTGCCGGACAGGGTGTCCGTGTCTTTCACCAGCCAGTTGTGTTTGGTGCAGGGCCGCGTGATACCCACGGTGTCGGCTTCCTGAAAGCCGTCTGTGCCGATCATGAAGGTCGGAACCTGACCGGAGAAGACCACCAGCGGAATGGAATCAAGCAGGGCATCGGTCAGTCCGGTGACCGCATTGGTCGCCCCCGGACCGGATGTGACCAGCGCCACGCCCACCTTGCCGGTCGAGCGCGCATAGCCTTCGGCGGCGTGCAGGGCGGCCTGTTCGTGGCGCACGAGGACGTGCTTGATGTCATTTTGCTGGAAAATTTCATCGTAGATCGGAAGGACAGCGCCCCCCGGGTAGCCAAATACCGTGTCCACACCCTGATCCTTGAGGGCCTGAACCACCATTTTTGCTCCGGTCATCTGACGTGTCATTTTTCTCTCCGTCTCACGCGTCACTTACGTTTTTGGCAATAAAAAAGCCCCCGGTTTTACTCGGGGGCGCATGGGTTCCAATATGGTTAACCGTTACCGGCCCATGCGCGTTTTCCCTACAAGTACAATAATGTGGCCGATCATGGCGTTGGGGTCCTTCATTGCGTGCGGCGACATTATGTGCAGCCGCAGCAGGCGTCAACACCAAAACACCCGTTTGCGTGAAGAAAATGTCGCGCAAAGGGGTGGTGACGAAATAAAGTTAAAGATGCTGACCTATTTTGCGGTCAAGCAAGGCGGATATGGCCGTGATCGCACCTGTCGGGATCCGGAGGCGCGGGGGAGAGCTTGCGCCCCTCTCGGAGACGGGGCACAGTCCGGCTATGTGTGAAGATCAGAACCTGCGCCCTGAAAACCCGACGCCGGAAGGCATGGCCGATATCCGTATGCGGCTCAGGCTGCATTTCGGGGATGTTCTCAAACTCGGGCCGGGCAAGGCCGATCTGTTGGAGGGCATTCGCGAGACCGGCTCCATCGCCGCTGCCGGACGCGCCATGTCGATGAGCTACAAACGCGCGTGGTCCTTGGTGGAAGAGATGAACACGGCTTTCCGTGCGCCTTTGGTGCAGTCGAACCGTGGCGGAGCGCAGGGCGGCGGGGCCTCTCTGACCGAGACGGGGGAGACTGTGCTGGCCCATTACCGCAGGCTCGAAGGCATTGTCTGGCAGGCCGGTCATGATGAGATCGCCGCCATTCGCGATTTGTTGGCGGACACTTCGGTTTAAGGCGCAAATGCGCGGATCACACCTATTCAGTTTACGGGAAATTCAATATGTTTGCAGGGAGATATCGCTTGCCTGTTTTTTGCGTGGATGCGATATGTTTTGTGAAACATATTGAGAGAGGTCCCATGTCCACCGCTTTGTCCCGCATCTTTGCCACTTTCATCAGTTTTTGCGCACCGGTCGCGCTTCATGCAGATGAAGTCACGGTTTTCGCCGCCGCCAGCATGACCAATGCGCTTTCGGAGATCGAGGCGGCGTTCGAAGCCGACACGGGGCATGATCTGGCCATTTCGCTTGCGGGCTCATCGGCGCTTGCACGTCAAATCCAACAGGGCGCGCCTGCGGATGTTTTTATCTCGGCCAATCCCGACTGGATGGATGTTCTCGAAAAGGACGGTCTCTTGGCGGAGGGTAGCCGCTTTGATCTGGTGACCAATTCCATCGTGCTGATTGCACATGGGCAGGAGGTTGCGGCTATGCCGGTCGAGAACCTGCCGGATGCGCTTGGCGAGGATCGTCTGGCGATGGCGCTTGTGGATGCGGTGCCTGCGGGGATCTACGGCAAGGCGGCTTTGACAAGTCTTGGCCTCTGGAGTGATCTCGCGCCCAAAGTGGCGCAGGCCGACAATGTGCGTGCCGCTCTGGCGCTTGTGGCGCTTGGCGAGGCGCCGTTTGGCATTGTCTATGCAACTGATGCGGTGGCCGAGGATGATGTGAGCGTGGTGGCGACCTTTCCCGCCGAGACCCATCCGCCAATTGTCTATCCGGCGGCTTTGATCAAGGGACGGGACACAGAGGCCGCCACGCAGTTTCTGGGCTATCTGACAGGCGACAAAGCCCGCGCCGCCTTTGTGCGACAGGGCTTTGTCATGGCATCCGAGGATGAGTGAGTCTTATTCAAAGAACTCTTCGGCCTGTTCGAGAACCACACGCCACCAGTCAAACGTGTCGTCCAGCGCCACACGGGTGATCCCGCCTTTGAAGGCGAAGGAATAGTTGATTTCCAGATCGCCATCCGAGTCGACAGAGGCTTTGCCGAAGCGGTAGCCGTTGTTATAGGCGTTGATGACGCTAGCGTCGGTCACATAGTCGTCGCCGTCAAAATAGGCGACGAAAGTGCCGTTGTTGCAATCCTTGTGATCTTCGCAACCGTAGAAATAGAGTGAATAAGGCACGCCGCTGATGCGACCGCGAAACATCGGGTCGCCCTCACTGTCCGTTTCGAATTCAACCGAACCGTAGCCGCTCAACAGGTTTTCGAATGCCTCCAGATCGTCGAAGGTCAAAACATCCGGTGCAGCCGTTGCGCCGAGGGTTGATGCGCAAAGCACAGTGCTTGCAAGAAGGGCGGATCGAAACATGTGGGTCCTTTCCGGCCGGAGGCCGTGTCGTGGAAGGTAAGTAAAGAAAGTGCCAAGGTCGTGAGACCTCCTTGCCAGAGCCGGTGTATGAAAAGAAAGGGGGAATCCGGTTTTATTTCCCCGTTTGTCGAAATCGATGCGCGTCAACACCGTGCGGCGGTTGACGCAGGTCAATGCCTGAACACGGGATATGCGGCATCCTTTGTCCACCGCAGCGTAAGCGCCAATGAGGTGCTGCCCGTGTTCGGGCCTCTTACGGTCTGCGGAGCATCGCAGCATTGGACAGGCCTAATGTCCATCTTCCGCGACACAATGGGAGGCACGATTATCATGATCGACGTTCAACATATTGGTGACCATGGCGTGATGGAAATCCGGATGACCGCTCCGGTGACCGATCGCGACTATAAAGAGACGCTGGTTCCGGCCATTGATAAGGCCATTGCGGGCGGGGATTGCTTGCGCCTTCTGGCCGTTGTGGAGGCCGGATTTACCGATTTCACACTGGGGGCCATGCTTCAGGACACGCGAGTGGGCCTCAAACACTGGCGTGGATTTGATCGTGTGGCACTCGTGACTGACAATGCCGCACTGGCCAAGTCTGTCGCTGCCTTTGCGGTTTTCATGCCCTGTCCTGTTGCGACCTTCAAACTGGGGGAACTGGAGGAGGCCCGCCGCTGGCTGCGCGAAAGCCTCGGCAGTATTCAGCAGGAAGATCTGGGCGATGGTGTGCTGCATCTGTCGCTTCTGGGGAAACTCGACACCGAACAATACGAGAATGATATCGAGGATCTGAACCGCTTCTTTGCTGCACATGAGGACATTCGGCTGTTGATTGACCTTCGCAAATTCGATGGCTGGCAGGGGCTGGGGGCGCTCAGGGATCACTTCTATCTGATCCGCGGCCATGCAGACCGCGTCGAACGCGCCGCCATTGTCGGAGATGCCGGATGGCAGGAGATGGCCGTCCAGATCGGTAAACGTGCCTTCGATCTTGATGCGAAATATTTCGAGAGTGACGAGTTCGAGAAGGCAAAGTCCTGGCTCATGGATTGATTTCGACCCGCCGCCTGCACCAGACATGGTAGCCACACTCAGCCGCCGCAGACAGCTGTCAGACAGGGGCAAGGTCTCGACACGCTCCACGTCTTGCGCGAAGATCATGCGCGGTCTGAGGCGCGGGCAAATGCTTCGCTGATTTCCAACACATCGCCAAAGGCAGATTTGCCCCAGCCAAAGTGAACAGCATGACCAATACCCGAAACGACGCCGCCAGAAACGCCCGCATGAAAAAAGCACTCTTTCTGGCGGCGGCTCTCGGACTCGTGGCAGGGCTGGCGCTATATTTTACCGGCCAAGAGGGGGCATCCCGCCTTGTCTGGACGATTACGGTGCTTCCGGTTCTGATCGCGCTTTGTGTCGATATTCTGCGCAGCCTTATGCGGGGCGAGGTCGGGCTGGATATTGTCGCGGCCCTGTCCATGTCCACCGCGCTGGGGTTTGGCGAAACCTTGGCGGCGGCTGTGGTGGCGGTGATGTATACCGGCGGCAATGTGCTTGAGAGCTTTGCCGAGGGCCGTGCGCGCCGTGACATGCATGCGCTGCTGTCGCGGGTGCCGCGAATGGCCTACCGTTATGCGGCGGGGGCGCTGGAGGATGTGCCGCTGGATGACATCGCGCCCGCAGACCGGCTTTTGATCCGGCAGGGCGATGTGGTGCCGGTGGATGGCACGGTGGCCTCAAAGACGGCCTATCTCGACAGTTCCGCTTTGACGGGGGAATCCCTGCCTGTGCGTCTGGCGTGTGAAGCGGAGGTCATGAGCGGGGCGACCAATGCGGGCGAGCCTTTCGATCTGATTGCCGCGCGTCGGGCCAGTCAGAGCACCTATGCGGGGATCGTGCGGCTGGTCGAGCAGGCTCAGCGCTCCAAGGCTCCGATGGCGCGACTGGCGGACCGTTGGTCGCTTGGCTTTCTCGCTGTGACCGTGGTGATCGCGCTGGCCGCATGGGGGCTGACAGGCGACCCGATCCGAGCGGTGGCCGTGCTGGTCGTGGCCACGCCGTGCCCCTTGATCCTCGCTGTGCCGGTGGCGCTGGTGGCGGGCCTGTCGCGGGCGGCGCGTTTCGGGGTATTGATCAAGGGCGGCGGGCCGCTGGAGGCGATGGCGCGTATTCATACGCTGATCCTCGACAAGACCGGCACGCTGACCGATGGACGCCCGCAGATCGTCTCGATCCACCGCAGCGGCGATGCATCGGAGGAAGACATTCTGCGCTATGCCGCCTCGCTCGATCAGGCTTCCAAACATCCCGTGGCACAGGCCATCGTTGCGGCGGCCAAGGCGCGAGGGATGGCGCTCTCGGTGCCTTCCG
Organism: Celeribacter halophilus; assembly: GCF_900114135.1. Taxonomy (GTDB): domain Bacteria; phylum Pseudomonadota; class Alphaproteobacteria; order Rhodobacterales; family Rhodobacteraceae; genus Celeribacter; species Celeribacter halophilus. The sequence continues at coordinate 301,327 of NZ_FORY01000003.1, forward strand.
AGGTCACGGAAGTGGCCGGTTCCGGGGTTGAAGGCACGGTTGACGGGCGCAAGGTCGTGGTCGGCGGCAATGATCTCGTCGCAGGGCGGGCGGCTCAGGCAGCGGAAGATATGCCCGCGTTGGAGGCCGGTGCAGTGTTGGTGGCGGTGGCAATAGACGGGCGGCTGGCGGGGCATCTGGTCATGGCCGACCCGCTGCGCCTTGGAACTGCGTCGATGCTGGCAGGGCTGCGCGAACAGGGCGTTGCACGCATTCTGCTGGCCACAGGGGACCGCGCCGCCGTGGCCGACCATGTGACCGAAGGGCTGGATATGGACGGGGTGCGTGCCGGTCTGACGCCGGACCAGAAGGTTCTTTTGGTCCTGTCCGAACGTCAGAACGGGCCAGTGATGATGGTGGGAGATGGTGTCAATGATGCTCCCGCGCTGGCGGCGGCGACTGTCGGTGTGGCTATGGGCGCACGCGGAGCGGCTGCCTCTGCCGAGGCGGCCGATGTTGTGCTTTTGGTGGATCGTGTGGACCGTCTGGGGCCGGGGATCGAGATTGCCCGCCGCTCGCGCCATATTGCCATGGAAAGTGTGGTTGTGGGGATCGGCCTGTCGGTCGCGGGGATGATTGCGGCCGGTTTCGGCTATCTGACGCCGGTTCAGGGGGCGGTGTTGCAGGAGGTCATTGACGTCGCGGTGATCCTGAACGCCTTGCGGGCGCTGCGGATTGTGCCGAAAGACGGCCTCAGCCCACAGCCTTCGACTGATTGACCCGTTTGGAGAGCTCCTCGCGGCTTTCCACCCGTTCCGAATAGCGGTCTACGAGGTGCTCCTTGATGTCGCGGGTGAGCAGGGTGAATTTCACCAGTTCTTCCATCACATCGACGATCCGGTTGTAATAGGGCGAGGGTTTCATGCGCCCGTCTGCGTCGAATTCGTCCCATGCCTTGGCCACAGAGGACTGGTTCGGGATGGTCAGAAGCCGCATCCAGCGCCCGAGTATCCGCAACTGGTTGACCGTGTTGAAGCTTTGCGATCCGCCGCAGACCTGCATCACCGCCAGCGTCTTGCCCTGTGTCGGGCGCACGCCGCCAAGGGACAGGGGAATCCAGTCGATCTGGCTTTTCATGATGCCGGTCATGGCGCCGTGACGCTCGGGAGAGGACCAGACCATGCCTTCGCACCATGTCACGAGATCGCGCAGTTCGGCGACTTTCGGATGGTCCAGCGGTGCGTCATCTGGCTGGGGCAGGCCGCGCGGGTCGAAGATTTTCACCTCCGCGCCGAAACGGGTCAGGATGCGTCCGGCCTCTTCGGCAGAAAGACGTGAGAAGCTGTGTTCACGCAGGGAGCCGTAGAGGATCAGGATGCGCGGCGGATGGGTGCTATGGCTGGCCGGAAAGAGTTGCGCAGGGTCCATCGCGGCGAAACTTGCGTCTTCCATCTGCGGTGTGTCGGTTTCTGATCTGTTGTGCGCGGGCGTCTCGGACATGGCCGGTCTCCTGTGTTTTCATCATCATTTCCGTCCTCGTCACCACGCGATGCGGTTGCAGTCAAAGCGCTGAACGTCGCCAGCATCAACCCGATATGTGGGGGCAGGGTGGCCCGCTATGGCCGCATTTTGTGTCGGGAGCGGCGCGTTTTATGGTTTCGTCATTACGCGGATTCTCGAAGTTAGGATTGAAATAGTGCGATGCGGCGGCTCTGTCAAGCGGCGCGGGCGGGGTTAGCCGAGATGGTGACGCGACAGGGAGCCTGCGATTTCGCAGATGATGCCGCCGAGGTCTTTCTTGGCGGCGTCGCGGGCTTCGGTGCTGGTCATGGAAATCGCGATGCCTGCCACGGGCGTGCCCTCCGGCCCGAGGATCGGCGCACCGAGACAGACCATGCCCTCGCGTATTTCGCCATTGTCCACGGCGTAGCCCTGCGCGCGCCAGACCTTCACATCCTCTTCGAACGCCTCAAGATCCCGCACGCTGTTGTCGGTAAATGGCGCATGCCACGGGGCGGAGAGAAGCATGCGTCTCTGCTCTTGCGGAAGCTGCGACAGCATGGCTTTTCCGGTCGCGGAATAGACCGCAGGAAGGCGCATACCTATTTGAAATGTAAAGCCTAAAGGCTTGTCGGAGTTGCGGCAGGCGAGGTAGACCACCTGATCGTTTTCCAGCGTCGAGAGGGTGACGGTGTAATTGGCCAACCGTCCGTCGCGGGCCAGCGTGCGCTGGAATTCGGAGACAAGGGAGGAACGGCTCAGATAGGCCCCGCTCCAGCGCAGGCAATGGGCGCTCATGCTGTAGCCGGTAGGGTCCGAGTGAAGCACGCCGGTTTCTACCAGTGTCTCGCAAATGCCGAAGACGGAACTCTTGGGAATATCGAGGCATCGGGCCAGCTCGGAGACGCCCATGGGGCTGCTGCTGGCGGCCAGTTGGTCGAGGATTCGGATGGTGCGCTCCGCCGCCGGTGCGCGCCGTTTTGTAGGGTCAGCCATGTGTCTGCCATTTGTCTGCGTTTTGTCGGGCAAGTTTACCGCCGTATTTGAGGAATTGACATAGGGTATACATCGGCATACGTTTCATATTAAAGACAGCGTTCCGTATATGGAACGATCAGTCAAGCCGAAACCGAATAGCCAAGACCAAACTGGGAGGCCCGAATGCCTGAACTCAAAGACCCGTCTCTGTTGCAAAACGCTTGTCTGGTGAACGGCCAGTGGGTGCAGGCCGCATCCGGTGACACCATCGAGGTCACAAACCCCGCAGATGGCTCCGTGGTCGGCACCGTGCCCAGCATGTCCCCCGACGAAATCCCTGCGGTGATCGAAGCCGCGCGGGTGGCGCAGGCGGACTGGGCGACATGGGCGGCCAAGGAACGCTCCGCCGTGCTGCGCAAGTGGTTCGAACTGATGGTGGAGAACACCGAAGACCTCGGCCTGATTATGACGCTGGAGCAGGGCAAGCCGCTGAAAGAAGCCAAGGGCGAAATCGCCTATGCCGCCTCTTTCGTGGAGTGGTTCGCCGAGGAAGCCAAACGCATTTACGGCGATACGATCCCCGCACCGGCACGCAACCAGCGCCTCACCGTGCTGCGCCAGCCCATCGGTGTGACCGCCGCGATCACGCCGTGGAACTTTCCGGCCGCGATGATCACCCGCAAGGCCGCGCCTGCGCTGGCCGCAGGGTGCTCGATGATCGTGCGTCCCGCCGATCTCACCCCGCTCACGGCGCTGGCGCTTGGTGTGCTGGCCGAACGTGCGGGCATTCCGGCAGGCGTGTTCCAGATCGTCACCGGTCCGGCCTCGAAAATCGGCAAGGTCATCACCGACAGCGATGTGGTCCGCAAACTCTCCTTCACAGGTTCGACCGAAGTGGGCCGGTTGCTGATGGCGCAATGTGCCGACACGATCAAGAAAGTCTCGCTCGAACTGGGCGGTAACGCACCTTTCATCGTGTTCGATGACGCCGATCTTGATGCGGCGGTCGAAGGGGCGATGGCCTCGAAATACCGCAACGCGGGCCAGACCTGTGTCTGTGCCAACCGTATTCTGGTGCAGCGCGGGGTCTATGACGCCTTTGCCAAGAAACTGGCGGCCAAAGTCTCCGAACTCACCGTTGGCAACGGCACCGAAGAGGGCACGGATATCGGCCCGATGATCGAGCCGAAAGCCCTCGACAAGGTGCAAAGCCATATCGAGGACGCGGTCTCCAAAGGCGCGACACTTATGCAGGGCGGTAAGCGCCTTGGCGGGTTGTTCTTTGAGCCGGCCATCCTCACCGGTGTCACGCCGGAGATGAAAGTCGCAACCGAAGAAACCTTCGGCCCGCTCGCACCGCTGTTTCCCTTCGACACGGAAGAAGACGCGATTGCCATGGCCAATGACACGATCTTCGGTCTGGCGGCCTATTTCTTCACCCGCGATCACGCCCGTATGGTGCGTGTCTCCGAAGGGCTGGAATACGGCATGGTCGGGCACAACACGGGCCTGATCTCCAACGAGGTGGCCCCGTTCGGTGGCGTGAAACAGTCCGGTTTGGGCCGTGAAGGCTCCAAATACGGCATCGAGGACTATCTCGAGATGAAATACATCTGTAGCGCCCTTTAAACCCTTCCCCTCGCGCGACCCGTCCCACTTCCTGCGGGTCGCGCATTTTTTACTTCAAGGACAAGATCAATGACTGATGGTATCAAACCGTTTTCCTTCGACACGCCCGGCTCCATGCTTGTGGAATGGGGTGGCGCGAAGCGGATGGGCGAGCTTTTGAGCGCATGGTTTCCCGAGCGCAACCTGTTGATCGTGACTGACAAATTCCTGCATGAGAACGGCCTGCTTGATCCGGCTGTGGCCTCTTTGAAAGCTCACGGTTTCACCGTGACGGTGTTCGACGATGTGGTGGCCGATCCGCCCGAAGCCGTGCTGATGTCCTGCGTCGAGCGTGCGAAAGCGGCGGGTGCGGATGTCGTCATGGGGCTTGGTGGCGGCTCCTCTATGGACATCGCCAAACTCGTGGCGGTGATGCTGGTCTCCGAACAACCGCTTTCCGAGCTCTACGGCATCGGCAAGGTCGAGGGCAAACGCACGCCTCTGGTGCAGGTTCCGACCACGGCGGGCACGGGCTCCGAAGTGACCAACATCACCATCCTGACCACCGGCGAGACCACGAAAATGGGCATTGTCTCGCATCAGCTTTATGCCGACCGCGTGTTGCTGGATGCCGAGCTGACCGTGGGTCTGCCGCCGGTTCAGACGGCTGCGACCGGCATTGATGCGATGGTTCACGCCATTGAAGCCTTCACCGGCCAGCACAAGAAAAACATGATGTCGGATGTCTTCGCCAAAGAGGCGCTGCGTCTGATGACGGCGAACCTGATCACCGCCTGTCAGGACGGCACCAACCGCGCGGCCCGCGAAGCGATGCTTCTGGGTGCGAACCTTGCGGGGCAGGCGTTTTCTAACAGTCCGGTGGGCGCGGTTCATGCGCTGGCCTATCCGTTGGGCGGGCATTACCACCTGCCGCATGGTCTGACCAATGCGCTGATGCTCGGGCCGGTTCTGCGCTACAACATGACCGCCGCCGCATCGCTCTATGCCGAGCTGGCCGATGTGGTTGTCGGGCCGTCCGAGGAGGGCACGCAGGCCAAATCCGCCAATTTCGTGAACTTCATGCAAGACCTGATGGATCGCTCCGGCGCGCCGTTGAAACTGCGTGATGTGAACGTCCCTGAAGCCGATCTGCCGATGCTGGCGAAAGACGCCATGCTGCAAACGCGGCTTCTGGTCAACAATCCCGTCGAAGTGACGGAGAAAGATGCGCTCGCGCTGTATCGCGAAGCATACTGACCCTCAGACAGGCGCCCTGACGCACCGCAGGTAGGGCGCCTGACACATACTATAAATGTGCCCCGGGAGGGAGGGGCCCAACTGCGCACAAAGCGAGGAGACTTCAGTGAGACAACAACGTATCGACGGGCAGGAAACGCCCTATTGGCCGGCGGGTCCGTTCAAGATCCGCCTGCCATTCCTACACTACCGGTTCGAGTGGCCGGATTACTTCCAGGGCCTCTTGATGTGCGCTGTGGATCTGGCGGCGATCCCGCTCATGATCGAACTGTTGGGGATGCCCTTTGAGGTGGCCCTTGCTGTTGTCATGATGAACGGGATTTTGTACCTGACGCACCACTTGCTGGGCGATCCGGTTATTCCCGGCTGGATCACACCGGCGATCCCGCTTCTGATGGCCTATTGTGCGGCATTTCCGGAGGGGCCGGAGCGCGTGCATGCCTTGATTGCCTTCCAGTTGATGCTCGGTCTGTTCTCGATCTTCATCGGGGCCTCGGGTCTGGCGCATCGCGTGGTGCAGCTGATTCCGCAAGCGATCAAATCCGGCATCATCATCGGGGCGGGCATTGCCGCCGTGATCTCGGTGTTCAAGGTCGGTGGCCGGTTTGACAGCTTTCCCTTCACCATCACCATCGCGGTTGGGATTGCCTTCTACGTCATCTTCTCGCGGCACTTTGCCAAGCTGAAAGCCACCAGTTTCATCTTTGGTGCGATCGGCAAGCTCGGTATTTTCCCGATTGTGGCGCTGGCGATTGTGGTTGCTCCGGTCTTTGGCGAGGCGCCGTGGCCGACCATCGAGTGGGGGATTTCCAAGCCGGACTTCACCACGCTGTGGAAGGAATACACCATCTTCGGCCTCGGTTTTCCGCCGCTGAGCATGTTCCTCACCGCGATCCCGACGGTTCTGGCCGCCTATATCGTGCTGTTCGGGGATGTTCTGCAAAGCAAGGCCATCCTTGAAGAAGCCGACCACGCGCGTCTGGACGAAAAGATCGACTACAACCCCGACCGTGCACATATGATCTTCGGGGCGCGGAACTCGGTCATGTCCATCATCGGGCCGGATGTGGCCATGTGTGGACCGCTCTGGGCCGCCATGCATGTCGTCATTGTCGAGCGTTTCACGCAGGGCAAAAAGGCAATGGACTCGATCTTCGGCGGGGCAGGGTCCTTCCGTTGGGGGACCAACACCGGCTTGCTCCTGATGCCGATTGTCACGCTCGTGCAGCCGATCCTCGGCATCGCTCTGGCTCTGACGCTGCTGATCCAGGGCTATGTCTCGGTACGCATCGGTGTGATGGAAGCGCGCTCCCAGCGTGACCTGGGCATCGCCGGTGTCGTCGCCGCCGTGCTTGCCACCCGCGGGGCCGCTTGGGCCTTCGGCGTCGGCGTGGTGCTCTGCATCCTCGTCTACGGTCGCGACTTCTTCCGCGGTGAGGTCGACGAGACCTTCGTGAAAGACATGAAAGACTGACACAAAGCATTTTGTGAGACGTTGAAACGGGGGCCGCTTTGGCCCCCGTTTTGTGTTTGGCCTGCTTGGGTCTCGCCCCCCCAACCCCGCCCACATAAAAAACGATCACCCTTTGTTGAGTGATCGTTCAAATATGTTTTTTGAGTCATCGCTCCATAACGCTTAAATGCCAGTCTACGACATGACGGCAAAGGCGTTTGCGCGATGAACGGTCTGTTCTGTGCCGCCCTTTGCCACAGTGTTTCAAACCGGCTCCGCATTTTGCGCAAAACACAGAGAGACCTTCCCGATATGTTGACACTTCACAGCCTCAGAAATCTGGTGATCGCCGGATTGGTGGGCGAAATTTCGTTTGAACTCTACGCATGGCTGATCTCGCCGGTTCTGTTCGGGGTGGCTTTGGCCCCTGCGAATTTGGTGATCGCTCTGATCAAGATCGCCTTTGGCGTCACGCTGCCGCATTGGGCCGGTTTCCTTGTCCATTTCACAATCGGCGCAGTCGGGTTCGGGGCGTTTGTCTGGCTGACGCATCTGGTGACGCGGTTCAATCTCATCCTGTCAGGTGCCGTGGCGGGGTTTGTCCTGTGGTTCGTGGCACAAGGTATGCTGGCGCCTGTGGTGGGGCGCAGCTTCATGATGGGGTTCGGGGCCTATACCCAGTCCTCCTTTATCGGGCATGTCGGCATGGCGACCTTGATGGGATATGTCATGGTCAGGTTGCAAACACGCCAAGCGCGCATCGCGGTCTAAAAGCGCAAGCGTAACCAAGGGGCAAAGCAGGGCGATCCTGTCTGCTTTGCTCATCACCATGCCTGAGACCATGCCCGTGGCCCTATCTGCCTGAGGCAGGAAGAGGCGGGCAGGGGCGTGGCACAAGAGCCGCGCGAACGGCTGTCCGATGTCTTATCTGCTTTCACAAAGACGCCGGAGGCTTTAGAGCCTATCGCAACGTGCCTCGATGGAGCGTGACAGCCCCATCCCGACGCAGCGCGGCGTTTCTTGAAACGCCTGCGGCAGGCCCATCTTTAATCAGGACAGATATCATGGCGCTCAAAGCCACCATTTACAAAGTTGAACTCACCGTCTCCGATATGGACCGTCACTATTACGAGACCCACAAGCTGACGGTGGCCAAACATCCTTCCGAGACGGATGAGCGGTTGATGGTGCGCCTGCTGGCCTTTGCCCTGAATGCCCACGAGCATCTGGAAATGACCAAGGGCCTCTCCACGGATGACGAGCCCGACATCTGGCAGAAAAGCCTGAGCGACGAACTGGAACTCTGGGTGGCCTTGGGCCTGCCGAGCGAGAAACTCGTGCGTCAGTCCTGTGGCAAGGCCCGTGATGTGATCATCTATGCCTATGGCGGCAGGACGGCAGAGATGTGGTGGGAGAAGATCAAAAACAGCACCACGCGGTTCGATAACCTGAAAGTGGTGAATATCACCCCGAAAGACACCGCCGCATTGGCCGATTTGGCGCGCCGCACGATGAAGTTGCAGGTCAACATTCAGGACGGCGAGGTGATGGTCGGGGTTGATGATAGCGTGGTCTACCTGACGCCGGAGACTTGGAAAGAGGCGGGGTAGGCGCCGGAGGTTCCGCAGAGTGGCGCAACCATACGGCTTGGGCGCAACATTTTGTTGCATCATTCCTTAGAAACAGGCCCCCCAAAATCGAAGAAAGACAGCTCCGAGCCGTTTGTGGCAGTCCGACACCAACGGCGAAACCGGACATTTGCTTCATCTCGCATGGCTGTTGTTTAAGGAGATGGGCCTTGGTCGCCTTTGCAAGCCAAGGCCCATACTCTCATTTGGTGAGGTTTCCCGATTGTGCTCTCGACAGGCCTATCTCTTTGAACGCTTTCCTGAGGCAAAAAACAATACTGTCGCGAGAGTTGCTGGGAGAAAGAGGCCGAAGGACATGGGCAGAGCCGTGGCTGTTCCTCCGATGGCAACGCAGGACGAGACGGTAAATGCCATTGCAAACTGAATGGCTCCGAGCAAAGCCGAGCCCATGCCAGTACTTACACCAATGGCTTGTATAAACTGCAGAGCGTTGAACCACACGATATCGTCGAGCAACGGTAGGGCCGATCTCGTCCTCGAAGCCGTATTCGAGGAAACAGGCAATTACGCCGCCCAACCTGCCCTGAAGGAGGACAAAAGGTGTCGCGTGGTGCTGGAAGAGTTTCTGATCAATGTCTTCGAGCATCTGAACAAAGATCGCGATACTCTATGTTCCATTATCGCCGCTGCGCAGAAGGATGTGACATTCAATGCCTCCTTCCATAAGAGTTTCGTCTTGCCGCGTGAAAAGATGATCACCGCGTTGCTGCATCGGGCACCAGACATGCGCGCGCACCGCGCACCAAGTTCAGCTCAGCGGGACAAAACGGATATGCGCTACGGCTGCGCCAATGGCAGAAATCGACTGCTTTTGATTGAATAAAGCAGGATGAGGCTATTTTTCAGCTTGTTCCAGAAACCAAGATATAACGGCTTCAATCGCCGGGTTTTGTTTTGTCTTGCGTGTGGAGAGCAGGTAAAAGTCCTGTTCGCCGATCAGGGTTTGTGGTGTGATCTGTATCAACCGTTTGGCGGCAATCTCGCCCTCTACGAGAAAACGGCTTACCAGAGCCGCTCCCTGACCAAACAGGGCTGCATCCACGGACAGGGATGTTTGGCTGAGGCGTAGCCTATGTCCGGCTACATCTTCGATGTTATGCAGTTTGAGAAACTCGGGCCAGAGGTTGTGGCTGTCATGAAGTTTGGGGATGGATGACAACGCTTTTGCATCAAGAGGCAAATCATACCCGTCCACCAGACTTGGCGCGGCCACGGCGATAACCTCCTGACGAAACAGGAGGTGCGCATCAAGTGAGGCTCCGAAAGGCGGCTTTCCTTGTCGCACGGCAAGATCAATTCCGTCGCTGTGAAAGCTTGAAGCCTTTTCTGTTGCCAGAATGCGTAGGTCGATATCCGGATGCTTGGCCGAAAAGTCCGGCAGGTTGGGGATCAGCCATTTTGCGGCGAATGTCGGAGTGACGCTGACAAGAACTTTGCGGGGTTCCGGTTTGAGTTGCTCCGTTGCATTGCGCAGCGCCTCGAATGCGGCGGCGACAAAGACGTGATAACTCCGTCCCGCTGACGTGAAAGCCAAGCCCTTTGGAAGCCGTTCAAACAAGGGCACGCCTAAATGCGCCTCAAGTTGACGCACCTGTTGGGCGACGGCCCCTTGGGTGACGCCAAGTTCATCCGCAGCAGCACGGAAATTCAGACATCTGCCAGCCACGTCAAATGCACGTAGACCGTTGAGGGGAGGAAGTTGCGGCATTTGGCAATAGTAATCCTATAGTCATGAAACATCAATTCTCGCGCGATACGCCGATTTTATTGATCTATTGATAAGCCAGAATAGTGATGGAGAGAAAAAGTTCAGTAGAAAAAGTAGCACTTATCACCGCCGGAGGAAGCGGCATGGGCGCAGAGGCGGCCCGTCGATTGGCTGCAGATGGCTTTAAGTTGGGTGTTCTGTCGTCTTCAGGGAAAGGCGAGGCGCTTGGGGTCGAGTTAGGCGGGTTCGGCGTCACGGGGTCCAATACCAACCCCGATGACCTCTCTGCCTTGGTTCAAGGAGCGGTGGACCGTTGGGGGCGTGTGGATGTGTTGGTCAATTCCGCAGGTCATGGACCCAAAGGGCCGGTGCTGGATATTTCGGATGAGGATTGGCATAGGGGCATGGACGTGTATTTGATGAACGTTATTCGCCCGACGCGCTTGGTGACGCCCGTCATGCAAGCACAGGGCGGTGGCGCGATCATCAACATTTCGACATTTGCGGCCTTTGAACCCGATCCGTTGTTTCCGACCTCTGGCGTCTTTCGGGCCGGACTTGCGGCGTTTACGAAGCTCTATGCCGACAAATATGCCGCCGACAATATCCGTATGAACAACGTGCTGCCCGGGTTTATTGACAGCATTCCTGAAACCGAAGATCGCAAAGCCCGTATCCCGATGGGGCGCTATGGGCGCGTGCAAGAAGTGTCTGCTGTAATTTCGCTTCTGGCATCCGAAGGTGGTGGCTACATGACAGGGCAAAACCTGCGTATCGACGGAGGATTGACCCGTGCCGTCTGATGCAAGCATTGCGCGCCCACGCTTTGACCGTATGGTGTTTGCGGTCAAATGGGGCGCTTCGATCATCCAGATATTAGGCTACACCGCCACAGGTTTCGGCTGGACACCATGGAATCTCTACCTGTTCCTAATCGGCGTTTTGGGGTGGTTTGCAGTTGGAGCGATGTGGAATGACAAAGCCTTAATGCTGGTTCACATTGTAGCACTCGGAGCAATGATCGCCGGTATGGCGAGTGGCTCATCGTTGTAGAGTAGACATTCGAGCAAGGCGCAGCATCAAGCGCCTTGGGCTCGAAGCGGCCCTTTGCTGCAACGTGAGCGGACGGCGGCTCTGGACCGTGAACCACGTAAGGCATGGTTTTCAATCCGTTGATGCTCTGTGACACCGAGGCTGTCTCTCTTTGATCCCTTTGACCGGAAATCAACACGGGGATACAAGGGAACAATGAAATGCGTTCGGCTGGCGGCAGGGGTTGCCGGTTGCGAGGAGTGTGAATGGACAAGAAACCGACCACGGGACAATGCCTTTGTGGCGCTGTGAAATTCCGCATATCAGGAGAGTTCGAGAGCTTTTTCCTGTGCCACTGTTCCCGCTGCCGTAAGGACAGCGGTTCGGCCCATTCGGCAAACCTGTTTTCCTCCACAGCCAAACTCATCTGGGTGTCAGGCGAGGCAAAGATCAAGACGTTCCGTCTCCCCGGATCACGCCACATGAAGAGCTTTTGCTCCGACTGCGGATCCGCACTGCCTTTTTCCCAGCCGGAGGTCGGTTTGCTTGTGGTTCCGGCAGGGTCGCTTGACAGCCCGATCGACATAAGACCCGACGCGCATATCTGCTGTTCCAGTCGTGCGGACTGGGACAACGATCTGAGCTCCATCCCAAGGATCGACGGGCTTCCCGGCTGAACGGTCGCGCAGGTGATGCCTCTCGGACAACCGCCAGATGACAAGAACGCGACCGTCGACTTTGTCCGGCATGACAGGCTTTGCTATACAAGATGGTTTAAGGTTGCTATCTGGCCTGTAGATGCAAATCATTGCAAATCCAAACGAGAAGGCTGATGTAAACCACATGCAGGTTAGTGTTCGTGACAACAATGTCGATCAGGCCCTTCGGGTTCTAAAGAAAAAACTTCAAAAGGAAGGCGTGTTCCGCGAAATGAAGCTCAAGCAACATTTCGAGAAGCCTTCCGAGAAAAATGCGCGTCAGAAAGCAGAAGCGATCCGTCGCGCCCGCAAACTGGCACGCAAGAATCTGGAACGCGAAGGATGATCTGGTTCAACTCTTGATGTTGAATAAACACCCCCGTTGTCTGATGGCAGCGGGGGTTTTCCGTGCCGGAAGGGCGTTTTTACATAGGCCATTCACGGTGCCCGCATCGCGGAAGACCCATCTACACGCAGCAGACATATCTGTGGCTGTCGGGTCGGGAGGTCTCAGGCACAGGTTGAACGATCTCCATTCGACACATTTCCGGGTTGGACAAGGTTTTTCTGGGTTTTCTGCAACAGCTTTCCGATGGATTGAAAGAGTTTCGCCCGTGCCGTTCCGGGGCGCCAGGCCAGAACGACCTGACGCGTGAGCTACTCCCCATTTGTTGGACAGGATCTGGCGTAAATTAAGCTACTCTCTGCTCCTGCTGATTGGATTGTGTTCTGTTATTTCTCAGCCAATAGACCACGGCTGGTGGCCTGCCGCCAAGGGCTGAGTGTGGGCGTTGGTTGTTGTAAAAGGTCATCCATTTCCGGATGCCTGCCTTCGCTTCTGATCCGGTCTCCCAAGCATGCAGATAGACGCACTCGTATTTCAGGGTTCGCCAGAGCCTTTCAATGAAGATGTTGTCTAAGTAGCGGCCCTTCCCATCCATTGAGATGCGCACGTCGGATCGGCGGAGCCGGTCGGTCCAGGCGAAGGACGTGAACTGAGATCCTTGATCCATTGCCCGGCAGTGCATTCGCAAAGCGAATGTCACGAGAGGGGGTATTCATGATCTCGGGCGGGCCGAACTTGTGGATGGCCTCGTTCAGTGCCTCAACACAGAAGTCCGCCTCCAGAGTATTCGAGATGCGCCAGGCCAGCACCTTACGGGTGTGCCAATCCATAATGGCGACCAGATACAAGAACCCTCGGCGCATGGGCAGATAGGTAATATCCGAGCACCAAACTTGGTTCGGACGCTCCACCCGCAGACCTCTCAGCAGGTAGGGATGCGTCTTGTGCCCTTTCGCAGGCCTGCTGGTGTTGGGCTTTTGGTAGATCGGCATCAGCCCCATCAGGCGCATCAGCCGGCGTATCCGCTTCTCGTTCACAAGATGCCCATCGTTACGCAGGTGCCAGGTCATCTGCCGGACACCGAAGAAGGGTGTTTCCAGGAACTGCTCGTCGATCCGCCGCATCAAATCAAGGTTCTGCGCGGTCTCGCCCTTCGCCGTGTAATAGAATGACGAGCGTGAGATCGACAGCAGCTTGCACTGCTGCCCGATGGACAAAATGGAATTATTTGGCTCAATCATGTCGTGCCTCACTTGCCGGTCCATGGTTTGAGCTTTCGTGACAAAGCTAGGGGGACCGTGGCCCCAGTGGGGCCTCGCAAGCCCCCCTACCGTTGGCCACGGCGTGC
>NZ_FORY01000002.1 GCF_900114135.1 Celeribacter halophilus
AAAATTTTCATGATTTTCCTTTGCGAATAGACCGGTCGTCTTTCGTGGGGGCAAAATTTTTGAGAGTTACGGTGCTGGAACAAGCACTTTTGTCGCATCCATTGCGGAATTAAGAGCGGCAGCACTGTGCGAGATGCTCGCAACGAGACTGGCCCCGAGCCACATATGATAGATCATTTCCGCCAAGGTCTGAGGGTTTTCGATCGATGCAATCGTGCCCTCGTTCTGCCCCTGCTCTATGGTCTTCGTCAGATGCGCGACAATGTCGGACACGCCTTTTTGCAAGATGTTGCTCATGTTCTCCGATAGGTCAGCAACTTCTGCCGACAGTTTAACCACCAGACACCGATCCTCAAGGTGCGGGCTGAGTTGTTTTTCGCGCCACCCTTCGAAATAGGTCAAGAGCCGAGACCGTGCATTCATGTCTGGATGCGCGAGAGAGGCATTCAGGCGATGGCTATACTCTGTCATAAACTCGCTCAACAGCGCGCAGCCATATGCCTCTTTCGATGCGAAGTAGTGGTAGAACGAACCCTTCGGAATGCCCGCCTCTTTCAAAAGTGTGCTCAGGCCAACGCCTGTATAGCCCTGCTGGGCTGTCAGGCGGCGTCCTGTGGTCAATATCCGAGAGCGGGTGTCGTTTTGGTGTTCCATGACCTGTTAAATAGGCTCCATTAGACCGGTCGTCTATGGATGGGTTGCGTTTTCTGATCACAAGTATGTGAAATATTTAGAAGGCGAGGTACCTCACAGACGTCAGGCAACGTCGTTCCAGATATACTAGATATAGACGTGGCACTGTGTTGGGAGGTCACGGCGTTGCCCGTGATCAGGTCACTTTCGCATAGCGAGCAACAACGTTGTCGGTCTTGGCATAAATCTTTATCGTCATGATATGCCATCTTCTCAACATTCATCACTCTGCTCCATGCAAATTTTGAGAACAGAGTGGCATCCGGACAAAAATCCGGATTTCATATATGAGAGTTTGCCAATTCGCCGCCTTGGTGCAAATTTTCATCCGTTGCGCCTTTCTCGGAGGTCGATACATCGGGGTTATCCACAAAAAAGCAGCATTCGCACAATGGAAACATCATATTTGTCCATCTTTGCGGCCTCTAAATATTTTAAAATGCCTCCATCAAAAGGCCCGGCGCGGGCGCTTTAAAACAAAGGAGAAGGCATGGATAAGAGGTTGGATAACCCGCTGTTGGAATTTCGTCTCATTACCAAAATGGAGCTTATGAAAGTTCTGAGTTGGAGTGAGGCATCTATTGATCGCCGTTTGCGTGAGGACCCGGACTTTCCTCAGCCCTTGCGGCTCGGGCGGGGAAGTATCCGGTGGAGGTATGACGAAGTCGTCCGCTTTATCAAGCAGTTGCCGCGGGCATACGACTATGGGGTTTGCGAATGAAGCATAGTGATAGGCACGGCGGGGCAAATTCCCCGCCGTAGCTGTATTATTTCTGAGATTCTTCAGGTGAAAAATTTAGAGGATTAGCACCACCTGTCACATAATCGGCCCAATCCTGCATCATGATTGCGCGTTCTTCGATAAGATCCTCACGTTGGTAGGCGGCTTCCAAGGAATTTTGTTCATGTGCCAGGGCGAACTCCATCGCATCGTGAGAGTATTTTCCCTGTTTGCGCGCCCAACTGCGAAAGCCCGCCCTCAAACCGTGAGCGGTAATCCCCAACCGAAACTTTTTAAGAAGATTACAGGCCGCGTTTTCACAGATCACGCGCGACTTGCTCTTGGGCTTGTAAAACACAAATGGCGCGTCTCCTGTTAACATCCGCATGTTAGTAAGGACCGCGGAGGCCTGACGGCTGAGCGGAACACGATGCAGACGAGACATCTTCATCAGGCTCTCAGGGGTCGTCCAAATGCTGGTTCCCATGTCGAAATAATCCCAACGTGCGAAACGTGTCTCCTTAGAACGTTTTGCGGTCAAGATCATCAGCATTACGAGGTGGCGGGTTTGTTCGTCGCAGTTTGCTGTCAAAAGCCACTCCCAAAGTGCCGGTATGTCTTCAAATGGCAGGGCTCCGAAGTGAACTGTTTTTTTGCGGACAGCCCCCAACGCGGTGTTCGGAGGGAAATCAGCCGGATTGTCCGGGCGCATTTCATGGATTTTGGCGAGGGCAAAAATCTCTTTCACCCGGCCGAGCACACGCTTGGCAGTTTCGTGTTTATCATGCCAAATCGGGCGGATTGCATCGATGACATCACCGACTTTAACTTCCGTTACGGGACGGTCGCCAAAATAGGGAAAGATATATGTTTCGAGGGTGTTCCAGTTCTGCTGAATATGCTTACCATTCCGCAAACCAAGCTTCTTTTGATCAAACCATTGCTTTGCCAATTCACGAAACGTTAAGCTTTCAATCACTACAGTTCCGGGGGAAGCTGGCACCATATCTTCAATCTTGCTATGATCTCCAGCCTTGAGCGCATCCCTTACTTGCTTGAGGGATAGCCCTTCCTCAATCCGGATTTGGACCATACCTGCAATTTGACGGGCACGTTTGAGGCTCATGTCGGGGAAATGTCCGATTTGAACCCATGCGCGTTTGTCGTTACAGGTCACGCGGGTTTCATATGTTTTTGTTCCGCTTTTGTAGAGACGTACGTAGAGGCCCAAACCATCAGGAAGGCGTTCTTTCGATACACCAAATTTGGCGGCTTCGATCTGTTTCGTGGTTAAAGGCATGAGGTCACTCCAGTCCGTTTCTTGAACTGACAACAAGGTACCAATCGGCACTGAACTGTTCTAACCGCCCCTGAAGAGTTCTGACGTCTGGTGACGGAAAAACTATATGAAAAACAATTTGTTATAGGTTTTCTTTGAGGTCTATTGTTGTTTTTTGAGGGGATGAGGAGACATTCTTCCTCTCCGCCATTATCCTTTGATTCCATTGAAAAATATATGAACATTGAAGGCATACCCGCCAATAGACCCGCCATACGATTTGCGCTTGGATATTTGCCGGAAATTGATGAGACCATACGACAGAATGTAAAATAAGCCCCGCGCATGGCAGGGCCTTTTGAATTGCCCCGAGTTTGCCGGAGACCATCAACTTAAGTAAAGATGATGGTTATGACAAAAAGTAAAATGGCAAATCGCTACTCGCCTGAGGTCCGCGCACGTGCGGTCCGAATGGTGTTTGAGCATCAAGGCTCCTACGAAACGCAGGCGGGCGCGATTGCGGCCATTGCACCCAAGATCGGCTGTATTCCCCAGACCTTGAACGGATGGGTCAAGCAGGCCGAGAAGGATAGTGGTATGCGCGACGGCGTGACGACTGAAGAACGTGACCGGATTAAAACCCTCGAAAGGGAAAACCGGGAGCTACGCCAAGCCAATGAGATACTACGCAAGGCGTCAGCGTTTCACCCGCCACTCGTACCAGTGGCGTGACGGGCTCAACTTAGCACAGGCGGAACTCGACCGCCCACTGAAGCGATGATTGCCTTTATTGAAGATCAGCGTAGCGTTTACGGTGTCGAGTCGATCTGCAGGGTGCTGCCGATCGCGCCGTCAACATTTTATCACCGCCTCGCGTGTCGCGCGGATCCTTCCAAGGCATCAGCGCGACACCAACGGGATGCAGAGCTGCGGCCAGAGATTAAAAGGATCTGGGATGAAAATTATCAGGTCTATGGCGTCCGAAAGGCATGGCACCAATTGAGACGCGAGGGCTTTGGGGTTGCAAGATGCACGGTGCAACGGTTGATGAAACAGATTGGCATCCGTGGGGCTGTGCGGGGCAAGGTAGTTAAAACAACCGTTCCTGATACATCAGCACCCAGTCCGCGCGACAAAGTGAACCGTGCATTCCGGGCCTCGGCGCCCAATCTGCTCTGGGTCAGCGACTTCACCTACGTGTCGACATGGCAAGGCTTCGTGTATGTGGCTTTCGTCATTGATACATTCGCCGATCGCATCGTGGGCTGGCGGGTCTCACGTTCAGCCAAAACTGACTTTGTTCTCGATGCGTTGGAGCAAGCCTTGCATGATCGACGACCTGTTCATGAAAGCGGGTTGATCCATCATTCCGACCGCGGCGGGCAATATTTGTCCATTCGCTATGCTGAACGTTTAGCCGAAGCTGGTATTGAACCATCGGTCGGCAGCGTCGGGGATTCATACGGCAACGCCCTCGCCGAGACGATTAACCGTCTCTATAAAACCGAACTCGTTCATCGCCAAGGGCCTTGGCGCAACATGCAGGATCTGGAAATGGCCACTCTCGGATGGGTCGACTGGTTCAATAATCGCCGCCTGCTTGGCCCTATTGGGAATATCCCACCAGCCGAGGCCGAAGAGAACTTCTATGCACAGCGCGACGTGTTCGATATGGTCGCGTGAAATGAAGCTATAGGTCTCCGACAAACTCGGGGCAATTCAGATCGTCATCCCGAAGCACAGTTGGCACCCGCCATAGACGACCCATCGCGCGCAGTATTTCTCCAAACGTTGGTCTACTTTTCCAACTCGGTGCAAAACGCCTTCCAGCTTACCTATTACCCTGACCGGTTTGTTGATACACCCGAGGATGAGCCAAGTGCTCAGCAGCGCGGCAACCGGAGACTGCGGGAGACTTGGGCGGTCATCGACACACAGATTGGCGACAAGGAATGGATTCTTGGGGATCAGTTCAGTGCAGCCGATATCTACCTATTCATGCTTGCCACCTGATTGCGTCCTGCAAAGGGGCATCCAACAATAATCGAATTTCCGAATACCAAGCGCATCGCCGATAAAGTCTTGCAAAGGACAAGCATACAGCAGGTCTATCGACCATGGATAGAGAACCCTGAGTATTAGTGGTGATAGGAAGATTAAAATGCATGTCGCAGCATATAGAGCATGCGGCAGCGAAGGGACTGCTCTACGTAGCCGATCAAAGGTCGGCTCACGTTCACCAAAGCGTCCATCCACATATAGTGCAGCATCGGTTGACTTGGACACGAAGCGGACTTGCGGCGCTGCTGCACGCCTAACCTTTTGTCCAGTCCCAGCCCAAAACACGACATGTAAGTTCTAGCTTCTTGCACTTGCAGCATGCTGGGCCAAGCGGAATTCGGACCTTCACTGAATCAGTTCGCACCCCCAATCATGAAAGTCAAAAGAAGTTGTTCAAGGACCGAATATCCGGATGTCTAATGCCTCAAATTGCTTTCGTGCGCTGCTATGGGTAAATCATTTCCTGAGCCACCCGTTGAATAACATGTATTTTGCGCTACGACTTATCACAGGTTTGTAAGCTCAACTCATCAGTGCCTTGTTGTTCTTCGCGTGCCGCTCCACGAAACGTTTCACCATGCCTCCCTTTTGAGGAATATGACGTGCGGGAAGCAGGGCCGTTTGCGTTGCGATATCAGGGAAAAGCTCCAAAATTTCAGCCCGAGCATCTTCTGAGACTGCTTTGAGTGCTTCTGGCCCTGTGAAAAGGCTTTCAGTCGCAGCTCCGTTCGAGAAAACAATTTCGTGCTGATCGAAAAGCATGTGGAAATACTCCACGCTTTCGGCGTCCTCAACAACTTCAATCCCCGGATGCCCAACCAATTTGATCGCGGCAACCAAAATTTCTTGAACGCCGAACATACGGTCTGCAATCGCGGAGCGCACGAGTATTCTGTGTTGTCGAGAGACCATGAGATCGTTCAAGGGCGTGCCGTTTCCAAGCGCACCGGCCGCAATTTTGATCGGCTTGAGTTTGGGAGATGCCTCCAAATCTATTGAATTGAGTTTCTTGCGCCCCATCCAGCGAAGAGGCTGCATCCCGTGGTCCATTGTCATGACCAGATCGCCGGTCTTGAGGTTTTCAACGGCGACGGGGCCTTCAGAAGTAATGATTTCCGTGCCTTTGGTAAAACAGATGATCTCGATCCCGCTAAAACTCAGCACCTCTCCTGTGTCGAAATTTACCGTGCCTGTCAGTGCGCCACTATCCAAAGGATCTTCTGTGGCGTTAATCGTGTAGCTGTCAGGATCAATGCTGCTGAGGTCGACGGTATCAATATCTGTCGTGTCATCCGGCCCTGAACCACCGGTGATGCTATCACCACCCGCCTCGGCAGCAGAACCGATGATAAAGGTGTCATCGCCATCGCCGCCGCTTATGGTGTCTGAGCCCGCGCCCCCGTCCAAGATATCGTCGCCGGCGCCACCATCAAGCGTGTCGGCACCCTCCGCGCCCCAAAGCTTGTTCGCCTCAGAGTTGCCTGTGAGAGTGTTGCTTCCGTCATTGCCGAGTATGTTCTCGAAATTGGTGAAGTTGCCGAGTGTATCGCTACCTCCGATGTCGATATCTGCTGCGGCACCTCCCTCCATAAGCGTAACATCAAGGTCCAGACCCGCCATGACGTCCGCATCTAGGGAAAGCGTGTCGTTGCCATCTCCACCGTCGACGTTTTCGTCAGTTCCGACGGTAACATACCCGAATTCGGCGGTATCATCGCCATCTTCCAAGAAAACGTTATCGGAGCCGCTGGTCGTTTCACCCGCCAGCCATGTGTCATTGCCTGCGCCGCCGTAAACGGTGTCGTCACCGTCACCGCCATCAATGATGTCGTCATCTGCGCCCCCGTAGATAGTGTCTACACCGTCGCCGGAAGTAATTGTGTCGTTGCCTTCGCCACCTACAATATAGTCATTATTGTCCCCCGCATAAATGGTGTCGTCGCCATCTCCGCCATAGACTATATTGTCGCCGTCTCCTGCAAAGATCGTGTCGTCTCCTGCACCGCCATCGATCCGGTCCTGATGTTCGTCCTCAATGCCTCCGAACCCCAACTCGCCGCCGTAAATGGTGTCATTTCCGTCACCGCCTGAGATGATGTCTTCGCCGTCGCCGCCGAAAATGATGTCGTTACCGGTGCCACCATAGATCTCATCATCGCCGCTTCCGGCGTGAATTGTGTCGTTGCCTGCGTACCCGTAAATAGTGTCATTGCCGGATTGCACCAAAAATTTGTAGTCTGTGATTCTATCCCCGTCGTCATCCTCATAATCTTCGTCGTTTTCATATACATCCATGTCATCATCGCCGGATGTCCCGTCAACAACGCCCGGTGTGCTCGGAGCCAGATCAAATGAGGCAGTGTCATCAATGTTCAAAGAAACCACAACACCTGAAAGCAGAGGGAAGCCATCAGGAGCGTAGATGTAAATCTGCGTGTCGGTGCCCGAGCCTGTAGAAAAAGCCATGATATTGGTGGAACTCAACAAACCACTGGCAGTTCCCGAACCGATATAGGTCATAGCCTCGTCGGCTCCGCCTTCGATCGCGACGGAGGCAGTTTCGCCAGGGGCTAGAGAGCCGTCATCGTCTGTAATGACGCCTGAAACACTGGCCTCGACACTAAAGGCGACATCAATTCCAAGCAGGTTCAGCAGAGTTCCATTGTAAGCATACAAGCTATTGTTCGCGATCAATGAAACACTCATATCTGAAATCCTTTGGTATATTCAGGTAAAGACGAGAAGGCATAGTTTTGTGAATTAAGACGTCCCACTGACGTGGTTCGTCCAAAAAACTCCGCTCTGTCCGAGACACGCGGACAGAGCGGAAATCTCTCAGAGGACCTGGGTAGGACGAGGGGCAGGATTTCCGCGTCGTAAATGCCCTCTGGAGCATCCGTGAGGGGAGTAAAGTGAAGAGATACGTCTGCCATTGTTCTTCCTTTACCAATACCAACTCACGTGATGGCGCTCAGAGGGCAAAGGGGGGAATTGTTAGCCCTGCTATTTGAACGCCACATACAGACTTTTTGGCTGAACCCATGTGATCTGTCTTGCCAAAAGAAAGCCTCTCAGTGGACGCGATGTTGATAATTGCTGGAAAGCGATATCGGTGTCTTTTTTCCGATATTTGTCGCGCCAAAGGCCTTGCGCTGAGAAGGCATATTTCGAGGTTGGCACGCTATATGGCCGACGGTTTTCGAGTTGCGAATCTTGTCTGGGAATATCCCAGATCGCAGAACAACACGACAAACGGCCAGTCCTTAACGAACTGGCCGATAGAATTTAGCAATAGTCCGGCTGTAAGGTGTCTTACCCGCCCAGGCGTTGAAATGTGCGACGGTTGTCATACCCGATGCCAAGCCACCCTCGTGTGGTCTCCGCAATTTTCAGCACAATCCGTTTCCGCTCCATATACCCTCGTGATCCGCCATCTGCGGCGACTTTTGCAGGCCCGTCAGCGGCGATGATTTGTTCAGGAACAAGGACCGCGTGGGTTCGAGCGTCCAGAACCTTGATTTTGAAGCGGACGCTTTCCACGCCCGTGCCGGACGGTGCTCTGTAGAAGGCCTTGGGAGTAAGTGCGTGAAACTTGATCAATTCAACATCCCAAATTACAGGCACACTGTCTTTGAGCGACGCGCTTCCTTCTTTCAATCCGTCTTTGACAATATCGGCCACTTGTTGACGTGTGTCGCCGGTCTGTTCGCCATACCAGACGATATCTTCTGACGGGATCATGTAATTTTCGGTGTTCACTGTAAGATCATAGGGCACCGTGACAATGATGTCTTTGACATGCCATGACCGTGAGACCTCAGGCGGCAACGTCTTGTAATCGACAAGGAAGGCCGAACTACAGCCAGCAAGGCCGAGCAAGGCCAATGAGAGAAACAACCTGCGTGATGTACGGATCATTAAGGTTTCCTTTTCTTGTTGTTATATCTTGTTACACAGACGCAAAAACACAGTGTTCCTACTTGCGGTTACGCAATGAGGCGGTTTTCATCAATGCGATGGACATCCGTGAGATGAAAAACATCGTCCGGTGTTGATTGTGCAGCGATTCCGAGATCGGGCAAATCCGTATCTACAGTTTGGCGAGACCCGGTGGCTGAGGGAAGGCTGACAATATCCCAGTGGCTTTCAACTGCCACATGATGGTCGAGCCACCCTTCAAGGCAGGTATAAGTTTGGATTTTGAGGTCAAAGCCAACCTTTTGCCATCTCTTTTGTATGCAACGTAAATGTCCGTAGGTCCGACGCGGGTTGAAGTGCTCGGTTTCATCTTCAGCAAAAAGTACAATTGCAGCACGGGACGCACCTTCTTTGCGCGCCTGATCTATTGCGAAATCGACTGGATAAAGGCCATCGCAAGAGATAATTCCTTGTGGAATGCCCACTATTGGATCCGCTTCTGCCAAAAACATTACGGCGGTCCATGTGTCATTCATCGTGTTATCCGTTCTTATTTGTGTAGAAAGACATTCTGTGCCGGGTGTTACAGTGGAAAGGTCAATCGGCTCTCTTTCCTGCATCCAACCTGTTTGAGTTGCAGGGGCGCCCGCTGCCCGCCATGCAACACGTGTTTTTCGCATGTTGGTCTTTCCGGAAGGTATCACCACTTCAAGCATAAACCCTTCGCAGGTTATGCCCGTGGCGCGCACGTCGCGCTTGGCCTTGGTTTTCGAGGATAAGAACAGAATATCGGGAGGTGAGGAAAACTTGGTGATGAACGGCACATAAAAGCGAAGGTGCTGTTTGTGCGGTCGAAACCCGTCATTCAAACCGGCGTGAATGCGGAGATCCAAGGTACCATCAAACCGCAGTTCGATATCGCCATAAGGGCCGATATATATCTGTTGATCCTCAAACAGTATTTGCGAACTCTCGCGCTGCGCAAACCAGACATTCCGAGAGATTGTCGCTTCTGTGGGGACTGCCTGTCGAACACAGGGCTTTGTGAAAGGAAATCTCATCGTGCTCCTCCCTGCAGACCGGAAGCGTAACGAGAATTTACGCGCGGTGGCGGGGTGCAATCCGCAAATGTGCAGTTGAAACTGCTTAGGACAAGAGTTTCCTCCGGCGAAAGAAGCAAGCGATCTTGTGGGGGAATATAGAGCAGGTCGTCATGCACATCTGACGTCCGGTTCCTATCCCATAATCCATGTGTGTCATCGGACGGTAACGGAGGAAGAAAGACATTCAGGTCATCTATCTGCAGCCAACCAAACGCATCCAGCTCAAGTGCCACACATTCCGAAAACCCCGTGGACGCTTGCCACGAAAATGCAGGAACATGGCCGACAATGGATTTGACCGGAAAAGCCACTTCTGAACTGCCGAAATACAATTCACATAGGGCGTGAGAGCAGGAGAGATATGCTTCGGAACATAGAGAGGTTTCGCCAAGCTCCGTGCTGGCATTCACCCACGGCACATCGGTCAAATAGGCGCGCACTGATAAAACCGTAGATTGGCGGCCATCATTCAACTGGATTTTCATACCAGATCTGATGTCCGAGGCAGCCATATGGCGGCCACCGGTATTTATGATCGAAAAAGGTCGCAGACCGGTGAGAAAGTATCTTTTCGTATCGCCTCTGTCGGAGAACTGATTTGCCTCATGATGTTTCATTTATGCCCTAAACCGTTTTCTTCGAGGCCCTTTTCCCCTGCTTGGCGGATCACTGTCGATTGCAGGGCGATTGGAGAAACAGACAAAAAAACGTCTTTGCCAGTATTGAGCAAAGACAATGCCTCCATACAAAAGGCACCATTTTTTCGCATCATTGATGCACCTTCAAGTGGTGCCATGCGGACTTGCTCTGAGCCGCCCGCGTTTGAAATTACTATCGCCCAAGAGTGAGATGTATTGATCATGCGAAATTCGTTACTTTATTGCGCGCGATCCATCTCATAGGCCCCCGCTCAAAGTTGATATGAAAGAAAACACACGCGCTTGACGCGCATTGCATCGCCCTGTTGCTCATTAATAACTCAAATGGATGCTCAAGCTTGTCGTAAAAAGGACGAGCATATCTGTTGAGGGCAAATATGTTCGGTATATCTATCATTAGCCTCCAATCCACCTCCGAAAGACTATATCCCAGAAACATAAGGAGTCGCTCTCAGATTGAGCAGCATGTAGTTGGATTCGCGCTTAGGCTTATGGGGGCTTGCGAAGTTTGGTTTATATTCAGAACAATCAGCCGTTCGTGCAAAAGCATAGCATCGAGCTTGGCCTTAAAGAGTTGCGGCGTTGTGGAAATAAGAGACGCTTAGAAAATGTCATCCGGGGTAGCTTTTTATGAAAGCTCCCCCTTTTCTGGACGTCACCACATCGAAAATCCGCCAAGCACATGAACTACAAGTACAAAACTGGGACGAATTGTCTGAATGGGCCAGTGGGAACATCACTTCGGTGTCCATGACACCATTGGGTCACACAGAACTTCCCAATGGCATTTTCCACTCTATGCGTGTGGGGCGTATCGGAATTTCACGCTCTATGTATGGAAAGGCTACACTTGTAAGTGGTGAAGAATGTTTTGGCGCACCCGTTATCGTCTCCACAAATATTCGCGGCCACTCAATTCCGGAACTGCAGGGCAAAGAAGATCTTGTGAACGGCCCTGACATGAGCTTTGTCTCTGATCTGTCTCAGGGGTCTCACCGCACGCAGTTAAGTGAAGACAACGTGCAGATGCAACTGGCCATAGACCCTAAACTGTTGAACGAAGTCGGTCGCAATTGGTTCGGTAATATCCATGAAAACAAAACGTGGCAAACCAAGACCCGTTTTGGCGGGCGCGGGACTCGTTGGTATGCCTGCTTAACCTACATCATGCGGTTGATCGCCGAGACGTCACATCCGTTGTCGAACCGCAACATACAGCACATCGAAGAAACCCTGTGCGCAAATCTGCTTGAAAACTGGGCGGCACAATCCGGTATCAACCTCTCTGAAGAAAACAACATTATTGTTCCGCGCATCATTCGGATGGCCGAAGAATACATTATTGAACACGCCGCTGATGCGCCTACACTGGCAGAAATTGCGCAAAACGTTGATATCAGCGTTCGCAACCTCACAATGAACTTCAAGAAATTCCGTGGCTGCACGCCAGGTCAGTTTCTTCGGGAGCAAAGGTTACAAGCTGCGCGCAGTGAATTTCTCTCCAGTGATCAAGAGCACACAGTTAGCCAGATTGCAGCAAGTTTGGGCTATATACATATGGGAGAGTTCGCGAAGGCCTATCGCAAACGTTTCGGTGAAAAACCTTCAGAAACCTTGAAGCGCACAATCTGGTAAGCGGTAAGCGGTAAGCGGTAAGCGTTCGCTGGCGCTCACCTTTTGCTCGATTGTCTGATCTGCGATGCCGTGTCCGATGGAGATCGGTGTAGGATTTTCGCGATGGCGACTACGGTGGAGTTTCTCAGGAACTACGGGGTGGACATACGGACCAATGGTCAGCGACGCTGGCCGGATGAGGTCAAGGCGCGGATCGCGGCTGAGAGTTTAAAGCCCGGGGCGACGGTGAACGGGGTTGCTGCGCGGTATGGGCTTCGGGCAAACCATCTGTCGGAATGGCGCCGTCGGGCGCGTGACGGCAGGTTGGTTTTACCCGCAGTTGAAGAGAACGACTTTTGTTTTGCGCCGATCGTGGTGTCGGATGATGGCGGCGATGCTCCTGTGCCAGCAGCTGTCTGTCGTCAGAGTTTTTGGAACCAGAGGCGGCCTAAACTAAGAGAGAGTTTGGCTCATCTGGTTGGTTAGATTATGCAGCGTGCTGGCGGTGATGCAAACGGCGCGTTTCGAGCGTCTTGCGTTTGATCCTTTCCCTTTGTTGTAAAATGGCTTTGTCACGCCCGAAGTATACATCTGCGGGTGTGACGTTGTTGATGCTCTCATGATAGCGTTGGTGGTTATAGCGATCGACGAAGGCTTCAATTTGCGCTTCGAGATCGCCGGGCAGGAAGTCGTTTTCGAGCAAGATGCGGTTCTTCAAGGTCTGATGCCATCGTTCGATCTTGCCTTGGGTTTGTGGATGATACGGCGCACCACGTGAGTGCTTCATGCCCTTGTCTTTCAGCCACTCCGCCAAGTCGCCCGAGACGTAACTGGATCCGTTGTCGCTAAGCAATCTCGGTTTATGAACGACGTGAACTTGGTCGCAACCGGATGCCTGCAATGCGAGGCCAAGCGTATCGGTAACGTCCTCAGTCCGCATGTTGGTGCAGAGCTTCCAGGAGACGATGTAGCGGCTGTAATCATCGAGGACTGTACTGAGATAGAACCAGCCCCAACCAAGGACTTTGATGTAGGTGAAGTCAGTCTGCCACAACTGGTTGATCCTAGTCGTTTTGTCTTTGAACTCGTTCGCTGCCTTGAGCACGATGAATGCCGGGCTGGTGATCAAATCATGCGCCTTCAGCACCCGATACACAGTGGATTCTGAGACAAAATAGCGTTCCAGATCCGTGAACGTCACGGCCCGCTCGCGCGGTGACAGTTCCGTCTCCAGCAAGGCGAGGTCGACAACCTTGCGCTTCACCTCGTCGGGCACACGGTTCCAGACGTGTTTGGGCTTGGGAGACTGATCCTGCAAGCCAGCCTCGCCGCGCTGAAGATACTGGTCGTACCAGCGATAGAACGTGGTGCGGGGAATGCCAGCTTGGTCAATGTTAGACGGGCCGACAGATGGCTCTCTTCAACCAACCGGATGATCTCAAGCTTCTCAGATGCAGGGTGTCTCATTCGTGGTCGCCCCCACCGTCGTACATGCTTTTTTTGAGCAGACGTAGTTCAAGCGTTTGTTCCGCAACCACTTCCTTGAGGCCCTTTGCCTCTCGACGCAGTTCCTTCACCACATCGGTGTTTGCAGCACGCGCCGTGTCCCCAGCAAGCCGCTTCTTACCCTGCTATCGGTCACTCGAACCGGTGGCGTTCCCGCAGCAGTCCATGAAGTCCTTGGACCATTTGTAATAGATGCCCTGTGATATACCTTCACGGCGGGATAGTTCAGCAATGCTGTCCTCGCCGCGCAGGCCATCTAGGACGATCCTGATCTTCTCTTCAGAAGAATAGTGCTTGCGTGTCGCGCGTTTGATGTCTTTGATGATCTTCTCGCCCGGGCTCTTCGTTGTCTTTCTCATCGTCCACTCCTCGGTGGGTACGATGAGCCAAGAACACTCTCTTAGCATATACCGCTATTTGGTCCCATAAGCGCTGACCTCAGGCAAAATCCACTTGAACGGGACGCTGGCCAGCCGCCAGATCGTTGGTTCTGTGGGGCACCCTAAAGTGCGTCTTGATGAACATCGCGAGGTGGCCGTCGAAGTGCAAGCTGACCGCGAGGACGTTCGTGCGCTCTCACCTGGTGCGCCGGTGACGCTTGGTGTCGATCCGGCCTCCGTCATTCTCATTCACGCTTGATCATCTAAAAAGGAGACTACCCCATGACAAAAGAAATTCTTGTAGGTTTCGGCATTGATGTGGACGCCGTCGCCGGCTGGCTCGGTTCCTATGGCGGCGAGGACAGCCCCGACGACATTTCCCGCGGTGTTTTCGCCGGCGAGGTCGGCGCGATGCGGCTTCTGGATCTGTTCGATAAACTGGACATCAAGACAACTTGGTTTATTCCGGGCCACTCTGCGGAAACTTTCCCCGAGCAAATGGCCGAAGTCGCCAAGCGCGGTCACGAGATCGGCGTTCACGGCTACAGCCACGAAAACCCGATCACCACGATCATCACAGTCACGCTCATCACCACCACGCACACGACACCCATAGTCATCACGACTAAACCCCTGGTGTTACGATCTTTTTCCTCCAAATTGATGATGGTATAGATTGGACAATGTTCGGAACTTGGCTTACGCTATTGTTACATCATTACGGCGACAGGATTTTTAGGGTGAAAGGCATTTTGGTGATCGAAGGGGAGGACCGCCCCGTTGCGATCCACGGCGTCCAGCACTTGGTGCATGCGCCCACGCATATGGAGAATTGGCCTGTCGGCGCGAACGGGCAGCCCCAGAGGCAGTCGCGGCTTGTCTTTATTCTCGAAGGCATCGAACCCGAACGCATTCGACGTTCGTTCGAGGCATTCATGGGCGTTGATCGCGTGCGAGCCGTTGCATAATGACCAAGCCGCTTCGTATCCTGACCACTGAAATCCAGCCGTGGCGCAGTTTTCAGGCGCGTGCGGAAGCAGATTTGGGGTTCCCGCTGGAATTCATCGAAAAGGATTTCAATAGCGCACAGCGCACAGCTGCTTTCGCGCCCGAAAGTTTCGATGTCTACGATCAGTGTTTCCATAACCTCGATATCGTTTGGTATTGGCGCGCGGTGCAGGCCATTGATACCCAGAGAATCGAGAAATGGGATGCGCTTGACGATCTGTCGCGCATCCTGCCTGAGAAAGGAACCTGCGCGGCGGGAGATGTGCCTGCATCGCGGCTTTATGTGCAGCGGGATGCGACGCTTGCGGACTTGCCAAGCCGCTATATCTCAATGCTGCCAACCTTTTACAATTTCGACAGTTTTGGCGTCGAGACGACGGGGCTGGACGTGGATCAGGATATCGGCAGCTGGGCCGCGCTCGTCGATCCGCGTTGGGCGGGTCAGGTGGCCTTGGTTGATGAACCCGCTATTGGCCTGTTTGACCTTGCCATGGCTCTGTCTGCGGCGGGTCGGATTCAGTTCAAGGACATGGGCAATATGACTGTCGCGGAAATCGACCGCCTGATTGACGAAGCAAAAGCGCTTGTCGCACGCGGGCATTTACGCCCTTTTTGGCTGCGGGCCGACGAACCTGTTGAGCGGTTCCAGAATGGCGAGTTAAAACTGGCCTCGATCTGGTCTCCAACCATTGTCGAGATGCGACGCAAAGGCATTCGCGCACGTCAAGCGCACCCCAAGGAGGGCTATCGCGCGTGGCACGGAGGCATGTGCCTGTCGCGGCATCTCGCCGGGCGGCGTCTGGATCAGGCCTATGAGTGGCTCAACTGGTATCTTGGTGGATACGCGGGGGCAGTTGTGGCCAAGCAGGGCTATTACATGTCCGCATCCGGGCCGGTGAAGGAGCAATTGCCAGCCGAGTATTGGGATTACTGGTATGAGGGGCTGCCCGCGCGTCAGGATTTGACGGATGTCGAAGGCCGCGTTGCGATTAAGGCGGGGCATATCCGTGCGGGCGGGTCGTGGAAGGCGCGAGGGCGCAATATTGCGATTTGGAATACCACGATGGACGAACACAATTACGTCGTTCGCCGCTGGAAAGAACTGGTGGCGCTGGCTGCGCAAAAACACCGCGTCCAGCGACGCGTAAGCTGAGGATGATCCCGATGAAGAATGTAACGCTTTTGGCCACGGGAGGCACGATCGCCTCCGCGAAAAACGCGAATGCCAGCGCGGTGACGGCGGGGATCAGTGGTGAGGACCTCCTCGCCAGTCTCCACGAGGCGCCAGAGGGCATCTCGGTTCGTGTCGAGAATTTCGAGGCAGCAGGCAGCTATGCGCTTGATCTGGAAACGATCCACCGTCTTTGCGCACGTATTGACGTAGTTCTGGCCGATCCTGCTGTGGATGGGGTGGTTGTCACTCACGGAACGGATACGATGGAAGAAAGCGCCTTTCTCGCTTGGTGTCTTGTGGCCTCCGACAAACCTGTTGTCTTTACGGGGGCACAGCGTCACGCGGGGCAGACCGACACGGACGGGCCGCGCAATATTGCTGATGCTTTACGTGTTGCGGCCAGTCCCGCGCTGCATGGCGTGGGGGCGGTGATCCTGTTTGAGGGAGATATTCACGGTGCCCGCTATGTGACCAAGGCCCATACCGCCCGTGTCGATACCTTCCGTTCTGTCGGGCTGGGGAAGCTCGGCGAGGTCGATATGGGGCGGGTGTATCTCTACCGGAAGCCCGCACAACCGCGTCCCGCCATTTCCGCCAGCCGTATTGATCCCGATGTCGAACTGATCGCGCTCGGTCTTGGTTCGTCCCCGCGCGTAATGAAAATCGCAGCAGCGCAGGGGGCGAGTGGCATTATTTTGTCGGCCTTCGGTCGGGGCAATGCCCCAAAAGGTTTCGCCGTTGAGGTTGAGGCTCTGGTCGCACAGGGCATCCCTGTGATCGTGGCCTCCCGTTGCCAAGAGGGGCGTACCCATGCGGTTTACGGCAATGACAGCGGCGGGGTGACACTCGTCGATGTAGGCGCCTGTCTCGCGGGAGACTTGAGCGCAATTAAGTCCCGTCTTCTGCTTGCGGTTTTGTTAGGAGCGGGGTGTGGTATGGATGAAATCGCACATTATTTCAGTTACCATTGAAAGCCGGGTGTGGCGAGAGAACAGGACGCGAGGAAGAATTTCCGAACTGTGTGGCCTGTTGCGGAACCTCAGTGTGTGTATCTGCGCAATTGTGTGGAGCGACATTCAAGCGATGGTTCGTGGATATGTCTAAATCTCATGAACCACGGGCGGTGTGTCGCAGACCTTTTGGGCGATGTCGACGACGTGGCGGTGGTGGGTTAGGTAGATGGCTTGTCCGCGGCGCCCGATGGTTTCCATGACGCGGCAGGCGGCGCTGGTGCGGGTTTCGTCGAAGGTTTCGAAAATATCGTCGCAAAAGAACGGCAGGCAGGTGCCTTGGGCGACAAGCTGTTCATGGGCGGCGGCGCGCAGGGCCAGATAGAGCTGGAAGCGTGTGCCTTTTGACATCTCGCTGGCGCGTTTGCTTGTGCCGTCGGCGGCCACGGCCATGAGCACTTCGGCATCTCGGTCGGGCTGGGTGCTCAGCGTCGGATAGGCACCGTGGGTCAGGTCGGAAAAGCAGCGTTCCGTAGCGGCCATCATGCCGCTGCGGTGACTGTCGCGATAGCGGCGGATGGCGTCTGAAGCCAGATAATGCCCCAGTGAAAGTTCGAGATGGGCGCGGGCGGCCTCTTCGAGCTCCAGTTCCAGCGTGGCTTTCTTTTCCTCCAGCGTGGCGATGTCGGCATCTCCCGTGACCTGTTTGAGCGCTCCGGCGGCGGTGCTGCGGCGCTCGATGGCTTGTGTCAGCGCCTCCTCCGCGTGGGCCAGATCGGCTTGATTGCTCTCCATCGCGGCGTCCAGTTCCGCAAGAGACAGGTTGGCAAGACGCGTGCGGGCGGTGTCCATGTCCGGCACATCCAGCTCGGCCATGACCGTCTGGCGCAGCCTCGCCAGTTCCTCGCGCTCGGCGATGACCTGCGCGGCCTGTTGCACCCGCTGGCGCAGCGCGTCGATATCGGTCAGGGCGTCGGGATCAGGGAAGGCGGCGGCGATGGTGGCAACCTCATGCTCTATCTCGCGCAGCCGGTCGGTGTTGGCGGACAGTTGAGCCTGCGCGCGCGTGATGGCGTCAGAGAGGTCTTTGGCCTTCTCATGGGCTGTGCGGGCCTGTTCGCAGAGGTCTTTCAGCGCGGCATAGGTCTCGGCGGGGCTGTCGCGGAGCTCCAGCCCCTGCGCCTCGGCCAGACGTGTGACTTCTTGGGCAAAGCGGGTCTGGTCGGCTTCCATTGCCTCCACCCGTCGCAAGGCCGTGGCGCGGGCCTTTTCCTGTTCGCGCAAGTCCCGCAGCGGGGCGAGTGAGGCCATCACCGTGTCGGGCTGGACTTGATCCCCCAAGAGCGCCGCAACCAGCGCCTGCCAGTTTTGCTGCGCTTCAGCTTCTGCGGATTGCGCGGTTTGATGTTTCGCTTTGCGCTTGTCGAGATCGCGCTGCACTTGTGCGAGGTGTTCTCTGGCCTTTGCCTCAGTTTCGGCCTGATGCCGCTCGGCTTCCGCGATTTGTCGCGCGGCCGTCATGGCCTCGTCCAGATCAACAGGTTCAAAGGGCAGGAGGGGGGCCAAGGCGGCGCAGAGGCGCTTGGCGCGTTCAAGCGTACTGCGATGGGTCTCTTGTGCGGTGCGGAGGGCTTCGGCATCTTCCTCGGCGGTGGCATGGCGGTTTACCCAGTCCAGCCATTCGGCTGGCGTCAGCGGTGTGGGCAGTTCCGCTTGCTCGGCCAGTGCTGTCACGCTGGCCTCAAGCTCTGCGCATTCGGCCTGCACCTCTTTCAAACGTGCCTCGGCGTGTTCGGCTCGGGTTTGAGCCTCTGCCTTATCCTGTTCGATCTGGCGCAGTTGGCCAAGCTCGCTGGCATGGGCTACACGGGTTTTCATCGCGGTGTCATGTTGGAGCAGGGCCTCGCGGAAGGCGCGTGCGCTGCCCTCATCCAATGTGCCCAAATGCTCGGCCCAACGCGCTTCGCGGGCGGCAAAGAGCGTCTCTTCCTCACGGTCGGAGGTGACGGTGCCGCCTGCGGTCAGGGCTTCGGCGCGGGCGGTCAGGGCCGCCAGCGTTTCGCGATGTTCCGCGCATTTCTCGCGGGCGTCCTGCACGGCGCGGGTGAGCTCATTGTGGCGTTCGGCCCAAAGCTGCGCCTGCGTCTGCGTGCCGGGGCAGGGCGGCAGGGTCTCGAATGTGACCGCGCCCATCCGAAGCGCAGAGAGGGATTTGCGCGCGCGGGCCTCTGCGGCGTGAATGGTTTGCAGTGCGGAGGCATGGGCGGGGGCAAGGCGGTCCACGTCGAAACGGGCGAGGATATCGGTGACACGCGGCGCATCTGCGGTCTCGGACGTGGTCTCGGTGGCTTCCAGCGCCTCTTGCGCCGCGTCGTGTTTTTCCGTGAGATCGGCCAGTTCGCGCGCCTCATTGAGGGCCGATTTTCGGGCGTCAATGAGGGCGTCCCGTGCCTGTTCCAGTTGCGCAATCTCGGCCTGTGACAGGGCGAGGCTCTGCGGGGCCACGTCATGCGCTGCGCCCAAGTCCTGCGCTGCACGCAACATCGCCGCCTCTGCCGCGCGGAGTTCGTCTTTCCGGCGGGTCAGGTCCAGCTGTGCGCCTCTGTCGCGGATGCTGAGGTCATGGAGTGCGTCGAGATCTTCGGCAAGTTCCAGACGTTCGGGGTCCACCGTGATCTCGGCTATTTGCGTCTCAAGTGCGGCGATCTCTTTGGTGATGCGTTCGATATTGGCGGTGGCCGTGCCATGATCGGTGCGCAGCGCAATCAGCCGTTCGGGATCGAAATCAAGCCGAACCGGTGTGTCCGGATGGGCGTTGATACGGGCCTCCAGCGTGCTGATCTCCGCCATAAGGGGCAGGGCGCGTCTTTGGCCCTCGATCCGTGCCTTGGTGGCAAAGAGCGCGTTGCGGGTGGCGCGGGCCTCGTCCTCGGCGTGTTGCGCCTGAGACAGCGCTTGTTTCAGCCCCTTCCATGCGCTGGCGGTGACATCGCTTTCCCGTATCTCGCTTTCGATTGTGGCGAGTTCACGCTTCAGTTCGGCGATGCGCGTGGTCCGGCCACGTTTCTTCCAGAGCGCATCGGCCCGCTCGCGCACGCCATCAAGCACCCCGCTGAGATCGGCCACACCAGCGGCGGCGGAAAACAGCAGTCGGCCAATGTCGCCTTGCGCATTGGCGATTTCTTCACCGCCGCGCTCGATGGTCTCGTCGTCAAGGCATAGCAGTTGGCGGTAGTCCTCTTCGGAAAGCCCCGCCAGATGGGCCGAAAGTGCGGCCTCCGGCAAGACCGTGCCGGTCTCGTCCATCAGTGCGCCGCTGCGCTTGGGCAGGCGGGTGAAGCGCCGCACCGTTCCGTCAATCTCCAGCGTGGCGGAGACCTGAAGGTTGTTGCGCGGATGTTTAAATGCATACCCCTCGCGCATCGGGAAGCCGTAGAACAGCCGGAGCGCGGCCTCCATCGTGGTGGTTTTGCCGGCCTCGTTCGGCCCGTAGATGATGTGGAAATCAGGGCGGTCGCCATCCGCGCAGAGACCTGTGCCGAAGTCATAGCTGCGATCGGTGAAATGCCCGAAACGTTCCAGGTCGAGGCGTTGGAGTCTCATGTGTTTTCCACCCCTTTCATCAAGGCCAGCACACGGTTGACGCCGCCTTGGGCCAGCTCCTGCGTCAGGGCATCCCGCGCGGCCTCATCCGGCATGAGCCGTGCGCGCAGGGCAGGGGGCAGGTCTTGCAACACGGCGCTGACCTCCTCTCGGGCGATGGAGATAAATCCGGGTTCTGAGCTGATGGCCTGCATCGTGGCGGATAGTTCGCTAATGGCGTCAGAGGTCTTTGCGGTATTGGTGGCGTCGATTTCATGAGGCGCAATGTCGAGCACCAGCTTGTCGAGCCAGAGATCCCCCGCCGCGCGCATCATGTCGCCAAGCTGTTCAGTCCAGACATCGCGATCACGCAGGATTTGCCAGTAGCGTTTGGATTGCCCCGTCAGCGTCAGGCGCACCACGCCGGTGGGTGCGAAAATGCTCTGGCGAAGGTCGGACAGATGCCCGTGCAGCAACTTGCGCAGCGCGTCGTCATCCTCTGTGCCGGAGATGTCCAGAGTGCTGTGCCGGAATTCGACCACAGAGGTCGGCACCTCTTCCACGGTGATCGTGCCGTGCTCAATCGTCAGAAGGCTTGCGGATTTCGGGCCCGCCTCGCCAATGTCTCGCCCCTGCGGAATACCGGGCATGACGACCCAAGGGGCCTCGCTATGCACCTGACGTTTGTGGATATGCCCGAGCGCCCAATAGTCAAACCCCATCGCGCACAGATCGGCCACGCGACAGGGGGCGTAGACGTCATGGCCCTCGGCGCCGGCCAGAGAACTGTGCAACATGGCAATATTCACTGCCCCCGCCACGGGGGGCTGGAAACGCGGCAACAAGCTGTCAGGGGCGTGTTTCTGGGCAAAGCTGACGCCGTGGACCCAGACCTCGCCTGTCAACTGAACCTTGCCGCCGCGAGCGTCGAAGACATGCACATTGTCGGGCAGGTCAAGCGACCCTGTGATCGGGTTTTCGGCATCGTGGTTGCCCTTGATGTAAAACACCTTGACCCCCGCCGCGCGGAGACGGTCCAGTTCGCCGGCCAGATAGGCACCGGTCCGCGCGCTGCGCTCCCTGCCATCAAAGAGGTCTCCCGCGATCAGTACCGCGCTCACCTGCTCGGAGAGGGCAACCTCCACAAGTCGGCTGAAGGCCTTGCGCGACGCCGCCATCACCGTCTCCCGCAACTCCGCATCGCGCAGGGCCAGAGAGCGCAAGGGTGAATCGAGGTGGATGTCGGCGGTGTGGAGGATTTTCATCACTGGAGATGCCTGAGGTAATGGACTGACTATATGTCTCGGATCATAATGAAAGCGCCGATTTCTTCTAACATAAAGTGTGTATCAGCGGGAATTGCGCCTGTCACGCTCCTGCATTTGTCTCCGATTTCGGGGGTTCTGTGTCACGCGGTGGCGCGGGCGCGCACCAATCTTTGGTGGTGCTGATGACCGTCGCCAATATAGGAATTATAGTGCGAAATCAGAATGGTGGTGGCCAGAAGTTGCGCGATATGGAGCGGCTTCGGGCAGTAGTTATAGCTCATTGAGGTTTCAACGGTGTTAATGAAAGCACGCGATATTACAGCGAAATGTGGTCCAATTCATTTCCGTAAATCTGAATTCTAACCATCATCCATCAAGATGTCCGAAAGCCATGTTGCCACATTGAGAACTTCGGCATCCCGCCCAATAGGGCCAACAACCTGTATTCCAAGGGGACGCTGGTCTGATGTTTTGAGGCCGGGGACGTTGACGCAGGGTGCGCCCAAAAGAGTCCACAGACGGCTGCACACCGGCGATCCGGTCCCTGTCTCGTAGCCGGGAGCGGCGCCGGGGGCGGACGGGGTGATGAAAATGGGCGTGTTGCCCAAGTCGGCTTCAAAGCGCGCTTTCAATGTTGAAATCATCACGCGATCATCATTGTGTGCGGTGCCTGTGCGGGCTTGTCCGTTGGCCAGCATATCGCGCAAAGCGGGGCTTAGATGGTCGCGGTGAGCCTGCCATTCATAGGCCAATGCCTGAAATGCTTCTTGCGCCATAATCATGGGATGCGCTTGTAAAGCGTCTGCATAAGGCGAGGGGAGAACAATGTCTCGGGTGGTGGTCTTGGTTTGAAGGCGGGCACACAGGTGATCCCATGCGCTTTGCATCTCCGGTTCGATTTCATCCCATGCAGGAGATTGGCACAGGCCTAACATGGAGGGGGGCGAGACGTTC
This sequence comes from Celeribacter halophilus, assembly GCF_900114135.1. Lineage (GTDB taxonomy): Bacteria > Pseudomonadota > Alphaproteobacteria > Rhodobacterales > Rhodobacteraceae > Celeribacter > Celeribacter halophilus. The sequence continues at coordinate 22,871 of NZ_FORY01000002.1, forward strand.
TGTGTTGCTTCTAAAAAGGGCTGTCCAGTTACAGATTCCACCAAAAGAGCCGCATCGGGGACGCTGCGGGCGAAGACGCCAATGGTATCAAAGCTACGAGACAGTCCTTTGACGCCGGACGTGTCAATTAGGTCGAAACTGGGTTTGTAGCCTACAACGCCACAATAGGCTGCTGGACGGATGACAGACCCTGCCGTTTGTGATCCGAATGCCAATGGCACCATACCTGCAGCGACGGCGGCGGCCGACCCGCTGGAGGAGCCGCCCGGGGTGTGCGCCAAAGATGTCGGGTTACGAGTCGGGGCGGGCTTGTATGTGGCAAATTCGGTGGTCTCGGTTTTGCCCATGACATATGCGCCTGCAAGTCGGGCCAAGGCCACAACAGAGGCATCCACGCTTGACACATATCCTGTATAGATCGGAGAGCCACAGCCGCGCGGCATGGATGTGACATGAAAGAGGTCTTTCACGCCCAGAGGCAAACCGCGCAATGTGCCCGTTCTTTGCGCCTGCGCAAGCTCGCGTCTTGCGGCGCTTGGGTCGAGATGGCTCCATGCGCGCACATCGGGTTCGGTTTGTGCGCAATGGTCCAAAAGGGCGTCCAGATAGACTTCCGGCGTTAGCGTTTCCGCGTCAAATGCTGCGAGGACTTCAAGCGCGGTTTGAGGAATGCTGGTCATGATCGTGTGTCCGAGGTGTTCCAGCGCCGTATGAGTGCGGCGTAAATCTCAACCGAGTCTTGCAGCTTTTTGACCTCACAATATTCATCGGTCATATGCGCCACGGTCGGTTCTCCTGGTCCCAAAACAACCGTTGGCAGGGTGTCGAAAGCAGGGGTGAAAATGGAAGCATCGGTGAAATAGCTGACGCATCCAAGCGTGTGTGTGTCTCCGGTCACTTTCGCAACCGTTTCACAGACCTGCCCGAGCCAAGGGTGATCAGGGTCGGTCCAAACAGGCGGCAGGTCGATGATGGGTTCGATACGGGCATCAGCCCCCAAAAGATCAGTCAAAGCTGTGCGCAGGTCTTCGTGTTTCTGTCCGCTCACGCTGCGAATATCCACACCGATCTCGGCGCGATCCGGCACGGAATTCAGGTTCAGCCCACCGGAGATTGTCCCGATATTCAATGTCGGCGCGCCCATGTCGGCATGGGGCGGAATTTGAAAATCAAAGGCAACGAGTTTCTGGATGACACGGGAGGCGATGACGACGGCATTCACGCCTTGTTCAGGCATGGACCCGTGCGCAGTTTTACCTTCGGTGATTACGCGCAGCCACAAGGCCCCTTTATGTCCGGCAAGCGGTCGGTTTGATGTGGGTTCGGCCACAACCAATGCGCCGGGGATATGGGGCACACCTTGCGCGACCATGGCTTTGGCCCCGTCAGAGCCGGTTTCTTCGCCCGCTGTGATTAATAAAACAACTCCAGGGCCGTTTCGCAATATGTCGGCCTGTTTCAGGCTGGCGATGACAAATGCCGCCACGCCGCCTTTCATGTCGGTTGTGCCGCGCCCATAGAGCCGCCCGTCTTCAATGATGCCGACAAAGGGATCGTGCTGCCAATCCTGTGCTCCCAAAGGCACGGTGTCGAGGTGGCCGGTGAACCCCAGAGGCGCGCCGGAACCATCTCCAAGATATGCGAACAAATTGGCGCGGCCCTCTCCCATGTCGGTGAGGGATGTTTCAAATCCTGCCGCCGCAAGAAGAGTCTGAAGTTCCAGCGCGCAAGCGCGTTCGTTTCCGGGCGGGTTGACCGTGTCGAATTGAACCAGTCGTCGGGTCAATTCAATAACATCCATATTATGTTGCTGTTCGCCGAGCTTATCCGAAATAGGCTGCATAAACTTCCTCGTCTTCCTTTAGTGCATCAGCCGTGCCCTGAGCGACCACACGGCCACCCGACAAAACGTAGCCATAATCCGCAATTGCAAGTGTTTGGCGCACGTTTTGCTCCACCAGAAACACTGTGATGCCGCTGTCACGGATCCCCTCGATGATCTTGAAGTTTTCTTTGACATAAAGCGGAGACAGACCCAGAGACGGTTCGTCGATCAACAGGATACGCGGCCCTCCCATCAAGCCGCGGCCAATCGACACCATGGCTTGCTCGCCTCCGGACATCGTGCCGGCAAGCTGGTCCCGCCGTTCCGCAAGTCGAGGGAATGTGGTGAAGACAGTATCCAGCCGCTCGCGAATGAGGCTTTCGTCCGTAACCTGAAACGCGCCGAGACGGAGGTTCTCTGTCACAGTGAGTTTCGGAAACATTTTCCGGCCTTCGGGGATACATGCGATCCCTTCCGCGACGACTTTGTGGGTTGCGGTGCCTGTGATGTCTTTGTCGTCTACGAGGATACGACCGTATCGTGGAGGTGTCAGTCCGAGGATGGAGCGGATCAATGTCGACTTGCCAGCTCCGTTCGAGCCGAGCAAACAGGTGATCTTGCCGGAGAACACCTCAAGCGAGACATCCATGAGGACATCCGCCTTGTCATAGGCGGTGAAGACATTTTCTATTTTGATAGAACTCATTGTATCAATCCATCCCCAGATATGCGCTTTGGACTTCCGGATCGGCAGCGATATGCGCATAGCTGCCTTCGCTGATCTTCCGGCCATAGCTGAGCACGACACATTGGTCGCACAAACGCTCGATCACGCCCATTTCATGTTCAATAATGATGATCGACAGTCCCCCCATGCGGTCACGCACGGCCAGAATATCATCCATCATCTGGGCGGTTTCGTCATGTGTCATCCCTGCGGAAGGTTCGTCCAGCAACAGCAACTTGGGTTTGGAGATCAATGCACGGCAAATTTCGATCCGGCGGCGCTCGATCATGGGAAGAGAGCCGACTGGATCGAACATCCGGCCCGCCAGATCTTCGGAGAAGCCAGCCACGAGGTCCCGCGCTTGCGTGTAAAACTCTTCGACTTGGCCACGGAGGGCGCGACGTTGGAACAGGTTGAACCACAGGCCGGTATTCAGCCGTGCGTGGTTGCCGATCATGATGTTGTCAAAGATCGACAAGGGCAGGCACAGGCGCGAGCGTTGGAATGTCCTTGCAATGCCGGCCTCATACACCTTGCGCGCACTCATGCCGGTAATGTCGGCCCCGTCAAAATGCACTTCCCCCTGACTTGGGGCATAGATGCCTGTCATCAGGTTGAAGCTGGTGGTTTTGCCGGACCCGTTCGGGCCGATCAGTCCGATGATTTCGCCGCGTTTGACTTGCATGTCGAACCCGTCGAGAGCGCGTACACCCCCGAAGTTTTTACCAAGGTTCTTAAATTCGAGAAGCACTTCGCTCATTGTTCAGGCCTCCAGTTCGGGAAGTAGCTGCGGACTTTGCGGGGCATCAAGCCTTCAGGCCGGAAGAGAAGCATGAGGATCACAACGACGGAGAAGAGCAAGAAGCGATACTCCTGAAGGATTTGCAGTTTCTCGGGCAAAAGAACGACGATGACGGCTGCGAGGGCTGTGCCCCAAAGACTTCCCAATCCGCCGAGAAGAACGATCGCGACCATCAAGAGGCTGTCGGAAAAGCTGAAGCTATTGGGGGCGATGAAGCTGATCATCATGCCGTAAAGTGCGCCGGCTATACCGATGAGAATATTGCCGAATGTAAACGCCAGAACTTTGGCGCGAACCACGTTCAAGCCAAAGCAGGCAGATGCGGTTTCATCCAGACGGACGCTGTCGAGGGTGAGACCAATCCATGAACGCTCAAGCCGTTGCACGAACATGAACGCAAGCGCGGCCAGTCCTGCGCCGAGAAGGGCGTAGTTGACGTAGAAGGACAGTTCCATGCCCATTAGCAAAGGGCTTGAGTTGAAATCCCAGCCAAAGGTTTTCATGGGGCCGACCATCAGGCCTTGTGGGCCACCAAGCACATCATTGACCTCGAGAAATGTCTTGAACATGACGCTGAACGCGATGGTCACCACGGCAGAGTAGTGACCGGCGGTGCGCACAACGGGCACGATCAACAAGCATCCGATCAATGCGGAGAAGACGCCGCCTGCGACCAGAATGAGGATGGGGGGCAGGGCGCTGTGATTGGTCAGAACTGCGGCGGTATAGGCGCCGACGCCGAAGAAGGAAGCGCCTGCGAAATTGACCATACCGGTCAAGCCAAACTGTGCGTTCAACCCGAAGGCGACAGTCATGTAGAGCAGCGTCGTGGTCAGCATTAACAGCGGGAAATGTTCCCCGCCTAGCAAAAAGATCACACAGACCAAAGCCAGGAGAATAGCAATGTTCATGCTGCGCCCATGGTTGCGCATGGCCGCAGACATGCTCTTGTTCAGACCGGTTTTGCCCACGCCGAACGCCGCCATAGCCGCGAGTGCGACCATGCCGAGCACGGCGATTTCAGAGTCGGCCAACAGGAATTGCCACCCGAAGAGTGCGATGGCGGCGATAACGATGAGACCAACGGCCAAATGCGGAAGGCCCATCCAGCGTGTGTCAGGTATTGTTTTGTTTTGCATGTCAAAAGCCCTTAAACTCGGTCGCTGCTGCGTTCGGCAATCAGCCCGGTTGGTTTCCAGGCCATCAGCGCAATGACCACACCAAAGGCGAAGACGTCCTTGTATGCACTGGCAAAAGGCAATGCGACGGCGCCAATGGTTTGCAGGCCTGCGAAGAGGAAGCCCCCCAAAATCGCACCGTAGATATTGCCCAGACCACCGATGATGGCGGCGCAAAACCCGATGAGGCCCAACAACAACCCCATGCCGAAATTGACCTCATTGTAGTAAAGGCCATTCATGATTCCGGCAAAAGCCGCAGCACCCGAGCCAATTGCAAAGGTGACCAGCACAATCATCGTGTAATTGATGCCCATGATTTTTGCGGTCTCCTCATCCTGTGCGACCGCACGGATTGCGAGGCCCAAACGGGTCCGGTTGATCACCAGATTCAATCCGATAATCACGGCAATGCCTGCGGCGACAAGGATGACACTGTCTGCGCGTAACGCAAAACCACCCAAGTCAACCGAAGCTGTAGGCAACAGGGCGGGGAAGGCTTTGGGGTTGGACCCGTCGGGGTAGAACAACCGCACAGCCTCGCGAATGGCTGTTCCGAGCATGAGGGTGATGAGAAGAATGTTGAGGGGCGGCGCCGACTTTAACGGCAACACCAAGTAACGTGCGATGATCGCGCCAAGAGCGGCAGTGGTGATAATGGACACCACCAGAATTGCGGCAATCATGACCCAAGGGTTTTCGATCCCGAGAGACAAGAGACCGATATAAACTGTAAATCCCGTGAACGAGCCCAGCATAAGGACGTCGCCATGGGAAAACTTAATCACATCAAGCACACCGAAAAATAGTGTGAAACCGACAGCCACGAGGGCGTACATTGTTCCTAACATGACACCGTTGGCCAGATACTGACCAAAGAGACCGATATCCATCGGGTACCTCCAACAAGAGAAGAGGGCAGGCTGCAATGTGCGGCCCGCCCCGATAAGTTCCTATGAATTACTTGCCTGTCAGTGTGCGCGTGCCATCGGCATATGCGCTATCTGACCAGACAACCCATTCACCGTCCTGAGCAACATATGGCGTAATCAGGGCAACGGTGTTCTGGCCGTGTTCGTCAAATGTGACAGGACCGGTGATGGAGGCGTGCTCCTGCACATCTGCAAGATATTCTGTCACCTTTTTACGATCCGCACCGACTTCTTCAATGGCATCCATGAGCAGGTTCATAGCCGCGAAGGAGAAAGGCCCGTAGGCTTCGAATGACTCGCCATATCCTTCTTTTTCATATTCGGCCATGAAGTATTCACCGCCCGGAAGTTTTTCAGCCGGTGCGCCTTCAAGGAAGGTGACGGTGCCTTCAGCCAGATCGCCACTCAAACCGGTGAAGTAGGATTCAGATTTGAGACCGGATGCACCTTGGAATTGAGCCTCGATGCCCAGTTTGTCCATTTGTTGACGGATGCGAACGGCAAGAGGGGTCAGGCCACCGAAATAAACCACTTCGGGGTTCATCTGTTTGATTTTGGTGAGCTCAGCCGTGAAATCCTGTTGATCCGAAGTCACGCCGAATGTGCCAAGAATCTCGCCGCCATTTTCGGTCAGATATTTGGAGAAATATTCGTTGTGACCTTTGCCATAGTCCGTTGTGTCATGAATGATGGCCCAGGTTTTATATCCTTGATCGGTCATGAACTTGGCAGCAGCTTCGTTCTGGTTGATCATGGTCCCGTTGATACGGTGCACTTCGGTATAGTCGTTCCCGTAGGTAATGTCGGGCAGCACAGCCCCCCAGACAATCACAGGCAAGTTGAACTTGTGATAGATATCAACGGCCCCCATGGCGACAGAAGAACAATAGTGTGTCACAGCACCAAGAACATCGCGGCTTGCGGCGAGCTTTGTGGCGACTTGCACGCCGACGTTGGGTTTGCATTCATCGTCCAGAACTTCCAGTTCATATTCGTATTTGGCATCCGGGTCTTGATTGCGCAGCGCGACAGCAAGTTCGGCAGAGTTGCGGCCGCCAAGTCCAATGCTGGAGACCCCGCCGGTGAGCGGGCCGATGAAGCCGACCTTTACGGTGTCCTTGGCCAGTGCCCCGTTTGCGAAGCTTAGGGAAAGAGAGGCTGCAAGCGCAGCGGAGATGAGTGTGCGCCGGTTTCCGGAGTGTGTCATGACAGTTTTCCCACTTTTCATTCTATAAGGTTGCAGTAGGCTAAAAGGTGCCAACTGATACGTTTCATGTGTCTGTATGGAGAAAAAATTTGAACCACATTCAAATTAGTTGGAAAATTTCCAATTAATTGAGAGATATTTTTATTTTGGTGAAAATATGGGCGATTAATCACCCTTTTGTCATTCAAATGCCCATTGGAGAAGAACGACTTTATGCCGGATTGCAAACCGCCCCATATTGTTCATACAGAAAACCAAGAAACCGCTGAAGATCGAAGGCCAGTCATGGAAGACTCTGATCAAGGACAAATGCCGATTCAGGACCTCGGGGCACGGTTGCGTGCGGAGCGTCAAAATAAAGGCCTTACGCTCAAACAGCTGGCTGACCGGGCGGGCTGTTCGCTTTCCATGCTCTCAAAAATCGAAACAGAACAGGCATCTCCGTCTCTTAAAACACTACATCAGATTACGGCGGCTCTGGGCACGTCTATTTTACAACTGTTCAGGGAGGCGGGCGGTCAGGATGTCAGCCTCTATCGCCACGGAGAACGGCCTTCGGTCGTGGTGAGGCGGCAAAGTGACCAACCGGCTATCTACATTGAGCGCCTCTCCCCGACTTATGCAGGCACAATGCTTGATGCGAATATTCACACTCTCGAACCCGGAGCGGACAGTGGCGGAGACATTCGTCATGATGGCGAAGAAATCGGGTATGTTCTCGAGGGGGCTGCCGAACTTTGCGTGAACGGTGAGGTTATTCCGTTGGTGCAGGGCGACTCTTTCTACTTCGCTTCTGCGCTTCCACATCGGTACCGGAATACTTTCGACGGCACGACCCGCATTCTATGGGTGAATACTCCGCCAACTTTTTAGGGCCGGGCCTCATAGCCAGCAATCACTCATCTCATCGCTATATTTGGAGCCTCAGCGTTTCAGAACTCTCGACCAAGATCAATGGGGCCAGTCTTTACCACACCCGCAGGATTGCGAAGATCGAGACACCACTTTTTTCGTAGGACGGGATGGGGCATAGCAAAAGCCATGTGTCACACCTTTGTTCGCACGCCAACCTCATTAAAGGCCTGTTTTCTCTGAAGTATTTGAGAAATAAGGGGAATTTATGGTGCTGCTGGAGAGAATTGAACTCTCGACCTCTCCCTTACCAAGACCGTATGCATTTTCATTTTCCTCTATAGGTTACTAGTAGTTAGATGTTTTCACTGTATCAGGGTGTTCCCGATTTGTGTAGAATGAACGTCTGATTTCGTCCTCTGAATCGTCAGCGTGACTATATGTAGACAGCACCAACTGCGGCGAACTCCACCGGCCAGCCTTTGCGACTGTGACAGGATCTCGGCCTTGTTTTACCAAAAGCTCGGTGGCGAATCCGTGCCGCCCCACTTCGTGTGCGGTCAGTGATTCTATTCCTGCCTCTTTGCAGATTCTTTGCCAGCGTTTGACGTAACCCGTTTTCGTGGCATATCCGAACACGCGCGGCTCCAAGCGTTCGCCCGTGTTGCGGTTCTTGGGTTGCTTTGGGTGAAGGTTGGCCAGCGTCACCATCATTTCCTCTGAGATCGTGACCCATTGCTCAGGGTGCCCCTTTTGAGCCTTGAGGCGCACACGGCGGTTGGCAAGGTCCAGATCCTTAGGGCGGAGTGAAACGGCTTGATCTATGCGCGCGGCGGTTTCGCGCATGAATAGCGCCAATGCGGCGTTGTATGGATCGGCCACGGCGCAAAACTTGTCCATCCACTCGGCTGTGCTGTATCCGCGCGGACGGCGGCTTTGCTTGCCTCGCTCTATGTCGCGGGCAATGCGCTCGCGCTCGGTAAAGGCTTTCACCTTGAGGTGCGGGCCTTTGCCGAGGTCGTGCATGTTGTTAATCACGGCGCGCATGGGTGTAACCACCTGCCGCCATACGGTATCTGTGGCTGCGTCTGGCATCAGCTCAAGGCCGAGGTTCTTGATAAAACGCCCGGTGATTGTCCGAATGTCTTTTTTTCCGACCCACGGCTTTTCCTTGAGGATACGCGCAAGAAATTTCGCATCTGCCGGTTTGGGCTTGTATTTGAGAACCGCCATTTCAAACGTGACTACTTCCGATGCTTCGTCTCCAACGACGTAACGACGGCGCGCGGCTTCCTCGAACGCTTTGATGAAGTCCCACGCGCCGCTTTCTGTAGGTGAGCCAGTGCTTTTTCGGATGTATTTTGTGATAGGCCGTCCGTTATATTCGACACGTCCTTGCGCCCAATAGACGCTTCCTCGTTTGTATGGTTTGAGCGGCATTTCTCAACGTCCTCCGCAATCTGGTCCATTTGTTCGCCAGTGATAAGAACTTGCCCGAAAAGTTTGTGGCGCGCACCCATTTCGTTTGCTTTTTTGCGGATCGTATCGGCCTTAATTGAAATGCCGCGTTGCGAAAAATAGCTTTCCCATTCCTGAGGTGTGCGCCCGTAATCAAGAATACGGCTTCCGGTTTGTTCCATTGCCCTACACCTCGAACGCCTTTGCCAAAGCCTCAACATGCTTTGGGAAAAGTCTCATTTTGTTGCCAATAAGCGCAAAGGCGTGGATCTCGCGGGCCTTGCTGCGTATCCGGCGCGGGGAGGCGCGCCATTCCTCTGCGACCTCTTCCGGTGTTTTCGGGATCAACGGTTGTTCTGGCATTTGTCGGCCTGTTAAGTTACTGTATCTGTTAATTAAGTATCCGCTTAACAGCCTGTTTTGTCGTGCAAAAAATTGCCGTGCAAGCCACGTTCAAAGCCGACTAAACCACGTCTAAACGCGCTTCATGCCGCCTTTGAAATATCATGGCCCAAAACCATTCCACGAATCGAAACAGAAACGGGCACCGCGCGGCCAGAAGGTCGATACTGCCGCCGTGCCCTGTCATGGTTTGCCCACTCATGACTAACGGGGTGCCATTTGCCTGCCGAGGCGCGGCGGCACCTGCCGTCTCACACCCCCTTAGAAGGTATGAGGCGCACCGCACGGGACGGCGTGCGGGACGCAATTGCAATCCGGCGTTCAAGGTCGGCCAAAGCTGCCGCCATTTCCGAGTCCGTGGCATAGGTGATCTTGTGCCCGTCATATTCCACGGATCGGGTGCCGGTCGCGCGTGCCCTTAACAGGGCATCGCGCATGGTCTTTAATTCATCGGCGGCAATCATTCCGAACTCTCAGCGCCGGGGTTTTTCACCATGCCGCGATGGTCCACCCAACCGGCCCCAAAGTCCAAACGCACCTTGATGCTCATTCCATCGACCTCGAACCCGGCTTTGCTTTCGATCTGCGGACCGGGCGCACCTTCGAGATAGGCATACTCGACGGTGTCGATCACGGCAGGATCGGCGGCCATATACCACGGCGAACTCTCGCTCAAATATCCGTCCACGATAAGGCCGAGACCGGCAAAGGGGTTGGCCGCGTCTGTGGTGGTCGCGGTGATCTCTGCAAGCGCCTGCTCGGCCTCTGTCTCACGCTCAGGGGAGACAAGGACAAAGCGCGGTGTGGCGTTGATCTTGCCGCCCCCGAGGCCCGTTTGATTGCGCAAGAGAAGGCGCGCGGCGGAGAGGCCCAGCTTTCCGACAACGCTGCCCTCGGTCACGTTGGCATGTGCCTCGGAAAAGACTGCATTGCCGTCTGACATAGTTGGGTTGGCTTCGATCAATCCGGCCAGCGTCTTGGCCTCGAAAGCTGCGGCGGCTTGGCCCAGCATCGCGGGCACGCGGGTGAAGGCTCCGAGATCATCGTTAATCAGGGCTTGGCGGCTGATAGAGAAGATTTTGCCAAAGGTCTCGACTTTGTAGCTTTCGGCCCCTTCGGCAATCGTTCCATATTTGTATTCACCGCCCTCGTTTACTTTCTCAAGCTCGGGGCCTTCGCCCAGCATCACGGCGGATTTCGCGCGGAAATCGCGGGCCGTGGTTTGGCGTGCGATTTGCTTAATGCCCGAGGGTGCGGCCTGATAGGCTTTGCGCAATTCACGGTTCACGGCATCGCCCAGAATCAACGGGAAATCAGAGGTTGTATGCAAAGCCCGCGTCACCAGCGTGTCAACGGTTGCGCCGGTCGTGGAAATCCCGCTGCGACGGAGACAATCGCGCGCCAGGTCGGGGATGGTGAGCCCCGCATATTGACGGGCGGCGGCGGAAATCTCATGGGTCGGATTTGCGCGGGCAAACAAGGCTTCACCGGCCCGTGTTGCGACAACATCCGGCGCCGTGTGATCCGTGCCGATTTCAACGCGGGCGCTGCGGGTGCGGGTCTCATTTTGCCGTTGCGCCATTGCCTCAAAGGCTGCGGCACGCGCGGCCTCAACGGTCGCCTCTGCATCGATCTGAGCGTTTGCCCACTCGGCTCCGAGGTTTGCGAGTGTGGCAAGGCTGCGGATCTCTCGGTTTGCATCGGCGCGGGTTGCGGTTTCGGTTGTCGTTTCAACCGTGCTCTGGGTTTCGTTGTTGGGCATGGTGTATTCTCCGTTTCTAAAGTGTGCGGCAGGATCTGCCGGAATCGGCACAATTGAGACCTCAACCGGCGTCCATTTCTCTGCGGTGCGGACCGTTTGCCCGCCCTCGGTTGTTTCACGCCATTTCTGCACGCTGTATCCGACGCTCAGGCCGCGCAGGGTGCCGTCTGCAATATCGCGCACTACGGCGCGGGCGGCTTCATTGCTACGGAACTTAATGCGGGCCCAAAGCCCTTCTGGCCGCACCTCTGCGGCTTCGATCACGCCCAATTGGTCGCGCGTGCTTTGGTTTTGGTGCCCGTCCAATACCGGCCCACCAATGAGGCGTGACAGGTCAGCCCCTTTGAGGTTCAGCCGCTCAATAAAGCCCGGTCGTGGCGCATCGGCTCCGGTCGATACAATGGCCTCGACTGTGCGGGCCTCAGCGTTGAGCGTGGAAGGTTTCGGGGAGAGGGCGCGGAGGTGAATCATGCGGGCTTTCCTTCGTCTGTGATTGCCGGATGGGCCGCGCGTTCTTCGTCCACTTCGGCCACATCTCGGCCACGGGCTGCGATAACTTCGGCGCGGCTCTTTAGCCCTGCATCGATCGCGGCGATTTCGGCATTGATCTCTTTAAGCGGGTCGATGGTCTCCCATCCGGGGCGCACAAAGCGCACGGCGTGATGATCGGAGAGGGCATTGCTCGGGATTTCGCCCAACAAAGCGCGGTGATTGATCCACGCGCGCCAGAGTGGGCGCAAAAGCTGCCCCTCGATCAATTGGCGCTGTAACATTTCGGCGCGGCGTCGGTGCTCCAAAATTCCCACGCGGGACGATGAATAGGACGTTTGCGACAGATCGCCGGAAAGCTGCGCATAGGTCAGGCCGAGGCCCGTGGCGATTTCATGCAGTTGCTGCTTCAGGAAAGCCACCTGATCGGAAAGGCCGCTGCCCGGTTGCGCAAATTTCACGTCAGCACCGGGCGGCAAAATGCGGGTTGCACCCGGTTCAAGTGCCAGATTGACCTCTCCGCCTTCGCCGGTCTCACCGTCAAATCCAGCGTTGCCGCCTTCGGGATCGGTGATAAAGGCCGAGAATAGAGATTGCGTGCGCAGGTTCATGAGCAAAGCGTCACTTGCCCCGTCGAAATCTGCCAGCTTCAAAAGCACCGGAGACAGCCAAGATATTCCGCGCGCTTGACCCGGAAAAATCGGGTCGAACACATGCAGGATTTCACTTGCGGAAATGCGGAGCGTTTCCCCATAGGCCGCAAATGGCGCGCCGGGGGCATCCCTGAGAACGTGATAGGCGGTCACGGTGTCCTCGGCATCAAATTCAATTCCGGCCACAATGCGCGCACCGTTGCCAAGGTCGCGGGACAAGCTCGGGTCGATCTGGTCGGCGGGGAGAACTGTGATTTTGAACCCGTCCACACGCGGGTGCAGTCGAACAAATGATTCACCATCGCGCACCACGGCGCGGGCAATCATGGGCAGATATGGCCCTATAAGCGCCTCAAAAGCGGCGTTAAGGTCTCGGGCGGTGCTGCGGTCGGGGTGTTGGCTTTGGGCTTGCCAGCCACGCCCCACAAGGGACGCGCACCATGCTTCCACGGCGCGGGCTGCAATCGGATTGTTCACGGACAGCGCAGAGGCGCGGGCCTTGGCGGGACCACGCGCGGCCAGAGTTGACGCCTGAGGCGCGGCCAACATGGGCGCACCCTGCCAGCGCCAGCCACCACCCCCGGCTTCGATCTGGCGCTTGAAAAGGCCGGATATGCGGGCTTTGAGGTTCATTCTTCGCACTCTGACAGGCGGTAAGAAATCAAAGGCCCGTCAATCAACGCGGCGGTGTCCTCAGCCATTTGTTGGAAGTCAATCAAAAGGCCGGTTGTGCTCACCTTCGGCATGTTCGCCAGATCGTTAAAAAGATGGGCGGAGACTTCGGGCGCATCGACCTCAGGCAATACAAAGTAGCAGTAGCGAGGACCGAGATCCGCACGCCCGACAGATTCCCGCACGGCGTGCATTTGCTCGGCAGTCAGATCGTGCCCCGGCACCTCTGTGACCCCCGGCAAAGCCTCAAGGCGATGTTCCAACGGCCACACACAAAGCTCGGCCAGATCGCGCGCACCTTTGCGGGACATGCCGCACGCCAAAACCTTGCCCATAAGTAACATCTGGCAGAACTCACGAAAGCCGTGCATGGCGGGGTGAGGCGGCTTGGTTTCGACCGGCGGCATAATACCGGCGATACGAAATTGCCTTTGACTTGCACGCGACGGGCCACCGAAAGCGGCGATGGTCGCGGCGTTCAGTTTCCGCTCAATTCTCGTTGCATACATGCCCTGACACCTATCTGTGTTATCACTTGCAGATAAGATGCAATCAGCGCAAAAGATGAGTCAATAAATCTTTTTAATACAATAGTTTATGGAAAATTCCTTACCTTGTATCTTTATGCATTTGCCGTGCAGGTTTGTGCAGGTTGGCGCATTTTCCGTGCAGCTTGGCGCAGGTTTTGAAAGGCGATTTTTTTGTGTTTTTCGCCATGATGATACATATATTGTAGGCTGATTTTTGCTGCTTAAGATTTTCAGGAGTGACCAATGGGCATTAGAGAGAAGATTCGCGATAGAAATGAACGGTTGGATCACGAGGATGAGTTTTACCGCCAGATTGAAGAAGAGAATAAGGGTCTACCTTTCCATAAAAGAGCGGGGGTAGGCGGGAACCGTCCATTATCCAGAGAACAACGCAAAGAACAGTTGAAAATCCTGATTTGGGCTGGGGTGTTTGTCCTAGCAGTCTCTGCTGTCAATTTTTTTGGTAGATGGTTGTTAAGCTACCTATAGTTTATTTTAAGAGTGATTTCGGTGCTGTGGTAGTTCAGCCAATAGTCACTATCTTTCGATACTATCGCAAGAATACCTTAATATGGTTTGGCGTCACCGAATGCGTTTGTAAGCTATAGCTTTGTATTCCGTCTCGTTTATTTGATGCGCAAAAAGCTCTATAAGGGAACCACGTTTTTTTTCGAAAGGAAAAGCAATGCGAATTGTAGCAAGCGAAAAGCACAACGGCGAAACTATTCAAAAATGGGAATTTTCAAGTACTGTTTTGCCTCAAAAGGGTGAAACAGTATTTTTTGGAGTTAAGGGGCCGTACGAAGTCACTGAACGTATTTTTCTTTATGAAAAAGAAAGCGGAGACGACCGACCCGATGTAAATTTGGTAGTGAGAGAAATCCCCAAAGCGTCGGCTAAAAAAGTTCAGGTTCGGTTCTAGAGGATACTAAACCGAGAAATTGATTAACGCCCAATCCAGCTTGATTTAAGCACTGGTTTGCGCGGCTTGGCGACAAGCTCGGGCCGCGCAAGCTCGGCACGGCGGCGGTCGGCGTCGAAATTCACAATCTGCCGCGCGGCGATTGCATACACCGTGCAATCCAGCGCCTCGGCACGGCGTCCGGGCACGCGCTCAAAACTGCGCACGGGTTGGCCCTTGCGGTAGCGCACCACGGCGCGCTCTGAGGCCAATTGCTCAAACCATGCTCGGGGCAGATCATCAGAGAAGCGCACGGCTGAGGGTGACATGACGCGCCCGAATAGCTGGGTTTTGACGGTATCAACACCGCAAATCCAAATCCTGCCGCCGGTTTTTGTTTTGCCGCCCCGCTCAAGGATAGGGCGGTTTCCGGCCATGCCCTTGATCGGCACAATCTTGCGGCGGAGTCTTGGCGTTGCAAAGGCCATAACCTCTTTCATAGACGCGCCGTCGCCTGCATCGATACAGGCGGCATCCACGGCCAGCTTGCCCCCGAGCGCATGGGCAAAGCGGGTGCGCAGCAGATCATCCAGATCACGCCAAAGGCTTTCGTCCTCATAGCTGCCCCAAAGGATTTTATGCCCGAGCACCACCATGCCCCCAGCTTCGGTCCAGCCGCAAAACGTGGCCTCTAGTCGGTCGTGCTGCGTGTCTATTCCGACAGTGAGCGCAAGAACGTCCTCGGGTATCTGGTCAAGCCCGCAAGCCTCGGCACGGGCGGCAAGCTCGTCCTCGGCCAATTCGTCGCCTTCGCCTTTCCATCCTTCGCCCAGAATCGTATTCACGAACACTTGCAAAAGCGTCGGATCATCCTTGGCACTCAGGAACTCGGTGGCCAGCTTGCCCCATGAGGCATTGGCGTGTGGTGACACAAGCGCGTTCAGTTTAAAGCCCGCGTGCCCGCGCACCTCGGGCCGTGTGGCCCGCCAAGCGCCTTTTTGCACAATTTCAGCTTTATGCCGTTCTTCGATCCGCGCGGCGCAATGCGGGCACCGGAAATATGCCGTTTCTGGTTGCCCTTCGTCCCATTCGATGTTGCGCCATTGAATTTCCGTGAAGGTGCCACACTCGGGGCAAGGCACCTCGAACACGCGGGCGTCACTTTTGCCGTAGGCGCGTATAACGTGGCTTGTTTCTTCAAAGGTCGGTGTGCTTCCCATGATGATCCGACGATCAGGGAAAGACAGGGTGCGGCGCTCGGCCAGCGTGATCGGGCTACCTTCCTGCGTTTGTTCCATCGCGTCGGCTTCATCGATCACCAGCACGCGCACGTTATGGCGGCGCAGGTTGCGGGGAGACTTGGCGGCCACCACCTTGAGCGAACCGCCCGGAAAGCGGCGGCTTAGAAGCGTATTGCGCCCCGCTTCGTCCTGTTCTTCGGATAGGGCAGACGCCACCATAGGCGAGGCGGAGAATGTCGGCTCAAGGTCGGATACCACGAAATCCCGCGCGTCGGCCTCGGTCGGCAATAGGGCAAGGATCGGCGCGGGATCATTCGAGACAAAAGAAGCGACGGTTGACGCCAAGAGCATCGAATAGCCAATGCGCACGGATTTCACGACAGTGACCCGCTCATAACGCGGATCACCCATGCAGTCCGCAATCTCTTTCTGGAAAGGCCAAAGCTCCACCGGCCCCGGCTGCGCACTCACGCCCTCGGGCAAGCGGATTTCCGACTCTACCCATTCAGACAGGCGTAGCCTTTGCGGCGGGATCAACGCTTTGAGCGCCTCTCGGCGGATCTGGTCAATCAGTGCCATGCTCTGCCCCTTCCTGTGCGGCTTCGGTCAAAGCCTCTCTGAGAAGCGCGTCAAGCTCGGCCACGTCCTCCGAGGTCAGGTGCCCCAGCCGTTGCCGGATCTTTGAGGACACGGCCAGAACCCGCGAACGAACGCCCCTGAGCACGTCAGCCCATTCCCGAGTCACGGCGTCGGCTTCGATCAACTCACCGCGCGCCTTGGCGTTCTTGAGCGCCTGAGCGTCGGCCTGTTCCTTCGCGAGGCGAGCCCTCTGGGCTGTTAACGTGGTGACGTGTTCTTCACCGCCCCGGCCTGAGGCGGTGCCCCTCAGGTGCGCGCAATAGCCCGACACGGTTGCTGTGAGGTCCCATGCGTCGCGGCCACAATGCACCGCAATGCCCTTGCGTTTAAGCTCTGTGAGAACTGCGGGTGTGACCCCGAGCAAGGCGCAAAGGCCCGCACCGTCAATGCGATGCGCCGGCGCGTCACCTTCTAGCGGTAATTCTTGCACAATTCTCATAGGTATTTGACCCCATTACATTTTTTTGCGGAGCTTTACACGTCGCGCCTTCGCCCCCCGCATACGTTCAGCGCCAGAAGGACCCACGGCGCAGCGCAATCAGGCCCGCCCTGCCGGTCCTCTGACGACTGCGGCGACGAAATCCAGCGCGGGCAGGGCTTCGAGCCTGTCAGCGGCGTTGACCATGCGTTCAATCGTGGCCTGTGGCCCATAGGTTGCCGTCATGGCTGCGACGATTTCAGCGTGAAACCCTGCGAGGATAGCCGCGTGCGGCATCCCATCGGCGTGCAGTCGATCACGCAAGGCGCGCAATTCGGTCGCGGCTTGTTCGGCTTCGGTGGTGTCCGGTGTCTGTGACATGCGGTAATCCTCTTAGGCTGTGGCGCTGTGCGCGATGTAGGTCGGGGCAACACGGGCCGCCTTGCGGGCCAGACCCCATGCAACAAACCGCTCGGCCATCATCGTAGCCGTGCCGTTGTGTTCGCTGGGGGGTGTCTTCCACGGCAGGTCAAACCCGTCTTGGCCGTGTTGGCGGATGATATCGGCAAAGGCTGAGAGGCTCGGCAGGTCACGGCGTTCCAGCCATTGCGTCCATTCCCGCTCAAAGTCAGATCCGACAGGCACAAACGCCCTCAGGTGTGCCATTGGCCGTGAGCTTGGCGGGTTGTCGAGCCTCGCGCGCGCATCCGTGCGCGTATTGGTTATATTTTTAGTTATATTACGGGAAAGCTCACTAGTGACCCCTTTTTTTGTCATGAATGACCCCTTTTCGGTCTGCGGATTCCTGTTTAAAGGCTCACTTGTGAACCCTTTTTTCTGGCCCGTTTCTGCACCCTTTTCAGGGGTGTCTGCGGGCATATCATCGGCAGTTTCGACCTTGGGTTTAGACGTGCGGAAGGGCACGACATTGCGCGGCATAAGAAGGCTGTAGCGGGTATGATTGCCCCGCCCTCGGCCTTCGGTGCGGTGAAGCAAGCGGGCTTGGCAAAGCGCCTTGATTGCGCGTTTGACTGCGGCCTCAGAAATTCCGAGGAACTCGGCCAGCGTCGGCACAGAAGGGCAGATCAGGCCAGTGTCACGGTTGGCGAACTGGACGGCCATAGCCGAGGCAATATTTTTGGCGGTGGCGGTTACATCGGCCCTTAGAGCCAATTTAAGCCAGATCAGCGGGTGAACGGTCGCGGCATTATGCATGGCTCACCTCCCCAACAAAGTTACTGTTAAGGCTTGCCGCCGGAATGGCTTTGCGGTAATTTGAGGCCAGAAAACGAGCCGTTTTCCTAAGCGATTTGACCTCGGTTGCGCCCGCCAGCGCACCGGGGTTTTTTCGTGTCTTACGCGACTCGGGCGGCTCGGGCTGTGCGGGGTTTGTACGCAAATGGCGCGCCAAAGCAGGGTTTGTTCCTGCCATGTTCTGCCATTTTGCGACGGGCGGAAAATCTTGTGTTCCGTAAGTCGCTGTTTTTGTGGGATTTTGTGGTGCTGCTGGAGAGAATTGAACTCTCGACCTCTCCCTTACCAAGGGAGTGCTCTACCTCTGAGCTACAGCAGCGCCGGGTGCGTTGGTGTGTCACCGTTGCTGTGGGCGGCTAATTAGACGTGATCGGGCGGGGGCGCAAGCGGATTTTCGAGAAAATTTTGCATCTGGGCAAAGTTTCTTTCTTCCGCCCTGTTTCCAAGCGGGCGGGCGCGGGTCTTGGCCGGTGCGCGGTGGCGTGGGGAAACCCTAGTGTGCCATGCCTCTAAGGCTGGACGGGGCGCGGTGCTTTGGCTACATGGGGAGCCATGAAAGACAAGACTGATCCCAAACGGAACCCCGGAAAACCGGAGAATGCCCGCGAAGACAGGCTAAAGGCGGCTCTGAAGGCCAATCTTCAGCGACGCAAGGCACAGGCGCGTGCGCGAAAAGCAATCGACAAGACCGATAAAGACGAGTGAGGCAAGGGCATGGATTCAATTCTGGTGCGGGGCAATGGGCCTCTGAGTGGCGATATCGAGATTGCCGGAGCGAAAAATGCCTGTCTGGCCTTGATGCCGGCGACGTTGTTGTCTGATGAGCCGCTGACGCTCACCAACGCACCGCGCCTGTCGGATATCAAGACAATGACGGCGCTTCTGGCCTCATTAGGGGCGGAGGTGTCCTCTTTGCAGGAGGGCAAGGTGCAGGCCATGTCGTGTCACGGTGAGATCAATCCGGTGGCCGACTACGAAATTGTGCGCAAGATGCGGGCCTCGAACCTTGTGCTCGGGCCATTGCTGGCGCGTTTGGGACATGCGGTTGTGTCGCTGCCCGGCGGTTGTGCCATTGGTGCGCGTCCGATGGATTTGCACACCACGGCGCTGGAGGCGCTTGGGGCGCAGATCGAGTTGAAAGACGGCTATCTGCACGCGAAGGTTGCGGGGGGGCGTCTGAAAGGCGCGGTTCACAAGATGCGCTTTCCCTCTGTTGGTGCGACGGAGAACTTCCTGATGGCAGCATCGCTGGCCAAGGGCACCTCGGTGCTGGAAAACGCCGCGCGCGAGCCGGAGATCGTCGATCTTGCCGATTGCCTCAATAAAATGGGCGCGCAGATCGAAGGGGCAGGGACCTCGCGGATCGAAATTCAGGGGGTGGACCGGCTGAACGGCGCGACCCATCCCGTTGTCACCGACCGGATCGAACTGGGCACATTCATGCTGGCCCCTGCGATTTGTGGTGGTGAAGTCACCTGTTTGGGCGGCAAGCTGTCCTTGGTGGAGAGTTTTGTGGCAAAGCTCGAACAGGCTGGTGTCTCGGTTGAAGAGAACGCACGCGGCCTCACCGTGTCACGCAAGAACGGGCGGGTGCAGGCGGTCGATGTGACCACCGAGCCGTTCCCCGGATTCCCGACCGATTTGCAGGCACAGATGATGGCTCTGCTCTGCACGGCGGAGGGCACATCCGTGCTGGAAGAAACGATTTTCGAAAACCGCTTCATGCACGCGCCGGAGCTCATCCGTATGGGCGCGAATATCGAAGTGCATGGCGGACATGCCACGGTGCATGGTGTTGAACAGCTCAAAGGTGCGCCGGTGATGGCCACTGATTTGCGCGCCTCCGTATCGCTTATCCTTGCGGGGCTGGCCGCCGAAGGGGAAACCGTGGTCTCGCGGGTCTATCACCTTGATCGCGGCTACGAGTTTATCGAGCGCAAACTATCCGGCATCGGGGCGCAGGTCGAAAGGATCAAAAGCTGATGGTCGAAGATGCAAAGTTCGAAGATGGCGGCGAACGTCCGCTGTTTCTCAAGGCGCTGGATGCAGATGACCTGACGGTGATCTCCGCGCTGGCGCAGGATGCGGTCGTGCCGATGGGGGAAATCTCTTATGACGCCAGCCGCCGCCGCTTCGCGCTTCTGGTCAACCGCTTCCGTTGGGAAGATGTCGAAGCCGCAGAAAAACGGGGCCGACCGGTTGAACGTGTGCAAGCGGTGCTGGTCTTTGAGGATGTGATGGCAGCGCGGTCTTCGGGCGTGCCTGCGGATGACAAGGAGATGATCCTGTCGATTCTCGCAGTCGCCTTTATTCCTGCCGAGGACGGTATGGGCACGGTAGAGATCACGCTGGCCGGAGATGGAGAGATCGCTCTTGATGTCGAGGCGCTGGACGTGACGCTCAAAGATGTGACACGGCCCTATGTGGCTCCGTCCAAACATATTCCAACGCACGACGACTGAGGCCTGAGCGCTTGTCCGGTGCCCTTGGGCGCTGTATGGCGAAAGGATCAAGGAGACCGATATGCCCCATTTCCTGTCCACAACGGATACCGATTTCGAGACCCGCTTTGCTGCGCTTTTGACCATGAAGCGTGAGGATAGTCCGGATGTGGACGAGGCCGTGGCGGGGATCATCGCGGATGTGCGCCGTCGTGGCGATGCGGCTGTGCTGGAACTGACCGCGAAATTCGACCGGCTGGAGCTGACTGCGCAGGGCTTGCGGTTTTCTGAAGGTGAGATCGAATCCCTGTGTGCGCAAGTGTCTGCGGCGGATCGCGAGGCGCTGGAACTCGCCGCCCAACGCATCCGCGCCTATCATGTGCGTCAGATGCCCGACAACCAGATGTGGACCGATCCCGACGGGGCCACGCTGGGCTGGCGCTGGACGGCTGTGTCTGCGGCGGGGCTTTATGTGCCGGGCGGGCTGGCCTCTTACCCGTCGTCTGTCCTGATGAATGCCATTCCGGCCAAGGTCGCGGGCGTCGAGCGTCTGGCGATCTGTGTGCCGACACCGGACGGGGTGGCCAATCCTCTGGTGCTCATGGCGGCGCGTATTGCGGGCGTGGACGAGATTTACCGCATCGGCGGCGCGCAGGCGATTGCCGCGCTGGCCTACGGGACAGAGACGGTCGCGCCCGTGGACAAGATCACCGGACCGGGTAATGCCTTTGTCGCCGCTGCCAAGCGTCGCGTCTTCGGCAAGGTGGGGATCGATATGATCGCGGGCCCGTCGGAAATTCTGGTGATTGCCGACAAGCACAATGATCCGGACTGGATTGCTGTGGACCTGATGTCTCAGGCCGAACATGACGAGAGCGCCCAATCGATTCTCATCACCGATGACGCGGAGTTCGGTGCTGCCGTGGTGAAGGCCGTCGAGAAACGGCTGGAGACGCTGGAGCGCCGTGCGATTGCGGGCAAAAGCTGGGCAGATTTCGGCGTTGTTATCACCGTGCGCGATCTGGACGAGGCGGCGATGCTGTCGGACCGGTTCGCGCCGGAACACCTTGAACTTTGTGTCGAGGATCCGGATGCGATTTCCGCGAAAATCCATCACGCGGGGGCAATTTTCCTCGGAGCATGGACGCCGGAGGCCATCGGGGACTATGTCGGCGGCCCGAACCACGTTCTGCCCACGGCGCGCTCGGCACGGTTTTCGTCGGGTCTGTCCGTTTTGGACTTTCTCAAGCGCACAACACTTGCCAAGATGTCTCCGGAGGCGCTCAAGGCTATTGGTCCGGCGGCGGAGCGTCTGGCGACCTCGGAAAGCCTCGAAGCGCACGGGCTGTCCGTGCGGGCGCGGCTGGATCGTTTGAACGCAGGTGCGGATGGGGCGTGTGATGAGTAAACTGATCTCTGTCGAGATTGACGACACGGGGCTGGCCCCGCCGACCCCCGAGATCGAACAGGAGCGCAAAGTCGCGATTTTCGATCTTCTGGAAGACAATTCCTTTTCCTTGCCTGCACGCGAGGATCGTACGGTGCCGGAGGGACCGTTCAAGCTGGGTCTGGCGATCCGCGAACGGCGGCTGGTGTTTGACCTGACCTCCGAGACGGGAGAGAAAGCGGCGGAATTCCACCTTTCTCTCGGACCGTTCCGGCAGGTCGTGAAAGACTATTTCCAGATTTGTGAAAGCTATTTCGATGCGGTCAAGAAAATGCCGCCCAGCCAGATCGAAGCCATCGATATGGCGCGGCGCGGTATTCACAACGAAGGTGCGCGGGTCTTGCAGGAACGTCTTGAAGGCAAGGCGGATGTGGATATCGACACGGCGCGGCGTCTGTTTACCCTGATATGCGTGTTGCACTGGAGGTAAATGCGTGGCGGCAGATCTCCCTCATTCGGTTCTGTTCTGCTGCGACCATAACGCGGTGCGCTCGCCCATGGCCGAAGGGTTGATGAAAAAGTTCTACGGCTGCGAGGTCTATGTGCAATCTGCAGGCGTGCGCTCCGATCTCGATGTGGACGGGTTTGCCGTTGCGGTTTGTGACGAGATGGGGGTCGAGTTGCATCGCCATCGCGCCCGTTCCTTTGAAGACCTCAAGGACTGGGGTGATGATATTTCCTCCTATGACCTGATCGTTGCGCTCTCGCCGGCTTCGCAACGTCAGGCGCTCGAACTCACCCGTTATTACCACCTTGATGTGGAATACTGGCCGATCATGGACCCGACAGGGATCGGGGAGAGCCGCGAGGCCAAGCTCGACGCCTATCGTCAGGCGCGCGACCAGATTATCACGCGGATGCAGGCCCGTTTCGGACCGCCGCGTGAGGATTGATGTATGAAGACTGACCTATGAAGGCGGACTTATGGCGTTGACCTTTCGCACGCTGCGCGGCGCCGAGATCGAAGCGGCGCTCGACGATCTGGCCCGTTTGCGCATTTCGGTGTTTCGGGACTGGCCCTATCTCTATGACGGCTCGCTGGACTATGAGCGCGATTATATGGCCAGCTATATCGGCAATGCGCGTGCGGTGCTGATTGCTGCATTCGAGGGCGCAACGCTTGTCGGTGCAGCCACGGGATCGCCCTTGGCCGATCACGCGGAAGACTTCGCCGCAGCTTTCTCCGGCAGCGACCTGCCGCTGGAGCGCGTGTTCTATTGTGCGGAATCCGTGCTCCTGCCGGAATATCGCGGCCAAGGCGCGGGACATGCGTTTTTTGACGGGCGCGAAGCCCATGCCCGCGCTCTGGGGGTGGGCTATTCGGCCTTTTGCTCCGTGATCCGTCCTGAAAATCACCCCTTGCGTCCCGAAGCCGCACGCAGTCATGATGTATTCTGGCGCAAACGCGGATACCGGCCCCTTGAGGGCGTTGTGGCGCGGTTTGCGTGGAAAGACGTGGATGAGGCGGAAATCTCTGACAAGTCCTTACAATTCTGGGGAAAACCACTGTGAAACTGATTGCTTTTTCGTGGCAGCCTGATTGGGCGCAAACACCAGACCACTGGTTGGATCGCTATCGCGCGGCACTGTCTGTCGCGGAAGCGGATCGGGAGTCTCTGGTGGTCTTCCCCGAATATGCCGCTTTGGAGGCGGCTTTATACGGTGATGTGAATTTGGATGCGCGCGGCTGGATGACACGCGGTGCGGATCATTTCGAGAGCTATTGCGACGGCATCCGCACGCTGGTGGCAGAAACCGGTGCGACGATTCTGGGCGGGTCCGGTTTTGCCCGCGTGGGCGACAGCATCATCAACCGCGCCCTCTTTTGTGCGCCCGAGGGCGAGGGCTATATCAACAAGCGCACGCCCACGCTCTATGAACGCGACATTGACCTGTCGGCAGGGGAGGCTTCGCCGCTCTTCGAGACACGGTTCGGGAAGGTCGCGGGGCTGATCTGTTACGACAGCGAGTTTCCCCGCCTGTCGCGCCATTATGCCGAAGCGGGGGCGGACATCCTTCTGGTGCCGTCCTGCACGGATACCGAACACGGCGCGATGCGGGTGGAGATCGCCTGTCGCGCCCGTGCGCTTGAGGGGCAGATGATCGTCGCTATGGCCCCGCTTGTCGGCGAAGTCCCCGACTGCGAGGTGATCGACGTGAATTTCGGTCAGGCCGCGATTTTCGGCCCGCCGGACGGGGCCTTCCCCGCCACGGGCATTCTGGCCACCGGCACCAAACATTTCCAGAGCACCGCCACGCTCGAAACACTGGGCGAGTCGGTCGCCGAAGCCCGAAAAGGGGGGGCTGTGAGCGTAAAAACCCACTGGCCGGAGAGCGAAACGCCCCAGAAAGCGGTCAAAACGCTGAATTTGCGCTAAATGATCCTTGAATCTGCACCGTGAAAAGCGCATTTACTAGCGCGCCTGCATACTGGTGGGTGAAACAATTACGGAGTGACCATGGCCAAGGAAGAAATGCTCGAATTTCCCGGTGTCGTTAAGGAACTCCTGCCGAACGCGACATTCCTGGTCGAGCTGGAAAACGGCCATACGATCATCGCGCATACGGCAGGTAAAATGCGGAAAAACCGCATTCGCGTTCTCGCTGGCGACAAAGTGCAAGTCGAAATGACCCCCTACGATCTGACCAAGGGTCGGATCAACTACCGCTTCCGCTGAGCGGTATTGGCTTCCACATGAAGCTTATTCTCGGTTCAGGCAGCCCGCGCCGGAAGGAACTTCTGGCGCAGCTTGGCCTTACCCCCGACGACATTCGTTCTCCCGACATCGACGAAGACCCGCGCAAAGGCGAGTTGCCACGTCCTTACTGTGCCCGTATGGCGCGCGAAAAGGCGATGGCCGTGCCGCGTGCTGCGGGGGAGGTCGTGCTCTGCGCCGACACCACGGTGGCTTTGGGGCGGCGCATCATGGGCAAACCCGTCGATGCAAAGGAATGTGCCGAATTTCTTTTGGCCATGTCGGGGCGACGTCATAAAGTGATCACGGCGGTGGCCGTGGCACATGGAGACCGTATCTGGGAGGCCGATGTCGTCACCACGGTGAAGATGAAGCGGCTCTCGGATATCGAACTGAACAGCTATCTTGCCTCTGACGATTGGCGCGGCAAAGCAGGCGGCTACGGCATTCAGGGGCCCGCAGGGGCCTTTATCCCGTGGATACAAGGCAGTTATTCTGCCGTCATGGGACTTCCCGTGGCTGAGACCGCCAATCTTTTGATGGCCGCAGGCTATCCGGTTTATGGAGATCACACATGAAGGGCACAGTGATTGCACTGGGCGAAGTTCAAGGCAAACGGGCCGCGGCAATGATCCGCGACGGTGTGCTGGATGATTTCCTTGTTGATGCGGGGGAGGGGGCACCTCCTGCGCCGGGCGCGATATTCCGTGCCAAAGGCGGGCGCAGCCTCAAAGGCATGGGGGGCGCGTTGTTGGATTTGCCCGGTGGCGCGAAAGCCTATCTGCGCGGCAACAAGGGGCTCAAGCCCGGCGCGCCGATGCTGGTGCAGGTCACGCACATTGCCGAAGAAGGCAAAGCGGTTCCCGTCACCACCCGCGTGCTGTTCAAATCCAAATATGCCATCGTCACACCGGATGCGCCAGGGTTGA
The DNA here is from genome assembly GCF_900114135.1 of Celeribacter halophilus. Taxonomy (GTDB): domain Bacteria; phylum Pseudomonadota; class Alphaproteobacteria; order Rhodobacterales; family Rhodobacteraceae; genus Celeribacter; species Celeribacter halophilus. Next base: position 48,326 of record NZ_FORY01000002.1, read on the forward strand.
ATATCTCCCGCCAGATCACCGAAGACGAGGAGCTTATCCGTTTGCACGATCTGGCAGAGCAGGGGATGGAGGCCGCCGACGAGACGCTCGGCCTGATTCTGCGCTCCTCCTGTGAAGGTGCCACGGATGACGTGATCGCCGAAGACATCGCCGCCATGCGCGGCCTGTGCGAGGCTGTTCTGGCCGACCTGTCAGGTGAGCCGGAGCTTCTGGTTGACGGGGCGGATGCATGGGAAGTGGCATGGCGCGACTGGCCCAAGGCCGATATGTTCGACGACAGCGATGCGGCCTTTGACAATCATGGCGTCCATGAGCTGATTGATGCCGCCCTTGATCCCTATGTGCCGCTCAAAGGTGCGGGGTCCATGTATATCGAACCGACCCGTGCGCTGGTTGCGGTCGATGTGAACACCGGCGGGGATTTCTCCACCGCGTCTGGCCTGAAAGCCAATATCGCGCTCGCCCGAGACCTGCCGCGTCAGTTGCGTGTGCGCGGGCTGGCTGGCCAGATCACACTTGATCTCGCGCCGATGGCCAAGAAGGACCGCCGCCAGTTCGAACATAGCCTCAAGGCCGCGTTCAAACCCGAAGGCCACGATACGATTCTGGCCGGCTGGACGCCGCTCGGGCATTTTGAAATCCAGAAGAAACGGGAACGGGTGCCGATTGCGGAGGTTCTGCGATGAGTTGTCCGATCTGTGGCGGGGAAACGGTTCAGAAATACCGCCCGTTTTGTTCGAAACGCTGCGCGGATGTGGATCTGGGACGCTGGATGAACGGTGCATATGCCGTTCCCAGCGGTCGTGAGGAGGATCCGGAAGAGATCGCAAACGCGATCGAAGAGGCTTTGCGCGACGAGTTTGAAGCGACAGGAAAAAAACCTCACTAAAGCGTTCATTTTCCTCTGGACACGCCCGCGCCCCCCGACTAGAAACCCGCTACCCGAACGATACGTCGTTCAGCGAGAAATCGCTCCCGGTGCCCGGGTAGCTCAGGGGTAGAGCAGTGGATTGAAAATCCTCGTGTCGGTGGTTCGATTCCGCCCCCGGGCACCATTTAACAAAACAATCAGAAATAGCTGTTTTGCGTGTTGCCCTTTGCCATTCCTATTCCCATCGTCTCGGGGCGCTATAGAGGATCGCTAAGGTGCAGGGGACAACGTCTTTCCCGGAACGTTTTAAAATAATTTCTCTTTATAAATCAGTTTGTAAAAACCATATTGCCCCTCGGATATTTTACATCAGTGAGGAGGTTTGAATTGAAACATCTTGCAGGGCTTATTCTGGTTTTTTGCATCTTTTCGACAGCGGCGCAGGCCGATGATGACAAGTCATTTGATGTCTATCACGGTGCGTATTTCGAAGATCCCGCGTCCAATCCGGAAGATCCGACCTTCGGCAGTATCAGCTTCGTGCTTCCTTCGGACGGTGGCGCGTTTTCCGGAGAGATGAGCTTTTCCTTTGTTGGCTGCCAGACGCGGAATATCGGCCATATTGACGGTATGAAGACCGAAGGCAATCTGACGGGGCGCTGGTCCGGCACTGTCGACCAGACCGAACAAAGCGGTGCGTTTGCCGGTGAGGTGCAGTCAGATGGCGTCATCGCGGGCGACTACACGGTTGACGGAGGCAAACAATTCAACCGCGTTGATGGCTGTATCCAGTATTACATCGCGCCCGAAGGCACGTTTTATCTGAAGTCTGCGCCGGATGTGGAAAATGGCACGCCGGTGAGCTTTGAGAACGATCTGGTTGACGTGTCCTGCGCTGCGCAGATTTCGGTTTCGCCGAAAACGCCGGCTGCGGCCTATTTGGTGGCTGTGCAAATCATTGTGCTCGGGCCGGATGGTCCGACCGTGATTACGCCCAGGCAGAACCTGACCTATGCGCAGACGACGCGGTTCTCTGCCAAGGACCTGTTTGATCTCATCAAGGAGGCGGGGCTGGAGGACAGTGCGGAAACCTTCGTCACGGTGACGGCGGTCAATGCCCGTAATTTTGCGCGTGAAGAGCCGATTATCCTGCCGACACGGTGTCTTCCGGACATCGCGGCGGTCTTGCCGTAAGACGAGCCGGTGGCGCGGGTTCTGCGCCACCGGTATTATCGTGCTGCCGAGCCTCGGGGCAGAGCCCCGATGGCGTCACTCAAACAGGGCGTCACTCAAACGGTGTGACGGATTTGAATGCCTCGATCAGGATGGGTTTGAGCTCGTCTGCCTTGCCATCGGCGGTATGCAGGGAAAACAACTGCATATACCCGTCCGGCGTTGAGGCGGCGATCAGGACGGCCTCGGGGATGCCCATATCGATATATGCGGGCAAATCCAGTTTGGTCGTGACAACCCAAGCCATGCGACCGCCAATATCCTCATAGCTGCGCGCGGAAATATCCGCGCATTTATAGTTCTCGCAAAGACCTTCCAAGAAACCTTCAGTGGTCTTTTTCTTGACCTCATCGCCAAGCATCACCATCGGGTTCTTTTTCAGATAGGTCATGCCTGATACCACTGTGAGTGGTTCATGCCCTTCGGGAGAACGCGCGACGAGGGTGGATTGCGGCCCGGTCAGATCAACATCGGCGTCCCACGCGATGTTTCCACCAAGCTGCATGGTGTATTTGGCATTCTCGTCTTTCAATTCGACCGTGTCCTCGGAAAAGGCTGCGGCAGAGGACAAGGCCAAGACGAGGCAGGATGTGGCGATCTGTGTTTTAAGATTCATGAAACATTTCCCGTTTACAAGGTGAAGTGACCGTCAAAATAGCCTGAATGGCGTGGCGGGTTCCACCCGAAACTTGGGTCACGGCGACGTCAGGCCTTTTCGGAAAACGGGTCTCGCGCGGTGCGCAGTTGCAGGTGCTGGAGGAAGGCCCGTGCGATTGCTGTGGTCGCGCGGCGTTTCGGGGTCACATAATAGGTGCTGTAGCGGATTTGGGAGGCGAAGGGGCGAAAGACCACGTCCTGTGCGCGATAATGCACCACGGGGAAGGGGTTGACGATGGACAGCCCGAGCCCTTCGCGGGCGAGATCGACAGCGGCGAAGGAGGTGGAGACTTCGGCCACCACCCTTGGCTCGCTCTGGCAGGCCAGCAGCACTTTCTCAAGCTCGGCACGGCGTGCGTGGCGGGGGCTCAGGGCGATGAGCGCCTGTCCGTGGAGGTCTTCGGGGTGGATAATCTGTTGATCGGCCAGAACATGCCCGTGCGGCATGGCGCAAACCGCGTGGGAGGTACGAAACGGGGTCAGTCTGACGCCGTCACGCGGCAGTTCGACGCCGAGGAAGCCGAGATCAAAACGCTCGTCGAGTATGCCGCGGATCACCATATCGGAGGAGGCCACCTCAAGCCCCACAAAGAAATGCGGATTGGCTTTGAGAAAACTTGCGATGTGATGCACTAGATAGCGGTGCGCATAGGTCGGCGGGGCGATGATCTGAAGCGTTTCTTGCTCCAGTTCCGGCGGCCCTTCCAGCTTTTCCAAGGCTTCGAATAGCGCATCCAGACGCATGTTGAGTTGCGCGGCCTCATTCGTGGGGCGCAGCATCCGCCCGTCACGTTCAAAGAGAATCCGCCCTGTGCGCGCCTCCAGACTGGCGATGGACCGGCTCACGGCAGACTGCGACAGCCCCAGACGGTTCGCCGCCTCGGAGGTTGTTCCGCATTCCATCATTGCGCGAAGTGCCTGATATTCAGGCAAGCTGTGCCAGGTTTTTGGGGGCATCAAGTATATCCGCTTAACTCATAATTATATGAGTTATTATCATATATTTTTTTGTTTTATATGAGAATTCATTTCCTACTATGATGGGAGAAAGACAAAAGAAAAAGATAATCATATGCCCTTTGATACAACTCCTCCCGTCTTTGACGGACATAACGATGTTTTGTTGAAACTTTACAATGCAGGGGGGCTTGAGGCTGTCGACAGCTTTCTGACCGGTCGCGAGGGCGCGATTGACGCCATCTCCGCCAAGGCGGGGGGATTCGGCGGCGGGTTCTTTGCGGTCTATGTTCCGTCTCCGGTCGATCGGGAGATGAAGTTCGACCAGATGACGCAGGCGACATATGATATGCCCTTGCCCGACCCGATTGGCTGGGCGGATGCGATTCCCGTCGTCATGGCGCAGGCCGCGATTCTGTTCGAGTTGGAAAAGCGCGGGGCGCTCAAAATCTGCCGCAAGGTGCAAGACATTCGCGCGTGCCTGTCGACAGGCAAGATGGCCGCGATCTTCCATATCGAAGGGGCAGAAGGGATTGATCCCGATTTTCACACGCTTGAGGTGCTGTATCAGGCGGGGCTGCGCTCGCTCGGGCCGGTCTGGAGCCGTTCGACCATTTTCGGACACGGCGTGCCCTTCCGCTACCCCAGCACCGGCGACACCGGTCCGGGGCTGACCGAAGCCGGAAAGCGGTTGGTGCGGGCCTGCAACGAGATGGGGATCATGATTGATCTGTCCCATCTCAACGAGGCGGGGTTCTGGGATGTGGCGAAGCTCTCGGATGCCCCGCTTGTGGCCACGCATTCGAACGCCTACGCGATTTGCCCGCACAGCCGGAACCTCACTGACAAACAGCTGGCGGCCATTCGCGAGAGTGACGGGATGGTCGGGTTGAACTTCGCCGTGGCGTTTCTGCGCGATGACGGACGTATGGTGCCGGATGTTCCACTGGAACAGATGCTGCGGCACCTCGACCACCTAATTGAACATCTGGGCGAAGATCGGGTGGGGTTGGGCTCCGACTATGACGGGGCCGTTGTGCCGCCGGACCTGACGACATGTGCGGGCCTGCCCAAATTGAGACAGGCCATGGCACAACACGGATATGACGCGGCGTTGATTGCCAAGCTGTGTCATGAAAACTGGTTGCGTGTTCTGGGCAAAATCTGGAAAAAATAGTCAGATATCAGAATGCGTTAAATATAATTTAACAGGAGAGATGAAATATGAATGTCATGAATCGATTGCTTTGTGGTGCGGCCCTTGGCCTTGCCGTCAGCGTGAGTTCCGTTGGCGCTTGGGCCGAGACGCCTGCCAATATGTTGGTGATTGCGAACCGTATTGACGATGTAACCACATTGGATCCGGCGGAAAGCTTTGAATTCGCCGGCGCGGACATTAGCCGCAACGTCTACAACCGCCTTGTGTATCTCGACCCGCTTGATCTGGAAGCAGGTTACAAACCCGATCTGGCGGAAAGCTGGGAAGTGTCCGAGGATGGCAAGACAATCACCTTCACCATGCGCGAAGGGGTGACCTTCCAGTCCGGCAATCCGGTGCGTGCAGAAGATGCGGCGTTTTCGCTCCAGCGTGCGGTCATTCTGAACAAGACACCGGCGTTCATCCTGTCGCAATTCGGCTTCACCCCTGAAAACGTGGAAGAAATGATCCGCGTCGAAGATGGCAAGCTCCTGATCACGACGGATAAGAAATACGCCACATCCTTTATCCTCAACTGTCTGACCGCCACCATCGGCGGGATCGTCGACAAAGAGGAAGTCATGGCCCATGAGGTCGATGGCGATATGGGCAACACATGGCTCAAAACCAATACTGCGGGCTCGGGGCCTTACAAGCTGGACAGCTGGAAGCCCAACGAAAGCGTGTCCATGTCCGCCTATGAGGACTATTACGGCGGTGCTCCGGAAATGAAACGCGTGATCGTGCGCCACGTTCAGGAAAGCGCGTCGCAGCGTCTGCTTCTGGAGCGCGGTGACATTGATATCGCCCGTAACCTGAACCCCGAAGACATTGCGGGTCTGGCCGATAACGAGGACATCAAGGTCGTTGACGAACTCAAGGGCCGTCTGATGTATCTGGCGCTTAATGGCAAGCACCCGGAATTGTCCAAGCCGGAAGTGCGCGAAGCTTTCAAATATCTCGTTGATTACGAAGGCATGGTGAACAGCTTCCTGAACGGTCAGTATACGATCCACCAGAACTTCCTGCCGGCGACCTACCTCGGGGCAACGAACGAGAACCCGTTCTCGCTCGACCTCGAAAAAGCCAAGGCGCTTCTTGCCGAGGCCGGTGTTGACGGACTGGAAATCGAAGTCGGTGTGCGTGAGGCGCAGGAGCGTATCGAGATCGCCCAGTCGCTGCAAAACACCTTGGGGCAGGTGGGGATCAAGCTCAACATCACCGTTGGCACCGCGAAACAGATCCTTGCCCGCTACCGTGCCCGCGATCTGGACGTCTACCTCGGCGCATGGGGGCCGGATTATCCTGATCCGCAAACCAACGCAGGCACCTTTGCCTATAACCCCGACAACAGCGACGAAGCCAATGCCACGGGTCTTCTGGCATGGCGGACCGCTTGGTATCCGGGTGATCTGAACGAACAGGTCGAAGCCGCCGTGACGGAGACGGATCGCGAGGCACGGATCAAGATGTATGAGGACATGCAGGCCGAATTCCGCGAAACGTCGCCCTTTGTCGTCATGTTCCAGCAGATCGAACAATCGGCCATGCAGGAGAATGTCACCAATTTCTCCACCGGTCAGGCTGTGACGGCTGCTGCATACTGGCAGGTGACCAAGTAAATGTCCGTGAACGACATCTCGAAGGGGAGGCGCCCGAAGCGGGCGCCTCTCTCTCATAGCCTGTGGCCCACGCTCAAAACCGTCTTGCGCACCCTCGGGTCCGTTGCGGTGACGCTTTTGGGGCTTTTGTTCATCACCTTTATCATCGGTCGCGTCATGCCGATCGATCCGGTTTTGTCCATCGTTGGTGAACGGGCATCGCAAGAGACCTATGACGCTGTCTATCATCAGCTCGGTCTCGACAAGCCGCTGCTTGTCCAGTTTTTCTATTACCTATGGGACGTGCTGCATCTCGATTTCGGAACGTCGCTGCTGAATGCGCGTCCGGTGTCTGAAGACATTGCCCGCGTTTTCCCAGCAACGCTTGAACTGGCCTCTCTGGGCATCGTGTTCGGCGTTGTGATCGGTGTGCCTCTGGGTGTTCTGGCCGCCGTGCGCAAAGGGTCGTGGATCGACCAGATCGCCCGTGTCGTTGCGCTCGTCGGGTATTCCATGCCGATTTTCTGGCTGGGCCTGATGGGTCTTCTGATCTTTTACGGCATTCTGGGCTGGGTCGGAGGGCCGGGGCGTGTGGGTATTTTCTATGTCGATATCGTGCCGACCGTGACGGGGATGATCCTTGTGGACAGTCTGCTTGATAGCAATATCGACGTGTTCAAGGATGCTTTCAGCCACATCATCCTTCCGGCCTCGCTGCTGGGCTATTATTCGCTGGCCTACATCAGCCGCATGACGCGCTCTTTCATGCTCGAACAGATGAGCGCCGAATATATCACGACCGCGCGGGTCAAAGGCATGTCGGAATGGGATGTGATCTGGAAACATGCGTTCAAGAACATCCGCGTGCAGCTGATCACTGTGATTGCACTGAGCTATGCAGGGCTACTGGAAGGTTCGGTGCTGACCGAGATCATCTTTAGCTGGCCGGGCATCGGCAGCTACATCACCACTGCGCTTCTGAGTGCGGATATGAACGCGGTTCTGGGGGGCACGGTGGTCGTGGGCCTGATCTTTATCCTGCTCAATATATTCTCCGATCTGCTCTACAAGATCTTCGATCCGAGGGCGAAATAATGTCAGATACACAAAGTCTTAGGGCCTGGCTGCTCACCGAGACGCCGACCTCGCGCCGACATGCGAAACTCTCGGCGCTCTATCATGGATGGTTGTCCTTCCGTTCGAACACGATGGCCATGATCGGATTGCTGATCCTTGTGGCGCTGGTGCTGATCGCAGTGTTGGCACCGTGGTTGTCGCCGCATGACCCGTTCGAGCAGAACCTTGGCCAGCGCCTCTTGCCGCTGGGCAGCGAGGGTCATGTATTCGGCACAGACAGTCTTGGCCGCGATATCCTGTCCCGCCTGATCTACGGCTCGCGGATCACGCTCTACATCGTGGCTCTGGTCGCCTTGATCGCGCCGGTGGTCGGGCTTCTGGTCGGCACGGTGTCGGGATATGTCGGCGGCTGGGTCGATACGGTCCTGATGCGGATCACCGATATCTTTCTGGCCTTCCCACGTCTTGTCCTTGCGCTGGCTTTTGTGGCCGCACTCGGGGCAGGCATCGAAAACGCGGTGATCGCGATTTCCCTGACGGCATGGCCTCCCTATGCACGGATTGCGCGGGCGGAGACGCTCACCATCCGGTCGTCGGACTATATCGCCGCCATCAAACTTCAGGGCGCAAGCGCGCTGCGGATTATCACCAAACACATCTGGCCGCTGTGCATCTCGTCCTTGATCGTGCGGGTGACGCTCGACATGGCGGGGATCATCCTCGCGGCGGCGGGGCTCGGTTTTCTCGGCCTTGGCGCACAGCCGCCCAGCCCGGAATGGGGCGCGATGATTTCCGAAGGACGCCGGTTCATCCTTGATCACTGGTGGGTTGCCACCATGCCGGGGCTTGCCATTTTCACAGTTTCGCTGGCCTTCAACCTCTTGGGCGATGGTCTGCGCGATGTTCTTGATCCGAAAGCAGGTGACTGATGTCCACGCTTCTTGATGTTGAAAACCTTTGGGTGAAATTTCCCACCCGCAATGGCGTCTTTGATGCGGTGCGCGGCGTGTCCTTCACGCTCGGACGCGAGCGGCTCGGGATTGTCGGGGAGAGTGGCTCGGGCAAATCCATGACCGGACGCGCCATTTTGCGCCTGATCCGTGCGCCGGGGATGGTCGAGGCCGATCATATCTCTCTGGAGGGGCAGGACCTGCTCAAGATGAGCGAAAAAGAAATGCGGGACGTGCGGGGCCAGCGGATCAGCATGGTCATGCAGGACCCGAAATTCTCGCTCAATCCGGTGATGACCATCGGGGATCAGATCATGGAGGCCTATCGGCTCCACACCAACGCGTCGAAATCGGTGGCCTATACGAAATCCGTCGAGATGCTCGAAGCCGTGTCGATCCGTGATCCCGAACGCGTGATGCGGGCCTATCCGCATGAGATGTCGGGGGGGATGGGGCAGAGGATCATGATTGCCATGATGCTGATCCCGAACCCCGAAATCCTCATTGCGGACGAACCGACCTCGGCTCTGGATGTGTCGGTGCAGCGTCAGGTGCTCGATATCATGGACCGTCTCGTCAAGGAGCGCGGCATGGGGCTGATCTTTATCAGCCATGACTTGAACCTTGTCTCCGACTTCTGCGACCGCGTGCTGATTATGTATGCGGGCCGGATTGTCGAGGTCTGCGAGGCGGACAAGCTCCACGAGGCGAAACACCCCTATACGCGCGGGCTTTTGAATTCCCTGCCGCGTCTGGACAAGCCCCGCGACCGGCTTGAAGTCTTGCAACGCGACCCTGCGTGGTCCGAAGCCCCGAGTGTGAGTGGACGGATATGAATATGCTCGAAATCAAAGACCTGAACGTCTGGTTTGGCCACAGCCACAATCGGGTGAATGCCGTCAAAGGGGCGACTTTTTCGGTGGCTGAAGGGGAGAGCTTTGGCCTTGTCGGGGAAAGTGGGTCCGGAAAATCGACCATTTTGCGCGCCATCACGGGACTGGCGGGTCAATGGTCGGGCGAGATCAGCGTCAACGGGATGCAACTGGGCAAGAAACGCGAGAAGAGTTTCTACAAGACTGTGCAGATGGTGTTTCAGGACCCCTATGCCTCGCTTCATCCGCGCCATTCGGTCGATCAGGTCTTGGGAGAAACCCTGTCGCTGCACGGGTTCCGTGACCTCGACGCGCGTGTGGTCAAGCTTCTGGACGATGTGGGGCTGGGGCAGAAATTCCGCTTCCGCTATCCGCACCAACTGTCCGGCGGGCAACGGCAACGTGTCGCCATCGCACGGGCGCTCGCACCGGAGCCCAAGCTCTTGCTGCTGGACGAGCCGACCTCGGCGCTGGATGTGTCGGTGCAGGCCGAGATTCTCAACCTTCTGGTTGATCTGCGCAAGGACCGGGGCCTGACCTATGTGATGGTCTCGCATGACCTTTCCGTCGTGGGGCATATGTGTGACCGGCTGGCCGTGATGAAAAGCGGGGAAATTGTCGAGATCCTGAATGTCGCAGAGTTGCGGCAACTCAAAGCGCAGCATCCCTATTCACAGGAACTGCTGCAAGCCTCCCTCTGAGCGGGGTGGCTTGGCAATTAGGGCGGGGTGAGCAACTCCGCCCTTTCTTAAACAGACATGCCATTCGTCCACAAAATTGTGATGGAATACATGTCTCGTCATTTCCGTCCTTCTGTGGCACATGCCTGATGTTACCGCGTTGAATGTATTGATCATTCCCGATTCATCGCCGCGTCATCAAGGATGGAACAGAGTGATATGAATGTCGAACAACCAAGATTGGGGCGGCGCGGCACGCTGACGTTGCTGATTGTTCTGGGGGCCTTCCCGCCACTGACGATGGACCTTTACCTGCCTGCGCTGCCGCATATGGCGGATACCTTCGCAACCAGTCACGCCATGATCAACCTGACCCTCGGGGCCTATATGGTCGCCTTTTCGGTCGGGATGTTGTTCTGGGGCCCGCTGAGCGAAAGGACTGGGCGCAAGCCGATCCTGTTCACGGCCCTTGCAATCTACATCATTTCCAGCCTGCTCTGTGCCCTGTCCTCCAGCGTCGAAGGCTTGATTGCCTTTCGCACTGTGCAAGGGCTTTCCGGCGGTGGGGTGACGGTTGTCGGCACGTCGATTGTCAAGGATATGTTCGACGGGCGTGAACGCGAAAAGGTCATGGCAACGGTCATGTCTCTGGTCATCATTGCCCCTATGGTCGCGCCGGTGCTTGGCGCCTTTCTGTTGAAGGTGGCGTCATGGCACGCGATGTTTGTTGTCCTTGCTCTGTTTGCCTGTGTCGCGGGCGGGCTTGTGATGCTCTTTCGTGAAACCGTCGAGGAAAAATCCACCGCCCCGATCCTGAAATCATGGAACCGTTTGGGCGTGGTCCTCAAGAACCCGCATTTTGCCTATCTGCTTTTGCTGTTCTCGCTGGTGCCCATGTGCCTGACCGCCTTCATCGGCAGCGCGGCCTATGTCTATATCGACGGGTTTGGCATGTCGGAGCAGACCTTCAGTTCCATCTTTGCCTTCAACGCGGTCTGCGCGGCGGTCGGTCCGTCTCTCTACCTGCGGCTCTCGCGCCGGATTCCGGTGCAGACGATCATCCTCGGCTGTTTCCTTGTGGTGGTGGTCGCGGGGGCAACGATGCTGTCGGTCGGCAGGCTCGCGCCGTGGATATTTGCCGCACTGGCCGCCATGACGACCATCGCGGTGATCGTTGTGCGTGTGCCGGGGGCAAACCTGTTGCTGGATCAGCAGACAACGGACACCGGCTCTGCGGCGGCCCTGATCCAGTTCAGCGGCACCATGATGGGCGCGGCGGCGGTGCAGATCGTCTCGGCCAATGCCCATGACCTGATCCGCAACTATGGTCTTTTGTTGATGATCATCGGCACCTCCTGCGCGACGCTGTGGCTGATCGTGCGACATCGGCCTTTTGTGACAGATGTGCTTCCGCAGAACAGGGGCGCGGATTGACGGGGTGCGGAAGGCATCCTTGATGATCTTCCCGCCTCATAGCGCCACCCGATATGGCGCCGGGTCTTATGTGCAGGACATATAAAAATGCCGCAGGGGGGGGGACCTGCGGCATTGTTTCGTTTCTGGTCGCGCGCGATTAGAGCGCTTCGAATTTGACCGTTTCCGGTTCGGCCGTGCCGACGACATACCAGACAGTGGCATGGCCTGCGCCGTTGTTGCGGAACCAGTGTTTGCGGCCTGCGGGGGTTTGCACCAGATCGCGGGGGCCGAGTTCGACTTCGACGGTTTCGCCATCTTCTTCCCAGCCGACAATCAGGGAACCTTCGAGCACGAGGAAGGCGTCTTCGACATCGCGGGAGAAGGGTTTGACGCCCACACGGGACGGCACGCCGAGCATCTCCTTGCGGCAGGTGTCGGTTTCAACGCCGCCCGGACCACAGTAGATTTTACGGGTGAAACCGGCGTCTTCCCAATGGGTCTCCAGTTCGGAGTGGCGCACGACATATTTCGTCATGAGCTTTTGCAGCGGGTGATCGCCCTCAGGGTCGAATTTGAGGGTTTTGCCCGGCTCCGCGCCAAAGGTCCGTGCCAGTTCGGGGGCGCAATCTTTCGGGTGGTAGTGATAGACTGGCGGCAGGGGTTTGCCCACATCGACAGAGATCGACATCATCACAGGCTCGACGCCATCCACGCGGAAACCGTGACCGATTTCGCGGGCATTGAGGATCATGTCTTTCGGGCCGAGGTTCACTTCGACCACTTCGCCGTCTTTCTCCCAACCGACGATCAGAGCGCCGTTGATGATGAGAAAGCTCTCTTCGATCTCGTGGCTGTGACAGGCGGCGTAGCGTCCGGGCTCTTTGTAGATGAGCGACAGGGTGAAATGTTCGGGTTTGAGCGTGCTGGTGTCGCCGACTTTCGGAGAACCGCCAGCGCCGATGTAGCGCATCTGGGCGCGGGCCAGATCATCATAGCCGACATTCGAGGGGAAGGCTTTCCAGTCGAACTTTTTGTCGGTGAAGCGACCGGTGTGCGCTTTGAGCGCATCTGCAAGCGTTGCGAAGTCCTTATCTTGTACAGTCATGTGCGTGATCCTCTGAGCTGTTGGTGGCGGAAATTTTTCCTTACCGGACTCACTATAGGAAAAAATGTTTTGTGTGTGATGTTGCGTTTTGCCTGTAAAACGTATTGCCTATAGGCGCTATGAGGCGAGCGGGGCATGGCCTGCGAGGCATGATCCCTCCCGTATCAGAGCGGGCGCGGGCAAAAGAGGATGTGGAGAGGCTATGGCAGAGAAGACAAACGAGGATCGCTATCTGGTTCCGGGGCTGATGCGCGGGCTGTCCGTCATCCGGCTGTTCACACCGGAGCGCCCCGCCATGAGTCTGGCGGAGATCGCCAAGGCACTGGACATCACCCGTTCTGCGGCCTTTCGCACGGTCTATACCCTGTCCGAAGCGGGGTATCTGTTGCTCGACGAGCGGGCACAGCGCTATGTGCTCGGCCCTGCGGTGCTGCGTTTGTCCTATGGCTATGTGGCCACCCGCGAGATCGTGGAAATTGCCCAGCCGGAACTGGAACGCCTGCGCCAGCGCACGGGCTGGTCGTCGCATATGGGGATTCTGGACGGCACCTCTGTGCTCTATGTCCTACGCGTGCCCGCCCCGCGCCGCGACCCCTCTATCGTTCAGGTTGGCAGCCGTCTTCCTGCGCGGGGCACGGTGATGGGTCGCGTGCTTCTGGCCGGTTTGGGAGAGGAGGAACTGATCGCGCTCTATCGCAAAGACCTCGCTTCCGGCCCTAAGGGCAAAGGCCCCGCACTTCCGGGGATTCTGGAGCAAGCCGCGCGTGACAGGCAGCACGCAGTGGTGATCCATACCGGTGATTTCGAAGCCAGCATCGTCTCAGCCGCCGCCCCCGTTCGTGACATGACAGGACAGGTCGTGGCCGCCATCAATGTGACTGCTCCGAAATCCGCGGAGACAGAGCAGGAATTGCAAGCAGAGGTCCGCGACGACCTGTCCTCCACAGCGCACCGGATATCAAGGCTGCTGGGATGGGACCCGCGCGACGATGCCTGAGGCGGGCTAAAAGGGCGGGCAGCTTCAAAAACGCGGACACCTTCCACTTACCCGGCATGTCCCATCAGTGACGAAAGCTGCTTGGCAGCGGCGCGGATGGCTACGGCGATCTGGTCGCGTTTGTCTGCGCCGAGATCGAATGTGGCTTGTGGGCCGGAGACGCTGATGGCGCCGACGGGTGTGTTGGAGTGATCCAGCACCACCGCCGCGCAAGAGCCGATGCCTTCTTCGAAAAAGGCCACAGACCATGCGAGGCCTTCGCGGGCATCATGGTCAAGTTGAGTGTTCAGATCCTCCAGAGAGGTGGGGGTTTTGCTGGTCACCGCGCTCATGGGATGATCGGCAAAGAGGGCAAGCACCTCTTCGCGCGGCATGTTGGCCAGAATGATCCGCCCCATCACCGCCGCATGGGCGGGAAGCCGTGAGCCTTCATGGACATTGCTGATGATCTGGACGTTGGGCGTCTCACGCACCAGCACGATCACTTCTGTGCCGGACAGCACGCCGAAATGCGCCGACAGGCCAATCTCGGTGGCGAGCCGCGACAGGATCGGGCGGGCAAGGCGGACGACATTGCGCCCCGAGAGCATATTCGCCGCCAGTTCGAGCAAGCCGTATGACAGGATATAGCCGCCGCCTTCGTGATCGCTTTCGATCATCTGTTCGCGCTCCAGCGTGTGCAACAGGCGAATCAAGGTGGTGCGATTGATGCCAAGGGCACTCGCGGCTTTGGAGGTGTTCCGACAGCGGTTCCCCGCCGCAATGTAGCGCAGCAGGTTGATTGCTCGCGTCACGGGGGGCACGTCATAGGCATTGGTCTTGGGGTCGGTTGTTTCGCTTGTGGGTGCGGCCATGCAAAACTCCAGAGGGCTAAGAGTTATTATTAGAACTATTTATTCAATAATGAACGATAATTACCCCATGTCCAAGCCGAAAAAGACGCGACGTCATCAATGCGGAATATGGGCTATGGCGATCACCTGATTTTGCCTGAAACCTATGACAAGTGGAAGATTCCGCACTGCTTGAGTTTTGGGCGGTGATCAAAAAATTACCTTTTTGTGGGTGCGAAAAGGTTGACAGGGGAAAATCATCTCGCCCATTATGAACATAGTGTTCGATATAGAACAATTCACAAAGTCCGGCACATTTGCCCCAACAGCAGGTGAGGAAACTCAGATGGACGCATTCAAAGATCGCCTTTCTCAACGCGCACAGGATACGTCGCGCCCGGCGCTTGGACACCAATCGTGTGGTCGTGCTCTGACCGACGCGGAAATGGCTTTTGCCGAGGCGATGATGGAGGTCTACGGCACAGGCGTGACCGAAGCCGCCGATCTTGCCTCCGGTCTGGCCGACAAAGGCGTCAAGGGGCCGGTCTCGGGCCGCTCCGACTGGACCGCCGATCTGCTCGAAGAAGAGTTGAAGGCGATCAATGCCGATCTCGATGCGGCCTATCAGGAGCACGGTTATGGCGCTTGAATTCCGCCATGTCATCAAGCGCTTTCCGTCCAAGACGGGCGACACGCTCACGGCGGTGAATGACGTCGACTTCCGTGTGGAGCAGGGTGAGTTCGTCTCCGTGGTCGGGCCTTCGGGCTGCGGGAAATCCACGATCCTGAGCATGACTGCGGGGCTGTATCAGCCGACCGAGGGCGAAGTGCTTGTGTCCGGCGAAAAGGTTGACGGGCCGAATGCCCATGTGGGCTTCATGCTCCAAAAAGACCTTTTGCTGCCGTGGCGGGATATTGTCTCCAACGTGGAGTTCGGTCTCGAATCCCGCGGGTTGAAACGGGACGAGCGCCGTGCGCGGGCGATGAAAGTGCTTGAAGCCTGTCACCTCGGCGGGTTCGAGCATCACTACCCCTATCAGCTCTCCGGCGGTATGCGCCAACGCGCGGCTCTGGCACGCACGCTGGCCATCGACCCCGAAATCATCCTGCTGGACGAGCCGTTCTCCGCGCTGGATGCCCAAACCAAGCTTCTGTTGCAAAACAGTTTTTCGAAGGTCATCGCCGAGCAGAAGAAAACCACGCTGCTCATCACCCATGATCTGTCGGAAGCCGTATTGATGTCCGACCGTATTCTCGTGCTCTCGGAACGTCCGGGGACGGTGATCGCGGAGATCAATGTCGACCTGCCGCACCGCGACGAGCCGCTCAAACGCCGCGCTCTGCCGGAAGTGTCCGAATATGCGGCGCAGATTTTTGCCCACCTCAAGCTCGAAGAAAAAGCCTTCTGAACAAGGCGCCATTCCAACAACAGGGAAAACCATGAAACGTTTCATTCTTTCTGCGACAACCGCCACTGCGGTCCTGTTCGGAGCCGCTGCGGCCTATGCCAACGAAGCCGTGACCTACCTCTTTCCGGCCCCCGACTTCCTTCCGGCCTTCTCGCCGTTCCATCTGGCAAAGGGGAAGGGCTATTTCGACGAGGCGGGTCTGGATGTGACCTTCCGCATCGGCAAGGGCGGCGCGGATGTTGCCACGCAGGTGGCTGTCGGAAACGCCGATCTGGGTGGCGGCATTGGTGATACGCCGATCATCGTGCGGGCCAATGGTCTTGAGATCAAAGGGGTGGCCCTACTTGGTGGTCGCGGGTTGACCCAGCTTGCATGGCGCGCTGATCGTGGCATGTCGGGGCCCGAGGATTTCAAAGGCAAGACCTTTGGTGTGCTCGCCTATCAGGACACGACATATTACAATCTCTTGGGCGTGCTCTCCTCCGTTGGCCTGAGCAAGGATGATGTCGATATTCAGGCTGTCGGTGCAGGCGGTGTGATCCAGCTTTCGATCTCCGGCGATCTCGACGGGATGTCCGGTGTGCCGGAATGGATTGCTGCCGTTGAAGGCGCGGGCGTCGAGATGCAGCAAGTGCCAGTCGATACCTATTTTCCGGCCATGGCTCAGGCGATTTTTGCTTCTGATGAAACGATCGAAGAGCGCCCCGAAGTGGTTTCCGGTTTTGTGAATGCGGTGATTCACGCCATTGAGGACATCAAGGCTGATCCCGCGCAGGCTGCGGCGGATTACGTGTCCTTTGTTCCGCAGCACGCCGGCAAGGAAGACGAGATCGAAGCCATCATGCGCGCCTATGCGGAAAAGGTCTACGCCGAAGCCGCCGACCGCCCGCTTGGCACATTCTCTGCCGAGCAGATGGCCGAAGTGCAGGATTTCTACGTCGACGCGGGGATCGTGCGCGGCAGAACCCCTGTGGAAGACCTCTACACCAATGAGTTCATCGAATGACCGATACGACACAAGGAGCGGCGGCTCCACAGCTCCCTCTGAAATCCAAGAAAAAGGTTTCCGCTATGTCCACGTCCCGCACCCATCTTTATGTTTCGGCAGGTATTCTGCTTGTCGTTCTGGTGCTGTGGGAGGTGCTGCCGACGGCGCTTGATATTCCGCGCTATATCATTCCCACCCTGAGCGACTGTCTGGCCGAGTTGGGACGGATGTATACCTTTGACCGGCTTGTGTCCCATACGGCCTCAACCGCGCTTTATACTGTGATCGGCTTTGCGGTTGGGTCTGCCTTGGGCGCGGCCATCGGCTATCTGCTTGGCATGTCGCCGTTTTGGGAAAAGGTTGTCTCGCCCTATATTCTGGCTCTCCAGATCGCTCCGAAAGTCGCCTTTGCGCCGCTGTTCATCATGTGGTTCGGCTATAATGCGATGCCGAAGCTCCTTGTGACCGTGCTGATCGTGTTCTTCCCTGTGCTGGTGAACGTCTTGCAAGCCATGCGCACGGTGGATCGTGATCTGGTCAATCTGGCGCGGGCCTATTCCCTGAGCCGCTGGCAGATTTTCGTGAAGATCGAAATGCCCTCGACCTTGCCGAACCTGATGGCGGGGCTGCGCATCGCCTCAACACTGGCTGTGATCGGTGTCACCGTGGGCGAACTGGTCGGTGGCAACGTGGGGCTTGGCTATCTGATCTCCTATGGCGGCGGTCAGGCCAATGCGGCGATGGTTTTCAACGCCATCGGTCTGCTCACCCTGATCGGCACCGCGCTCTACATGGTGCTCGAACGGGTGGAAACGCGGGTGCTCCATTACCTGCCCAAGGCCCAGCACTGATCAGCATCTGAACACTTCGGCCGCGCCGAGACGCCGCGCGCGGTCCCTACCATACACTTCCTGTCGAAAGGAAAGACGATGACCGACAAGAAATCTTTGATCGAAGAACGCGTAAATACCGGCCTGCGGGGCCAGTGGTATCCTGTCGCGAAATCTGTCGAGATACGCAAGGATCGCCCCTATGGCACCGAGCTGCTTGGCGAGAAGATCGTGCTGTGGCGCGACGAGAATGGCGCGCTGAAATGTATCGAGGACTTCTGCCCGCACCGTGGTGCGCCGCTGTCTTACGGTGAAATCCATGACGGCAACATCGGCTGTCGATATCACGGCGTGATCGTCGATGGCGAAGGTGTTGTGCAACGTGTGCCCGCCATGCCGGAATGTGCGTTGGAAGGCCGCAAGGCGCTCAACCATTTCCCCGTGACCGAAGCCTATGACGCCGTGTTCGTCTATGTGCCTTCCGTTGAACAGCCGGAGCCGCCGGAACTGACCTTGCCGAAAGAGTTCTCCTCTGACGAATGGGCCGGTTTCCTGTGCACCTCGGTCTGGGAATGCAACTACCGCTACGCGCTCGACAACCTCGCTGATCCGATGCACGGCTGTTACCTCCATGCGGACAGTTTCACGCTGGCGTTCGGGTCCAAACAGGACCTCATGGAATTGAACAAGACGGATGACGGTTTCCTCATCCGCCGCGTGGGGCAGGTCGGGGCGAATTTCGACTGGACGGAATTCGAAGTGCATCCGGGCAATATGTTCTGTTTCCTCGATATTCCCTATCCGCCAGCCGCAGGTCCGGGCGGCGTGTTCCGCATCATCGGGTTCGTGTCCCCGATGGGGCCGCGCAAGTGCAAGGTCTTCTTCTGGCGGATGCGTCAGGTCGAAGGGTTCGCGCGCGAAAGCTGGCGCTTCCTCTATCGGGCGAAGATGGAAAAGACCCATTGGGATGTGCTCGAACAGGACCGTGTCATGTTGGAGGGCATGCCCGACGACGCCCGCAAACGCGAGATGCTCTACCAGCACGACCTCGGTGTCAGCCGCTTGCGCCAGATTCTGACACGGGCTGCGAAAAAGCAGGTTGAAGCCGAACTCAAGGTTGCAGCGGAATGATCCTTGCAGATCGACATATCCTTGTGACCGGAGCCGCGCGCGGGCTGGGGGCGGAAATCGCCTCAAAGCTCGCCGCCGAAGGGGCGAAGCTCATTCTGGCCGATCTTCTGGTCGAGGAGGGAAAAGCCACCGCCCAAAGGCTTGGTGCGCAGTTCCTGCCGGTTGATCTGGCCGATCCCGCGTCGATTTCGGGACTGGCCGGGAAAGCCTCCGCCCTGTGTGAAGGCAAGCTCGACGGGCTGGTGAATTGTGGTGCGATTGCCACGGGTATCGGCGGGATCACCTATGACGAGATCGACATTGATGTCTGGGACAAGGTCATGCAGGTCAATGTGCGTGGCACATGGCTGATGATCCGTGCCTGCGCAGAGATGCTCAAGGCTTCGGGCTCCGGTCGTGTGGTCAACCTTGCCTCCGACACCGCCCTTTGGGGCGCGCCGCGCCTTATGGCTTACACCGCCTCGAAAGGGGCCGTCATGTCGATGACGCGCTCCTACGCCCGCGAACTTGGTCCTGACCGTGTCGGGGTCACGGCTGTGGCACCGGGTATCCTGACCACGCAAAGCACCGAATATGTGCCGGAAGCGCGGCATCAACTCTATCAGGAGAACAGTGCTGTGCCCGGTCCGCAAGGGCCGGAAGAAATCACCGATGTGATCGCGTTTCTGCTGACTAAAGGCGCATTGACGCTGACGGGGCAGGTGCTGCCGGTCAACAACGGTTTCGTGTTCAAGTGAGGCGCTGATGGGGTTCGAGGCACATATCTCTGAGGGCCTGTCCTATCTGGAACGTGCAAGGTCTGGGCCGGTTCTGGTGTGTCTGCACGGGATCGGATCGAATGGCGGCTCTTTTGCGCCGCTTGAGGACAAGCTGCCTGCCGACTGGCGCGTGATCGCATGGCATGCGCCGGGTTATCTCACGTCGCAGCCGCTGGCGCAGGACTGGCCCGAAGCGGCGGATTATGCGGCGGCGCTTGAGGCGTTTCTTGACCGGCTGGGTTTGGACAAGGTCATGCTTCTGGGCCATTCGCTTGGCTGTCTGATGGCGGCGTCTTTTGTCCGGCGTGCATCCGAACGGGTGCAGGGGATGGTTCTGGCCTGCTGTGCTTTGGGGCACGGGGTCGAGGCCGGAACGGAATTGTCGGACGCGTCCAAGGCACGGATCGCGGATCTGGAAGAGATGGGGCCGGATGCTTTTGCCGCCGCCCGTGCGCCGCGTCTTGTGTTTGCGCCTGAGGCCAATCCCGAGGTGGCGCGTTTCGTCACCGATGGCATGGCGCAGGTCTCCATGCCCGGCTACGGGCAGGCAGCACGGATGCTGGCCTCTGGCCGGTTGCTCGAAGATCTGGCGCACTGCGCGGTGCCAGCCTCGGTGATCTATGGGGTGGAAGACGTGGTCACGCCGCCTTTGAGCAGCCACAAGGCCCATGCCGCCATCCCCGCCGCCTATCGCCGCGAGATGGTTGCCATCCAGGGCGCGGGCCATGCCGCCTATCAACAATGCCCGAATGAATTCGCAGCCGCCGTTGTGCGCTGCCTGACACCTGAAGGAGGGTCATCATGACCGAGATGGTTCGTGTGGGAGCGCTGCGTGGCATTGTCATGCGCGGTCCGGGGTTGCCTGAGACACTCCCGTTTTACGAAGATATGTGGGGTCTCTCTCTGGCCCATAAAGAAGAAGGCGTCGCCTATCTGCGCGGCACCGGCCCCGAACCCTGTCTCTACGGGCTCAAAGAGGGGGAGGTGTTCGGCATCGAATATATCCATTTCGCGATGGACAGTCGTGCCGATATGGATGCGCTTTATGAACAGGTCAGCGGCATGGGCGAGACCGTGCTCGGAGCCCCTGCCGAGTTTGACGACTGGATTGGCGGTTACGGGTTCGAGATGCTCGATCCCGACATGCGCCGCTTGCGCTTCCGCTGCGAGGCGCGTGAGCTGGACGACCGCGAGGAATGGGCTATGCCGCGCAAGGTGAGCCATGTGGTGCTCAACACGCCCGACCTTGAGGGGCGCGAAGCGTGGTGGGAACGGGTTCTGGGGTTCCGTGCCTCCGACTATTCCGCCGACCAGATGGTGTTCCTGCGCTGCAATTCGAACCATCACTCGATTGCTCTGGTGCGGGCGCATTATCCGTCCGTGAACCACGTCGCCTTCGAAGTGCCCACAATCAACGAATTCATGCGTGCGATTGGTCGCATGAAACAGAAGGGCCATGTGCCGAGCTGGGGGCCGGGGCGGCACGGGCCGGGGGACAATCCCTTCGCCTATTTCGTGTCTCCTTCGGGCTTCGTGATCGAATTTACCACGGAATTGCAACAGATCGACGAGACCACCCACGAGGCGCAGGTCTGGCCGCGCGATGTGCCCGAGAAAATGGATCAATGGATGACCGCAGGTCCGCCCACCCCCGCGCAACGTGCGGTGATGCAGGGGCGACCGGATGCAGGATGGCCGGAACTGGCCCAACAGGCGACTGTCGGAAAGGCTTTTCAATGAATACATATGATTACAAAGGCTGCGTGGCCGTCGTGACCGGCGGCTCATCGGGGATCGGGCTTGAAACCGTCAAGCTGCTTCTGGCCAGCGGGGCCAAGGTGGCGTTCTGTGCGCGCAACGAAAATCGTTTGAGCGATGTCAGCGCGGTTCTTAAACGCGATTTTGGTGAGGACAATGTCTACACCCAAGCCTTCTCAGTGCTCGAACCGGAGGCCGTCAATGTATTTGCCGCCGAGGTGCAGGCCCGTTTCGGGGGCTGTGACCTTCTGGTGAACAATGCAGGGCAGGGGCGCTTGTCCACTTTTGCGGACACCTCTGATGAGGACTGGCGCGCAGAATACGAGCTGAAAATCTTCAGCCAAGTCTATCCGACCCGCGCTTTCATGCCGATGCTCAAAGAGGCCAAA
Organism: Celeribacter halophilus; assembly: GCF_900114135.1. Taxonomy (GTDB): domain Bacteria; phylum Pseudomonadota; class Alphaproteobacteria; order Rhodobacterales; family Rhodobacteraceae; genus Celeribacter; species Celeribacter halophilus. The sequence continues at coordinate 70,036 of NZ_FORY01000002.1, forward strand.
GGCGCGATTGTCGCGGTGAACTCGCTGCTGGCCTATCAACCCGAGCCGCATATGGTCTGCACCTCTTCGGCGCGTGCAGGGGTTCAGAACCTGCTCAAAAGCCTCTCGGTCGAACTGGCTCCCGATGTGCGGGTGAATTCGATCCTGCTGGGCCTAGTCGGCTCCGGCCAGTGGACACGGCGTTTTGCCGAACGGGAAGACAAATCCGTGTCCCGCGAAGAATGGTACGGCGCGCTCGCCAAACGCAAGGGCATCCCGCTCGGGCGTCTGGGCGATCCGCAAGAGGCCGCCCATGCCATCGCGTTCCTCGGCTCTCGGGCCGCAAGCTATATCACAGGCGCACAGCTGGAAGTTTCCGGCGGGCTGTCGCGTTACATCTAAGGACTTGAGTATGAAAATGGACAGCACGCTTCAAACCGAAACCGTGGGGGATTTCATCGCCCGCTACCTCGCCGACATCGGCGTTTCGACGATTTTCGGGGTCATTTCGATCCATAACATGCCAATTCTGGACGCCGTGGCGCGTCAGGGCCGCATCCGTTTTGTGCCTGCACGCGGTGAGGCCGGTGCGATGAATATGGCCGATGCCTTTGCGCGGGTGTCCGGCGAGTTGGGCGTCTGTCTGACCTCGACCGGCACGGCGGCAGGCAATGCGGCAGGCGCGCAGGCCGAAGCCCTGACAGCGGGCACACCGCTTTTGCATATCACCACACAGGTGGACCGCGAATTTGCCGACCGCGACCGTGCGGCGATTCACGATGTGCCGCGCCAGCCTGAAATGCTGCGCGGTCTGTCCAAGGCGGTTTTCCGCATGTGGGACGGTCAAAGCGCGATCGGTGCGCTGACAGCGGCCTGTTCGGCTGCCATGTCTGCGCCCTCCGGTCCGGTCAGCCTTGAAATTCCGGTGGATGTGCAGCGCGGGCCGGTCGAAGGCTCCGCACGGGCCTATCCGCCGCTGGTCCAACGTCCGCAGGCCCGCGACGAGGCGCTTGAGGAACTGGCCGAACGGGTGAAGTCCGCCCGCCGTCCAATGCTCTGGCTCGGGGGCGGTGCGATCGCTGCCTGTGAGCCGGCGCGCGAACTGGTCCGGCGCGGTTTCGGGGCGGTGTCCTCGACCAATGGCCGTGCCGTGGTGCCGGAGGACAATCCCGCCAACCTTGGTGCCTACAACATGACACCTGCGGCAGTGGAGCTTTACGAGAGCTGTGATCTGATGATCGTGGTCGGCTCGCGTCTGCGTGGCAACGAGACCCGCAACAACAAGATGCCGCTGCCGCGCCCACTGGTGCAGATTGATGCCGATGCCTCCCAAGGCGGTCGCAACTATTCGGTGGAGCAATTCATTCACGGCGATGCTTGCGATACGCTGGAGCGGCTTCTGGCGCTTCTGCCGGAGAAACTGGACACGGACGAAGGGCTGCGCTTTGACATCGCCAAGGCGCGGGCGCAGAGCGAAGGCGTGTTGCGCGACCAGCTTGGGCCGTATCGCCAACTGGCGGATTTCCTTGCCGAACGGGTTCCGGCTGGCGGGCATCCGTGGGTGCGTGATGTGACGATTTCCAACTCGACCTTTGGCAACCGCCATGTCCGCATCGCTGATCCGCGTCACGGGGTTCACGCTCTGGGCGGTGGCATCGGCCAAGGTGTTGCCATGGGGATCGGTGCCGCGCTGGCCTGTAAATCTGCCAAAACGGTGACGCTTCTGGGCGACGGGGGCACGATGCTCGGCATTGCGGAGATGATCACCGCAGTCGAAGAAAACGCGCCGCTTGTCTATATCCTGATGAACGATCAGGCCTACGGTGTGATCAAGAACATTCAGGACGCCCAATATGACTCGCGCCACCACTACAGTGCGCTTCACACCCCGAATTTCGAGGCCTTCTGCGGCTCCATCGGTATGCCGCACAGCAAGGTAAGCGCCATTGGGGATTTTGAAGCTGTGTTCGAGGCGGCGATGGCCAAGGACGGTCCGCATGTGGTCGAGGTGGATATGTGCGCCATCGGGCCCTTTGCGCAAAGCTTTGCAGGCCCGCCTGCCGGTGCCGCAGGGAAGACGGAGTAAGCCATGCATCTGGGAGTGATCGGTTTCGGGAGCATCGGCCGCGAATTGTTCGGCTTGCTCGGAGGTCTGGACATTGCAAGGATCACGGTGCTGGTCCGTGCGGGACGTGCCGAGACAAGCTCAGAGGCGCTTCAACAGATCGCGCCGGACTTGGTCGCACGCACCACGTTTGTGGAACAGGACGCGGATTTCTTCGCAGCCGCCCCCGATTTCGTGGTGGAAGTGGCCGGTTACAATGCCGTTGAGGCTTATGCCGCGAAGGTGTTGGAAACGGGCACTGATCTGGTGGTGGTGTCCATCGGTGCGCTGTCCGACCAGAGCCTGCATGACACGCTTCTTGCGGCTGCCAAAGCGGGGCAGGCTCGTCTGATCCTGCCTTCGGGGGCGGTCGGGGGGCTGGACATTCTGGCCGGTCTTGCTCCCGCAGGGGATATGACCCTGCGCTATTTCGGGACCAAACCGCCAAAAGCATGGGCGGGCACGCCCGTGGCGGAGACGGTTGATCTGGATGCTCTGGATCATGCCTTGGAGTTTTTCCACGGCACGGCACGGGAAGCGGCGCTGGCCTATCCGAAAAATGCCAATGTGGCAGCGGCGCTGGCGCTGGCGGGCGGCGGTTTCGAGACCACGCAGGTGACGCTGGTGGCCGATCCCGAAGCCACCGGAAACGCCCACCGCTACGAGTTGACATCCCCGCTGGCCAGCGTGTCGGTCGAGATCGCCAACAAGGCCAGTGGTGGCAATGTGAAAACCTCGCTGGCAACCGTTTATTCGGTGCTGCGCGAAATCCGTAACCGGCTTGGGCCGATCGCCATTTGAAGAACGCATATGTGCGCGGGTCCTGTTGGGATACGGGTAATGTGAGGAGAGCGAGATGAAAGACGAGATCAAAATCGACCTGCCCGATGGCAAACTGTTTGTTGGCGGGCAATGGGAAGAGGGCACGGGGGCGGAGATCACCTCGATCTTTCCCGCAGACGGCTCTGTCAACTGCGTGCTCAAGGGCGCCTCGCGCGCCGATGGGGAACGGGCCATTGCGCGGGCAAAGGCGGCACAGGCCGATCCGGCGTGGCGCAACCTCAAACCCCATGAACGGGCGCGCTATCTCTACCGCATCGCCGACGGGATCGAAGAGAATATCGAACGGATCGCGCGGATCCAGACGCGGGACACGGGCAAGACCCTGACCGAGACGCGCGCACTGGCCGCCTCTGCGGCGGGGACATTTCGCTATTTCGGCGCGGTGCTTGAGACTTCGGACGAGGCGCTGACCACGCAGCGCGGCACGGCGCTGACCATGTCGGTGTGGGAACCCATCGGGCTTGTGGCGGCGATCACGCCTTGGAACTCGCCGATTGCCTCGGACGCGCAAAAGGTCGCGCCGGCCCTTGCGGCGGGCAATGCGGTGCTTTTGAAACCGGCAAGCTGGTCACCTCTGGTCTCGCTGGAACTGGCGCGGATTGTCGAGGCCTCCGGCCTGCCCGAAGGGTTGTTCTCCGTCCTGCCGGGAGCTGGGCGCGAGATTGGCAACCTTCTGGTCGAACACCCCGATATCGGGCGCGTCTCTTTCACCGGCGGCACCTCCACAGGGCGGCGGCTGGCGGCTCAGGCGGCGGACAAGTTGATGCCGGTCTCGCTCGAACTGGGTGGCAAATCTCCGACCATCGTTTTTGAGGATGCGGATCAGGATCTGGCGCTCTCCGGCATCCTCTTTGGCATTTTCTCGTCGACGGGGCAAAGCTGTATCGCGGGGGCGCGGCTGTTTGTGCAGCGCTCGATCTATGACAGTTTCGTGGCGCGTCTCGTGGCGGCCACCAAGCGGCTGAAGGTCGGCCACCCCCATGATCCCGCGACGCAGGTGTCCTGTCTCGTGCATCCCGATCATCGCGTCTCGGTCGAAGGATATGTCGAAGAGGCCGTCGCCGCAGGGGCGCGCGTGCTTGCCGGTGGTAAACGCCCTGATGATCCGGAACTGGCCTCGGGGGCTTACTACCTGCCGACAATTCTGGCGGATGTGTCCAATACCGATAAAATCTGTCGCGAAGAGGTCTTTGGTCCTGTGCTTGTGGTCATGCCTTTCGACGACGAGGACGAGGTCATCGCCAAGTCCAACGACAATGACTACGCCTTGGCCTGTGGCATCTGGAGCCGCGATTTCCCGCGCAGCCTGCGTATCGGTCGGGCGATCACCACGGGCACGGTCTGGATCAACACCTACAAACAATTCTCGGTCTCGACCCCGTTTGGCGGCGAGAAAGACAGCGGCATGGCCCGCGAAAAGGGCCGCGACGGTCTGCGGGCCTATATGGTGCAAAAGGCGGTCTATGTCGATTTGACAGGAGAGCCGCACCCTTGGGCCGCGGCAACGGTTGCGGAGGTCTGACATGCGCAAAGTGGCGATCATCGGAGCAGGGCCTTCGGGCTGTTTCACCGCGCAGGGCCTGCTCAAGGCACGACCGGACTGGCAGGTGGATGTCTATGACAGCCTGCCGGTGCCCTATGGTTTGGTGCGCTACGGTGTGGCCGCCGACCATCAGGGGACAAAGGGCATCGCGCGGCAGTTCGAACGGGTGTTCGAGCGGCAGGGCGCGCGGTTCTTTGGCAATGTGACGCTGGGCCGTGAAGTGACGCTGGAGCAGATGCGTGCGGCCTATGACGCGGTTGTGCTGGCCACAGGGCTTGCAGGCGACCGTGTGCCCGAGCTGGTGGACGATGGAGCCACGCCGGAGGGGATGATCGGCGCAGGCGCATTGACGCGCGCGCTTTATGACCATCCCGATGCGGGGGATTTGCCCGATATAGGCGGGCATGTGGTGATCCTCGGCAATGGCAATGTCTCTGTGGATCTGCTGCGTCTGCTGGCGAAAAGCGAAAGCGAGTTGGAAGGCTCCGACCTTTCGCCGCGTGCAACAAAGTGGTTGACGTCGCGCCGGATCGACAGCCTTACGATTGTCGGGCGCTCTGCGGCGGAACTGGCAAAGTTCGATCCGGTGATGATCCGCGAACTGGCCAAGCTTCAGGCGGTGACGATCCGTGTGGCGGATTTGCCGGAGGGAGAGATGACGGATGCTGGCCAAGAGAAGCTGCTCTCTGCCCTGTGCGAAATTGACGGCCTGTCGACAGGGCCTCTGCCAATCACCTTCCGCTTTAATATGCCATTGCAAAGTATTGAAACAAAAGATGGAAAAGTGACGGGTCTTGTCGCTGGTCGAGACGGTGCAGAGAGTGAACATCTTCCCTGTAATGCGTTGGTGACAGCTATCGGTTTTTGCTGCGATGGTCGCCTCGGGCGGGATGCTGTGATGTCAGGGGCCGAAGATGCCGAGGCTGGCCGGATCGCAGAGGGGCTTTACGCTGCGGGCTGGTTCCGGCGTGGTCCGCGTGGCACTATTCCGGAAAACCGCGCTGACAGTCTAGCGCTTGCGGCCAAGATCGTGGGCGATCTGGAGGCCACGCCTGAGACGTCACGCGCAGGGCATGACGGGCTTGGCCTGACCTGTGAAACCGTGGATCATGCGGGCTGGCAGCGGCTTGACGCGATCGAAAAAGCACAGGCGATGGCCGGACGGTGCAGAACAAAAATCCCGACGCGGTCGGACATGCTGCGTCTGGCGCAGAAGATTGAGGAGTTGAAGTGATGGACATTACTATTCTGTATGGCACCGAAACGGGCAATGCCGAGATGCTGGCCGAGGACGTCCAGTCCGCGCTCGAAGATGCGGGGCATGAGGTTTTGGTAGAGAACCTCTCCGATGTTGCGCCTGCCGATCTGGACGTGTCGCGCCTGCATCTTGTGGTCTGTTCGACTTATGGTGATGGCGAATTGCCTGCCTCCGCGCAGCCTTTCGGCGAGGCAATGAAAGATGCGCCGGATCTGAGCGGCTTGCGCTTTGGCATTTTCGGACTGGGCGACAGCGAATATGAGACCTTCAACATGGGCTCGCAACAGATCGAAGAGATGCTCGTGGCAGCAGGGGCCGAACGGATCGGCGAGCGCGTGACCCATGATGCCTCCGGCGATGATATGGCTGAAGATGTCGCCCTGCCGTGGGCGGAGGCTGTGGTCGAAGCTGTGGGAGCGGACGCATGACACCGGAAGACATCCTGAGCCGCATCACCATCCCGTATGAATTTGGCGCCTGTGTCGATCTGCGCGGGATCACCTGTGAGGGGCGTCTCGTGCTGGACGGTGCGCGGATCACGGGGGTGGATTTCACCGGCGCGCATTTCCCCGAGGGGATCAGCGCTCTCGGCACCGAGTTTCTCGGTCTGAGTTGGTTTCACGAGATCACAGCGCGGGACGTGGATTTTACGGATGCGCTGTTTCACAACGATGCCCGTTTTGACAGGGTGCAGATCGCGGGAGACGCCGATTTCACCAAGGCCGAATTCCGTGGTGTGAGCCAGTTCGACAGCGCGCGTATCGGTGGCACGTTGGGCCTCTCTGCGGTGCAGGGCTTTGGCAACTGCTCCTTGGAAAACGCAGAGATCGCAGGCGAGACACAGCTTGCCCGCTCCGAGTGGTTCGGCGGGCTTTGGCTTGATCACACGCGGTTTTCCTCCATCGAGACGGGCGACATGCTGGTGCATGGTCGTCTTTGGCTCAAGCAGGCGCAACTCGGAAACCGGCCTGTCCCGACGGACAGTTTCGAGATCAGCTTTGGCTATAGTTACGTCTGATGGATTTATGAATTAATTCATTTTATCAGTCATTTGCGGAAGATCTTTAACTTGATTCATGAAGGTCCGGTCGATGTGGTTTTTCCAGCGCCAGATCAACGGGCCCGAGACGCGCAGGCCGGATTTGTCGGCCAGAGCGGATTTGCGGCCCAAGGAAACGAGTTTGAGATAATCCTTTTGCGGATGATACGGGCGCAGTCTGGCCTCGCTCCCGTCGCGCAACGCGGCCTGTAGATTGGCGAAGAGCACGGGCGCTTCCCGGACCGCAAACACACCGGCCTTCGGGCGCGGGGCGTGGGTGAGATGGGCGCAGTCGCCACAGGCAAAGATACGTGGGTCCGAAGATTGCAACGTCGGGCCAACCTTGATGAATCCGTCCTGTAGCGCCAGCCCCGTCTGGGTGAGCCAGCCATAGGGCCGCGCACCTGCCGCGCCTAAGGTGAACTGCGCCGCAAGTGTGCTGCCATCGGCGAAAACCACTTCATCAGCACGGACCTCCGCAACGCGAGACTGCGGGCGCAGTTGGACCCCGGCTTTTGCCAGCGCTTTCAAGACAGCGCCCCGCGTTGCTGGTCGCATCTCGCTCAGAATGTCCGAGTGATCAATCAGGGAAACCTGCGTGTTTTTGACAGATCGGAGCGCATAGGCCATCGCCAAGGCAAGCTCTGCGCCCGCAACTCCGCCGCCGATGATGGCAACCTCCGGCGTGATCTCTCCGGCATGGACCTTATGTCTGAATCTGTCCCAGCGGGTGGCAAAGGCTTCCAGTGGTTTGGCGGGGATGCCATGGGTGGCAAAGCCTGTAAGGTCCGGCATGGCGGAGGTGATGCCGATGTCGACAGAGGCGATGTCATAGGGGATCGGCGGCTGGCCTTCGATATGCACGAGACGGTTTTCGCGATCAATGGCCGTGGCGCGTCCCATCACCGCGCACCCGCCTGCGAATTCGGCCAGCCGGAGAATATCAAGCTCCAACGCCTCGCGCGGGTAATGTCCGGCGACAAATCCGGGCAACATCCCCGAATAGGCCGCAGCAGCGCCGGGATTGATCACCGTCACCCGCACATCGGGAAGCGGCGACAGCCCCCAGCGTTTGAGGATCAACGCATGGCTGTGTCCGCCGCCGATCAGGACGAGGTTTCGTGGCGCTAGGTGGGCGGTCATCGGCGGTCCAATCTGTCGCAGCTTGTACGGGCCTGTTTGTGGCGTAAAACTGACGTTAAGTGATCTGCTTGGCAAGGGTGCTGGACGCGGCGCGGCGGGCGTGTCAACATCGCGCCATGACATACGATGCTTCTCCGTTTGAGTCGATGCGTGCCAAGGCGCGTGAAATTTTCCTCGAAGGTGTCGAGGCTGCCGATCCGGCCCATGCGGTCGAGGCGGCTTTGAAGGGCCGAAGCTTCAAGGATCCGCTGATCATTGCAGTGGGCAAGGCCGCGCGCACGATGGCGCAAGCGGCGATGAAACATGTGTCGGCTGACACGGTGATCGTGGTCACGAATTACGAAAATGCCAAGCCGCTGGACGGTGCGGAAATCCGCGCCGCAGGCCATCCTGTGCCCGATGCCGAAGGCGCACGGGCCGCGCTTCGGGTGGAGGAGGCGCTCTCCTACGCCAAGGGCGATGTGATCGCGCTGATTTCCGGCGGCGGCTCGGCGCTTCTGCCCGCGCCGGTGATGGGGGTCTCCTTGGAGGACAAGGCCGAGGTCAACCGGCTTTTGCTGGCCTCCGGGGCCGATATTGTCACCATGAATCTCGTGCGCCAGCAATTGTCGCGGCTCAAGGGCGGCGGGCTGTTGCGTGCGGCGGCCCCCGCGAAGGTGACTGCGCTTTTGCTCTCTGATGTGGTGTCGGACGATCTGCGCGCCATCGCGTCCGGTCCGACCGTCTCTCCCATCGGGACGCGCGAAGACGCCGCACAAGTGTTGCGGGATCTGGGGCTTTGGGAGAAACTTCCGGCCTCAGTCTCCGCCTATCTCAGCCGTCCGCAGCCTGATCTCGGTGCCTTGCCCGACAGCGAGGTGGCATTGATCGGCTCGAACCGGATTTCTGTTGCGGCGATGGCGCGTGTGGCGGGGGAGGGGGAGAATGTGCATGTGATCCCGACGCCGCTCGAAGGCGACGTCTCCGAGGCCGCGCGTCTTGTCGTCGATACGGCTGTTGAAACGGGGGCGCCAAGCGTGATCCTCTTCGGAGGCGAGACGACGGTAAAGCTCGCAGGAGATGGTTTAGGCGGTCGCAATCAGGAACTGGCGCTGCGTGTGGCTGTGCTGGCCGAAGAGGCGGGACTGAATGACTATGTGTTCCTGTCTGGCGGCACAGATGGACGTGACGGGCCGACCGATGCGGCGGGCGGTCTGGTCGATTCCGGCACTCTGGACCGGATGCGGGCCGCAGGGCTCGATCCCATAGAAGTTCTCACGCGTAACGACAGCTATCACGGGCTTGAGGCGGCGGGCGACTTGCTGCAAATCGGTGCGACGGGCACCAATGTCGCCGATCTTCAGGTGCTGATCCGCAAATAAGCGCTTTGTAAGTTTCTTTGTTGCAAAACACGCAAGCCTCAGTGCGCGAAAGCAAACCCATAGATCAACTGCCGCAGCTCAAGCAGTGCAGTTTCTCCACTTCCAGCATGACGAGCATATTCCCGTGTTCCGGCGCGCGGGCCTGAAAAAGGGTTTAGTCGCCTTGCGCCTGTTTCGTCCCGTCAGTCGAACAGTACATGTCGTGGATCACTTCGAGGATGCGTTTCGGGCGATCATCTGTCAGGGAATAATAGATCGCCTTGCCTTCACGTCGCGGTGTCACCAGACCTTCAAGGCGCAGTCGGGCAAGTTGCTGGCTCACCGCCGCCTGCCGTGCCGACAGCAGTTCTTCCAGCTCCGTGACGGATTTTTCACCGGTCACAAGGTGACACAGGATCATCAGGCGGCCTTCATGGGAGAGGGCTTTCAAAAGCTGCGAGGCTTCGCAGGCATTTGACATCATCACGTCCAGTTCTGTCTCTGACATGGTGCCGGAGGTGATGGGGGCAGGCGAAGTCACTTTGTCCACCTTGTATGTCCTCGAAGAGTTGCTCTGGTTCAAAACGCGATGTCATCCATGTTGGCGTCAATGCCTGTTCAGGCACAGTCTGCATTTTAGCCGGGGAAACACCGATGCCGGCCACTATAGCTCTTGCGGCGTCAACCACAAGACTGCCCCTGAGAGCATGGGATGGGTTGAGAGTGTTGAAGGGCAGAATAATCGGATTTTTTGAATTTGTTTCTTGCCCTGCGCCATAATGATGCGCGACGCTATGCGCGCGGTGCAATTCTGGTATAGTGAAAACAAAAGGCGTAGAAGGTCGGGGATGTGGTTCCTGTTCGGGGACGCTGATGTGCTGATACTGCGGATTAGATCGATGGTACGGAGGAGTTGAACATGAAACTGACACGACGTGACGCTCTGACACTGGGTCTTGGTGCAACCGCAGCCGCGCTTTTGCCGATGAGCGCAACTGCCGCTGCCGAAGACGCCATCGCGGTCTTTACCGGAGGGGTAGAGGCAGGAGCAGGGGATATAACCCTGACCACTCCCGAGACCGTCGAGAATGGCAACAGGGTGCCGATTTCGGTCGAAGCTCCCGGCGCGATGGCCATTGCGGTTTTTGCCACGGGCAATCCGACGCCGGAGGTGGCGACCTTTAACTTTGGTCCAATGGCCGGTCGCCGTTTTGCTTCCACTCGTATTCGGCTTACCGCGACGCAAGACGTGGTGGCGGTTGCGAAGCTGGCTGACGGTGCGTTTGTGAGAACCTCTGTGATGGTCAAAGTGATCAACGGAAGCTGAACGGCTTAATTTCAGGAGGCGCCCCATGATATCAGGTGACAAACCGCGTGTGAAAATGCCCGTCTCCGCTGCGGCGGGCGCGGAGATCACGATCAAGACCCTGATTCCGCATCCGATGGAATCCGGACAGCGCAAGGACAGCGATGGCAACACCATCCCGCGCTCAATCATCAACCGGTTTACCTGTGAGTTTAACGGCGAAAGCGTGATTGACGTGCGGCTTGAGCCGTCGGTGTCGGCCAATCCGGATTTCGAATTTGCCGCCACTGTGCCTGAGGCCGGTGTGTTCAACTTCACGTGGTATGCCGACGATGGCTCTGTCTATGAGATGGCCCAAGAGATCGCCATTGGTTAAGTGCTGCGACTGCATCTGACGCCAGTCCTGTCCCTCTGCAATCAATGCGCGGGCGAAGGTTTGCTGACAGAGATTGTCCAGGAGGCAATAAGCTTTTAAGACCCCTTAACGCCTTTCGAAGAAGGGCTTTCACGGACAAGGGGTAAATGATGGATTGGATCGACCGGTTTGCGGGGCTCTCGACATTGGAACCAAGGCTGCGCGCGCGCCTTGTGGCCCAATCCCAGATCGTCCATCTGCCTGCTGGCACGGTGCTTTTTGGTCCGGGGAAGCGCCCTGAAAACCTGCTTCTTTTGACCGAGGGCACGGCGCGGGTGCAACAGACCACCGAAGGCGGGCGCGAGATCGTGCTTTACCGTGTTCATGGCGGCGAAAGCTGTGTGATGACCACCGCCTGCCTTTTGGCCTATGAGGATTACACTGCCGAGGGTATCGCGGAGACGGATGTGGATGCGGTGGCCATTCCGCGTCGGGTCTTTGATGATCTGATCGCGCATTCCCAGAGTTTTCGGGATTTCGTCTTTTCGGCCTATTCACGCAGGATCACCGACCTGTTCCATGTGATCGAAGAGATCGCCTTTCAAAAGGTCGATATCCGGTTGGCGCAAAAGCTTCTGGAACTGACGAACGGGGAGCCTGTGTTGAAGGTGACACATGCGCAACTTGCCGCAGAGCTTGGCTCGGCGCGCGAGGTGATTTCACGTCAGTTGCAGGAATTCCAGCGTCGCGGGTGGGTGCAAACCGCCCGCGGTGAGGTCCGACTCATTGATCGCGAGGCGCTCGACGCGCTTGCGAATTCCGGATGACACAAGCCCTTCACGAAGCCCCTGTAGCACAGGACCTCAAGACGCGCAGCACGACGTATTGATACTGTAGAGTTTTCGCAACCGACCTGTGTTTCAAGTCGATTGCGAAACGTTTTATTTTTTGCAGGTGTTGATCCCGAAGATTGAATAGAGCGGGCAGCTCGACATCAATCCGGTGACCAGCGGGATGATCCCGATGAGATAGAGCCAGCGCAATGAGGCGCCGGGGGTCAGGAAGAAGCCCAGCAAAAGAGCAAGGCCTACGACAATGCGCAGGATACGGTCGAGGTTGCCAACATTCTTTTTCATGGAACTCTCCTATGTGACTCATGAATCTTGAAAAGAGTCTACGCCTCGCGCGGCGTTCTGTCTGTGACAAACTCACCCCCGCAAGGTTATCAGGGCAGGGATTTATAACATTGCCGACAGAGGCAAGGGCGTGGCGGAAATATCAGATTTTCGCAAATAAAAGCGGGACCTCCTTTGAGGCCCCGCCAGAAATGTTCGATTTGGACAATTTTAGTCGATCGATTTGAAATTCATCGCCGCGCCATCCTTGATGCCGGAGAACCAGCGGGCGGAGACTTTCTTGGTCTTCGTGTAGAATTTGAACGCATCCGGCCCGTATTGGTCCAGATCACCAAAGGCCGATTTCTTCCAGCCGCCGAAGGAGTAATAGGACAGCGGCACGGGGATCGGGAAGTTCACGCCGACCATGCCCACTTCGACCTTGTTGACAAAGTCACGCGCCACATCGCCATCGGCGGTGTAGATCGCGGTGCCGTTGCCATATTGGTTGTCGAGGATCAGACCAAGCGCATCTTCATAGCTGTCCTTGCGCACCATAGAGAGCACAGGGCCGAAGACCTCTTCCTTGTAGATCTCCATCTCCGGCGTCACCTCGTCAAACAGGGTAGGGCCGACGAAATAGCCGTTCTCATAGCCTTGAATGTTCAGGTCGCGCCCGTCGGTGACGAGTTTCGCCCCTTGCTCCACACCGGAGGCAATCAGCCCCTCGATCCGCTCTTTGGCCTGCGCGGTGATGACTGGGCCGTAGTCCACGTCATCGCCTGCGGTGTAAGGGCCGACCTTGAGTTTTTCGATCTTCGGCACAAGGCGTTCGATCAGCGCATCGGCGGTTTCCTTGCCTACAGGAACAGCCACAGAAATCGCCATGCAGCGTTCGCCTGCGGCCCCGAAACCGGCTCCGATCAGCGCATCGGCGGCCTTGTCCATATCCGCGTCCGGCATGATGATCATGTGGTTTTTCGCGCCGCCGAAACACTGCGCGCGCTTGCCGTTGGTCGCTGCACGCCCGTAGATATATTGCGCAATCGGGGTAGAACCGACAAAGCCCACGGCCTGAATTGTCTCGTTGTCGAGAATGGCATCCACGGCTTCCTTGTCGCCATGCACAACCTGCAACACACCGTCGGGCAGACCGGCTTCCTTGAAAATCTCGGCCAGCATCAGCGAGGTCATCGGTGTGCGCTCGGAGGGTTTCAGGATCATCGCATTGCCGGAGGCAATCGCAGGGGACATTTTCCAAAGCGGGATCATCGCGGGGAAGTTGAACGGTGTGATGCCTGCGACAACGCCCAAGGGCTGACGCATGGAATAGAGGTCAATGCCGGTGCCCGCATCTGCGGTGTATTCGCCTTTGATGAGCGAGGGCACGCCCATGCAGACCTCGACCACTTCCAGACCGCGCTGGACATCGCCACGCGCATCGGGAAGAGTCTTGCCGTGTTCGCGCGACATACATTCGGCAAGGCGGTCCATGTTCTCGTTGAGCAGCGCGCCGAATTTCATGAAAATCCGTGCCCGACGCTGCGGGTTGACCTTGGCCCATTCCTTTTGCGCGGCGGCGGCTTTTTCTACGGCGGCGTCAAGCTCGGCAGGGGTGGCCAGCGGGACTTTGGCGATGACTTCGCCCGTTGCCGGATTGCGCACCTCGGAGAAGCGGCCGGATGTGCCGGCGACATATGTGCCGTTGATGAAATGTTTGAGTTCTTCCATAGGATCCTCCTGATCTGTTGGTGACAGCTTAACTTTGCGTTTTTGGCTTCAAAAGAGAGAAGATTTCAAAAACATTTTGCATTTTTGCAATGATCTGTGATCATCTACGACAAATGTCTGGCGTAGGTGCTAAGACGCAATGCGGGAGGCGCGGGCGGGATATGTCGATGAACTGGGATGATTTGCGGGTGTTTCTGGCCGTTGCACGCACCGAAAGCCTCTCCGGCGCGGGGCGGCAGCTCAAGATTGATCCGGCCACGGTCGGCCGGCGCATCGCGCGGCTGGAGGAGGGGCTGGGCGTGTCTCTGTTTGCGAAATCTCCGCAGGGCTACGAGTTGACCCGCGACGGAGGACGGCTTCTGGCCCATGCGGAGGCGGCGGAGCAGGCGGTGTCTTTGGGGCAGGATGATCTGTCCGGCGACGGGGACGAGCGGCTCAAAGGGGTGATCCGCATCGGTGCCCCTGACGGCTGTGCGAACTATGTTCTGCCACGGGTCATGGCCCGAATCGCCGAGGACCATCCCGATCTGGAGATGCAAATCATCGCCCAGCCGCGGCTGTTCAACATGTCGAAACGCGAAGTCGATCTATTCGTCAGCGTCTCCCCTCCCACCTCGGGCCGTCTTCTGGTGCAAAAGATCACTGACTACCATCTCTCACTGGCGGCGATGCGCTGGTATCTCGAACAGCACGCAGAGATCGCGGGGTTGGGGGATTTACAGGAGCACAAGCTCGTGGGCTATGTCTCCGACCTGATTTTCGACAAGGAACTGGATTACTTGGAGGAAACTGGCGCGAGCGAGGCGGATTACACGTCGAACTCGGTCTCGGTGCAGCTCAATATGATCCGCGCAGGGCTGGGGCTTGGCGTTGTGCATGATTTCTGCCTGCCCTTCGTGCCCGAGATGATCCGCGTTCTGCCACAGGAGTTGCGGCTGAAACGGGCATTCTATCTGGTGCGCCACGCAGATGACCGGAAGGTGGAGCGTTTGTCGCGCTTTGCCGATGTATTTTGTCGCCGGATGCGCGACGAAGTGGACAAGCTCGAACGTGAAGCTTGACAGAATGGCGCAGGCGTTGGACGCTGAGGGTAGGGAGACAGAGGGAAAGCCGCTGGGAAATCAGCATATTAAAATTCAGGGAGGTGTTATGCTCGTAGGTCAGATTCTAAAAACGAAAGCCATTGGGGAAGCCATCACGGTCCGTCCGGACTCGACGGTCGCAGAGGCGGCCAAACTGTTGTCCAGCCGCAAGATCGGCGCGTTGATCGTGGCAACAGACCCCAAACATCCCGAAGGCATCCTGTCGGAACGCGACATCGTGCGCGAACTGGGCAAGACAGGCAGTGAAATCCTGACGCATAAAGTGTCGGACTTCATGACCCGAAAGCTCGTGTCCTGCCGTCCCGATGAAACGGCGCTTGCGGTGTTGGAAAAGATGAGCACAGGGCGCTTCCGCCACATGCCGGTGATGGATGATGGCGATATGCTCGGCGTTGTTTCGATCGGTGATGTGGTCAAAGCTCGGCTCGAAGAGCTTGCGATGGAGAACAATGCGCTCGAAGGCATGATCATGGGCCACTGACCCCATTCGGGGCGCAGGATGCGACAAGTTTATGACATGTAACGAAACGTTCGTGCGTCAATCCTCTTGATTTCGCACCTGCAATATTGTTGCGTGCGCTGCAGAAAAGAGGAGGATCCCCCATGCCAACCGGCCCAAGGCGCATTGCATTGTACCCAGGCACGTTTGACCCAGTGACCCACGGACACGGCGACATCATTCGTCGCGCCTGTGCTTTGGTTGATCGACTGGTGATCGGTGTTGCTATTAACCGTGACAAGGGGCCGCTGTTCTCGTTGGAGGAACGGGTGGAGATGCTGACCGAATACACGGCGGGGCTGTCTCGTGAGACCGGCTGCGAGATCGTGGTGCATCCGTTCGAGAACCTTCTGATCCAATGCGCGCGCGACGTGAATGCATCAATCATCGTGCGTGGTCTGCGCGCTGTGGCGGATTTCGAATATGAATATCAGATGGTGGGGATGAACCGCGCCCTCGACAGCAAGATCGAAACGGTGTTCCTCATGGCCGACGCGCGGCATCAGGCGATTGCCTCGAAACTGGTGAAAGAGATCGCCCGTCTCGACGGGGATATTTCCAAATTCGTCGCCCCCGAGGTCGAAACGCGGATTCGGGAAAAGTTCGGGAATTGAGGCCGGAGCCTCAGCCCTGAACATGAGAAAAGCCCCGTCCGGGGCTTTTTCTTGCGTCTGTGCGTAATGAAACTTTTGTGCCTTAGCCGTAGATGGCGGTGCGGGCCAGTTCACATGCGCGGGCTTCGTCAATGTCGAGGTCGGCTTTGACTTTGCTCGGCAGGCCGTTCAGTTCGGCAAGTGTGCGGCGATAGGCGGCCCGTTTGCGGGCGGCCGAGGCGAGGGAGGAGAGAGTTTTCATCGTACCGGTCCTTTCGGGTTTGGTGTGTTTCTTTCTGCCTTTTATATGCGCCTGATTTAGCGCTAACACCAATGCCGGATCACCAAGTTCGATATGCGATTTGTGCATGGGTTGTTCACATTTTGCATATGTTTTCAGCGCGGAGATTGAAAACTCTTGTCAAAACCGTGGGATAGAGGCGTCGTGAAATGCCGCTGTGTCGCGGCTCACGGGGAGGGCTGGAAGGTGCCCTGTATGGAAACAGCATAGAAAAAAGCCCCGAAGCTATGCTTCGGGGCGCTCCCGTTCGCGCGGGAAAGGCTCTGGCGGGGCTTCCACCCCTCCGATACAGTGGCTTCAGAGAAACTTGCTCATGGCGACTGCGGTATCGCTCATACGATTCGAGAAGCCCCACTCGTTGTCATACCAAGTCAGGATACGCACCATTGTGCCTTCCATGACCTTGGTCTGGTCGGTGTGGAAGATCGAGCTGTGCGGATCGTGGTTGAAGTCCGTGGAGACGAGCTTGCGGTCCGTATAGCCCAGAACGCCTTTGAACGGGCCATCAGCGGCTTTGCGGATCAGATCGTTGATTTCCTCGACCGAGGTCTCACGCGGCGCTTCAAAGGTCAGGTCCACGACGGAGACATTCGGTGTCGGCACGCGAATGGCCACACCGTCGAGCTTGCCTGCCAGTTCCGGCAGCACCAGGCCCACGGCTTTCGCGGCCCCTGTGGAAGTCGGGATCATCGACAAGGCGGCAGCACGGGCGCGGTAGAGATCCTTGTGCATCGTGTCGAGTGTCGGCTGATCCCCCGTGTAGGAGTGGATCGTGGTCATAAAGCCTTTGACGATGCCGATGTTGTCGTTGAGCACTTTGACAACAGGGGCAAGACAGTTGGTGGTGCAGGACGCGTTGGACACGACGATATCATCGGCGGTCAGTTCGCTGTCGTTCACGCCATAGACGATGGTTTTGTCGGCACCGGCACCCGGAGCAGAGATCAGAACGCGTTTGGACCCGTTTTTCAGGTGCAGCGCGGCTTTTTCTCGGGCGGTGAAGATACCGGTGCATTCCAGCGCGATATCCACGTCACCCCAAGGCAGGTCTTCGGGATTGCGGATGGCGGTCACTTTGATCGGGCCGCGACCGGCGTCGATCGTGTCCTCGGTGAATTTCACCTCGACCGGAAACCGGCCATGTACGGAATCGAACTGCAACAGGTGGGCATTGGTTTCCACCGGACCCAGATCGTTGATCGCCACAACTTCGATATCGGTCCGACCCGATTCGATGATGGCACGCAACACGTTGCGTCCGATACGTCCAAATCCATTGATTGCGACTTTCACGGCCATAACAGCACCTCCTTGACGCTTTGGCAGGAGAGGGAACGGGAGGATGTTCCCTCGCTAACGAAAACCGGAGACCACCGTGGCCTCGCGGTCCTTATGTGTCCCCGTAGTTTTAGCGCGATGTTAGCGGAAACACCACGGGAAATCAGAGACTCAGCGCCAGAACGCGACCCAATGGATCAATCGGAGAAATTCACGCGCCAGAAAGAGCGATCCGGCGCCTGCGTTGATCCCGAAATCAAGGGCGAGCGCAATCAAGATGACGATGGCAAGCCCGACGGCAATAGGGTTGGTCATGTTCCACGCTTTGTATCTGTCTTGAGGGCACAATGCGTCAGAGGGCGGGAGAAAAAAAGGGGCTAAAGTATTTTTCGTCAAATCTGTCGCGGGTTTCGTGAAACCCGCCTGCGTAAGAGCCGGAACATGCCGCGTTTTTCGACAGGGGGCATGACTTCGGATGAGGGGCTGTGTTTGAGAACTGGGTCCGCAAGCCGTGACAGATGCGATAAGAGCCCAAGGTTTTCCTTCGGCCCTTCATAGTGAGGGAGGTCGTGAGAAAAATGAGTCCCGCACCCAGTCCTGCGCAGTGTGCGGGTTAAGACAGGACGGAGGCTCCTCTTCCTCCGCCCCGTTTGGGCCAGCGCTTAGGACAGGCGGCCCATAGCCGCGGCAACATCCGCCATGCGGGCGGAGAAGCCCCATTCGTTGTCATACCATGCCAGAACGCGCACGGTGCGGCCCACGACTTTGGTCTGGTCGGGCGCAAAGATGGAAGATTCGGTGGTGTGGTTGAAGTCGATGGAGACTTTCGGCTCCTCGTCATAGCCCAGCACCGCGCCCATGTGACCGGCGGCGGCCTCGCGCACGATTTCGTTGACATCTTCGACTGTCACATCCTTGCCAGCCTGGAACGTCAGGTCCACGCAGGAGACGTTGGGGGTCGGGACGCGGATGGCGGACCCGTCAAGCTTGCCTTGAAGCTCCGGCAGCACCAGACCCAGTGCCTTGGCCGCGCCTGTGGAGGTCGGGATCATCGCCATGGCTGCCGCGCGTGCGCGGTAGAGATCCTTGTGGCGGCGGTCATGGGTGGATTGGTCGCCGGTGTAGCTGTGGATCGTCGTCATGATCCCGCTTTCAATGCCGATCCCGTCGTTGAGCACTTTGGCCAACGGAGCTAGGCAGTTGGTCGTGCAGGAGCCGTTGGAGATGATTTTGTCCTCGGCCAGAATATCACGGTGGTTCACGCCAAAGACCACGGTGCGCGCCACATTGGTCGCGGGCGCAGAGATCAGCACTTTCTTGGCGCCACGGCGCAAGTGGACATCCGACTTGTGTCCATCATTGAACTTGCCGCTACATTCCAGCACGACATCGACACCTTCCCAATCCAGCTCTTCGGGATTGTAAGTGGACATGACTTCAATCGGACCCTGACCCAGATCCATCGTGTTGCCAGCCACTTTGACCGATCCGTTAAAGCGTCCGTGCACCGAGTCATATTTCAGCAGATGCGCATTGGTTTCGATGGGGCCGGTGGCGTTGATCTTGACCACTTCCACCTCGTTCAGGCCAGCTTCCGCGATGTGCGCCAGCGTGCAGCGTCCGATGCGGCCAAAGCCATTGATACCGAGTTTGATGGTCATGATGCGTCTCCGAGGTTTTGCAGGCGATAAACGCCGTATACAAAGGTGTGCGGTCTCGGAAAAGTGTTTAACGCCAACATGTTGGCGCAAACATGCGTGTTATCGCAAACATTCCCGCCACAAGCGCAGGTAACGCTTGCAGCGGTGGTTCGAAGGCTCGGCGGAGGTTAAATGGCCGCCGGAACGCAATCGATCACATCAACATCTTTGACCGGATCTTCAGGCCCGCAGGTTTCGTGGGTCACCGGGTAAACCTCCGGCTCTTTTTCCATACAGCCGACCAGCACTCCGAAGCTCAGAAGAATAAGAAGATAACGCATGAGAAGCCTCCCTTTTGATAGATCGCCTTGAAACCCCTGTGGTCTTTGAGGCGATTGAATGGAGGGAGTGTCCTGCCGCAGAGGCTTTGCGGCGATGATCTGGATCATATGCCACAAAAAACGCCCACCGAATCGGCGGGCGTTTCCTGAAAAAGGGCTGGGTGGAACCAAAGGATCCGAACCCTGTGAGGCGATCAGCCGAGAAGGGCTTTCACCTGCGCCACGATATTGTCGGCGGTGATGCCGAATTTCTCGTAAAGCTCACCGGCAGGGGCAGAGGCCCCGAAGCGGGTCATGCCCACGAAGGCTTGTTTCGCTTCGCGGCCACGCTCGCCCAGAAGCCAGCGATCCCAGCCACCAGCACGCACAGCGGCTTCGACGCCGACGCGCACCGGACCTGCGGGCAGAACCTTGCGACGGTAGGCTTCGTCCTGTTCGGCAAACAGTTCCATACAGGGCATGGAGACCACGCGGGTGCCGATGCCGTTGTCTTGCAGCATCTTGCGCGCTTCCATTGCGATGGCCACTTCGGAACCGGTAGCGATCAGGATCGCCTCGCGTTTGCCTTCGGCCTCGGCCAGCACATAGGCGCCTTTAGAGACGAGGTTGGTGTTCTTGTGCTCCGTGCGCAGCGTCGGAACGCCTTGACGGGTCAGCACCAGAACAGAGGGCGTCTTTTGCGAGGTGAGCGCGATTTCCCATGCTTCCGCCGTCTCGACCGTATCGGCCGGACGGATCGTCATCGTGTTGGGCGTTGCGCGGCAGATGGCGAGATGTTCGACCGGCTGGTGGGTCGGACCGTCTTCGCCAAGACCGATGGAGTCATGCGTCATCACATAGGTCACCGGAATCTGCATCAAGGCCGACAGACGCATCGCGGGGCGGGCGTAATCGGTGAAGCAGAAGAACGTGCCCGCGTAAGGACGGATACCACCATGCAGCGCCATGCCGTTCATCGCAGCCGCCATGCCGTGTTCGCGGATTCCGTAATAGACGTAACGGCCTTTGCGGTTGGTCTCGTCAAAGACCCCCATATCGCCGGTGAGCGTGTTGTTCGAACCGGTCAGATCCGCAGAGCCGCCGATGGTCTCGGGCATGATCGGGTTGACCACTTCGAGCACCTTTTGCGACGAGGCGCGGGTGGCCATTTTCGGCTGTTCTTCGGAAATCTGCTTCTTGAACGCCTTGATCGTGGCGGAGAGCTTTTTCGGCGCTTCACCTGCGAAAACGCGGTTGAATTCGGCCTGACGGCGCTCGCTTTGCTCGGCAAAACGGGCTTCCCAAGCGGTGCGTTCTTCGCGACCGCGGGCCCCGATCTCTTCCCACTGGGCCTTGACGTCTGCGGCGACCTGATAGGGGCCCCAGTCCACGCCATAGGCGGCTTTGGCAGCGGCAAGCTGGTCCGCATCGGTCAGAGCGCCGTGGCCTTTGGAGGTGTCTTGTGCCGCGTGACCCAGAGCGATGTGGGTTTTGCAGGCAATCATCGACGGCTTCTTGGATTTCTTCGCGGCCTCAATGGCTGCGTCGATTTGTTCCGGATCGTGCCCGTCGATTTCCTGCACATGCCAACCGGCGGCTTTGAAGCGCATCGGCTGGTTGGTGCGGTCCGCGATGTCCACGGTGCCGTCGATGGTGATGTTGTTGTTGTCCCAGAACACAACGAGCTTGCCGAGTTTCTGACGACCGGCCAGCGCGATGGCTTCTTGGGACACGCCTTCCATGAGGCAGCCGTCACCGGCCATCACATAGGTGTAGTGATCCTGAAGCTTCTTGCCAAAACGCGCGCGCAGGGCCTCTTCGGCCATAGCAAAACCCACGGCATTGGAAATGCCCTGACCCAGCGGGCCGGTGGTGGTTTCGACGCCATCGAGAAGGAAGTTCTCCGGATGGCCTGCGGTTTTCGCACCCATCTGGCGGAAGTTCTTGATCTCTTCGATCGGCATTTCCTTGTAGCCGGTCAGATAGAGCAGGGAATAGATCAGCATGGAGCCGTGGCCCGCCGACAGGATGAACCGGTCGCGGTCCGGCCATGTGGGGGCGGCGGCGTCAAATTTGAGATGCTTGCCGAACAACACGGTGGCCACATCAGCCATGCCCATCGGCATGCCGGAGTGACCGGAATTGGCACCAGCGACGGCATCGAGCGTCAGGGTGCGGATGGCGGCAGCACGCATCCAGTGATCGGGGTGCGCCTCGCGCAGCTTTGCGATATCCACGGGCGGATCTCCTTTTGGCTCCAACAGTGCCAAAACCGCAGCAAATCTGCGTATTCCGGCCTCTGCGCCCTCTGTTACCGATGTAGCGTCAAAGTGCAAGCCGCCAGCGGCCTGTGAGACCAAAGGAAACAGGGGGTGCGGTTGGTTTTCGCCGGTTTTGCGGTCGCATATTGGTAATTCCGGTCCTATAGGCTAGGCTCGCGAATCAAGAGAAAACGGATGAAGCCCGCGCGCTTCGCCCTTGAGGACAAAGGAAGTTTCGGCTTTCATGGCTCCGAACAGGGCGTCAAAAGGACGCGAGAGGGCCGATTGAGCAGAGTATGAGTGGACGGCAATGAGCGAGATTTCCGATTTCGAAGCCCGGATTACAGCAGCGCTTGAGCGGATCGGGCGGGCTGTTGCGGTGGCTGAAGAGCGCGCCGAGACCATCGCCGCAGAGGCGGCGGGGGGAATCGCCAGTGAGGAACTTGAAGCGGAGATTGCCCGCTTGCGTGACGCGCTGGACGAGGAAAAAGCGGCCAACAGCCAGTTGGAGACCCGCGTGAAAGCCATTCACGAGCGTCAGGAGACCCATGTGGCCGCGCTTGAGACCGAGGTGGAGACACTCCGGCGGCAACTGGCGGATCATGACCGAGAGATGCAGAAACTGCGCCTTGTGAACACGCAGCTGCGCGAGAACAACACGGCCCTGCGCGAGGCCAATGCCGAAGGGCTTGGCAATGCCGATCTGATCGACAGCGGGATGCGGGCAGAGCTTGAGGCGCTCAAGGTGACGCGCGCGGCGGATGTGACGGAACTGGACGCGATCCTGACCGAGCTGCGAGTCGTCATGGCGCGTCAGCAGCAGGATACGGAGACCGTGTCTGACGAGTCGGCCTCTGAGGTTGCGCCGGAAGAGGGGTCAGAGACCGCGCCCGCATCGCCGGCGCCCAACACCTCAACTCCTGTATTCGAAGCCGCCCCCAAACCCGCCGCTGCGCAGATCACCCCGGATGAGGAGGTTTAAATCATGCCCGAAGTGAAAATTTCCATCGGCGGACGCGAGTTTGAAGTGGCCTGTCAGGCGGGCGAAGAACATTTCCTCAAAGCGGCGGCGCAGCTTCTCGACAATGAGGCTTCGGTCCTGTCGAGCCAGATCGGGCGTTTGCCCGCCGAGCGGATGCTTTTGATGGCGGGGCTGATGCTGGCGGACAAGACCGCGGGCATGGAAGAACAGATGCGCAATCTCGAAAGCAAACTTGGCGCACAAGAGGCGCTGATCGAAGAAATGCGCGCGCGTCCCGAACCCGAACCGCAAAAGATCGAGGTGCCGGTGGTGCCGGGCGAAGTCATGGACAGTCTGGCGGAAATGGCCGCACGGGCCGAAAGCATGGCGGCGGCTTTCGAAGAACGTCTGGGCGTGACGGACACCTTCGAGGACTGATCTTCTCGACAGAGCAAAGATGTAAAAAAGGCCTGCCGGTGTGACCGCAGGCCTTTTCTATGTGCTTCGACTTGCAGCCAATCAGCTGTTGGCGGCGCGGATCTGTTCGGCTTTTTCCGTGTCGAAATTGATGCCTTTGTCTGCGAACATCTGGTCGAGTTCACCCGAAAGCGTCATTTCGATCACGATGTCACAGCCGCCGACAAATTCGCCTTTGACGTAAAGCTGCGGGATGGTGGGCCAGTCGGAGAAATCCTTGATCCCTTGACGGATGTCCTGATCGGCCAGCACATTCACATCGGTATAGTCGACCCCCATGAAATTCAGAATTCCGGCCACTTTCGACGAGAAACCGCATTGCGGCATCTGCGAGGTGCCTTTCATGAACAAAACGACATCATTGTCGGAGACGGTTTTCTGGATGGTTTCTTGAGCAGTCATGGTCAATGTCCTTTGGATGATCTCCACGGTGTCCGCGAAGTCGGAATTTATCGAGGCCGGCGCGGGCGTTTCGGTGCCATTTTGTGCAGTATATAGGGCGTTTCCCGCGCTTCGGCCAGAGGGACGTTTAATCGGGGGCGCGGGTGGTGAGCGCCAGCGCATGCAACTCGCCGCTTGCGAGCTTTTCTTTCAGCGTCGCATTGACGGCGCGTTGTTGCTGCACCCGGTTCATTGTCGCAAAGGAGGCATCTACCACCTCTGCGGCGAAATGCTGACCGTCATCTCCCTGAACAATGATTTTGGCGTCCGGAAATCCAGCGCGGATCAGGTTTTCGATATCGGCGGCGGTGATGGCCATGTAGGGCGCTCCTTCGTTGGTCGTCGTTGTGAAATGTAAGCACTGTCAGGCGGCGCTGCAAGCGTTCAGGCGGTGTGATGCTGTGCAAGCGCGCTCAGGAACCGGTCGTAATCTGCGGCCAGTGCCGGCGTGTCGGCCCAAAGCCGCGCGCATTTGCTCAGGAGCCGCTGGCGTTCGGTTTCGAGATCTGCGGGCAGAGGAACCTGTCCGGCCTCCCGCAGTTGCTTCATCCGCTCGTGCAGGGGTTTGAGTTGCTCGAAATCACGGATCATCGCGGGCAAAAGCGTCGGATCATCCCGCCAGCTTTCGCCGTTGAACCGCATTTGTGTGACCCTTTGACCAGCGCCCGCGCAGTCATAGAGCACACAGCCGCGATTGCCGATTTCTTCGAGCGTCTCATGGCAGGAACACAGATGCCCGCGCAGATTGGGGCAGGGGGTGCCCGCTGCCTTGTCGAAAGAAAACAATGCGCCTTTGTCGAGCGTCAACCCCACGCAGCACAGGGCCGCGCAGTTTGCACAATCGGAGGTGAGCTCGGGCAGGTGGATCATAGCGGTCTCATAAAGCAAAAGGCCCGCGAACGGGCCTTTTTTGAGTATTTTGGCACAAAGGAAACTTAGCCGAAGATCTCGCCGAAGCTGTTGCGATAGATCGCGCTCAACTCAACAAGCGGTGCGCTGGAGGCGCCGAAGCTTACCGTGTCGCCGGAGAACTTGCCGACGGAGGCCACGGGCACGCCCGCTTGGGCTGCGGCGACCATGAGGGCTTCGGCCTGATCAAAGGAACAGGCGATCAGGTAGCGCGCCTGATCTTCGCCGAAGAGCGTTGCTGTGTCATCGCTGTCGAGGTGGACGCCGAGGCCCGCTTCATCGGCCAGTTCAAACGCGGCCAGTGCCAGCCCGCCATCAGAGAGGTCGGTCACGGCATGGAAGAGCGCCCCGTTGGCGCGGATGAAGTCGCCATTGCGCTTTTCATCAGCCAGATTCACATGTGGCGCATCGCCGTCCTGACGGTTGAAGACTTCGTAGAGCAGGGCCGATTGACCGAGGCAGCCTTCGGTCTCGCCAACGAGAATGGCCACATCGCCATCTTGTGCCAGACCGGAGATGAGGTCTTCTTCCGAGGAGATCAGCCCCACTGCGCCAATGGTGGGGGTGGGCAGAATGCCTTCGCCGTCAGTTTCGTTATAGAGCGAGACGTTGCCCGATACGATCGGCATGTCGAGGAAGGAGACCGCCTGGGCGATCCCGTCCAGCGCGCCGACGAACTGGCCCATGATCTCGGGCTTTTCGGGGTTGCCGAAATTCAGGTTGTCTGTGGTTGCCAGCGGTTTTGCCCCCACGGCGCAGAGATTGCGGAAGGCTTCGGCGACGGCCTGTTTGCCGCCTTCGACGGGGTTGGCCTTGACGTAGCGCGGGGTCACATCGGAGGTGAAGGCCAGCATCTTGCCGGTGTCATGCACGCGGACAACGCCAGCACCAAGGCCGGGGGCGCGGACCGTGTCGGCCATGACTTGTGTGTCGTATTGCTCGTAGACCCATGCTTTCGACGTGTAGTTGGGCGAGGAAATCAGTCCTTTGAGGCCGTCGACCGGATCGATTTGCGGCACGTCCTCGACGGGGGCGGCGGCGGGGGTCGGTTCCCACGGGCGGTCGTATTCGGGAGCGGAGGAAGCCAGTGTGGACAGCGGCAGATCGCCCATACATTTGCCATTGTGCATGATGAGGAAACGATCTTCTGCGATTGTTTCGCCGACGATGGCGAAATCCAGATCCCATTTCTCGAACACGGCGCGGGCCTCGGCCTCTTTTTCCGGCTTGAGCACCATGAGCATCCGTTCCTGAGACTCGGAGAGCATCATCTCGTAGGCGGTCATGTTCTCTTCGCGCTGCGGCACGTTTTCGAGATCAAGACGGATGCCCAGCTTGCCCTTGTCCCCCATTTCCACCGCCGAACAGGTCAGGCCTGCGGCCCCCATGTCCTGAATAGAAATAACAGCCCCTGTGGCCATGAGTTCGAGCGTGGCTTCCATCAGGCATTTCTCGGTGAACGGGTCGCCCACCTGCACGGTGGGGCGTTTGTCCTCGATGGTGTCGTCGAATTCGGCAGAGGCCATTGTCGCACCACCAACGCCATCACGGCCGGTTTTCGCGCCGAGATAGACCACGGGCATCCCGACACCGGAGGCGGCGGAGTAGAAAATCTTGTCCGTATCGGCGAGGCCAGCGGCAAAGGCGTTCACAAGGCAGTTACCGTTATAGGCCTCATGGAAGCGCACCTCGCCCCCGACTGTCGGCACACCGAAACAGTTGCCGTAGCCGCCAACGCCTTCAACCACGCCATGCACAAGCTGTTTGGTCTTCTTGTGATCCTTGACGCCGAAGGAGAGCGAGTTCATCGCCGCAATCGGACGCGCGCCCATGGTGAACACGTCGCGCAGAATGCCGCCAACACCCGTGGCCGCGCCCTGATAGGGTTCGATGTAGGAGGGGTGGTTGTGGCTTTCCATCTTGAACACCACACATTGCCCGTCACCAATATCGACAATGCCGGCGTTCTCGCCGGGACCGCAGATCACTTGCGGGCCGGATGTGGGTAGGCCGCGCAGGTGTTTCTTGGAGGATTTGTAGGAGCAATGCTCGTTCCACATCGCCGAAAAGACGCCCAGCTCCGTGAAGGTCGGCTCGCGGTTCAGAATGCGCAGGATTTCTGCGTATTCCTCCGGCTTGAGACCATGAGCGGCGATAATGTCCTCGGTGATGGCTGGTTCGGTCATTGGGGTCCCCTAAGCGGAAGCGTCGTCTTTGGCGTCCTCATAAGATGTTTGGCGGCTTTGGGGAAGGGGCAAAGGCGTTGGAACCGCGTTTGAACGGTAGTAGGCATGGTAAAACCCGCCGTTTATACTCGAGAGCAAAAAAAAGGCCGAGCAAAGCTCGGCCCAAGTCCAACAGGGAGGTAAAACCGCCGCGAGTTTCCTCAATTGGCGGCCTCAATGCTGCATTTAGGGGCAGTTTGTGAATCGTTCAAGGAAATTTCTGCGCATGCGGCGCAATGCCGCCATGCAGAAATCGCATAGCCTGACGGGCAGGCTGCGGAGCGGTTGTTGTGAGGGTCATTTCTCTGAGCCTGTCGGGGCGAGATGGAGGCGCTCAGGGCGCAGGCACGTCCCCATCGGCGCGTTCTGCGTTATCCGCCAGTGTCGCATGTGGGATGCGGCAGGAGATGCGTCAGGCTTTGGCCTCATCTTCGTCCCGCATGTTGCGGCGGTGGGCGTTGATTTCCTCGGTGATGAAGTCGCGGAAAACCTCGATCCGTTTCGAATGGCGAAGCTCTTCGGGATAGGCGAGGAAAACAGGCACTTCGCCGCTTTCCAGATCGGGCAGCACACGCACCAGATGCGGCGCGCTTTCCACGAGGTAGTCGGGCAGAACCCCGACCCCCAGATGGTTGAGCACGGCCTGAAGCACACCGAAATAATTGTTCACAAAGAGCTTGGAGCGGATGTCATGTTCGTTCAGCTCTTCGACAAGGCGGGCGCCTGCGGCGACCTGATGGGCATTCGGGTTCTGACAGATCAGGCGATGCGACGAGAGATCGTCCACGCTTTCGGGCATCCCGTGTTTGTCGAGATATTCCTGAGTCGCAAAAAGACGCATGCGGATGTTCATCAGGCGCTTGCGGATCAGATCGGCCTGACTCGGCTCTTTCATCCGAATGGCCACATCCGCCTCGCGCATGGGCAAATCAAGCACGCGTTCTTCGAGCATCAGGTCGATTTTGAGTTCAGGGTATTTGTCATAGAGTTTCGACAGGCGCGGCGCGAGCCAGAGCGTGCCGAAACCAGTGGCCGAGGTGACACGCAGCTCGCCATAGACTTCTTCTTCGCTGTCACGAATACGTGCAGCGGCGGCGTCGAGGCGTTTCGCCATGGCGCGGGTCGCCTCGAAAAGCAATTCGCCTTGCTCCGTCAGGATCAGGCCACGGGCGTGGCGGTGGAACAGGGTGGTGGACAGCGATTCTTCGAGCGCACGGATCTGACGCGAGACGGCGGACTGGCTCAAATGCAGCGTGTCGCCTGCGTGAGTCAAAGACCCCGCATCCGCCACCGCGTGAAAAATTCTCAGCTTGTCCCAGTCCATACCCGTCACCTGTTCTCATACAACGTCATTCATATAATCATAGGACATAGGAACGACGATGTGTTTTGGCCGCTTATTTCGATGTTTTTGCATAAATCGCAAGCAAATTGCAGTTAGGTCACACAAATTGCCGCAGACATGTTGGGCAAATGCAAGTTTTTCGGGCGTAGGGCGGCGGTGTCCGTGTCTTGGCATTGTGTATATGTTTGCCTATCTTCGCCGGACGATCGGGGAAGGGTGACAGATGACGCAAGTCGAAGACCGTGAGGCGGACGCCGAGCCGGCGCAGGTCGGTGCCGGAGCAAAGCTGGATATGCGGCAGGTTGCCCGCGACATTTCCTATGCGAGTTCGGCGGCGACCGGCGTCGGGCGGACGTTGATCCGTTTGATGGAGAATGCCACGGGGCGGATCGGATTGATCCGGCGCGCAGAAGGCTATGATGAGGAGGTCGCGGCAGGGCGTGATTTCTGGGCCGTGATGGCGGAGCGCTACGGGTTGAGCCTTGACGTCGTGCGCGGCGCATTGACGGATATTCCCGCAGAGGGGCCGCTGATCGTGGTGGCCAATCATCCTTACGGTATTCTGGACGGGTTGATGCTGGGTCATATGCTTTCGGTCACGCGGGGAGACTTTCGCATTCTGGCCCATCGGGTGTTCAAGAAGGCCGAAGATATCGACCGCGTGATCCTGCCGATTTCTTTCGAGGAGAGCAAAGACGCCGTGGCGCTCAATCTGGAGACCCGCAAGGAGGCGCTGCGCTATCTCTCCGAGGGCGGCTGTATTGGCATCTTTCCGGGCGGCACGGTGTCCACGGCGGCCAAGCCACTGGGGCGTCCGATGGACCCGAACTGGCGGGCGTTTACCGCGAAAATGGTGGCGAAATCCGGTGCGACTGTGGTGCCGGTCTATTTCGACGGGGCCAATTCACGCCTGTTCCAGTTGGCCAGCCACCTTCACTCGACCCTGCGCATGGGGTTGTTGATCCGCGAGTTCCGCGCGCGGATCGGCACACCGGTGCGCGTGGCGATCGGCGAGCCCATCGGGCCGGAGCGTTTGGCCGAATTTCGCGGAGACCCGAAAAAGTTGATGGATTTTCTGCGTGCCGAGACCTATTCACTATCTCAAAAGCCCTTGGCGGATGCCGGGCTTGGCTTTGAGTTCGAAGCGAAACACAGAACGGACCGCAAGGCGGAACATGGGGCCAAGCCTCGCAAGGGTCTGAAGGATCGGTATTGATATGGCAGTGGGCATTTTTGACAGCGGACTGGGTGGGTTGACGGTCTATGACGCGGTCTCGAAACGTCTTCCCGATGTGCCTTTGGTCTATTTCGGGGACAATGCCCATGCGCCTTACGGTGTGCGCACGGCCGATGACATCTACAACCTGACCACCTCTGCCGTCGAACGTTTATGGGAAGCGGGCTGTGATCTTGTGATCCTGGCCTGTAACACAGCCTCGGCCGCCGCGCTGCGCCGGATGCAGGAAAGCTGGATTCCGCCGGAGAAACGTGTGCTGGGCGTCTTTGTGCCGCTGATCGAGGCGCTTACCGAACGCCAGTGGGGCGACAATTCCCCGCCGCGTGAGGTGGCAGTCAAACATATCGCGCTTTTTGCCACGCCCGCGACGGTGGCCTCGCGCGCCTTTCAGCGGGAGCTGGCCTTCCGCGCCATCGGTGTCGATGTCGAGGCGCAGGCCTGTGGCGGTGTGGTGGACGCCATCGAGGAGGGCGATATGATCCTTGCCGATGCGCTGGTGCGCTCCCATGTCGATGCGCTCAAACGTAAGATGCCGACACCGGATGCGGCGATTTTGGGCTGCACCCATTACCCGATCATGGAAACGGCCTTTCAGGAGGCGCTTGGCGAGGACGTGCGTGTGTTCAGTCAGGCCAATCTGGTGGCCGAAAGCCTTGCCGACTATCTGGCGCGGCACCCGAAGATGCTGGGCGAGGGGACAGAGAGCCTGTTTCTGACCACAGGTGATCCGGCCAAAGTATCGCGCGGAGCGACGCAGTTTTTGCGACGAAAAGTCGAGTTTACCAAAGCGTGACCCCGTATGGCCGCTGACCTCGCATGGCTAGGAGCCTGCGCCCACGGGTCGCAATTGCGCCGAATTCAGAATCCTTCTAAATTGAGGGCCCGACTTGATCACGGTCAAGGGACAGGCTGGGCCGATGTGAGAGACGACAGACATGACTTATAAAATCGCCATTCTTGGAGCTTCCGGATACACCGGTGCCGAACTTGTCCGCCTGATCGCGACCCATCCGATGATGGAGATTGTGGCGCTCTCCGGTGACCGCAAGGCGGGCATGGAGATGGCGGAGGTCTACCCGCATCTGCGCCACATGGACCTGCCCGCACTGTGCAAGATTTCTGACATCGACTTTTCGCAGGTTGATCTGGCCTTCTGCGCCTTGCCCCATGCCACATCGCAAGCGGTGATCAAGGATCTTCCCGCCACCACGAAAGTCGTTGATCTCTCGGCAGATTTCCGTCTGCGTGATCCGGAAGAATATGAGAAATGGTATGGCAAACCGCATTCCGCCACCGATCTGCAAGGCGAGGCGGTCTATGGTCTCACCGAATTCTACCGCGACGAGATCAAGACCGCGCGGCTTGTGGCCGGCACAGGCTGCAACGCGGCCACGGGGCAATTCGTCTTGCGCCCGCTCATCGCTGCCGGTGTGATTGACCTCGACCAGATCATCCTTGATCTCAAGGTCGCGGTGTCCGGCGCGGGCCGCTCCCTGAAAGAACACCTGCTCTTCGGAGAGTTGGAAGACAATGCCTTCGGCTATGCGGTCGGGGGCAAGCACCGCCATCTGGGCGAGTTCGATCAGGAGTTCTCCAAGATTGCCGGACGGGATGTGCGTATCCAGTTCACCCCGCATCTCGTGCCCGCCACACGCGGCATCCTCGCCACCGCCTATGTGCAGGGCGAAGCCGGTGCCGTGCATTACGCCTTGGCCGAGGCCTATATGAACGAACCTTTCATTCAGGTGCTGCCCTTCGGTCAGACGCCCGCGATGAAACAGGTGCGCGGCTCGAACTTCTGTCATATCGGCGTGGTCGCGGACAGGATTTCTGGCCGCACCATTGTGATCGGCACGCTCGACAACCTGACCAAAGGCTCGTCCGGTCAGGCCATCCAGAACGCCAACCTGATGCTGGGCCTCGACGAGACCACCGGTCTCATGAACGCGCCCGTGTATCCATAATCCACCCTTGATCGCACCCCGAGCGGGGCTGAGGAGAGACACCATGGCAGGCTTGAAAAACTTGAAAAAGAAACGCCGTATTCAGGTGGTTTTCATCGCGGCTCTGGCTCTGCTCGTCTCGGTGTCGCTCATTGGCTACGCCTTCCGCGACGGGATCAACCTCTACCGTGACCCGTCGAAAGTCGTCTCAGAGCCGCCCCGCGAAGGCGAGATTTTCCGCTTGGGCGGGCTGGTCGAAGAGGGCTCTCTGGTCCGTGGCGAGGGCACGCATGTGACCTTTACCGTCACCGACGGGGCAGAGACCGTCCCTGTGTCCTTTGAGGGCGTCCTGCCGGATCTCTTCGGCGAGAACCAAGGCATGATCGGCACCGGTTCCATGGTGGACGGGGTCTTTGTGGCGAGCGAAATTCTGGCCAAACATGACGAGACCTACATGCCCAAAGAGGTGATGGATTCGCTCAAGGAAACCGGCGTTTATGTGGAGCCGGAGAGCTAAGGGGGCGCACGACGGCCCTCATAAAAATCGATGTTTTCCTTGAAATTCAAATAAAGCCCGCGTTTTATATCTCCTGATTTCAGGGGAGGCGGGATTTTGATTGAGGGACTTATTTTTATTGCGGTTATCGCGGGCCTATTTTTCTTCCTGTGGGAGAAAAAGGATCCAATACGCTCCGAGCGAGAAGAAAACCCGCCGTCTGTGATCCCATTCCCCAAGAAGCCTCCATCCGAGAACCGCCCAACATATTATGCGCCACCAACGCCCAGCCCGTTCAATGAGAAAACAGCACGGGACGCGGTCGAAAAGCCTGTCATTCGGGGGCGGGCCTATGTCGTGGATGGCGATACGGTTGTGATCAGGAAAACGCAAATCCGGCTCTTTGGCGTGGATGCCCCCGAAATGAACCACCCCTACGGGAAAAAGGCGAAATGGGCCTTGGTGAAACTCTGCAAGGGTCAGGAGGTCAAGGCCGAGGTCACGGATGTGGATGCGCATGGGCGCACGGTGGCCAAATGTTATTTGCCGGACGGGCGTGACCTCTCTGCGGAAATGGTGAAACTCGGTCTTGCGATAGACTGGCCGAAATTTTCCGATGGCGTGTATAAACCGTTGGAAGTGCCTGATGTGCGCAAGAAGCTCTGGCTGGCGGATGCCCGTCAAAAGGGCCGGATGCACATTTGGGACAAATACGATGCCAAGCAGAAAGAGCGACAAGAGAACGCCTGAAGCCTCAGTGGTGGCGCTTCCCTGATGGGGGACATGGAAACCAAACCGTAAATGTAACCAAACCGTAAATCCGCAGGCGTGCGGTGGTTTCCGCCGGTATTAACTTTTTTGCGTCAGCCTGATCCCGTCAATTGGTGGGATTGAGGCATATGAAAACAGTACAGCAAATCGCGATGGAAATCGTCGCCCGCGAGGGTGGCTATGTCAACGATCCGGATGATCCGGGCGGGGCGACCAAATACGGGGTCACGCTGGGCACGCTGCAACGGCTCGGGATTGATCTCGATGGCGACGGACAAGTGACTGCGCGTGATGTCAAGCGGCTGACCCGTGTGAAAGCCCGCGACATTTTCGTGGAGCATTATTTCCACCGCCCGCGTATCGACGAATTGCCCCCCTGTTTGCAGGCGAGTGTTTTCGACATGTATGTGAACGCGGGCAGTAATGCGGTGCGGATTTTACAGAGACTTCTCAATGATATGGGGCAGCGTATCGCCATTGACGGGGTGATCGGGCCACAGACCATCGAGGCGGCGTTTCTGGCACAATCTCCGGCACCGCATCATCTGGCGGATGCCTACGGGATTGCACGGCGGAATTATTATTATGCGTTGGCGGACAAACGCCCCAGTTCGCGCAAATATGCGCGGCGGCTTGATGGCGGCAAGGGTGGTTGGATCACCCGTGCGGAAGATTTCATCTCGCCGCGCTATCATCTGACAGATGCCGAACATGCTGCGCGGGTGGCCTCATGGGGATGATGGGCAAAGCCTTCGACCTGCTTTTTGGCGAAGGGCGCAATGTGCTCAAGGAAACGGCGGAGGTATTTTTCGAAAACTCGGAAAACTCCGCAGCCCGTGAGGCCAAAAGCCGTGCTGCGGCTCTGGAACAATTCGCCTCAGAATTTGCCATGGAGCGCAAAGGCCATTTCGACCGGTTCATGGACGGGCTCAACCGCGTGCCGCGCCCGTTGATGGCATTTGGCACCATCGGGCTTTGCATCTCGGCCATGGTTGATCCGGTCTGGTTCGCCTCACGGATGCAGGGCATCGCGCTGGTCCCCGAGCCGCTTTGGTGGCTATTGGGCACTATCGTCTCTTTCTATTTCGGCGCCCGCTATCAAGTGAAATCGCAGGAATTTCAACGCTCTGTCGCCGCTTCCGTGGCGCAGGTTCCACAAGTCAGAGCCAATATCGCGGCCCTCAAGGCGCTGGATGCGGGGGCCAGCGGGGTCGGGATGCCCGCAAGCATCGGCTCCGTGGACAGGTCGCAGTCCGAACCGCCTTCGGTGCCGGGCAGCGAAGCACCCAACCCCGCGCTCACGGCATGGAGGGCAGGGCATGATGAGTGACGTTTTGATCCGTGCGCTGTCCGACCACGGGCCTTGGGCGCTCATGGTGTTCTTTCTGCTCTACCGTGACTTGCAAAAGGATCAGGCGACCCGCGCGGTGCTCGACAAGAACACGCAGATCCTTGTGGAGATGACCACGATGATCCGCGAACGGCTGCCGAGAGGGGGACGGATATGACGCATCATATGTGCTGGATCTGGCAGAGATTGCACAGCCTCTGGCTGGGCGAGGCGCTGAGCAGGGCTGTGGCGCGCAACAGGGCTGCGGCGGAGGCATTGGACGCGGTCGTCAAGGAGATGTTGGAACAATGAAACAGGTGATGACACTGTATGGCCTCGTTCTGGGCGCGGGTTGTCTTGCGGCGGGCTCATTGGGGCTGGAGCAGGCGCTTTTGCTGGCCTACGGGGCGATTGCGCTCATGGCGCTGACGATCTCGGCCACGTTTCTGTGGCTATGGCAGTTGCGTGCCACGCCTCTGGCCTTGGGCATGTCGCTCTCATGGGCGGGATCGGGGCTGACCATCGGGTGCTGGTGGGCGATGCAGATCGCACAGAATCCGCTTTGGGGGCTGGAGGCCGCAGTGCTGTTTGTGTTCCTCTCGCTCCTGATCTGCGGTGCCGTGATTCACTTTTCGGTGATTCAGGGCAGTTTCGGCCTGTCGGGTCTGTCGTTTCTCTGGCCGGTGTTCGGTGCGGTGCTTGTCTCTTTCGGGGTCCTTTTGGCGCTTTGAGGCGCATGGGTGGTGGGAAGAGACGGGGAAGGGGGCGGTTTGGCCCCTTTTCTTCATGGCGTTTCCGGCTGCGTTTTGACGGCAGGTAGGATTGAGGGCGCACTTTGCTTGCGACATTGGCGCACAGCCCATTGGCGGAGGCGTCGCGCTGGGATAGAACGAGGCAAAAGAGGAAGCCACCATGCTCGTTGAACTCGGACATTTCGCCCTCGTGCTGGCCTTTGCTGTGGCCTTGGCACAGACTGTTCTTCCGCTTTGGGGGGCGCAGACCCGCAATCCGGCGCTTATGGCCGTAGGGGAACCTGCGGCGATGATCCAGTTCGTGCTGGTGACCTTTTCCTTTGGCGTGCTGACCTATGCCTTTGTGACCTCGGATTTCTCGCTCAAGGTTGTGATGGAAAACTCCCACACGCTCAAACCGATGCTCTACAAGGTCTCCGGCGTTTGGGGCAACCACGAGGGCTCCATGCTGCTCTGGGTTTTGATCCTTGCCCTGTTCGGAGCCACGGCGGCGCTGTTCGGCGGTAATATTCCGGCCACGTTGCGCGCGCGGGTCATCGGCATTCAGGGCTCTATCGGCGTGGCGTTTTTGGCCTTCATCCTCTTTACCTCCAACCCGTTTGTGCGCCTCGCCATACCGCCGATGAACGGGCAGGACCTGAACCCGCTTCTGCAAGACCCCGGTCTCGCCTTTCACCCGCCGTTTCTCTATCTCGGCTATGTCGGTCTTTCCATGACCTTTTCCTTTGCTGTGGCGGCCTTGCTCGAAGGCCGTGTGGACGCCGCTTGGGGGCGCTGGGTGCGGCCCTGGACGCTGGCGGCTTGGGTCTTTCTGACCATCGGCATCGGCCTTGGCTCGTGGTGGGCCTATTACGAGCTGGGCTGGGGCGGGTTCTGGTTCTGGGATCCGGTGGAAAACGCCTCGCTCATGCCGTGGCTCTTTGCCGCCGCGCTGTTGCATTCCGCTATCGTGGTCGAGAAACGCGAGACGCTCAAAAGCTGGACCATCCTGTTGGCGATCATGGCGTTCGGCTTTTCGCTCATCGGCACCTTTCTCGTGCGCTCGGGCGTGATCACTTCGGTGCATGCCTTTGCCAATGATCCCGAACGTGGCGTCTTTATCCTGTTGATCCTTGCTGTGTTCATGGGCGGGGCACTGGCGCTTTTCACCCTGCGCGCCGGTGTCATGCAGGCCAAGGGCGTCTTCGCTCTGGTCTCCCGCGAAAGCGCGCTGGTCATGAACAACATATTGCTCGCGGTCTCTTCGCTCGTCGTCTTTATCGGCACGATCTGGCCGCTGGTGGCCGAAGCTCTCTGGGCGCGTAAACTCTCCGTCGGGGCGCCGTTCTTTGACGCGGCATTCACGCCTTTCTTCGTGGCTCTGGCGATCCTTCTGCCGATCGGGGCGATCTTGCCGTGGAAACGTGCCAAGCTGGGCGCGAGCGTCAAAAAGCTCCTCCCGTCGCTCATTCTGGCGTTTGCGGTGCTTGGCCTCATCTGGTCGATCCAGACACAGAAAACCCTGCTTGGCCCCATTGGCCTTGCGCTTGGCACATGGCTTGTGGCCGGAGCGGTGCAAGATATCCTGCTGCGCACCGGCAAGAGCGTGAACCTGTCGCGTCTCTCTCGTCTGCCGCGCGCGGACTGGGGGCGGCTTCTGGCCCATGGCGGGCTTGGCATCACTATGGCCGGCATCTCCGGGCTGACCGCATGGACCGTCGAGGACATTCGCGTGGTGCAGATCGGCGAGTCCTTTGATGTGGCGGGCTATACTATCGCGCTGGAGGCGGTCGAACGTCAGCAGGGGCCGAACTACATCACCACAATGGCCACGATGGAGGTGTTCAAAGACGCCAAGCACATCGCCACATTGCATCCCGAAAAACGCTCTTATCCGGTGGCCCAGATGCCCACGACCGAAGCGGGGATCGACAACGGTTTCCTGCGTGACATCTATCTGGTGATCGGGGACATCCAGTCCAATGGTGGCTGGGCCGTGCGCACCTATATCAAGCCTCTGGCCAACTGGATCTGGGGCGGGACGATCATTATGGCGCTTGGCGGCTTCCTGTCGCTCACAGACCGCCGCTACCGTGTGGCTGCAGGGGCGCGCAAGGCGCAAACCCCGCGCAAGGTCACGGCCAAAGGAGTGCCTGCCGAATGAAACATCTGCTCCTTGTCATCGCGCTTTTGACAGCCGCGCCGGTCCTTGCCGTGCAGCCGGACGAAGTGCTGCCCGATCCTGTCATGGAGTCTCGCGCCCGCGACATTTCCCAAGGGCTGCGCTGCCTCGTCTGCCGCAACGAAAATATTGACGAAAGCAACGCGGAACTGGCCCGCGACCTGCGCCTTCTGGTGCGTGAACGTCTGGTCGCGGGGGATAGCGATGAAGAGGTCGTGGACTATGTTGTGGACCGCTACGGCGAATATGTGCTGTTGAAGCCGACGCTGACAGGGGCCAACAAACTGCTCTGGGTCGCGGGGCCCGCCATGTTGATCCTCGCTCTGGGCATTGGCATCGGGTTCATTCGCCGCCGCGGCAAAGAACCCGAGGTTGCGGAATTGACGGATGAGGAAAAGCGCCGCCTCGAAAGTCTGCTTCAGGAGTAAAGCGCGTATCAAACACTCTGCACCGTCAACCTGCATTGTAAGTCTACAGTGTCGTGACGGGGCGTTTCTCTTCCTTTTGTCCGGTGCTTCGCTATCTTGAACGCAAGCAACGGGAGAGAGACGCACCATGCAATATGAAACCATCCGCTACACCGAGGACAACAACATTGCCGTGGTGACGCTCAACCGCCCCGAGGTGCTCAATGCGCTCAACACCCAGATGCGCGCCGAGATCACCTATGCGGTGCGCGATGCGGCCAAAACCGCCCGCGTGATCGTGCTGACGGGAGAGGGGCGCGCCTTTTGCTCCGGTCAGGATCTGGGCGATGGCGTGGATGCCGCCACGGCCGATCTCGAACGCACGCTGCGCGATGAGTATGAGCCTATGGTCCATGCCATCCACGACAGCCCTGTGCCCACCATCGCTGCTGTGAACGGCACTGCGGCGGGGGCAGGGGCCTCTCTCGCACTGTCCTGCGATGTGGTGATCGCCACACATTCCGCAGTCTTCCTGCAAGCCTTTTCGCGTATCGGCCTTATCCCCGACGCAGGCGGCACCTATATGCTGCCGCGCCTTGCCGGGCTGGCCCGCGCTATGGGAGCGGCGCTTTTCGCCGACGAGATCACCGCCACGCAAGCCATGAATTGGGGGATGATTTACGAGGCCGTCGCGGATGCCGATTTTGAGGCCCATTGGCAGGCCCGCGCCGCTTACCTCGCCAAAGGTCCGACCGCCTCCTACCGCTACCTCAAAGACGCCATGCACGCCTCCTATGACAATACGCTCAAGGAACAACTGGCGCTGGAGGCCAAGTTGCAAAACCGCTGCGGCCAGACCCGTGATTTCAAAGAGGGTGTCATGGCCTTTCTTGAAAAGCGTAACCCCCGCTACGAGGGGCGCTAATCCGCCCATAGGCGCACGGCGACAGAGGGTTTTGTTTCCTTTGTGCCTTAAATACTCAAAAGAAAACCCGCCTCGAAAGAGGCGGGTTTTGCTATTTCAACATGTCGAGAGAGCTTTAGTCGCGATCTTCGACATTCACATAGGGGCGCTGGGTGGCGCCGGTGTAGAGCTGACGCGGACGACCGATTTTCATGGCCGGATCCTCAATCTGTTCTTTCCACTGGGAAATCCAGCCGACGGTGCGCGAGAGCGCGAAGATCGGGGTGAACATCTCGGTCGGGAAGCCCATGGCCTCCAGAATAATGCCGGAATAGAAATCGACGTTCGGGAAGAGTTTCTTCTCCGCGAAATACGGATCAGCCAGAGCGGCTTTTTCAAGCTCTTTGGCGACCTGAAGCGTCGGGTTGTTTTCGACGCCCAGAAGTTCGAGAACCTCGTCGGCAGACTGTTTCATCACCGTCGCACGCGGGTCGAAGTTCTTGTAGACGCGGTGCCCGAAGCCCATGAGGCGGAACGGATCGTTCTTGTCTTTGGCGCGGGCGATGAACTCGGGGATACGGTCCACAGTGCCGATTTCACGCAGCATTTCGAGGCAGGCCTGGTTCGCACCACCATGCGCCGGCCCCCAGAGGCAGGCGATCCCGGCAGCGATACAGGCAAACGGGTTGGCACCCGAAGAAGAGGCCAGACGCACGGTCGAGGTCGAGGCGTTCTGCTCGTGATCGGCATGAAGCGTAAAGATACGGTCCATTGCGCGCGACAGGATCGGGTTGACCTCATAGGTCTGGGCCGGAACCGAGAAACACATGTTGAGGAAGTTCGACGCGTAGTCGAGATCGTTGCGCGGATACACAAAGGGCTGACCGATCGTGTATTTATAGGCCATCGCCGCGATGGTCGGCATTTTGGCGATCAGGCGGATGGTGGCCACTTCGCGCTGGTGCGGATCTGCGATGTCGATGGAGTCGTGGTAGAAGGCGGACATGGCCCCGACCACACCGACCATGATGGCCATCGGGTGGGCGTCGCGGCGGAAACCGGAGAAGAATTTGAGCATCTGCTCGTGCACCATCGTGTGATGGGTCACGGTGTTCTCGAATTTTTCCATCTGTGCCGCGGTCGGCAGTTCCCCGTAAAGCAACAGGTAACACACTTCGAGGAAGTGGGATTTCTCGGCCAGATCGCCGATCGTGTAGCCACGGTGCAAGAGCACGCCTTCGCCGCCGTCGATGAAGGTGATCGCACTTTCACAAGACGCGGTGGAGGTAAAACCCGGATCATAGGTGAACACGCCGGCTTGCGCGTAGAGTTTACGGATATCAACGACATCCGGGCCCGCAGTGGGAGAGTAAACAGGAAGATCGTAAGATTGCCCGTCGAGCGTCAGGGTCGCGGTTTTCTGAGTGTCTGCCATCGTCATTCCTTCGGTTGGCAGCGGTCCTCTCGTCGTCCTTATCAGATGGGCCGAGAGGCCGCTGGTGGTCTGGCGGGCGCCCGGGCGTTTTCCCGGACATCCTATGGGCGTGGACCCTCACGCGGGTCCGTCTGTGGCCGGTACGGATCAGGGGCGTGCCGTGTTTCAAACGTCGCAATTCCCTGAGCCTCTCGGCCCGTTCCGAAGCAGGCGCTCCGGTTCAACTCTTGCCG
Source organism: Celeribacter halophilus (assembly GCF_900114135.1). Classification (GTDB taxonomy): domain Bacteria; phylum Pseudomonadota; class Alphaproteobacteria; order Rhodobacterales; family Rhodobacteraceae; genus Celeribacter; species Celeribacter halophilus. The sequence goes on from NZ_FORY01000002.1 coordinate 109,814, forward strand.
TGACCGTTTTGATCCGGTCACCCGCGTGACCCGATCCCAATTCCGAAGGATCCGGTCGCTTATTCCGATGTCATGTTTTCCGATACAAACTCCCGGAAATCGTTGATCCGCGCCAGAGTTTCCTCGCGTCCTAGGACCAACATCATGTCAAGAACACTTGGGGTGACAGCCCGGCCTGCGAGAGCGGATCTCAAAGGTCCGGCAATCTTCCCGAACCCAAGCTCCATCGTCTCCATCACGCGGCCAATCGCCTCCTCCAATGCGTTGCGGTTCCAGCTAGCATTTTGCAGGTGCGGCGTCAATTCTTCCAGTATACCGTTGGATACTGAATTGACCTGTTTTTGTGCTTTCTCATCCATGTCGACCGGACGCGACACAAGCGCAAACCGCGCTTTTTCAATAAGTTGCGGGTAGGTCTTCGCGGAACCTTTCAAGCAGGACAGCGCCTCGGAAAGTCGCTGTTTTTGTTCTGCCGAGAGGGCCTGTGCGCCAGAGGCTGCCAGATAGCCGTCAATTTCGCTCAAGATTTCGGCATCCGGCAGGATCGCGATATGCTGTCCGCAGATATTCTCCAGCTTCTTGGTGTCAAAGCGGGCAGGTGCCTTGTTGATTCCATCGAGATCGAACCATTCCATCGCCTGTTCGTCTGTGAAAAACTCGTCATCCCCGTGCGACCAGCCCAACCGTGCGAGGTAGTTGCGCATGCCCGAAGCCGGATAGCCAATAGCCTGATATTCCTTCACGCCGACTGCGCCATGACGTTTCGACATTTTCTTGCCGTCCGGCCCGAAAATCAGCGGGATATGTGCATAGACCGGTAGCGGCCAACCCATTGCGTCGTAGATCGTCATTTGCCGTGCGGCATTGGCGAGGTGGTCGTCCCCGCGGATCACATGGGTCACGCCCATATCGTGGTCATCGACAACAACAGCCAGCATATAGGTCGGTGTACCGTCCGAGCGTAACAGGATCATGTCATCAAGCTGGTCGTTCTTGAAGGTCACATCGCCTTGCACCTTGTCCTTGACCACGGTGACACCTTCGCGCGGGGCTTTCACGCGGATTACATAGGGCGCATCGGGATGGTCGGATTCGGGCACATCACGCCACGGCGAGCGGAACAGGGTGCTTTCCTTTTTCGCGCGGGCCTCTTCGCGGAAGGCGGCGATTTCCTCTTGGGTGGCGAAACATTTGTAGGCCTTGCCCATCGCCAGCATCTCGCGGGCGACTTCGGCGTGACGCTCGGCGCGTTCGAACTGGCTCACCGCCTCGCCGTCATAGTCCAGTCCGAGCCATGCCATGCCGTCGAGAATGCCCTGCGTCGCCTCGGGCGTCGAGCGCGCGCGATCCGTGTCCTCGATCCGCAGCAGGAACTTGCCGCCACGCCCGCGCGCATAAAGCCATGAGAACAGGGCGGTGCGGGCGGTGCCGATGTGCATGTCCCCTGTGGGCGAAGGGGCGATGCGAGTGACGACAGGCGTATGGGAGGCGGTTTCGGACTGGGCTGGGGACATGGGAGAATTAACCTTTTGGTAACCATGTTGGCGGATGATTTTCGTCACTCGGCATAAGCGAAGGTGGAAGGGGAAACAAGGGTGCGCGCCCTCACGTCATTGCTACAGCTCCCCCTCGACATCGTCGACCGACAGCATGGGCGGTTGTTCCTCTGGCTGCCGGTCTGTTTTGCCGTGGGCATCGGTCTTTTCTTTGCGCAATCACTTGAACCGTCCCGTGTTCTGCTTTGGGCGCTTGCAGGGGCGGGGGCGCTGGCGCTTCTGGCCTTGCGCCGGATGCCGCCCCGCGCGGCCCCACTGTTGATCGCGGTGGTGGCTGTGATCTGCGGATTTGTGAACGCCGGTCTGCGCACGCATCTGGTGGCCGAACCTGTGCTCGGATTTCGCTACTATGGCCCTGTCGAGGGGCGGGTCATCAAGATCGACCGCTCCGCCTCAGATGCGCTGCGGTTGACGCTGGACGAGGTGGTGCTGCGTGATGTCTCACCGGAACGGGTGCCTGCTCGGGTGCGTGTGTCCCTGCACGGGCGGCAGGATTTCGTTAGCCCCGCTCCCGGTATGCGTCTGGCCATGACCGCACATCTCTCCCCGCCGCCGGGGCCCACGGAGCCGGGGGGCTTCGATTTCCAGCGCATGGCGTGGTTCGACCGGCTGGGCGCGGTGGGTTACACGCGAGTGCCTGTGCTGCGCGTGGCGGAGAGCGATCCCACGCCCTTGCTCTGGGTGCACCAGTTGCGCCAAAGCCTCTCGACAGCCTTGCAATCCCGTCTTTCCGGCCAGACCGGTGCCTTTTCGGCCGCCATTCTGACAGGGGACCGCTCGGCCATTTCCTTTGACACCTCCGAGGCGCTGCGCGGGGCCAACCTGTCGCATCTTCTGGCTATTTCCGGTCTGCATATGGGGCTGCTGACGGGGGCGGTGTTCTATGCGCTGCGGTTGATGCTGGCGATGATCCCCGGCGCGGCACTCACGTGGCCGATCAAGAAGATCGCCGCTGCGGGAGCCTTGGTCGCAGGCGGCTTTTACCTCGCCTTGTCCGGTTTCAACGTGGCGACCGAGCGGGCCTTTGTCATGGTCTCTGTCATGCTGGTGGCCGTGCTACTTGATCGGCAAGCCATCTCTCTGCGTGCTGTGGCGCTTGCTGCCTTAATTCTCTTGCTGATCCAGCCCGAAGTGCTCCCCGAACCGGGGTTCCAGATGTCTTTCGCGGCGACCACCGCTCTTGTCGCGGTCTTCTCGATTGTACGGCGTTTGTCGCTCATGACACGTTGGCCACGCTGGATACGTGGATTGGCAACGGTGGTGCTGTCCTCTGCGGTGGCGGGGATTGCAACGGCCCCCGTGGCGGCGGCGCATTTCAACCGGATTTCCGATTACGGGTTGATCGCCAATGTCACCGCCGTGCCGGTGATGGGCGCGGTGGTCATGCCCGCAGCGGTGTTGGCCCTGTTGCTCACGCCTTTGGGGCTACAGGGGCTGGCGCTTGCGGTGATGGGGCAGGGTATACGCTGGATACTCTTTGTGGCCGGCACCGTGTCTTCATGGGAGGGGGCTGTCAGCCGTATTGTCGCGCCGCCGCCGTCCACTTTGCCGTTGATCGCTTTGGGCGGAGTGTTTGTCATCCTTTGGCGCGGGCGCTGGCAGGTTTTGGGTGTCCTGCCTGTAGCGGTGGGATTTCTGCTTTGGGCCTTGCATGAGCGTCCGACGCTTCTGGTCTCTGATGACGGGGGCTTGGTCGGGCGATTGAGCGCCGAGGGGCGTGCGCTGTCCAAGTCCAAGGGCGCGGGGTTTGCCGCGCGGGTCTGGCTGGAGAATGATGGGGACAGGCCGGATCAAGCGCGCGCAGCCGCGCGGCCTATGCCGCCGCTGGTGCCGCCGCTGGATGTGGCAGGCGTGCGGATCAAGCATGTCACGGGACGGGGCTGGCAGGAGGTCGCGCAAACGGCCTGTCGGCACGCCGATCTGGTGATCGTCAACAAGGTTTGGGAGGGCGCGAGGCCGGAATTCTGTCTTGTGATTGATCTGGCTGTGCTGCGTCAGAGCGGGGCGCTGGCGTTTCGGGAGGAGCGCGGTGCGTTGTGGCTGGACACGGCCTATGGGGTCGCCGGAGCGCGATACTGGAATACGCCGGAACTGCGGGAGGGCAAGGCTGTAACGGCGCGTGAGGCGCGGGCCAAGAGGCCGCCTGTCGCCTTGGGGCTGCGCTTCGGAGCGGCTGAGGCCGGAGAGGTGCGGCTTGCGCAGAGGGAGAGATAGAAATACGCCGCGCTGGGGTGCAGCGCGGCGTGTCATGAAAATCAAGGTTTATCGCGGTTCAACCGCGGGCTTTTAGTAGCTGCGGATCAATCCGACGAGCTTGCCCTGAACCTCGACCATATCCGCAGGCAGAACGCGGGTTTCAAAGGCGGGGTTGGCCGCCTCCAGCGCGATCATGTCGCCTTGGCGTTTGTAGCGTTTGAGCGTGGTCTCATAGCCCTCGACCATCGCCACAACAATGTCGCCATCCTTGGCCTGAGTGGTTTCGCGGATGACCACTATGTCGCCGTGGTTGATACCGGCCTCGATCATGGATTCGCCTTTGACTTCAAGTGCGTAGTGGTTGCCGCGACCAGAGAGCATGGAGCCGGGGACAGCCACATTCGTGGCCCCGTCCGCAACCGCCTCGATCGGCACACCCGCAGCGATCTTGCCCATGATCGGCAGGTTGATGGCGGAGACGGTTTCCACATCCAGAGCCCCTGCGGGAGGAGGTGCATCGGGCCGGTCGCCATCGATGACACGCGGTCTGAATCCCGAGGCCTGTGGCGACGTCTGTGCCGATGTCGGAGCCGAGGGCGCACCGCCCAGGCTTTCGGGCAGTTTGATGATTTCAATGGCCCGCGCACGATGGGCGAGACGGCGGATGAAACCGCGTTCTTCCAGCGCCGTGATCAGTCGGTGAATGCCGGATTTGGAGCGCAGGTCCAGCGCCTCTTTCATTTCGTCAAAGGAGGGCGGCACCCCGTCGCGCTGCATGCGCGTGTTGATGAAATCCAGAAGCTGGAGTTGTTTTTTCGTCAGCATCGGCTCGGTCCTCTTCTGTCCCCGATCGTGTTTGCGGGGGTGACCTGTTAGGTCTTGTCCTGTCCCGACTGGCGCATGACCCGCATCAAGGCGACGTTCCTGAGACGGGACCCAATGCACAGGAACGGGGGGAATAGCGCCCGATATATGCATTTTCCTGAGTCCTGTCCCTGACTCGCTACCGTCCAAAAGGCCCTGTGTTTTGTGGCAATGAAACCGCACGGGGCCGCCTGAATGGGTCAAACCCCAGATGGGTTTTCCACTATGTTCCGATAATGTTCTATCGCTGTTCCCTAAATGTGTCAATTACCCAATCCCTTACAGACCTGGTCCGCGCGTTTCGTGTTTGCACGGAGCGCGTCACATAGGGTTGAAATTGGGAGGGTAAGGTTAAAATCAGGTTAAAGCGTTTTGGGAAAAGCGGCGTTGCGGTTTTGCGGGGCGCGCCGTGTGCCCCAAGGGCTGTGCCCGGCCCGTTAGAGCCGGATCACCTCGACCGTTTCCCCCGCCTCGCGGGCCGGATCATGGGGCGGGCGGACCAGAAGCGCATTGGCCTGTGACAGGATCGACAGCAGCGAACTGTCCTGTCGGGAAAAGGGCTGCACTCCGTCGGACTTTTGTATGGCACGCATGTAATGTTCGCGCGGACCATTGGCGGAGACCGGTGCCATCAGCACGGCCTTGTGACGCGGGGCAGGGCTTGGCGGCAGACCTTGCAGCACATCCATCGCGGGGATCATGAACAGCCGTGCGGTGATCATGGCGGAGACCGGATTGCCCGGCAGACCCAGCATAAGCGCCGTGCCGAGGCGTCCGGCCATGAGCGGCTTTCCGGGGCGCATGGCGACTTTGTAGAAGGCACGGTCAAGGCCGAGGCTCTCGACAACCTTGCCGACCAGATCGTGATCCCCGACCGAAGCCCCGCCGATGGAGACGATGAGATCGGCGTCTGCGGCCATCTCGAAGGTCGCGCGCAGCAGGGATTCGTCATCCGGCGCAATGGGCAACATGCGCGCAATACCGCCGGCGGCTTCGACCATGGCCGAGAGGCCGAAAGCGTTGGAGGCGATGATCTGGCTCGGCCCCGGCGTCTCGCCCGGCATGACCAGTTCGTCTCCGGTGGAGATGATCGCCACGGTGGGGCGTTTGTGGACGGTCACTTCGGGAATGTTCATCGCCGCCAGAAGGGCGACATCCTGAGCACTCAGGCGGCGCGGGGCGGTGATCCGGTCGCCGGATTTGAAATCCCCGCCCAAGGGCCGGATGTTGCGGTTCTCGGAAAGCGTCTCTGTCACCGTGATCGCGTCGCCCTCGCGGCGTACGTCTTCCTGAATGATGACGCGGGTGACGCCTTCGGGCACGGGCGCGCCGGTAAAGATACGCACGGCCTCGCCATCCCCCAGCGTCCCGTCATAGCTGTGACCGGCAGCACTTTCGCCAATGACCGTGAAACGGTCGCCGGGCTGCGGATGTTCGGCCCGCACGCCATAGCCATCCATCGCGGAGGAGGCGAACGGCGGCTGGTCGCGCTTGGCCACGGCATCTTCGGCCAGAACCCGACCGGCGACTTCGCGCAGCGGCAGGCGCTCTGTGTCCAGAGGGGTGCAGAGGGAGAACAGGTTGTCGAGCGCGTCGGAAACAGAAATCATTTAGTCAGCCTCACCAGAAATCTCACCGGAAACATCGCCGGAAATTTCGTAAGTTCCGGATTTGCCGCCTTCCTTGCGCAGAAGATGGGTCTGCACGATCTCCATGCCCTTCTCGGCGGCCTTGAGCATGTCATAGACCGTGAGCGCGGCCACAGAGGCGGCGGTGAGTGCTTCCATCTCCACGCCGGTCTGGCCGGAGGTTTTCACTGTGGCACGGATGCGGATGCCCGGAAGGGTGGCGTCCGGTTCGAGATCGAGCGTCACCTTGGAAATCGGCAGCGGATGGCACAGCGGGATCAGATCGGAGGTGCGTTTCGACCCCATGATCCCAGCCAGCCGTGCCACGCCGAGAACATCGCCCTTTTTCGCTGTGCCCTCCGTGACAAGCGCCAGCGTTTCAGGGCGCATCCTTACGGCGGATTCCGCTGTTGCCAGACGGTCGGTAACAGGTTTGCCGGAGACATCGACCATATGGGCGTTGCCGTCCCCGTCGAAATGCGTGAGCTTTGCCATACTGTCCTCTTATGCCGGAACCGGATTGGCCAGAAGGGTGCGGGTGGCCGCTTCGACATTGTCCTGCCGCATCAGGCTTTCGCCAATGAGGAAGCACCGCGCCCCGTAACCGGCCATGTCGGCAAGGTCTTTAGGGGTGAACAGCCCGCTTTCGCAGACCAGATCCTTGCCTTCGGGCACCATTTTCGACAGCTCGCGTGTGGTGTCGAGCGTGGTTTCGAAGGTCTTGAGGTTGCGGTTGTTGACGCCCAGAAGCGGGGATTTGAGCGCAAGGGCGCGTTCCAGTTCCTCGGCGTCATGCACCTCGACCAGCACATCCATGCCGTAGCCGAAGGCCGCGTCTTCCAGTTCGGCGGCCTGCGCATCATCGACAGAGGCCATGATGATCAGGATTGCATCGGCACCCCAAGCGCGGGCCTCCGTCACCTGATAGGTGTCATACATGAAATCCTTGCGCAGCGCCGGCAGGGAGACAGCGGCGCGGGCGGCTTTCAGGAATTCCGGTGCGCCTTGGAAGGACGGCGTGTCGGTCAGCACGGAGAGGCAGGTCGCGCCGCCTGCTTCATAGGCGCGCGCAATGGCGGGCGGATCGAAGTCGGGGCGGATGAGCCCTTTCGAGGGGGAGGCTTTCTTGACCTCCGCGATGAGACCGTAGCCGGATGTCGCGGCCGATTGCAGCGCCTTGGCAAAGCCGCGCGTGGGGCTTTGGGCAGAGGCTTGGGCCTCAAGTTCGGACAAGGGCACGGTTTGCTTGGCCGTTGCCACTTCTTCGAGCTTATAGGCTTTGATTTTATCGAGAACTGTAACCATAGCCCTCTGATACAGGGGCGGCGCGGGGTTTGGAAGACGGTTTGAGAGCAGGCGCGGGATTTCGTCGCGCGCTGCGTTTGTGTGTCGGGCCTGTGTCTCTGCGTCAGGCGGTGAGACCCGCGATCAGTTGATCTGCCAGTTCGCCCATATCCCGCCCGATGAAATCCGGTTGCGGCACCTGTGCCAGCGCGAGCGGCGCATTATGCGGGCGGGCGACAAACCCGCCACGCCATCCGCGCGTCTGTGCGCCAATCGTGTCCCAGATATGACAGGCAATCATGCAAAGCTCTTCGGGTTTCGCGCCCAGAGTTTCTGCCGTGCTGTCATAGACGGTGGGGTGAGGTTTGAACCGCTCGCTCGCATGCACGGTGAAATGCGCCTCGAAGAATGAGGCAATGCCAGCATTTTCCAGAGGCGAGAGGTCAGGAGAGGGCGCCGAATTGGTCAGGGTGACCAGCCGGAACCCCGCGTCCTGCAACCGCGTCAGGGCGGGGGCCACATCGGGATAGGCGGGCATGGAGGTCAGGCGGGTTTTCAATTCCGCGATGTCGTCGGGTGTTACCTCTGCCTGATGGTTTGCCGCGACCATTTCAAACACGGCGGCGGCGATCTCTCCGAAGGGGCGATAGAGGCCCGTCAGAGTGAGGGTCTGGGAGTAGAGGATCAGTTCGGGGAACCATTCGCGCAAGACCTTCGCATCCCCGAAGACGCGTTCGAAGAGCGGGGAGAGGCTCGTGAGGTCCAGCAGTGTTTCATTGACGTCAAACACCAGAATGCCGGAGCGCGACGGGTGGGCTGTGTGGCTTGGCGTCATGAGGGAGACCTTTCACATGGGGTTCGGGCGGGGGTTCGGCTGGGTGGTCGGTGGGTTCGGTCCCGCGATAGAAGCCCATCGGTGTTTTCAGGTCAACGCGTCTTCACCACAAGTTGAGACAGCCCGTGGAAGTGCCATGTGTCGGCATAGACCGGCGGCTCGGCAAGGCGCAGCTCGGGGCAGCGGTCGAAGAGCTTCGGCAGGGCGACGCGCATTTCCAGCCGCGCCAGAGGGGCACCGACGCAAAAATGCACGCCCGCACCGAAGGAGGTGTTCTGTTTCACCTTGCGGTTCGGGTCGAACCGGTCGGGATGATCCCACGCCTGCGGATCGCGGTTGGCGGCGGCCAGCAAAAGCCCGATCCGGTCTCCGCGCTTCAGGTCCTGATCCAGAAACCGCGTATCCTCGTAGACCCAGCGCTGGAACAGGTGCAGCGGCGGATCATAGCGCAGGAGTTCCTCGATGGTGCCGTCGATCTTCCCGTCCGAGAGGGCATCACGCGGGGTCTCGTGCTCCAGCAGGGTTTTGACCGCAATGCCGAGGCTGTGGACAGTGGCCTCATGCCCTGCGTTCAAAAGCAGGATGCAGGTGGTGATCAATTCGTCGGTGCCAAGCTTTTCGCCATCCTCTTCGGCGGCGATGAGCGAGGTGATGAGATCGTCGGCAGGCTGCGAGCGCCGCGCTTCGACATAGTCGCGCATGAAGCCGGAGAACTCCGTGGCGGCGGTGGCCGCGGCTTCTTCGGTCGCGCGGGTGCGGGTGGGGGTATAGACCGCCACCATCGCATTGGACCACGCCAGAAGTTGCTCTGACATCTCTTCGGGCACGCCCAGAAGGCGGCAGATGATCCGCACGGGCACCATTTTGCAAAAGGCGGGCATCAGGTCGAAAGGCGCGCCGTCATCCGCAAAGCGGTCGATCAGATCGTCGCTGATCTCTTCAAGATCGGGCACCAGCGCCTTGATCCGCCGCGAGGTGAAGGCGCGCAGCACCAGAGAGCGCAGACGCCTGTGCCGGTCGCCTTCAAGCTCCAGCATGGAGTGGTCTTCGATGTCGTAGAAGGGCCTCAGATGCGGAGGGATGTCGGGTTCGAACCCCGCAGGCGCCTCACGGCCAAAGCGGTTGTCACGCAAGGCCATCGACACCCCGTCATAGCCCGCCACCACAGGCAGGTTCAGCTCCTCCCACCAGACCATTTTCCCGCCTGCGCGAAGCCGGTCGTAAAAGGAATAGGGGTTCTGGACGAAATTCGGGTCGTTGGGGGCGCAGGAAAATCTCTTCATGACACTTGTTTGACCGCGAAGTGCTTTCCTTTGCAAGCGGGGTTTTCCGGTCTGCTTACATTGTTTGATTTCGCCCTATGATGACAGCTTGTCTACTTGTGCGTGCTTGCCACACACATCGCTGAAGAGTTGACTTCGGGTGAGGCCTTTGTGAACCTCTGGTAATGCGGGAAGTAGTTCGCTCTTGTTATCTCAACGCGCCTCTTGAACGGATTTGGACAGAAGTCCGGAGACCGGCGCTTTTGTCCTTTGTGGCCCGCCCTTTGGTCGAAATTCGTCCGGTGAGGCCCGATCCGCTTCCCGAGGTGTGGGAGGTGGGGGACTACATCGTGAGTATGGTCTGGCGCGGTGTCATCCCTCTGGGAAGGCAGACTATTCGCATTTCCTACCCGACAGCCCCAAGCGGCACCAAACACCTCCGTGACAATGGGCAGAGTGCGATGATCAAGCGTTGGGATCACCTGATTGTTTTGGAACCGGAGGGCTCCGGCACCCGCTACACAGATCGGGTGGTTATAGACGCAGGTCTTCTCACACTGCCCGTTGCAAGGTTTGCGCAATCTTTCTACGCGCATCGTCAACGGCGCTGGCAAAAGTTGGTGGAGTCCGGTTTCGCGTATGAGGCTGGCTGAAACAGAACTCCGCATGGTGGCGGCGCGTGTCGGCCTTATACGCTCCGCAGAGCTTTTGACTTTCGCAAGCCAGCGGGTTCTATAAAAGAAAAGGATGGGAGGATGTCTTTTTGTTTTCGAATGGTCTTTTTGAATTTCCAAGAGGTAAAGGTTAGAGGTTTTCTAATCTGCAACGGATGACAGATACGCCGCCTTTTCCAGAAAGTGACACCGCCGCCCTTCGTCAGCGCCTGTTCTGGGCGCTGGGCGGTCTTTGGGGCGTTGTCGCGCTCGGAGTGCTGGTCTTTTTCCTGAGCTTGCGGGCGGAGATGGATCAGGCGGCAGAACGTGGAGCATCCGATCTCGAACTGGCGTCTGACCGTTTGACCACAGGTTTGCAGCGCTACCGCGAACTGGCCGTGTTCCTGTCGGATCATCCCACAGTGCTGACGGTGGCGCTGGAGGCCGATCCCGGTGCTCAGGCGACTGGGGCGACATCCGATCTTTTGCAAAGCATGGCGGATAAGACGGGGGCACATTCGCTCATGTTGGTGGCCGGAGACGGGCGGGTGCTTGCCTCCGCCGGAGAGGCGCGTTTGCCCACTGGCGCGCAACTGGCCTTGTCGCGGGCAATGGACGGGGCGCTGGGCGTGGCGCATTTTGTCGATCTCGAAGGGCGCAGGCGCTATGTCTTTGCCGCGCCCGTATTCGAGCCTAACGGTCCGGCACAGGCGGCGGTGGTGGTCAACGTCGATATCGGACTTCTGGAATGGGGCTGGCCGACGGAGGCTTCTGCCATCTATTTCACCGATTCCTACGGGGTGGTGTTCATCTCGAACCGGTCCGAGCTGGTGTTGCGCGGCGGCTCATCCGGGCCGATGCCGGTCACGGCGCGTCATAGGGTGATGGGCCATGAGATATGGCGTCATGAGGCCGGCCCCTATATCCCGTCGCCCGCGCTGCATGTGACCCAGCCCTTGCCGGTGATCGGGCTTGAGGGCGAGTTGCTACGCGATTTGCGCCCTGTGCTGTCGGTGGCCGCGCTTCAGGCGGGGATGGCGTCGGCTCTGGGGCTGGTGTTTGCCGCCTTCGTGTTTTTTGCCACAGAGCGTCGCCGCACGCTGGCCGAGGCCAACGCCCGTCTTGAAGCCCGTGTGGCCGCACGCACCGAGGCGTTGGAACTGGCCAATCGCGACTTGCAGCATGAGGTGCGTGAGCGGCAGGAGGCCGAAGCCCGTCTCAAACGTGCGCAGGCGGATCTGGTGCAGGCCGGAAAGCTCTCCGCGCTGGGCGAGATGTCGGCGGGGATTTCCCACGAACTCAACCAGCCTTTGATGGCGATCCGGTCCTTTGCCGAGAATGCGCAGGCATTTCTGGAGCGGGGCAAACCCGAAAAAGCCGCAGAGAATCTGGGGCGGATTTCCGAACTGGCGCGGCGCATGGGGCGGATCATCAAGAACCTGCGTGCCTTTGCCCGTCAGGAGCCGGAGACCATCACCGATGTCGAACTGACCGCCGTGGTCGAAGCCGCCTTGGAGATGACACAGGCGAAGATGTCCAACGCGGGGGTGACGCTTGTGTGGTCGCCTGCGGGTCAGGTCTGGGTGCGCGGCGGCGAGGTGCGGTTGCAGCAGGTGGTGATGAACCTTCTGTCCAATGCCGTGGATGCGGTGAAGGACGCGCCGGAAAAGCGGATCGAGATCGCGCTCTTGCCCGCGTCCGCGCCGGACATGCCGACACGGTTCACGATTTCCGACACCGGACCGGGGATTTCCGAGCCGGAAAAGATCTTCGATCCGTTCTATACCACGAAAGAAGTCGGAGCCTCCGAGGGCATGGGGCTTGGCCTGTCGATTTCCTACGGGCTGGTGCAAAGTTTCGGCGGGCGTATCCGTGGCGAGAACCGTGCCGAAGGGGGCGCGCAGTTCACCATAGAGTTGCAACCCGTAGCAAAGAAGGAGGGGGCCAATGCCGCCAATTGATCGTGTGCTTCTGGTCGATGACGATTCCTCGGTGCGCGAGGCGCTGGGCCAGACGCTGGAGCTTGCCGATCTCAGGCCCACTCTGGTGGGCAGCTATATCGAGGCCAAGGATCATATCACCCGCGATTTTGCGGGGGTGGTGATCTCCGACATCAGGATGCCCGGCAAGGACGGGTTCGCGCTTTTGCACTATGCGCAATCGGTGGACCCCGAACTGCCGGTGATCCTTCTGACCGGTGAGGGCGATGTGCCGATGGCGGTGCGCGGGATTTCCGAAGGGGCATTCGATTTTCTGGAAAAACCCTGTGCGCCCAGTGACTTGGTTGCCGTTGCTGAGAAGGGGCTGAAAACCCGCGCTCTGGTTCTGGAAAACCGTCGCCTCAAACGGCAGGTGGAACAGGGCGATGCTGCGGCGCGTTTGTTGCGGGGCGTTTCCGCTCTGGCAAAACGGATGCGCGAAGAGGCCCGCGCCGTGGCGCGCTCTGCCGCCGATGTGCTGGTCACGGGCGAGCCGGGGGTCGGGACCGCAAAAATGGCCGAGGTGGTGCATCTGTTGTCGGCGGGATCGATGGCGCCGTTTCTCAAATATCCGGCCTCCGCGATGACGGAAGACAGTCTTGCGCAGGCTTTTGCCACGGCCAAGGGCGGCTCGGTCTTTCTTGACGAGATCGCGGGCCTGTCCAGTCCGGCGCAATTCGCGCTTCTCGAAGAGCTGGAGCCGCACGACCGGCCCCGCCTGATCGCGGGCACCTATGCCGATCTGAGCAAGGAAGCGGCCGAGGGGCGGTTTTCGCCCGATCTGTTTTACAGGCTGGAGGCCGCCGTGATCCGTATTCCGCCGCTGCGCGAGCGGCGCGAGGACATACCTGTTCTGTTCCGCCACTATGTCTCGATTGCCTGTGAGCAAAGTGACCTGCCTGTGCCGGAGATCACCTCGGACGTGATTTCCAACCTCATGGCGCAGGACTGGCCGGGCAATGCGCGCTCGCTGATGAACGCGGCGATGCGCTTTGCGATGGGCCTGACCGACGGAGAGGCGCAGGAGGAGTTGGGGCTGGCCGAACAACTGGCGCAGGTGGAGCGCTCCTTGCTCATCGCGGCGCTGCAACGGCATCACGGCAATGCGACCGAAGCGGCCAAGGGGCTGAAACTGCCGCGCAAGACGTTTTACGATAAGCTGGCACGCCACGGGGTCAAGGCGGAGATCTATCGGTGAGAGACGCTATTTGTATCAAGAGGAAAGATAGAACGATGAAGATTTTTCGCGCATGTATTGGGGTGGCACTCACTTGCGCCACACCTTTGATGTCCGAGGCCCAAGAGGCAAAGAGTTTCGCATACACCCAGCCGATGGAGGGTGTGTACGCACAATATTGGACCGCGCAAGAGCTCGCTGTGCAGGATGCCTATGCGGGACAACCGTATCGTCTTTATGTGGAGGGGCAGGGCAAGCTTGGCGAGTTTCACGGAATTCTGAACCTCGATTGCACAACTCCGCGATTTTCAACCTGGCTGGCCCAATCCGAGTACCTGAGTTCTGACGCTGTACCGGCAGAGGTGATCAACGGTTTGCGAGTGATTTGGTGTGAGGGTTAGAGGTTTGAGTCGATGTGTGCGACAATCCGCACACACGCAATTTTCTTGCGTGCGGAAAATCGCACACTTGCGCCTGACGCATGGCGGATATGCGTTTTGACCTTTCTGTAAGTGACTGACCTAAAAGCGATTTCAAAAAATTTTCACCTTTTCGTCACCTCCCCTTGAAGCAAAAGCGGGCGGTTTGTTTTCTCTGCTTCGAGCGCAAAGGGGACATTGCTGCCCCGCCTGCGCCTGAATTTTTGGTTTCATGATAGGGAGGACACCCATGAAATTTCTCGCAACCGCCGCAACGGCTCTTGCTCTGAGCGTGACCGCAACCGCAGGTTTTGCTGCCTGTGACGATGGCGAAATGGTCATCAAGTTCAGCCACGTCACCAACACGGACAAGCACCCCAAAGGCATCGCCGCCCAGTTGTTCGCCGACCGCGTGAACGAAGAGATGGACGGCAAGGTCTGTGTCGAGGTCTATCCGAACTCCACGCTCTACAACGATGATCAGGTTCTCGAAGCGATGCTGCAAGGCGACGTTCAGATGGCGGCTCCATCGCTGTCGAAATTCGAAACCTTCACCAAGATCTACCGTATCTTCGATCTGCCCTTCATGTTCAAAAACATGGATGCCGTGGAAGAGTTCCAGAACTCCGATGCCGGTGAAGCGATGAAGCAGGTCATGGTGCGCCGTGGTCTTCTGGGTCTCGAATTCTGGCACAACGGTCTGAAACAGATCTCCGCCAACAAGCCGCTGATCAACCCTGAAGACGCAGCCGGCCTGAAATTCCGCGTGCAGCCTTCCGACGTGCTGGTTGCCCAGATGGAAGCTCTGAACGCCTCGCCGCAGCCGATGGCCTTCTCCGAAGTTTACGGCGCACTGCAAACCGGCGTTGTGGACGGTCAACAGAACACATGGTCCAACATCTATGGTCAGAAGTTCTTTGAAGTGCAGGACGGCGTTACCGAAACCAACCACGGTCTTCTCGACTATATGGTTGTGACCTCTGTGGACTGGTGGGAAGGGCTTGATGCCGACATCCGTGACCAGCTCGCCACGATTCTGGAAGAAGTCACCGTCGAACGCAACGCGGCCATCGGTCAGGTGGACGCTGACAACCGTCAGGCTGTTCTGGATGCCGGTGGTGTGATCCGCGAACTGACCGAAGAGCAACGTCAGGCTTGGGTCGATATGATGAAACCGGTCTGGGCCCAGTTCGAAGCCGATGTGGGTGCCGAGAACATCGCTCTGGCACAAGAAATCAACGCCAAGCACTAAGCTGGCGGTCACGACGACAGGGCCCCGTCTCTGATGGGGCCTTGTTTACACCCGAAGACCGGGTGATCCGGTTCGCAAACAGGCCGGGAAGAGGGGCAAGAGGGGTCACTCACCATGACACAATATCAAGACAATCTACCGAAATCGGCCTTGGCGGCCTTCTTCGACGGGCTCGAAGAGAACATCATCGCGCTGATCCTCGGTCTGATGACGCTCATCACATTCGCCAATGTGGTGCTGCGCTACCTGTTCAACCAATCCCTGATCTGGGGCCTCGAAGTGGTGCTAATCCTCTTCGCGTGGATGGTTCTTCTGGGGATTTCCTACGGGTTCAAAAAGACCTCGCACCTTGGTGTGGATGCGGTGATCAACATTCTGCCGACGCGCGGGCAACGTGTGCTTGCGATTATTTCTGCCGTGGTCTGTCTGATCTATGCAGCACTTTTGTTGAAAGGCGCTTGGGACTACTGGGCCCCGTTTGCCGCGTTGCAGCCGACCGAAGGCCGCTGGTTCCCGACGGGGTTCACCGAGAACACGCGTGACCGTGCGTTCTATGTCACCGATCAGGTGCCGATGCTGGACATGTTCCGCTGGCTCGAAGGGTTGATCAACTATGGCGACAGCTATGACAAGCTGCCGCGGGTGATCCCCTATGCCATTCTGCCCTTTTCCACCGCACTGATCCTTCTGCGTGTGGTTCAGGCCACCGTCCGTATCGTGACGGGCAAGCAGAACTCCCTGATCGTCTCTCATGAGGCCGAAGACGAAGTCGAGCGCGTCGCGCACGGCGAATACGAGGAATAACCCCAATGGATGTCGTCTTTCTTTTCGCCATGGTCATCGGCCTTCTGCTGATCGGTGTGCCGATTGCAGTCTCTCTGGGCCTGTCCTCCATCATCTTCCTGTTGATGTTCTCCGACACATCGCTCGCGTCGGTGGCCCAGTCGCTCTATCAGGCGATGGCAGGGCACTACACGCTTCTGGCCATCCCCTTCTTCATCCTTGCCTCCTCGTTCATGTCGACGGGCGGTGTGGCCAAACGCATCGTGCGCTTTGCCATTGCCTGTGTGGGGCATTTCCACGGCGGTCTGGCGATTGCGGGTGTGTTTGCCTGTATGATCTTTGCTGCACTGTCGGGCTCCTCGCCTGCGACCGTTGTGGCCATCGGCTCCATCGTCATCGCCGCCATGACCCAGATGGGCTACACCAAGGACTTCGCCGCCGGTGTCATCGCCAACGCGGGCACCTTGGGCATCCTGATCCCGCCCTCCATTGTGATGGTGGTCTACGCTTCCGCCACGGATGTTTCCGTGGGCCGTATGTTCCTTGCCGGTGTGATCCCCGGGATCCTCGCAGGCACCATGCTGATGATCGCGATCTATGTCATGGCACGGATCAAGAAACTGCCGAAAGGTGAATGGGCCGGTTGGGGTGAAATCGGCTCGGCCTTCAAGGATGCCTTTTGGGGCCTGATGCTCATCGTCATCATCATGGTCGGGATTTACGGTGTTCCGGGCGTGACAGGCGCGATCTTCACCCCCACCGAAGCGGCTGCTGTGGCCTCCGTCTACGCCTTCCTCGTGGCCTCCTTTGTCTATCGTGACATGGGACCGCTGGCGGATCGCGACGGCACCGGACCCGTGTCACTTCTGAACAAGCCCCAAGCGCTCGTGACTGCCTTTTTCCACAAGGACACGCGCCATACGCTGTTCGATGCGGGCAAGCTGACCATCATGCTCATGTTCATCATCGCCAACGCGCTGATCCTGAAACATGTGCTCACCGATGAGCAAATCCCGCAGCAGATCGCCAACGCCATGCTGTCGGCGGGCTTCGGCAAGATCATGTTCCTCATCATGGTCAATGTGATCCTGCTGATCGGCGGGCAGTTCATGGAACCCTCGGGGCTGATCGTGATCGTCGCGCCCCTGGTCTTCCCGATTGCCATCGAGCTTGGCGTGGACCCGATCCACCTCGGCATCATCATGGTGGTGAACATGGAAATCGGCATGATCACGCCGCCTGTGGGCCTGAACCTCTTCGTGACCTCCGGCGTTGCCGGAATGCCGATGATGTCCGTCGTCCGCGCCGCGCTGCCGTTCCTTGCGATCCTGTTTGTCTTCCTGATCCTCGTCACCTATGTGCCCGCGATTTCGACCTTCCTGCCGACATCGCTCATGGGACCGGAGATCATCACAAACTGATCCGGACAACAGCACCGGAGCAAAGATACAAGAGGGGCCTTCGGGCCCCTTTTCCTTTGTGCCGGAAATACTCAAAAGAAAACGGCGCGCCTTTTTTCAAGGGCACGCCGTTCGAGTATTTAAGCCATCAGAAAGCCGACTGTCGGAAAGCTGACCGTCAGAAAGACGTCTGCCAGAGGGCTGGAGGGTCTCAGTTTCCGGAAGTCAGCGCCGCCAGAGCTTCGAGCTTGGCAAGCGCCTTGCCGGAGGCGATGCTCTCGACCGCGATCTCGACACCGTCCTTGAGGCTCGAAGCCTTGTCGGCCACCACAAGAGCGGCGGCGGCGTTCATCAGCACGGCGTCGCGGTAAGCCCCTGTCTCGCCTTTGAGCAGGTTCAGCATGGCCTTGCCGTTTTCTTCCGGCGTGCCGCCGAGAATATCCTTGAGCGGATGGACGGGCAGGCCAGCGTCTTCGGGGTGGATTTCCATCGAGCGGATGTCACCATGTTCGAGAGCGGCCACGGCGGTCGCGCCGGTGATCGACACTTCGTCGATGCCTTCATGGCCGTAGACCAGCCATGCTTTTTCCGAGCCGAGCATTTGCAGCACTTCGGCCATGGGCCAGATCAGGTCGGGCGCGAAGGCGCCGGTGAGCTGGCGTTTGACGCCTGCGGGGTTGGTCAGCGGGCCAAGGATGTTGAAGATGGTCTTGCAGCCCAGTTCGACCCGCACAGGCCCGACATATTTCATTGCGGGGTGGTGCATAGGGGCCATCATGAAACCGATGCCGATTTCGTTGATTGCTTTTTCGACCACATCCTTACCGACCATCACATCAATGCCGTTGACCGACATGGCGTCGGCGGAGCCGGATTTCGAGCTGAGGTTGCGGTTGCCGTGTTTGGCCACGGGGATGCCTGCGCCCGCAACGACAAAGGCTGTGGCGGTGGAGATGTTGAGCGTGCCCAGACCGTCGCCCCCTGTGCCCACGATGTCCATTGCATTGTCAGGCGCGGAGACGGGCACGCATTTGTTGCGCATGACCTTGGCGGCAGCGGCATATTCCGATACGGCTTCGCCGCGGGCACGCAGCGCCATCAGGAAGCCGCCGATTTGCGCGGGCGTTGCGTCGCCGTTGAACAGGATTTCGAAGGCCTGCTCGGCTTGCGCACGGCTCAAAGGCCCTTCGGAGGCGGCAAAAATCAAGGGTTTCATCGCGTCACTCATGCCGCTTCTTCCTCTTTCAACTGGTTCAGAAATGTTTTGAACATATCGTGCCCGTGCTCGGAGCGGATGCTTTCCGGATGGAATTGCACCCCTTCGATGGGCAGGGCCTTGTGGCGCAGGCCCATGATGGTGCCGTCCTTGAGCTCTGCGGTCACCTCCAGACAATCGGGCAGTGTGGCGCGGTCCACGACGAGCGAGTGATAGCGCGTGCCTTGCAACGGTGAGGGCAGACCGGCGAAGACACCTTTGCCTTCGTGATAGATCTCGCCCATCTTGCCGTGAACGATCTCGTGACACCGCACGACATTGCCGCCGAAAGCCTCGCCAATGGACTGATGGCCCAGACAGACGCCAAGGAGCGGAATGCCCGCATCAGCCGCGGCATGGACAAGCGGCACGCAAATGCCTGCCTCAGTGGGCGTGCAGGGCCCCGGAGACAGCACAATGCCCGAAGGGCGCAGTGCCATGGCCTCTTGCACGTTGAGAGCATCATTGCGGACCACATTGGCTTGCCACCCCAATTCGCCGATATAGTGGACGAGATTATAGGTGAAACTGTCGTAGTTATCGATCAGAAGCAGCATGGTAGCGGTCCTTTTGCGCGCGAATACGCCGAGAAATAGGGCTGTCGTCGCGGGCAATCGGCCCGTCTGACAGCAAAGGGCTCAAAGGGGGATGATCCCGCCTCAAAGCCGCGCTATACATGTTCACAAGGGCCGGACAGGGTCAAGGGCCGCCTTGACGGGGCGGCCCAAAGTTGAGGCCGGAATGACGTTCGGATAGGATCGGAACGTGTCCGGAGCAGGACAAACAGACGAATGCCGGGGCGACGCCCCGACGACAGGCTAAGGAGCACGGAATGGGGCGGGGAATATTCACCGGATTGATCTGGGGAACGATTGTCGGATTCGGGATTCTGATCGTGGCCAATGAAGTGGCTGCACCTGTCAATTTGACGGCGTCCCAGCCTGCGCCAGCCGCATCTGAGGGAGTGACGCCTCCGGTCGAGAGCGCGCCGGTTGATACGGCAGATATGGCGGACACGGAGGCCATGCCTGCCGATCCTGCAGAGGTTGATCCTTCTGAGCCAATGGTCGGTGAAACGGAAACCGCACCAGTGGAGCCGATGGCATCGGAAGAATCTGTCGAGCCGGAAGCCGAAAGCTTGACCGCTCCAGCCGAGACGATGCCTGTTGAGACTGTGCCGACTGAGACGACGCCGCAAGCCGAGACGCAGGCCTCCGAGGCCACAACCGAACCTTCCACTGCGCCGGAAATTGTCCTGCCCAACGGGCCGCAAACGCCGCAGGGCGGGGATGAGACTATGGACAGTGTCGAGACGCCGGAGACCAGCCCCGTGCTGACCCCGCCGCAAGGCTTCGCGCCGCAAGCCGGAGCCGCCGACAGCCAGCCCGCCGCGCCTGATGGCATTGATCTGCCCGCAACGACGCCTCCGGCCCCCGAGGGGACAGGTATGGAAGAGGGCATGGATGAGACCGCCCCTGACACTGACGAGGCGCTGAACACCACGCCCGAAGTGAAAATCATGTCCCCCGAAGATGCGGCCACAGAGGCGCTGCCGGGGCAGAAGGTCGGCTCCTTCACCGATCGCAACGACAGCCGCGTGTCCTCGCGCCTGCCGTCTATCACGGATGCCCCCGCAACGGACACAGCGGAGGCCGCCCCCGTGGTGGTTGCAGATGATCTGCCCGCGCTTCTGGCCTATTCGGCGGACTTCAATGAGTCGCCCTCCGGTCCGGTGATGAGCGTGATCCTCGTGGATATCGCCGAGCTTGGACCGGAAGATGCCGCCCTGTCGCACCTGCCGTTCCCAGTGACATTCGCCGTGGACGCGATGGCATCGCAGGCTGGCGAACGCGCTCTGGCCTATCGCGACAAGGGGCTGGAAGTCCTCTCGATGATCTCGCTGCCTGACGGGGCGACGCCGCAGGATGCCGCCGTGATCCTGTCGGAGGCGGCCAATCTTGTGCCTGTTTCCATCGGGTTCCTCGATGTGCCCTCGGCCAGCTTCCAAGCCTCGCGTCAGGTGGCGGCGCAGGTCGTGGCCACGGCGCAGGAAAGCGGGCGCGGCCTAGTGACCTTCCCGCACGGGCTCAACTCTCTGGAGCAGGAAGCCAAACGCGCCAAAGCCCCCGCTGCGCTGGTGTTCCGCGATTTCGATGGCCGCTCACAGGATGTCGCCGCGATGAAGCGCTTCCTCGATCAGGCCGCATTTCAGGCGGGCACGGGCAAAACCGTGGTGCTTCTGGGCCGCTCGAAACCCGACACGATTCAGGCGCTGGCGGAATGGTCTCTGGGCAACCGCGCCGCGACTGTGACCATGGTGCCGCTGTCCTACCTTTTGAGCCGCTCACAGCTTTGATCCGTCAAGATTGCGTGGCCTCAACACACGAGTGAGGGCGCAGGACGCTTGACAGGGTGCGACATTTTGTCATCCAATCTCCTCCGGAGACCGGCACAAGACCGGCAGGGAGGGCAATATGACAGAGATGACAGCAGCAGCGGCGGCGCCGGTGCCGCATGTGGCGCGTTTGGGACTTGCGGATTTGCGTGCGGCATTACAGGCGGGCTGGCGGGATTACCGGCGGGCACCGGCCTTCGGATGTTTCTTTGCGGCGGTCTATGTGCTCATCGGGATCGGCTTTGTGTTGTTCGGCGCGGGCACTGTGCTCTGGACCTTCGCCTTTTCGCTGGCCTTCCCGTTGTTCGCCCCCTTCGCAGCCGTGGGGCTGTACGAGGTATCGCGGCGTCTGGATCGTGGCGGGGCGATGGACTGGTATAAGATCCTCGGCGTGGTGATTGCGGAAAAGGACCGGCAAATCCCGTGGATGGGGGCGATCATCGTTATCTATGTGCTGTTCTGGTCTTTCCTCGCCCATATGATCTTCGCGCTCTTTATGGGGCTGTCGGTGATGACCAATGTTTCAAGCTCTTATGATGTGTTCCTGACGCCCAATGGGTTGACCATGATGGCGGTGGAGCTTGGCGTGGGCGGCGTTCTGGCCTTTGTGCTGTTTTCCCTGACGGTGACTTCCCTGCCGCATCTTTTGGACAAGGAGGTGGATTTTGTCACAGCGATGCTCCTGTCCCTGCAAGTGGTGCGGCAAAATCCGGTGGTGATGCTGGTCTGGGCGGGTTTGATTGCCGTTGTGACGCTGGTGGCAATGGTGCCACTTTTCCTTGGGCTGTTCGTGGCGCTGCCGGTGCTGGGACATGCGACATGGCATCTGTATCGGCGCGCGCTTCCTTGAGAGGCCGTGGGGCTAGGTGCTTTTGCGTGCGCCTCTGGCCGTTAGCATCAACAAGACACCCGCGCCCACAATCACCGCCCCGCCTAGCAGTTCCAGCGCATCGGGCCGCTCGCCAAAGACCAGCGCGCCGAGCACCATGGCAAAGACAAGCCGCGTGTAGCGAAACGGTGTAACGACCGACAACTCGCCCATGCGCATGGCCATGGTGAGCGCGGTATAGGCGGCGACACCGACGAGACTTGCCATGATGATGAAGCCGAGGTCGCTTACCTGCGGTATGATCCAGTAGCCATCATAGACCGACAGGAGCAGACCGGACAGCAGCAGCGCGGCAAAGCCCGTCACGCCAAGCTGGGCGTAGGACAGCACGGGGGAGGCGGCGCGTGTGGCCAGATCACGCCCCGCAAAGCCGATCATCCCCAGAACCGCGAGAATGGAGAGCGGGGAAAATCCGTCGAGGCCGGGGCGGATCACCAGAAGTACGCCGAGAAAGCCCAATGCAATGAGCGCCCAGCGGCTCAGGCTGACCGGTTCGCGAAAGATCACCACTGCTGCTGCGGCGACCATGAGCGGCGTGGCTTGCAAAATCGCGGAAGTGGTGGACAGGGCGGTGAGTGCCAGAGACAGGGTGAAAAACACACGTCCCAGCACTTCGAACCCTGCGCGGATCACCATGACGCGCTCTGTCATCACCGGATGAAAGACCCGTTCGCGGCGCTGCCATGTTAGGCCCGCGAAGATCATCGTGCCCGCAAACCCGAAGAGCGTCAGGATTTGCCCCACGGGCATATGGGCCGCGGCCTGTTTGACGGCCATATCTTCCAGCGAAAAACAGAACATGGCGAGCACCATCAGGAGCGCGCCTTTGAGATTGCCCGCTTTCAGCGTGGCGAGATCAGGGGATAATGTCATGAGACCTCCGGAACGTGTGGCGCGACCATGGCGAAATGGGGCAGGGGAGGCAAGATGGCTCTAGGCCGGAAAATCCGCTTCGCCCAGCACTTGCATCTCCACCAGAGGCGGCACTGTGGTCACGACTTCGAGCACATGGTTGAGGGCTGCGACACAATAGTGATGCATCTTGTCGGCGTGGTAATCTTCGTAAACAGTCCACTCTTTCACGTGGCGCAGAAACACCGCAGAAGGGTTTTCTCGAAACAGGCTGGCGGGGGTCTTTTCGTCAAGCGCGGGGGCTTTTTCGGATTTGGAGAAGGTCTCGTCGGTGATCTTGAAGGAGACGTAATCTTCAAACCGCAGGGTGAAGCGGCGGGAGCCGGGGCGCACTTCGATCACGCGCGCCTTGCCAAGAAGGTCGTCGATCACGGAGTTGCCGCTCTTGAGCTGGTCGGGCTCTCCCTCGATTCCCTCGTCGAAAATCACCGTCAGACGGCGTTCATTCATCCGTCCCATGCGGAAGTCCGACAGGTAGAGGTTTTTGACTTTTTCAAGCTGGCGCAGGGCTTCGGCTGGCATGGGGGCTCCGGAATGTTCGGGCATACGATGGCGGAGCTTTGCCAAAGCGGCAAGCCAAATCAGATAAAGAAAAAGGCGACCGAAAGGCCGCCTCTGAACTTCGGGCTGTCGCGCCGGTTTATTCGCCTTTGGCGGCGGCGGTCGCTTTGGACACCGCGGCAGAGGATTGCGGCGAGCTGGTCGGCAGCGGTGTTTTTGCACCTGTGGCCAGCGGATCGTCGGCGCGTTGCACGGAGCCTTCGAAATGGGCGCCGGACTCGATGGCGATGGTCTTGTGGATGATGTCGCCTTCGACGCGTGCAGTCGATGTCAGACGCACTTTCAAGCCACGCACGCGGCCCACGATACGGCCATTGACCACCACATCATCCGCGATCACTTCGCCTTTGATCATCGCGGTTTCTCCCACGGTCAGGAGGTGTGCACGAATATCGCCTTCGACGGTGCCTTCGATCTGGATGTCGCCGGAGGTTTTGAGATTGCCGGTCACGGTCAGGTCCGAAGACAGCACGGAGGCCGGCGGCTTCGGTTTCGACGCGGGGGCGGCGAAATCGGGTGCCGGAGATTTCGGCATGGCGGGCTTGGCGGCCGACGCCTCTGGTTTCTTGACGTCCTCGCCCTGTTTCGGGCCAGGTTCGTTGATTCTGCTTTTAGAAAACATCACGGGCTGCCTTAATGTAAGTCATCGGATCAACGGCCTTGCCTTGAACACGAAT
Source organism: Celeribacter halophilus (assembly GCF_900114135.1). Lineage (GTDB taxonomy): Bacteria > Pseudomonadota > Alphaproteobacteria > Rhodobacterales > Rhodobacteraceae > Celeribacter > Celeribacter halophilus. Next base: position 133,791 of record NZ_FORY01000002.1, read on the forward strand.
TTCATAATGAAGATGCGTGCCGGTGGAGTGGCCGGAATTTCCCATAGCACCTATTTGCTCGCCACGCGAGACCCTTTGCCCGACTTTCACCAATATTTGCGACTGGTGTGCGTAGCGTGTCTCGATGCCGAACTCGTGCTGGATCTTGACCAGACGCCCGTAGCCCGACTGCCAACCGGCAAATGTGACTACCCCGTCGGCGGTCGCGTAAATCGGTGTGCCATAGGCGGAGGCGAAGTCTTGCCCTTTATGCATCCGGCCCCAGCGCGGCCCGAAAGGGGAGGTCATGCGGAAGGCGTCTTTGAGCGGGAGTGAGAACGGCGCTTTTTGCGCGGCGATCCGGTAGAGGTTCAACTGGTCCATCTTGTTGATGATCGCATTGGCGCGCATCGAATCCGGATCAACTATCCCGCCCTTGGTCGAGAATGTGATCGGCGTGAGGGGGCCACCCTGACCGGAATACCCTTTTTTCACGGTTTCGATCAGTTGGTCGGGGTCCATGCCCGCAGATTTGAACATCTTGTCCAGCGGGGCCACAGAGATCGTGACTGCATCTTCCAACTGGGTGAAAATTCTGTCGTTTTTCTCTTCCATCAGCTTCAGATCGGTTTCGAGAGCTTCGGCCATTTTCATAGCTTGGCTTGCGGAAACGACCATTTCGTCGCGCTCACTGGCCGTGTCGGACAGAGCGTTGGCCAACACGTCAACTGTTGCTTCGGCTTCAAGCGCGCTCATGCCGTTTTTGCCGCCGGTTTCGCCGTTCAACTGGGCAAGGAGTTCTGTCTTGTCGGCCTCTGCGGTGTCGCGGGCCTTGAGCGCCTTGCGGAGATTGGCTTGAACGACCTCGACGCCTTTTTCCAGTTCGCGAACCCGTTCTTCGGAGGCGAGAAGCTGTGACTGCATAACGGAAATCTGTTCCAGCGCTGTCGTAAAACGCGCTTGGGCTGCGGCGGCTTCCTCGGCGCGCATGTCGCGCTCATGAGCAAGTTCCGCCACGCGGTTCTCGAACAACACCAGATCCCGGTTCGCCTGATCGCGGAGATTTCCGGAACCGATACTGTCCATCAGGATGATTGCGGTGGCGATGATCAGCCAGGCGGCAAACACCGTTGAGCCGGTGAAGGCGATGAGCTGGGTGAGCGGGCTGATCCGCATATAGCGGGTGTCATTATCTGACCGCAGAAACACCCGGCGTTCCGGGAAGCTGCGCTCAAGCATATGGTTGAGCTTATTTGTCATGGCTTGGCGAAAACCGTCCTCAATGTCATCCCTCGTCCGCTTGGCAGTCTCATGATCCGGTTGACCCTGTGGGGCGGCGCGGATTTACTTATTAACCTTGTGCAGGCCACACCCGTCTGATGCAGTGCCTTGGCCTGCCCCTGCAAGCGGTTGCTCCTCTGTTAGCCGAGCCTGTGCAGCGGGGCAACGCTTTTGCCCCCAACTTCGGCATCTGCGCATAATACAAGCGAAATTCCTCTTTGAATGGGCGGTTTTCTGCTTATGTTAGCGGTCACATTCTGGGCGCAAGTCGTGGATATGTTCGAGATTTGATCCATGGAATATTTCTTTGGTGATGTCGTCTATAGGCTGTGTTGTGCCTTTCAGGATGGGTTTTCTATTTTTTTAGAACCAGGCAACGTCGCCGGAATCTTCCTCCGACAAGGCGAAGGGGGCATCTATATTGTCGAAGAGCTTGTGCGCGAGGTGACGAAGCCGAATGACCTCGTCTAGCGGCTTTATGGGGACCGGTGCGGTCCCTGATTGCATGGCAAGATGGCCGAGCACACGCTGGAGGTCGTCAAGGGTTTGGTGTAGACGGTCAAGCGCTTGAAGACTTCTTTGGACTGCCGGGGACAGTGATTTGGCCTCTGTGAGTGCGGGGCCGAGCGCGATTTGAACTTCGGCGGCGAGCATGACAAGTGCGATCATTTCGTCCTGGATACGTTTGCTCAACGTATCCAGTGAAATCACGGCTTGCCCATTTGCGTCGTTGTCAGGCTGGATGCCTTCGGATTGGGGTGTCATCAGAGTTTGCCCACGATCGCTTCAATTGCGGCTTTCAGCCCCTCAGGATTAAAAGGCTTTTTGAGGAAGTTATTCATTCCAAGCCGTTTCCCCATGTCGATAATTTCACGATCCGCACGTCCGGTGATGAGAAGAAAGCCGACGCCACGCGTTGGACCATTGGAGCGCAGAGCGTGTAGCAGTTGCAGCCCGTCCATTCCCGGCATGTTATAGTCGGAAATGACCAGGTGAACGGGGGAGGTTGCGAGTTTCTGGAGGGCTGATGGTCCATCTGCCGCACTTGCGACATTTCTGATTCCGTATGAATCCAGAGCGTTCGTTATAAGGCCACGACTTGTGGACATATCATCAACGACCATGACACGGATTTGATCTCGAAGTGCCATTAGACTAGTCCTTTACTTTCATATGCACCGATCGGTGCGGAGGGCGAGATGGGGTGATGGGTTCGGTATGTGGTTACGCCGGAATTTTCAAAAAGCGGAGCGACATTTTCATGGAGCCTCTCGGAATGTCCGAGCATGAGCCACCCCCCTGTTTCCAGAACGTTCGCAAAGCGTTTATAAAGGCGAATTTGCGCTCGTTCATCAAAGTAAATGACAACATTTCGGCAGAAGATTGCGTCAAACTTTCCATGCATGGGCCAAGGTGCGTGAAGATTTAGTTGTCGGAAGGTTATAAGTTTTTTTACTTCCGGCTTGATCGTCAGTGTTTCTTCTCCATTCAGCAGGCTTTTTGTAAAAAACCTTGTGATAGTTTCATTTGTAAGCCCTGTGATGAGTGATCCGGAATATTGACCACTTTGGGCCCGGCCCAGCACTTCGGGATCGATATCCGTCGCCAGAATTTTCAAATCTTCCTTTGTTAGTTCAGGCGCGTTTTTCAGGATGGTCATGGCAATCGAGTAGGGCTCTTGTCCGTTAGAACAGCCCGCAGACCAAATTCTGACCTTTCCACCTTCTGCCACCTTCTGTTTGAACTTGGGGATCATCGTTGTTGAGAGATATTCGAAATGATGGTTTTCGCGGAAGAAATGCGACACGTTTGTTGTTAATGCCGAAACAAAGCTGTCCAGTTCCGCACGGTCTTGAGACGTTTCCAGGATATTCAGATACTCCTCAAAGCTGGAAAGCTTTAACGCACGAAGTCGGCGTGTCAGGCGGGACGTCACCATGGAAACCTTGGAGGGGGCCAAAACAATACCTGCTTCACGCTCTGCGATTTTGGCAATGCGTGAAAAGGCATGGTTTGAAATTGCATTCGCGATTTCAGGGCGCTCGGTTATGGTAGATAGCTCCTTCAAGCGACCTCCTCGCCTTGGGGGGGCATAACAGCTTCAAGGTCCAAAATTCGAATCATCCGGCCATCGACGATTGTTAGTGCTGAGACAAATGTCCGGGCTTCATCGGCGGTAAGGTCTGGCGGCGGCTGCATTTCCTCAGATGGAATGGCGAGTATGTCAGATACAGCGTCAACCATCAGACCGGCGGTACGTTCGCCAAGATCTACAACGATAATGACATTGCGTTCAGTATCTTCTCCGGTTTGAAGGCCGAGACGGGCCGATAGATCAATGATGGGAAGAACTGTACCGCGCAGATTGATGACACCTTTCACGAATGAAGGGGCGTGCGGCAGGGAGGTTGCCCTGGCTGATCCGCGTATTTCGCGAACGGACATAATATCTACTGAATAGTCTTGCCCGCCTACTCGGAAGGACAGGAGCTCGATCGAAGTGGAGTCGTTCTGTTTTTCGATGTCAGTCATGATTTTATCCTACGAGTAATTGCTGTGGCTGACGGACGCGGGTGCGACCGGTGGCCTGTCCAACCAGATCGGTCGGGTCGAGAATAAGAGCGATTTGCCCATCACCCAGGATGGTGGCCGCAGCAATTCCCGGAACGCGGCCGTAGCTGCCTTCAAGTCCTTTGATGACGACTTGACGCTGGTCTTCGATGGAATCGACTGCGAGTGCGGCTCTGTTTCCATCCTCCTGACCAATGAGGAGAACAGTCCCGCCAACATAGCTGTCTTGCGGGGTGCGGTAACCGAGTTCTGCGCCGAGATCGAGCAGGGGGACGAAACCGCCGCGAATTTGGACGACATGCGTTTCCGGTCCGAGGGCGGTGAGGTCCTCGTCTGTGAGTGTGAGTGTCTCCAGAATGGCGTTTAATGGCACTACAAGTGTTTCACCTGCCACACGGACAACCATGCCGTCCAGAACGGCGAGCGTCAGAGGCAAGGAAATGGAGAAAGTCGTGCCTTTCCCTTCCTGGGATGTGATGTTGATCCTTCCGCCGAGCGCTTGGATCGAGCTTTTCACGACGTCCATGCCGACCCCACGCCCCGATAGATTGGAAACCTCGGCGGCGGTTGAGAAACCGGGCAGGAAGAGCAAGTTGTCGATATCGCTATCGCTGAGCTGTGCGTCCGCGGGAATAAGGCCCTTTTGGATGGCTTTTTCTTTGACGCGTTCACGGTTGATCCCGCCGCCATCGTCCGTGACTTCGATTACAATTCTACCGGAGCGGTGTTGGGCTGTCAGTGTCACGTGGCCTTCGCGGCTTTTGCCGGCTTCCAGACGTTTTTCTGTGCTTTCAAGTCCATGGTCCACAGCATTGCGGATCATATGGGTCAGCGGGTCCGCCAGCCGCTCGATGACGGTTTTGTCGACCTCTGTATTTTCGCCATCGGTGCGCAGACGCACCTCCTTGCCAACAGAGGCGGAGGCTTCCCGCACGATGCGTCCCATGCGTTGGAATAGGGATTTGATCGGCTGGGCGCGGATCATCATGACCGATTCCTGAATGTCTCGGGTCAGCTGTAGAAACTCTTCCAGACCGGTAGAGACCGGAGAGTTCGGAGGGAGACCAGCCTCTGCGACGGATTGGCTGAGCATGGCTTGATTGATCACAAGCTCTCCGACAAGGTTTACCAGCCGATCAATGCGCTCCAGATCCACTCGAACAGTAGCGCGGGGCTGTGTCGGGGTTGCCGCTGCTTTCGCTTGTGTGGACTGTTCGTCTTTTGCTTCTCCCAACTTCTTTGTGGTGTCTTTAGTTGCAGAGGGCTTTGCGGCATCAACGCGCGTTGATGCTGCGTTTTCCGGAAGGCTGGGGGCCGTTTCAACCTGCGGTGGTGGAGATATCTCTGGCGCGGGGGAGATCGGAGTATGCTCTGAGGAGGACGTGCCGTCCTGATCACCCGTCAGGGCATTGATTTCCAACAGGCAAAGCCCGTCTACAAATTCAAATACTTCGCGAACGGCCTGTTCCGGCTCTTCCGTGTGGATGGTCATGTCCCATGAAAGGTGACCTGTGTCGGGGTTGAGGCTGTCGAGTTGTGGCAGGTCTTCGCAGTGGCAAATGACTGAAATATCGCCAAGATCACGCAGCGCGCGGAACAGATACAGGGGTTCATTGCCGGAGGCATAGAGCGCATCTTCCGGTTTGAATTTGACAGAAAACCCTTTGCATTCAGGTTCTGCCATCGGGGGTATATCTGTGTCCGGCGCGGGAACGGGCATGTCCAGTGCGGGCAATGCGTCATCGGCAGCATCTGTGGAGGGCAGGGCGCTCACATCAGGAAGCTCAGGCAAGTCCGGCAAGGTGCCTCCGTCACCAAAGTCGAGCGACAGCGTGGCTGGGGTGAAGTCGAGGTCTTCCTCCTCTTCCTCTTCGAGCCCGACGAGCTTGTCGAGGTTTTCCAGAACCGGACCGGTGATGCCATCATCCACCTGATCACCATCTCGCGCGGCACGCACCAGATCGGCCAGAATGTCGGCGCAGGCAAAGAACAGGCGAATGGCCTCGGCATCCGGAGAGAACCGGCCTGCGCGGACTTCGTCCATGGCGGTTTCGAACCGGTGGGCGAAATGAACCAGATCATCGAGACCAAAGGCGCCCGCGCCCCCCTTGATCGAGTGAACAGCGCGGAAGACGATGTTGATCGTTTCAGAGTCGGTATCGCCATCATCCATGAGTTGAAGACCATCCTGAAGGCTTTCCAGGAGCTCTTCACATTCAATGAAGAAGGAGGCGCGAATTTCTGCCATTGGGTCGGACATGGGGAACCTCTTAACCAGCCACCATTTGCAGGGCTTTGACGAGTTTTGCGGGATCGAACGGTTTCACGATCCAGCCGGTTGCGCCTGCGGAACGTGCCTTTGCCTTGAGTTCGGCGGCGCTTTCTGTTGTGAGCACGAGAATTGGGATGCGGCTCCATTTCGGCTCGGCGCGGACGGCGTTGATAAAACCGAAACCATCCATGCGTGGCATGTTGATGTCGGTGATAATGACGTCGGGATTCAGGTCTTTGAGAACCTCGAGGCCATGAATGCCGTCTTCGGCGAGGTGGGCGGTAAAGCCCGCAGACGACAATGCAAGGTTGAGCATGTCGCGCATGGTGCGGCTGTCGTCGACCGCAAGAACTTCCAAACTCATGTCCAGACCTCCGGTTGAGTGAGGGTTTCCGGGGTGAAGCCAAAGAGGCTGAGCATATCCACACAGCCGTCGGAGGCATTCGCCAAGCGGGTTGTCTGACCCCGCGCTGCGCGTTGTTTCACGGCGGCAAGGATCACTTGCAGGGGAAGGGTGCCGAGATGGCGCAGGTTTCCTGCATCAATCACCAGATCATCGTCTGTAATCGCTTTGAGTTCTTCCATGAGGGGCATCACGGACTGGTAGTCGAGCCGGTCATGGAGTTGCACATGTGTTGTCATGTCAGTGCTCCGGGGTTTCGGCAGGGGTGAGGCATCTCGATTTTCCCTTACATCTGCGTTCTCTCGGACCTGTGTAAGGGAAGGGGAGTTAAAACGAGGTTACGCGCCGGAAAATTTGTTCCGGACAAAAGAAAACCCTCGCCGGTGAAGCGAGGGATTTGAAATTCATTAATATTTCAGGTAGTTACGGGTATAGGTGATGCATGTGAGAGGCGCATCCCGTGAGCGCGGCAAAGTCGTCTTCGATGATGGAAACCGAAAAATTCTTCATAAAACCGGCAAACCGGCCCTTGTCGCGGAAGGCCTCGGAAAACCCGAAACGCTCAAGATAGGGCGCGATGTGACGGGCCACACCGCCTACCAGATAGACCCCGCCGAAGGGCAGTTGCACCAGAGACAGGTTGCCGACGACCCGCCCGAGAATCTTGACGAAGAGCTGTGCGGCCTGCGTGGCGCGCGGGTCGTCTCCGGCCTCGACGGAGGCCATGATTTCGGCGGCGGATTTTTCGAAAGCCTCGCCGGCTTCGGTCCCCAAAAACAGGTAAACGCGCTCCAGACCACGACCGGAGAGCACATCTTCGACAGCGGGGAAGCCGTGGGCGGTCTCGACGAACTGGCACAGGGCCAATTCGTGTTCGTCGCGGATCGGCAGGTTGGCGTGGCCACATTCGGACGGCGCGACAAGGCGACCTGCACCGGTTTCAAACACGGGGGCCGCATTGAAGCCTGTGCCAATGCCGACCACGAGGCGTGCGGCGTGCGGAGCGGGCTCTGGCGCATCGATCACCGGACGGATGTTGCTTTCGTCCACAAGACCCAAGGCATGGCCCTGCGCTTGAAGGTCATTGAGAATGGCGACATGCTCGGCCTGACAGGCGCGGCGCAGGGTGTCGCTGTCGATGGTCCAGTCGAGATTGGTCATGGTGCCCACACCGTCCCGCACAGGACCGGCTACGGCCACACAGGCCCCCTTGCAATCGACGTTGCCCTCTTCCTCGATATATTGCCGGAGCACCGTTTCCAGACCGGGAAACTTGCGGTTGGAATAGCGCCGGATCGTATCGGGCAGAAGCGTGATGCCATCGGCCAGAGCCACGCGCGTATTGGTGCCCCCGATGTCGGCCACGAGGGTGAGGGTGTCGGCGGGATGGTTGGGCATCATGTCAGGTCCGTGCAATCAGGTCTTTGAGCATGTGATACGAGGCTTTGGGGGTGCGTTTCAATGTTTCAAAATCCACATGCACCATGCCGAAACGCCGTTCGTAGCCGAAAGCCCACTCATAGTTGTCCAGAAGCGACCAGTAGAAAAAGCCTTGCAGGTTCACCCCTTGCTCGATGGCCTTGTGCATTGCGGCCAGATGGTCGGTGATATAGGCGCAGCGTTCCGGATCGTTCACGACGCCGTTGCGCAGATGGTCGTCCCATGCCATGCCGTTTTCGGTCACCATAACCGGCAGATCGCCCACATAGTTTTCTTTGAGCTTCACCAGCAGGGCGCGCAGCCCTTCGGGGCAGATCTCCCAGCCCATCTGGGTGGTGGCAAGATGGCCTTGCGCGGGTTTGGTGTGCGGCCACGGGCTTTCCGCGTCATGGGCGACAAGCTGGCGAAAGTAGTAGTTGACGCCGAGCCAGTCGAGCGGTTGCGAGATGTCTTTTGCGAGATCGTCTTGCCAGCCTTTCGGCAGATGCGGCTCAAGCCCATCGAGCGCCTCTTGCGGATACCGGCCCTTGCTGACCGCCTCGATGAACCAGCGGTTGTTGGTCGCGTCTTGGGTGACGGCGGCCTGAATGTCTTTGGGATCGTCGCTGGCCGGTTGGGTGTGTTCGAAATTGATGACAATGCCGAGGTTGTCACGCCCTCTGGCACGCAGACGGCTGACGGCCTCGCCATGGGCCTTGAGCACATAGTGCATGGAGCGGGCAGCGGCGCGGATGTCGCGGCGGCCGGGTGCGTGATGGCCAAGAAAATGCGAAAGATATGAGACACACCACGGTTCGTTGATCGTGGCGATCGAGGCCATGCGGTCACCGATCCGGTCATCCACGACCTCTGCGAAATCACCAAACCACAGATGCACATCCGGGTTGGTCCAGCCGCCCAGATCGGCCAGCGCGGCGGGCATTTCCCAGTGATAGAGCGTCAGATGCGGTTCGAGGCCGCGCTCGAGAATGGCATCGGTCAGCCGGTCGTAATAATCCAGCCCCTCGCGGTTCACTGCGCCCCGACCTTCGGGGATGACCCGCGCCCAGCTTGTCGAGAACCGGTAGGCGTCAAAACCGCCATCCTTGAGCAGGTCCATATCCTCGCCATAGCGATGGTATTGGTCGCAGGCCAGTGCCCCGTCTTCGGCGCGCAGCACATTTCCGGGGGTCGCGGCGAAGGTGTCCCAATGGGTCACACCGGCATTGCCGAACTTGTGGCCTTCGACCTGATAGGCGGCCGTTGCGGCACCAAAGCGGAAACCGTCGGGAAAGTCTTTTCGGGTCAGACGGGGGAGCGGGCGGTTTGTCATGGGGCCTCCGTATTCGGTAGCGCTAACGATTTGGGCCGGTGGGCGCGTGGCTGCGTTGGAACCGGCGGGGTGATGGGGTCTCTCTTAACGTCGAAGGACTGGATCGGGCAAGATCAAAGCGCTTTGGCTGTGCGGTTTGAAGAAATAAAACGCGCGGGTGAGGGCTGGGGCGTGGTGTCAGCGCTTCGGGGCGGGGCCTGTCGTGTGACCGATGATTAACTCCGCATCCAACAGCGTATGACGCAAGGGGCGTTGCGGGTTGGAGATTTGCTCCATTAACATTTCCGCGCAAATCCGCCCCGCCATGCGCACGGAGGAGCGGGTGGCCGTATAGATCGGCTCGGTCGACCCGTTGCGTAGATAGGAGAGGTCATCATCATGCACGATCAGGGACACGTCTTTGCCGATTTTGAGACCCGCCGCATCCAAAGCACGGCGCACACCAAAGCCGACGATGATTGACGAGGCCAGAAGGGCGGTGGGCGGTTCGTCTAGGGCAAGCATCTCTGCGGTTGCCTTGAACCCGTATTCTTCTGTCATTTCACCGGAATAACAGAGCATCAGGTCTTCCTTGATGCCGACGGCGTCCAGCGCGGTGCGATAGCCGATCCGGCGTTTCGCGGCGAAATCCATGCTTTCCAACCCGTTCAAAAGCCCGATGCGCCGGTGTCCGAGATCAATCAGAAAATGCGTGGCGCGTTCAAAGGCGCGGGTGTTGTTCATATCGACCCAGCAATAATCATCCTCGGTCGCGCTGCCGCTGCGACCATGCACGACAAATGGCATGCCGATGTCTTGCAAAAGCGCGATTCGCGGATCGTTGGCCTTCGGACCATGCACAATCACCCCGTCGACGGACCCTTTGGCGGCAATCTTGCGATAGGCTTCGGATTCGTTGCTGTCGGGGACAATGGACAGAATCATATCGTAATTTTCACGCGAATAGATTTCCGAGGCCCCCGCGACGAAATCGGTAAACACCGGATTTACCACCTCATGTTCGGTGGACAGCGGGATGACGTGGCCGACGGCATGGTTCTGCCCTGTGGCCAAGCCGCGTGCGCGGGTGTTTGGGGTGTAGTTGTGTTTTTTGGCCGCTTTCAGCACCTTTTCCCGGGTTAGTTCCGAGACTTCGGGATAGCCGTTCAGGGCCCGCGAGACTGTGGTCTGGGACAGGCCGAGCAGGGTGGAAAGCTCTTTGAGGTTCATGTCTGACCCTTTTATTTATGCACACTGGGCAGAAGGTTGCATGTAATTTTCACACAGGTTAGCCGCGGGCAAGGGGCGAGGTAAAGCCTCTTTGCGCAGGTAGAGCAGTTCGCTGCGTTTCGAAATTCCGTTTGCGTCGAGGTGCTCCTGTGAACACGGGGCTTGTGGTTCGGGATGTTTCTTGCGGTTCGCAAGGCCCGGTTTGATCCTGATCATTGACTCTGGTGGCCTCATGGGAGAGGGTTGCGCGTGTGCCAAAGCGCTTTGAGGTTGCCGGAACTATTTGATTTCCGGACTTGTTGCGTTAGGATTCCTTTGCCCATGTCTGGGTATGAAAACTGGGAGGTTTACATGAAAAAGACACTTATGACCGGCGCAGCAACTGTTGCTTTGTGCGCGGCAGGCGCGCAGGCGCAGGATTTGACCATCGCCGGGCCGTGGATCGGCGCCGACCAGGAAATGGTTGAAGAGGTGCTGGCCGTTTTTGAAGAGCAAAGCGGCCTTGATGTCGCCTATGTCGGATCCGACAGCTTTGAACAGCAGATCGTGATCGACGCCGAAGCGGGCTCTGCTCCCAATATTGCGGTTTTCCCGCAGCCGGGTCTGGCTGCTGAAATGGCTGGCCGCGGTTTTCTCACGCCGCTTGGCGAGGATGTCGCCGATTGGGTGCGCGAAAACTATGCAGCAGGCCAGTCTTGGGTGGATCTCGGCACCTATACCGGCCCTGACGGGGAAGATGCGCTTTACGGATTTTTCTACAAGGTCGATCTGAAATCTCTCGTCTGGTATGTGCCGGAAAACTTCGAAGATGCGGGCTATGAAGTGCCCGAAACCATGGAAGAGCTGAAAGCGCTCACCGAACAGATCGTCGCCGATGGCGAGGTGCCGTGGTGTATCGGTCTGGGGTCCGGTGCGGCGACCGGTTGGCCGGCGACGGATTGGGTCGAAGACCTGATGCTGCGCACGCAACCGCCGGAAGTCTATGACGGCTGGGTCACCAACGAGGTGAAATTCGACGATCCGCGTGTGGTGGAAGCCATCGAGGAATTCGGCTGGTTCGCACGCAATGACGCTTTTGTCTCCGGCGGGGCAGGCTCCGTGGCCTCTACCGATTTCCGCGACAGCCCGAAAGGTCTCTTTACCTCACCGCCGCAGTGCTACTTGCACCGCATGGCTTCCTTCATCCCGTCCTTCTTCCCCGAAGGCACGGAAGTGGGGGAAGATGCCGATTTCTTCTACTTCCCGTCCTATGAGAGCAAAGACCTCGGCAGTCCGGTTCTGGGCGCAGGCACGCTTTGGGCGATCACCAATGACACACCGGCGGCGCATGAGTTCATCAAGTTCCTCGAAACTCCGGTGGCCCATGAGGCATGGATGTCGCAAAAAGGCTTCCTGACACCGCATAAAGGGGTCGATACCTCGAAATTCGGTGATCCGGCCACTGCCGCGATGAACGACATCCTGCTGAACGCAACCACCTTCCGCTTTGACGCATCCGACCTGATGCCGGGTGGTGTGGGCGCAGGGTCGTTCTGGACCGGTATGGTGGACTACACCGGCGGGAAATCTGCCGAAGATGTCGCCGCGTCCATTCAGGACTCTTGGGACGCGCTGAAATAAACGCAGTCTCTTTACACAGCCGCTCTTCGGGCCTTCGGGTCCGGAGGGCTTTCGCATCTTTGCATCTGCCATTTTGCCCTGACCAGAGCGCATAGGGCGCGTGGGATGCACTGAAAGGCCACAGGCCGTTTAGCGGCGCGAGAAGGGGAATACATATGCATCCTGCAGTTCAGGGACTTCTGACCATTGCGATCGGCGTCGGGGCCTGCATCAGCTATTTCTATTTTTCCAATATAATTCTCGACAAGCTGATCTTTCCCGCGCGTGGCCCGCATGCGGGGCGGAACATCAACCGTGCGAACCTTGTGCGGCCTTGGTTGTTCCTGTTTCCGGGGCTTGCCGCCTTGGGGCTCTATCTGGCCTATCCGGTGTTCGAGACCCTGCGCCTGTCGCTCACCGATCGCGATCTGGGCGGGGCCTATGTGGGGTTAGAGAACTACCGCAAAATGGCGGATGATCCGAAGTTCTGGGAGGCCATGCGCAACAACGCTTTCTGGCTTCTGGTGGTGCCTGCCGCTTCGACCGCAATGGGGTTGATCGTGGCGCAGCTCACCGACCGTATCCGTTGGGGTGCGATTGCCAAGTCCCTGATTTTCATGCCAATGGCGATTTCCTTTGTCGGCGCGGCGGTGATCTGGAAACTGGTCTATGACGCGCGGCCCTTGGGCACGGAGCAGATCGGTATTCTCAATGCGATCTATCTGGCCTTGGGGGGAGATCAGCCGATGAACTGGCTGACCATTCCGTTCTGGAACAACTTTTTCCTCATGGTAGTTCTGATCTGGATTCAAACCGGCTTTGCCATGGTGATCCTGTCCGCCGCCCTGCGCGGCGTGCCGGAAGAAACCATCGAAGCGGCCATCGTGGACGGGGCCAACCCGTTCCAGATTTTCTTCAAAATCAAAGTGCCGCAGATCATGGGCACTATCGTTGTGGTGTGGACCACGATCACCATCACCGTGCTCAAGGTCTTCGACATCGTCTTCGCCATGACCAATGGCCAGTGGGAGACGCAGGTGCTTGCCAACTACATGTATGACCAACTGTTCCGTGCCCGCGACTGGGGTGTCGGGTCGGCGGCGGCGATGGTGATTATGCTGTTGGTGACGCCGATCCTTGCGTGGAACGTCTACAACGCGCGCAAAGAGATGAAATAAGGGAACCGGATCATGGACAATATCGTTGGCAAGAAACCGGCTCTCATCTGGGCGACCCATATCTCGGTCGCGGTGCTGGTGTTCCTCTGGCTGTTCCCGACCGTCGGGCTGTTTGTGTCGTCCTTCCGCACGGGTGACCAGATTGCCAGTTCCGGCTGGTGGAAGGCGCTGTTTCCGCAAGAACAGAACACGATGATCCGCACGGCAAGTTCGGACACGCAGAAGCAGATCGACGGGAATTATGTGATCGAGGGCAACCTCTTTGCCGAAGAGGGTGATGCGCAGGGGGAGATTTCCGTCTGGGGCACCTCGTCGCGCAATATTGGCGTCTATACCCCCGGTGACACTGCCGATCTGGGCGAGGACGGGATGCTGACGGTCGAGGCCAACGGGGATTACCGGCTTGTCAATGACACGGAATTCACCGGCTCGCGCGGGGAACGCGTCTTTCTGACCGCCAAAACACCGCCGTCTTTCACGCTCGACAATTACCGCACGGTGCTGTTTTCCGGCAAGGCGACGGACAAGATGGGCAAGGCCTTTCTCAACACCTTCACTGTCACCATTCCGGCCACGGTGATCCCGATTCTGATCGCCGCCTTTGCCGCCTATGCGCTGGCGTGGATGGATTTCAAAGGCCGTGCTTTCCTGATCGCGGTGATCGTCGGGCTGCTCGTCGTGCCGCTGCAACTGGCGCTCATTCCGCTTTTGAGTTTCCACGGGACGGTGGTCGAATGGTTCATCGCCCTTGTCGGCACTCCGATGGAAGACAACGCCCGGCGCTTTGCTGAAGTGGGCTGGCTTGGACGGCTGTTCGGTTTTGCGCCGGGGGATACGATCAACTCGAAAGGCTATCTGGGCGTCTGGGCCGCGCATACGGGCTTTGGCCTGCCGCTGGCGATCTATCTGCTCAGAAACTACATGGTCGGCCTGCCGAAAGACATCATCGAAAACGCCCGAGTGGACGGCGCGACGGATTTCCAGATTTTCACCAAGATCATCCTGCCGCTGTCCTTCCCCGCGCTGGCCTCTTTCGCGATTTTCCAGTTCCTCTGGACGTGGAACGATCTGTTGGTGGCGCTGGTGTTCCTGATCGACAGTTCCGGCGAGACCACCGTGATGACGCGCCAGATTGTCGAGCTTCTGGGCACGCGCGGCGGCAATTGGGAAATCCTTGCAACGGCGGCTTTCGTGTCGATCGCCGTGCCGCTGACCGTCTTCTTCTTTATGCAGAAATACCTCGTGCGCGGCCTGTTGGCCGGGTCCGTGAAATAACAAAAGAGCAAAGCCATGAACGCAACTCCTTCCTCCCCCGCGCCGTTCACCCGTGAAAAAGACTGGTGGCGCGGTGCCGTCATTTACCAGATCTACCCGCGCTCCTATCAGGACAGCAATGGCGACGGGATCGGTGACCTTCTGGGCATCGTCCAACGCCTGCCTTACATCGCTTCGCTCGGCGTGGATGCGATCTGGATTTCGCCGTTTTTTACCTCTCCGATGAAGGATTTTGGATATGACGTCGCGGATTATTGCGATGTGGACCCGATGTTCGGCTCTCTGGCGGATTTCGATGCGGTGATCGACACGGCCCACGGGCTTGGGGTCAAGGTGATGATCGACCTCGTTCTGAGCCACACCTCCGACCAGCATCCGTGGTTTGTCGAAAGCCGCAAAGACCGGACGAACCCGAAGGCCAACTGGTATGTCTGGGCGGATGCGAAACCCGATGGCACACCGCCGAACAACTGGCTGTCGATCTTTGGCGGATCGGCCTGGCAATGGGATGCAGGACGGATGCAGTATTATCTGCACAACTTCCTGACCGAGCAGCCGGATCTGAACTTCCACGAACCCGAAGTGCAACAGGCGCTGCTCGAAGTGGCGGAGTTCTGGCTGCATCGCGGGGTGGACGGGTTCCGCCTCGATACGATCAACTTCTACACCCATGATGCGGAACTGCGTGACAACCCGCCTCTGGCTCCGGAAGAGCGTCAGGCCAAGACTGCCCCTGCGGTGAATCCCTACACTTGGCAAAACCACATCTACGACAAATCCCGTCCCGAGAACCTTGAGTTCCTGCGCAAGCTGCGTGCGGTGATGGAGCCGTTCAATGCCGCTGCTGTGGGCGAGGTGGGGGATGACCAGCGCGATCTGGAAATCCTTGGTGAATATACTGCAGGCGATGATCTGATGCATATGTGTTATGCCTTTGATCTGCTTTCGGGCGATACGCCGACGCCAGCCTATATCAAAGAGGTGATGGACAAGGTGGCCGAGGTTGCGGCGGATGGTTGGGCCTGTTGGGCCTATTCCAACCATGACGTAGTGCGGCATATGTCGCGCTGGCATCTCGATGCGATGGGGGCACGCGCATTTACCACGCTGTTGATGTGCCTGCGCGGCTCGGCCTGTATCTATCAGGGCGAAGAGCTTGGCCTGCCGGAAGCCGAGGTGAGTTTCGAGGATTTGCAAGATCCCTATGGCATCCAGTTCTGGCCCGAATTCAAAGGCCGCGACGGCTGTCGCACGCCGATGGTTTGGGAGCGCTCGCAACATCACGGCGGTTTCTCGACCGCCGGTCAGACATGGCTGCCGGTGAGCCCGGATCACTACCCGCTGGCCGTGGCCCAGTCCGAATATGATCCCGGATCGATCCTGCACCATTACCGCCGTGCGATAGCGTTCCGCCACGCGCATAAGGCGCTCAAGACGGGCACGATGGAGGACATGCATGTGAATGGCTCCTGTCTGGTCTTTACGCGCAAGAATGACGAAGAAGAGCTGTTCTGCGCCTTCAACCTGTCGGATCAACCGGCCACGCTGGAGGCGCCAAAAGGTGACTGGCATCAGGTCGGCAGCGAATTGAACTCCGCCTCCCCGATGGAGGATGGTAAACTGCATCTGGGCCCGTGGCAGCCAGCGATCATGCTGCGCGAAAAGGTCTAAAGGGGCGAGGGAAGAAAGAGAATGGCAGATCTGAAACTGGAAAATGTCGGCAAGGTGTATGGCGGCAAGGTCGAAGTCCTCAAGGACATCAACCTCGACATCAAAACCGGCGAGTTGATCGTCTTTGTCGGCCCCTCGGGGTGCGGCAAATCTACGCTTTTGCGGATGATTGCTGGGCTGGAAAGGATTTCCGGCGGCACGTTGGAAATCGACGGGGAGCGGGTCAATGATGTGCCCCCCGCACAGCGCGGCATTGCCATGGTGTTCCAGACCTATGCGCTTTATCCGCATATGACGGTTTACGACAACATGGCCTTCTCTCTCAAACTTGCCAAAAAGTCGAAAGCCGAGATCAAGGAGGCGGTGATGCGGGCCGCCCATATCCTGCAACTCGAAGATTATCTTGATCGTCTGCCCAAGGCGCTGTCGGGCGGTCAGCGTCAGCGGGTCGCCATCGGGCGTGCCATCGTGCGCAATCCGAAGGTCTATCTCTTCGACGAGCCGCTCTCCAACCTCGATGCCGCCTTGCGGGTCGCCACCCGTCTGGAGATCGCCCAGCTCAAGGAGTCGATGCCTGACAGCACGATGATCTATGTGACCCACGATCAAGTCGAAGCCATGACGCTTGCGGACCGGATCGTCGTTCTGGCCAACAAGGGCATCGCACAGGTCGGCAGCCCGCTTGATCTCTACGAGCGGCCCGACAATGAATTCGTGGCACAGTTTATCGGTTCGCCCTCAATGAACCTGTTGCCCGGCGTGATCATCGAAACCGGCGCACAGACCAAGGTGCAGGTGGAGGGCGAGGGCATTGCCACTTCCGCCATTCCGACCAAGCCTGAGGATATGGGCCGCAAGGTCAATGTCGGGGTGCGCCCCGAAGATATGCATCTGGCCGAGGGCGAGGCGATTGTCGACGGGGTGGTCGATGTGGTCGAGGCTCTGGGTGAGGTGACCTTGCTCTATTTCGTGGCTGAACGCGGCAACGAGCCCTTGATCGCCAAACTTCCGGGGATTCACGCGGGGTTGAAAGGCAACACCGTCAAACTCTCTGCCCCGCCGGAAAAGGTGCATCTGTTTGCCGATGGCATTTCCATGCGGCCCAAGGACTAAGACAGCGAAAAGACCGAGACAGTGAAAAAGGCTCCCTTGCGGGGGCCTTTTCCTTTTGCTCAAGGCTTAGTCGAGGCGGCGCACCATAAGCTGGTTGCCGTCACCGCGCTTGATCTCGAAGAGTTTCAGCGAGGCAATCAGATCGCTCAGCTTGCGCTTGCCATAGCTGCGCGTGTCGAAATCGGGCTGCGCGGCGGTGATATATTGCCCGATCTGCCCCAATGTGACCCATTCGTCATCGGCATTGATCGCATCCATCGCACGGATCACCAGTTTGGTCGGGTCTTCGAGCGGGGCTTCCTGTTCCGGCGCGGGTCCGGACTTCGCAGGTGCGTTCTGAGCCGGTTTCGCGGCGGGTTTGGCTTGCTCGGGCAGCAGGTTTTCCACATAGATAAACCGTTTGCAGGCTTTCACAAACGCCGCCGGTGTCTTGCGCATCCCCATGCCGAAGACATCAAGCCCTTGCTCGCGGATGCGGCTGGCCAGTCGGGTGAAATCACTGTCCGAAGAAATCAGCACGAATCCGTCAAACCGGCCGGAGTGCAAAATATCCATCGCATCAATCACCAAGGCAATGTCCGACGAGTTCTTGCCCGTGGTGTTGGAAAACTGCTGATGCGGCACAATCGCCATCGCGGCGAGCTTGTCCTTGTTCCAGCCCTGCGGCGCGGAGCCGGAAAAGTCCCCGTAAATCCGTCGGATACTGGCCTCTCCTAATGTTGCGATCTCTTCGAACATCGCTTCGGCATATTTGGCGGAAATATTGTCCGCGTCGATCAGGACGGCCAGAAGGGGTGGTTTGGTGGGATGTGCCATATCAGCGGCCTCTCAAATATATGTCAGGTCTGTTGCCTCCGATATAGATCACCCGTCGGAGTCACACCAGACAGGCTGTGGCGCAGCTCGCAACAGAGGCCGCGACATTGCGCCCGCGAGGAAAGGCTTTCACGGCGCAGGGTAGGGTGGTATTCAGGTTTTGAAATATATCTTTGAAGGTCTGACAATGTCCGAACCCCGCATCATGCCGAAACCCTTCAACGCCCCGCCGATGGGGCTATGGCGCGCCACGCCGCCTGCGATCTTTCCGCCGATCCTCGGGCTTCTGGGGATAGGGCTTGGCTGGCGCAACGCGGCCAGAGTCCTGCCCGCTCCGGATTGGATCGGAGAGATGGTTTTGGGCGCTGTGTCCTTGCTCTATCTCTTTGCGCTGGTGGCCTATTTCGCTAAGGTGGCCCGCCGTTTCGGGGTCATTTTTGACGATGCCAAAATCCTTCCCGGTAGGGCGGGGCTGTCTGCCATGACTGCCTCGGGCTTTCTCTTCGCCGCTGTGATGGTGCCTTACAGCACAGGCTTTGCAACTGCCGTGCTGTTTCTGGCGCTTCTGGGGCATGGTTTTGTGGCCTTTGCCATCATTCGGGGCATGGTTCACGGTCCGGCGGAACAGCGCCGCGTCACCCCCGTGTGGCATCTCTCCTTCGTCGGCTTCATCATCGCGCCTCTGGCGGCTGTACCCTTGGGCTACACGGGCCTGTCCCAACTGATCTTTGCGCTGACCCTGCCGGTTGCCATTGCGATCTGGAGCATCTCTGCCGTGCAATTCGTGCGCGCGGATGTGCCGCCGCCACTGCGCCCGCTTCTGGCGATCCATCTGGCGCCCGTGGCACTCTTCGGTATCGTTGCCACGCTTCTGGGCTATGGGACGATTGCCATCGGCTTTGCCTGGATCGGGGTTGCGGCGCTGGTCGTCTATCTGGTCGCGATCCGCTACCTGACCAAGGCGGATTTTTCCGCGCTCTGGGGCGCATTCACATTTCCGCTTGCGGCTTTCGCGAACCTGATGTTCGCCGCAGCCACATTGGCACCGACACCGTTTCGCCTCATTGGCGGGCTGGAACTGGTCGCGGCAACACTGGCGATCACCTATATCGCCGTGAAAATCATGCAAATCTGGAGCCGAGGCAAACTGTCCAAAGCCACCAACGCGGCCACGGCCTGAGTCTCCTTTGCTGCTAAAAATACTCGAAAAGGGCCGCCTCACGCACGAGCGCGGCCCTTGATTTGCAGCCTTCTATCAACCGCTTTGACGTGACAGTTGCATGAAATCCGCAAAACGCCCTTTCCTTACGGCAACATCCATGTAATAGGGACGTGCCAAACCGTATCCCCCATGGAGAGACCTGATGGAGATTCGCGAGGCGCTTACCTTCGATGACGTATTGCTTGTTCCGGCTGCATCTTCTGTGCTGCCGTCAACGGCGGACACGAAAACATTCGTGACCAAAGCCATCCAGTTGAACATCCCTTTGATGTCTTCTGCGATGGACACCGTGACAGAGGCCCGTATGGCCATTGCCATGGCACAGGCGGGGGGCGTGGGTGTGATCCACAAGAACCTCGATATCGAGAAACAATCCATCGAAGTGCGCCGCGTCAAACGGTTCGAGAGCGGGATCGTTTACAATCCTGTAACCCTCACCGCAGACCAGACCATCGCGGATGCCAAGGCGCTCTGCGCCCAGTATAATTTCACCGGCTTTCCCGTGATCGACGAAAAGCGCCGCGTTGTGGGGATTGTCACCAACCGCGACATGCGTTTCTCCACCTCCGACGACACACCGGTGTCTCAGGTGATGACCACGAAAAACCTCGCCATCCTGCAAGAGCCCGCAGATCGCGACGAAGCTATCTCTCTCATGAAAGCCCGCCGGATCGAAAAGCTTCTGGTGACGGATGCCAATGGCCATCTGACCGGCCTTCTTACCCTCAAAGACACCGAACAGGCCGTTTTGAACCCGTCGGCCTGTAAGGACGATCTTGGACGCCTTCGGGTGGCGGCGGCGACCTCTGTGGGGGATGCGGGCTTTGACCGTTCCGCCGCTCTGGTCGATGCCGGTGTGGACATCATCGTGATTGACACGGCGCATGGTCATTCCAGCGGTGTGATCGACGCCGTGGCCCGCGCCAAGAAAGAATTCGGCGACAAGGTCCAGATCATTGCGGGCAACGTGGCCACAGGTGAGGCGACCAAAGCGCTCATCGGTGCGGGCGCGGATGCGGTCAAGGTCGGGATCGGTCCGGGCTCCATCTGCACCACGCGCATGGTCGCGGGTGTCGGCGTGCCGCAGCTCACGGCCATCATGGATTGCGCCAAAGCCGCAGGCGATGTGCCTGTGATTGCGGACGGCGGGATCAAATTCTCCGGTGATTTCGCCAAGGCCATCGCCGCAGGGGCCTCTTGTGCGATGGTCGGCTCGATGATCGCGGGCACGGATGAAAGCCCGGGCGAGGTGATCCTCTATCAGGGCCGCTCGTTCAAATCCTATCGCGGCATGGGCTCGCTCGGCGCGATGGCGCGTGGCTCTGCGGATCGGTATTTCCAGAAAGACGCCGCCTCCGACAAGCTCGTGCCCGAAGGCATCGAAGGTCAGGTGCCTTACAAAGGCCCTGTGGGCACAGTGTTGCACCAGATGGTCGGTGGTCTTCGCGCGGCTATGGGCTATACCGGCTGCGCCACCGTGGCGGAGATGCGCACGAACTGCAACTTCACCAAGATCACGGGATCGGGCCTCAAAGAGAGCCACGTCCATGACGTGCAGATCACTCGTGAGTCCCCGAACTATCGCATCGGTTGAGCCGGAATGTGACCATGAATTTTACAGCGGGGGCTTCGGCCCCCGTTGCTTTTTGCGCCAGAGCCTGATTTTGCTGATCCCATGACACCAGTTGCCCGCATTTCCGCCGCCATAGAGATTCTCGACGATGTTTTGATCGGCGAGAATGCCGAACGTGTGCTCACCACTTGGGCGCGCGGCCATCGATTTGCGGGGTCCAAGGATCGCGCGGCCATCCGTGATCTCGTCTTTGATGCGTTGCGCTGTTTGCGCTCCTACTGCTGGCTCGGTGGCGCAGGGCTGGGGCGTCCTTCAGGGCGTCAGGTGATGATCGGGGCGTTGCGTGCGACGGGAGCTGATCTGGATACGGTGTTTTGCGAGGCCCGTTTCGCGCCGCGCCCTCTGACTGAAGAGGAACGTGCAGTAGTGCCCGATCTGGAGGGGGCCCCACAGGCGGTTCAATTGGATTGTCCGGACTGGCTCTTGCCGCTTTACGAGGCCACGCTGAGCGAGACCGCCGTTGCGGTTCTGGAACGGATGCGCACGCGTTCAGGTGTGTTTCTGAGGGTCAATGCCCGCAAATCGACGCTGGGCCATGCGATGGAACATCTGGAGAATGACGGGATCGAAGCGGTGCCGCATCCTCTGTCCGAAACCGCTCTGAAAGTGACCAAGGGCGCACGCGCAGTGGCGCGGTCACAGGCTTATCTGACCGGCCTTGTCGAGCTACAGGACGCGGGATCGCAGGCGATCATCGACGCCTTGCCGCTTGAGGACGGGATGCGTGTTCTGGACTATTGTGCCGGAGGCGGAGGCAAGGCGCTGGCGATGGGGGCGCGCGTTGATGTGGACCTGACCGCCCATGATGTCGATCCCGCACGAATGCAGGATATCGCGCCGCGGGCCTCGCGGGCAGGGATCAAGGTTTTGACCGCACGCAAGGCCGATATGGCCTCGGATTATGATCTTGTGCTCTGTGATGTGCCCTGTTCCGGTTCGGGGGCCTATGCGCGTAGCCCGCAAGGCAAATGGGCACTAACCCCTGTGCGATTGGAACAGTTGACGGGGCTGCAATCCCAAATCCTCGACGAGGTCGCGCCGCTCGTGCGCTCTGGCGGTGTTCTGGCCTATGCGACCTGTTCGCTGTTTCAGGCGGAAAACACCGCGCAAATCGAAGCCTTTCTGGACCGTCACTCCGGTTTTACCTTAGAGGCCCAACGCCTCATCAGCCCTTTGGAGGGCGGCGACGGATTTTTCTATGCGGTTTTGCGGCGCACTGTGTGATTTGACCTCAGGCGTTCCGCGCCTAAAAGTATATTTGAAATACAGGTTTACCAGAAATATTTCCCCGTTTTATCCTCGATTTGGTTGGGCATTAAGTGATCGTTAACCAAATCTGATCAATGCTCGGTTCATAGATGTGGATTGTTTAAAATCCGCACGTGTACACCTTCCGGTTGCAGGGCCGGAGGACCGATAAGGCGTGTCGCAGGGTGATAGGCGGCACGTCAGAGTAAAATAGCACGGGGGGGAAACGTGTGCAGACCACGATGAGCGTAGGTCCATTGTCGAAGCAGGCCGGACGGCTCGCGCCCTATTGTCTGGCGATTGCCACGGGCGGGGTACTCCTTTGCGCCAGTGCCTTGGTGATCCCTTTTCCGCAACTTGGCATATTTGCCTTCGTGGCTGGGGCAGTTCTGCTCTGGTCGGCGATTCTTGTGCGTGTGTTGAGTTATCGTCAAAGCCTCCGGCGCCGCCGCATCAGCGATACGCTGGCGGCCTGTCTTGAAAATGATGCTGCTGCGGCGTTTTCCACGGATATGGATGGGGTGATTGGCTATGCAAACCGTGCGGCTTTGACGCGGTTTGGCAAGCATCGCGGGAACTCTCTCGCGGCCACGCTCGAAGATCTGTTCGCGTCTCCCGCCACCACCCTGAGCCGTTTGCAATCGCGTGCCTTGGCCAAGGGGGCGGCGCGTGAAGATGTCGTGCTGCGTCACGGCCATATGCGGTTGTCAGTGCATTTGATTGACGGGGCGGGGTTTCTCTGGCGTCTTGAAAATGTGGCGGCTCAAAACGCCGCGCTTGATGGCGGTGCAATTTCGCTACCGATGCTTTCTTTGAGCAAAAACAACACGATCCTCTTTATGAACGAGCCGCTGCGGCGTTTGATCGGGCATCAGGCAAAAACGCTTGATCGCATCATTTCCGACCTGCCGATCCGGCCCGGAGATGTTCATGCTCTTTCGGCGGTTGACGGGCGCATTTATGCCCGAGTCGCGCAATATGAAAGTAGCGCAACCGGACGCAAGGAATTGTATTTCCTGCCGGAAGTGACGCCGAGCGTCGGCGAATGGGATGCTTTTGATGCGCTGCCGGTGGCGTTGCTGAAGGTCGCTGTCGACGGGAGCATCCTGCAATCGAACCGCCATTCGCGGGAACTTCTGGCGATCCCGACCCATGACAAGTTTAACCTTGGCGATCTGGTCGAAGGGCTTGGGCGACCGGTGCAGGACTGGGTGTCGGACGTGGCGATGGGGCGGGCGCGCAAGCCCGAGTTTGTGCGCGCCTCACGTCCGCAGAATGACACGTTTTTGCAGATCACCTTGAACAGGGTCGAGGGCAAGGACGGGCAAGTCGAACTGATCGCGGTTCTTTCGGATGCGACGGAGTTGAAGTCTCTTGAGGCGCAATTCGTGCAAAGCCAGAAAATGCAGGCGATTGGTCAGTTGGCGGGCGGGATCGCGCATGATTTCAACAATCTTTTGACTGCAATATCAGGCCATTGCGACCTGTTGTTGCTACGCCACGATGAGGCCGATCCGGAATATGGCGATTTGGTGCAGATCCATCAGAACGCCAATCGCGCGGCCTCTTTGGTCGGGCAGTTGCTCGCCTTTTCGCGCAAGCAGACGCTCAAGCCGGAGGTCATCGACCTGCGTGACACCCTGTCCGATCTGGCGCATCTGTTGAACCGGCTTGTGGGGGAGAAGGTGACGCTGACCCTTACGCATGATGTGGGTCTTCTGCCGATCCGTGTGGACAAGCGGCAGTTGGAACAGGTGATCATGAATCTGGTCGTGAACGCCCGCGACGCCATGCCGACGGGTGGCGAGATCAAGGTCGAAACCCGCAACGAAGTGCTGCGCGAAGGGCTTGCGCGTGATCGGGTCACTGTGCCGCCGGGGGAATATGTCATAATTTCCGTGACAGATCAGGGCGTTGGTATTCCGCCCGAGCGGTTGCCGAAAGTGTTCGAACCGTTTTACACCACCAAGCGCACAGGTGAGGGCACCGGTTTGGGTCTTTCGACGGCCTACGGGATCATCAAGCAGACGGGCGGCTTTATTTTTGTGGACAGTGTTGTGGGGGCTGGGACGGCCTTTACGATCTATCTCCCCGCCCATACTGCGCGTGCCGAGGCCGTGGTCGAGGCTGCTCATGCGCCAGATTCCGAGGGGGAGGTGTCCGCCGAACGCGGCTCCGGTGCGATCCTTTTGGTCGAGGACGAAGCGCCCGTGCGTGCCTTTGCATCGCGGGCCTTACGCCTGCGCGGCTATACGGTGATTGAAGCGGAGAATGCGGAAGAAGCCCTTGAGACCTTGGAAGACAAGACACTGCACATTGATGTCTTTGTCTCCGACGTGATCATGCCCGGTATGGACGGTCCAAGCTGGGTGTCCGAGGCGCTCAAGGATCGTCCTGGGGTCAAGGTGGTCTTTGTGTCGGGCTATGCCGAAGACCACTTTACGGCGCAGCAGGCCCGAATTCCCAATTCGAGCTTTCTGGCCAAACCGTTTTCACTGTCCGAATTGACCGCGAAGGTACAGGCGCAATTTGACTGAATTTGCACATGTTTTTGACGGTTGGAAAAAGACGGATTGCGTCAACGCAATGTTAACTAAGACCAGGCCAAAGTTGTTTCGATAAATTTACATTGAAATGTTCTCTTTTTGTGCTCATAAAGGAAGGCGAGAACAAGAGGCGAACACAGGCGACGTCTGAGAGACCGTCCAACTGCGTGATGGACGCGTTCCGGCGGGTGTGAAATAAGGGACAGAACAGATGGCAACGGCGACCAAAGATACGGCGAAACAGATGGCAAAAAACGACAAGCAGAACGGCGACAAGCAAAAGGCGCTCGATAGCGCGCTGGCGCAGATCGAACGGCAATTCGGCAAGGGCTCGATCATGAAACTTGGCGCCGACAATCCGGTGCAGGAGATCGAATCCACATCGACCGGTTCTCTCGGTCTCGACATCGCACTGGGGATCGGCGGGATTCCGAAAGGCCGGATCATTGAAATCTACGGCCCGGAATCCTCGGGGAAAACCACTTTGACGCTGCATTGTGTGGCCGAAGAACAGAAAAAAGGCGGCGTTTGTGCCTTTGTCGATGCCGAACACGCGCTCGACCCGATCTATGCCCGCAAGCTCGGCGTCGATCTGGACGAATTGCTGATCTCCCAGCCGGATACGGGCGAGCAGGCGCTTGAAATCGTCGATACGTTGGTGCGCTCGGGAGCGGTGAGCCTTGTCGTGGTCGACTCAGTGGCGGCGCTGACGCCGAAATCCGAGTTGGAAGGCGATATGGGCGACAGTTCGGTCGGCGTTCAGGCGCGTCTGATGTCGCAGGCGATGCGTAAACTCACCGGTTCGATCTCCCGCTCGAAATGCACGGTGATCTTCATCAACCAGATTCGCATGAAAATCGGCGTCATGTTCGGGTCTCCGGAAACCACGACGGGCGGTAATGCGCTCAAATTCTACTCCTCTGTGCGCCTCGATATCCGTCGCATTGGCGCGATCAAGGATCGTGACGAGGTGGTTGGCTCCGAAACCCGCGTGAAAGTTGTGAAAAACAAGGTGGCCCCGCCGTTCAAACAGGTGGAATTCGACATCATGTATGGCGAAGGTATCTCCAAAACCGGAG
The DNA here is from genome assembly GCF_900114135.1 of Celeribacter halophilus. GTDB lineage: Bacteria > Pseudomonadota > Alphaproteobacteria > Rhodobacterales > Rhodobacteraceae > Celeribacter > Celeribacter halophilus. The sequence goes on from NZ_FORY01000002.1 coordinate 159,638, forward strand.
AGCTTTTGGACCTTGGTGTAAAAGCGGGCGTTGTGGACAAATCCGGCGCGTGGTTCTCCTATGGGGATGAGCGCATGGGGCAGGGGCGTGAAAACTCCAAACGCTTCCTTCGGGAAAACCCCCAGATCGCACTGGAGATCGAGGATAAAATCCGCGCCGCGCACGGGCTGGATTTCGACCTCGGGGATGAATTCGAGAAAGACGACTTGCTCGACGACGAATAAGGCGACAAGCAGGTTGCCTGCCGGTATTTTACCGTCAGATCAGAGAAGGGCCGGTTCCATTTGAGGGGCTGGCCCTTTTTCGGTTATGGACAGGCCCGCGCAGGGGCGGTAAACCTCCCTGAACGCCAAGAAATCCCGCAAGGAAGCGCCCAACATGCCCAGCGTGAACGACATCCGCTCCACTTTTCTGAACTATTTCGAACGCAACGGTCATACGATCGTGCCAAGTTCGCCGCTTGTGCCGCGCAATGACCCGACCCTGATGTTCACCAATTCCGGTATGGTGCAGTTCAAAAACTGTTTCACCGGCGTCGAAAAACGCGATTACAGCCGTGCCACCACGGCGCAGAAATGCGTTCGAGCGGGCGGCAAGCACAACGACCTCGACAACGTGGGCTACACCGCACGCCACCACACGTTTTTCGAGATGCTGGGCAACTTCTCCTTTGGCGACTATTTCAAGGATGATGCGATCCCCTTTGCGTGGGAGTTGATCACCAAGGATTTCGGTATCCCGAAGGACAAGCTCTACACGACGGTTTACCACACCGACGACGAAGCTTTTGAAATCTGGAAGAAAGTCGGTGTGCCCGAGGAGCGGATCATCCGCATCGCGACCTCCGACAACTTCTGGCAAATGGGCGATACGGGGCCGTGCGGTCCCTGCACCGAGATTTTCTACGATCACGGCGATCACATCTGGGGCGGTCCTCCCGGCTCGCCCGAAGAGGATGGCGACCGTTTTATCGAGATCTGGAACGTCGTGTTCATGCAGAACGAGCGTTTTGCCGATGGCTCGATGGTCGATCTCGACATGCAGTCCATCGATACCGGCATGGGGTTGGAGCGGATCGCGGCGCTTTTGCAGGGCAGCCACGACAACTACGACACCGACCTGATGAAGGCGTTGATCGAGGCTTCGGCGCACGCGACCTCCGTTGATCCCTATGGTGACAAGAACGTGCATCACCGCGTGATCGCGGATCACCTGCGCTCGACGTCCTTCCTGATAGCTGATGGCGTGATGCCGTCCAATGAGGGGCGCGGCTACGTGTTGCGCCGCATCATGCGCCGCGCCATGCGCCACGCGCACCTTCTTGGTGCCAAAGACCCGATCATGCACAGCCTTGTGCCCGAACTGGTGCGCCAGATGGGCGATGCCTATCCGGAACTGCGCACGGGGCAGGCTATGATCGAAGAGACGCTGAAACTCGAAGAGACCCGCTTCATTCAGACGCTGGATCGCGGGCTGAAACTTCTGGAAGACGAGCTGACCGATCTGCCGGACGGAGAGAAACTCCCCGGCGAGGCGGCATTCAAGCTCTATGATACCTACGGTTTCCCGCTCGATCTGACACAGGATGCCTTGCGCGAAAAAGGCGTCGAGGTGGACACCGACGGGTTTGACACGGCTATGGCCGAACAGAAAGCCAAGGCGCGCGCGGCATGGGCCGGCTCCGGTGAGACGGCGGATGCGACCGTCTGGTATGACATTGCCGAAGAAAAAGGCACCAGCGAATTCCTTGGCTACGACACCGAAAAGGCCGAGGGCGAAATCGTGGCTCTGGTCAAGGACGGTGTGCGGGTGGATGCGGTTCAGGAGGGCGACACGGTGCAGATCGTGGTCAACCAGACGCCGTTCTACGCCGAATCCGGTGGTCAGGTCGGTGATACCGGTGTGATCCGCGTCGAAAAATCCATCGCGAAGGTGACGGATACAAAGAAAGTCGCGGGCGTCTTCATCCATTTTGCCACCATCGAGCGTGGCGAGATCAAGGTGGGCGAACCGGCCGCTCTGGAAGTCGATCACACGCGGCGTTCCGCCATTCGGGCGAACCACTCCGCCACACACCTTTTGCACGAAGCACTGCGCCAAACCTTGGGCGATCATGTTGCCCAACGCGGCTCGCTTAATGCGCCGGATCGTCTGCGGTTCGACTTCTCGCATGCGAAGGGGTTGACTGCGGACGAAATTGCCAAGGTCGAGCGTGATGTGAATACGTTCATCCGCCAGAACTCCGCCGTGGAAACCCGCATCATGACACCGGATGACGCGCGCGCGATCGGCGCACAGGCGCTCTTTGGCGAGAAATACGGCGACGAGGTGCGCGTTGTGTCTATGGGCGTGGCTGATACCGGAAAGGGCGCGGACGGGAAAACCTACTCCCTCGAACTTTGTGGCGGCACCCATGTGAAACGCACGGGCGATATCGGGCTTTGCGTCATTCTGGGCGACAGCGCCTCAAGCGCCGGTGTGCGCCGAATCGAGGCTCTGACAGGGCAGGCGGCTCTGGACCATCTCGAAGCGGAAGCCAACCGTAGCCATGAGGTCGCGGCTCTGCTCAAAACGCCAGTCGGTGAAGTTGTGGAGCGCGTCAAATCTCTGGCTGACGAGCGCAAAAAGCTTGAACAGGAAGTCGCCAATCTCAAGCAACAGATCGCTATGGGCGGCGGTGCCGGTGGCGCGGTTGAGGCCAAGGATGTCAACGGCATCCCCTTCCTCGCCCAAGCGCTCGAAGGCGTGTCCGGCAAAGACTTGCGCGGTCTGATTGACGCCCACAAAAACAACCTCGGCTCCGGTGTGATCCTTCTGATCGCCGAAGAGGGCGGCAAGGTCGCGGTGGCCTGTGGTGTGACCGATGATCTGAAAGACAAGGTTTCTGCCGTGGATGTGCTCAAGGCGGCGGTGCCTGCTGTGGGCGGCAAGGGCGGCGGTGGTCGTCCGGATATGGCGCAAGGCGGGGGCAAGGATTTCTCTGGCGCTGACGCTGCGATTGCGGCCGCTGAAACCCTGTTGAAAGGATAAGACATGCCTGCTTTGTGGATCGCCCATGTGACCGTCACCGATGAAGAGGCCTATGGCAAATATGCCAAGCTGGCCGGCCCCGCGATTGCCAAACATGGCGGTAAGTTCATCGCCCGTGCGGCGCGTTATGTGCAGCTTGAAGGCAAGGAACGTCCGCGCAATGTTGTCGCCAAATTCGAAACGGTCGAGGCGGCGGTGGCCTGTTATCATTCGCCGGAATACCAAGAGGCACTGAGCCACGCCAAAGGCGCGTCGGAACGGGAACTTCTGGTGGTTGAAACCGAGGAATAACCGGTTTCGATTTGCGCGTTAGCGCAATTACCTCACATTAAAAGCGGCGCGGAAAATCTCCCGCGTCGCTTTTTTATATCTGCGGATCCAAGTGCTTGGCCGCATAGAAAAGGCCCGCCGAAGCGGGCCTTTGTTTCCTTTGTGCCGAAAATACTCGGCTCAGATCTGGGCAGCCTTGGCATGGCGTTTGCGCTCATGCGGATCAAGGTAGCGTTTGCGCAGACGGATGCTTTGCGGCGTCACTTCAACCAGTTCGTCATCGTTGATATACGCGATGGCTTCTTCGAGAGAGAGCGTGACCGGTGTGGTCAGACGCACCGCATCATCCGTGCCGGAGGCGCGCACGTTGGTGAGCTTTTTGCCCTTCAACGGGTTCACTTCCAGATCGTTGTCGCGGCTGTGCTCGCCGATGATCATGCCTTGGTAGACTTTCGCCTGAGCGCCGATGAACAGCTTGCCGCGTTCTTCGAGGTTCCACAGCGCATAGGCCACGGATTCGCCGTCTTCCATAGAGATCAGAACGCCCTGACGACGACCCGGGATGGGGCCTTTGTAGGCGGTCCAGCCGTGGAACACACGGTTGAGAACGCCGGTGCCGCGGGTGTCGGTGAGGAACTCGCCGTGATAACCGATGAGACCGCGCGACGGCACATGCGCGATGATCCGCGTTTTGCCGTTTTGCTGTTTCATCTCGGTCAGATCGCCTTTGCGCGCGCCGGTGAGCTTCTCGATCACAGCGCCGGAATATTCGTCATCCACGTCGACCGTGACTTCTTCGACCGGCTCCATGCGCTTGCCGTCTTCTTCTTTCATGATCACCTGCGGGCGGGAGATCGAAAGTTCGAACCCTTCGCGGCGCATGTTCTCGATCAGAACGCCCATTTGCAATTCGCCACGACCGGAGACTTCGAAGGCCTCGCCGCCGGGGGTGTCTTTCACCTTGATCGCCACATTGACCTCGGCCTCACGCATGAGACGGTCTCGGATGACGCGGGATTGGACTTTCTTGCCTTCACGACCGGCCAGCGGGCTGTCGTTGATGCCGAAGGTGACAGTGATGGTGGGCGGGTCAATCGGCTGGGCTTCGAGCGGTTCTTCCACTTCGAGAGCACACAGCGTATCGGACACCGTGGCTTTCGCCATGCCGGAGAGCGAGACGATGTCGCCTGCGATCGCTTCGTCGATTTCGGCCATGGACAGACCGCGGAAGGCCTGAATTTTCTTGACCTGAAACTGTTCGATCTTCTGGCCGTTGCGGGTCAGGGCCTGAATCGTGGCGCCGGCTTTGATTTTACCGGTTTCAACACGGCCCGTCAGGATGCGACCGAGGAACGGGTCGGAGCCCAGCGTGGTGGCGAGCATTTTGAACGGCTCGTCCTGATGCTTGAGCTGCTTGGGGGCAGGGACGTGGTTGAGGATGAGATTGAACAGCGCGGAGAGATCCTTGCGCGGTCCGTCGAGTTCCGCATCACACCAACCGGAGCGACCGGAGGCATAGAGATGCGGGAAGTCGAGTTGGTCGTCATCGGCGTCGAGCGAGGCGAAGAGGTCGAAACATTCGTCCAGAGCACGATCCGGTTCGGCGTCCGGCTTGTCGACCTTGTTCAGAACCACGATGGGGCGCAGGCCGAGAGCGAGCGCCTTGGAGGTCACGAATTTGGTTTGCGGCATCGGGCCTTCGGCGGCGTCCACCAAAAGGACAACCCCGTCCACCATGGAGAGGATGCGTTCCACCTCGCCACCGAAGTCGGCGTGGCCGGGCGTGTCCACGATGTTGATGCGATGGCCTTTCCACTCAACCGAAGTGGCTTTCGCCAGAATGGTGATGCCGCGCTCGCGCTCCAGATCATTGGAGTCCATGGCGCGTTCTGTGGTGGCTTGGTTTTCGCGGTAGGTGCCCGACTGTTTCAACAGCTCGTCCACGAGTGTGGTTTTGCCGTGGTCAACGTGGGCGATGATTGCGATATTGCGAAGATCCATAGGGTTCGGTTTCCGTCGTGAAAGATTGCTTGGTCCCGCGCCTAACGGGTGGCAGGGCAAAAGACCAGCTTTAATGCATATGAGGGCGGTGAAAACCCGCTTAAAGCGTTTTGCGTGAAATCTAAAGCACAGATTTCCGGAAAATGCCGGTATCGGTCGGTTTTGTTGCGGGAATTTGCGCGTGTTCTGTGTTTTTTCTCACGCGCGAGAGATTTTAATGGGTGGTTGTGTGCGAGAAAAGATGAATGACCAGCACGCCAGCGATGATCAACCCCATTCCTAAGGCGGCGGCGAGGTCAATCTTTTGGCCAAAGGCGAAAAGGCCGATGAGGGTGATGAGGACGATGCCAAGACCCGACCAGATGGCATAGACCACACCCACGGGCATGACCTTGAAGGTCAGGGACAGGAAGTAGAAGGACAGCCCGTAACTGATGGTCACCACCGCCGCTGGAACCAGTCGTGTGAATTGTGCTGAGGCGTTCAATGCGGCTGTGCCGATCACTTCGGAGACGATGGCGGCGATCAGAAAGATGTAATGTTTGGGCATGTCGGTCTCACGGATCGGGTTACATGGCGATATAGCGGTCGCGACGGTGGTTGATGGCGATCACAAGATTGACGACCACAGCGCCCAGCAGTGAATAGAGTACTTGTGGCAGGGGCATGAAAAAGAAGGCGACGGCAAAGAGGCAGGCGTCAAAGGCCAGTTGGACATAGCCCGCTTTGATGCCGGTGGCGTCCTGCATATAGAGCGCCAGAATGCCCAAGCCGCCCAGCGAGCCGCCGTGCCGGAAGATCGCCATGAGCCCCGCACCCGTCATGAAGCCGACCATGATGGCACCGAACCACGGGGTGAGCGTCTCGAAGGCGAGCATGGTCGGAAACCATTCGGAAAGCACAGAGATCAGCGCGACATTGATAAAGGTTTTGCCGACGAAGACCTTGCCCATACGTTTGTATCCGAACCAGTAAAACGGCAGGTTGACGACAAAGAACACCCAGCCGAAAGGCCAGCCGGACACATAGGAAATCAGGATCGCAAGCCCCGCCGTCTGGCCCGTGATCAGCCCCATAGAGCGCAGCATCACAAGGGCAAAGGCACACATGGAAGTGCCGAAAAGATAGCCCTGTAGATCCTCGAACCACGTATGTTTCTCGGCTTTTTGTGCATCCGTTTGCATAATCTGTCCCTGCTCGTCCTGTCAGTCGGCAATATAGCGGTCGCGGCGGTGATTGAAGGCGATTACACCGTTGAGGATCACCGCCCCCAGCAGCGAATACAGGACGCGCGTCGGTTCGAAAAGAAAGAAAGCAACGGCAAAGAGCACAGCGTCGAAGCACAGTTGCACAAGCCCTGCACGAATTCCGAACCGGTCCTGCGCGTAGAGCGCGACCACGCCAAGCCCTCCGAGCGAGCCTTTGTGCCGGAAGGTGCCCAAAAGCCCGTATCCCGTGAGGATACCAAAGGCGATGGTGCCGAAAAGCGGATCGAGATGGGAAAATGTCATCCAGTTCGGGATCACGGCCACAAGAACCGACAGGGCGGTGACGCAGAGCGCGGATTTGATGGTAAATTCGCGCCCCATACGGAAATAGGCCAGCGCGTAGAACGGGATGTTGATGAGCCAGAACACCCACGAAAAAGACCAGCCCGTCAGGTAGGAGATCACCAATGCCAGCCCCGCGGTCTGTCCGGTGATGAAGCCGAGTTGTGAGATGATGGTCAGTCCGATTGCGGTGGTGATGAGCGCAATGGAGAATCCCTGCACATCCTCGAAGGGGCTGTGTTTATGTGGCGTCTGGGTGAGGGGCATGGGCGCTGGCATGCGTTTGAAAATAGGACAGCTTTACTGACCTGTCCAGCGCAAAAACAAACAAAGCCGGAGAGGGGCGCGCGCTTTTCATCTGGCTGCAATTTTTTTGGGCAAATCCGAGCGGGAAAAGCCATTTATTCGACCCGCAGCCGCTGGGTCTGAAACAGCATCAGCGTCTCGGCCAGTTGCGGTTTTTTGCGGAATCAGATGCTGCTTGTGTGCCGGGCTGTCTCGTGGCGTTCGAAGTTTGTGTCTGCTCTTGTCTCAAATGTAACCGGACACCTGTGCGGCAGAGGGGGCTGCTTGATCGGGAAACCTTCTGTCTTCCGTTTTGCGGAAGGACAAGGGCAGAAGGTTTAAGGATATTTTTATATATAAAATTGCGCGGAAATATCCCGCGCAATCCGTTTCGTTCAGGCAATGAAGGTTGGATTAACCGATCAGTAGCGACAGGCCCATCAGGGTTGCCAGAGCGCCCAGAAGGCGCGGACCATAGGGCAGGGCGCGGGCGGTCAAACGGGCGGCAAGGATACCTGCGGCATGGAGCAGGGCCGTGGCAATGACAAAGCCTACGCCAAAGCCCAGAGCTTGAGCCGCACCCAGTTCCGCGCCGTGGGCGTGACCGTGAAACAGGCCGAAAACGGCGGCAACAGCGATGCCACCTGCAAGGCCGGGTTTGACCGCAAAGCTGGCCAGAAGCCCGATCAGAATAGCGGAGGCGAGGATCATCGGTTCCACAAACGGCAGGGGAAGCGCCGCGATCCCGCCCATAAACCCAAGCGCCATCGCGCCCACAAAAACGGCAGGCACGGCCCAGACCGCCTTGCCGCCGATCTGCATGGCCCAAACCCCGACCGCGATCATGGCGATGATGTGATCAAGCCCGAAGAGCGGGTGGGATGCGCCGGCCATGAAGGAGCCGTGTTGCTCCGGCGGCAGATGGGCGAGGGCAGGGCTGGCGACGAGGGCGCAAAGCGCGGTGAGGAAATGTTTTTTCATGGCTGTCATTCTGTGTTGGGTCTGTTGGTCCGAGCCAGAAAGGCGGTGCGCCTTTGAATGGCGATGTGCTGCGCTTCCGGTCAGGGAAAGCGCCTGTTCCACAGGTCAGACTGTCGAAGGGACGGTCTGTTTTCAAGGCGCTCGCCGAGAGTTTTTGTTGAAATCTATGCGTTTGATTAAAAAATAGACATAAAAAGGCCGGAGCAACGGGGCTCCGGCCTGTAGATGCTGTGTCAGGTCTCGCGCTTATCCGGCCAGAGCCTTGTTGAGGTTTTCGTCGATTTTCTCAAGGAAGCCCATCGTCGTCAGCCAGCCTTGGTCGGGGCCGACAAGCAGCGCGAGGTCTTTGGTCATGAACCCGCTTTCCACCGTATCCACGATGACTTTCTCCAGCGTCGTGGCAAAGCGCATCAGCTGTTCGTTGCCGTCAAGTTTGGCGCGGTGCTTCAGGCCACCGGTCCATGCGTAGATGGAGGCAATCGAGTTGGTGGAGGTGGCTTCGCCCGCCTGATGCTGGCGATAGTGACGGGTTACGGTGCCGTGGGCGGCCTCGGCCTCGACGATCTTGCCATCGGGTGTCATCAGCTGCGAGGTCATGAGACCCAGCGAGCCAAAGCCCTGCGCCACGGTGTCGGATTGCACGTCACCGTCATAGTTTTTACACGCCCAGACAAATTTGCCGGACCATTTCATCGCGCAGGCCACCATGTCGTCAATCAGGCGGTGCTCATACCAGATACCGGCTTTCTTGAAGTCTTCGGCAAATTCCGCATCGTAAATCTCTTGGAAGATGTCTTTGAAACGGCCGTCATAGGCTTTGAGAATGGTGTTCTTGGTGGACAGATACACCGGCCAGCCAAGGTTCAACCCGTAGTTCAGCGAGGCGCGGGCAAAGTCGCGGATCGAGTCGTCAAGGTTATACATCGCCTGATAGACGCCCGCCGAAGGTGCGTCATAGACGATCTTTTCGATCACAGTGCCGTCTTCGCCCTCGAATTTCATCGTCAACTGCCCCTTTCCGGGGAAGGTGAAATCGGTGGCTTTATACTGGTCGCCAAAGGCATGACGCCCGACCACGATGGGATCGGTCCAGCCGGGCACGAGGCGCGGCACGTTTTTGCAGATGATCGGCTGGCGGAATACAACGCCGCCAAGAATGTTGCGGATCGTGCCATTGGGCGAACGCCACATTTTCTTGAGTCCGAATTCCTCGACGCGCTGTTCGTCTGGCGTGATCGTGGCACATTTGACCGCGACGCCGACTTCCTTGGTCTTCATCGCCGCATCAATGGTGATCTGGTCTTCGGTGCGATCGCGCTCCTCAATGCCGAGATCATAATAAAGCAGGTCGAGGTCGAGATAGGGGAGGATCAGTTTCTTCTTGATGAAATCCCACATAATGCGGGTCATTTCATCGCCGTCCATTTCGACAATGGGGTTGTCTACCTTGATCTTAGTCATCTGGGGATCTCCATGAGGGGGCTGGAAGAGTCGTTTGTCTTCTATCGCAATTTTGCGGGGAGTGAAATGGATTTGTATACCAATGCATACTTAGGCGGGGCGTGCGGGCTACATCGCCTCCGCGTTAGGCGGGTGTCTATAGGTGTCGCGTATGAATGTATCATTTTTGCAACGAGCTGTAGGGGGATATTTCGACAATCTTGATAAAAATACTAAGAATATATAGCAGCGGCGTGATTGCAGGTTCTGCCATAGTGCGCAGAGCTTCCAGGTAGCGACAAGCCCCCGAGATACCAGAGCAATCATCACGCAATTTATGAGGGGGTTGCTATGTCAACTTATTCACGGCCTGAACTGGCACGCATGCGGCTGCTGTGCAGTGCCGCTATTCTCGTTTCATCTTTTCCGCTTGCAACACTGGCCCAAGAGATCACGGTTCTCGACACGATTGTGGTTGAGGGCGAAGAGGGGGAAGTGACAACCCAAACGCTATCGGGGGCTTCCGTTGAAGAATTGGAAGGTGCCTTGATTGTCGAGCAATATGGCAATGATATTGGCACTGCTGTGCGTGCGACCGCAGGGGCCTTTACCCGGTCTCCGGCAGATAGCCCGACAGTGACCGTCAACATTCGTGGTCTGCAAAGCTATGGTCGCGTCAACACTATGATCGACGGCATTCCGCAGACATTCCGAAATATTTCAGGTCATGGCGGGTCATATGATGATCAGGTGTTCCTTGATCCGGGCTTGGTGGTCGGCGCCGATATCGCCAAGGGGGCCGTTGCGGGGGCGGATGGTCTTGGTGCTCTGGCCGGAGCGGCCAATTTTCGGACCATCGGGATTGATGATCTGGTTGATGCCGGAGAAACCACGGGTGGCATGGCGCGGCTGAGTTTCGGCACCAATGGCAATGACGTTTCTGCGACATTGGCCGGAGCCGTTCAGAGCAAAGATGGCACATGGGGCGGTCTTGCGGCGGTGAGCGGTTACAATCACGGTCCGTTTGAGGACGGGGCAGGGACAGAGACCAGCGAATATTATAAAGATGAACCGCGCACCATTCTGGCGAAGATGCGGTATCGTCCCTCTGCCGATCTTGAGTTCAATCTGACGGCACAGGATTACCAGAACACGTTCTATCCGACAGATTCTTCCGGCTACATCTGGGATGTGGAACGCAAGAGCGTGATCGCGGATATGGCATACAATCCGGGTGATCCGCTGATTGATATGAAGGCGAAAGTCTACTGGCAAGATATGAGCTTCAATTTCCCGACGGGCGAAGGCAAAACCTCGGGCAGCTATCTCGGACGCAACGGCACAGATGAAACCTTTGGGGCAAATCTGAGCAACCGCAGCAAGCTGGCGATTGCGGCAGGTGATCTTCTTCTCGACTATGGTGTTGCTTACACGTCGAATGATTTCGACACCGAGGAAAGCACCTCCGGCGCAAACGCGGCGGGTAAACTGTCCAAATCAGGCGTGTTTTTCAATGCCGCCTATGCGATTGGCGATTGGGATTTCGGTGGCGGTGTGCGCTATGATTATTACCAGTTGGACAGCACGATCGACGGTGAGGATGTCACGCGTGACGATGGCAAGCTGAATGGCAACCTCGTTGCGCGCTACCATCTGAACGATGCGTGGTCTGTCTATGGCTCATATGCCGAAACCATGCGCGCGCCGACCGTTACGGAGATGTTCTACAGTGGTGGATCGCACGCGACATCCAGTTCTTCTGTTCTCACCAATCCCGACCTTGAGGCGGAAACCGCCGATACATTCGAGCTTGGAGTGAATTTCGGGCGTGAAGGTCTCTGGGCGGGGGCGACGTTGTTCCAGTCCGATATTGAGAACTTCATCAACTACGAAGAAGACAGTGATGGCAACGTCCGCTTTATCAACACCGATGGCAATGTGACCATGAAGGGGATCGAGTTGTCCGCAGGGTTTGATACAGAGCGCTTCTTCGGATCGCTCTCTCTGACGCTTGCGGATACGGAGCAGCCGATCAGCAACAACGCCGGTGTTGGTATGGACACATATGGCCAGTTGCCGGATGACTATGCGACGCTTGATCTGGGCATGAAGCTACTCAATGGCGATGCCCGTGTCGGCGGACGTGTGCGGTATGTTGGCGAAAGTTCTGTGGCGACATTTACCTCCTTTACGGATTATAGCGGAACCACGGTGGACCTCGCGTCTTACACATTGTTCGACCTCTATGGTTCGTGGCAGGTGAGTGAAGGGTTGGAGCTTTACGCCAGCGTCGAGAATGTGTTCGATAAATTCTATCGTGAGGCAGGCACGGGTCTCGCCACGTCGGGCGAAAGCCTCTTTGGTGACGGGATCGGCGGGCGGGGCCGAACGGTTGAACTGGGTATGACCTACCGTTTCTGATCCTTTTCACATAAGACCATAAGGCGAGCCTGTCCCTTTCGGGGCAGGCTTTTCCAAAATTGAGTGTGTTTTATGCGTATTTTGTGGGGTAAAATGATACCTATTTTTTAAGCCATTGAAATATAACAATTTATATAACATTGACGCGCTTGACGTGGCGCGGGAAATGCTTAGAACACGCTTAATCGAATTCAATTCCCATAAGGGCTGAACCTATGAAAACCTTTTCCGCAACTCCGGCGGACATCGACAAGAAATGGATCATCATCGACGCCGAAGGTGTCGTGCTTGGCCGTCTCGCTTCGATCGTCGCCATGCGTCTGCGTGGCAAACACAAAGCCACCTTCACCCCGTCCATGGACATGGGTGACAATGTCATCGTGATCAACGCCGACAAAGTGCAACTCACCGGCAAGAAACGCACCGACGAGCGCTTCTACTGGCACACCGGCCACCCGGGCGGCATCAAGTCCCGTTCCATGGGCGAACTTCTCGAGGGCAAATTCCCCGAGCGCGTCGTGACCAAAGCCGTGCAGCGTATGCTGCCGGGCGGCAAACTGTCCCGCCAGCAAATGACCAACCTGCGCGTTTATGCGGGCGCCGAGCACCCGCACGAAGCTCAGAATCCCGAAGTTCTGGATGTCAAATCCATGAACAAGAAAAACACCCGGAGCGCATAATTATGGCTGATGAAATCAAATCCCTCGACGAGCTGAACGCCGTCGCCGGTGGCGAAGCCGTCGCTGAAGTGGCTGCGCCCCGTGAACCCGTTCGTGACGAACTGGGCCGTTCCTACGCAACCGGCAAGCGTAAAGACGCTGTTGCCCGCGTCTGGATCAAGCCGGGCTCCGGCAAGGTCACCGTCAACGGCAAGGACATGGACGTCTACTTCGCACGTCCGGTGCTGCAACTCATCGTGAAACAGCCGGCACAGGTTGCTGGTGTTGAAGGTGAATTTGACGTTGTTGCGACTGTCAAAGGTGGCGGTCTCTCTGGTCAGGCCGGTGCTGTAAAACACGGCATCTCCAAAGCCCTGCAGCTTTACAACCCGGAACTGCGCGCTGCTCTGAAAGCCGCCGGCTTCCTGACCCGTGACTCGCGTGTTGTGGAACGTAAGAAATTCGGTAAGCGCAAAGCTCGCCGTTCCTTCCAGTTCTCCAAGCGTTAATCGCTGGACATCAGAAACAAAGACAAACGCCCGCTGCTTCAAGCGGGCGTTTTTCGTTTGGCGTGTGTGGCTTGCTTCGGTCTTTCGAGACGCAGGTGTCCAATACCTTCGCCAAAGCCCTCCCTTCATGAAAGAAGACGCCCGTAAAATGCATCGGGCTTAAATGAATCTTCACTCCTTTACGGCATGAAACAGTGTGAAGCGGGCTATGCTCACACACTGATCAGCCGTCTGACCGTCAGATGCGGCTTCAATCTGATCGGAAGGCCAGGAGAGAGAGATGAAGTTTTTTCGTAATATCAAGTTGATGTCAAAATCATCTGTCACGGACCATGCGGCGGGCAGAGGGCATGATGCTACGGTCGCGCGTGACGATACTGGCGGGATTGACCCGGGGGCTCCCGAGGAGGCGCTGCACGACAAGCTGCTCAAAACCGCCTCTTTTGAGGCGTCTCCCGCAGCTTTGATATTGCTTGATGATACATTGAAGATTTCGGTAGTGAACCCTGCGGCGCAGGTTTTGCTGAAGCAAAGCGAGGATGCTTTTCGCCAACATTTTGGTCTTTCTGATGCGGAAGATATACGCGGAAAAAATCTGTCTGACATATTTCAGAATATGGAGGTTGCACAGGCCCTCCAATCCGGGACGGAGCAGCTGCCCTATGAGACAGAAGCCAAGGTGGGTGAGCTACATTTTGCACTCAAAATCAATGCGGTAACCAAGGATGACGGTGCGCGCGTTGGTCATGTTCTGGAAATGGCTGATATCACAGAAAGCCGCAGCAACAAGACTGTGCTTTCTGTTCTGGATAGCCATCAAGTGAGGGCAGAGTTCAGCCCTGATGGGCAATTGCGGACTGTGAACGGCACTTTCGCGCAATTGTTGGGGCTGGAAGCTAACGATCTTCTTGGGAAGCGGTATGAGCATATTTTCGATTTGGAGACACAAGAGGATGGCGGTCACAAAGACGTTTGGGCCCGTGTAACGCAAGGCGAGAGTATTCGCGGGCGTTTCAAATTTCTCAATTCTGATGAGGAGATGCCCCCCCTTGTGGAGGGCATATTCAGCCCGCTTCTGGACGGCTCCGGACGAACGTCTCGCATCATTTTTCTGGGCATGGATGTGACGGAAAGTCAGGCGGTCTTGCGGGCTGCGGACGCCGATCGGGAGCGCATGAAAGCCGAGCAGGACCGGGTGGTTGAGGACCTGCGCATCGGTCTCAAAAAACTGGCCGGCGGTGATTTGAGATTCCGTATCGTCGAAGCGTTTTTCGGTGAATATGAAACCCTGCGCAAAGATTTCAATCACGCAGTCGACAACCTTCACGATGCGATGCGCAATGTGGTTGAAAATGCCGACATGATCCGTTCCGAGGCTTCGGAAATATCGAATGCAGCTGATGACCTGTCGCGCCGCACGGAGCAGCAAGCAGCAACGCTTGAGCAGACAGCGACAGCTTTGGACCAACTGACCTCATCTGTCCGTTCGGCCGCCGATGGTGCGAATCAGGCCTCTGTGATGGTGGATACGGCAAAGACAAATGCGGAAGCCTCCGGCAAGGTGGTCCAGCAGGCAGTCGAGGCTATGAGTGAAATCGAAACCTCGTCAAATCAGATTTCCAAGATCACCTCGGTCATCGATGACATTGCATTCCAGACCAACCTGCTGGCCTTGAATGCAGGCGTTGAGGCTGCGCGCGCAGGGGAGGCTGGTCGCGGCTTTGCTGTGGTCGCATCCGAGGTGCGTGCTCTTGCACAAAGATCTTCCGATGCAGCGCGAGAAATCAACGACTTGATCTCCAAGTCGGGGGATCTTGTGAAACGTGGTGTGAGCTTGGTTGGCGAAACCGGTGAGGCATTGAGCGGCATTGTGAGGTCTGTCTCGGAGATTTCCAACAACGTATCCGAAATCGCAGTTTCCTCGCGCGAACAATCTTCGGGGCTTGCCGAAATCAACACGGCGGTGAACCAACTGGATCAGGTCACACAGCAGAATGCCGCGATGTTTGAAGAAACCACGGCGGCGAGCCATGCTTTGACCAAAGAAGCCGAGAACCTGACCCAGACCACGTCGCGGTTTTCGATTGCCGCAGATCACAAAGCATCTGCGGTGAATGCCGGAAAAATGGATGAAAAAGGAACGCTCCATCATCTGCCGGAGAACCCGTCCCAACCGTCGCAGATGCCTGTCGGTCAACCGTCTTACGAAAATTCGGGGACGTTAGAGACGATTGGTTCTGCAAGAAAAGCAGTGAATGCACCGGAGACTATGGCTGTTGTTTTGGAAGATGATTGGGAAGATTTCTAGAACGCTTTGCAGGGAAAACATGAGTTGGAAACGACCCGAACAAAGGGGAGGCTGATGTGAAACCAATACGTGTTTTGATTGTGGATGACTCGGCCACGATGCGGCGTCTCATTCGCTCTATTCTTGAGGCCGACCAGAGACTTGAGATCGTAGGCGAGGCGGGGACGGCGCGTGAGGCGCGTGATGCAGTCAACTTGTATCGGCCTGACGTAATGACACTTGATGTCGAGATGCCCAGTATGAGTGGCTTGGAGTTTCTGCAGCGTCTTATGCGACATCGCCCGATGCCGGTTGTCATGGTGTCGACCTTGACGCGGCGTGGCAGTGATGTCGCCATTGAAGCCATGTCTATTGGTGCTGTCGATTGCGTTGAAAAGCCGAAGCTGGGCGGCGGGCTTGATAGTTTTTCAAAGCTGGCAGATACCGTTGCGGCGGCCGCCCGTGCGCGGGTCAATGATCCGCGCAGGGCAGGGGAAATTTCCGTGTCGCGGTCGAATAGAAACTACAGGCGAATTTGCTTGATTGGCGGCTCAACTGGGGCTGTGGATGCAATCGAACGGATTTTGAAAACTTTCCCAGCTGACTGTCCGCCGACGCTCATCACGCAACATATGCCTGCACCATTTCTGGTGAGTTTTGCCGCCCGCCTCGACCCTTTGGTGCAGCCGCATGTCAGCTTGGCTCGCGATGGTATGCCCTTGCGTCAGGGACAGGTGATGATTGCACCCGGGGGCGATTATCACCTTAATATTTCGGGGAGAACAGATCTGCGGGTGAATTTATATAAAGGACCGCCTGTGTCCGGACATCGCCCGTCGGTGGATTCCATGTTTTTATCCGCTGTGAAACATGCTCCGAGGATGGTTGCGGGGATCCTGACCGGTATGGGCGCTGACGGTGCCGCAGGGATGAAGGCACTTCGTGATGCGGGGGCGAAAACTCTGGGTCAAAGCAAGGAAACATGCGTGGTTTACGGTATGCCGCGCGTGGCTGGTGAAATGGGTGGGGTCGAGGCTTGGGCCGATCTGGACAAGTTCGGCGAAACGCTGCTGCACCTATGTGAAACTCCGGTGAAAGCACAGGTGATATGACGGCGATTTTGCAAAAACAGCCATGCGACCTTCGCACCTATATCGCGCAAGGGGAATACGCGATTGCGGACGCGGAAGATGCCGTGATCACAACGGTTCTGGGCTCTTGTGTGGCGACCTGTTTGTGGGATCCTGTGGCCAGAATTGGCGGCATGAACCATTTTCTGCTGCCCGAGGGTCCTCCGTCACGCAGCGATGTCAGTTCTTTCGGGGCCAATGCGATGGAGCTTCTGATTAATGCGTTGATCCGTTCCGGTGCTCTGCGGGGGCGTTTGCGGGCCAAGGTGTTTGGCGGAGCGGAGATGTACAAAGGTCTGACCAATGTGGGCAACCAGAACGGACGTTTCGTCCTCTCCTATCTCGAGAGGGAGGGGATGCCCTGTGATGGTCAAAGCCTCGGAGGCGTGCAGGCCCGCCGCGTGGAATTCTTTCCGGCTCAGGGGAAGGCTCGTCAAAAGTTGGTTGAGGACACGCACATTGTCGAAAAACGGCCTGTGCCGGAGATTTCCAGCGATCTGGAGCTTTTCTGATGTTGAAAATACGCCACCTCAAGATCACGGCTTGCGATGCGCTGCGCCATTACAATGGGACCGGCTCTGTTGGAGCGCGGAGTGCACGCCCGCGCCAATGGCCGGACCAGTTACGGTGTTACGGGAATGAGCCCATGTTGCGATCTTCTCGAACACGGGAGGGGCAGGGGCTTGAAAGCCACAGCCCCTCCAGCGTGACCGGCGGGGCTGTGTAAATGTCCAAAGCACTTCAACTTTTTCGAGAGGAGACCAATATCCCCAAACAATCTCCGGAAATCAAAACCTACTTCAAACACGGCGTTTGATGTCCGAGAAGGTCGGAGACCTCCGAAGGCGCTTGGTTAGATTTTCGACACCGCGTCAAGAATACGCGCCCAGGAGCGGATACCTTTGTGGAAGTTCTTCAGTCCGTATTTTTCATTCGGCGAATGGATGCGGTCGTCGTCTTCGGCAAAGCCCACGAGCATCGAGTCGAGACCCAGAATGGAGGTGAAGAACCCCGCAATCGGGATGGATCCACCCATGCCCGCAAACACGGCTTCTCGATCCCATTCCTCGGTGAGCGCCTGACGTGCGGCTTCGAATTCCGGACGGCTGGTGTTCATCACTGCGGCGGGAGAACCGTCGAGGTCTTGGTTCCATGTGACCTTGGCATCTGTGGGCAGACGGCTTTCCACATGAGCGCGGAAGTTTTTGCGGATGGCATCGGGGTCCTGTTTGCCAACGAGACGGCAGGTGATTTTGCAATGCGCTTCCGAGGGGATCACGGTTTTCGTGCCCGGTCCCTGATAGCCGCCCCACAACCCGTTGATCTCCAGCGTCGGGCGGGCCCATTGCTGCTCCAGCGTGGAATAGGCACGCTCGCCGTGGGCCTCGGACATGCCGACGGAGGACAGGTAATCCTTTTCGTCAAAGCCGCAGCCCTTCCACTGTTCCAGAATGTCGGCGGGCACCTCTTCGACGCCGTCATAGAAATCCTTGACGGTCACGCGGCCTTCATCATCATGAAAACTCGCAATGATTTTGGAGATTTCGCGCAGCGGGTTGAGCGCCGGACCACCGTAATGGCCGGAGTGCAGGTCCATGGTCGGGCCGGTCAGGGTGAACTCGTCCTTGAGCATCCCGCGCAGCTGCGAACAAATCGAGGGCACGCCGGGCGCCACCATGGATGTGTCGCAAATGAGCGCCAGATCGGCTTTGAGCTTGTCCTTGTTGGCTTCCATGAAGGGGATGAGCGAGGGGGAGCCGCTTTCTTCCTCGCCTTCGAAAAAGAAGGTGATGGTGCAGGGCATCTCGCCGTGTTCGGCAATCCATGCGCGACAGGCTTCGACAAAGGTCATGAGCTGGCCCTTGTCATCGGAGGCACCACGCCCGCGGATCACCTTGCCGGACTCGCGGTCTTCGATGAAGGGTGCGAAAGGATCATGATCCCAGAGGTCAAGCGGATCGACCGGCTGCACATCATAATGCCCGTAGAACAACAGGTGCGGCGCGTCATTGGCGGTCTTGGGGCCGATCTTGCCGTAAACCATCGGATGACCGGGCGTCGGGCAAAGCTCGACTTCGGCCCCCAGAGATTTGAGATCGGCGACCAGCCATTCGGCGGCTTTGAGGCAATCGGCCTTGTTGGCAGGGTCGGTGGAGATCGACGGGATGCGCAAAAGGTCCATCAACCGTTCGAGGGAAGCCTCAAGGCTGGAGTCGATGCGCGACAGCACCGGATCGAGACGTGTGTTCATTATAGGAAACCTTTGGTCTTGCTCGGGATAATTTGCCGCAGCTTACGCCGATCATATCTGGTGTCCAGAGGGGCAGGGCCGCTTGACATAGATCATGTAGAAAGGGTTTTTAGTCGTTCTAAAAGGAAGGTGCAGTTTCAAGGGCTGCACATGCCTGAAAAGGGTCTTGTTGGAATAATACCTTGCGGAATGTGAATGTGAGTCGCAATTTTCGCAAGATGCCGCTAAAACAGGCAGACCCGCGACGCGCGAAAGGAAAAGAAGTGGACTATACGGCGAAGCTTGAGGAAGCCCTCCAACGTTTGCATAACGAGGGACGCTACCGGACCTTCATCGACATCGAACGCAAACGTGGCCAGTATCCGCACGCCACGTGGAAGCGTCCCGATGGGTCCGAGCAGCCGGTCACTGTCTGGTGTGGCAACGACTATCTCGGCATGGGGCAGAATCCGGTTGTGATTGACGCCATGAAGGAAGCGGTGGATGCAACGGGTGCGGGTTCCGGCGGCACGCGCAACATTTCCGGCACCACGGTATATCACAAACGTCTTGAGGCCGAGCTGGCCGATCTTCACGGCAAAGAGTCTGCGCTGGTCTTTTCTTCGGCTTATATTGCCAATGATGCGACGCTTTCGACGCTGCCGACACTGTTTCCGGGCCTCATTATCTATTCCGATGAATTGAACCACGCTTCCATGATTGAGGGCATTCGCCGCAATGGCGGGGCGAAACGGATTTTCCGTCACAATGATCTCGACCACCTGCGCGAACTTCTGGCCGCCGATGATCCGGCTGCGCCGAAGCTGATCGCATTTGAGTCGGTCTATTCGATGGATGGCGATTTCGGGCCGATCAAGGAAATTTGCGATCTGGCCGATGAATTCAACGCGCTGACATATCTCGACGAGGTGCATGCCGTGGGCATGTATGGTCCGCGTGGCGGCGGCGTGGCCGAGCGCGACGGGCTGATGGACCGTCTCGACATCATTAACGGCACACTGGGCAAAGCCTTCGGCGTGTTCGGCGGTTATATCGCGGCGAGTGAGAAAATGTGTGACGCTGTGCGCTCTTACGCGCCTGGCTTTATCTTCACCACCTCGATCCCGCCGGCTGTGGCGGCAGGGGCGGCGGCCTCGATTGCCTTCCTGAAAGGCGAGGGCGGTGTGAAATTGCGCGAAGCACATCAGACACAGGCGAATATTCTCAAGCTGCGGCTCAAAGGGCTCGGCCTGCCGATCACGGATAACGGTTCGCATATCGTGCCGTTGATCGTGGGCGATCCGAAGCACACGAAACTCATGTCCGACATGATGCTCGAAAACTACGGGATTTATGTGCAGCCGGTGAACTATCCGACCGTTCCGCGCGGCACGGAGCGTCTGCGCTTTACCCCGTCGCCTGTGCATGGTCCCAACGAGATGGATCATCTGATCAAGGCGCTCGACGCGCTTTGGAGTCATTGTGCGCTGAATCGTGCCGAAATGGCGGGATGAATCGCATAAGCCCTGTGCGCCCTGTTTGAGCTTGTGATAACTGTTGATCAAGGTGCTTGGACGAATCGTTGCAAACGATAGGTTCAAAGGCATCATGGGGATAGGGACAAGTTGAGGCGCACAGGCATGATCAGGCGGTGGAGCAAGCCACCTGTCGAGGAACAGGAACAACCTCGCGGGTTTGACGACTTCGAGCTGAAGCTCGGGGATGTCATGCGCGGGGAACGTGCGACCATCGGCAAGTCTCTTTTGGATGTTCAGCGGGAACTCAAGATCAAGGCGACCTATATTGCCGCGATCGAGAATGCCGATCCGTCCGTGTTCGAAACCCAAGGTTTCATTGCCGGTTATGTGCGCTCCTATGCGCGCTATCTCAATCTTGATCCGGACTGGGCCTTTTCGCGTTTCTGTCAGGAAAGCGGGTTTTCCGTGGCCCACGGAATGTCGCCGCAGGCCTCGACCAAACGGCCTGCCAAGGTGGCAAAACAGGCCCCTGTCAAAGATCCTTTCGCCGATCCGAACGCCTCTTTTGTCCCGCGCGGGCAAGGGTTTATGGCGCGGATCGAACCCGGTGCGCTTGGCTCGACTGCTGTGCTTATGGCGCTGTTGGGCGTGATAGGCTATGGCGGCTGGGCCGTGTTGCAGGAAGTGCAAAAGGTCAAGCTGGCCCCCGTTGATCAGACCCCTGGCGTTATCTCCGAAGTGGCCCCGCTTGGCGGGGAAAGCACCACGGTGGCCGGTATGGACGAAAGCCTTTCGCTTGCCACACCTTCGGCTGAGGCGCTTGACCGGCTCTATCGCCCGCAGGCGCTTGATGTGCCGGTTCTGGTGCCGCGTGACGGGCCGATTGCCACGCTTGACCCGCGCACGGTTGGTGCTCTGGCCGGTGAAACGCTGGCCGCCGAGCGTGAAGACATTCTCAACGACATGTCCAACCTGATCGCCGAGGCCGCGCTGTCTGAAGGCGAGGACACACCGGTTCAGGTCACCGCCGAAGGCGCGCCGGAATTGACCCTTGTCGCCGTGCTGCCCTCTTGGGTGCGGGTGCAAGCCGCTGATGGCTCTGTCATTTTCGAGAAAATTCTCAATGCCGGCGAACGCTATGTCGTGCCTGCGATGGAACAGCCGCCTGTGTTGCGCACCGGCAATGGTGGTGGCGTCTATTTCGCGGTCAACGGTCAGGCTTACGGTCCGGTCGGGTCTTCCGGCTCCGTGGTGAAAAACGTCGCACTTTCTGTTGCCGATGTGTCGGAGAGTTTCGCGGCTGTCGATCTTGCAGAGAATGACACGGTCGCGCAGATGTTCCGCGTGGCCTTGAACACCACAGAATAACACCAGCCATCCCGCGAAACCTTTGCTCGCGCAAGCGCCCGTGCCAACCACCGCCTCACGCTGGGGAGGGCGCGCTTCACTATGCTTCTGTGTCGTCAAACTTGCCCTCTGTGTGACACATCTACGGAGCAGGCGCTTGCCCCCGCGCGCTCTGCGGCCTATCTAGGGGCAGACTGAAACGCGCACTCTCGAAGAGGCTCCCATGTCCCACAACCCGATCCGCCCTTGGCGCAATATCGACCGTCGCGAAAGCCGCAAGATCTGGGTGGGCGATGTGCCGGTTGGGGGCGATGCGCCGATCACGGTCCAGACCATGACCAATACGCTCACCCATGACGTCAAAGCCACGCTGGACCAGATCATCCGTTCCGCCGAGGCCGGTGCCGATATCGTGCGGGTCTCTGTGCCGGACAAGGAAAGCTCTGTCGCGCTCAAGGAAATCTGCCGCGAAAGCCCTGTGCCCATCGTGGCCGACATCCATTTCCACTATATGCGCGGCATCGAGGCGGCAGAGGCGGGAGCGGCCTGCCTGCGGATCAACCCCGGCAATATCGGCAATGAAAAACGCGTCAAAGAGGTGATTCAGGCGGCGCGCGATCACAACTGTTCCATCCGGATCGGCGTGAATGCGGGCTCTCTCGAACGTCACCTTCTGGAGAAATACGGCGAGCCATGCCCCGACGCGATGGTCGAGAGCGGCATGGATCACATCAAGATCCTCGAAGACAACGACTTCCACAATTTCAAAATCTCGGTGAAAGCCTCCGATGTTTTCATGGCCTCCGCCGCCTACCAACAGCTTGCCGAAGCCACCGACGCGCCGATTCACCTCGGGATCACCGAGGCGGGCGGGTTGATGTCGGGCACAATCAAATCCGCCATCGGTCTGGGGCAGCTTTTGTGGATGGGCATTGGCGACACGCTGCGCGTTTCCCTCTCCGCCGATCCGGTCGAAGAGGTCAAGGTCGGCTATGAGATTCTCAAATCCCTCGGCCTGCGCCATCGCGGCGTGAATATCATCTCCTGCCCGTCCTGTGCACGTCAGGGGTTTGACGTGATCAAGACCGTGGAAGAGCTGGAAAAACGCCTCGAACATATCAAGACGCCCATGAGCCTGTCGATCATCGGCTGTGTGGTGAACGGGCCGGGCGAGGCGCTGATGACCGATGTCGGTTGGACCGGCGGCGGCGCAGGTCACGGTATGGTCTATTTGGGCGGCAAACAGGACCATAAAATGTCAAATGACGGTATGATTGAGCATATTGTCGAACAGGTCGAGAAAAAGGCCGAAGAACTGGAAACCGCCCGCGCTCAGGATGCGGCCGAATAACGGTTCGCTCCTCATAAGGCGGCCAATCGCGCCCGTCTTGCGCATCCGCTCGCGTTTCCTTTGTGCACTAAATACTTAAAAACCCCGCCGGATCGGCGGGGTTTCTCAATTAAGCACAGAATTTGGCACAGAAATTGTTCCGTGCAGTTACCGGTTCTTGCGCACCTCGGCTACGATCTCCACCATCGCATCATACGGCAGATAGCCGCGCAGCATCTGGTCGCCCAGAACAAAGGCGGGGGTGCCGGAGATTTGCAGGTCCTGCGCCAGCTGGTAGTTGCGGGCAAGGATCGCAGTGACCTCGTCGCTCTCCATCTGCGCAATCACCGCATCGGCGTCGATTTCCAGCCCGTTGGCCAGACGGCGCAAGGAACCTTCGGAAACATCGCCGCGCGCCTGCATCAGCTCGTCATGGAGTTTGAGATAGGCCTCGTTGCCCGCGACCAGTTTGGTGGCTACCGCGAAACGTCCGGCCAGAATGGACGCCTCGCCCAGAATCGGAAACTCCTTGACGATCAGCTTGATGTTGCCATCTTTTTCCAAAAGCGCCTGCACGTCCGGATAGGCTTTCTTGCAATAGCCGCAGCGGTAGTCGGAGAATTCGACCAGAACGATGTCACCGTCGGGGTTGCCGTAAACGGCATCGTTTTCGTCGTCGTAAATCACATCGGCAGATTTGGCGATCAGATCGGCATCATTGGCGACCTGCGCTTCGGACTGGCGCTGCTGGTAGACCTCATAGGCCTCTTCCATGATCATCTCGGGATTTTCCATGATGTAAGCACGGACTTCGGCGCGAAACGCCTCGCGCTCGGCATCGGTCATGTCGGTGATGTCAAAAGCGCTCGCCGCGATCGCGGTGGAGGCGGTCAAGAGGGCCGCGGCACCGAGGCGCGCGAAGGCTTTGGCAAAAGGCATGGGTGTTTCTCCGTTTCAAACCTGTTCATAGGCATCTACCACATCCTGCACGCGGGTCCACCCAACAGTTGCGTGACGCAAGGCCGCAGCACAGCTGTTGAGCAGCATCGCAAAGGTGGCTGCGCATTGCATTTTCCGCGCGCGGCTGGCATGCGTTGGTCCGACTATTTCATTGGAGCCAAGCGCATGAAAACCTCCCGCCGTTCTGTCGTTGATCCCTTTATCGTCATGGATGTGATGGAGGCGGCCCGCGTGGCCGAGGAGGCGGGGCGTCATATCATTCATATGGAAGTAGGCCAGCCCTCCACAGGCGCACCGTCCAAGGCCCGCGCGCGTCTGGTGTCCGAGATGGAGGAGGGGCCGCTGGGCTACACGGTGGCTTTGGGTCTGCCGGAACTGCGCAAGGGCATCGCCGCGCTTTATAAAGACTGGTATGGGGTCGATCTCGACTGGAACCGCGTGGTGATCACGCCGGGGTCTTCAGGCGCATTTATCCTCGCCTTTACCGCCTTGTTCGATGCTGGTGCAAAGGTCGGGATGGGCGAGCCGGGCTATCCGTCCTATCGCCAGATTTTGAGCGGCCTCGACATCACCCCCGTAGGCATCCCCACGAAAATGGAAAACCGGTTGCAACCCGTGCCGGATGAAATCCCCGACGGGCTCGACGGTTTGATCGTAGCCAGTCCGGGCAATCCCTCCGGCACAATGCTCGGTCATGAGGATATGGGCGCGTTGATCAAGGCCTGCCATGACAAGGGTATCGCGTTCATTTCCGACGAGATTTACCACGGCATCCAGTATGAAGGCCGCGCCGTCACCGCGCTTGAGCTTTCGGATGATGTCTATGTCATCAATTCCTTCTCGAAATTCTTCTCCATGACGGGCTGGCGGATCGGCTGGATGGTGGTGCCGGAAGATCATGTACGGGTGATCGAACGCATCGCTCAAAACTTCTTCCTCTGCCCGCCACACGCCTCGCAAGTGGCCGCCTTGGGCGCCTTGGAGTCGCGGCAGGACTGTCAGCAGATGGTGGATGTCTATGCGGAAAACCGGCGCTTGATGCTCGAAGACCTGCCGAAAATCGGCTTTGACAAGATCGCACCGCCGGATGGGGCCTTTTACATCTATGCCGATGTGTCCGACCATACAGAGGACAGCAAGGCCTTTTGCGCCGAGATTCTCGACAAGGCCGGAGTCGCGGTCACGCCGGGTCTGGATTTCGACCCGAAACGCGGGGCGCAGACCTTGCGGTTTTCCTATGCCCGCAGCACCGAGGATATTCGCGAAGGTCTCAAGCGTCTCGCGGCCTTCATGGCAAACCGCTAATCCTGCCTGATCGGTTCATATGTGCTGCCTCGCACCGGAGGCGATACGGGCGGGGCGCGATGCGATCACATTCCGGTCAGACGGGCCATGCGTGGCTGCAAATCTGCGGCCAACGGATAGGCAAACCGCGCAGGCCGCGCTAGGGTGCGGCTGACACGTTTCACGAGGGTTCCATGTCGTTTTTGAAAACTGTTTTTCTGGGCATTTGCCTGCTGCTGTCCACTGTTGTTTCGGTTTCTGCACAGGGCATGACCGCCTTGGCGCGTGCGGACAGTTCCGCCTCCGCTCTGGTGGATCAGGGCGACAGTATCGAGATGATGCTCCGCCTGAGCCAGCCTGTGCCGTTTCGCATCTTCACCCTCGACGATCCGCGCCGCATGGTGGTGGATTTTGCGGAGGTGGACTGGACGGGTTTTGACACAGAGGCATTTAACACCTCGCGCGGGATCACGGGGCTACGGGTCGGCGGGTTCACCCCCGGCTGGTCGCGCATGGTGCTTGATCTTGCGCAGCCCTATGCCTTGGTCCATGCCGAGATGTCCCGCGACGACAGTGGTGCGGTTCTGACCCTCAACCTTGACCCGACCGCTTCCGACGAGTTCGCGCTGACAGCAGGGACACCGCCCGATGCCCGACTGGTCCGCCGCACGACACAAGAAGGTCAGAAACCACTGCCACCGCGCAAAATTGGTGAGGGGCCGTTGCGCGTTGTGCTCGATCCGGGCCATGGCGGGATTGATCCGGGGGCCGAACGTGACGGGGTGCAGGAAAAGACGCTGACCTTGACCTTTGCGCGGGAATTGCAGGACGTTCTGAACCGCGCAGGCGGTTTCGATGTGACGGTCACACGGACCGAAGATGTCTTCGTTCCGCTGGAGACCCGTTTGACACTGGCGCGCGAGGCCGGAGGCGATGTGTTCATCTCGATCCATGCCGATGCGATTGCCGAAGGCCGTGCCGAAGGGGCGACGATCTACACCTTGGCCGCGCGGTCTTCCGATGCGGCTTCGCAAAAGCTGGCGGAGCGGCATGATCGTGCGGATTTGCTGGCTGGGGTGGACCTGACAGGGCAGGACGACGTGATTGCTTCCGTGCTCATGGATATGGCACGCACCGAAACAACGCCACGCACGGATCGTCTGGCGGATACGCTGGTGACATATCTGGAGGAAAGCGTGGGGATGCACAAACGCCCGCGTCTTGAGGCCGGTTTCTCGGTGCTCAAAGCGCCGGATATGCCCTCTGTCCTCATCGAACTGGGCTTCCTGTCCTCGGCCAAGGACCGCGCGAAACTGGTGGATCCGGCTTGGCGGATGAAAGCCGCTTGGGCCATCCGCGATGCGCTTCTGGACTGGGAAGAGCAAGAGCGGGTGATGCAGGGCAAACTGCGCAAGTGAGGGCGACGACCTGCGCCGCCCTCGGCTGTCGAGACGTTTTATGCGTTAATGCGCCAGCATTTCCGAGACGATGTCATCGGCGCTCAGTTCGGCGGGGTAGTAAGTGGGCCAGTTGGTCAGCTCTTCGAGGACAGCCGCACGATCCCCTCCCCAATAGAGATGGTAGTGATCGGCTTTCGAGGGGAAGATGCGGTGGTCGCTGAACTGGATGTAGCCGGGGGCTTCATCATCGCCTGACACTTTTTCAAAGATATAGCGGACGCCGCGATTGCCCTTGGAATAGGTCAGGACTTCATAGCCGTCATCTTCATATTGTCCCGTGAAGGACCCCTCCTTGCGGTGGAAGGTTACCATGTCGCCTTTGATCTCGATCCGGTCCACATCTGTTGCATAGCCCGTGGTGTAGTAGGCGGTATATTCCTCGGCTGTTTTATCGTCTGTTTCCGCCTTCTTCTCCATAACGGGGGCCAGTTTGCCCTCGATCAGAAGCGGGTAGACCGACTGCCAGTCACCTTCCCAATCGGAGAGGGGGCGGTTCTTGATCTGGCTGTCTTCGAAATAGCCTTTGTAGATCTGGTCATCATGACTATGGGCCTGTTCGTGACTGTGGGCATCATGGTCGTGATCATGTTGGTGGTCTGCCTGCGCATGTGTTGCGAAGCTCAGGGTTGCGACGAGAGCCGTTGCAACTGTGAGGGAAGTTTTCAACATCGTGTGGTCCTGTGTTGTGTTTGCGTCTGGCTGGCCATGACTGGCGGCTGTGGTGAGTTTGGTTATGATATAACATAACGACCCTGTGATAAGAAAAGCCCTGCGCTTTGACAAGCCGAAAACATAGTTCGAAAGGCCATGCTTCGGGTCGCTGGTGTCGGGCAGGGTGTCTGTCGTAGCGCTTATGTGGCGGAGGTTTGCTTGCGTGCGAGCCAGACGGTGTGATCGGCGCAATCAGGGTCTTCGATGATATGTCGAATGACCTCAAGCCCCTGTGCGGCCAGAAGCTCCCGATAGCGATCCGGTGACAGGGACACGTGATAGACCACGCTGTCGCCCACTTGCCCCAAGGCCTCGCCATCGTCCGTGCCGGTGGTGAACATCACCACGCCGCCGGTGGCGAGATGGCGGGCAAAGACCTCGAACATCGGGATTTGGTCTTCGGGGCTGAGGTGAAAGAAACTGTCCCAAGCCAGCACCGCATCAAAGGTCTCGCCCAGATCAAGCCCGCGCATATCCGCATGGATCGCACGCGCTTTGGGCAGGTTTTGTTCGAACAGTGCCACCATATTGGCGGCCCCGTCGACACCGGTGACAACACAGCGCCGGTCGAGCAGGTATTGCGCAATCGGCTGACCCGTGCCGCAGCCCAGATCCAGCACCCTCACAGCCCCCGCATTGCGCGGCGCATGGGCCAGAAACCGGTCGAGCCAGGGGCGCTCGAACAGGGTCTTGTTGCGCAACTTCTGAAAGGTCTGCGCTTCTTTATCGTAGGTGCTGATAATATCTTCGGCTTTCATAGTCTGCCACATAGGCGCGCAGGCGCGTGCTCACAAGGGAAACTGTTCACAGGTGGCGTGTTTCTGCTCACATTTGCGCGTGATCCGGACGCGGATGTTTTGACCATGGGCGCAGGCCTGTATAAGGAAGGCCAAGACTGTGCGGCTCAAAGGCGAGTCAGCGCGGAAGTTGGGTGTGGGAAAGGCTCGTCAGTGCTCAGATTTATCTTTTCATTCTTAGGGACGATTTTTTCGTGGATCACCACGGGGCTGTTTCTTATGGCGCTGGTCATCGGGGGCATCTTCTGGATGTATGGCCGCGACCTGCCTAACCACGAGGCGCTGGCGCAATACCAGCCGCCGACGATCTCGCGAATCTATTCCGGCGAAGGCAAAATCATCGACGAATTTGCCCGCGAACGGCGTCTCTACACCCCGCCCGAGGAAATTCCAGATCTGGTGAAACATGCGTTCATCTCCGCCGAGGACAAGAATTTCTACAACCACAAGGGCTATGACCTGCGCGGCATGGTAGCGGCGGCACTGGATGCGGCCCAAGGTGGCCCCCTGCGCGGGGCCTCGACCATCACGCAACAGGTGATGAAGAACTTCCTTCTGTCTTCCGAACGCTCCGCCGAGCGCAAGATCAAGGAACTGATCCTCGCCACCCGTCTGGAACAGTCCCTGACCAAAGACGAGATTCTGGGCCTCTATCTCAACGAGATCGACCTCGGTGTGCGCTCTTTCGGGGTGACAGCGGCGGCACAGAGCTATTTCAACAAATCCCTCTCGGAACTGGCTCCCGAAGAGGCGGCCTTCCTCGCGATCCACCCGAAGGCGCCTTATTCCTACAACCCCGCGAAGAATTACGACGGGGCGTTGACGCGCCGGAACTTCGTGCTGCGCGAGATGTATGAGAACGGCTATCTGACACAGGCGGAATACGAGACCGCGCGCGAAAAGCCGATCAAGACCGTGCAAACCGGCGATTACCCGTCCTATCGTGAAAGCCTGCCGACGCGGGACTATTTCACCGACGAAATCCGCCGCCAACTGTCGAAAAACTTCGGTGAGGAAGAATTCTTCGAAGGTGGTCTGTCGATCCGTGCGACGATTGATCCTGAGATGCAGACCAAGGCGGCCCATGCGCTGCAACGGCGTCTGGAGCAACTTGACCGCGGGCTGGGCATCTGGCGCGGCACGGGCAAGACCATCGACGTGGCCGCTCTGGATGACGGCACATGGGAAACCGCTCTGGCGCAGGTGCGCGTGGCGCGGGACGTGACGCTGGACGGAAAATGGTATGTCGGCGCGGTCAACGAGATCGGCGACAGCGCCATCACCGTGATGGTCGAGGATGGCGTGGGCGAGGTCTCCGTGCCGCGCGAGGACATCAAATGGATGCGCGGCAGTTTCCGCGACAATTTCTCCCGTGGCGACGTGGTGCATCTCCGCCGCATGACCACAGGCGACAATGGCGAGGGCGATCTCATCCGCTGGACGCTGCGTCAGGTGCCGGAAGTGCAGGGCGCGTTCATGGCGATGGATGTCAACACAGGCCGCGTGATTGCCATGCAGGGCGGGTTCTCCTACCAGAACTCGGTCTTCAACCGCGCGACACAGGCCACCCGCCAGCCGGGTTCCAGCTTCAAACCCTTTGTCTATGCCGCCGCTCTCGACAGTGGCTTTACCCCCGCGACGATCATTGTGGATGCGCCCATCGAGATCAACACGCCGCAAGGGGTCTGGCGTCCCAAGAACGCTTCGCGCCGTTTCTACGGTCCGACGCCCTTGCGCACAGGGATCGAGCAATCGCGGAACCTGATGACCATCCGTCTGGCCCAAGAGGTCGGCATGGACACTGTGGCGCGCTATGCGGAACGCTTCGGCGTCTATGACCACATGGGTCAGTATCTCGCCTCGTCTTTGGGGGCAGAGGAAACCACCGTGTTCAAGATGGTCTCGGCCTATGCCATGTTCGCCAATGGCGGCGAGCGGGTGGAGCCGACACTGGTGGACCGCGTGCAGGACCGTTTCGGACGGACCATCTACCGCCACGACCAGCGGATCTGTGAGGAATGTGAGGTGGCCTCGCTCGATCCGGGGGTAGCGCCTAAAATCGTCTCGAACCGCGAACGCATGATCAACGCCATCACTGCCTATCAGCTCACCTCCATGATGCAGGGCGTGGTGCAGCGCGGCACAGCGGCGGGCAAGGTCAATCTGCCGGTGCCCGTGGCGGGCAAGACAGGGACCACCAATGATGGCAAGGACGCATGGTTCATGGGCTTTACCTCGAATATCGTGGCGGGCTGTTACATCGGCTACGACACGCCGCGCGCCATGCGCGGGGCATCGGGCGGCGGCTATTGCGGACCTGTGTTTAATGAATTCATGCAGGACGCTGTGAAGAAATATGGCGGCGGCAAATTCAAAGTGCCGCCAGGCGGGCATTTCATCAAGATTGACCGCTATACCGGTGCGCGTCTCAATGACAGTGCTTCGGGGCCGAATGTTGTGGCGGAATATTTCCGCGATGGCGAAGAGCCGATCTTCGGCCTGATGTATGATGGTGGTTTTGCAATGGGCTCCGACCTGCCTTTGTTCGAGGGTGAAGCCTCCGGCACAGGCGAGCGCGAGGTGCAGACCTCGGGCGGGCGGACGATTAAAGTGCCGGAAAAAGCCTCGATCAACTCGCTGTCTTCCGGCGGGCTTTACTGACAACCGCGCGTTTGATCTCGGGCCGGGCCTTGTGTCCCGGCTTTGAGACGCGTATTTGTCAGCGAAATCTAAGACAAGGTGACTCACTCGTGCGTGCTGAAATCCAGAATATCGTGGCCAAGATCGAAAAATCCGTGGCGCTTTTGAAGCAGCGTCTGGATTGGGAAACCGCGCCGCATCGGTTGGAAGAATACAACGCGATGATCGAGGATCCGACGCTTTGGGACGATCCCGAACGGGCGCAAAAGCTCATGCGCGACCGTCAGATGCTGATGGATGCGATGAAATCCGCGACCTCCATCGAGACGGAGATGAAGGACAACATCGAACTCATCGAGATGGGCGAGATGGAGGACGACCAGGAGGTTGTCACCGAAGCGGAAGAAAGCCTGAAATCGCTGGCCGAAACCGCCGCCGAGAAAGAGCTTGAAGCGCTTCTCGACGGGGAGGCGGATGCCAATGACACCTTCCTCGAAATCAACGCGGGCGCGGGCGGCACGGAGGCTTGTGACTGGGCCTCGATGCTTCAGCGCATGTATGTGCGTTGGGCGGAGAAAAAGGGCTACACGGTCGAGCTGCAATCCGAGGAAGCCGGATCGGAAGCGGGCATCAAATCCGTGGCCTACAAGATTTCCGGCCACAATGCCTATGGCTGGCTGAAGTCCGAAAGCGGCGTGCACCGTCTGGTGCGGATTTCGCCCTTCGGCAAGGGCACGCGCGAGACTTCTTTTGCTTCCGTCTGGGTCTATCCGGTGGTGGATGACAATATCGACATCGATATCAACCCCGCCGATATCCGTATCGACACCTATCGCTCTTCGGGGGCGGGCGGTCAGCACGTCAACACCACGGACTCGGCGGTGCGGATTACCCACCACCCGACAGGGATCGTTGTGACCTCCTCCGAGAAATCCCAGCACCAGAACCGCGACATCGCCATGAAGGCCCTGAAATCGCGGCTCTACCAGTTGGAACTCGACAAGCGCAACGCGGCGATCAACGAAGCCCATGAGAGCAAAGGCTCGGCAGGGTGGGGCAACCAGATCCGCTCCTATGTGATGCAGCCCTACCAGATGGTCAAAGACCTGCGCACCAATTACGAGACCTCGGACACGCAGGGCGTGCTGGACGGAGATCTTGACAAGTTCATGGCGGCGACGCTGGCGATGAATGTCTCCGGCAAGTCGCGCGCGGATGCGCAAGGCGAATAACGCTTCCGACATCTCCGGACGATGAGAGGCCCCCGTTGCGGGGCCTTTTTCATGTCTCTGTTACGGTGTTGTGAGAGCTTTCCCGCGTGTCGCGCGCCGCAATGTGACAAACTCACCGACAGGCCCCCGTGCCGTCGCATATGAATGGTCCCAAGCGGAAAACGCGCAAGAAGGAAACGCACAAGATGAAGATGACCCTCCAGCGGTCCCTCGTCATGACGATGAAAGGGAACCGGCTATGATCACCGAAATCACCCCGACGGAATTTACCCCCTTTGCCTCGTTGTTCGGCGGGGTTCTGATCGGCACGGCTGCCGTGCTTCTAATGGCGCTCAAAGGGCGCATCTTTGGCGCGACCGGCATCCTGTCGGGCTTTATCAGCCCTGCCAACTCCTCCGACTGGGCGTGGCGGGCGGTGCTGCTCGCGGGGATGGTCTCCGGCCCCCTGGTCTATGCGCTGTTCACCGGCTCCATGCCCGCAATCGACGTGCCCGTGTCCAATCTGGCACTTGTGGTCGGCGGGGTGATCGTCGGACTTGGCGTGACCTATGGCTCCGGCTGCACCTCCGGCCACGGGGTCTGCGGCATGGCTCGCCTGTCGCCGCGTTCGATCGTTGCCACACTGTCGTTCATGGTCTCGACCGCGGTGACCGTCTATGTCATCCGCCATGTGATTGCAGGGGTGTAAGATGAAACTGATCCTGACTTATGTGACCGGCCTGATCTTCGGCCTCGGCATTTCCATGTCCGGCATGGCCAATCCGGCAAAAGTCCTGAATTTCTTCGATTTCTTCGGCATCTGGGACCCGTCCCTGATCTTCGTGATGGGCGGCGCCGTGGTGGTGAGCTTTATCGGCTACCGCGTGCTGTTCAAACGCTTCGAGAGCCCCGTCTTCGCGCCGAAATTCATCGTGCCAAGCTCGCGGGTGATTGATGCCAAGCTGGTGGGCGGCTCTCTGGTGTTCGGCGTCGGCTGGGGCATCGCGGGCTTTTGTCCGGGTGGCGCACTTCCCGCACTCGGCGCGTTCAACGCCTCGGTCTGGCTGTTCTTTGCCGCGCTTGTTGCGGGCATCCTGCTGGCCAAATTCCTGATGAAACTGACGGCGGCCCGCGCGGCGCGCCCTGCGGGCTGAGCCCCGCCTAGAGAGGAGAACTAATCATGGCTTCGAACTACCCTGTCGATATGTCGGTCAAACCCGATGTGAAAGCCTTTTTCGATCCGGCGACATGGACGATTTCATATGTGGTCAAAGACCCGTCCTCCAACGCCTGTGCGGTGGTCGATAGCGTCATGGATATCGACTATGCCGCTGGCCGGATCACCTATGACTCCGCCGATAAGATCATCAAATATATCGAGGACGAGGGGCTCAAGCTCGAATGGCTGATCGAGACCCATGTCCACGCCGACCACCTCTCCGCCGCCCCCTATATTCAGGACAAGCTCGGCGGCAAGATCGGCATTGGCGAGAATATCGTCATCGTGCAGGACACATTCGGCAAGGTCTTTAACGAAGGCACGGAATTCCAGCGGGACGGTTCGCAATTCGACCGCCTGTTCAAGGATGGCGACACCTATGCCGTGGGCGAGATGACCTGTTTCGCCATGCATACACCGGGTCACACACCGGCCTGTATGGTGCATACGATGGGGGATGCGACCTTCACCGGTGACACGTTGTTCATGCCTGATGGCGGTTCGGCGCGGGCCGATTTCCCGGGCGGGGATGCGGCCACGCTCTATGATTCGATCCAGAAAGTGCTGGCGCTGCCCGACGAGATGCGCCTGTTCATGTGCCACGACTACGGCCCCAACGGACGTGACATCCAATGGGAAACCACTGTGGGTGCTGAAAAAGAGCATAATATCCATGTGGGCGGCGGACGCACCAAAGAGGAATTCGTCAAATTCCGCGAGGAACGTGATGCGCAACTGGCCATGCCGCGTCTGATTATTCCCTCTTTGCAGGTGAATATGCGTGCCGGAGAATTGCCGCCTGCGGATGAAGACGGTAAGACTTTTCTGAAAGTTCCGGTGAACGGCCTTTAATCGCGTCTTCTGACGCGTGGGGCCACACCCACGCACAGGAGACAGACATGGACTTCAACAAGATCAACGACCAGATCACCGTCAGCAGCCAGATCACCCCCGAAGAGGTCACGATCCTCAAGGAAAAGGGCTTCAAGACAGTGATCTGCAACCGTCCGGACATGGAGGTTGAGGGGGATTTGGGCTCGGAAGCCATGGAGAAAGCGGCCAAGGAGGCAGGGCTGGGCTTTGTCTACCTGCCGGTCACTCCCGGTCAATTCCCCGAAGAGCTGATCGCGGAAACGGCCCGCGTCCTGAGCGAGGAAGACGGGCCGTTCTACGCCTATTGCCGCTCCGGCACCCGTTCGACGACGGTGTGGGCGCTGGCACAAGCCGGCCGGATGGACGCCGACGAGATCATCTCGCAGGCGGCAGGTGCCGGTTATGACATGCAAGGGCTCAAGCCCTATCTGGCAGGCTAACGCATTTCCATTCGTGCGTCGCCGCCGGTTATGATTTCGGGACGACTGCCAAACGGCAAAGCGTCCCTCATAAAGGAGACGCGCGTATGGATATCAAAAAGATCACGGACGGCCTGTCTGTGTCGGGGCAGGTCCAGCTCGACGACATGGAAAAGCTCAAGCGTCGCGGCTTTCGCGCGGTGGTGTGCAACCGCCCCGACGGCGAAGCGCCCGACCAGCCGACCCATGAGGAGATCGCCAAGGCCGCACAGGCTGCGGGGCTTGAATTTCTCTATCTTCCCGTGACCCCCGGTATGGTGACCGAAGAGACGGCAGATGCCTTTCGCACGGCGCTGACCGAATTGCCGGGGCCGGTGTTCGGCTATTGCCGCACAGGCACGCGCACCACAACGCTTTGGTCTCTGGCGATGGCCAAGGACAAATCCGTGGTCGATATTCTCGCCGCGACCAAGGCGGCGGGCTATGACATGACCGGCGTGGCGCGCCGGATCGCCAATGGCGGTGTGACCCCCACAGACAGCGTCGAAGATGCCAAGCATGAGGTGGTGATCATTGGCGGCGGCGCGGCGGGTGTAGCCGTGGCGGCCTCGCTCAAGGCGCGCAAGGCCGATCTCGACATTGCGATCATTGATCCGGCGGATATTCACTATTACCAGCCCGGCTGGACCATGGTTGGCGCGGGTGTGTTCGAGCCTTCGACTACAGCCAAAACTATGGGATCGCTGATCCCGCGCGGGGTGCATTGGCTCAAATCTGCCGTGGCGGCTTTCGAGCCGCAGAACAACGCGGTGATCCTCGATGGTTGCCGCGTGGTGAAATACGACCGGTTGATCGTCTGTCCGGGGCTGAAGCTCGATTGGGACAAGATTGACGGTTTGGTGGAGACGCTGGGCAAGAATGGCGTGACCTCGAACTACCGCTATGATCTGGCGCCTTACACTTGGGAACTGGTCAAGGGGTTGAAGGGGGGCAGGGCCATCTTCACCCAGCCACCCATGCCGATCAAATGCGCCGGTGCGCCGCAAAAGGCGATGTATCTCTCGGCCAATGAATGGGAGACGCGCGGGGTTCTCGACCAGGTCGATATCCAGTTCATGAACGCGGGCGGGGTGCTCTTTGGCGTCAAGGATTATGTGCCCGCGCTGGAAAGCTATGTGGAGCGCTACGGCGCGCATCTGAATTTTTTCTACAATCTGAAAGCCATCGACGGACCGGCGAAGAAAGCCACTTTTGCCATATCGATTCCCGACGAAGAGCCGACAGAAGTCATACTCGATTTTGACATGATCCATGTGGTGCCGCCGCAAAGCGCGCCGGACTTTATCAAGGTCTCGCCTCTGGCCGATGAACAGGGCTGGGTCGACGTAGACCAGATCACTCTACGCCACAAAAGCTTCGACAATATCTGGTCGCTGGGCGATGTGATGAACGCGCCCAACGCCAAGACCGCCGCCGCCGCAAGGATGCAGGCGCCGATTGTGGCCGAAAACCTCATTGCCGACATCGAAGGCAAGGGACCGCAGGCGGGCTATAACGGCTATGGCTCCTGTCCGCTGACGGTGGAAAAAGGCAAGATCGTTCTGGCCGAGTTCGGCTATGGCGGTGTGCTGTTGCCCTCGTTCCCGAAATGGCTTCTGGATGGCACCAAGCCGACGCGTAAGGCATGGATTTTGAAGGAACAAATCCTGCCGCCGATCTATTGGAAAGCCATGCTTCGCGGCAAGGAATGGATGGCAAAACCCGAAAAAGTCTCTGCCAAATAAAGGGGTGTGGCGGCGGCGCTGAGCAAGTGCGCTGCCCCATTGCCTGACTTCATAGAAAGGACCGAGGCCTGTGTCGTTGAATGTGTCGTTCAATCCGCGTCTCTTGAAACGCTATCTCCCCATTCTCGATTGGGGGTCGAAATACAATCGCCAAGCCTTCGCCAATGACGGGATCGCGGCGATCATCGTGACGATCATGCTGATCCCGCAATCTCTGGCCTATGCGCTTTTGGCGGGGCTGCCTCCGGAGGCGGGGCTCTATGCCTCTATCGTGCCGATCATGCTCTACACAGTCTTCGGCACGTCTCGCGCGCTGGCCGTCGGTCCGGTGGCCGTGGTCTCTCTGATGACCGCCGCAGCGGTGGGGCAGGTGGCCGACCAGGGCACGGCAGGCTATGCCACCGCCGCGCTCACGCTGGCCTTTCTGTCAGGGGCGATGCTCATGGCGCTGGGGCTGTTCCGGCTCGGGTTTCTGGCGAATTTCCTATCGCATCCGGTGATCGCGGGCTTCATAACCGCCTCGGGTATTCTGATCGCGGCAAGCCAGCTCAAACATATTCTCGGCATTGATGCGGGCGGGCATACGCTCGTGCATCTGATCGAGAGCCTGTGGGTGCATCTGGGCCAGATAAACTGGATCACTTTGGTGATCGGTGTCTCGGCCACAGCGTTTCTGTTCTGGGTGCGTAAGGGATTGAAACCGCTTCTGAAAAAAGCCGGTTTGGGGCCACGTCTGGCGGATGTTGTGACCAAGGCGGGGCCTGTGGCTGCGGTGGTTGTGACCACGCTGGTGACAGGGGTGTTCCACCTCGACGGCCAAGGGGTGAAGATCGTCGGCGCGGTGCCACAAAGCCTGCCGCCATTCACATGGCCGGTCAGTTCGCTGGCGCTGATGCAGCAGCTTTTCGTGCCCGCGCTTTTGATCTCCATCATCGGCTTTGTGGAATCCATCTCCGTTGCGCAAACACTGGCGGCCAAGAAACGCCAGCGGGTCAATCCGGATCAGGAATTGATCGGTCTGGGCGCGGCCAATATCGGGGCGGCTTTCACCGGTGGTTTCCCCGTCACGGGCGGTTTTTCACGCTCTGTCGTGAATTTCGACGCGGGCGCCGAAACCCCCGCTGCGGGGGCGTTCACAGCGCTGGGGCTTGGCATTGCCGCACTGTTCCTGACGCCTCTGATCTACTTCCTGCCCAAGGCCACACTGGCCGCGACGATCATCGTGGCTGTGCTCTCTCTGGTGGATTTCAAAATCCTCAAAACCACATGGGACTACTCCAAGGCCGATTTCACCGCCGTTCTTGCCACCATCATTCTGACGCTGCTCTCGGGCGTCGAGGTGGGGGTTTCGGCTGGGGTGATCCTCTCCATCGCCCTGCATCTCTACAAGACCTCCAAGCCCCATATCGCCGAGGTGGGCCTCGTGCCGGGGACACAGCATTTCCGCAACGTCCTGCGCCATGAGGTACGCACGACACCGGAGCTTGTGACGATCCGTGTCGACGAGAGCCTCTATTTTGCCAATGCACGGTTTCTGGAGGATTACATCCTTGATCGCGTAGCCGAGGATCAGGCGATCAAACACGTGGTGCTGATGTGCCCTGCGGTGAACGAGATCGACACATCGGCGCTTGAGGCGCTCGAAGAGATCAACCGGAGGCTGGCGGATAACGGTATTCTGCTGCATCTCTCGGAGGTCAAAGGTCCGGTGATGGACCGTTTGCAAAAATCGCATTTTCTGCATGATCTGTCGGGACAGGTGTTCTTGCACCAGTTCGCCGCGATGAAGGCGCTGGGGGATGTGACCGATGAGGGCCACACGACACCGCCCGAAAATCCGCCCACATCACCGGAGGAGGCCGCATAAACGTGGTTTGAGATTGGTGAATTTGAAACGCGTCCTTCTGGAAACGGAAGGGCGCTTTTTTCAGAAGATGACCCGCACAAGCCCCAGCGTTAGCACCGGAAAAGCCACGAGAAATGCCACACGGATCAGGTCGGTCAGAACAAAGGGCAAGGTGCCTTTTAAGGTTTCCGAGATCGGCACATCCGTGTCCAATGCGTTGATGATAAAGAGGTTCATCCCGACAGGTGGTGTGATAAGTCCGACCTCCACGACGATCAGCACGATGATCCCGAACCACAAGCCAAACTCGTCGGGTGACAGGCCAAAATCCAGCCCCGCCATGATCGGGTAGAGGATCGGGATGGTGAGAAAGATCATCGACAGGCTGTCCATGACGCAGCCAAAGGCCAGATACATCAAAAGCACGGCGAGCAGGATCAGCCACGGCGAGAGGGTCAGCCCTTCGGCCCAGCCCGCCGCCGCCATCGGCAGACCGGAGAGGGCGAGGAAGTTGTTGAAGATTTTCGCTCCGATCAGGATGATGAAAATCATGCCCGTCGATGCCGCCGTGTCCAGAATCGCCTCACCTGCTCTGCGCCACGTCAGCCCGCCTGTCACCAGTGCCACCACGCCTGTGCCCGCCGCGCCCAATGCGGCGGCTTCGGTGGGGGTGAATATGCCAAGGTAAATGCCGCCGACAACGGCAGTGAAAATGGCGAGAACCGGCCAGACCTTGACGAGTGCAGTGAGGCGTTCGGACCACGCGGCCCTGTCGCGCCCGCCGCAACTCTCGGGGTGCAGGCGCACATAGATCGAGATGCAAAGCATATAGCCAAGGGCCGCGAGAAGGCCGGGAACAAAGGCCGCGACAAAGAGCTTGGCGATGTTTTCCTCTGCCAGCATGGCGTAGATCACAAGGATCACCGAGGGCGGGATCAAGATGCCCAAAGTGCCGCCCGCCGCCAGTGCGCCCGTGGCGAGGCGTCCCGAGTAGCCGTAGCGTTTGAGTTCCGGCAGGGCGGTCTTGCCCATCGTGGCCGCCGTGGCCAGTGACGAGCCGCAAATCGCACCAAACCCCGCGCAGGCTCCCACCGCAGCCATAGCAACCCCGCCTTTGCGGTGACCGATCCATGTCTCTGCGGCTTTGAACAGCGCCGCCGACATGCCGCCCAAAGTGGCGAAATGGCCCATCAGCAAAAACAGCGGGATAATCGAGAAACTGTAGGAGGAGAAATCGCCATAGGTCAGATGCTTGAGCTGGCTGAGCATCATGATCGCGTTGCCGTTCAAAAGATAGGCCCCGCCAAAACCGACAATCCCCATAGCCACGCCGATCGGCACGCGCAGAAAGATCAGCAAAAGCAGGACCGGAAAGGACCAAAGCCCGATTTCAAAGCGGCTCATGCTGTGTCTCCCGATTGGAGGACTACTCTTGTCGCGCGCAACACACAAAACAGTGCCACGAGTACCGCCACGCACATGGCAATCATCGCGGTGGCATAACCCCAGAGCAGCGGGATTTGCAGGATAAAGGTGGTTTCGCCATAGGCGGCCTTGTCTATCATGCCAAACCAGAGCCGCCATGCCAGAAGGGCGGTGAACCCCAGCATCAACAGATCTCCGGCCAGATCGAGCCACCGGTTCACCGTGCCGCCGAAAACAGGTTTGAACAGATCAACGCGGGCATGTGCGCGCATGTATTGGGCGTAGGGCAGGCTGGTGAAAACGGCAAAGCCGATGCCCAATTCCACCAGTTCAATGTCGCCGGGCACAGGGCCGAAACCCAATCCGTCCAGCGCACGTCCCGAGACGGAGAGGCAGGTCAGAATGATCACTGCAAAAAGGCCCAACCCGCCGGTCAGCGCAGTGAGCCTTGCGAGCCCGCGAACGGCTTTTGACAGGTTGTGATACATCCGCACCTCGCAGGTTTCTTTGGCCACCTCATGACGAGGGGGTTTAGCGGAGCAAGGGCGAAGGTCAAAGAAAAATCCGGCGGAGTTTACCGGCGCTGAAAGCGGATTTGAGTATTTGGGGCACAAAGGAAACAGGAGCGCGAAATGTGAGGGCAAGGTGAAATGTGCCGGTGGCCATGGGGGCCGCACTTTCAGCACCCCCATTGCGCGGTTTTCCGAGATTGACGAAGAGGCTGCGCGGCTTCAATTCTTGGAGGCGTGTTCACGCATGCAAGCTGTGAAAGGGAGGACCTCATGAGCTATATACCCGCAGAGACCCGTTACGACACAATGGTTTACCGCAGATGCGGCAAATCCGGTATGAAACTGCCCGCGATTTCCTTGGGGCTGTGGCACAATTTCGGCCATGATACGCCGCATCAGACCAAGCGGGAGATTCTCCACACGGCTTTTGATCTGGGTATCACGCATTTCGATCTGGCCAACAACTACGGTCCGCCTCCGGGCAGTGCGGAGACTGCGTTTGGCGAGATTTTGAAAACGGATTTCAGGGGCTATCGTGACGAGATGATTATCTCGTCCAAGGCGGGCTATGACATGTGGCCGGGACCGTATGGTGAATGGGGATCGCGCAAATATGTCATGGCCTCTTGTGACCAGTCTCTGAAACGTCTGGGCGTTGATTATGTCGATATTTTCTATTCGCACCGTTTTGACCCGGAGACGCCTCTGGAAGAGACCATGGGTGCGCTGGACAGTATCGTGCGGCAGGGCAAGGCGCTTTATGTCGGGATTTCGTCCTACAATGCCGAGCGCACGCGCGAGGCGGTGGCCATTCTTGAGGAACTGGGCACGCCCTGTCTGATCCACCAGCCCAGCTATAACATGCTCAACCGTTGGGTGGAGCGCGATGGGCTCAAGGAGACGTTGCAAGAGTTGGGCGTCGGGTCGATCGCTTTCACGCCCTTGGCGCAAGGCATGCTGACGGGTAAATATCTCAAGGGCATTCCTGAAGGGTCGCGGGCGACACAGGGGAAATCTCTTGATCCGCATGTTCTGTCCGACCGTGCAATTGCCTCGCTCAACAGGCTCAATGACATCGCCGCCGCGCGCGGGCAGAACCTTGCGCAAATGGCGATTGCATGGGTGTTGCGCAATGGCGGGATCACCTCTGCACTGATCGGAGCGTCGAAACCATCGCAGGTTGTGGATTGTGTCGGCGCCATCGGGAACCTTGCGTTCACAGCCGAAGAACTTGCCGCCATTGATGCTGCGGTCGAGGTGGACAACATCAACCTCTGGGCGCAGTCTTCCGAAGGCCACGGAGAAGGTTGAGGTTTCAGCCATTGGCGCGGGGCGCGGCACGGTATAGGCTTGTCGGAAACAGGTTTCGGGAGGAATGCCATGTCGGGTTGGGTCTCGCGTTTGATGATTTACGATTTCGAGGAAGGGGCGGAGTTTCCCGTCCTTGAAACGGATATGGAGATCGCCGCGCCCAATTGGATGCCCGATGGCTCTGCGCTGATCGTCAATGGCGGGGGTAGCCTGTTCTGGGTTGATCTGGAGCAGCCGGAACTGTTGGAAATCGACACTGGACTTTGCATCAATCTGAACAATGACCACGGGGTGTCTCCCGATGGAGAGGTGCTGTATTTCAGCGATCATTCTTATGGTCACGGCGCGCGTATCTGGCGGCAATCCTTGGCCACAGAGGATGATCCCGTGGAGATCGTGGGCAAGACGCCCGCGTGGTTTCACGGGGCTTCGCCGGACGGGCGGATGATTTGCTACACGGCGGTGCGCGAAGGGCTTTTCGGCATCTACACAGCGCTCTCGGATGGCACGCAGGAGACCTGTGTGATCGAGGGGGCGCATCACTACGACGGGCCGGATTTCTCCGTCGATGGTGAATGGGTCTGGTTCAACTCGGACCGGACAGGGGCCTCGGAACTCTGGCGGGTGCGTCTCGACGGGTCCGGTCTGGAACGGATGACAGAGGATGCTTTGGTGAACTGGTTTCCACATCCCGCGCCTTTAGTGGCGGAGGGGGAGAAAGTGGTTTATCTTGCCTATCCCGAGGGCACTGTGGGCCATCCTGCGGGGATGCATGTGGCCTTGCGGCTCTGGGAGGCGACGACCGGTTCGACGCGCACCTTGGTGACACTCACGGGCGGGCAGGGCACGCTCAATGTGCCGTCATGGTCGCCGGACGGGCAGGCATTCGCCTATGTCGAATATGCGTCCTGATACGGTGCAGTCCGGTCTTCCAGTCGAGAAAAGGGATTTACCGCGCCAGCTCGACCCAGCGGTTGAATGAGGTCAGCTTGACCCAGTCGCTTTCCTCGCCATCAGGCCAGACCACCCTGATCTGCGCGGTTTCGGCATTGGCCAGACCGAAGTGCAACGGAACCGATTTGCCCGAGGCATGGCTACCGCCCACGGTGATCTCCTGACGTTGCAAGCCGCGGTTGGTGAGCAGTTCGACCGTGGCGCCCACGGCCCGCGGATTGAGGCCCGACTGGCGTAGGGTGACGGCCAGATATTGCCCGACATTGCGCGTGACATTCTCGTAGAGTTCCATCCCGCTTTCACGGTTCATCACCACCAGATCAAGCTTGCCATCACCATTCAGGTCCACCAGATGTCCGCCACGGGATTTCGCCATAGAGGCCACACCGGCGGCAATCGAGACCTCGCGGAACGTGCCATCGGATTTTTGTTGCAGGAGATTGTTCGGATCATGCGCCGCACTTCCCGGCATTTGTTCGACATTGCCCTTGGCGATGAACAGGTCCACGCGCGTGTCATTGTCTACATCCCCCCAATCCGCCGCCCAGCCCGTCGAAGGCCGACCGTCATCCCCCAGATGCGGACGGTGAGCATAGGTGCCGGTTTCGTAGGGCGCGGGGCTGTAGCTTCCGTCCTCATGGCCCAGTCGCAAAAGCTGATCGCCCATCGAGGTCAGAATCACATCCGGCACGGCATCGCCATTCACATCCCGCTCCGCGATCCCCTTGCCCCAGATCGACAGCGGTTCCCAGCCGTCCTGCGCCCCGAGAAAGCGGTTGTCTTGCAGATCATAAAGCTGCTCGTAGCCGTCTTTTATGTAGGAGTATCGGTCATTGGAGAGTCGCAGGCTTTGCTTGCCGCGCGCGCCTTTGGAGATCAGCGCCGAGAGCGTGCAGAACCCCGGCTCCAGCAGGGTCTTCGCATAGCCACTCTCCACAGGCCGGTGCAGCTCGTTGGCATTGCAGAACGGCCCGTCAGGATCGTCGCGATTGACGTAATTGCCGAAAAACAGTGTCGGACGGTCGGCATCACCTTCCCAACCTGCGGCAAAGGCTGTGGTCCAGCGGTTGCCGCCGTCAAAACCCCATGCCTCATTGGCGCGTTCAAAAGCGCAATCACCCAGTCCACGCAGTAACAGGTTTTCGCCGACCCGCAGCACTGCCAGATCGGTCACGCCATCGCTGTCAATGTCGAGCGGGTAAGTCCCAGTGACGCCGGTGATCTCCATGATCTCGCCCGCTTCGAAACGCAGGGCCTCGCCTTGAAACGAGCGGTTCAGCATCAACTGCGCGGGGTTTTCTCCGCCAGCTGCGAAAATCTCGGGCATCCCGTCGCTGTTGCAATCGAAGACGGCCAGACCGCCGCCCACAAAATGCTCCCATCCGCCGCCATAGACATGGGGAGGCAGGGCGTCTGACCGGTTCTGGAACTGCGGTATGGTTTGGGCCAGAAGTGGCAAGGGAGTGGCTGTTATCAGGCCAAAGGCAAAAACCAGTAATCGGTGGGGCATCCCACAAAAATCTCCGTCTCAAAATCAAACGCCAAGGCCTTCGCTGCGCACAACCTCAGCATAGAGCAGGTCGTAGCGCAAGCGGTCACCGGAGAGAAGGGTCAATGCAGGGCCGTCATAAAGGCCCGCCTGCGGTTTGTATGATCATCATGGGGAATAGCCTCCGCAAGCCTATTGATCTGAACTTCAGGTCGGGCGCATAACTGTCGTGCCCATAACAAATGGAATTCACATGTATATCGGACTTGATCTCGGGACTTCCGGTCTC
Organism: Celeribacter halophilus; assembly: GCF_900114135.1. Taxonomy (GTDB): domain Bacteria; phylum Pseudomonadota; class Alphaproteobacteria; order Rhodobacterales; family Rhodobacteraceae; genus Celeribacter; species Celeribacter halophilus. Next base: position 203,770 of record NZ_FORY01000002.1, read on the forward strand.
AAAGCCATTTTGATCGACGCGGATCAGAAGGTTGTGGCGGAGGCGAATGCCGCGCTGACGAATGAACGCCCGCAGGATGGCTGGTCGGAACAGGACCCGCAAAGCTGGCTGGATGCATGTGAGGCGGTTCTGGCCGCCCTCGGGGCGCAAGCGGACCTGTCCGGCGTGGCAGGCATCGGTCTGTCCGGCCAGATGCATGGCGCGACGCTTCTGGATGCTTCGGACAAGGTGCTCCGCCCCTGTATCCTGTGGAATGACACCCGCTCTCATGCGGAGGCAGCGGGGCTTGATGCCGACCCGAAATTCCGCGAGATCACCGGCAATATCGTCTTTCCGGGATTTACCGCGCCGAAACTTCTTTGGATGAAAAACAATGAACCCGAGATCTTCAAAAAGACCTCCAAGGTTCTGTTGCCAAAGGATTATCTGCGTCTGTTTCTGACGGGTGACTATGTGGGTGATATGTCCGACAGCGCTGGCACCGCTTGGTTCGACACGGGCAAACGCGATTGGTCCGATGCGCTTTTGGCGGCGACCGATATGGATCGCAGCTTCATGCCGCGTCTGGTGGAAGGTTCCGAAGTCTCCGGCCAGTTGCGCCCTGATCTGGCCTCGAAATGGGGGCTTCCGGCCTCCTGTGTCGTTGCGGGGGGCGGCGGTGACAATGCGGCCTCGGCCATCGGGGTTGGTGTGGTCAAAGCCGGTCAGGCCTTTGTGAGCCTTGGCACCTCCGGCGTGCTGTTTGCGGCTAATGACGGCTATCACCCCGATGCGGAGACGGCGGTGCATACGTTTTGTCACGCCTTGCCGGAGACTTGGCATCAGATGGGGGTGATCCTTGCAGCGACAGATGCGCTCAACTGGTATGGGCGCTTTGTCGGGCAGGAGGCGGCGCAACTGACCTCGGCGCTTGGCGCCGTTGAGGCGCCGGGCAAAACGCAATTTCTGCCCTATCTGGGCGGGGAGCGCACCCCTTTGAACGATGCGGGTATTCGTGGGGCTTTCACGGGATTGGAACATGCCACAGATACGGCGGCGGGCACGCGCGCGGTGCTTGAAGGTGTGAGTTTTGCGATCAAGGATTGTGCTCAGGCTTTGGCAGCCACGGGCACCAAAATTGAACGACTCTTGGCTGTGGGTGGCGGTAGCCGGTCGCAGTATTGGTGCGAAGTGATTGCAACGGCTTTGGGCGTGCCTGTGGACCTTCCCGTTGCGGGAGATTTCGGCGGTGCTTTTGGTGCGGCACGTCTTGGCATGATGGCGGCGACAGGCGGCGGGGCAGAGATCGCCTCCGCCCCCGAGATCAAAACCACTATTGCGCCGAACACCGCATTGACCTCGGCCTTTGAGGACGGGTTCGCGCGGTTCAAAGCGGCGCAAAGCGCGATCAAAACCTTGCGGTGAGCGATTTTAAAGGGTTTCACAGTGGGCTGACAGCGCGGCAGTGATCTGCAACGGTGTTTTGACAGGTGCGTGGTGTCGGGCTTGTCATTCGCGCGCCAATCGGTGACTCTGGGGAAAAGACAAAAGAGGCCGCGCGATGAAATTCTTTCCCATGTTCCTGCGTATGAGCGGGCGCGATGTTGTGATTCTCGGCGGCGGCGAAACAGCGGCGCAAAAGGCGCGTTTGATGCTGAAGACCGAAGCGAGGATCGTGCTTGTCGCGCCGGAGCTTGACGTGGAACTGGCCGCTCTGGTGGCCGAAGGTCGCGCCGAGCATCACGCGGGAGAGATCGACGAGTCGCTTTTTGCCAATGCCGCGCTGGTGTTTGTCTGCACCGAAGACGAGGTGCGGGATGCGGAGCTGGCTGAGGTGGTGCGTGCCGCAGGGGCCTTGGTCAATGTGGTGGACCGGCCCGATTTGTGCGAGGCCAACACGCCCTCTATCGTGGACCGTGACCCGCTCGTGGTGGCCATTGGCACGGAAGGGGCGGCGCCTGTGCTTGCCCGTCAGATCAAGACACGAATGGAAAGCCTGCTGGAGCCGCGTCTGGGCGAGCTTGTGGCCTTGGGCGGGCGCTTGCGTGATACCGTGGCCGAAGAGATGCCGCGTGAGAAACGGCGGGCCTTCTGGCGCTGGGTCTATCAAGGCAGTCCACGCCAGTCCTTTGCCCGCGGAGCCGAGCGCGAGGCGGCGGAAAAGATCAAGGCTGCGATGGCTGCCGGTGGTGCGCCGGAGGACACGGGGCAGGGTTCTGTGGCGCTTTTGCCTGTTGGCAGCGTCGAGCCCGACCTGATGACCTTGCGTGCGGTGCAGCGGATGCAGGAGGCCGATCTGGTGATTTGCGCCGAGCCGGAATTTGCGCCCATGCTGGAACTGGCCCGCCGCGATGCCGAGCGGGTGATCGTGGGGCAGAGCTATGGCACGGAAGACTGGCTTTTGTCGGATCAGCGCAAGGCGATCATGTCGAAATATGAGGCCGGTGGGCGCGTTGTCTGGCTGGTGAGCCGCAGGGATGCGGAGCGGGCAGCACTTGGTCTGCCCGAGGATTTGGAGCGCGTTCCGGCGGTCAGGGTATAGGAGATGGAGATGGGTGACTTGGAACGGCGGATTGCGGTGGCGCGTGGCGAGGAACCCGCTGATATCGTGCTGAAGAACGGCTTGATCTTTGATCTGATGACCGGGGAATTGATTGCGGGCGATGTCGCGATTGTGGGCGACCGGATCGCGGGCGTCTATGAGAGTTATCACGGCAAGCGCGAAATTGATGTGACGGGGCAGGTGATCGTGCCCGGTTTCATCGACACGCATCTCCATATCGAAAGCTCTCTGGTCACGCCTTTCGAATTTGACCGCTGCGTGTTGCCACGCGGTGTGACCACGGCGATTTGTGACCCGCATGAGATCGCCAATGTCATCGGCTTGCCGGGGATCCGCTATTTTCAGGCCGCCTCCGAACACACGCTCATGTCGATCCGTGTGCAGCTGTCCTCCTGTGTGCCCTCGACTCATATGGAGACGGCGGGGGCGGAGCTACTGGCCAAAGACATTGCCGAGGTGATGGGGCATCCCTCCGGCATCGGGCTGGCCGAGTTCATGAATTACCCCGGCGTGATCCACCGCGACGCGGAGGCGATGAAGAAAGTCCGGCTGTTCGAGGATGCCCATATCGACGGCCATTGCCCGCAGCTGTCAGGGACTGATCTCAACGCCTATATCGCGGCGGGTATTCGCACAGAACATGAGGCCACCACCGCCGATGAGGCGCGTGAGAAGCTGCGCAAAGGGATGCGGGTGCTGATCCGCGAAGGGTCTGTGTCCAAGGATATGCATGCTCTGCAACCTCTGCTCACCCATTTGACCGCACCTTACATGTGTCTGTGCACCGACGATCGCAATCCGCTGGATATCGGGGAATATGGCCATCTGGATTATGTGATCCGTGAGTTGATCGCGTTGGGCAGTCCGGCTCTGGCGGTGTATCGCGCGGCAACCCTATCGGCGGCGGAAGCGTTTGGCCTCAAGGATCGCGGCATGATCGCACCGGGTAAACGTGCCGATATTGTGGTGCTTGATAGTCTGGAAAAGTGCAATGCTTCCATAGTCTTTGCGGGCGGTGTTGAGGTGACAGACGAAGCCTTTGACGCCCGTGGGCATGTGGCCCCCGTTGGGCGTGGCTCTGTCAAGGCACCAAAGGTGGTGTCGGAGGATTTCCGTGCCAGTGCCAACCGTGAAGAGACCGATGTGATCGGTATTCTTGAGGGCAAGATCATCACCGAGCATCTGCATGAAACCGTGCCGATTGTTGATGGTGACAAGGCGCCGGATCCTTCCCGCGATCTGACGCGCATCACGGTGATCGAGCGGCACGGCAAGAACGGCAATATCGCCAGCGGTTTTGTCAAAGGCTTCGGGCTGAAGGCGGGGGCGATTGCCTCCACGGTTTGCCATGACCACCACAATATCGCCTGTGTCGGCGTCGATTATGGGGACATGGCGCTGGCCGCCAATCGGCTCTCGGAGATCGAGGGCGGGTTTGTCGTGGTGCGAGATGGTGAGGTTCTGGCCGAACTGGCGTTGCCTGTAGCGGGATTGATGAGCCTTGAGCCTTTCGAAGTGGTGCGCGATCACCTGATCGAATTGCGCAAGGCCGCAGCCTCTTTGGGGGTCACTCTGGAAGAGCCGTTTTTGCAACTGGCCTTTCTGGCGCTGCCAGTGATTCCCGCGCTCAAGATCACGGATCGCGGCATGGTAGATGTGACCAAGTTCGAAATTATCGCCTGACATCTCCTCTCTTTGAAGTCTGATAGCACCCTCTGGAAACAGGGGGTGTTCTTGCTTGAAAGAAAAAGTGAACTGATTGGTTTAGTTTTGCATGTTTCCCATATTGACGAAACTGTCAAAGTGACCACATGTTGCATCGAGATCAAAGAGTAAATCCGCCCCGCATGGTCATAATCCGGACCGTTCAGACGGGGTGTTTGTAAAGGAGAGACGAGATGAAGAAACTGATCCTGCCCATGGCGCTGATCACTTTGAGCCTTGCCGCCTGTGAAAGCGTGGAGCGTTATCCTGTGTCGCAATGCACGACGGATGATCACTATCCGGTGGCTTGTCAGGAAATTCAGGACGGGGAGAGCCCTGATGACCTCAAACCCGTTGATGTGCCGGAATTTATGGGCGCGTGAGGTTTGATAGACCTATGCCATGATAAAAGCCGCCCCAGAGGCGGCTTTTTGTATCGGGAATAAGTATTCGGCTTAGCCGTTCCAGCTACGAACCACGCCGCAATCCATATGGACGAAGTTGGAGCCGCGGTAGGTGCCCACACCTCCGGCAGAACAGGCTTTCGCCGCAGAGGCCATTTGCGTCACGGAACGGGATTTGAGACGCAGGTCGGCCGCTTGGGCTTTCATGTGAAGAGAGTTCTTGGCAACACCGCGCGAGCGGGCACGCAGCATGGCGTTGGTTTCGGGGGAGCGGTAACCGGACAGGAGCATATAGGGCTCGTCGGTTTCCATCAGCCGGTGCGCCGCTGTCATAATGTCTACGGTGCGCGCATCCACAGCTTTGACCTTGGAGTTGCGCCAGTCGCGGAAGAAATAGGTGATTTCCTTGAGCGCCTCGGGGATATATTCGCCTTCGATCCAGTAAATCGTGTCGATGCTCTCACCCGTGCGGCCCGAATACATGTTGAGCCGACGAACGTCACCTGCGCCGCGCAGGAAGCCTGCTGCATTGGCGTATACTGGAGTTGCGCTGATGGCTGTTGCTGCAAATCCGCGAAGAAGTCCACGGCGTGTGATCACGCCACTTGCTTTATTCGTCATTCTATCAAAGCGTCCCGTCGCTTACCTGTTCCCGCCTCACGCGGTATGTCTTTCTTGTGTCAGCTTACGGTTTATATACCGTTTACGCCGACCACATTAGCCAGAATTTTCGACACGATTTTGACCTGCTGAAGGCATTTTTGCCTCTTTTTTCGGCCTTGTGCTGCGAAACATAGCGGTGCTGCGCAATCACAATTTTGTTAGATCGTGTGCCGGTTTTGTGCCCGTCGAGCGTAATCCGGCGTCGAAACTCCTGTATGAGAGCCACATTGCTGTGGTTCTGCGGTGTTTATGGCACATTGCGATTCTCCGGCCAAGCGCCGGTTTGGTCACTTCTCTTAAGAATGGGTTAAATCGGCGGGTTTTTGCGCAAATTCCTTTATAAATCCTTAATCTCAGGCCATATCCCGCGTCGGTCCACTAGGAGGCGCGGGCAGAATGGGGGCGAGACTGACCGTCAGAAATGGAGCGCGTCGTTTCTCGAAGAGGCATGGGAAACACCGGATTTAAGGGGAAAAATCCGGCTGCTTTCCCTTTCGCATGACCTGTTGTTCTTTTGGCACAGGGGCGCGGCGCTCTATACTTTGCTCTGCCGCACTGCGCGGAATTGATGTAATTCTGGGCCAACTGACTGCTGAACATCTTTCGAGGATACATATGTTGTTTTTTCCGGTTTCCCGGCTGTCGCAGCCACGCTTTGCTCACAAATCGCTGAAGGCGGGGCTTCTGGCCATGTCGCTCGCCCTGACTGGCGCACCGCTTGTTCTGGCCCCTGCGCCGGTGCAGGCGCAACAGGTCAGCGCCTTTATGCAATCGGTGGCCGAGGCTGCATCATCTTCAAAGGTGCTCTCCGAATTCTACCGCGCCAACGGCTATAAACCGGTTTTCACGGACAATTCCGCACGGGCCAAGGCGCGGCGTCAGGCGCTGCTGCGGGCGGTGAATGCCGCGCCGGCCAAGGGGCTTGCGCCCTATGACACCTCGCTTCTCGTCGCCAATCTGCGCGCGATCAAATCCGACCGTGATCTGGGCCGCGCCGAAGTGGCGATGGCACAGCTTTTCCTCGACTACGCCCGAGACATCCAGACCGGCCAACTGGTCCCGTCCCGCATCGATTCCGGTCTGGTGCGTCAGGTGCCTTACCGCGATGGTCTTGCGGTTCTGACGAATTTCACCAAATCCAATCCGCAGGCCTACCTGCGCAAGCTGGAACCCAGCTCGCCGGAATATGCGCGTCTGCTCAAGGAAAAAGCCAATCTGGAACAGGTTCTGGGCAAGGGCGGCTGGGGCCAGACCGTGCCCGGTTCGAAATATGAACCCGGTGACAGCGGCAATGGAGTCGTCATCCTGCGCAATCGTCTGATGGCTATGGGCTACCTGCCGCGCTCTGCGGCGACCACTTATGATGCCAAGATGCAAAAGGCGGTGCAGCAATTCCAGATGGACCACGGTTTGACGGCGGACGGTGTGGCGGGCAAAGCCACGCTGGACGAGGTCAATGTCGGTCCGGAAAAACGCCTTGCTTCGATCCTCGTGGCGCTTGAGCGTGAGCGCTGGATCAATATGCCTTTGGGTGAACGCCACGTCTGGGTCAATCTGACGGATTTCTCCGCGAAGATTATCGACGACGGGCGTGTGACCTTCGAGACGCGTTCGGTGATCGGGCAGAATGTTGGCGACCGCCGTAGCCCTGAGTTCTCCGACGAGATGGAGCATCTGGTTATCAATCCGACGTGGAATGTGCCGCGCTCGATTGCGGTTAAGGAATATCTGCCGATGATGCAGAAAAACCCGAATGCCGCAGGCCATTTGCGCCTTGTGGACAGTCGGGGCCGGACGGTGAACCGCGCCAATGTGGATTTCTCGCAATACACGTCCCGCAGCTTCCCGTTCAATCTGAAACAGCCGCCGTCGAACCGCAATGCGCTCGGGCTGGTGAAGTTCATGTTCCCGAACAAATACAACATCTACCTACATGACACCCCGTCGAAGAGCCTGTTCGGCCGCGAAGTGCGCGCCTTCTCGCATGGCTGTATCCGCCTACAACAGCCCTTCGATTTCGCCTATGCGCTTTTGGCCAAGCAAACCTCCGATCCGGAAGGCTTCTTTCAGGCCAAGCTGAAATCGGGTGTCGAATCCGTGGTGCCTCTCGAAAAGCATGTGCCGGTGCACCTGATCTACCGCACCGCTGTGAGCAAGCCGAAAGGCGGCATGGAATATCGTCGTGATATCTATGGGCGGGATGCGAAAATCTGGGCTGCGCTGCAAAACAAAGGCGTGCAACTGCGCTCTGTCGGCGGATAACGGCGCGCTCTGATCAAGAGATTGCAACAGTGCTGAAACATGAGGGCGTTCAGGGGAAATCCTTGGACGCCCTTCCTTTTCAAAGCTCGAGAAAGTGCTTATGTCTTCGGCAATTCAACCGGAGAGACCCTATGCCCATCACCATTGCAGAGCTTGCCACCGCCCTGAACGCGCCTTTCGCCGGAGATGGCGGTATTGTCGTGCATGGGGCCTCCGAGCCGCAAGATGCGGGGGCGACGGATCTGGCGCTGGCGATGGACCCGCGCTTTGCCGAGTTGATTGCAAAGGGCGAGGCGCAGGCGGCTGTGCTTTGGGATGGGGCGGATTGGCAGTCATTGGGCCTCAAGGCGGCCATCCTTGTCAAACGCGCACGTCTGGCTATGGCTGGCGTGACGGCCAGTTTCGATCACGGGCTTGGGCTTGAGCCGGGGATCCATCCAACGGCGGTGATCCATGAGACGGCAGAGATCGCAGAGGGCGCGGCCATCGGTCCGCTGGTGGTGATCGGCAAGGGGGCCAGGATCGGGCGGAACGCACGGATTGCGCCGCAGGTGTCTATCGGGGCGGGGGTGACGATTGGCGACGATGCCTTGATCCATTCCGGCGTCAAGATCGGGGCCAGAGCCACAATCGGCGACCGGCTCATCGCGCAACCCGGTGGTGTGATTGGCGCGGATGGATTTTCCTTTGTCACGCAGGAGAAATCTGCGGTGGAAGAAGCCCGCGAAAGCCTTGGAGAAACGGTTGAGGCCGCAGGGCAGGCATGGATGCGGATTGCCTCGATCGGGTCGGTTGTGATCGGGGATGATGTCGAGCTTGGGGCCAATGTCACCATTGATCAAGGCACCATTCGCGCCACCCGCATCGGCAACGGCACGAAGCTCGATAATCAGGTTCACATTGGCCACAACGTCGTGGTCGGCAACCACTGTCTGCTTTGCGGGCAGGTCGGGATTGCCGGCTCCACGGTGATCGGTGATTTCTGTGTCATGGGCGGGCAAGCGGGCGCGGCGGACAACCTGACCATCGGGCAGGGAGCCATCATCGGCGCGGGCACGGGCGTTTTGTCCAATGTGCCCAAGGGCAAGGCGATGATGGGCTATCCTGCGGTGGCGATGCAAACCCATGTGGAGATGTATAAGGCGCTGCGTCGTTTGCCGCGTATGCTCTCTAAACTCAAAGGGAAAGCGTGAGTGCACTGCATCGTCGCGTCACATCATAAGGAACTGTCACAAAAACCTGTTCCAAAGGCGGAAAATTCGGACTAAAGCGTTTCTCGAACACCTTAAACCACAGAACTTCGGGAAGCACGGTATAACGTATTGATGCAGGGAGCCTTTCACAAACAACTTGTGCCCAAGTTCATCGTGAAAGGTTAAAGGCACTCAACAAACCTTTATCGGAGGGGATCATATGTCGGATGTGAAAGAGAAAATCATCGAGATCATCGCGGAGCAGGCCGTTCTGGACCCGTCCGATGTGTCGATGGATCAATCTCTCGAAGCGCTGGGGATCGACAGTCTCGGATTGGTCGAAAGTATTTTCGCTATTGAAGAAACCTTCGATATTTCCGTGCCGTTCAATGCCAACGAGCCGGAGCAGTCGGAATTCGACATTTCCTCTGTCTCGGCCATTGTCAAAGCGGTCGAAGCCTTGATCGCAGATCAGAAATCATGAAGCGTGTCGTGATCACCGGCGCTGGCACGGTCAATGCGCTCGGGCTTGATGTCCCCACCACTCTGGCCGCGATGGCCGAGGGTAAAAACGGCGTGTCCGATCTCGAATTTCGTGATGTGGACCGTTTGGCGATCAAGATCGGCGGGCAGATTCACGGTTGGAATGCCGAGGGGCGGTTCAACCGTCAGCAAATGGCGCTTTACGATCGGTTCACGCAGTTCACTTTGGTCGCGGCTGAAGAGGCGATCCGGCAATCCGGTCTGGAGTTTATCGGCGATCTGGCGACCCGCTCCGGTGTGATCCTTGGCACGTCCGGCGGCGGTCTGACCACGCAGGATGACAACTACCGTGTGGTTTATGAAGAGGGCAAGAACCGCGTGCATCCCTTTGTGGTGCCGAAGCTCATGAACAACGCGGCCTGTTCCCATGTCTCTATGGCCTACAACCTGAAAGGCCCGTCCTTCACCGTGGCGACGGCCTGTGCGTCGTCGAACCATGCGATGGGGCAGGCATTCAACATGATCCGCTGCGGCATGTCCACGGCGATGGTCACAGGCGGCTCCGAGTCGATGCTCTGCTTTGGCGGGGTCAAGGCTTGGGAAGGTCTGCGCGTGATGTCGAAAGACGCCTGCCGTCCCTTCTCCATGAACCGCAACGGCATGGTGCAGGGCGAGGGCGCGGCGGTGTTCGTCTTCGAGGAATACGAGCACGCCAAGAAACGCGGCGCGGAAATTCTGGCTGAGGTGATCGGTTTTGCCATGACGTCTGATGCCTCCGACATCGTGATGCCTTCCAAACAGGGCGCAGCGCGGGCGATCTCCGGCGCTTTGAATGATGCGCAGGTGGATGCCTCCGCTGTCGGCTATATCAATGCGCATGGCACGGGCACGGCGGCCAATGACAAAACCGAATGTGCCGCTGTGGCGGATGCTTTGGGCGCACATGCCGACAACATCATGATCTCCTCGACGAAATCCATGCACGGCCATTTGATTGGCGGCACCGGTGCAGTCGAGTTACTGGCCTGTATCATGGCGCTGCGGGACGGGATCATCGCGCCGACGATCAATTACGAAGAACCCGATCCTGAATGTGCGCTCGACGTGGTGCCCAATGTGGCGCGCGAGGCGCAGGTCGAGGTGGCCCTGTCCAACGCCTTTGCCTTTGGCGGGTTGAATGCGGTTCTGGCGCTGAAGAAAGCCTCCTGAGCACAGCCGCCTGATCTTTGTGATAAGCTCATGAAAAACGCCGCGCCGGATTTCTCCCGCGCGGCGTTCTCTGTTTTCAGGCTTCTGCCGGAGGGGTTACTCCGCAGGTGCCTCTTCTGTGTTTTCGATCTCGTCCGGCGCAGAGGGGCCTTCGCCGTTTTTCGCGGCTTCATTGAGCTCGGTCACTTTCGTATACCCCGCCGTAAAGCCGGTGAGCGACAGTTTGAGACGGACAGGCTCCTCGGTGCGGCCCACAGGCACGATGCCGACAAGACCTTCGGCGCCTTTTTTCAGCAAGGCGACATCATCCGAGGTCAGACCCGCGCGCACATAGCATCCGACGCGATTGCAGAACTGGAACGGGTAGCGGCGACCGTTTTCCCCGTCGACAAACAGCGCAAGCTGCGCGGTCAGAAGGGTTTCCAGCGGCGTGGTGAAGGTTGCCGCAGCTTCCACCTCTTCGCTGCCGACATGGAACAGAGCGACTTCGGCCACTTCGGTGCCGTCCTCGTCTTTCAGCAGCTGGTAGAGGCTGCACGGATCGACCTGACCTTCAGGGGCGTTGATACAACGCACTTCCCAATCGCCATGAGTCTCAAGCGTGTAGGCGCGTCCGACAGTGTTCGTTTCGATTGGCGTCCCGGTTGAGAGCCCTGCATCCTGTGCCATAGAGGGCATTGCGACGCTGAGAGCCAAGAGGGTGGCGGAGGTGAGGGAGGTGATCTTGTGAGAGATGGAAAACATCATCCGTCCATGCGTTGTTGAAAATTCACCCTTTGCTCTAACATGGGGCCGGAGGTCTGTCAGGGGGGCATGGAGAATATTTTCGTGAAGCAGGGGCGGCATGGCAAGGCTTCGCCTGTCTGGTCTTGCCCCGTCTGTGCCCGTTTCTCGGTGATGGTTTGCGTTGATGTATCGCGTGGATCCGCTGCGCGGTTTCTGGCGGCTTTGCGCGTGGCTTTATTTGAGACACAAAGTCCAACAACAAAAGCCCCGGCATGACCGAGGCTTTCATGGATCGTAACGATCTTTTGAAATCATATGATTTCTATATATCTCTCCCCGTCGGACTTGGCCGACTTATAGAAATAACGCTATGACAGGATTTTTCGACCGTCAACGAAAAATTAAGGTCTGGGACAGGGCTATATGATCAAAAGAGCGGGTTTTGCCTCTTCTTTAAGCAGTCCCTCTCGGCTGCGACGCCTGTTCACGCGCTTGCGAGGCGAGCGGATTGCGAACGGTCGATGGTATCCAAACACAGGAGTAGCGAAAAAGAACCGCACCGGAGACAATACCCCGGGCGGCCAGTCTGACAGGGAGGAAGTCAATCCGCACCGAAGAGGTGGTCCGGATGTCTATAGACTGGCACGAAGTGGTTAAATTTGTATTGTAGGGACATACGCGTTTGAATTTTCTGGCCTTTTGGCGGGGAATCACAAGACGCGCCGGTAAGATGACAGAGGAAGAGGTCAGATGGATCGCATTTTCGTGGGTGGCGGCGGCGAAGGCTATGGCGAGGCGCAGGAGCTTTTGCTGAAATACGGTAACCGCCACGGGCTGATCGCGGGGGCGACGGGCACGGGGAAAACCGTGACCTTGCAAATTCTGGCGGAGAGCTTTTCCAAGGCTGGTGTGCCTGTATTCCTCTCGGACGTCAAAGGTGATCTGTCGGGGCTAGCCAAGTCCGGTAGCGCCGAGGGCAAGCTGCATGACGCCTTTATGTCGCGTGCCGGAACCATCGGATTTGCGGACCGTTACAGCTACGAAGCCTTTCCAGTCACCTTCTGGGATCTGTTCGGAGAACAGGGCCACCCGATCCGCACCACGGTGGCGGAGATGGGCCCCTTGCTGATTTCGCGGCTTCTTGGGCTGACCGAGGCGCAAGAGGGGGTGATCAACGTCGCCTTCCGTGTGGCGGATGAACAGGGCTTGCCTTTGCTGGACCTGAAAGACCTTCAGGCCTTGTTGGTCTGGTGCGGGGAAAATGCGGATGAGCTGACCCTGCGCTATGGCAATATCGCGAAATCCTCCATCGGGGCGATCCAGCGCGATCTTCTGGTGCTGGAAAATCAGGGCGGGGCCAAGCTGTTCGGAGAACCTGCGCTGGATCTGAACGACATCATTCGCACCGATGAGGACGGGCGGGGGCGGATCAATATACTGGCCGCCGACACGCTCATGTCCTCGCCGGGGCTTTATGCGACCTTCCTTTTGTGGCTCTTGTCCGAATTGTTCGAGGAACTGCCGGAGATCGGCAATCCCGACAAGCCGAAGTTGGTGTTCTTCTTTGACGAAGCCCACCTGCTGTTCGATGACGCGCCCAAGGCTCTGGTCGACAAGGTCGAGCAGGTGGCCCGTCTGATCCGTTCCAAAGGCGTCGGCGTCTATTTCGTCACGCAAAATCCGGATGACATTCCCGAAGACATTCTCGGCCAGTTGGGCAACCGTGTGCAACATGCGCTGCGGGCCTTTACGGCGCGCGATCAAAAGGCGCTGTCCCGTGCGGCGGAGACCTATCGTCCGAACCCGCGGTTCGAGGTGGAAACCGCGATCAAAGAGGTGGGCACGGGCGAGGCGGTGACCTCGTTTCTGCAGGCCAAGGGCGTGCCGGGGATTTCGGAACGCACCTTGATCCGCCCGCCGTCCTCGCAGCTTGGACCGATCACAGCGGCAGAGCGGGCAGGGGTCTTGTCCGCCTCGCCGGTGGCCGGAAAATACGAGACGGTTCTGGACCGCGAAAGCGCCTTCGAGATGCTCAATGCGCGCGCGGAGGCTGCGGCCAAAGCGGCGGAGGAGCTTGAGGCGAAAGAAGAGGCCGAGGGCGAGGTCAAAGGGCGCGAGGCCTTGGCCCGCGAGTTTTCCAAGGCCCGACGCTATGACGGCACAAATTACAGTCGCAAGGCCACCAAGACATCATCGCGCAAGTCGAGCGAGAAATCCTTTGGCTCCGAAGTCACCAAAATGGTGATGAAGGAACTGACCGGCACCACGGGGCGCAAGATTGTGCGCGGGATTCTGGGCGGGCTATTCAAAGCCCGCTGATCCGCTCGGGAGGTGACCCTTACAGGCGGTTGAACAATCCGGTCAGCCGCGCCGCCTCTTCTGCCAACCCGTAAGGGGCGTTGATGATGAACATACCCGAGCCATGCATCCCGTGGCCCTTTTGCGCCGGTTTGAACCGCACCTCTGTGTGCAGGCAGCCGGGGAAATTGGCGTATTTCATGCCCTCGACCAGCGGCAGATGTGTGCCGTTTTTCAGGATCGGATACCAGAGCGCGATGATGCCCACGTTCCATTTGCGGTGCAGCTTGTAGATCGTGCTGGGCAGTGTCTCGAAATCGCTTTTGATCTCGTAGGAAGGATCAATCAGCATAAGCCCGCGTTTCGGCTCCGGCGGGCAGATGGACTGCGCGAATTGGATGCCGTCTTGTTGCTTGATATGCAGACCGGCAAAGCTCGGAGAGGCGGCGGTGTTGGCCTTGAGCTCGGCAAATTCGGTCGGATGCAATTCCGCCAGATGCAGTTGGTCCGTGTCGCGCAACAGCGCCTGCGCAATGGCCGGAGAGCCGGGGTAGATGTTGCGCGTATGGGTCTCGGCAATGGCCTTGCGGGCGCGGGCATAGGGGTGGGACGGTTTGAACCAGTCGGCCACCTTTTCGATGCCTTGGGCCGCTTCGCCGGTTTTTTGGGCCTGTGAGCCGGCCAGATCGTAGAGTGCGCGGCCTGCATGGGTCTCGATATAGGACAGGGGTTTGTCCTTGCGTGTCAGGTAATCGAGCATCGTGGCCAAAAGCGCATGTTTTTGGACATCCGCCAGATTACCGGCGTGAAAGCCGTGTTGATAGGACAGCATTACATGTCTCCTAGAGGGCGGATTTTGAGTTTCGTGATGCGGTTCTCGATGCGTTCAACCACCTCGAACCGGTAGCCGTGGAAGGAGAACACCTGTCCGGCATTGGGGATGGTCTGGGCTTCGTGGATCACCAGACCAGCGATTGTGTTGGCTTCCTCGTCGGAGAGGTTGCATTCGGTCCAGCGGTTGAAGTCGCGGATCGTCATGCCGCCATCAACTTCCCATTCGCCGGGTTCGCCCGATTGTTTCGGCACGTCTTCGGACTGGTCGAACTCGTCGGTGATCTCGCCCACGATTTCTTCGAGAATGTCTTCCAGCGTGATCAGGCCTTGCAAAGAGCCGTATTCATCCACCACCAGCGCAAAATGCGTGTGGCGTTTCAGGAATTGCCGCATCTGGTCGTCGAGCGTCGTGGTCTCCGGCACGAAATACGGTTCCATCGCCACGGCCATCACGTCGAAATCGTGAAAATCCACCGTCATATGCGGGTCTTCGCTTTCATGGGCGATACGCTGGGCATGCATCCCGCGCAGCAGGTCTTTGGAGTGCAAAACGCCAACGATGTTTTCCTGATCCCCGCGGTAAAGCGGTAGGCGCGTGTGCGGGCTTTTGAGCGAGCGTTCGAGAATTTCTGCGGCGGGAAGATCGGCATCGACCATCTCGATTTTCGAGCGGTGGAGCATGATCTCCTCAACCGTGCGCTCACCCAGATCCAGTGCGCCAAGCAAACGGTCGCGGTCTTCCTTTTCCACCACACCTTCAACATGGCCCAGAGCAATGGCCCCCGCAATCTCGTCGCGCACGGCCAGAATGTCGGCTTCGGGGTCGGTCTGAACGCCAAACAGACGCAAAATGCCGCGCACCAGAAGGCGCACGAATCCCACCACAGGGGCGAAGATTTTGACAATCAGGGAGATCGGTCCGGCAACGCGCGAGGCGGCGGTTTCGGGGTTGGTGATGGCGTAGGTCTTGGGCAGCACCTCGGCAAAGATCAGCACCAGAACGGTCATGATCAGGGTCGCAAGCGCCACGCCGTTCTGGCCGAACAGCTTGGTGAACATCGCTGTCGCCAGAGAAGTGGCCAGAATATTCACAAGGTTGTTGCCCAAAAGCACCGAGCCGATCAGGCGTTCACTGTCGTCGGTGATCTCCAGCGCGCGTTCGGCGCCCTTGTCGCCCTTGTCGGCCTGCGCGCGCAGTTTTCCGCGCGAGGCCGCCGTCAGCGCGGTCTCCGAGCCGGAAAAGAATCCGGACATGAGCAAAAGCGCCACAATAGCTGCGGCGGTGATCCAGAATGCGGCGTCTAAAAGCGTGGTCTCTGTCATGGGTTGGTTATGGGCACGCGGGGCCTTCTGTGCAAGAGGTGGATCATATTCTGTCCTCGCTATTTCCGTCATGTCGGACTATGATTGCACCATGCACCGTTCCTTGATGCGCCCCTTGGCCGATGGCCGTGCGGGATACGCGTCGTTTTGGTCCCTTTGGGAGCCCGGATAACGTGCCGGACTTTCTGTATCGTTTTCTTTCTGTGTCGCTTGCTGCCCGTGACCTCCCGCCCTTGAGCCGCCCGTCTGTGTGCTCAAGCCTGTTGATCCGGCCTCGTTTCTCTTTCGCTTTTTCAAAGGACAGTTTCCATGACCACCTCTAAACCCGCCAATCCGACCACATCCGGCGACAAGTCTGACGCCAGCAAGGGCGCGGAAAAACGCGCCGTGCCGCCGAAATCCAAGGAAGCGCCGAAGCGCCAGTCGATTTTCGACACGTCTTTCGCGCCAGAAGGGGCCGAGCGCCGCAAACAGTGGACGCGCTTTGATCCCAAACGCAAATAATACCACAGGAGACCCATGATGCGGATACGTCTTGGCTGTCGGTTCGACCTTAACCTCCCCCAGCCAACCCCGATGATTGCGCTTCTCAATGTGCATTTCTCACGAGCCAGCGATCTGGAGTATCCGGATCATCTGGTTACGACCCCGCCGGTGCCCTTGACCGCCTATCGGGACGGTTTCGGAAACTGGTGCACGCGCTTTGTCGCCCCGCAGGGGGCGTTCAGTATTGGCACACAGGCGGTCATTCGCGACGATGGCCTGCCGGATGTCCAGCCGCCGCTGTCGCTTGGCCAAACGCCGGTGCAGTTCTTGCCCGACGAGACCATGCCCTTCCTGCTGGGCTCGCGCTATTGCGATACGGATATTCTGTCCAACGAAGCATGGCGCCTGTTCGAGCACACACCTCCGGGGGCAGCACGGGTGCAGGCGATCTGCGATTTCGTGCATAACCACATCACTTTCGATTACATGCAGGCCCGCTCCACGCGCTCGGCCTCCGAAGCATACCGCGAAGGCGTCGGCGTCTGCCGCGACTACACGCATCTGGCCATCGCCTTTTGCCGCTGCATGAATATTCCGGCCCGCTATTGCACCGGCTATCTGGGCGATATCGGCATGGCGCCGCCCTATCCGCCGGGTGATTTTGCGGCCTTCATGGAGGTCTGGCTCGACGGGGCGTGGTATGTCTATGATCCGCGCAACAATATGCCTCGGATCGGACGGGTGCTCATGGCGCGGGGCCGTGATGCGGCGGATGTGCCGATGCTCCAGTCATTCGGACAGAACGAATTGGCCGGGTTCGAGGTCTGGACCGACGAGGAAAGCTGACACCGCGTTGCGCAGTTTTCCCGCCTGTCAGTCTCCGGCTAGCGGGTGATGGGTGAGCACAAGCTCTTTCAGTCTCTCGTCCAGCACATGGGTGTAAATCTCTGTCGTCGAGAGATCCGCATGGCCCAAAAGCGTCTGGATCGCGCGCAAATCCGCACCGTGGGCCAGAAGATGCGTCGCAAACGCGTGGCGCAGCGTGTGCGGGGTGACTTTCGACGGGCTGACACCGGCTTTCACGGCGATGTCCTTGATGAGCTGATAAAACCGGATGCGGGTGAAATGTCCGGCCTTGCCGCGCGAGGGAAAGAGAAAGGCGGAGGGCTTTGTGCCCTTTTCCTGCTTGGCGAGGTCCTCCACCTCGTCGCGCATCTCAAGCCACTCCCTGAGGGCTGCGCGGGCCGGATCGGACAGGGGCACCATGCGTTCCTTGCCGCCTTTGCCGCGGATTAAAAGCATCCTCGGATCGCCGCGCGTGGCCGAGACGGGCAGGGAGACCAGTTCCGACACCCGCATACCTGTGGCGTATAAAAGCTCCATCAGGCAAATGTTGCGCGTCCGGTCGGCCTGCGTCCGGCCCACCTCCTTCACCGCATCGAGAAGCCGCGACACCTCGTCTTCCGTGAGGGTCTTCGGCAGACGTTTCGTGCGTCCCGGTCCCTTGATCTGGATTGCGGGGTTGTCTGTGCGCCAGTCCTCTTCAAAGGCAAAGCGGTAGAGTTGCTTGATCGACGAGAGCCGCCGCGCGCGGGTGGACTGCGCCAGCCCTTCGGCTTCGCAGGCAACGAGATAGTCCTCGATATCGGCGCGAGAGGCCGTGGTGAAATCCAGTCCGCGCTGCGCCAGCCAGTCCGAGAATCCGAGCAGGTCACGCCCGTAGGATTCGCGCGTGTTCTCGGCTGCGCCCAGTTCTGCCAGCTGCGCCTCGGCAAAGCGCGAAATCCAGCTGTGATCGCGGCTCATCCGCGCCGCTCCAGCAGTAAAAGCTCCAAAGCCGCCCGCCGTGCGGTGGCCTCAAGGCCGATGGCGCGGAAAAACTGGATCGCATCGGATAATTCGTCCAGATCACCCGCAGCACCGCCTTCGAGCAACTCGATGGCACGCAGGATGGCTTCGCCCAGCCGTTTCTCCGTGACAAGCGAGGACAGCCGCACCGGAATGCCTGTGGCGCGAAACCCTTGCGCGATGGCGCGGGCTTGGGCGTCGCTCTGTCTTTGGGTCGGCAAATCACCTGTGGCGATGCCGTGTAAAAACACCTGATCCTTTGTCAGTGGCGGTCCCCATGTCAGGGCGATTTTTTCATAGTCCGGCGACAAAAGCGCCACTTCAAACGCGATCTCGGAAGCCTCGCCGCTCAAGGGCAGGCTGGAGAGCGGGGTGGCGTAGAGTTCGGCAAAAACGGTCTGCAACCCCGACGCCCGCATTGTGTCCCAGACGGGCGGCAGGGTCTTGGCTACAGCTTCGGGGTCGTTGGTCGCTAGAGACGTCTCGAAATTCTGCAAGGCGTCGATCCGGTCCCAGATGCCGCCGGAGGCTGCCGGAAGATGTTCGGACCAGATGCCGAGCCAGCGGTTGGGCGACAGTGCTCCGACGCGGGCCAGACGTTCGGCCGCCGTGGCGCGGGCCTTCCAGCCGGAACTGGCCCGCAGATCGCTTTGGGCAAAGGCCAGAGGCAGCGAACTTGTGGGCAGCGGCTCACCAATGGCCTCCATCAGGCGGAAGGTCAGCGGCGTCGGATTGTCGGGCAGCGGCAGGGGCGGGTCGCCTTCGAAAATCTCGGGGTCGAGAAAACGGGCCAGAAGCTCGCCTTGGCTCTCGCGAATAAGCCCCAGCGCTTCACCGGTCTCCAGTGTCAGTGCGGCGGCATCCCAGTCGCCGCTGCGGGCAAGGCAGAAGATACGCGCCTGCAAGGTGGGCGACAGGCCGGGCGTGTGGGTGAGACGGTCACAGGCGTCGTCCTCTGTGCCCAGAAGCAGTTTGGTGTCAAAGGAGCGGCGGAAAATTTCCGGTGAGTTCAGCCCCGCCAGTTCCATCAGCGCATCGGCTTCTTCCAGAAGCCCTTGTGTCAAAAGCGCGTCCACACGGGCAAGAAACAGTCGCCCGTCGCGATCGGACAGCACAGGCGGATCCAGTTCGGCCAGAACCAGCGTGTTGAGCAGACGCCGCGAGGCCGGTAGCAGGTCGGGCCGCGTCGCGATGGTGCTGATACGGCGTGCAATGTCGCTGGCGGTGGAGCCGCCCCAGAGCGCACGCGGCAGGCCGGTGACCGAGCTGGGCAACAAACCTGCCGCATCCGGGTCCGGCGCATCCAGCGGCAGAACGGTCACATTTTCGGGCAGGGCGCTCTCGGCAATGTCACTGGGTGCAGGAGGGCTCGCCGGGCGCGGCGCGTCCAACGTGTCAGAAAGCCAGTCGATGGCGGAAAGGGGCTTGTCCCCAGTGTCATTGGTCTGCGCCCAAACCGGCTGGGTCACGAGCAACATTGTGCCGAGAACGGCAGGAACACGCCGCGAGAAGAGCCTGACTGCGATCACTTCAGTTCGATCTCCGTGGGAATCGTCTGCTCTGTGCGCTCGGGCGACAAGTCGCCGACATAGGCAAATCCGACAAAGCCGATCAGGCCCAGAAGGATAAGGATGGCAAGTAGTCGAAACAGGAATTTACGCAAGGTGGACTGCCTCCAATCACGCCCGTCACGGGCTGTTTTATATCCGGTCACACAAGTGGTTTTTCGCGGTTTTTCCGCCTGTGTTCGGTTTTCTTGGTTTTATATATGGCATTTTTTGTAAGATCACGCCATTGAAGGAACGAAATTTTGATAGGCAGGATTTTGCCGCGCTTCGGGATCGTTAGGCGGATCATGAGGCGGTGGCAGGATCGGAAATGCGCGGGATGGGCCGGTGATGGCGAGGACAATGGCACAGGGCGAAGACGGAGGCAGCACGCGGCGTAACGCGCGGGGATTGAAGAAAACCGTGGCGCTGGTCGGTATGATGGGCGCAGGGAAAACCGCTGTGGGCAAGGCGCTGGCGGCCCGACTTGGGGTGCCGTTTCTGGATTCGGATGCGGAGATTGTCAAAGCCGCCGACAGGAGCATTGCCGAGATTTTCGCCGAACATGGCGAAGCGTTCTTTCGCAGCCGCGAGACCGAAGTGATCGGGCGGCTGCTGGAGAACGAGCGCGCGATTCTCTCCACGGGCGGCGGGGCGTTCCTGTCGCAGACCAATCGTGACATGATTGCCGAGAAAGGTGTGGCCGTGTGGCTGAAGGCCGATCTCGATCTGTTGTGGAGCCGTGTAAGACACAAGAACACGCGGCCTTTGCTGCGCACCGACAACCCATACGAGACGCTCAAGGCGTTGGTGGCCGAGCGCGAACCGTTTTATGCGCAGGCCGGTATCGTGGTCACAGCGGCCCCCAAACTGTCGATTGAAGCAATGGCAGGAAAAGTGGTCGAGGCGCTGTCCGCCCACGGTGGTATTCTGGAGGAAGATCAATGAGCTATGTAACCGTCCATGTGCCTTTGGGGGATCGCGCCTATGATGTGCGGATCGGCGAGGGTCTGGTGGCGCAGGCCGGTGCACATATCGCGCCGCTTCTGGGCACGAAGAAAAAGGTTTTCGTGCTGACCGACGAGACCGTGGCAGGGCTGCATCTTGATACCCTGCGTGCGGGGCTGGCGGCGCAAGAGATCGAGATGGTCGCTCTGGCTCTGCCGGCAGGAGAAAGCACCAAGGCGTGGCCGCAGTTCACCCGCGCGGTCGAGTGGTTTTTGGAGGAGAAATGCGAGCGCAAGGACATCGTTGTGGCCTTCGGCGGCGGTGTGATCGGTGATCTGGCCGGATTTGCCGCTTCCGTGCTGCGGCGCGGGGTGCGGTTCGTGCAAATCCCCACCACGCTGCTGGCGCAGGTGGACAGTTCTGTGGGCGGCAAGACGGGGATCAATGCGCCGCAGGGCAAGAACCTGATCGGCGCGTTCCATCAGCCCTCTCTGGTGCTGGCCGACATTTCCATTCTCGGCACATTGACCCCGCGCGATTTCCTTGCGGGGTATGGAGAGGTGCAGAAATACGGGCTTCTGGGTGATGAGGCGTTCTTTGAATGGCTCGAAGAGAACGGCCTCGCGCTGGCGGCAGGGGATATGGCCCTGCGTGCCGAAGCGGTGCGGCGGTCTGTGCAGATGAAGGCCGACATTGTCGAGCGGGACGAGACGGAGCAGGGCGACCGTGCGCTGCTCAACCTCGGCCATACCTTCTGTCACGCGCTGGAGGCGGCGACCGGCTATGGCGACCGTTTGCTGCACGGAGAAGGCGTGGCGATCGGTTGCGCTCTGGCGTTTGAACTGTCGTCCCGTCTTGGCCTGTGTTCGCAAGAAGCGCCGAGCCGCGTGCGGGCACATCTCAAGACGATGGGGATGAAATGCGACCTCTCGGATATCGAGGGCGACCTTCCATCCGCCGAGGCTCTGGTCGATCTTATGGCGCAGGACAAAAAGGTCGTCGACGGCCAGTTGCGCTTTATTCTGGCGCGCGGCATCGGGTCGGCTTTCGTGACCGCCGATGTGTCGCGCGAGGCGGTGCTGCAGGTGCTCAAAGACGCGCTGTGATGGCGCATCTTTGACGTGCGCGCGGGCTCATTTCTTGAGTTTTGCGGTCTCGACATCCACCGCGTCGCGGGCGGCTTTTTCTTCTTTGGTGAGCTTGTTGCCCCAGACATTCTTGCTCAGGCCGAGGTCATGGGGCTGGGGCTTGGTTTCGCCCTTTTTGACCTTGCCGCCCTTGTCGAGAAAGGCCTGAATAAGCGCGTCATCCGTGGTCGGTTTGGGAACTGTTTTCATCTGATGTGATCCTTAGAAGGCACGGGGGTAAAGCGCGCTGTGATCCTTGCGTGCCTTTTTCCGTGTCCGTGGGATCAGAGAAGGCAGGCGACGTATGTTCGCGGCCTCTGATCGCAGGACATCGCCAAGGGAGCATGCGCCCCGTGCGAAATAACCAGAACCCGTGACCCACCTCTACGCCGAACAGGGGGCGCAATCCATGCCAAAAGCGATTTTTACGCCCTGACGTTCGAATTTTGCAAAAAAAAGACCCGCCCGTAGTCCGGCGGTGCCGGTGCGTGAGGACGGGTCTTGTGATCGGGTCGCGGATCAGTCGCGCACGATCAGAAGGTCAGTGCGCGGGTTGCGGATCTGGTATTCGGTGAACCCGCCCAAGAGGGTCGGGGACAGTGGCATCCGCCCGTGTGCGCCCAGAGCAAAGAGATCGGCTTCGGACTCTTCCATAGCCCCTTGGAAGGCGTCCTGGACGCTGGAGGGCGTGACCGTCGGTTTGGGCAGGCCTTTGGGGATGGCCGAGCTTTCCCACCATTTGTCCAGCTCTGCATTGGCATCCTTGACGAAAGGCGCGAGCTGTTTCTCGCTGGCTTCGGGGGCGAGCATCCCGCGGTAGGGGATATGGACCGCATGGAATGTGGCGAACTTCGCCTCGGGTACGATCTCCAGCGCGGCTTTGCCCGCCGCAAGGCAGGAGGGCGAGAGGTCGATCCCGCAAAGCACCGATTTATACGGGCCGGTCACAGGGTCGCGGACCAGAAGCACCGGACGGCTCTGCGCGCGTACCAGACGTTCCATTGTGGTGCCGGAGAACATATCCCAGAACAGGCGCGGTTTGTGCATACCCAGAATAACGAGATCTGCGTCAATCTCATTGGCTGTTTCGGAAATTGTTTCGACCGTTTCGCCGGTTTCAATGCGGACTTCCGCGTCTTTCGGCGCATGGTCGAAGGAGAGAATAGCCCCAAGGGTTTCTTCTGCCGTCTGACGCATCTGGGCGACCACCTGACTAGGCAGATCATCGTCAATCACATGCGTGACAATCAGTTTGGCCCCGTGCTGGGTTGCAAGTTGCACGGCGCGTTCCATAGCCCGGTCAGACCGCGATGTCATGTCGCTGGCAACAAGAATTTTTTTCATCAAGAATTTCCTCCGCTCAAATCTAATGTCCCCCGCTCTGGCCAGTGCTGTATCGCCGTTGCCGTGCAGGCTTACCTTCGACATAGGAATGTTGGTGGGGGGTTTTGAGGGGTGATATGCAGAAAAGCCGCAGAAAAATGCGTTTTTTTCAGGGAGGAGGTTGGCGGAGGTGTTGGTCGTCTATGTCATGTCTCGATATTCGGGATCGGGACGTAGGATGGCACGCGGGGAAGGCACTGGCAGTAACAAAGAAAAGCGCGAGCGCCACCTTTCAAGGCGCGCGCGAGGACGCGCGTTTCATGGCTTTGCCTGTCTGAAACCCTTCGCCAAAGGCCGCAGCGATGCGCTCGAACACATCTTGTTGCCCGTCTTGCGGCGTGAGTGGCGCAGCGGCGGTGGTCGGGGGCTTGGAGGTGCGCTTGGTTCCGAGCGCCAGAGCGACGAGGCCGGCCCCGACATAGAACAGCCCGATCACCAGAGCGGCAAACTGCGCGTCGCGAGTCTCGGTGAGCACCAGCCATGCCGCGACGGTGAGAAACGCCGTGCCCACGGCAAGCAGGCCGCCACCGGCGGTGGCCCAGGCCGCACGACGTGCGCCCCGAGCCAGATGTGATTGCATCGCGCTGAACATGGCGCGACTCACCGGCGGGTGGCCAGAAGGCCGGCGAGAAAGCCGACACCGGCCGCGATACCGACAGATGCGGTGGGGTTGGCGCGCACCGTCTTTTCGGCACCTGCATAGGCGTCGCGTGCTTGTTGACGAGCCTGCTGCGCGGTTTCCACGCCTTTTTGTTTGGCCGCGTCGAAGCTCTCCTCGGCGCTGTGTTCAAGCAGATCCTTACGGGCGCGTCCGTAGTCCGCCAGCGTGCTGGTCAGCTCGGCCACATCGGCTTTGAGGGTTTCGATCTGTGCCGAGAGTTCGGCGGAGGTCTCTTGCGTGGTGCCATTGGTTTGAGCACGTGCCATGATGGTTCTCCTTTATTGCGTTGTTACCGACCCAATGCGCAACTCCTGCGAAAAGTTCCGAAATAAGTTTTGGGAACCTTTGGGTGCGGCGGATCGTTTCTTCTACAGAGCGCGCCAAACAGGCGCATTGATCGAAATAACGAAGGAGACACTCATGCTTGGCTGGGCACTTACTTTTCTCGCTGTCGCAATTATTGCTGCGGTTTTCGGCTTTGGCGGGATCGCCAGCGCCTCCGCAGGGATCGCGCAAGTTCTGTTCTTTATCTTTATCATGCTGTTCCTCGTGGCGATGATCGCGCGGGCGGTGCGGGGCAAGCCTCCGGTTTAAGGCGATCTTGCATCCCTATGAAAACATAGAAAAACGCCCCGCCGAGAGATCGACGGGGCGTTTTGCATTTCACACAATGTCAAAGCCGTTGTCAGGCATGAAGCGTCAGGCCAGAAGCGTTTCCGTGCTGGAGAAGAACATCGCCTGAGACACGGCAGAGCGCACCTGATCCTCGCTGTAGGGTTTGGTGATCACAAAGGCCGGCTCGGGTCGCTCGCCTGTCAGCAGGCGTTCGGGGAAGGCGGTGATGAAGATCACAGGCACATCCTTGGCGCTTTTCAAAATAGCGTTCACCGCGTCGATGCCCGAAGAGCCATCTGCCAGTTGGATGTCCGAGAGGATCAGATCGGGTTTGGTCTCGGCGGCGAGTGTCACCGCCTCGCTGGCGATGCTGGCCACGCCGGTAATCTGGTGGCCCATGTCGGAGACAATGCCCTGAAGGTCCAGCGCGATGATGGCCTCGTCTTCGATCACCATCACACGGCCCTGAATGCTCTCGGCCATTTCCGCGTCGGCAATGCTCAAAAGGTGCTCGACCTCGTCGACGGTGTTGCCCATGATCTGCGCCACGTCATCAAGGGTGAATTCCTCGATCGTGTGAAGCAAAAGCGCCTCGCGCGTGTTGGGCGTCAGGCGTCGCAAATGGGCTTGTGCGCGCTTGGCAAGACCGGTTTCGTCCTCGCCCGTGGGCGCGCCTGCGCTGGACCAGATCAGATGGAAGGCATGGAACAGCGCGACCTTCGGGCTCTTGATCTGTTCAAAGACGGAGCGGTCGCTCAAAAGCGCCTCAAGCGTCGTCGCGGCATATTTGTCGCCGGTCTGCTGGTCTCCAGTCAAAGCACGCGCATAGCGGCGCAGGTAGGGCAGAAGGCTGGCCACGGTGAGGGACAGGGACTTCTCGTTCACAGCTGTCGACATAAATATCGTCCTTTTTTCGAATTCTTCGGAACCAAACGCACAGACGAAGCGTTTGGTTCCGAAGACAGTAGAAATTTTTCGGGCTAATATTCGAAGAGATGGGGATGAGAGGGGCCTCAGACGCCCCGAAACGGCTCAGGTTACAGGAAAGACAATGGCGCAGAACGAACAAAAACACGAGCTTGACGAGCAAATCGAGGAAAATTTGCGACGGGTATATCAAAAGACGCTGGAGGAAGAGATTCCGGACCGCTTCTTGAGCCTGCTTGAGAAACTCAAGGAGCAGGACGCCCAGCATGACAAATAAAGATAGCCCTCCGCAGGACGAAAGCGCTCTTGATCCGCGCGAAGAGATCGTCACCCATTTGCCCGCCATGCGTGCCTTTGCCCTCAGCCTGACCCGTAATTCCTCACAAGCCGACGATCTGGTGCAGGATGCGGTGATCAAGGCGTGGAAAAATATGGCATCCTTTCAGGCCGGAACAAATATGCGGGCGTGGCTTTTCACGATCCTGCGCAACACGTTCTATTCTGATCGCCGCAAACACAGGCGCGAGGTGCAGGACACGGACGGAGCCTTTGCGGCCACACTTGCGGAGAAGCCGGATCATGACGGGCGTCTTGCGATGGCCGATTTCGAGACTGCTTTCGTTCAACTCAAACCCGAACAGCGCGAGGCGCTGATGCTGGTGGGTGCGATGGGGTTTTCCTATGAGGAAGCTGCAGAGACCTGTGAGGTGGCGGTGGGCACGATCAAGAGCCGCGTCAACCGCGCGCGTCAGAGTTTGGTCGGGATTTTGGGACTGGAGGAAGGTGCCAGTCTGGAACTGACCGATCAGGAAACCATGGCGGTCATGAGTTCGGCCATCCCCGGACGGGGGAATGCCGCGTGAAAGGTGGGGGCTGGCGGCGGTATGTCGACGGGCTGGGCGTGCGGCTGGCCGCACTTCTCTCCATCGCGCTTTTTCCGATCGGGTTGATTGCCGTCTCGCTGACGCATCAGTTCTCGAACGCCGCTGACGACCGAGCAAAGAGCAACCTTCTGGCCCTGACCGCGCAAGCGGCGGCGGGGGAAGAGGGGTTTATCCGCTCCGGTTTCGGCGCGACCAATGCGCTGGCCGCGGTGATCCCGTCGATGGATACGGACTCACCGGCGTGTAGTCAGATTTTTCGGGACTTTGTCGCGCAAAGCCCCGCGTTTTCTTTCGCGGGTTTTGTCGGGTTGGATGGTATTCTCAAATGCGGGACAAGCTCGGTCGGTTATGACTTTAGCGAAGGCGAAGTCTACCACGACATGATCGAAAACCCCGCTCCGCGCAGCGATCTGACGCTGAGCGCACCAATCAGTGGAACCTCAGTGATCGTCCTGTCTTCGCCCGTGAGTATCGACGGAGCGTTTGCAGGCTATGTGGCGGTGTCCCTGCCGCATAACGAAAGCCGGATGGTGCTGGACAATGCGCCGGTTGACCGTCCTGTGGAACTCATCACCTTCAATCGAGAAGGCGAAATCCTGAGCGCCGCGGGGGGCTTGGATGATGTTCGGGATCGTTTGCCCAAGGGGCGCCCTCTGGCCAATCTGACCGGCCAGTATCGCATGTCTTTTCTTGGCACGACCAACGATGGAGAACCACGAATTTTTGCTGTGGTTCCGATCCTGCGCAATCAGGTTTATGCCATTGGCAGCTGGCCGCGTGAACGCCTGTCGGTTGCGCCGGGGTTCACCATGACGACCCCGATGATCTTCCCGATTGCCATGTGGCTCACCAGTCTTGGCGTGGCCTATTTCGCAGTGCACCGGCTGGCGATCAAACACATCCGCCACCTCAGCCGCGATATGCGGGATTTTGCCACAACCCGACGCCACGCCCGCCGCTCGAAAGACATGGCGCTGCCGCGTGAGCTGCGCGAGATCGACGAGGCTTGGCATGATCTTGCAGACACGGTGATCCGCGACGAGGCGGAGCTTGAGGACAATATCCACGACAAATCCGTGCTGCTCAAAGAGGTGCATCACAGGGTCAAGAACAATCTGCAACTCATTGCTTCTATTGTGAATATGAAGGTGCGCAAGGCGCGGACGCCCGAGGCGCGTTTTGCGCTCAAGGAGGTGCAGGGCCGCGTGATGAGCATCGCCACGGTTCATCGCAGCCTTTACGAGACGACCACCGAGGGTCGCGTGCGTGCTGATGAATTGCTGGGCAGCACAATCGGCAAATTGATCCGCGCCGGTGTCGGTCATGAGACCGGCCTGAAAAGCGCGGAAACTTATGAGCCGGTTGTGCTCTATCCCGATCAGGCGGTGCCCTTGTCGCTTTTGGCGGCGGAGGCCTCGACCAATGCGCTGAAATATGTCGGGCGTCCGACAGGGGGGGCGCCCTATGTCCATGTCAGCCTGACCCAGATCGCCCCTGACATGGCGCGGCTGGCGATCGAGAACAGCAAGGGTGTGGCGCTTGTGCCGCCGGAACAGGTCTCCGGCACGGGGCTTGGGTCCAACCTGATCAAAGCTTTCGCCCAGCAGCTTGGCGGTAAGTTGACGGTAGAGGAAGATGATCTGCATTACAGTGTCATCGTGGATTTCCCGATAGCCGATTTCGATGATGCAGAGACGGACAGCGGGATTTCCGAGATGGAATGACCTGTAGCGCCTCTGGGGCCATTTGGCCTCAGGGGCGCGACGTGTCAGGGCAGGGTGCAGGACCGATCCCTTTGAACACGGCCAGCCCCCAGACCAGCAGCGGAATGGCGATGAAACCGCCGAGCGGCCCCCAAAGCCAGAGCCAGAAACACAGGGACAGAAAGACCAGCAGCGGGTTGACCTGCATATGGCGCCCGACGAGCGTGGGGGTGATGAACTGTCCTTCCATCATGTTCAGCGTCACAAAGGCCGCCGCTGGTGCAAAGGACAACGCACCGTCAAAGGACATGAGCCCCGCCACCAGCAGCACAAGCGCGACCATTGCCGGGCCGACATAGAGAATGAAGTTCATCATGGCGGCAATCCCGCCCCAAAGCATCGCACCGGGCAGGCCGATTGCGGCTAGCGCCAGTGCCACAATGGCGCCGAAACAGGTGTTGATGAGTGTGATGGTCAGGAAATACCGCGACACCCGCGCATCCGCGTCGCGCAGACATGCGATAGAGGGGCTTTGCGGATGAAGTTTGGAGATGGCCCCATAAAGCTCGTCCCGCGACAGAAGGATAAAGAACAGCGCCCCTGCAAAGAGCAGAACCTGAGCCGCCAGAGACGGCGCGGCAAAGAGAGCATCGCCGAGTGAGGGCAGGTTCACGGACTGCGCGTCTTCGGAGGCGGCATTCTCCGGTGAGATCGTGTCTTGCACTTCCTGCGTCACATCGCTGATGCCGCGAAAGAGTTGACGTAGATGGCCGAGGCCCTCTTGCAGTTCGGCTTTGATGCTTGGGATTTGTGCATAGGCCCGTTCGACGAGCGGTTCCGTGAAAAACACCAAAGCGCCCAAGAGGCTCAGAACCGAGCCGAAGCTCAACAGCGCGCCCACTGTCGGCGGCAGGCCGATACGTGCCCAGAAGGCGGAGACGGGGGAGAGCACCACGGCGCAGACAAAGGCCAACACAAAGGGCGCAACAAGGGTTTGGGACGCATCGAGCGCGGCCACGACCGCAAGCAGGGTCAAAAGGATTAAGGCCCAATGCCCCCGCAAAATCTGCGTCGTGATCTGTGTCATGTTGTTCTCCGTTTGCACAAAGAACGCCGCCGGAGTGTAATTGGTTCCCGTTTGCTCTGATTTGGCATGGAGGTCCGTTGTGCAATCATGTCCTGAACCTGTTCATGAGAGCACAGTATAAATTTGGAAACCCTGAGACAGAAAAATGGGTATGTTGCGTATAACGGCGGTATTGCCACACGCACCCTCGGTCAAAAACCACAATAAAAGGACACATTTTCATGCCTCTTTCCCTGCGGGCGCTTCGTCTCTCCGCCGCACTAGTTTGTCTTGCCGTCCCCTCTTTGAGCTATGCGCAAGGCGCGCCTATGGGCGGGCCGGGGCAGGTGACTGAGGTCGGTGTCATGGAACTGACCGAGTCTGACGTGCCGGTGTCCACCACCATGCCGGGACGGGCCGTGGCCAAAGAGCAGACGGAAATCCGGCCCCGTGTCGAAGGTGTGATAAAGGAGATTGCCTATACACCGGGTCGACGCGTTCAGGAGGGGGATTTGTTGTTCCGCCTTGATTCGGAAACCTATGAGGCGGCGCTGGCCTCTGCGGAAGCCGCGCTCGACAGCGCCAAGGCCACACTCAGCACCGCGCAGGCCGCTTATGACCGTTATGCGAAACTCGAAGGCGTCGGGGCCTCGACTTCCGATCTGGAAAGCGCACGGGCCACTCTGGCGCAAGCCAAAGCCAGTGTGAAAAGCGCCGAAGCCGATTTGCAGCAGGCGCAGCTTGATCTTGAACGCGTGGAAATCCGCAGTCCGATTGCCGGTATTCCGGATGTGCCGGTATATTCCGTCGGTTCGCTGGTGACTGCCAACCAGAGCGATGCGCTGACGACGGTGACACGGCTTAATCCGATCTATGTCGAT
The DNA here is from genome assembly GCF_900114135.1 of Celeribacter halophilus. Classification (GTDB taxonomy): domain Bacteria; phylum Pseudomonadota; class Alphaproteobacteria; order Rhodobacterales; family Rhodobacteraceae; genus Celeribacter; species Celeribacter halophilus. The sequence goes on from NZ_FORY01000002.1 coordinate 233,487, forward strand.
GTCTCGGAAAGCTCGGCGCGCCGGATGCGTATTGGCGAGCTGTTCGAGGCAGGCGCTTTGACGCCGGGCCGGGAGCTCGACGTAGCGTTGACATTGGAGAACGGCGAGGTCTACGGCCGGAAAGGCACGCTGGTGAGCCCCGGTGTGACGGTCTCGACCACCACCGGTTCCATCGATTCACGGTTCGAATTCGACAACTCCGAGCACAAGATCATGCCGGGTCAGTTCCTGCGTGTAGAAGTGGTATTCGGCACGACACGTGGCATTCTGGTCCCGCAACGTGCCACAACGCGTCAAAGCGACGGCACGCTGACGGCCTTTATCGCCGAGGATGGCACAGCCCATCAGGTCACCTTGAGCTATAGTGGTACGGCGGAGAACGCATGGGTCGTGACGGACGGGGTCGAGGTCGGTGATATGATCATTCTCGACGGGCTGACCAATCTCAAAGACGGGGCAGAGATCACCACTGTGCCGGTGACGATCAATGAGGTTGGTGTGGTCGAGGATATTGTGTCCACGGAGTCCGAAACCCAATCCGAGGCAGAATAATCATGGTGAATTTCTTTATCCATCGTCCCATCTTTGCATGGGTTCTGGCCATTGTGACAATGCTGGCAGGGATTTTCGCCTATACGCAATTGCCCGTGTCGCAATATCCCGACATCGCGCCAACCACCATCCGAATTTCAGCCTCCTATTCGGGGGCGACGGCGTCGGCGGTTGAGGATTCGGTAACTTCGGTGATTGAGGACAACCTCACGGATATTGACGGGATGCTCTACATGCAGAGCAGCTCGCAGGAAAACTCCGCCTCCATTTCGCTTGTCTTTGATGGCTCGATTGATGCGACCACAGCACTCAGCGAAGTGCAGACGAAAATCTCCGAGATTGAAAGCCAGTTGCCGGATACGGTGCAGGATTCCGGTGTGACAGTTGAGCGCTCGACCTCTTCCATTCTGATGATCGGCGCGATTGTCTCCACGGATGGCAGCTATTCCACCATCGAGCTGGGCAATATTCTCGAAGAGCAGGTCGAAGGTCCGATTGAAAGGACCGAAGGTGTCGGCGGGATTAACAGTTTCGGATCCGGTTATGCCATGCGCATCTGGCTTGATCCGCTGGACCTTGCGAAATACAGCCTGACGCCCTCCGATGTGACCAGTGCGGTGCAGAATCAAAACAGCACTGTCACGGTCGGCAGTCTGGGCGATCAACCCACAGTGTCGGGTCAACAGTTCACGGCCACCATCACGGCGCAGAGCCAGCTGACCTCGGTGGATGAATTCGAAAACATCCTGTTGACCACCGATGAAGATGGCAGTTCCGTCTTTCTGGGTGACGTGGCGCGGATCGAGATCGGGCAGGAGGATTACGGTTCGGATTCGCGGTTCAACGGCGTTAATGCCTCCGGTTTCGGGGTGAACCTCGCTACGGGGGCGAATGCCGTCGATACGGCGGAGGCCGTTTATGAAACCCTCGACAATCTGGAAAAATCCTTGCCTGAAGGGGTCGAGTTCCGGATTGCTTACGACACATCGCCCTTTGTCGTGCTGTCGATTGAGAAAGTCTACCACACGTTGATCGAAGCCATCGTGCTTGTGTTCTTCGTGATCCTCGTCTTCCTGCAAAAATGGCGCGCGACGATCATTCCGATCATCGCCGTGCCAGTTGTTCTGGCAGGGACATTCGCGGTGCTCTCTGCGCTCGGCTATTCGATCAACACGCTCACCATGTTTGCTATGGTGCTTGCTATCGGCTTGCTGGTGGATGACGCGATTGTGGTGGTGGAGAATGTCGAGCGGATGATCGAGGATGAAGGCCTGTCGCCTTTGGAAGCCACGATCAAAAGCATGAAAGAGATCACAGGCGCACTGATCGGGATTGCTGTGGTGCTGTCCGCCGTGTTCCTGCCGATGGCCTTTTTCAGCGGCTCCACGGGGGTGATCTATCGCCAGTTCTCGGTTACGATCATCTCGGCGATGGCGTTGTCCGCGCTTGTGGCCTTGATCCTGACGCCCGCGCTGTGCGCCACAATTTTGCGCCCGACGCATCATGGCGACGGCATTGCGCCTGCACGCTGGTTCAACCGCAATTTTGACCGTTTGAACGAGAGCTATACCTCGGGCGTATCCCGCATTCTGAAAAAGCCGGTGATCATGCTGGGAGTGCTGGCGCTTCTCATTGCGGGCGGCTCCGGGCTTTACACACGGCTTGCAAGCTCATTCCTGCCGGAAGAGGATCAAGGCGTTCTGATGGTCATGATCGGGCTTTCCGAAGGCTCGACCACGCCGCAGACCGAAAGCGTGGTCACTCAGGTTGAAGACTATCTGCGCAATGACGAGGCTGATGCGGTGGACAGCACCTTCGCTACCTTCGGTTTCAGCTTCCAAGGCTCGGGGCAGAATTATGCGATGGTCTTTGTGAAGCTCAAGGATTTCGACGATCGCACCGATGATGCCTTGTCGGCGGCCTCTGTTGCCAATCGTGCGTCGATGAAATTCGCTGGTCTGCGTGCGGGCACTGTTCAGTTCTTGCAGCCGCCTGCAATTCAGGGGCTTGGCAATACCGACGGATTCTCCATGGAACTGGTGGATTATGCCAGCAATGGAACCGACGCCCTGCGTGCGGCGGCAGAGGAACTGGAGGCGCTGGCCAATGCGGACAGCCGTCTTGAGAACATTCGGGTGACGGGGACCGACACGGAAGCCGTGTTGAAACTCAACATCGACCAGCAAAAGGCCGAGAGTTTCGGGGTTTCCGTGAGCGAGGTTAACAGCATCCTCTCCACGATCTTCTCGGGTTCCGAGGTCAATGATTTCGACCTCGATGGCTCCTTGCGTCCGGTGATTGTGATGGCTGATGCGGCCTACCGGATGCAGCCGGAAGATGTGGAAAACTGGTATGCCCGCAATGATGACGGGGATATGGTGCCGTTCTCCGCCTTTGTGACAACCGAATGGGTGTCCAACGTGCCGACGTTGAAGCGGATCGATGCGATCAGTTCCATCGCGTTCTCCGGCTCGCCCGCGACAGGCGTCAGTTCAGGTGAGGCGATGAACGCCATTCAGGAACTTGCCGAGTCTCTGGATGGCAACTACGGGGTGGCATGGACGGGCCTGTCCTATCAGGAGCAACAATCCGGCAATCAGGCACCTTATCTCTACGCGCTGTCCGTGCTGGTGGTCTTCCTGTGTCTGGCCGCGCTTTATGAAAGCTGGACCATCCCGTTCTCCGTCATGCTGGCGGTGCCTGTGGGGGTCTTCGGGGCGCTGGCGTTTGCATGGCTCTTCGGGCAGTCGAATGACGTCTATTTCAAGGTCGGTATTCTCACCACCATCGGTCTGGCGGCGAAAAACGCGATCCTGATCGTGGAATTTGCCCGAGGGCTGGAAGAGAAGGGCATGAAAACCGTGGCCGCTGCGATTGAAGCCGCCAAGCTGCGTTTGCGTCCGATCCTGATGACCTCTCTGGCCTTTATGCTGGGAGTTCTGCCGCTGGCTACGGCGTCGGGGGCAGGGGCCTCTGCGCAAAATGCCATCGGTTTGGGCGTCTTGGGCGGGATGACCGCAGCAACATTCATCGGGATTTTCATGGTGCCGGCGTTCTATGTGATCGTGCGCAAGCTGACACATCGCCCCGCCTGATTTTGGCACTTAGCACGAGAAACGACAAGAGGCGCCTTGTGCGCCTCTTGTGCTATTTCATCGCGATGAAACCCCGTGTCCCGCTGATCAGAGCCGCAGGATCCGGCACTCAGGCCACTTGATCTGTAGGGGTGCTGCGGGGGGCTTTCGGGATATAGTTCAGGATCGGCGCGAGCCAGCGCTCGGCCTCTTCGATCTCCATCCCCTTGCGCGCGGCATAATCCACAACCTGATCGCGCTCGATCTTGGCGACGCCAAAGTAATAGGCGTCCGGATGTCCGAGATAGAGCCCCGACACGGAAGACCCCGGCCACATCGCCATGCTCTCGGTCAGCTCGACGCCCGTGGCCTCTTGAGCATTGAGCAGGCGGAAAAGGGTCTTTTTCTCCGTATGGTCAGGCTGTGCCGGATAGCCGGGGGCCGGACGGATGCCACGATAGGGTTCCGCGATTAATTCTTCGGGGGCGAAGGTCTCGTCCTTGGCATACCCCCAATAGTCGCGGCGAACCCGTTCATGCAGCATCTCCGCCATAGCCTCGGCGTAGCGATCTGCCAGTGCCTTGACCAGAATGGAGGAGTAATTGTCGTTTTCGCGGTCGAACCGTGCGGCCAGCTCGGCCTCTTGCGGTCCGGCCGTGACAACGAAGCCGCCGACATAGTCCGCAGGCCCGCCCTCAGGCGCGACAAAGTCGGACAGGGCCACATTCGGTTTGCCCGCGCGTTTGGAATGCTGCTGGCGGAGCGTGTGCAGCATGGCCAGTTCTTCACTGCGCTCGTCATCCGTGTAAAGCCGGATGTCGTCGCCGGTCGCATTGGCTGGCCAGAACCCGACCACGGCGCGCGGGGTGAACCATTTTTCATCGATGATCCGCTTGAGCATGGCTTTCGCGTCATCAAACAACGCACGCGCCGCTTCGCCCTGTTTCGGATCGTCGAGGATTTTCGGGTAAACGCCTTTCAGCTCCCAAGTGCGGAAGAACGGTGTCCAGTCGATGTAGTTTGCAATCTCTGCGAGATCCCAGTCATCAATGACACGCGTGCCCAGAAACTCCGGTGCAGCAACCGTGTAATCACTCCAGTCGATCCGGAAAGGGTTCGCCCGCGCCTTTGCTAGCGGCAGGCGTTCCTTGTCCCGCTCGGAGCGTTCGTGGCGTTCCGTGACCTTGGTATATTCGGCACGGATTTCTTCGACATACTCGTTTTTGTTGGCGACAGACAACAGTTTGCCCACGACACCCACCGCACGGCTTGCATCAAGCACATAGACCGCAGGGCCGGAATAGCGCGGTGCGATTTTCACGGCCGTGTGGACCTTGGACGTGGTGGCCCCGCCGATGAGCAGAGGAATGTCGAAATTCTCGCGTTCCATTTCGGAGGCCAGATGCACCATCTCGTCAAGGCTCGGCGTGATGAGGCCGGAGAGGCCGATCACATCGACCTTTTCCTCGCGCGCGACCTGCAGGATTTTTTGCGGCGGGACCATGACGCCGAGATCGACGATTTCATAGTTGTTACAGGCCAGCACAACGCCCACGATGTTCTTGCCGATGTCATGCACATCGCCTTTCACCGTGGCCATAAGCACCTTGCCTGCCGTTTCGCGGCCCTCACCCCCGTTGAGGCGTTTTTCCTCTTCCATATAGGGCAGAAGCACCGCGACGGCCTGTTTCATCACGCGGGCGGATTTCACCACCTGCGGCAGGAACATCTTGCCCGCGCCGAAGAGATCGCCCACCACGTTCATCCCCGCCATCAGCGGACCTTCGATCACATGGAGCGGACGTTCGGCAGCAAGGCGGGCTTCTTCGGTGTCATCCTCGATAAACTCGGTGATGCCGTTGACCAGCGCATGTTCAAGCCGTTTCTCCACCGGCCATTCGCGCCATTTCAGATCGCGTACCTTCTCTTCGCGCTTGTCACCGCGGAAGCGTTCGGCAATGTCGAGCAGCCGTTCTGTGGCCGTGCCGCCCGCCTTGGGCGCACGGTTGAGCACCACGTCTTCGCAGGCCTCGCGCAGTTCGGGGTCGATCTGGTCATAGACCGCCAGCTGTCCTGCGTTGACGATGCCCATGTCCATCCCCGCCTTGATGGCGTGATAGAGGAACACCGCATGCATCGCCTCGCGCACCGGTTCGTTGCCACGGAAGCTGAAGGAGAGGTTCGAGACCCCGCCTGAAATGTGACAATGCGGCAGGTTTTCACGGATCCAGCGTGTCGCCTCGATGAAGTCCACGCCGTAATTGTCATGTTCCTCAATGCCGGTCGCAACCGCAAAGACGTTCGGATCAAAGATGATGTCTTCCGGCGGGAAACCCATTTCCTCGACCAGAATCCGGTAGGCACGGGCGCAGATTTCTGTCTTGCGCTTGAACGTGTCGGCCTGTCCCTGTTCGTCGAAGGCCATAACCACCACCGCCGCGCCGTAAGCCATGCAAAGCCCCGCGTGATGGCGGAAGGCGTCCTCGCCCTCTTTGAGCGAGATGGAGTTCACGACGGACTTGCCCTGAACACATTGCAGACCGGCCTCGATCACCTCCCATTTGGAACTGTCGATCATGATCGGCACACGGGCGATGTCGGGTTCGGAGGCGATGAGGTTCAAAAACTCGACCATCGCGGCTTTCGAGTCGATGAGACCCTCGTCCATGTTGATGTCGATGATCTGGGCCCCGTTCTCCACCTGATCGCGCGCCACGTCGAGCGCTGCGGTAAAGTCGCGGTTGACGATCAGTTTGCGAAACCGTGCGGAGCCGGTGACATTGGTCCGCTCCCCTACGTTCACAAAGGGGATGTCGGGCGTCAGAACAAAGGGTTCAAGACCGGAAAGGCGCAGATAGGGGGTCATGCGGACACCTCACGAGGAGCAAAAGGAGCAACAGCATCCGCAAGGGCGCGGATATGGTCGGGCGTGGTGCCGCAGCAGCCGCCGACAACATTGACCAGACCTTCACGGGCAAAGCCGCCCACCTGTGCGGCGGTTTGTTCAGGGGTCTCGTCATATTGGCCGAAGGCGTTGGGCAGGCCCGCGTTGGGATAGGCGCAGATCAGCGAGGTGCTGACGCTGGCAAGTTCGGCCAGATGCGGGCGCATGGCTTCGGCCCCCAGCGCACAGTTGAGCCCGACGGTAAAGGGCCGTGCGTGCATGACGGAATGCCAGAACGCTGTGGGGGTCTGGCCGGACAGGGTCCGCCCCGACGCATCGGTGATCGTGCCGGAGATCATGACTGGCAGGCGCACACCGGCTTCGGCGAAACCCTCGAAACTGGCGAAAATCGCGGCCTTGGCGTTGAGCGTGTCGAAAATCGTCTCGATCAGGATGATATCGGCCCCGCCCGCGATGAGGCCTCTGATCTGTTCGCCGTAAGCCACGCGCAGATCGTTGAAGGTCACGGCACGGTAGCCCGGATCATTCACATCGGGGCTGATCGAGGCGGTGCGGTTCGTCGGGCCGACCGCGCCCGCGACATAGCGCTTGCGCCCGTCCTCGGCCTCGGCGCGTTCGGCGGCGCGGCGTGCGACCTGCGCACCGGCCACGTTGAGATCATGAACGGCATGTTCCAGCCCGTAATCGGCCTGCGCGATGGTGGTCGAGGAGAAGGTGTTGGTCTCCATGATATCCGCCCCCGCCATGGCGAAGCTGAAGTGGATATCCTCAATTGCTTTTGGCTGGGTCAGGGACAACAGGTCGTTGTTGCCCTTCTGCGGGAGATCGGACTTGAGGTCATAACTCCCGTCCCCCTGAAAATCCTCTTCGCCAAGACCGAGGGTCTGGACCTGTGTGCCCATGGCGCCGTCGAGAATGACAATACGCTCAGTTGCCAGCTTGCGCAGCGGGGCGAGAGACGGGGCGTCGGGTAGTGAAAAGTTGATCATGGCTCTACTCTGGCTACAGGCATGTTGAAGGGCGCGCGGAGCTGCGCGAGGCAAGGAGGGCGTTGAAACATGCGGTATAGTCGCAGTCCAACATGAGCGGTAGCGAATAATTCTTATGATTATGATGAGGCAGATTCATATTGAAAGGACGGTCTGTCGTGTGCCGGAAAGGCGTGCAAACTGCGCCTGAATTCCTGCCGCATCAAGACGGGTGCCAATCACCACAAGCCGCGTGCGTGCATCTCCACCGGGCCACGTCTCCAGCCGTTGGAGCGGATAGAGCTTGTGCCCGACCGCATGGACCAGTGCAGGTGCGGCGGGATTGTCACTGAGCGCCACAAGGCCCTTGATCCGCAAAAGGCCGTTGTCGGTGGACAGGCAAAGCGTATTGAGAAAGGACCGCACCGCTTCGGGGGCCAGAGGTGCATCGGCGGTCAGCGGCAGGGCGGTGACCGAGCCGTGACGGTTCACATCGTGGAAGGCTCCGCAGGCGTCATGAGCGGTCTCCGCGTTCAGCCAGTCGGTGACATTCTCCCCTTTACCAAAGGCGGAATAGCTTCCGGCCTTGAGCAGAGCGGCGGGGGCAAAACCTTCTGCATTGCTGTCATGGATCTGCGCTGACGTGTTCAGGCTGCGCAACCGCGCGCGCACGGTCTCGGCCTTGTCCGGCGTCACGTCAGCGCTGCGCGTCAGAACGAGATGGTCGGCAAAGGCGATCTGGCGCAGGCTTTCGGGATGGTTTGCCAAAGCTGCCTCAATCCCCGCGACATTCACCACGGTGATGACGGAGGATAGCCGGAAGGCGCGGGCCACCATGTGATCGCGCAGGCCCATCGCCGGAAGTCCGCCGGGGATCAGGCTGTTGAGGATCGGAGCGGGATCGGCAAGCCCTGTGGTCTCCACAATAACGCGGCGAAACGGCGGCAGGCTGCCGTCTTTGCGTCCGGCCAGAAGCTGGTCCAGTGAGGAGCGCAGATCGCTGCCCGCCGTGCAGCAGATACAGCCGGAGGTGGTGAGCATGGGCCGTTCGGAGCCCTCTTGCACCAGATCGTGATCAACGGGAACAAGGCCGAATTCATTGATAATCAACGCCGTGTCCTGAAGCGTTGGATCGTCCAATAGGCGGTTGAGCATGGTCGTCTTCCCCGCACCGAGAAAACCGGTGACCAGATAGACGGGAAGCTGTTCAGTGGTGGGGCGTGTCATACTCTCTTTCTGTCACGCCTTGTCGTTACGGGCAAGATCGCGCTTTTGCGCTGTTCGGGCGTGGGCGAAAAGGCAAGACCTTGGGGACGGTTCCCAAAGCCTTGCCTCATGTTCAGGCCGCGCCGGACAGAAGCGCGGCGTTGCCGCCTGCGGCGGTGGTGTCCACGCATAGATGGCGTTCATGCAGGACATGAGCGGCATCGGGCAGCGATGTCACCAGCGGCAGGATCGCGCCCGTCCGTTGCGACAGGGCTTGCAAATAGGCGCGGGAGGTCGGGTCATCTTCGCCGCCCCACCACAGAGCACCACCAAATCCCGAGAGGGTCTTGAGCGCATGAGGTGGCAACAGCCCCTCGGCCCGCACCGCAAGCCCGCCTAGCGCCTCGACGGCCTTGGCCTGTGCATCTGCGGTTTCGCGCCCCGGTCCAAGGCAGAGGAAGGGCGGACGCGCATGTGTCGAGAGCGTGTTGGCCTCGCCGGTCGGTCCGGGCAGCTGCTCTTTGCTCAGCGGGGTCTCGGGCACGGTGAGCGCGGTGATGGCCCGCTGGAGTGTGGCGGCATCGGTTGTGCTGTCCCAGCTCTCCTGCGCGGTTTGGGGTGTCGGAGCGCAGAAACGGTTCAGATAGCGCGGACCACCGGCTTTCGGACCTGTGCCCGACAGGCCTTCGCCGCCAAAGGGCTGGGAGCCGACCACTGCGCCGATCTGGTTGCGGTTCACATAGAGGTTGCCGACATGGAGCCTGTCGCAGACCTGCTGCACCCGATCATCGATCCGCGTGTGCAGCCCGAAGGTCAGCCCATATCCCGTGGCATTGATCGTCTCGATCACCTGACCTAGTTCGCGGGCCTTGAACGTGGCGACATGCAGCACGGGGCCGAAGACCTCGCGTTCCAGCGCTTCGATCCCGTCCACCTGAATGAGGGCAGGGGCGACGAAGGTGCCTTCGGCAGGGCTTGGCAACTGGTGCAGCACACGGTTGCCTGCCGCTGCGATGTAGCTTGCGATCTGGTCGCGGGCCTCGCGGTCGATGACAGGGCCGACATCGGTCGAAAGATGCCACGGATTGCCCACGGACAGCTCGTCCATCGCGCCTTTGATCATTTCGATCATCTGTGGGGCAACGTCCTCTTGCACATAAAGACAGCGCAGCGCGGAGCAGCGTTGACCTGCGGACTGGAAGGCGGAGGCGACAATGTCGCGCACCGCTTGTTCCGGCAGTGCCGTGCTGTCCACGATCATCGCATTGAGCCCGCCGGTCTCGGCAATGAGCGGCGCGCCGGGGGCAAGGTTGGCGGCCATCGCGCGACGGATCACCTGCGCGGTCTCGGTCGAGCCGGTGAAGACCACGCCATCAATGCGTGCATCCGAGGTGAGCGCTGCGCCCACGGTTGGCCCGTCTCCGGTCAGAAGTTGCAGCGCGGTGCGCGGGACACCGGCCTCATGCAAAAGCGCGACCGCATGGGCGGCCATAAGCGGCGTTTGCTCGGCGGGCTTGGCCAGAACCGCATTGCCTGTGGCGAGCGCGGCGGAGATTTGACCGGTGAAAATCGCCAGCGGGAAGTTCCACGGCGAGATCGCGGTGACACGGCCCAGCGGCTTGGCGTCGGGGCGGCGCTCGGCCTCATCGGCATAGTAGCGCAGGAAGTCCACCGCCTCGCGCAATTCGCCCACGGCATCCAGCATGGTCTTGCCGGCCTCTTGGGCCAGAATGGCAAAGATCGGCCCGAAATTGCGCTCGTAGAGATCGGCAGCACGGCGCAGCACGGCGGCACGTTCGGAGACGGGCGCGGTCCAAGGTGCGGAAGCCTCCAGAGCGCGTGACACCGTGTCTGCATCGGCATGGATCACCTCGCCAACGGCGGCTCCTGTGGCAGGGTTATAGACCGTATGCGCCTCGCCCGTGGCTTCTGCGGCAATCATCGGCGCGGCTTTCAGATCAAGCGGGGCCTGACGCGCGGCATTGATGCGGGCCAATGTGCCTTCATCGGACAGATCAAACCCTGTGGAGTTCTGTCTCTGGCCGAAAATCTCGGAGGGTTGCACCAGACCGGCAGGGGGCTTGGCCTGTGTGACGGAGAGGAACGGATCGGTGGCGATATCTTCGGGGGGGACGCTCTCGTCGACAATCTGGTTCACGAAGGAAGAGTTCGCGCCGTTTTCCAGCAAACGCCGCACCAGATAGGCCAGAAGGTCTTGGTGTGCGCCTACAGGGGCATAGATGCGGCAGCGCGTGCCTTCGTCCTTGAGCACGATGTCATGCAGACGCTCGCCCATCCCGTGCAGGCGCTGGAATTCAAAGGCGGGGTTGCCAGCCTCACGCGCCAGTTCGAGGATGGCTGCAACCGTATGGGCATTGTGACCGGCGAATTGCGGATAGATCCGGTCACTGTAGCCCAGAAGTTTCTTGGCATTGGTGATATAGCTGACATCGGTCGCGTCTTTGGTGGTGAAGAGCGGAAATCCGGGATGACCTTCGACCTGCGCGAGTTTCATCTCCGTGTCCCAATAGGCGCCTTTCACCAGACGGACCATGAGTTTGCGGTCCAGCTCTTCGGCTGTCTTGTAGAGCCAGTCGAGGGCAAGCCCCGCACGTTTGCCATAGGCCTGCACCACAACGCCGAAACCGTCCCAGCCGGCCAGTTCCTCGTCCTCAAGCGTGGCGCGGATGACTTTGAGCGAAAGCGACAGGCGGGCCTGTTCCTCGGCATCAATGTTGAACCCCATATCGGCAGCGCGGGCCTGACGGGCGAGGCGGCGCAGCACGGGGACCAGTTCCTCCATGACGCGGGCCTCTTGGGCCACCTCGTAACGCGGGTGGAGCGCGGAGAGTTTGACGGAAATCCCCGGATTGGCGGCCACGGAGCCCTTGGTGCAGCCCTTGGCAATCGCTGTCATGGCGTCCGAGTAGGCCTTGGCATAGCTGTCGGCATCCGCTTGGGTCATCGCGGCTTCCCCAAGCATGTCATAGCTGTAGGTGTAGCCTTTCTTCTCCTGCCCCTTGGCGCGGGTCATGGCGGCTTCGATGGTCTGGCCCAGCACGAATTGCTGCCCCATTTCTTTCATGGCACGTGAAACGGCGGTGCGGATCACCGGCTCGCCCAGACGCTTGACCAATCCGCGCAGAGTGCCCGCCACGTTGGAGCTTTGCTCCGGCTTTTCGTCATCGAGAACCCGCCCTGTGAGCATCAAGGCCCATGTGGAGGCATTGACCATCGTCGAGGAAGAGTGACCGAGGTGCTCTCCCCAGTTGGAAGGGGCGACCTTGTCCTCGATCAGATCGTCGATGGTCTCGCGGTCCGGCACGCGCAGCATGGCTTCGGCCAGACACATCAGCGCCACGCCCTCGCGGGTGGACAGCCCGTATTCGGCAAGGAAATGCTCCATCAGGGTCGGCGCGGATTCTTTGCGGATGCGGCGGACAAGGTCGGTCGCACGGGCCGATATCGTCGCGCGCTGGGCCCCGGATATACCGGCAGAGGCAATCAGGTTTTCAAGCACTGTGGCTTCATCCGTGAACTTTTGCGCAGAAAGAGCGGACATGAGGTCCGGAAGGGAAGCAGACTGGCCCATGAGCGTGATCCTATGTGAGAAAATGCGTTTTGTTTAATATACAGGATTTCAACTTTTCATTTTTCCCATTAACGTGATTTTTGCTGATCAAAATGACCAAAATTTTCGGGATATATGGGAAATGGTAAAAGAGCTGGATTGTTTTGACAGAAAGATTCTCGATTGCCTGTCAACGGATGCGCGGATGTCCCTGACGGAATTGAGCCAAAGGGTCGGTCTGTCGAAGAATCCCGTGGCGCTCAGGGTCAAGGCGCTGGAGCAGGCGGGGATCATTGTTGGCTACCGTGCGATCCTCTCGACACAACAGCTGGGCCTTTCGCATGTCTCCTTTGTGGAGGTGAAGCTGGACGACACACGCGATGCGGCGCTCAAGAAGTTCAACGATGCGGTGAAGAACGTGCCGGAGATTGCTGAATGTCACATGATCGCAGGCAATTTCGATTATCTGCTGAAAGTGCGCACGGGCTCTATGGAGGCTTACCGCGAGGTCATGGGGCGACGTATTTCTAGCCTGCCGCATGTGCAGGCGACCTCGACCTTTGTGGTGATGGAAGCAGTGGTGGAGCAGACCAACCCGCCGCTGCCGGAGACGTTGGACTGAGACGCCGGACTGAGAGGCGGCTGTATGTGTGGGTGTGTCTAGGGACAACGAAGCCGGAAGGGCGCAGCGCTTGCATGAAAGTTTCATACTTGGCCTCTAAGACGAAGGGGCGTGTCTCGGGTTAGGCCAGCTCAAGCGCGGCGTTTCGGCGCAGGGAGATGGCGCAGGTGGATCATGCAATGCCTGTTTCCTGACGCTATACGGGGGTGAAAATGTGCGATTTGGATGCAAATGCCGCAGCGCAGCCCGAAAACAGGCGGCTCCAGCTTGCCACGACAGGGGCTTTGGGAGTTAGCTGGAGGGGAGCGTATAGAGTACGAGTGTTCTCCGGTGTCTTTTCTATAGTCAAAAGGTGATTCATGGCGCGATCAGTTCAGACCTCCTCCAATTTCCGCGATGCCCTGCTGCGACATCTCACCTACACGATGGGCAAGGATCCGGAACATGCGCAGCCCTTCGACTGGCGGATGGCGCTCAGCCATGCAATTCGCGACCGGATCGTGGACACTTGGGTGGCCTCGACGCGCAAGACCTACGAACAGGACGGCAAGCGGGTCTATTACCTCTCGATGGAATTTCTGATCGGGCGTCTGCTTGAGGACGGGATTTTCAATCTGGACATGGTCGAAGAGGCGAAAGAGGCGCTGGAGTCCTTTGGCATGGATATGCGCACCATTCTGGATGACGAACCGGACGCGGCGCTGGGCAATGGCGGGCTGGGGCGACTGGCCGCCTGTTTCCTCGACAGTCTCTCGACCATCGGTTGTCCGGCCTATGGCTATGGCATCCGCTACGAGAACGGCCTGTTCAAACAGAGCTTTGTCGATGGCTGTCAGGTCGAAAGTCCGGAAACATGGTTGCAGGAACCGCACCCGTGGGAATTCGAACGCCCCGAAGTGCGTATCAACATCGGCTTTGGCGGGGATGTGCATTTCGAGAATGGCAAAACCGTCTGGCGGCCCGCCGAGATGATACAGGCCGAAGCCTTCGACACGCCCATCGTCGGCTGGCAGGGGCGCTGGGCCAATACGTTGCGGCTTTGGGCGGGGCGTGCGGTTGATCCCTTCGATCTGGACCTGTTCAACTCCGGTGACTTCGCGGCCGCCTCCGAGCATGAGGCACTGGCGCGCACCATTTCGCGTGTGCTCTATCCCGAAGACAGCAACGAGGCGGGCAAGGAATTGCGTCTCAAACAGGAGTATTTCTTCTCCGCCGCCTCGATCCGTGACATCCTGCGCCGCTTTGACAGCCAGCACAACGATCTGAAACTCCTGCCGGAAAAGATCGCGATCCAGCTCAACGACACGCACCCTGCGATTGCGGGACCGGAGCTTTTGCGCATCCTGCATGACGAGCGCGGACTGTCCTTTGAAGAGGCGCTCCACATCACTCATCATTGTATGAACTACACGAACCACACGCTTCTGCCGGAAGCGCTGGAGCGGTGGGATGAACGGTTGTTCGGACGGCTGCTGCCGCGCCATCTGGACATCATCAACCGCATTGATGACGCGCATTACAAGGCCAACCCGCACCGCACGCTCTCCGCGCGGTCCGACGGGCAGGTAAAGATGGGCGAGCTGTCCTTTATCATGGCCAACCGTGTGAACGGGGTCTCGGCGCTGCACACCGATCTGATGAAACAGACCGTGTTCAAGGAACTCAACGCGCTGCATCCCGACCGGATCGTGAATGAAACCAACGGGGTCACGCCGCGCCGCTGGCTGCATTCGTGCAATCCGGCGCTTTCCGGTTTGATCACGGAGACCATAGGCGAGGACTGGATCGCCGATCTTGAACAGCTTGAAAAACTTGAACCCTCCATCGAGGATCAGGGCTGGCTCGACCGCTTCACGGATGTGAAAAACGCAAACAAGGCCGCGCTTTGTGATTATGTGGCGGGGGTGCATGGGGTGAACCTCAATCCCGAAGCCATGTTCGACATCCAGATCAAGCGGATGCACGAATACAAGCGCCAGCATCTCAACATCCTTGAGACCATCGCACATTGGCAGGAAATCAGGGACAACCCGACCGCCGACTGGGTGCCGCGCGTCAAGATTTTCGCGGGCAAGGCGGCGCAGGGCTATCATTTCGCCAAGGACATCATCCATCTGATCAACGATGTGGCCAAGCTGGTGAATGCCGATGCCGCCACGCGCGATGTGTTGCAGGTGATTTTCCTGCCCAATTACAACGTCTCTCTGGCCGAACGTCTGGTGCCGGCGGCGGATTTGTCGGAACAGATCTCGACTGCGGGTAAGGAAGCCTCCGGCACGGGCAATATGAAATTCGCCCTCAACGGCGCCCCGACGATCGGCACGCTTGACGGGGCCAATGTGGAAATCCGCGACCATGTGGGCAAGGAGAATTTCTTTCTCTTCGGGATGCTGGCCGATGAGGTGATGCAGCGCCGAATGATGCACGATCACGCGCAACAGGCCATCAATGCCGACCCGCGCCTCGGGCGCGCACTTGAGGCGCTGCGCGACGGGACATTCAGCCCCGAAGATCCGGGCCGCTACACCCACATTGCCGACAATCTGACATGGTCGGATTACTTCCTCGTCTGTTCCGACTTCACCGATTACTGGCGGGCACAGCGCGAAGTGGACAAAGCCTATCAGGATCGTAAGGCATGGGCAAAAATGGCTGCGCTGAACACCGCACGCTCCGGCTGGTTCTCCTCTGACCGCACAATTCACGGCTATATGTGCGATATTTGGGGAGCCAAAAGTCTTATACCCTAAAATTCAAAGGGTTGTGCGAAAGAGCGAAACCTTTACTCTCGCCATGAACAAAGGAAAAAGACATGGCCCCGTCCGTTGAAAACGACTTCGCCGCGCCGAAGACACTGTCGCTGATTTGCGAGGGGCTTTTCGATGACCCGTTCGCTGTTCTGGGGCCGCATAAAAAGGGGCGGCTGCGCTATGTGACCGCTTTTGATCCCGGTGCCGAGGAAATGACAGCGATCTCGGGCGGAAAACGCTATCCGCTGGCCGCTGTGACCGGCTATCCCGGTGTGTTTCATGGCAAGGTTTCGGGGACAAAACCCTATCTGCTGGAGGGACGTCTGGCGGACACAACGTGGCAGGTCGAGGACGCGTATCGCTTCGGCCCCGTTCTGGGCGAGATTGACGAATATCTTCTGGGCGAGGGCACGCATCACCATATCTGGCGGGCATTGGGCGCACATGTGATGACCCATGAGGGCGTCGCAGGCACGCATTTCGCGGTCTGGGCCCCCAATGCGCGGCGGGTCTCTGTGGTAGGGGATTTCAACGCATGGGACGGGCGGCGTCATGTCATGCGCCGGCGCGGTGCCACAGGCGTGTGGGAAATCTTCATGCCCGGCGTGTCCGACGGCACGGCCTATAAATACGAGGTGATCGGTGCCTATGGCGAGGCGCGCCTCAAGGCCGATCCCGTGGGCTTTGGCAGCGAGCATCCGCCGGAAACTGCGTCCATCGTGCGCGATATTTCTGGCTATGGCTGGTCGGATGCCGACTGGATCGAGACCCGCGCCGTGGCGCAGGCCCGTGACAAGCCGATCTCGATCTATGAGGTGCAACTTGGCTCGTGGCGGCACAAACCGGACGCCAGCGGCGGGACACGTCCGATCTCTTACAAAGAGGCGGCGGTCGAGCTGGTGGGCTATGCGAAAGACATGGGGTTCACTCATATCGAGCTGATGCCGATTTCCGAATATCCGTTCGACGGCTCTTGGGGCTATCAGCCGGTGGGGCTGTTTGCGCCGACGATCCGTTTTGGCCCGCCGCACGAGTTTCGCGATCTGGTGAATGCGGCCCATGAGGCGGGGCTGGGGCTTCTGATCGACTGGGTGCCGGGGCATTTTCCGACCGACAGCCACGGGTTGGCCCAGTTCGACGGCACGGCACTCTATGAACATGCCGATCCGCGCGAGGGCTTCCATCAGGACTGGAACACGCTGATCTACAATTACGGACGTCATGAGGTCGCCAATTTCCTGACCTCCAACGCCTTGTATTGGCTGGAAGAATATCACATCGACGGGCTGCGCGTGGATGCGGTGGCCTCGATGATCTACCGCGACTATTCGCGCGAGGAGGGCCAGTGGATTCCCAACGCCCAAGGCGGGCGCGAGAATTTCGAAGCCATCTCCATGCTCCAGACCATGAACACGCTCAGTTATGGCGAGGTGCCGGGCATCATGACCGTGGCTGAGGAAAGCACCGCCTATCCGGGGGTCTCCGCGCCGGTGGATACGGGCGGGCTTGGCTTTGGCTTCAAGTGGAACATGGGCTGGATGAACGACACGCTCGATTACATGTCGCACACGCCGGTACATCGCAAATATCATCATCACCAGATGACCTTCGGCCTGCATTATGCCTTCTCGGAAAATTTCATCCTGCCGATCAGCCATGACGAAGTGGTGCATGGCAAGAAATCCATGCTCTCGAAAATGCCGGGGAATGAATGGGAGAAATTCGCCAACCTGCGGGCCTATTACGGCTTTATGTGGGGCCATCCGGGCAAGAAACTTCTGTTCATGGGGCAGGAGTTCGGTCAGTGGCACGAATGGAACCACGAGGCGGAGATCGACTGGGCCTGTCTCGGCTATCACATGCATGAGGGAATGCAGAACCTCGTGCGCGACCTGAACCGGCTCTATTGCGCCACGCCCGCACTTCACGCCAAGGATTGCGAGCCGGAGGGCTTCCAGTGGATCGAGGCCAATGATGCCGAAGCCTCCGTCTACGCATGGGTGCGGCGCGGCGGGCCGGAGGATGCGGAAGCGGTCGTGGTCTGCAACTTCACCCCTGTGGAGCGGACGGGCTACCAGCTCGGCTTCCCCTCCGAGGGGCGATGGGTCGAGGCACTCAACAGCGACGCGGCCTGCTACGGCGGCAGCGGGTGCGGCAATATGGGGCAGGTGGACGCGGTGAGCGGGACTTGGCAGGGGCAACCTGCGCAAGCCACACTTACCTTGCCGCCGCTGTCCACTTTGATTTTCATTCGGGAGAGAACGTGAGCCGCTCAGGCCGCACGAGAGGGAGAATAAGATGCCATATTCCAGAAACAGACTGTCTGGTCGCACCGTTGCTTTCGTTCTCGCAGGCGGGCGTGGTTCGCGGCTCAAGGAATTGACCAACGGTCGGGTGAAACCGGCAGTCTATTTCGGGGGCAAGAACCGGATCGTCGATTTCGCGCTCTCCAACGCGCTCAATTCCGGCATTCGCAAGATGGCGATTGCGACCCAGTATAAGGCGCACTCGCTCATCCGCCACATCCAGCGCGGCTGGACCTTTTTCCGCGCCGAGCGCAACGAGTTCCTCGACATTCTGCCCGCCTCGCAACGCTATGAGGAAAGCACATGGTATCGCGGCACGGCGGATGCGGTGGCGCAGAACATCGACATTATCGACAGCTATGATGTGGACTATATCCTGATCCTCGCGGGCGATCACATCTACAAGATGGATTACGAGATCATGATCCGTCAGCATGTGGAAACCGGCGCGGATGTCACCGTCGGCTGCCTCACCGTTGATCGCAAAGAGGCCACGGCCTTTGGTGTGATGGGCGTGGATGCAACCGACCGGATCACTTCGTTTCTCGAAAAACCCGCCGATCCACCCACCATTCCCGATAATCCGAACAAATCGCTCGCCTCTATGGGTATCTATGTCTTCAACTGGAAATTCCTGCGCGAGCGGCTTCTGGCCGATATGGAAGACCCGAATTCCAGCCATGATTTCGGCAATGACCTCATCCCCGAGATCGTCTCCAAAGGCAAGGCGCAGGCCCATCGTTTTACCGAAAGCTGTGTGCGCCATCCCGAAGCGCCCGCCTACTGGCGCGATGTGGGGACGATTGACGCCTATTGGAAGGCCAATATCGACCTGACGGATTTCACACCGGAGCTGGACCTGTGGGATCGCGACTGGCCGATCTGGACCTATTCGGAGAACACGCCGCCGGCCAAATTCATCCATGACCGCCCCGACCGGCGCGGCTCTGCGGTGAGTTCTATGGTTTCGGGCGGCTGTATCATTTCGGGGACGGAAATTCGCGAAAGCCTGTTGTTCACCCATGTGAAGACCAATTCCTATTCCTCTCTGGAGGGGGCTGTGGTCCTGCCCAACGCCTATATCGCGCGGCATTGCCAACTCAAGAACGTGGTGATCGACCGTGGGGTTCATATCCCCGAGGGGCTTGTCGTCGGTCAGGACCCCGAGGTGGACGCACGTTGGTTCAGCGTATCGCCCGGAGGGATCACGCTGATCACACAAGACATGATTGATGCGAGGGCGAGGGGCTTATGACACAGGTTCTCTCTGTCGCGTCCGAATGTGTGCCCTTGGTGAAAACCGGCGGTTTGGCCGATGTGGCGGGGGCCTTGCCCGCAGCGCTGGCTCCGCTGGGTGTGGAGATGCGCACGCTGCTGCCCGGGTATCGCGCGGTGCTGGAGGCCCAGCCGGAGGCCGAGACCGTGTTCGAGATCTGGGATCTTTTCGGCGGCTTTGCCCGTATCCGGCGCGGCCATCTTGGCGCGCAGGTGCTCTATATCCTCGACGCACCGCATCTTTACGACCGTGACGGCACGCTTTACCTCGCCCCCGATGGTCATGACTGGGCGGACAATGCGGAGCGTTTCGCCGCGCTCTCTCTGGCTGCCGCGATGATCGCCGCGCACGGGATCGAGGACTGGTTTCCGGACGTGATCCATATGCATGACTGGCAGGCGGGGCTGACCCCGATTTATCTGCGCGAACTGGGCGCAGCCGAGCGGGTCAAGACGTTGATGACCATTCACAACGTCGCGTTTCAAGGCTGTTTTCCCGCACAGATGATTTCCACGCTGGGCCTGCCGCCGCAGGGGTTTACCATGAGCGGCTATGAATATTGGGGGCAAATCTCGACGCTGAAAGCGGGGATCATGACTGCGACCAAGGTCACGACCGTTTCTCCCACCTATGCGCGTGAGCTGATGGATGGTGCGTTCGGCATGGGAATGGAAGGGGTGCTGGCCTCTCGTGGGGCGGATTTCTCCGGCATTCTCAACGGCATCGATGAAGAGGTCTGGTCGCCGCCCTACAAATCGCCCGAAGGCAAGGTGGCGTTCAAGGCCGCTCTGCGCGAAGAGATGCACCTGCCGGACAGTGATGGGCCTTTGTGCGTGGTGATCTCTCGGCTCACTGGTCAGAAAGGCTTTGATCTGTTGCTCGAAGCCTTGCCCGCGCTTCTGGAACAGGGCGGGCAACTGGCGCTTCTCGGTTCTGGCGAAGGTCATTTCGAAAGCGCCTTCCGCGATGCCGCGCTTAAACATGCGGGTGTTGCCGTGCGGATCGGCTATGACGAGGCTTTCGCCCGCCGCCTGATCGAAGGGGGCGACGCAATCCTTGTGCCTTCGCGCTTTGAACCATGCGGGCTGACACAGCTCTACGGGCTGCGCTTTGGCACGATCCCTGTGGTCTCACTCACCGGCGGGCTGGCCGATACGGTGATCAACGCCAATCCGGCGGCTCTGGCGCAAGGCGTGGCCACAGGTCTGCAATTCTATCCGCTGACCACAGAGGCGCTGACTCAGGCTTTGATCCGGCTTTGCGATCTCTACCGCCAGCGCGAGGTCTGGACGCAGATGATGACCAACGCCATGGCCCAGCCTGTGGGATGGGACACTTCAGCCAAGGCCTATGCCGCGCTGTTTGCGCAGATGGTGGCCGAGGATGAAACAGAGGGCAATCGCGCATGACCTCACTGACGATCCTTGCCGGAGACCCCGCGCCGCTCGGTGCGACATGTGACGGAGAGGGCGTCAACTTCGCGGTGTTCTCCGAACATGCACAGCGGATTTCGGTCTGTCTCTTTTCGCCGGACGGGCAGACGGAAACCCACCGGCTCGACCTGCCGGAGCGTGATGGCGATGTCTGGCATGGTTATGTGCCGGGCCTGCGCCCCGGTCAGATGTATGGCCTGCGCGCCGACGGTCCCTATGCGCCGCTGGAGGGCCACCGTTTCAATTACAACAAACTGCTGCTCGATCCTTATGCCAAACGCCTGACCCGTGATTTTGTCTGGCATGACGCGCTTATGGGGTACAAGGTCGGGGATGCGCAGGGTGATCTCTCCTTTGATCCGCGCGACAACGCCCGCTACATGCCGCGCTGTGTGGTGGAGGACGGGTTGTTCGCGTGGGGGCGTGACAAGCCGCCGCGCACACCGACCTCGCAAACGGTGATTTACGAGGCCCATGTCAAAGGGCTGACGCAGCTGCACCCCGATGTGCAGCAGAAGGGCACATTCCTCGGCCTTGCCTCAGATGCAATCCTCGACCATCTGGTGAATCTCGGTATCACTGCCATCGAGCTGTTGCCCGCGCAAGCCTTTCTTAACGACCGGTTTCTGGTCGAAAAGGGGCTGGTGAATTACTGGGGCTATCAAACTATCGGCTTTTTCGCCCCCGATCCGCGCTACCTCGCCCATGACCAGATCGCCGAATTCCAGCACATGGTCGCGCGGCTGCATTCCGCAGGGATCGAGGTGATCATGGATGTGGTCTACAACCACACGGGCGAGGGCAACGAGATGGGGCCGACCCTGTCTTTCCGTGGTCTCGACAACCGCAGCTATTACCGCCTCGCCGACAATCCGCGCCACTACATCAACGACACGGGCACCGGCAACACGCTCAACATCGATCACCCGATGGTGCTACGCATGGTGCTCGACAGTCTGCGCTACTGGGTTGAGGAGATGCATGTGGACGGGTTCCGCTTTGACCTCTGCGCCAGCTTGGGCCGCACTCCCACAGGGTTTGATCGCGGCGCGAGTTTTTTTGATGCGATCCGGCAAGACCCTGTGCTGACCCGCGTGAAACTCATTGCCGAACCTTGGGACATCGGTCCCGGCGGCTACCGTGTCGGGGCTTTTCCTCCGCCATTTCTGGAATGGAACGACAAGTTCCGCGACGGGATACGCCGCTTCTGGCGCGGGGATGCGGGGCATGTTGCGGTGCTGGCTGACAGGATCACCGGATCGGCGCTGCAATTCGACCATTCGGGACGACCCGCCACAACATCGGTCAATTTCGTCACCGCCCATGACGGGTTCACACTGATGGATCTGGTCAGCTACACGCAGAAACACAATGCGGCCAATGGCGAGGGCAATCGCGACGGGCACAATGACAATGCCTCAGATAATATGGGCGTCGAGGGGCCGACCGATGATCCGGAGATCCTGAGTGCGCGGGCGCAACGGCGGCGCAACCTTCTGGCCACGGTGCTGTTCTCGCAAGGCACGCCGATGCTTCTGGCCGGTGACGAGTTGGGCAACAGCCAGCAGGGCAACAACAATGCCTACTGTCAGGACAACGAGATCGGCTGGATCGACTGGTCGTCCTATGACGCGGATTTTCTCGACTTCACCCGCCGCCTGATTGCCTTTCGCCACGAACACCCGATCCTGCGCCAGAAACGGTTTCTCCATTCGCGCGAACGGATCGTCGACGGGATCGAAGACCTGTTCTGGTGGCGTGCGGACGGGCGGCCGATGCAGGATCAGGACTGGGGCAGGCCGGAACTCAAAACGCTCTGTGTCGAGATGCGGATTGCCTCGGGCACGCCGGTCTATGCCCAACGCGAAGAGGCTTTGTTCCTGATCTTCAACCGTGGTCACGATGTGGAGGTCAAGCTGCCGGAGTGTGCCGAAGGGCGGCGCTGGCGGCTCTGGATCGACACCGGGCGGCCCGAGATTGACGGCAAACAGATCACCCTTCCCACGGTCTTTGCCGGTCGGGAAACCACATTGGCACTGGTGCTGGAGGCCTATAATGAGTGACGCCCGTCTGGAGCTTGCCTATGCGCGCGGCATTCATGCCAGCTATCACGACCAGATGGGCGTCTATCACGAAACCGGTGTCGAGACCGCCGTGGCGCTTTTGGGCGCTCTGGGGATTTCGGCGCAGACGGAGGAGGAAGCCCGCGCCCATCTTGCGGCGGGGGATGCCGATCTGCCGTGGGACATTGTGTTCGAGGCGGGCACGCAGCCTTGGGTCGACATCGGCGGCGCGTCGTGGCGGCTGACCCGCGAGGACGGGGTCGAGACCGAGGGGCAGGGGGTGGAGAGCCTGCCGGTTCTGCCCTTGGGCATCCATCGCCTCGTGGCCGATCTGCCGCACGGGCCACAGCGCATGACGCTTCTGGCCGCGCCGAAGACCATTCCCATGCCCGCGCGGGCATGGGGCATGACTGTGCCGCTCTACGCGCTCTCGGAGACGGGCATCGGCGCCTATGACGATCTTTTGCCACTGATCGACGCCTTGGGCGCGCGCGGCGGCAGTTTCCTCGGCATGAATCCGGTCCATGCGGGGTTTCCCACCGATCCGGGCCTGTTCAGCCCCTATACGCCCTCGCATCGCAGACGCCTGAACGTACTGCATTTGCAGACCGCGGGCGGCACAGACGGGCCTTTGGTCTCCTATGAAACAGACGGGCCGGAGCGGCGCGAGATGCTGCGGGCGGAGTTCAAGGCCAGCTCGCCACCCAAAGCCTTTGTCGATTATGTGACTGCCGAGGGACGTTCTCTTGAGACCTTCGCCCTGCATCAGGCTTTGTCGGAACGGTATGGGCCGTTCTGGTCCGGTTGGCCGGAGGCCTATCAGCATCCTGACAGCTCCGCCTGTGATGCCGCGCGTGTGGATTTGCGCGAAGAGATCGCCTTTCACAGCTGGCTCCAGTGGCGCGCCGAAACCGCTCTGGCCAAGGCGCAGCAGGCGGCCAAGGCGGCAGGAATGCGCCACGGGCTTTACGTCGATCTGGCCGTGGGCACCCATCCGCACGGGGCGGAAACTTGGGAGGACCGCGAGAGCTTTGCCTTTGGAGCCGCCTTGGGCGCGCCGCCGGATGCCTTTTCGGCCGAGGGGCAGAACTGGGGCCTTGCGCCGTTCAACCCCATCGCGCTGCGGGACAAGGCTTATGCGCCCTTGGCGGAGACCTTTGCGCGTCAGCTGCGGGTCTCCGGCATGCTGCGGATTGATCATATTCTCGGGTTCGAACGCACCTTCTGGGTGCCGCAGGATGCGCCGGGCACCTATGTCACCATGCCGCGCGATTCGATGCTCGCGGTGGCGCGGATCGAGGCGGCGCGGGGCAATGGCGGAGAGGGCGGGATCATCATTGGCGAGGATCTTGGCAACATCCCCGACGGGCTGAGTGGCGCATTGGCGGGCTCCGGTGTGCTGGGCTGTCGCGTGGCAATGTTCGAGCGTTGGAACTGGGAGGATCCGGAATTCAAACCCGCAGAGGCCTATGACGCGGCGGCGATTGCTTCTTTCTCCACCCATGACCTGCCGACGTGGCAAGGCTGGCGGCAAGGGGCGGACATTGCAGCGCGGCTGCAAACGGGCGGGATCAAACCGGATCAGGCCGCGCAGGAACAGGCCCACCGCCGCCGTGAGACCACGGCTTTCGACCGGCTTTTGCCCGCAACAGATCAGGACGCGCTGCATATGTTTCTGGCCCGCACCCCCTCGCGACTTGTCGCGGTGCAAGCCGAGATAATTCTTGATATGGTAGAGCAACAGAATCTGCCGGGCACGACCAGCGAATACCCGAATTGGCGGTTGCGATTGCCGGGCGGTGCGCGGGCCTTGGCCCGTCACGAGAAACTTGAACGTGTGGCCGAGATCATGCGCATGAATGACCGATAAACGAGAGGAACAACACGTTATGACCCGATATGTGGTTGCTACGACTCCGATTGATGGCCAGAAACCGGGCACCTCCGGTCTGCGCAAGAAGACTCCTGTGTTTATGCAACCGCATTATTTGGAGAATTTCGTGCAGGCGATTTTCACTGGCACAGGCGGGGCCGAGGGCAAGACCTATGTGCTGGGTGGGGACGGGCGTTATTTCAACGACCGTGCGGCGCAGGTGATCCTGCGCATGGCGGCGGCCAACGGGGCGAAAAAGGTCATCGTCGGCCAAAATGCGCTGCTCTCCACACCGGCGGCCTCCAACCTCATCCGCAGACGCCAGACCGATGGCGGGATCATCATGTCCGCCTCGCACAATCCGGGTGGTCCGACCGAGGATTTCGGCGTCAAGTTCAACACGGCAAACGGCGGTCCCGCTCCGGAATCGATCACAGAGGCCATATTCGAACAGACGAAAACCCTGAGCGAATATGCCATCTGCGAGGCACAGGATGTGGACCTGTCGAAGCTGGGTGTGACCACGCTGTTCGGCATGGAAATCGAAGTGGTCGATCCCGTGGTCGATTACCATCTGATGATGGAAGAGATTTTCGATTTCGAGGCAATCCGCGACCTGTTCGCCTCCGGTTTCACCATGCGCTTTGACGCGATGCATGCCGTGACCGGCCCCTATGCCAAAGCCATTCTGGAAGGCTCTCTGGGCGCGCCGGAAGGATCTGTGGTCAATGCGGTGCCGTCTCCGGATTTCGGAGGTGGGCATCCCGACCCGAACCCGATCTGGGCCAAGCCTCTGATGGATCTGATGTTCTCCTGCGATGCACCGGATTTCGGTGCGGCGTCGGACGGGGACGGGGACCGCAATATGATCGTGGGCCGCAACACCTATGTGACCCCGTCTGACAGCCTCGCGGTTCTGGCGGCCAATGCGACCCTTGTGCCGGGCTATAAGGACGGGCTCAAAGGCGTGGCGCGTTCCATGCCGACCTCGCGCGCACTTGACCGCGTGGCCGAGGCGCTGGACATTCCCTGTTACGAGACGCCCACCGGCTGGAAATTCTTCGGCAACTTGCTCGATGCAGGGCGGGCAACGCTTTGTGGTGAGGAAAGCGCTGGCACAGGATCGGACCATGTGCGCGAAAAAGACGGGCTTTGGGCGGTTCTGTTCTGGCTCAATGTTCTGGCCGTGCGTCAGCAAAGCGTGGCAGAGGTCATGGCCGAGCATTGGGCGAAATTCGGACGCAACTACTATTCGCGCCACGATTTCGAAGCGGTAGACAGTGATGCGGCAAACGGGCTGATGGAGGCGCTGCGCAACCGTCTGCCGAACCAGCCGGGCCGTGTGGTCGAAGGCATGACCATCGAGGCTGCCGACGAGTTTGCCTATGACGATCCTGTGGACGGGTCGCGCTCCGAGCATCAAGGTATCCGGATTATGTTCAAGGACGGGGGCCGCATTGTGTTTCGTCTCTCGGGCACCGGCACCGAGGGCGCGACGCTTCGGGTTTATCTCGAAAAGGTGGAAACCAACGTGGCCGCGCTTCAGGACAATCCGCAGAACGCGCTGTCGGGGATTATTGCTGCGGCAGACAAGCTGGCAGAAATTCGTTTGCGCACCGGACGCGATGCACCGGATGTGATCACCTGAGGGTATCTGAGACAGACAATGAAAAAGGCCGGGCGATTGCCCGGCCTTTTGCTTTTGTATTTCGGCCTGTCAGATCAGGCTGCGGTTTTCTTGCGTGAGCCGAAGAGTTTGAAGACGATCACAAAGAACAGCGGCACAAAGAGAATGCCGAACACCGTCCCTGTGATGGTCCCGCCAAGTACAGCCGCGCCCACGGCCATCCGGCCACCGGCACCCGCGCCGGAGGACAGCACCAAGGGCACAACCCCTAAGGAAAACGCCATCGAGGTCATGACGATCGGACGGAACCGCTGTTTTGCCGCTGTCAGAACCGCCTCGGCAAGGTCCTTGCCCGCCTCGACCTGTTCACGGGCGAATTCGACGATCAGAATGGCGTTCTTGCCGGTCAGACCGATCACGGTCAGAAGGCCGACCTGAAAGAACACACCGTTCTGGAAGCCGAAGTGCCATGCGGTGAACAATGTCCCAAGAACCCCGACCGGCATGGCGAGCATGACGGAGAAGGGGATCGCCCAGCTTTCATAGAGCGCTGCGAGACAGAAGAAGATCGCCGCAAGCGAAAGCATGTAGAGCATCGGCGCTTGCGAGCCGCTTTCGCGTTCTTCCAGCGACAGCCCCGTCCATGCGACCGAGTAGCCGCCGGGGATCTGTTCGACGAGCTTTTCGATCTCCGCCATGGCTTCACCGGTGGACACGCCCGGCGCGGGGGAGCCCTGAATCTGCATCGAGGGTGTGCCGTTGTAGCGGCTGAGACCCTGCGGGCCGTAGACCCAGCGTTCGGTGGTGAAGTTGGAGAAGGGCACCAGCTCGCCCGACGAGTTGCGCACGCGCCATTTCTGCAAGTCGGTCGGAGTGGACCGCGCATCGGCATCGCCTTGGACATAGACGCGTTTGGTACGGCCATTGTCGTTGAAGTCGTTGACGTAAGTCCCCGCCATGGCAATCGCAAGCGTGTTGCCGACTTCGGAGGGCGAAACCCCCATCGCACCTGCAGCGCGCCAGTCGATGTCGAGTTTGAACTGGCTCGCATCCTCAAGACCGGACGGGCGCACAGAGGCGATGAGCGGGCTTTGCGAGGCCATGCCCAACAGCATGTTGCGCGCTTCGAGCAGTTGCTCGTGGCTCTGACCACCCAGCGCTTGCAGGTAGAAGTCAAAGCCGGAGACGTTGCCCAGTTCGATCACGGCAGGCGGCACGATGGGGAAGGCCATAGCCTCCTGAATGCCCATCATCGCCGGAAAAGCGCGCCCTGCGATGGCCTGCACGGATTGCGCGGGCGAGGGACGTTCTTCCCAGTCTTTCATACGGACAAAGGCCAGACCGTTGTTCTGCCCCACACCGGAGAAGGAAAAGCCGACCACGGAGAAAACCGAGTCCACATTGTCGCTTTCTGCGGTGAGGAAGTAGTCGCGGATCTGGTCTGCGGCCGCCTGTGTGTTCTCGGTCGTTGAGCCCGACGGACCCTGAACGAGCGCCATCATGATGCCCTGATCTTCGTCCGGCAGAAAGCCCGTGGGCGTCTGCATGAACAGCCAGACGATGCCGCCGCCCATCAGGGCGTAGACCATGATCATGCGCAGGGGACGGCGGATGATATAGCCGACCGTGCCACCATAGCCGCCGGAGAGCTTGTCAAACAAGGTGTTGAACCAGCCGAAGGGGCCACGGCGCTCGTGATGGACATCCTTGCCGCGCAGAAGCGTGGCACAGAGCGCAGGGGTGAGCGTGAGCGCCACCAGCACGGAGAGCATCATCGCGGAGACGATGGTGATCGAGAACTGGCGATAGATCACACCGGTGGAGCCGCCGAAAAAGGCCATCGGCACGAACACGGCGGACAGCACAAGCGCGATCCCGATGAGCGCGCCGGTGATTTGCCCCATGGATTTCTTGGTGGCTTCGCGGGGGCCAAGCCCTTCTTCTTCCATGATCCGTTCGACGTTTTCCACCACCACGATGGCGTCATCCACCAGAAGGCCGATGGCCAGCACCATCGCGAGCATGGTGAGCACGTTGATGGTAAAGCCGAAGGCGGCCAGGATGCCGAAAGTGCCGAGCAGCACCACAGGCACCGCAAGCGTCGGGATAAGTGTTGCACGCAGGTTTTGCAGGAAGAGCAACATCACGAAGAACACCAGAACGATGGCCTCCATCAGGGTCTTTTGCACTTCGTGGATCGAGATTTCGATAAAGGGCGTCGTGTCGTAGGGGATCACATAGGTCATGCCCTCGGGGAAATACTCGGCATAGTCATCGATCAAAGCGCGAACGCGTTTCGAGGTGTCGAGCGCATTGGCTCCGGGGGCCAGCTGGATCGCCATCCCTGACGCGGGTTTCCCGTTATACTGCGCCACCGCCATGTAGTTTTCCGCACCGATCTCGACGCGGGCCACATCTTCGAGCAGGACCAGCCCGCCGTTCTGTTCGGAGCGCAGGATGATGTTGCGGAAGTCTTCCGGAGTTTCCAGCAAGGATTGCGCCGTGATTGTGGCTGTAAGTGCCTGACCTTCCGGCGCCGGACGGGAACCGAAAGAGCCCGCCGAAATCTGGGCGTTATAGCCGGAAATGGCATTCACCACATCCGAAGGCGTCATGTCGAAAGCCGCAAGTTTCGACGGGTCGAGCCAGACGCGCATGGCGTATTTCGCCCCGAATACCTGTGTGCCGCCGACCCCTTCGACGCGGCTGAACGCATCCACGAGGTTGGAGTTGAGATAATCGGCAAGGTCGGCCTGATCCATGCTGCCGTCTTGGGAGATCACCCCGATCACCATGAGGAAGCCGGCGGAGGATTTCTCCACCGTCACCCCTTGGCGCTGAACGGCTTCGGGCAGAAGCGCCGTGGCCTGTGCCAGTTTGTTTTGCACCTGCACCTGCGCGATGTCCGGATCCGTGCCTGTCTCGAAGGTCAGCGTGATCGAGGCCGATCCCGATGAGGTCGAGGACGACGACATATACCGCATCCCGTCCAGACCGGTCATCTGCTGTTCGATGATCTGGGTCACGGTATTGGCCACAGTATCCGCAGAGGCCCCCGGATAGGTCGCACTGATGCTGACCGAGGGCGGGGCAATCTGTGGATATTGCGCCACGGGGAGGGTGAAGATCGACAACAGGCCGATCCCCATGATCATGATGGAAATCACCCAGGCAAAGACCGGGCGGTCAATAAAAAAGCGCGCCATGAAAGGTCCTTTCGCGGATCAGTTGTTCGAGGCGGCGGCATCATCCGCGCTCTCGGGGGAGGTCTGTTCCTGCGGGGCCACGGTGGCCCCCGGTGCGGCTTTCTGCAATCCGGCCACGATCACACGGTCACCTGCGGAGACACCCTCGGTGACCACCCACATATCGTCCTGATCGCTGACCACGTTGAGGATGCGTTGCTCCACCACGTTTTCGTCATTGACGACCAGAGCCATCGGGCGTCCGCGACGATCGCGGCTGACGGCCTCTTGCGGCACCAGCACGGCATCGGGCACGACCCCTTGGGGCATTTCCACCTGCACATACATGCCGGGCAACAGGAAGTGGTCGGGATTGGGGAAGGACAGGCGCAGCACGGTCGTGCCGGTGTCCTCATGCACATAGGGCTCGCCTGCGGAGAGTTCGCCTTTGTATTCGTAAGGCTCGCCATCGGAAAGCGTCAGCGACACGCTCTCGTCAAAGCTGGCCTCCGGCCCCGTGGCCGCATTGGTCCGGCGCCAGCGCAGCATATCCGCGGCGGCTTGTGTTACGTCCACATAGACCGGATCAAGTGCGCGGATCGTGGTCAGGGCACTGGCCTGACCGGAAGTGACCAAGGCCCCTTGGGTGATTTCGCTCAACCCCGTGACGCCGGAGATCGGCGCGCGGATCGTTGTGCGCTCCAGATCAATCTCGGCAGAGAGCAGATTGGCTTCGGCCACTTTGACCGCTGCGGCGGCGGAATCGCGTGCGGCAACGGCGCTGTCGAGGTTTTGCTGTGAGGTCACGTTGCGGTCCCGAAGCTGTTCCTGCCGCTCGTATTCGATCTCTGCCGATTTCAGCGCGGCTTTGGCCTGCGCAAGGCTGGCCTCTGCGACAGCTTTCTGTGCCTCGTAAGTCGCAGCATCAATCTGGTAGAGCGGATCGCCCTCCTGCACGGGGGCGCCTTCCTTGAACAAACGCTCCTGAATAATACCGCTGACCTGCGGGCGCACCTCGGCTTCCGATGAGGCGGCCACACGACCGGGCAAGGGGGCCGACAGGGTGATGTCCTTGGCCTCCAGCGTGACCACGGTCACAGGGCTGGGCGGCGGGCCGTCCTGCGCAAACGCTGAGGCCGACGCGGTCAGGCTCAGGGCAAGAATGGGCAAGGCCCGGCGAAGGGAAGGAAGGTAAGGGCTGTGCATGTAGGTCTCCGACGAAAATAACCCGATCCTTGCGGGTCGGGGGGAGGAATGCGGGTTTGGCACCCGACAGGTTTCGCGACTTCTCATTTATGTTAAGCGTCTTTTACCGCGGCATATACGAAGTTTGCTTGAAATTCGATTAAAGAAACTGGATAGTTTTGTAAAGCGCGTGTATCCGGTGCGTGATGTGCGACATCGCTCAGTGGTTGTGGAGAGGTGCAGATGGCTAAAATTCAGGCAGAGCAGCCGGAAGACTGCGGTCCGGCGCGGCGGCGTGGACGTCCGGTGCAGATGGATCACGACGCCCGCGAGGCGGCGATTCTCGATGCAGCCCATGAGCTGATGATGGAGCAGGGGTTCGACCGTGTCACTATGGCGGGAATCGCGCGGCGTGCGGGCATGTCGAAACGCACGCTTTACGAATATTTCGACGGGCAGGAGGCTCTGCTGGGGCAGGTGATCGCCCGTTTGAGCGCCAGTTTTTTCAGACCTCTGCCCGCAGAAGATGCGGACAAGCCTCTTGCGGAGCGGCTGCGGTTTCTGCTCACCTTCAACAAGCCGCATGGCACCGACCAGCAAAAGCGGGAGTTCCTAAGAACCATCATTGCAAGGGCACAAACCTATCCGACCTTGGCGCGTGAGCTTGTTCAGAACGGGCATGAACGGATCATCGGTTATGTGCTTGTGGAACTCCGGCGCGAGATTGCGGAGGGTCGCTTGTGTCTGACCGAGGATCGGGCCGCTCTTGCCGCGAAGATTTTGGTGTCGATGGTCTTTGAAGATCCGGTGCCTTGTCTGCTGGACGCGGGGCATCCGGAAGTCACGCCGGAACAACTGGCCGAGCGCCGCGACTTGGCGATCTCCCTGTTTCTGAACGGCTGTTCTGTGTGAAATTCGGGCGTGGGTGCCTGAAAACTGTGCAGATACGGCGTTCGTCGCGCGGAAAACCTGATGAATCCGGTGCCGCCCCCGTGCAACAGCCTGCCCAATGACTAGGGTTGCAGGGGAGTAACGGAGGCAAGACATGGGCGCTTATCATTGCCAACTTGGAGGCGAGAGGTTCCGCTTTGCGGGGCTGGCCGAGGTCATGGCCAAGGCCACGCCTGCACGCTCAGGTGATGCTCTGGCGGGGCTGATCGCAAAAAGCGATGTGGAACGTGTCGCGGCGCAGATGGTGCTGGCCGATTTGCCGCTCAAAGCCTTTCTCGAAGAGCTTCTGATCCCTTACGAGACAGACGAGGTCACGCGGCTTATCGTGGACAGCCATGATGCCACGGCCTTTGCGCCCGTGTCCCATATGACCGTCGGGCAATTCCGCGACTGGCTCTTGTCGGATGCCGCAGATGCCGCCACGCTCACAGCACTCGCCCCCGGTCTCATGCCGGAGATGGTCGCCGCAGTCAGCAAGCTCATGCGCAACCGCGACCTGATCGCCGTGGCGCGCAAGATCACCGTGATCACCGCCTTTCGCTCGACGCTTGGTCTAGCAGGGCGGATCGGCTCGCGTCTGCAACCCAACCATCCGGCGGATGATCTCAAGGGCATTGTCGCCTCGACGCTGGACGGTCTGTCCTATGCGGTGGGCGATGCTGTGATCGGGATCAATCCGGCGACCGACAACATCCCCACGGCGATGACGCTTCTGTCCATGCTCGATGATCTGCGGGCGCGTTACGACATTCCGACGCAAAGCTGTGTGCTGACCCATGTCACCAATTCCATCGAGATCATCGAACGCGGTGCGCCTCTGGATCTGGTGTTTCAATCCGTGGCGGGCACGCAGGCGGCCAATGACGGGTTCGGCGTGACGCTCTCCATGCTCAAGGAAGCCCATGAGGCCGCACTTTCACTCAAGCGGGGCACGGCGGGCTCCAATGTGATGTATTTCGAGACGGGGCAGGGATCGGCCCTGTCCTCTGATGCCCATCATGGCATCGACCAACAGACCCTTGAGGCCCGCGCCTATGCGGTCTGTCGCGCTTTTGATCCGCTGATCGTCAACACAGTGGTCGGGTTTATCGGGCCGGAATATCTCTATGACGGCAAGGAGATCATCCGTGCGGGGCTGGAAGATGTGTTCTGTGGCAAGCTCCTCGGCCTGCCGATGGGCTGTGACGTGTGCTACACCAACCATGCCGAGGCCGATCAGAATGACATGGATGTGCTGATGACACTTCTAGCCAATGCGCGTGCGCAATTCCTCATCGGGGTGCCCGGTGCCGATGACATCATGCTGAACTATCAAAGCCTGTCCTTCCACGACATCGCCTATCTGCGCAATTCTCTGGGCCTCAAAGCCGCGCCGGAGTTCGAGGCGTGGCTCACGGGCATGGGGCTTGTGAGTGAGAGCGGACAGCTTCTGGACAATGGGCAGGCCAGTGCGCGCCTGTTGGAGGCCGCCCCATGAG
Organism: Celeribacter halophilus; assembly: GCF_900114135.1. Taxonomy (GTDB): domain Bacteria; phylum Pseudomonadota; class Alphaproteobacteria; order Rhodobacterales; family Rhodobacteraceae; genus Celeribacter; species Celeribacter halophilus. The sequence continues at coordinate 266,512 of NZ_FORY01000002.1, forward strand.
TGATGTGGTGAAAGACAAATGGGCGGCCTTGCGTCAGGCAACACCGGCGCGGATCGCGCTCGGACGGTCAGGGGCAGGGCTGCCGACACGGGCCAATCTGGAGTTCCAGTTCGCCCATGCCCGTGCCCGTGATGCGGTTCATTCGGGGCTTGATCTGGATGCGCTCGAAGCGGATCTTGCGCCGCTGGAGGTGATCCGCGTGACCTCTGCCGCACCGGATCGTGCCAGCTACCTGCGCCGCCCCGATCTGGGCCGGAAACTGGCCGAGGGCGAGGCGGAGAAACTCAATGTCAGACCGGTCTGCGACGTGGCGTTTGTGATCGCGGACGGGTTGTCTTCCGCTGCGGTGCAGGCCCATGCCGCCGCCGTGACCCATGCCGCCCGCGCCCGTCTTGAGGGGCTGAGCCTTGGTCCCGTGGTGATCGCCTCGCAGGCGCGGGTCGCCATCGGGGACGAAATCGGTGCAGCCTTGGGCGCACGTCTGGTGGTGCTTCTGGTCGGTGAACGGCCTGGCCTGACCGTGGCCGACAGTCTGGGTGCCTATCTGACCTATGATCCGAAACCCGGCACCAAAGACAGCCAGCGCAACTGCCTCTCGAACATCCACGGCCAAGGCGGAATGAGCTATGAGCAGGCCGCCGGAAAGATTGCATGGCTCACCCGCGCTGCTCTTGAGCGCAAGCTGACCGGCACAGGGCTCAGGGAAGAAAGCGGTGCGCTAGGTGTAGAAAATGCCCCGCTGATCGACGGGGCATAATCCGAATTATATCAAACCGTTGATCGCCTAACTTAAAGCGATTTTTCAACCGTTGTGAGGCTGTTGTCCACCGCATCCAGAATGCGGTCGATGTCGTCCTCTTTCGAGATCAATGCGGGCGAGAAACACAGCGTGTTGTTGAAGCCCGGCAGGGAGCGCATGGTCGCGCCGATGATGACGCCCTGCTTGTCGCACTCGCCCAGAACCGCCTGCACGAGTTTCTCGGAGAGCGGCTCCTTGGTCTCGCGATCTGCCACAAGTTCCGCGCCGCAGAACAGGCCGACCCCGCGCGTGTCGCCAATCAGAGGATGCTTGTCCATCAGAGCGGCAAGACCGTCCTGAAGGCGCTTGCCCATAGCCTTGGTATTGTCCAGAAGGCCTTCTTCCTCAATGATCGCCACGTTCTCGATAGCCGCAGCCGGTCCGGCAGTGCAGCCGCCAAAGGTGGAAATGTCGCGGAAGTAGTTGAGCGGATCGTCCGCATTGTCCTTGAACATTCCAAAGACCTCGTCCGTGGTCAGCATCACCGCAATCGCAGCATAGCCGGAGGCCACGCCCTTGGCCGTGGTCACGAAGTCCGGTTTGATGCCGTAGTTCTGATAGCCGAACCACTCGCCCGTGCGCCCCATGCCGCAGACCACCTCGTCGATATGCAGCAGGATGTCGTATTTCGTGCAGATCTCCTGCACCTTCTCCCAATAGCCTTTCGGCGGCACGATCACGCCACCGCCCGCAGTCACGGGCTCAAGGCACAGCGCGCCGACCGTGTCCGGACCTTCGCGCAGGATCACCTCTTCGATGGATTCTGCGGCACGCTCGCCGTAATTCTCCACATCCCATTGTTTGCGATACTCAAGACAATGCGGCACTTCGACGAAATCGGGGACGAAGGGGCCGTAATGCTGGGCGCGTTGCTTCTGGCCGCAGGCCGAGAGCGTGGCAATGGTTGTGCCGTGGTAATCGCGCTCGCGATAGAGGATTTTCGACTTCTTTCCGCCATAGCGCTGCGCCGAAATCTGGCGCACCATTTTGAAAACCTTTTCATTGGCTTCCGAGCCGGAGTTGCAGTAATACATACGGCTCAATCCGGGGGTTTTCGAAGTAAGAATTTCCGAGAATTGCGCCGCCGGAATGGAGCCGGCAGAGCCCGCGAAATAGTTCATCTTGATCAGCTGGTCGCGCACTGCATTGGCAATGCGTTCGCGTCCGTAGCCGACATTGACGGTCCAGACCCCGCCGGAGACAGCATCAAGAAATTCCTTGCCGTTCTGATCCCAGACCGACATGCCCTTACCCTCGACAATGATGCGCGGGTCGCGGCTCTCCAGCAGCTGGTGCTGGAACATGTGGTGCCAGACATGGGCGCGGTCGGCTTCGATGATGGCGGAGAGATCATTATCGTGCATAGGGGGATTCCTTCTTTGATCTTCCCGATCAAATCATGGGTTTCGGGGCAGGTGTTAGAGCCAGTGAAAGACAAATATCAGTCCAGTTCAAGGCGAGAAGATATCTGGACTCTTTCTTTGATTTCTCTGGCACCTTTGCGATGCGATATTTTCCGGCGAGGAAAAGGGCATGACAGATTCATTCACCCCTCCCGCCGATCCGCAGGCCGCGATTGCGACCTATCGCAACCTTAACCTCGTAGGCGGTCGCCATGTGCCCGTCTCCGCCAGCCTTGATGTTCTCAACCCTGCCACAGGCGCGGTTCTGGGGCAGGCTGCCGCCTCAACTGCGTCGGAGACCGATGCGGCGGTGCAAGCCGCCAAGGCCGCCGGTCCCGCATGGGCCGCGATCCCTGCGCGTGAACGTGGCAAGGCCGTCGCCGCCGGTGGTCGTGCCCTGTTGGCGCATTTCGAAATCGTCGCGCAGGTTCTGGCGCGCGAAACAGGCAAGGCCATCCGCACCGAGTGCCGTGGCGAAGTGAAAACCTCCGCCGATATTCTGGAATTCTACGGCGGGCTGGGCTCCGAGCTGAAGGGCGAAACCATCCCGTTCAACCCGCGCATGTTGACCATGACCACGCGCGAGCCGCTTGGTGTCGTGGCGGCGATCCTGCCGTGGAACGTGCCGCTGGTGCTGATGATGCTCAAGATCGCCCCTGCGCTTGTTGCGGGCAACACTGTGGTGGTGAAAGCCTCTGAAGAAGCGCCCTTTGCGACCTATCTGGCGGCTGAAATCCTGATGCAGCACCTGCCGGACGGTGTGCTCAATGTCATCAACGGCACAGGGGCCGATTGTGGCGCGGCACTTACCTCCCACGCGGATGTGGCCAAGATCACCTTCACCGGCTCCGAAGCCGTGGGCGAGACGGTCTATAAATCTGGGGCCGAGCGCATTGTGCCTGTGTCTTTGGAACTGGGAGGCAAAAGCCCGATGATTGTGTGCGACGATGCCAGCCTTGAGAAATCCGTGGCCGGTGCCATTTCGGGGATGCGGTTTACCCGTCAGGGGCAAAGCTGCACCGCGTCGTCGCGGATCTATGTGCATGAAAGCCTTTATGACGCGTTCCTCGCGGCGCTGCGGGCGGAGCTGGATACGCTCAAGATCGGTGATCCGCTGGATGAGGCGACCGATATCGGCACGATCATCAACGCCAAACAGGCCGCTGTTGTCGCGGGCTATGTGGCACAGGCCGAGGCCACGCCGGGGGCAACCGTGATCCGCTGTGGTGCGGTCCCTGAGGGCACAGAACTTTCGCCTGATCTCTTCGCCTTGCCGACGCTGTTGCTTGACCTGCCGGAAGATCACCCCTGTGTGCAGAACGAGATTTTCGGCCCTGTGGCGGTCATCCAGAAGTGGAGCGACTACGAGGATGTGATCAAACGGGCCAATGACAGCCGTTACGGGCTGGCCGCGACCGTGTGGACCGAAAACCTGTCCCGCGCGCTTGACGCCACATCGCGTCTGAATGCGGGCTATGTGCAGGTGAACCAGAACCTCACCATCCAGCCCAACGTCTCCTACGGCGGGTTCGGGCGTTCGGGGCTCGGCAAGGAAGCCTCTTTGGAGGCGATGCTGGCGCATTTCACCCGCTCGAAAACCATCGTCATCGCGATGGACTAAGATATTCCCGCCCCTCTGTATTTCGGGGGGCGGGACGCTCTGCCGGTTTTGGCGGGAGTTTGGAACGCGGGAACCGGTCGGTGCGGTTTGTTGCCATATGGCAGGTTGCCCGACACGTGTCAGACAGAAGTCCGACACAAGGCCGACGCGGTGAAACCGTCGGGATCAGAGACCACGCACCGTGGTGATTGCCGCTTTCAACTCCGCAATCCCCGGTGCGATTTTCGCCAGATCAATCGCCCCGAACCCCAGCCGCAGCCGGTTGCGCGGGGCGTCTGCACGCAGGTAGTGCGGCGTGCCATCCTCGACCAGAACGCCGCGGGTCTCTGCCTCCGCCTTGATCGCAGCGGCCTCAATACCCTCGGGCAGGCTGACCCAGACACCGGAGCCACCGGTGGTCATGGTGGCTTCGCAATCGGGCAGGTTTCGGTCGATTTCACGCAACATTTCCCGCCACTTATCCGCCATGCTGCGGCGGTGGCGGCGGATGTGGGCGTCGTAATGGCCTTCGGAGAGAAACAGCGCCATCGCCCGTTGCGCCAGCGCCGAGGGGTGGCGATACATCAGACGCCGCAGGTGGCGCAATTCATGGATCACCGCACGATCAGCGGCCACAAAGCCGAGCCGGATGCCCGGAAACAGTGGCTTGGTGAGCGAGCCCACATGGATCACCCGTCCCGTTCCGTCGAGCGCCTTGAGCGTCGGATGCTGTGCGCCGACAAAGTTCAGCTCATGCTCATAGTCGTCTTCGAGGATCAGAAAGTCATAATCTGAAGCCGCCTGTAACATCGCCAGCCGCCGCTCCATCGGCATGGTGATATTGGTCGGGCTTTGATGTCCCGGCGTCAGATAGACCATATCGGCATGTGCCAGATTTGGATCGGGTTTCATGCCCTTGCGGTCCACAGGCACAGGAATGATCCGCGCGCCTTGGGCGGCGAAAATATTGCGGGCATCGACATAGCCGGGGTCTTCAATATGGATTTCACGATCCGGTGACAGAAACAGGTTGGCGATCATCCAGATCGCATTTTGCGCCCCTACGGTGATCAATAGCTCGTCGGCGTCGGCGCGAAACCCGCGCTGGGGCAGCACACGGCGCGAGATTTGTTCGAGCAACAGCGGATCGTCGCTGTCCACCAGATCGTCCGCCCATGTGCCTACATGGCGCGAGGTGCCCGCACGGCGCAGGCAGTCACGCCAGCGCGCCACAGAGGTCTCGTCGCGCCCGACCTGACCGTAGATGAACGGATAGGGAAAGCACCGCCAGTCGCTGCGTTTGTCGATATTGGGCAAGGCGGTGAAGCGGTGCGGCAGGAACCGGTTGAAGTCCGGCACGGTGCCCGTCCCGATCTTGCGGCGCGGCGGGGCGACATTGAGCTTTTCGCGCACGAAATTCTCGTCGATGAAATAGCCGCGCCTCGGTTTGGCGGTGATGAACCCGTCCTGATGCAGGCGCTCATAGACAATCGAGATCGTGTTGCGTGACACGTTGAGCGCCGTGGCAAAGGCGCGCGAGGAGGGGAGCGGGTCGACCGGCGAGACCGCACCGTCGAGAATGGCCTGAATGAGGCGTTCCTGAATCTGGTGCTGGAGCGAGGCGCTTTGGTCGAAAGGCTGCTCGAAATAGCGGTCCAGCATGTGTCTGTGTCCTGTCGTCTGGGCGTTGGAACGGTCTATCGCAATGGTATGAACCAAATCTTTCGAAGCCGCACGGATACGGGCAAAGTCTTGGCTCAAGCGCCACTCTATTGTGCAGCGAAGAAGACCACAGAGCGAAACCCCCTTTGGCACCATAGATTACACGGTCTGGCTCTAAATTCAGCAAAATTTGTCCCTCTAGGCTTTTTCGTGAGCGGTTTCGGGCATGAAGGCACCCCTTGATGGACCGGCCGCCGCATAAAAACACAAAGGTTCACGGGGAGTGACATGACAAAACTCAAATTCACCACAGCAGGCGTCGGACGTCGCGGGTTTCTCAAAGGGTCGGCCACTGTGCTGGGCGGTCTGGCGGCTCCGGCGCTGGTCAGCCGTGGGGCTCTGGCCTCTTCGGGCGAGATCAACGTGATGATGTGGTCCGACTATCTGCCGGAAAGTTTCGTGACGGCATTCGAAGGGTCCACAGGGATCAAACTCAATTTCACCGGCATCGGGTCGAACGACGAGATCATCAACAAGCTCAAGGCCACGGGCGGCGAAGGGTTCGATCTCGTGTCTCCGACCGTCAACCGCAATCTGCTCTGGGCCGAGCTTGGTCTGTTGCAGCCGTTCGACATGTCGAAAATCGCCATTGAAAAGGTCAATCCGGCGATGGCGCTGGGGGAGAAACACTGGAACTTTGAAGGCAAGGGCACCTTCTGGGTGCCGCATATCTGGGGCACCGAAGGGGTCGCATGGCGCACCGATATGTTCATACCGGCGGGCGAGTTCCCGTCCTATTACGACATCTGGGACGATGCCAATGCGGGCAAGACCATGGGCCGCGGGCACTCCATGCTTCTGGGGCTCGGGCTTGGCATGGAACGTCTTGGCATGTTGGAGCCGGGCTCCATCTGGGCGGCGTATGAAAGCCCCGAAAAAATGACCGAAGTCTGGACGAAGGTCGTCGATCACGCGATTGAAAAGAAAGGCAATATCAAGCTGATCTGGAATGATGCAGATGCGCAGAAAAACGGTCTTTTGAACGAAGGTGTCATCGTCGGCCAGACATGGGACGGCCCGCCGATCGCGCTCAAGAACGAAGGCGAGCCGGTGATGTATCGCGCGCCGGTCGAGGGAGCTATGGCGTGGGTAGACGGGATGTCGATGCCCACAGGCGCCAAGAACATCGACCAGATCTATGCCTTTATCGAGGCTTGCTACAATCCCGAATGGGCGGGCGAGGCGATCAAGACCCACGGCTACAACTCGCCGGTCTTGGGCGCGGATGCCTATGGCGGCGAGATCTATGCCAAGAACTTTGCCGATGCCTATCCGGGGGATGCGCTGGCGAACCTGAACGCATGGCCTGCGGAAGCCCCGTGGTATTCGGAAATGCGCTCCGAATTCACCAACAAGTTCCTCTCCGCATAAAGCACGTTTCGGAGACCTCGCGCCTCTTCAGGGTGCGGGGTCTTTTCCGATCCGGCTTTCCATACTTATAAAAGCGAACACAATGCCCGACAGATCCGTTCTCCTCGATCACGTCTCTATTCGTTTCGGCAATTTTACCGCTGTCGACAATGCCAATCTCAAGATCAACTCCGGCGAGTTTTTCTCTTTCCTTGGCCCGTCAGGCTGCGGCAAGACCACGATGCTGCGCTGTATCTCCGGCTTTTCCGAGCCGACCGAGGGGCGTGTGTTGATCGGCGGCAAGGATATGGCGGGTGTGGGACCGAACAAACGCCCGACCGCGCTGATCTTTCAGCATCTGGCGCTGTTCCCGCTGATGACGGTGGCCGAAAACATCGCCTTTCCGCTGGAGGTGCGTGGCGCGTCAAAGAAAGAGCGTCGCAAGAAGGCCGACGAATTACTCGACATGATCGCGCTGCCGGGGATCGGGGACAAAAAGGTTTCCGAATTGTCTGGCGGCCAGAAACAACGTGTAGCCATTGCACGCGCGCTGGCGGTGGAGCCGGATATTCTGCTGCTGGATGAACCTCTGTCCGCGCTCGACCTCAAACTGCGCCAGCACATGCGCACGGAGTTGCGTGCGATCCAGAAACAGGTGGGCGTGACCTTTATCTATATCACCCACGATCAGGGCGAGGCTCTGACCATGTCCGACCGCGTGGCGGTGATGAGCCGTGGTGTGATCGAACAGGTGGGAGAACCAGATCTCATCTATAATCGCCCGCGCTCGGCTTTCGTGGCCTCGTTTGTCGGCGAAAACAATGGTTTGCAAGGTGTCATCAAGGGGCAGTCGGGCGAGGTGGCCGCGCTTGAGACCCCGATGGGAACCTTTGAGGCCCGTGTGGGCGGCGGACGCAAATACAAGCCGGGGGAGGAGGCGATCCTCTTTGTGCGTCCTGAGCAGTTGACGCCCGGTGCCAGCACAAACCGGTTCGAGGCCACGCTCACGCGGCAGGAATTCGAAGGCGCGACCAACCATGTCTTCGCCCGAAGCGCGGACACCGAGCTGCGCATTTCCATGGTCAACGCCGGGTTGGCGGGAAGTCCTTTGGGGCAGGGGGAAAACCTGTCTCTGGGCTTTGCGCCGATGAACGCCACCATCCTTCCGGTCGGACATATGGCGAGCGAAGCATGAAACAGTTGAAACTTGCCTATAGCACATTGATGGCGAAACACGGTATGGGGGCCACGCTGTTCGTGGCCATTGCCGTGACGCTCTGGGTTGTGGTGTTCATCACATTGCCGCAGCTTTCGATGCTGGATTATTCCTTCCGCTTCAACCTTCCCGCCGACCAGATCGGCACGGAGGCGGACCATTATACGCTGGAGCAATATCGCGGCTTTTTCTTCAACGCGGACGGCTCGTTGAACAGTCTCGATCTGATGATCCTCGTGCGCACGCTTGTGGCTGCGGTCGTCGTGACCTTGATTGATGTCATCATCTGTTATCCCATCGCCTATATCCTTGCCCACGGGGCCAAGGAGGTGGCGGCGCGGCTTATGGTGATCGGTTTGATCATTCCCTACTGGATCAACGAAATCCTGCGTGCCTTTGCGTTTCGCGTGCTGTTCGGCGCGACGGGTGTGATCAATACGGTGGGGATGCAGATCGGGCTGTGGGATGCGCCGGTGGATTTTATCCGCGCTGATGTGGCGCTCTATTTCGGCCTGTCCTACGCCTATATCCTGTTGATGATCTTCCCCATGTATAACGCCATTGAAGCACTGGATCACACACAGGTCGAGGCCGCCCGCGATATGGGGGCGCCTTTGTGGCGGGTGCATTGGCGGGTGGTGCTGCCGGTGGCCAAACCGGGCATCGTGTCGGGGGCAACCATGGTCTTTATGCTCACCGCAGGCGCGCTGGCCGCACCGCAAATTCTGGGCGGACCTTCGAGCCTGTGGTTCACGCAGCTGATCTACCAGTGGTTCAATGAATCCTCGAACTGGCCCAGAGGTTCGGCCTATGCAGTGATGCTGTTGTTGACCTGTATCTCCTTTGTCCTGTTGACCATGCGTGTCTTCAAGGTCTCGGTCGGGGAGATTGGCAAATGACCCGCAACACGCTCTTTGGCGGGGCCTATGCCATCGCCTTTTTCACCTTCCTCTTCGGCCCTCTGGTGATCATGGTGATCACGGCCTTCAACTCCTCGCGGTTTCCGCGTGTGGTGCCGTGGGAATGTTTTACGACAGGCTGGTTCGGCGAGTTGCTGGGCAATGCGCGTTTGATGGACGGGCTGTTGAACTCGGTCATCATCGGGCTGGGCGTTGTGGCTTTGGCCGTGCCAATCGGGCTGGCGGGGGCTTTGGCGCTCTCGGAGCTTCCGGCCAGGCTGCGCGCCATGCTCTACACGGTGCTGATCCTGCCGATCCTGATCCCCGGCGTGGTTTTGGGGATTTCGACCATTGTGCTCTGGGGGCAAATCTCGCGGGGGTTGGGGGTAGGGGCGCTTTACAACGGGTTCTTCCTGACCATCGTCGGCCAGATCACCTTTGTCTCAGCCTATGCGATGCTCGTCTTTATCGCGCGGTTGCAGCGCTTTGATGCGACACAGACCGAAGCGGCGCTGGATCTGGGGGCCACGCCGGGGCAGGCATTTCGCAAGATCCTTTTGCCTTTCATGGCGCCGGCCATCGGCTCCGCCGCCTTTATCACGCTTCTGGCCTCTTTCGAGAATTACAACACCACGGTATTCACGGTGCTTTCCGAGAGCACTTTTACCACGGCGCTGGCCTCCAAAGTGCGGCACGGCACGGACCCGTCCCTGTCCGCGCTGGCGGTCATCATCATTACCATCACGCTTGTGGGTGCTTTGACCAACGAAGCCTACCAGCGCCGCAAGGCCGCGCAAGCGGGTGGACCTTCGGCGCGCTCTCCACTTTATGCGAACCCGATTACGCAGGCGCTGACCCACCCGGGGGTGGTCTTTGCTATTCTTGTCACGGTGATTGCAGGGCTGAGCTACGCCGGTTCGCGTCACGACAGTTCGGTGTGTGAAGCGGCGGTGTTGCAAGACAAGATGGCCCGTCAAGAGGCCCTGCGTGCGGCTCAACAGGAGAAGATCGAAGCCCAACAAGCGCAAGAGAACACCCTGCCGAAATCCAATTCGGCGTTTGGCGGCGCGTTCGGGGGCTTGGGCGGCTCCACCCCCGCGCCGGAGCCAGTGGCCCCGAAACCGGCAAGCCCGTCGGCCTTTGGCGGAGCATTCGGCGGGATCGCCCCGCCGCAGAGTGACGACTAAAGGCGCGGTTCCTCAAGGTGTGATCATAGAAAAAGGGGGCCGTGTTTGGCCCCCTTTGCGTGTCGTGCTGTAGGGGAGTGATACCTAGGATTGGAGTGTCTTGTCAGCTTTGGACGACGTGGTCAAAAACCTTCAATAATCATTTGGGTTTTGAACGGGGTTTCAGGCAGCGATAAAAGGGCGCGCTTTTTCTTGTATCCAAAGGAGTTTTTTTTGAACGCAAATGAATGGCAATTATCTGAAAAAATTGCCATTTAATGAAACGCTTTAGGTAGGGCTAAAACGTAAAATACCTGCGACCAGTGGTCCTGACGAGGCATCAGACGGATGATTTACGCCGTCGTACACAACAACCTCCGCAAAGTCGAAGGGGCTTACGCCTGCAAGGCAAGCAACATTGATACCAATCTGAGTTGGATTGGATCTGCGTTGATGGTGGGTGTAAATTCCACAAACTGGGCAGAAGTAGTGTTTGGCTGTTTTTGTGTTGAATTCGTATAGGGTTAAAGTCTCCTCGCCCTTCAAAAAGTTGATACCGTCCAATTGCGCCGAAACGGCAACGGCTCCTCGCATGCGGCAATAGGAACATGTACAGCGGCGAATAGTATTAAATTCGTCGGTGAGACGGACTTCAAACTGCACGCTGCCGCAATGACATGATGCTAGATGTTTCTTTGAATCTGGTGCCATTTTGAATACTCCTTTTTCTAGAGCTTTAGCTTCCACTTTCGATTAGGTCATTATTGAGAAATCGGCAAATTGGCTTATTCCTGCACTTTTCTATATCTACACACTACTTCCAAAAACGACCGTTTGTTGAATGGATTACCAAAGCAGCCTTTGACTTAGCTGAAGCGAATGCACCCTTCGTTCCCTCTGAACGACCGTCAAACCGGACATCGACATGCCTTTGCAGACATAAGCGGTTTCGGTGACGACTGACCAATTAAGAGTAAGGGGCTGGCCGCCATTGGCCAGCCCCTTTGATCTATGTCTTTTATGCCCGTTCAGTCGGGGATCGTGCGTTCGTAGCCTTCGACGGGAAGGTCGCGGAATTTTTTGAGCATTTCGATGAAGCCCGCGACCTGATGGGCACAGGTGGCGGCGCCTTTTTCGGCGGTGGCCAGATGCGCTTCGCCGACGGTGCCCTTGGGGTTGAGGTCTTTGGACACCCACGCCAGATTGACCGGCCCGATGGGCGAGATCGGCGCGGTTTCTGCGGTGGAGCGGAAATCCTCGGCCTTGGACATATCCACCAGATGCGGTTTGAAATGCAGCATGAGCGAGGTTTCGAAATCGCCGCCGTGGATACCGAAGCGGTTTTCCTGTTCGGAATACATGCCTTCGGGCTTGCCGAAATTGCCCCATTGGCATTTGACGACCATCATGCCCGCCTGCACCCGCAATTCGCGGCCCAGAATGGAGATCAAGTCTAAATTTCCGCCGTGGGAATTGACGATCACCATTTTCTTGAGACCCGCACGCGCGACCGAGAGCCCGATCTCGGTCCATGCGTCGAGCGCCGTTTTGGCCGTATAGGTCAGCGTGCCCTTGGCGTGGATATGTTCGTTGGACTTGCCCACGGATTGCACCGGCAGGATCAGGATGTTCACATCATCGGGGCAGGTGGCGCGCAGCTGCGCGAGCATGCCCTCGTTGATATATTGGTCCACCCCGACCGGCAGATGCGGCCCGTGTTGTTCCACGGCGGCCGTGGGCAGGATCACGATGGTTTTCTCGGGGTCGAAACCGGCAAATTCCGTGGTGCGGAATTCTGCCCAATCAAAACGTCTCATTGAATTTCCTTCGGTGTATAGGTCGCATCCAGTCGCGACCGCAGATAGTCGGCCCCCGTGATGGCGGGGTATTTGGCCTCTCCTGTGCCCGGCAGTGCGGTGATGACGCTGTCGGGGTTCGGGTCGAGGAAAAAGGCGATCGAGCGGCGCGCGGTTTTCGGTGGCAGGACCCGATGCGAGGTTGAAACGTAAATGTCATTGGACCAGCGCATCAGGCAGTCCCCGATATTGACCACATAGGCACCTTTTACATGGGGCACATTGATCCAGTCGCCGCCTCTGGGTTTGACTTGTAACCCGCCGACGCCGTCGGTCATCAGCAGGGTGACAGAGCCGTAATCCGTATGCGCGCCCGCGCCGATGCCCTCACCATCCGGGGCCGCCGGATAGGACAGCACGCGCAGGGTTGCCATAGGTTCGGAAAAATGCGGCGCGAAATAGCCCTCCGGCAGGTCCAGATCCATCTCGAAAGCGCGGTGTAGCCCGATGCCGAGCGCCAGAGCCGCGTCATAATAGCGGAGCATGGTGTCGCGAAACCCGTCGATCTCGGGCCAGATATTGACGCCGCGAAAGGGTTCGCCCTTCAGAACGCGCGGATCATCGGCGGGCAGGTCGAAACCGACGTTGAACGCCTCCTTGCGGTCCATCTGGCCGGAGGTTTCATCCAGAGCTTCGGAGCCCTGACAGGCCCAGCCGCGATTGTGCGGGTTGCCCCGAATATCGAGCGCGGCTTTTTCCGCCTGCGGGCGGGCAAAGAACGCGTCACCCTTGGCAAAGACATCATGGATCAAGGTCTCTGGAATACCGTGGCCTTTGACGAGGAAAAAACCGGTGTCGCGACAGGCCGCGCCGAGGTCTTTGACGAAACCTGCCACATCGGAACCGGAGGCAAAGCGTTGCCAGTCAAGCACGGGAATATCCATCTCAACCTTCCTTGGGTGAGGGAGCGGCAATGAGCTTGTCGAGCCGCTTTTGCACCCGCTCCAGATGTCTGGCGCGGCTTTGCGCTGTGGAACTGTCCATGAGGAAATGCGCGGCAAAGGCGGTTTTGCAGCGTTTGGCGAGGATCACCCGCAGCCCGCGCAGCAAGGTCCGCTTGCCCGGTGCGCCGACAAAAAAGGTGAGCCAGCGGGATGCCCCGCAGGTGGTGAAAACGCCAAGCTTTGTGATGTGGGTCAGACCCGGTTTGATGTCGCCGCCGACCTCTTCGGGCATGATGAAGGACACGCCGGGAACCATCGTGCGGTCCAGCCAGCCTTTGAGCATCGCGGGCAAGCCATACCACCATGTCGGATAGACGAAAATCAGGCTGTCGCACCATTCGATGTCCTGACAGTCCCGCTCCACAAGAGCGCGGTTGTCGGGCACGGTTTCGTAAATCTCGTGGTCATGGGCCGAGAGCACTGGATCGAAACCTTCGGCGTAGAGGTCGCGCAGGCGGTAGTCGACACCGGCTTTTTCAAGCCGCGCAATTACAAGCTCCTTGATGGCGTGGTTGAACGAGGTCTCGCGCGGGTGGCAATAGAGGATGAGCGCGCGTTTCATGACAGAGCGCCCTCCATGCAGAACAGGGGAACAGGCATCACATGGCCTCCATTTCGCGGCGCACGCGTTCCAGATGGGCTTTGAGCTTCGGCTCCGTGTTCCGGTTCATGTCATAGCAGGCGATGTATTTCTTCTTCGGCATTCCGCAGGCATACCAGACCGCCCGCGTAACACATTTGCGTGGCGGATCGGCATTTTGGATCGCGCGCCAGCGGGTGCCGCCATAGGTGGCGCAGGCGTAGAGCTTTTTGATGTTGGTCAGGCCGGGGCGCACCTTGCCGTCGATGAGTTTGAACGACACGCCCGGCAGGAAGACGCGGTCCAGAAACCCCTTGAGGATTGCCGGATAGCCGAAATTCCACACCGGAAACACCATCACAATGGCATCGGCGGCCTGAATGCGCTCCACATAGGGGCGCACGGGTTCGATATTCTCCGGCTCGTCGTGATAGCCTCTGCGCTCGATCTCGGTGAGCACCGGAAAGAACCCTTCGCGGTTGAGATCGCAATCATCAACCTCCCAACCGGATTTGGCGAGAGTCTCCACGACCACCTCATGCACAGCCGCGTTGAAGCTTTCGGGGCAGGGATGGGCGTAGAGCACAAGCACGCGGCCCTTAGGCGAGGCAGAACTCATTGCGCACCTTCGCTTTCCGGCGCCGGTTTCGGCAGGATTTTGACGTAGCTATACATATCTGCATAGTCGAAATCCGGCTCGTCCCAAGAGATCATTTTGCCGGGGTTGAGCAGGCCCTTCGGATCGGCTTCTCGTTTGAAGTCAAGTTGGCGCTTGTCGGTCGATTGCCGTCCGCCTTCTTCCAGCGTGTATCGGTGCGGGTTGAAGATCATGCAGTCCATCACCTCGTGTTTGGCGACCAGATCGTCCAGTTCGGATTTGTCCTTCGGGAAGACAATCGGCAGACCGGCAAAGGAAATCCCCGCGCCTTCGCGCATGACTTCGAGATGCATGTAGAGATCGTCCTTGAAGGTCTCGTAGGCGGTCATGATCTTTTCGATGTCATCGCCGTAACGGACCTGAAGATAGGTCAGGTCTTTTTGGAACTTCAGCGCCCGCAACGTGGTGTGGTTCCAGCCGTATTCATAGACCGGACCGGGGTGGCGGTCCCATTCGAGATTGTCCGAACGGTAGATCACTTCGCCGCCTTCGTAGCGGTTGAGCAGCGTCTGGAAGGCGGCCATGGATTGCGGTGCCACCATGACGCCGCAGAGGTGGTCCTGATCCGTCACATATTTCTTCACGCGCTGGAAATATTTATGCGCGATCGGGGCGGCGTAGACCGAGGCCAGCTTGATCAGGATGCCCGGCTCTGCGGTCAGTTGTCCGGCAAATTCCGTCGCCTTTCGGAAGGTGTCGAAACGCACGAACATCTCGACCCATTCATAGGCGGGGGCCAGCGGCATTTCGATCTCGGTGATGATGCCGTTGGTGCCATAGGCATGGGAGACGCGGTGCAATTCCTCGCCGGTGAATTCGAGCGCGCGAGGTTCGGCTTCCATCGTGATCACGCGCAGCCGGTCGATATTGCCCAGATCACGCAGCGCACCCCAATTGGCCGATCCGATCCCGCCGGAGCCGCCCGCGATGAAACCGCCCAGTGAGGCTTGCGAATAGGTCGAGGGGAACATGCGCAATTCCTGCCCGCTCTTCTCTTTGAGTTCGGCATCCATCTCTTTGATGATGATGCCGGGTTCGGCGACGACATAGCCCGCGCCGATTTCCTTGATCTTGTTCATGCCGGTGAGATGCATGACGCAGCCGCCCGCAAGCGGGATGGCCTGACCGTAGTTGCCTGTGCCGCCCCCGCGACATGTCACCGGCACGTCATGCTTGTAGCAGGTCTTGAGAACCTCGATGACCTCGGCCTCGGATTTGGGATTGACCACGAAATCGGCTTCCAGATGGTCCATCTCGGCTTTCAGAACCGGCGAATACCAAAAGAAGTCCCGCGATTTGTTGCGCACGGTGGCGGGGTTTTCGTCGATCTCTAGATGGGAGAGTTCGGCCTTGGCGGCGGCGACATTGGGTTTCATGATTTCATGCTCACGATTTCATCAAGTTCACTATAGGAGGGCAGGGTGCGGTCGATGGGATCTCCGTCCCGAAGCACCACCCTGTCGGATTGCGGACGGGCGAACAGCTCGCTCCAGCCGCGTGCGTTGCAGATGACCAGATCGGCAGGCGCGCCATCGGTCAGTGTCGGTGTGTCAAAGCCGCAGGCCCGCGCCGGATTGGCGAGAAAGGCCTGCACCCAAGGCACATCCGTGTGGTCGAGGTGACAAATCCGCGTGGCTTCGCGCATCACTTCGATCATGTCGAGATCGCCATAGGCGTAGAACGGGTCGCGGGCATTGTCGGAGGCGAAAGAGACATTCACGCCCGCCGCCTGCAATTCATGCGCCATTGTGACCCCGCGCCAGCGCGGTGTGCGGCCCTTGTAGCGGTCTTGCAGATACATATTGCACATGGGCAAGGAGACGACATTGAGACCGGCCTTGGCGACCAGTGTGATGATCTCGTCTGCGGTCTCTTCGGGCATGACCGAGATCGAACAGCAATGGCCCACGGTGACGGTGTTCTTGAAGCCAAGTTCCAGCACGGTCTCGGCAATGGTGCGCAAGGTGTCTGAGGTCGGATCATCGGTTTCGTCCACATGGAAATCGACATCGAGATCATAGGTCATGGCGAAGTGGAAGAAATCCAGAAGCCGCTCTTTCAGGTCCGGCACCGGATAAGTCACGGCACCAAGCACCTGTCCGGCCTCGGCCACAATTTTGGCAATCGCGGCAAAGTCGCCTTCCTCACGGAAAATCCGGTCGATGGCGACTAGACAGGAGGCCTGAATCTCAATCTTTCCGGCCCATTTCTCCTGCATCTCCTTGATGACGCCAAAGGAGGACCCCGCGAGATCATCGAGACTGTCGATATGGGTGCGGATCGCCTTGGTGCCGTGGGCATAGGCGCAGCGCAGGGCAAAATCCATCCGCGCTTTCACATCCTCGGCTGACCAGTTGGCATGATCGGCGCGCACGGTTTCCAGCGCCCCCATAAAGGAGCCGTCCGGGTTTGCCGCACGGGGCCAGATGTGGCCCTTGTCGAGATGCGTGTGCATATCGACGAAGGCCGGAAACACCATAGCGCCTTTCATGTCGATCTTTGGCGTGGAGATTGCAGTTTCGGCTGAAGCACCAGCGTCCGTTTGTACAATCGTGCCGTTTTTGATCGTGAGATCGGTGGTGATGAGGTCGCCGGGCTGACCGATAAGGCAGGCCGGGACCGTGACATTTTGAAGTGTCTTCGCGCCGCTGGGCAGAACGCAAAAGCTCATATAAGTCCTTATGACTCCCGTTTGATCGCACTTTCGTGCCATTTGTGCAGCAAGAGATGGCTCAGAAGAGACGCTGCGGTGAAGATCACGACGCCTGTGGCCGCAATCAGGAGAAGGGCGGCGAACATGCGTGGAATGTTGAGACGGTATCCGGCCTCCAAGATGCGGAATGCAAGCCCTGATCCGATGCCACCGGTGCCGGCGACATATTCGGCCACCACGGCCCCGATCAGCGACAGGCCTCCGGCAATACGAAGACCGCCCAGAAAATAGGGCAGCGCCGTGGGCAGTTGCAGGTAGCGCAGCCGTTGCCAGCGCGTCGCACCGTAGATTTTATAGAGATCGCGCAGGTTGTGATCGGTGGAGTTGAGCCCTAGCGTGGTGTTCGAGAGGATCGGGAAGAAGGCCACGATCCACGCACAGAGCAATAGCCCCGCCAGCCGGTTGTCCACATAGATAAAGATCAAAGGCGCGATGGAGACCACCGGCGTCACCTGCAAAATCACAGCGAACGGGTAGAATGACATCTCGAAATAGCGCGACTGGGTGAACAGGATTGCAAGCCCCACACCGCCAATGACGGCCACCGCAAGCGCGGCCAGCGTGATCTTGAGCGTCACAACCAGCGCGGAGGACAGCATCGCCCAGTCCTTGATGAGTGTTTCGATCACAAGCCCCGGACCGGGCAGGATGTAATGCGGGATTTCATTCCAGACCACGACGCGGTCCCACATGAAAATCGCAAACGAGATCACCACGACGGGCAGAACCCATTTGGCGATCTTCTCGCGTTTCTGGGCGCGGGCGTAGCGCAGCTCTTCTTCATCAACGAGCGGAGCTGTGTTCATATCAGTGCTGCTCATGCCGAGGCCCTTTCCCCATGTTCATTCATCGCGCCATGAAGCGCGTCGGAGGCTTTGCGGCACAGATCGGCATAGTTTGCCGAGGTGCGGAATTCTTCGGTGCGCGGGTAGGGCGCATCGACGGTCACTTCCGAGGACACGCGCCCCGGACGGGCCGCCATGACCACGATCCGGTCCGACAGAAAGACGCTTTCAAAGACCGAGTGGGTCACAAAGATCACCGTGCATTTCAGCTTGTCACGCAGTTCCAGAAGGTCGTTGTTGAGCTTGTGGCGCGTGATCTCGTCCAGCGCGGCAAAAGGTTCGTCCATCAGGATCAACCGCGGCTCCGTCACCAGAGCGCGTGCAATCGAGACCCGCATCTTCATGCCGCCGGACAGTTCGCGCGGATAGCTTTTCTGGAATTTCTCCAGCCCGACCATCTTGAGCGCCCAGATGATTTCGTCGCGCACATCGGCAAGGGATTTGCCACGCAGACGGAACGGCAGCCAGACATTCTGTTCCACCGTGGCCCAGGGCATCAGGGTCGGTTCCTGAAACACGACACCCAGATCGCCCGTGTCCTGCCCGCCTTCCCAGTTGATATGTCCTGATGTCGGGCGCATGAGGCCGGAGATCAACCGCAATGCCGTGGATTTGCCACAGCCCGACGGGCCCAGAAGCGAAATGAAATCGCCTTGGTTTACGGTCAGGTTCATATCCTTGAGGGCCACGACATTGCCGTTGAAGACCTTGTCGACAGAGGACATCTCCAACAGTTTTTCACGTTGGCCCATAGGCGGGATGGAGGTGGGGAGGGTCATGTGCGTCTTTCGAATTCGGGGGATGCGGGGGCAAGGTCTCGCCCCCGCGACAGTTTCATGAGACCGGATTTATTTCAGGTCCATGCCGACTTTCTCGTTGGTGAATTCGAGCGTATAGGCTGCGGAGTAATCCAGCCCGTCCTCGATCACACCGGCGTCGACCATCTTTTTGTAGAAATCCGCGATCTTCTCATCGCTCATCGCCCCGATGCCCAGTTCAAGCGCATCACCACTGTCGACGATCCCTTCGGATTTCATCTTTTCAACGGCGAAGTCGAGCTTGTCCGGTGTCATGTCGGGGTTGTCCGTCATGATCATCTCGTTGGCCGCAGAGTTGTCGTTGTAGAGATAGTTATACCAGCCGATTGCAGAGCCATCGACGAAACATTTCACCACTTCAGGGCTTTCGTCGATTGTCTTTTGCATGGTCTCGATCGTGGTCGCATAGGTCGAATATCCCGCATCCGCGATCAGGAACACATCCGGCGTGAACCCGCCTTCGGTCTCGATCACATACGGCTCGGAGGATAGAAAGCCCTGCATCGCGAAATCTTCATTTGCGAGGAAAGGTGCAGGGTTGAATGTGTAGGGCTGGCGTTGCTCGGCGGTGAAACCGTAATCCGCGATCATCCACTGGTAATAGGAGGCAAAGCCGTTGTCCCCGATCAGAAGCGTAAGGTCCTTGAGGTCTTCAAAGCTCTCGGCCTTGCCCGGGTGGGCAATGATCACCTGCGGGTGTTTCTGGAATGTGGCGGCCACGGCCACAACGGGGATGCCTTCTTTGGCGGCGTTGAATGCCTGCAAAAGATCGCCACCCATGTGGAACTGGATCTTGTCGGCCAGCAACAGCGCGCGGTTGTTCACCTGCGGGCCACCGGGCTGGATCGTGACGTCAAGGCCACATGCGGCATAGGTGCCATCGGCCACGGCCTGATAGTAGCCGCCGTGCTCGGCCTGAGCGAGCCAGTTGGTGCCGAAAGTGACCGGCGTAAGGTCCGCAGCCAGCGCTGCGGTCGATGTGGTCGCGGCAAGGGCAAGCCCCGCGAGGACGCGATTCAAAGTCATGTAAATTCTCCGTGGGTGAAATTCCGCAGATCACGTTAGCCAACGCCGTGTGCGGATAGCAGTCGGGGCGGGGCGGGTTCCTGTGCATAAACGTGAATTGCCTGATTTGTAGGCGAAATTCTGGCTGTGCGGTTAAACTGTGGGCAAGTGGTGGTTATTTAGGATGCAAAATTGTACACAATTGCAGCACTCAACTCAGCGAAATGGCATCACGAGGCAGCCGTTCCGGCGAATCCCGGATCATCACAACCTCGGAGCATCTTATGCACACGCCTTTGTCCCCCACAGCTATCGCCGCGCCTTTCGGAGCTTACAATCATGGTATCGCCTCTGCGCCTGCGGGGCGGGTGATTGTGACCTCGGGTCAGTTGGGGCTGGCGCCGGATGGCAGCACGCCTGAAGGTGTCAAAGCACAGGCCGAACAGTGCTTTGCCAATATAGACGCGATTTTGAAAGAGGCCGGTGTGGGGCGTGAGGCGGTGGTGCGGGTGAGCGGCTTTGTGACCGCGCGCGAAGATTTCCCGACCTATATGGCGGTGCGCGATGCGTGGCTGGCCGGGGTGGAGGTCAAACCCGCCTCGACGCTCCTGATTGTCACGGGGTTCACCCGCGAAGAGTTCAAGGTCGAGGTGGAAGTCACCGCTGTCGCCCCCGCATGATCAGGGGCACTATGGTTGCACGGTTTTTCAGCATATCCCCGAGGTGAAGTTTTCGCCCTTTGGGTTTACCTCCGCCTGATCCGGTGCTTGTCGGCTGATCGGGGCAGCGCACAGGATTGGCTCAGAGTTTGACACCAAGCCGTTTGAGCACAGGTTTCCACTGCTCTTTCATCGGCGCATATTTGGCCTGCGTCTTATCAAAGATTGATAGCCCTTCACGCGCCAGATCGACATAGGCTGCACGTTCGGAAATCATCGTGACGATCTCCTGCCCGTTGGCCTCCAGAAACTCCTTGAGCAACCGTCCGTCCTTGCGGCGGGGGTCAATGCGCGAGCCGATGGGGAGAATCTCCACCTTGTCTTTGCGGATGCGTTTGAGATCGCGCAGGGTCTTCAAAAAGCCTTTGACCGCGAGTTCGTCGAACATTGAGGGCATCACCGGCGTGACCATGAAATCGGCCTCTTTGAGAAAGGGCTTGGCCTCGTCGGCCTCAAGCCCCGCACCGCTGTCGATCACCAGCCATTCGGTCTTTTTCGGCACAGAAGGCCGCACCTCACCAGACCAGTTGAGCACCGGAATATGTGCGGCATAGGCCGAGCGGCGCTTGCCCCACATCCGTGCGGATTGCTGCGGATCAGCGTCCGCCAGTGCGACCTTGCGACCGGCTGCTTTCAGAGCGGCGGCCAGAGTGATCGCTGTCATCGTCTTGCCGGAGCCACCTTTGCTATTGGCGACGAGAAGCGTTTTCACGGGTCACGATCCTTTCTTGGCGTTTTTCTTGAGGAATTTGCGAATATGGTCTCGCAATTCGCGCGAAGCAGACGTGTCCATGTCTTCGCAAAGCGCGACAAAGGCATCTCTGTCCGCTTTTGGCAGGCGAATGATCAGCGTGCTGTCTTTTTTATTTTTCGGCGCCATCGTTCTGTCCTGTTTTGCCTATACTTTGTATATACATTGTGTAGTGAGGGTCAAGTGATGCAGAGGCGCTTTTCGTGCGGGGCTGCCCGAGGGGCGAGGCGTTGGAAAATCAAACATAGCGAGGCTGTGCGTGGAGTCCGTGTTTTGAATGATAACAGGTTGATGCCTGTTTTCCCAAGGCTTTCAAATGACATAGATCATAGTTTTGCAAACTTGCCGCATCGTGGACGCTATTGCGCAAAGTTTACTGCTGCTTTCAACGCGGAGGCTTTTCACAGCGCAGGCTTTGCCCTACCAAGTGGGAAACCGGTTATTTTCAGCACAAAGGACAACCATGTCTCATCCAAAGCTCCTCATCTCCGCCCCGTTTTTCACGCCGGACGAACTGGCACGGGTTGAAGCCGTTGCTCCGAGCGTGCTGGCAGGAACGCCCGAAGAGCGCGCGGCGCTGCCGGAAGACCTGCGCGCAGGCATCACGGCGATAGCTAACAAGGGTCACAAACCTATCGACGGGGCGCAGATGGACCTTTTCCCGAACCTCGAAGTGATTGCTCAATTCGGTGTGGGCTATGATGCCATCGACGTGGCTGCGGCGACCGAGCGCGGCATTCGCGTGACAAATACGCCGGATGTGCTCAACGAGGATGTGGCCGATCTGGCGTTGGCGATGATGCTGGGCTGGTGTCGCGAGATCATCAAAGGCGATGCTTGGGTGCGCGACGGGACATGGGATACGGGCGAGTCCATGCCGCTCAATCGCAAGATGTCCGGTGCGCCGGTCGGGATCGCAGGCATGGGCCGGATCGGTCGCGCCATAGCGGACCGCTGTGCCGGTTTTGGCATGGAAGTGCATTACACATCGCGGTCCGAAAAGGAGACACCGGAGGGCTGGGTCTATCACGGCGAAGATGTGGTCGCGATGGCTGATGCGGTCGAGTGGCTGGTTGTGGCCGTTGTCGGTGGCGAACACACCAAAGGCTATGTCTCGAAAGAAGCCATCAAAGCGCTTGGCCCGCGTGGCGTTGTGATCAACATTGCGCGTGGCACCTGTATCGACGAAGAGGCTCTGATTGAGGCGCTTGAGACAGGGGTGATCGCGGGGGCAGGGCTTGATGTCTTCTACAACGAGCCGCATGTGGACCCGCGCCTGATCGCCTTACCCAATGTCTTGCTGCAACCGCATCAGGCCTCTGCAACTGTCGAGACCCGCCGTGATATGTCGCTGCTGCAATGTGCGAACCTGACGGCCTATTTTGCCGGTGAAGCTCTGCTGACACCTGTGAACTGAGCGCTTTGCAGGAAAGGCGGGCATGGCAAAAGGCCCACACCCGCCGCTTTGCATGGCGGTTTTGGACAAAACCTGTTTCGTCGGGGCATCAAAGGGCTTTAACTGGCGGGATAAAAGAATGAGCGTGAAAGGATACACGTCGATGAAATATGTGCTGCTGCTTGGGGGCGCTTTGGCTCTTGCGGGCTGTGAGGCTCCGTTGACTGACGAAGGCTATCTCAAGGAAGTGCCGGAGGGCCTCGCGGCAATTGCTGCGCCGAACCAGAACCTCTCTGCTGTGCAGATCAGTGCCGAAGACGGGTGCTACTGGTATCGCCATGACGGGCCGGTCGAGAACACGCTGCTGCCGCTGCGGGCGAAGGACGGGCGTCCGATCTGCACCGTGGCGCCGGAAACGCTTGAAACCGCGATGTGACGCGGTTTGTTCGGCTCTCTCTAAGGAGGAAGGGCTGATCCGCTTGGAACAAACCTTTCGCGATGGACTTGGATAACGGATCTGTTGCGAAAGGCGGATGCTGTGCGCCACAAAGCGCAGATTATGCATAGAGACTGCACATCAAGTCTCATTAAAGAGACATATCAAACCCGCGCAGATCGAGAGTGGGCGCTTTGCGCCCAACCCTATGCTTTCGAGGGATCACGTAGAGCCTTAGCTCAGCGCGGTCACATAGCTTTCTGCAGGATAGAGATGCGCTGTCACACCGGTATCCACGCGGTCATACAGGTCGATGACATGGGCCATGACCATCCGCACACAACCGGAGCTCGCCCGCGTCCCGATGGAGCGCGGATAGGGCGTGCCGTGGATGCGCAGATAGGTGTCGCGATTGCCGACATAGAGGTAGAGTGCACGCGATCCCAGCGCATTGCGCGGGCCCGGATCCATCCCGTCAGCATATTGTTCATAGACTTCCGGTTCGCGTTTGATCATCGCGGGAGTAGGCGTCCATGTCGGCCATTTCGCCTTGCGCCGGATCGTGTAAGTGCCGGGCTCGTATAGCCCGTCCCGCCCGATGGCGACACCGTAGCGCATGGCCGTGCCGCCTTCTTCCACGAGGTAGAGGTAGCGGGCAACGGCATCCACATGGATGTCACCGGGGCGCAGCCCGTCCTTGGCCTCGACGCGGCGCGGGAGGAAGCGTTTGTGCAGCCCCCAAGGGTTCGAGGTTTCAAGATCGAACCCCGCAGGTGTCACTTGCGCGTCCCAGCGTTCCCAGTCGCTTTTGGATGCGGCCAGCGCAGGGGTGCCGGCAACGGTTCCGAGGGCCGTGGCGGAGAATAAAGCGGTGGACGTCTGAATGAAATGGCGACGGGTTAACATGGTGGAATCCTTACGACTGAGCAGAGTGTGCGTAGTTTTGGCGGCAGCCTTTTGAGTCACATACCTAGGCTAAACCCGTAAAAACGCAAGTCATTCCCTGTCGGGTCACGATTCTGTGTGGTCTTGCTGCACGAGGGGCACGCGTGTGTTTTTGGATGTGATTTACATGTGCCGGCTTTGAAATGTTAGCGCTGCGTTTGGTGTTGGTTGCGTCTATGCGGTGAATTTCTGTTGAAGTTTGTTTCGTAAGGCATTGATTTTGATAAAATAATATGGGTTGTTTGAAGCGCTTTCCGTGCCTTGGTCACCCGTAAGATTACTGGAGGTGTGAGGCCGCGTTTCTGATTGGCTTATTCCTATTGAAACAATCAGGATTGACTTGTCCTACCAAAGAAGTCAGATATTGCGGGAGAGCGTGACACAAGAGTGCGCATTCAGGAATCCCCGCGCTTTTATTCAGCGTCGGGGGCAATGAGACAAAGGGACCAGACCAGATGAAACGTATGATGACGGCCGTGATTGCCGCCACTCTTCCGGCCGCTGCTTTTGCAGGTGAAGCCGAAGTTGTGACCACCTATGCCGATATTGCCCATGCCGGTTATGAAGACAGCTTGATCAAGGCGAAAGAACTGGATGCGGCGATCGAGGCCTTTGTTGCGGCACCGTCTGAAGCGACACTGGCCGCGGCCAAAACCGCATGGATCGAATCCCGCGTTCCGTATCAGCAAACCGAAGTGTATCGTTTCGGCAATGCCATCGTCGATGACTGGGAAGGCAAGGTGAACGCCTGGCCGCTCGACGAGGGTCTGATCGACTATGTGGACGGCTCCTATGGTGGCGCCACCGACGAAAACCCGCTTGCCGCGCTCAACGTTATTGCCAATCCGACCTTCGAGCTGTCGGGCGAAACGGTTGATGCCTCCGAAATCACGCCGGAGCTACTGGCCGACACGCTGCACGAGGCAGACGAGGTCGAAGCCAACGTGGCCACCGGCTATCACGCCATCGAATTCCTGCTCTGGGGCCAAGACCTTCACGGCACCGAGCATGGCGCTGGCGAACGTCCCTACACCGATTACCTGACTGGCGATGATTGCACCGGCGGAAATTGTGAACGTCGTGCCGAGTATCTTCTGGCCGCAACAGACCTTCTGGTGTCCGATCTGGAGTGGATCACCGAGCAATGGGCCGAAGGCGGCGCTGCGCGTGCGGCGGTTGTAGATGATCCGGCGGCGGGCATCACCGCGATGCTGACCGGCATGGGCTCGCTGTCTTACGGTGAGCAGGCGGGCGAGCGCATGAAGCTTGGCCTTATGCTCAACGATCCGGAAGAAGAGCATGATTGCTTCTCCGACAATACTCACAACTCCCATTTCTATGACGGCATGGGCGTGCACAATGTCTATTTCGGCAAATACACCCGCGTGGACGGCACTCAGGTGAAAGGCGAAAGCCTTGCTGACCTGCTGGCCGAGAAAGACGCCGATCTGGCCGCTGAACTGGGCTCCGCTCTCGACAAATCCGTGGCGGAACTGGCCGAGATCAAAGCCGCAGCCGAAGCGGGTTTCTCTTATGACCAGATGCTCGCACGCGGCAATGAAGCCGGTGAAGAGTTGATCATGTCTGCGGTGGATGCGCTGGTTGCGCAGACACGTGAGATCGAACGCGCTGTCAGCGTGTTGACCGAAGCTGATATCGAAGTCGAAGGCTCCGACAGCTTGGACAATCCCGACGCAGTGTTTGAATAAAAGACAAAGACGGGCCGGAGGTTTCCGGCCCGTCGCCTGCCTGTGCAGGTGGTTTGCATAGAGAAGGGCGGAACCTGTCGGCGCTTCATGCCCTCCGCCAAGCTGCTTTCAAATCAAGGGCTTGTCCCGCCTTGCTCTGTCTTGGTTCCGAATGACCGGAGTGCCCCATGATTGTCTGTTCCTGCAATGCCATCACCGACCGCGACATCCATGCCGCGATTGACTGGATGCGTGCGTCGGACCCGCAGACCATTATCACACCGGGAAAAGTTTACCGCGCATTGGGCAAGACGCCTGATTGCGGCGGGTGCATGTCGCTTTTCCTTTCTTCTATGCGCCAAAATGATAACCTCAAAGTGCCTGCCGAATTGCGTGGGCTGAAGGATCATCGCATCAGACGAAAGGGATAACCCCATGAAAGGCGACGCAAAGGTCATCAAATACCTGAACGCAGCGCTCCGCTCCGAACTCACGGCCGTATCGCAATACTGGCTGCATTTCAGACTTCAGGCCGATTGGGGTCTGGCAAAAATGGCCAAGAAGTCGCGCGAGGAAAGCATCGAAGAGATGAACCACGCCGACAAGCTGATCGACCGGATCATCTTTCTCGAAGGTCACCCGAATCTGCAAAAACTCGATCCGCTCAGGATCGGTGAAACCCCGAAAGAAACGCTTGAGGCGGATCTCGCCGGAGAGCTTGACGCGCTCACGCTTTACAAAGAGGCGCGCAGCTATTGTGAATCTGTTGGCGACCATGTGTCGAAATCGCTTTTTGAAGAGCTGATCGCCGACGAGGAAGGCCATGTTGATTTTCTCGAAACCCAGCTCGATCTCTACAGCCGTCTTGGCGAGCAAGGCTACGCGCTGCTTAACGCGGCCCCGATGGACGAAGCGGAATAACTCCGTTCTAAGTCTCACCCTGTCCCTGAGCCTCGCGGCGATCATGGGGCAGGGCGTTTGTGCTGATCCTCTCCTGATCTCCGACCCGCATCTGTCTGCTGTGCCGCGCACGCAGACCGAACGCGCACGCATTGCCAAGGTCATCGCGCCCACTGCCGATTTCACCCAGCCGGAGGTGTTCGAGGCCAATCAGGGCGGTGCCGGAACCGTGGCGGATACGGGCGACGAGACGGTTTTCAGCCAGCCGCCGTCAACCTTGCCCTTCGAAACGAAACTCGATTTTGAACTTGGCAATGCGCTCTTTGCCAAGCTCTGGGTGTCGTCGCCCTCTTCGACAAAGGCCTCCGACGGGCTGGGGCCGCTGTATAACGCGCGTTCCTGTCAGCGCTGCCACGTCAATGACGGGCGCGGCCATCCGCCGGAGGGGCCGGAGGATGCGCGGACTTCCATGTTCTTGCGCCTCTCGGTGCCCGCAGAGGATGCGCCGCTCACGGAACTGGAAGCCTATCTTGCGCAGATCGACGGGGAGGCCGCCACGCCGCGCACGCGCCCCGTGCCGGGCTATGGCGGACAGCTTCAGGATCTGGCGCTCGTGGGCTTTGCGCCCGAGGGGCGGATGGAGATTGACTACGAAGAGCAGCCCGTGATGCTCAGCGAGGGCGAGGTCGTCAATTTGCGCAAACCGGTCTACTCGATTTCCGCGCCGGCCTATGGCCCTTTGCCAGAGACGCTGCAACTCTCGCCACGTGTGGCCAACCCGATGATCGGGCTGGGGCTTCTGGAAGCGATTCCCTCAGAGGACATTCTGGCGCTAGCCGATCCTGATGATGCGGATGGGGATGGCATCTCTGGCCGTCCGAATATCGTGTGGTCACGGCATTTTGAACAGCCCATGTTGGGGCGTTTCGGCTGGAAAGCGGGCGAGCCGACGGTGGAGGAACAGTCCGCCGCCGCATTCCATTCCGACATCGGTATTTCCTCTCAGCTCTTTACCGCGCCCTCCGGTGACTGCACGGCGGAGCAGGTCGCGTGTCTCGCCGCGCCTCACGGCGCAGATGATGTGCGCGGGGCGGAGATTGATCAGATCGGCATGGATCTTTTGACGTTTTATGCAGGAAATCTTGCGGTTCCGGCCCGCAGAGACCTGTCCGACCCGCAAGTGCTGCGCGGTAAGGAGATGTTTTTCGAGGCCGGATGTAGCGCCTGTCACACGCCCAAACACGTCACGGCGCGGCTGACCGGTGACAAAAACGCGCCGCGTTCGTTCCAGTTGATCTGGCCCTATACCGACCTTCTGTTGCATGACATGGGCGAGGGGCTGGCCGATCATCGTCCCGAACATCGTGCAACAGGTCGGGAATGGCGCACCGCGCCGCTCTGGGGGATCGGTTTGACCTCGCGTGTTTCTCGGCCTACGACCTATCTCCATGACGGGCGTGCGCGCTCGCTTCTGGAGGCAGTGCTCTGGCACGGCGGCGAGGCACAAGATGCCCGCGACGCCGTCACCCGAATGCTGCCCGAGGACCGCGCTGCACTGATCCGTTTTCTCGAAAGCCTTTAGAGGACCCCATGCGCAAGCTCACTGCTCTTTGTCTCTCGCTCTCCTGTGCAACACCGCTAGCGGCCGATCCGCTTCATGAGGCGCTGAGGCGGGCTGTGAACGACCACACGATACCGGCGGTCAAAACCTTTGATGCCGAGGCCGCGGCACTGGCCGATGTGGCGGCGCAGAACTGTCTGCCCGAGGCGGTGAAGCCCGCCTATCACGCGGCCTTTGATGCGTGGATGGGGTTGCAGCATTTGCACATGGGGCCGGTCGAGGCCAACGGGCGTATCCTCGCCATTGCTTTCTGGCCGGATAAAAAAGGTATGACCCCGCGCACATTGGCCAGCTATATTGCCGATGAGGACCCGATCATTGAAGACCCCGCCGAATTCGCCACCGCCTCTATCGCGGTGCGGGGGCTCTTTGCGCTGGAATACATGCTCTATGATGCGCAGTTCGATGGCTATGAGGACGGCAGCTATGCCTGCCATCTGGTGCAGGCCATTGCGCATGACTTGGGCCGGATGGCGCATGAGATTGATCAGGAATGGACCATGCCGGACGGGTTTGCCGACACGCTTTTGAAAGCCGGAGACGCCGCCCAGCCGCTTTATCTGAGCGAGACGGAAAGCGTGCAGGCGCTCTACACCATGCTCACGTCGTCTTTGGAAAACACAAAGTTGCAGCGCATCGGTCGCCCCATCGGCACGTTCGAGCGCCCGCGCCCCACCCGTGCGGAAGCCCGCCGCTCTGAACGGTCCGCGCGCAATGTCATGCTCCAACTCGAAGCCGCCCGCGATCTGGCACGCAAACTTGCACCTGGCGAGATGCCCTTGGCCGAGGCCGCCTTTGCCAAGACGATTGCTCTGACCGAAGAGCTTGATGATCCCGCATTTGAAGGTGCCGAAGACCCGATGGGTCGCCTCAAGATCGAGATCATCGGCCAGAACATTGACACGATTCTCGGACATCTGGCCAATGAGGTGGGCGCCCCCTTGGGCGTCTCCGCAGGTTTCAACGCCTCTGACGGTGACTGACCGTCTCTCTTTTCCGCAATAAAAGCAAAAACACTGGGAAACTCCGTTATGAGTACACGTCGTACATTCATTAAAGCCGCCTTGGCTGCCGCTTTTGTTCCACGCCTGAGCTGGGCCGATGCGGGGTCTCCGGCCTTTTTGGGCGCGGCCAAGGACACCAATGGCGATTATGCGCTCTACGGTCTGGATCATGATGCACAAATCCTGTTCCGCGCGCCTCTGCCTGCGCGGGGTCATGCCGCTGCGGCGCATCCGACCAAGCCTGAGGCCGTGGCCTTCGCCCGCCGTCCGGGCACCTTTGCTGTGGTGGTAAATTGCGCCACAGGCAAGATCACCCACCGGCTTGATGCGCCGGAAGGGCGGCATTTCATGGGGCATGGGCTGTTCGTGAATGACGGGGCTTTGCTGGTCACGCCGGAGAACAATTACGCCGAGAAAAAAGGGGTTCTGGGTATCTGGGATCGCGCCAAAGGCTACACCCGTGTGGGCGAGGTGGCGACCCACGGCATCGGTCCGCATGATGTGCGCCCGCTGTCGGACGGGACGTTGGTGGTCGCCAATGGCGGTATCTTCACCCATCCCGATATCGGTGAGGGGCGGCAAAAGCTCAATATCGACGATATGGAGCCTTCGCTGGTTTACCTTTCCCCGAGTTTCGCGCTGGAAGAAAAGCATGTCCTCGCACCGGAACTGCATCAGAACTCGATCCGGCATCTGTCCATTGGCCCCGACGATCAGGTGGCTTTCGCGATGCAATGGGAAGGCGACGAGATGGAGCTTGTCCCGCTGATCGGTCTGCACCGACGCGGTGAAGAGGTGATGTTGCCGCAGGCGGATATGGGCGAGCAATATGCGATGAAGGGCTATGCCGGCTCGATTTCCTTTTCGGGCGATGGCACGGAGGTGGGGATCACCTCGCCACGGGGCGGACGCCTGCACCGTTTCGCGCCGGATGGCACCTTTCTCGGTGCGGTGCTGCGTGGTGACATCTGTGGCCTGGCGCCGCGTGAGGACGGGTATCTTGGCTCTGACGGATTCGGCGCGCTACTGGCACTCAAGGAGAACATGTTACCATTGAACGCGGTTCCGGGGCTGGCATGGGACAATCACCTTGTGGCCTTGCCTGCTCTGGTCGGGTGAATCACATTTATCAAAAATTTTCTCCAAATTTGAGGCAAAGCGGCAACACCCCTCATGTTGCCGTTTTTGTGAACGGTGGTCGGTTACCTTTTGAATGGTGTAATTATTTGATATTAAACTGAAATTTGTTTTTCCTGTATGCCTGATCAAATAACGTGCCCCCGCAAATGACCGGAGGAAAGCCGCGACAGACATCGGGTGCTCTTGCAGGTCCCCAAGTCCGCTACTAAGACTTGAGTAACACTTCCGCGCTAACACATCAGATGAAGCAACAGGCAGGGCCCGATGAAAGATCCGATTGATACCTACATGAACACACTCGTTCCCATGGTGGTCGAGCAGACGAGCCGTGGTGAACGCGCTTACGATATTTTCTCGCGTCTTTTGAAAGAACGCATCATTTTCCTCAACGGTCCGGTTCATGACGGCATGTCCTCGCTGATCTGTGCCCAGCTTCTGTTCCTTGAGGCCGAGAACCCGAAAAAAGAAATCGCGATGTATATCAACAGCCCGGGCGGCGTCGTGACCTCCGGTCTGTCGATCTATGACACGATGCAATATATCCGCCCGAAAGTGTCGACACTCGTGATGGGGCAGGCGGCCTCTATGGGCTCTTTGCTTCTGACGGCTGGCGAAAAAGGGATGCGTTTCTCGCTGCCCAATTCCCGCGTCATGGTGCACCAGCCTTCTGGCGGCTATCAGGGGCAGGCGACCGATATCATGATCCATGCGCAAGAGACACAAAAGCTTAAGGATCGCCTGAACCAGATCTATGTCAAACACACGGGCCAGAGCATCGAGACCGTGGTCGATGCGCTTGAGCGTGACAATTTCATGTCGCCGGAAGATGCGAAAGAGTTTGGTTTGATTGACGAAATCGTCGAAAATCGCGCGCCGCTCGAAGAGTAAGACACTTGGCGCACCGGCTATGGTCGGTGTGCCGTTTCATTCTTGAGGCAGGGCAGCCTCATGATCGGGTGTTCAGTCAATGGGATTTTGCCATTGTGCCCGAAAATCGGCTGTCCTACACTCTGTCAAATATCGCCTTTTGGCCGGCCCTGTCGGTTGAAGCACAACACAAGAGAGCCCGTCTGGGGTTCAGGGGAATGTGATGAGCAATTCGTCCAGTGGTGACAGCAAAAACACGCTTTACTGCTCGTTCTGCGGCAAGAGCCAACACGAGGTGCGCAAACTGATTGCGGGCCCGACCGTGTTCATCTGTGACGAATGCGTCGAGCTGTGCATGGATATCATCCGTGAGGAAACGAAGACCTCCGGTCTGAAATCCTCCGAAGGTGTGCCGTCGCCGAAAGAGATTTGTCAGGTTCTTGACGACTATGTCATTGGTCAGGCAACCGCGAAGCGTGTGCTCTCGGTGGCTGTTCACAACCATTACAAGCGTCTCAACCATGCTGCCAAAGGCGCGGGGGATATCGAGCTTGCGAAGTCGAACATCCTGCTGATCGGTCCGACCGGTTGCGGGAAAACGCTTTTGGCACAGACGCTTGCACGTATTCTTGACGTGCCGTTCACCATGGCCGACGCCACCACTTTGACGGAAGCGGGCTATGTGGGCGAGGATGTGGAAAACATCATCCTGAAACTGCTTCAGGCCTCCGAATATAACGTCGAACGCGCACAGCGCGGCATCGTCTATATCGACGAGGTCGACAAGATCACCCGCAAATCCGACAACCCGTCGATCACTCGCGATGTATCGGGCGAAGGGGTGCAGCAGGCGCTTCTCAAAATCATGGAGGGCACCGTGGCCTCCGTGCCGCCACAAGGCGGGCGCAAGCATCCGCAGCAGGAATTCCTGCAAGTGGATACCACGAACATCCTGTTTATCTGTGGTGGCGCTTTCGCCGGTCTCGACCGGATCATTGCGCAGCGTAACAAAGGCTCTGCCATGGGCTTTGGCGCGGATGTCAAAAACGATGATGATCGCGGCGTGGGGGAATTGTTCCAGGAACTCGAACCGGAAGATCTACTGAAATTCGGCCTGATTCCCGAGTTTGTTGGCCGCTTGCCTGTTCTTGCAACGCTGGAAGACCTCGACGAAGACGCGCTTGTCACCATTCTGACGCAGCCGAAAAACGCCTTGGTGAAACAGTATCAGCGTTTGTTTGAACTCGAAGATGCTCAGCTGTCCTTTACCGAAGAGGCACTGTCGGCTATCGCAAAACGTGCCATCGAACGCAAAACCGGCGCGCGTGGCCTGCGTTCGATCCTCGAAGATATCCTTCTGGATACGATGTTCGAACTGCCGGGGATGGAGAATGTCTCCGAGGTGGTGGTCAATGAAGAGGCGGTGACTTCGGATGCCAAACCTTTGATGATCTTTGCCGAGGATGAGGCCAAGGAAAAGACAGCGTCTTGATCCTTGCGGAATAAAACTAGCCAACACCCCGCCGCAAATCCTGTCGGCGGGGTTTTGCTTTTTCGCTCTGTAGGGCGGAAAACGCATCCTCTGCGGCCGCTGCCCTCTGGACCTCCGCGCGCGGATGGTTCATAGAAAGAACCGAGCGAAATTCGAAAGGTGACAAGGTCATGGGAATTTTGAACACGGCGCTACGCGCGCTGATCTGGTGGGACGGTCAAACCATCGGGACACAGCTTTTCACATGGCGCAAAGGCATCAAGGTTGGCGAAGATGCACAGGGCAATGTGTTCTATCGCAACAAAGACGACAGTCGCCGCTGGGTCATCTATAACGGTGACGTTGAGGCGACCCGCGTCAGCCCCGATTGGCACGGTTGGCTGCATCATACGTTCGACAATCACCCCGGTCATGAGGCGCTTGAGCACAAGACCTGGGAAAAAGAGCATGTCGAGAACCTGACCGGCACAGTGGCCGCCTATGCGCCCGCCGGTTCGATTCGCCGCGTACATCCGGTCGAACGCCGCGACTATGAGGCGTGGCAGCCCGAGTAACCCGACTTCGACCAACCCGTCGCGCAGATATGTGGGCGGCAAGGTTTCGGGAGTGTCGATAACCCGTCAATGTCTTGCGGGCTCTTGCTTGCGATGTTGTTCAAGTCCATTCTGGAAGGCTTAAATGGCAGAAAATCCGACAGAAGTTGCGGTAGGTGCAGGCGTGATCGCCCTTGCTGTGGGCTTCCTGCTTTATGCAGGCCAGCTCACCGGGCTTGGGTCCGGTGCTTCCGAGCATTACCAACTTACCGCCTCTTTCCGCTCCGCCGAGGGGATTTCCATCGGCACCGATGTGCGGCTGGCGGGGGTCAAGGTTGGCACGGTCACGGACCTCGACCTGAACCGCGAAACATTCCGCGCTGAAGCCAAGCTCACCCTCGATAGCGATGTTGTTCTGCCGGATGATACGGCGGCACTGATCGCGTCCGAAGGGCTTCTGGGCGGCAATTTTGTCGAACTGGTCCCTGGCGGCTCCATGTTCAATTTCGAGGATGGTCAGGTGATCGCGGACACGCAAGGTTCGGTCAGCCTGATTAACCTCCTTCTCAAATTCGTCACTGGCAGCGGTGATGACGCGGGGGCGGCACAGTGATTCCGTTGTTGCGCGCCGCATCGCTGTCCTTGCTGCTGGTTGCCCCCGCTTGGGCGCAAGAGGGCGGCTTTGATGACGATCTGGAAACCGGCCTCGACGAAATCATCATCACCCCGCTGGATGAGGATGCCGATATTGGCGGTTTCGGGGCTGGCGGGCTGTCGCTTGAGGACTTGCAGGACCTGCCCAATGGCGGCTTCCAGCAAGAGTTGAAAGACATCACGACGGAGTTGCAGGAGAAAGTTGTCTCTGCCGCCGGTGCCACCGTGCGCGCGTTGGACAAGTTGACGGGTGAAGTCGCGGATTTGACACTTGAGACCGGAGAGACGCAGGCGTTTGGCCGTATTGAAGTGTTTCTTGGCGATTGCCGTTATCCTGAAAACAACCCGTCGGGTGATGCCTATGCCTATCTCGTAGTGCGTGCGCAGGGCGAGGATGCTCCGGTGTTCTCAGGCTGGATGGTGGCCTCTAGCCCCGCTTTGAACGCGATGGATCATCAGCGCTACGACATCTGGCCTTTGAGTTGCAGCACGTCTTGAGGCGTGAGTGGCTCTGAAACGGCGTTGAAATCCGCGTTGTGCTGCAAAGCTTCATGCAAAAGGCTGCGATATTGCGCACGCGAAATTTCAATGCCGCCGAGACTGGCGAGATGTTCGGTCAGGAACTG
Organism: Celeribacter halophilus; assembly: GCF_900114135.1. Lineage (GTDB taxonomy): Bacteria > Pseudomonadota > Alphaproteobacteria > Rhodobacterales > Rhodobacteraceae > Celeribacter > Celeribacter halophilus. Next base: position 300,858 of record NZ_FORY01000002.1, read on the forward strand.
CGTGTCAAACAGTGTGAACCCCGTGCGTCTGAGATGGGTGACCAGATAGGCGAGAGCAAGTTTGGACGCGTTTGGCACCCGTGAAAACATGCTTTCCCCGAAGTATGCCGTGCCCAAGGCAAGCCCGTAGGAGCCTCCGACAAGGCGCGGGCCGTCCCAGATTTCAACGGAGTGCCCGAAGCCCATTTCGAACAATTGCCCGTAGAGGTCGAAGATCGTGGCATTGATCCATGTCTCTTCACGGTCGGCGCAGCCCTCCATGACGCCGGAAAAATCCTGATCGAAAGTCACGCGGTAGCGCTCTTGGCGGATCAGGCGGGCGAGCGAGCGTGAGATGTGGAACCCGTCCAGCGGGATGATGCCTCTTTCGCGCGGATCGACCCAGAACAGGCTTTCATCCTCGCGACTTTCCGCCATGGGAAAGACGCCGTTGGCATAGGCTTGCAGGATTAGTTCGGGGGACAGTTCGACATGGTTCATAGGGAGAATGTGACGCGGCTTTCGGCAAATGAAAAGGCCGCGCTTGCGACGCGGCCTTTCAAAATCTCTTGTGTGCGGAATTTCAGCCGAGATGGGTCTCGAGCCATTTCTCCAGCCAGTGGATGTTGTAATTACCCGTGAGCACATCCTCTTCCTGCAATAGCGCGTGGAACAGCGGGATCGTCGTGTCGACCCCGTCCACGATCAACTCGCCCAGAGCACGGTTGAGACGCGCGAGGGCTTCGGGACGGTCGCGCCCGTGGACGATCAGCTTGCCGATCAAACTGTCGTAATAGGGCGGGATCGTGTAGCCGTCATAGAGCGCGGAATCCATCCGCACACCCAGACCGCCCGGCGCATGGTATTGCGTGATCTTGCCGGGGCAGGGTGTGAAGTTCGGCAGTTTCTCGGCGTTGATCCGTACTTCGATGGCATGACCGTCGAGCAGCAGATCATCCTGTGTGAAGGACAGTTTCTCGCCTGCCGCGACGCGAATCTGCTCGCGCACGAGGTCTTGGCGGAAGATCGCCTCTGTCACCGGATGTTCGACCTGAAGCCGGGTGTTCATCTCGATGAAATAGAACTCGCCATCCTCATAGAGAAACTCGATCGTGCCCGCGCCGCGATAGCCCATCTCTCCGATGGCTTTGGCGCAGATGCCGCCGATATGGGCGCGTTCTTCGGGAGAGATCGAGGGGCCGGGGGCTTCTTCGAATACTTTCTGGTGGCGCCGCTGAAGCGAACAGTCGCGTTCGCCCAAGTGGACCCCGCCGCCCTGTCCGTCGCCAAAGACCTGAACTTCAATGTGACGCGGTTTCTGGAGATATTTCTCCATATAGACCTCGTCATTGCCAAAGGCGGCTTTGGATTCGGAACGCGCGGTGCGGAAGGCAACTTCGAGTTCTTCTTCGTTCAAGGCCACTTTCATGCCTCGGCCGCCGCCGCCAGCTGTGGCTTTGATGATGACCGGATAACCCATGTCGGCTGCGGCTTTCTTGGCCGCTGCCACATCGGGCACACCGCCTTTGGAGCCGGGCACCACAGGGATGCCGAGTTTTTCGGCGGTCTCTTTTGCGGTGATCTTGTCGCCCATCTGGCGGATATGTTCGGCGGAGGGGCCGATAAAGGTCAGATCGTGATCTTCGACGATCTGCACAAAGGCCGCGTTCTCCGAAAGAAAGCCATACCCCGGATGGATCGCCTGCGCGCCGGTGATCTCACAGGCGGCAATGATCGCGGGGAAGTTCAGATAGGACTGTGCCGAAGAATTCGGGCCGATACAGACCGCTTCGTCCGCCATGCGCACATGCATGGCGTCTGCGTCGGCCTCCGAATGAACGGCCACCGACTGGATGCCCATCTCGCGACAGGCACGGATCACCCGAAGGGCAATCTCGCCACGGTTGGCGATGAGGATTTTATCGAACATCGGGAGCCCCTTATTCGATGATCATCAGAGGAGCGCCGAATTCGACCGGTGTGCCGTCTTCAACAAGAACGCGTTTGACCGTGCCGGATTTCGGTGCGGGGATATGGTTCATAGTCTTCATCGCTTCGACGATCAGGACCGTCTGGCCTTCGGAGACCTTGTCACCCACTTTGACGAAAGGCGCAGCACCCGGTTCTGCGGCGAGGTAGGCGGTGCCAACCATCGGCGAGGGCACGGCGTTCGGATCGTTGGCCGGATCGCCTGCATCTGCGGCGGGGGCTGCGGCCGGAGCGGCGGCGGCAGGAGCGGCGGCCACGGGGGCCGGTGCGGGGGCTGCAACGGTCTGAACAACCTGCGGCGCGGCGCGGCTTACGCGGACGTTGAGGCTGTCATTGTCGCCGTATTCGCGCATGACTTCGAGTTCGGTGAGCTCGTTGGCGCTGAGGAGTTCGGCCAATGCCTGAATGAAGGCCACGTCGGCGTCGTTTTGCTTTGTCATATGTTCAACTCGGTTTTTATGGCCGCCCGGTTCTCTGGCGATGCCCGTTTGGACATGCCGTTTGAGCCCAGGCTGATTGATCTTCTGATCTCCGTATATAGGGGTTGTGACGTTGCGTGAAAACCCGCTATCCGGCCGGCCTTGCCGGAGAATGACGTAAACTCTGCCCATGTTTTGGGCGTTTGCGCATGATTATTTGGCTTGAGGGGGCGCAAAAGACTGAAAATGACCATGTCTTAAATTTTACCGCTTGATAAAAAAATGAAGCCTGCCACCTTCGAGTCACAAGAAAAGCAAGCCAATAGGGAGCAAGCCGATGTCCAACACCCCGCTGACGCCCGGCATTACAGCCGGTCGCCTGCCCGAGGAAAGCTATGCGGCGCAGTTTTCCGATCTGCATCCGGTGCTCGATGAACACGAGGCACTGGTGGCTGCGGATCGGTGTTACTTTTGTCACGACGCGCCCTGTATGACGGCCTGTCCGACCTCGATTGATGTGCCATTGTTTATCCGGCAGATCATGACAGGCACACCGGAGGCCGCTGCAAAGACCATTCTGGAGCAGAACATTCTGGGCGGCATGTGTGCCCGCGTCTGTCCGACGGAGACGCTCTGCGAAGAGGTCTGTGTGCGTGAGGTGGCGGAAGGCAAGCCGGTTGAGATCGGCCGTTTGCAACGCTATGCGACCGATATTCTGATGGAGAAGGGGGAGCATCCCTTTACTCGCGCAGAGCCGACCGGAAAGACCGTCGCTGTGGTCGGAGCCGGTCCGGCGGGTCTTTCGGCGGCGCATCGCTTGGCCATGTATGGTCACGATGTGGTGATGTTTGACGCGCGTCCGAAATCCGGCGGTCTGAACGAATATGGCATCGCCTCTTACAAGGCGCCAGACGGGTTTGCCCAAAAAGAGGTGGACTGGCTGATGCAGATCGGCGGGATCACCGTTGTGAATGGCAAAAAACTTGGCGCGGAACTCTCGCTTGAAGGGCTCAAGTCCGAATATGACGCGGTGTTCCTTGCCATCGGTCTTGCGGGGGTGAATGCCCTACGCGCCGAGGGCGAGGACAAGGGCGGCGTTCTTGATGCTGTCGATTTCATCTCAGAATTGCGTCAGGCCGAGGACCTTTCGAAACTGCCGGTTGGGCGCAATGTCGTGGTAATCGGTGGCGGGATGACCGCCGTTGATGCGGCAGTGCAGGCCAAGCTTCTGGGCGCACAAAACGTCTCTATGGTCTACCGTCGTGGCCGCGCGCGGATGTCGGCCTCCGAATACGAACAGGATCTCGCCGCGTCCAAAGGGGTGCAGATTTTCTACAATGCCGCTCCTGTGGCGGTTTACGGCAACGGATCCGTGACCGAGGTGGAATTCGAATATACCGCCGAGGATGGCGGCACGCTCAAAGGCACGGGAGAGACCTTCCGCCTGCCTGCGGATCAGGTGTTCAAGGCCATTGGTCAGACGCTCGATGGTGTGCCGGACGAAGTCGAAATCACTGGCGGCAAGATTGCTGTGGATGCTGTGGGACGGACCTCCGTGTCAGGCATCTGGGCCGGTGGCGATTGTGCCACCGGGGGCGAAGACCTGACCGTGACGGCTGTGGCCGAGGGTCGCGACGCCGCCGAAGACATCCACGCCAAGCTGATGGAGGGCTGAGCCATGGCCGATCTGACGAGCACTTTTTGCGGCATCAAAAGCCCCAACCCGTTCTGGCTGGCCTCTGCGCCGCCAACTGATAAGGAATACAACGTCCGCCGCGCCTTCGAGGCCGGATGGGGCGGTGTGGTCTGGAAAACGCTGGGCGAGGAAGGCCCGCCGGTCGTCAACGTCAACGGCCCGCGTTACGGCGCGATCTATGGCGCGGACCGGCGCTTGCTTGGGCTGAACAATATCGAATTGATCACCGACCGTCCCTTGGAGGTGAATCTCGAAGAGATGACGCGGGTCAAGAAGGACTATCCTGATCGGGCGCTGATTGCCTCCGTGATGGTGCCTTGTGATGCGGAAAGCTGGAAGAGCATCATTCCACGCATTGCCGAAACCGGTTGCGACGGGTTCGAGTTGAACTTCGGCTGTCCGCACGGGATGGCCGAGCGCGGCATGGGCGCAGCCGTCGGGCAGGTGCCTGAGTATATCGAAATGGTAACGCGCTGGTGTAAAGAGGCTACGGACCTGCCGGTGATCGTCAAGCTGACGCCGAACATCACCAATATTCTCGCCCCCGCCGAGGCGGCTCTGCGCGGTGGGGCGGATGCGGTGTCTCTGATCAACACGATCAATTCGATTGCCACTGTGAACCTTGATTTGTTTGCGCCCGAGCCGATGATTGACGGCAAAGGCACGCATGGCGGCTATTGCGGTCCGGCGGTCAAGCCGATTGCCATGAACATGGTGGCCGAGATCGCGCGCAATCCCGAAACCGCAAACCTGCCGATTTCCGGCATCGGCGGCGTGACCACATGGCGCGACGCGGCGGAGTTTATGGCTTTGGGCGCGGGTAATGTGCAGGTCTGCACGGCGGCAATGACTTACGGGTTCAAAATCGTGCAGGAGATGATTTCCGGCCTGAGCCAATACCTTGATGAAAAGGACATGGCGCTTTCCGAACTGGTCGGGAAAGCCACGCCGAATGTGACGGATTGGCAATATCTCAACCTCAACCATGTCACCAAGGCGGAGATCAGTCAGGACGACTGCATCAAGTGCGGGCGCTGTTATGCGGCTTGTGAGGACACGTCGCACCAAGCGATTGAAATGTCGGCGGACCGGACATTTACTGTCAAGGATGAGGAATGTGTGGCCTGCAACCTCTGTGTGAATGTCTGCCCGATTGAAGGCTGCATCACCATGAAAACGCTTGAAAAGGGTGAGGTGGACCCGCGCACCGGAGAGACGGTTGGTGACTATGCCAACTGGACAACGCATCCCAACAATGTGGCGGCTTGTTCGGCGGAGTGATCCGGCGCGCCGCAGGTGATGGTGCTTTCCTCCGGTGCTGGCTTTCATCTTGCAGGCGCAAGTAATGCAAAAGAGTAAACCCCCGTGATGTCGCGGGGGTTTCTTTTTGTGATGTGAGACGCGGCACCAAAGGCGGGCCTATGAACCGCCGTCGAAAGGTGCCGGCTGCACCGCTGCCGGTCCGGCATAGCGGCTTTCTGGATCTATCGCCTCAGCGGGCGCGGCACTCAGAGACAATGTCTGTTCAACGGCCTGTTGTTCTGCGTGTGCGTCTGCTGTCGCTTCGTTCCCGTCCTCAAGAGGCACTCTATCCGATATTATGTCCGACATTTCGTCGCTCTGCGCATGAGCCGAAGGCGCAATGGCGGCCTCGTCCTCCGATTGCGTGCGTTTTGCGGCATGTTCGGCGATGGCGTTGCGCAGATCCATCCTGACCTCAAGAACAGAGGCCTGAAATGCCGGTGTCGGCCCGACCAGCACATCTTCGGGCAAGGCGTTCTGCGCAGCCAAGGGGTATTCCGTGACATATGTCGGAACTGCGGCAGTATCGGCCTCGGCGTCACTCTCTCTTGGATAGGTTAGAATATCGCCGTTCTGGCCGGGAAGCTCGTTCCCCTTGGTATATGTTGCCGTTCCGTTCAACGCGGTTTCCGCGATTTTCGGAACGTCCGGCTTTGGCGGATCAGGTGGCTGCCGGAATGCAAATCCACCTCCTCCGAAAGCCGGCACGCCCGTCACATTGGTCATGCTCAAGCTCCTTTTCTCAGGAGCCCCCACCACGAATCTTTATAAAAGATTACGGTTTTTCAGGGGTTAACATCCCCAACTATTTTGACTCTTGGTTAACCCGCAGGCGGCGTGAGCATCCGCCGGAACAGCGTGTCGAGATAGGCTTCGGCATCTTTGAAATGGGCGTCCCCTTCGGGCTTCAGAATACCGCGGACCTGCACATCGAAATCTGCATAGTGCTGGGTGGTCGACCAGATCGAGAAAATCAGGTGATAGGGATCGACTGGGGCCAGCGCACCTGAGGCGATCCAGCCGTTGATCACGGCGGCCTTTTCCTCGACCAGTGTTTTCAGCTCCCCCTCGATCTTGTCCATGATATTGGGGGCGCCCTGCACGATCTCGTTGGCAAACAATCGGCTCTCGCGCGGAAATTCGCGGGCCATTTCAAGTTTGCGTAAAACATAGGCAAGGATCTCTTCAACCGGCTCGCCGTCTGCCTGCATTTTGCGCAACGGATCAAGCCAGTTTTGCATCAACTCGTCGATCAAGGCGCGGTGGATCGCGACTTTCGAGGGGAAATAATAAAGAAGGTTCGGCTTTGATAGCCCCGCGGCTTTAGCGATCTGGTCCAGTGTTGAGCCGCGAAACCCGTATTGGGAAAAGACATCGAGAGCGGCATCCAGAATGGCTTCTGTGTTCTTTTTCTGGATTCTTGTGCGGGGTTTTCGGCCCGGCGTGTCGCGATTGATTCCCATTCTGATCCTGCTTTCTGTCGCCTCTAGGCTCATACTTGCTAAAAAAAACGTCAAACCGAAGCGCGAATTGCCTTAAAACCGTTCGTGGTGCAAGTTTGCATGGGTTTTAGGCACTCGCATTGTTTTGTGTCTTCGCGAGTTGCTGTTAGGGTTCCCTTGACCAAATGGTCAAACCTTGAGGGAGATAGAGCTTCACCACATCCGGAGCAAAGAGGTCTGTCGTATGACATGGACACTTGAACGGTTTTGGCGGTGATCTGCAATCTCGGTGCGACAGGGGCGATGTGCCCGCAGTGCCGATCAAGGGTGATCCGTTTGGAGCGACAGATTTATGGAAAGGAAACCCCATGGCCAGCGCAGCCGCAGGTGAGAACCTCAAAATCAATTCGGAACGTCTTTGGGACAGTCTCATGGAGATGGCAAAGGTCGGACCCGGGGTGGCCGGAGGCTGTAACCGCCAGACGCTGACCGATGAAGATGCCGAGGGCCGCAAGCTGTTCCAGAAATGGTGTGAAGAGGCGGGGATGACCATGGGGGTCGATGCGATGGGCACGATGTTCATGACCCGCGAAGGCACCGATCCGGAGGCTTTGCCGGTCTATGTCGGCTCGCACCTCGACACCCAGCCCACTGGCGGGAAATATGACGGGGTTCTGGGTGTTCTGGGGGCACTTGAGGCGGTGCGGACCATGAATGATCTGGGCATCAAGACGAAACACCCGATTGTAGTGACCAACTGGGCCAACGAGGAAGGCGCACGTTTTGCACCGGCCATGCTGGCCTCGGGGGTTTTTGCTGGCAAACACACGATGGATTACGCCTATGCCCGCACCGATCTTGAGGGCAAGACCTATGGCGAAGAGCTTGAGCGCATTGGCTGGAAAGGTAATGAAGAGGTCGGGGCGCGTAAGATGCATGCCTATTACGAGCTGCACATCGAGCAGGGGCCGATTCTGGAAGCCGAAGGCAAAGACATCGGTGTTGTGACCCATTGTCAGGGGCTTTGGTGGCTGGAATTTACGCTCACCGGCAAGGAGGCGCACACCGGCTCGACGCCGATGGCGATGCGGACCAACGCCGGACTGGCAATGGCACGAATTCTGGAGATGGTGCAGGAAGTTGCAATGGACCACCAGCCGAACGCCGTGGGCGGTGTCGGTCAGATGCAATTCAACCCGAACTCGCGCAACGTTTTGCCCGGCACGGTGGTGTTCACGGTCGATATCCGCACACCGAGCATCGAGAAACTGACCTCTATGCGCAGCCAGATCGAAGAACGCGCCGCTGCGATTTGTGACGAGATCGGCGTGGGCTGTTCGGTGGAACCTGTCGGCCATTTCGATCCGGTGACCTTCACTCCTGAACTTGTGTCGAACGTGCGCAATGCGGCGGAAAAACTGGGGTATTCCCATATGGATATCGTATCGGGCGCAGGACATGACGCCTGTTGGGCCGCAGCTGTGGCGCCAACGACGATGATCATGTGCCCCTGTGTCGATGGCCTGAGCCACAACGAGGCCGAAGATATCACGCCGGAGTGGGCCGCTGCGGGCACGGATGTGCTGATGCATGCGGTGCTGGAAACCGCCGAAATCGTCGAATGAGTATTTGAGCCATCAGAAAGCCGGAGCGCGCCGGAAACAAGGCGCGCCGCTTTTTGCCAACAAGGAGATAGATATGAGCAAGGTGATCAAGGGCGGCACGGTCGTCACAGCCGATCTGACCTATAAAGCCGATGTGAAAATCGAGGACGGGGTGATCGTTGAGATCGGGCCGGACCTGAGCGGCGACGAAATTCTGGATGCGGAGGGCTGTTTTGTGATGCCCGGCGGGATCGACCCGCATACGCATTTGGAGATGCCGTTTATGGGGACGTTCTCCGCCGATGATTTCGCCTCCGGCACTCGCGCGGCTTTGGCGGGGGGCACGACGATGGTGATTGATTTTGCCCTGCCTAGCCCCGGTGAAAGCCTGTTGGATGCGCTCAAGGTCTGGGACAACAAATCCAGTCAGGCCGCCTGCGACTACTCTTACCACATGGCCATCACATGGTGGGGCGAGCAGGTCTTTGACGAGATGAAGATCATCACGGAAGAGAAGGGCATCAATACTTTCAAGCACTTCCTTGCCTATAAAGGCGCGTTGATGGTCAATGATGACGAGCTTTATGCCTCGTTCAAACGCTGTGCGGAACTTGGCGCGACGCCTCTGGTTCATGCCGAGAACGGCGATGTGATTGCAGAGTTGACGGCGCAGCTTCTGGCCGAGGGCAATACCGGTCCAGAGGCCCATGCCTATTCCCGCCCGACACAGGTCGAGGGCGAGGCCACCAACCGTGCGATCATGTTGGCCGATATGGCGGGCGCGCCGCTTTATGTGGTGCATACCTCTTGCGAGGAAAGCCACGAAGCGATCCGCCGAGCTAAAATGAACGGCAAGCGGGTTTGGGGCGAGCCTTTGATCCAGCATCTCGTTCTGGATGAAAGCGAATATTTCAACGAGGACTGGGATCATGCCGCGCGGCGGGTGATGTCGCCGCCGTTCCGTAACAAGAAGCACCAGGACAGCCTCTGGGCCGGTCTGGCGTCGGGAACGCTTTCCTGTGTGGCGACCGATCACTGTGCGTTTACGACCGAGCAGAAACGCTTTGGCCTTGGTGATTTCTCGAAAATCCCGAACGGCACAGGCGGGCTTGAAGACCGGTTGCCGGTGCTCTGGACCAAAGGTGTGGAAACAGGGCGGATCACGATGAACGAATTCGTCGCTGTTACCTCAACAAATATCGCCAAGATATTGAATTGTTACCCGAAAAAAGGTGCGGTTCTGGTGGGTTCGGATGCCGATCTGGTGGTGATGGACCCGTCGATGGGCAAAACCATTTCGGCCGATACACAGGCCTCTGCGATCGACTATAACGTCTTTGAAGGGATCGAGGTTACGGCGCTGCCGCGTTACGTTCTCACACGGGGCTATGTCGCCGTGGATAAGGGCGAGTTGAAGGCCAAGGAAGGTCACGGCGAATTTGTGGCCCGCGATCCGAATGCGACGGTGAACAAGGCGCTGTCCAAGTGGAAAGAGCTGACCACGCCGCAACCGGTGGTGCGCACGGGTATTCCCGCGACCGGCGTCTGAGGCGTCACGAAGAGATCGGGCAGGGCCGGAAAACGGCCCGCCTGCCAACAGGGACAGACCGCGAAGACGCGGCAAAAACAAAGACATAGCCAATGAAAAAGCCAGTGATCGACGCGCAGGCGGTGGACCTGACGTTCCAGACGGGTGACGGTCCCGTCCATGCGCTCAAAGATGTAAATCTCCAGATCAACAAGGGGGATTTCGTCTCCTTCATCGGGCCTTCGGGCTGCGGGAAAACCACGTTTCTGCGCTGTATTGCGGGGCTTGAGACCCCGACCGGCGGCAAGTTGACCGTCAACGGGATCAGCCCCGAAGAAGCGCGCAAATCACGGGCTTACGGCTATGTGTTTCAGGCGGCGGGGCTTTACCCGTGGCGCACGATTGCGGGCAATATCAAACTGCCTCTGGAGATCATGGAATTTCCGAAAGCGGATCAGGAAAAACGGGTCGAGAAAGTGCTCGAACTCGTTGATCTCAAAGGGTTTGGCAAGAAATATCCGTGGCAGTTGTCAGGTGGCATGCAGCAGCGGGCATCTATTGCTCGCGCTTTGGCCTTTGATGCCGAAATTCTCCTTATGGATGAACCCTTTGGCGCTTTGGACGAGATCGTGCGCGACAAGCTGAACGAAGAGGTTCTGCGGCTCTGGGCGGCGACCAACAAGACCATCGGATTTGTGACCCACTCGATCCCCGAGGCGGTCTATCTCTCGACCAAAATCGTGGTGATGAGCCCGCGTCCCGGACGGATCACGGACGTCATCGACTCACCGTTACCGAAAGAGCGCCCGCTGGAAATCCGCGACACGCCGGAGTTCATCGAGATCGCGCATCGGGTGCGGGACGGGCTGCGGGCGGGGCATGACCTATGAGCGAATTTTCGGGAAAAATCACGGTCGGAAAAGCGTCGGACTTTTGTCGGACATCTGTCGGGCAAGCCTGCGCACAGTCGCGAGGCCGTTTCGGAAGGGGGCGCGCATGACAACACGGATCAGAAAAGCCACGCGCGACGACATTCCCGACATGGCGGCAATCGTTGTGGGGTGGGAAAAGGACATGCCGTGGATGCCGGAAGGCCCGACCACGGATATGATCGAGACGGCGATGGATGAGGTCTTTGACCTGCGCGACATCCATGTGGTCTCGGAGACGCCATCGGAGACCATCGTGGGCTATATGTCGGTGGATCCGGACACGGACAAAATTGGCGCGATCTACCTGACGGCAACGGGGCAGGGTCACGGCAAGGCGCTGATCGATCTGGCCAAACAAGGGCGCAGGTTTCTCTGGCTGCAAACTCATCAGCCGAACACACGCGCACATCGATTTTATGAACGCGAAGGCTTCAAGGTTATGGGCGAGATTGGCCCCGACGCCGAAGGAACCCCCGCGCAATACCGGATGGAGTGGGCCGCATGAACAAGATCGTTCCCGTTCTCACCGTCCTCGCCGTGCTGATCGTGATCTGGTATGCGGCGGCGGTGAAGATGAACAGCACTTGGACCTTCGATCAGGCCGAACGTGCAGGCACCGAGGTCAGCTTTTCCGAACTGGTCACAGACACCATGTCGCAAACGCGCCCGCTTTTGCCCGCGCCGCACCAGATCGCGACCGAACTGTGGAAGACCACGGTGGAGAAAAAGATCACCTCGAAACGCTCGATGATCTACCAAGGCTCGATCACGCTGAAAACAACGCTTCTCGGTTTTGGCTTCGGGATCGTGATCGGGATCGCGCTGGCCACGGTGATCGTGTTGAGCCGCGTGGGGCGGCTGACGCTGATGCCTTGGGCGATCATTTCGCAAACCATCCCGATTGTTGCGCTCGCGCCGATCATCGTGGTGCTCTCCAATGCGGCGGGCACGGGCACGCTCATGGTGCCCAAGGCGATCATCGCCGCCTATCTGAGCTTTTATCCGGTGCTGGTTTCAATGGTCAAAGGCCTGTCCAGCCCCGACCAGATGCAGCTTGATCTGTTGAAAACCTATGGGGCCAGCCAGCGCGACGTGTTCTGGAAACTGCGCCTGCCGTCCTCGATGCCTTATTTCTTTGCCTCGCTGAAAGTCTCCGTCGCCGCCGCCTTTGTCGGCGCTGTGGTCGCGGAACTCTCCACCTCTGCGATTGCAGGGCTGGGGGCGCGGATGCTGATCGGCTCGCAATTCGGGGAGCCGATGATCATGTGGGCGGCGCTCTTTGCCGCCGCGATCCTTGCGGCGATCCTGATTTTCCTCGTCGGCGGGTTCGAGAAACTGGCGCGATATATGATGGGAGGGCGTGCGGTATGAAAACGGACAGCACATTTGAAAAACTCGCATGGCCCGTGGGATTCGGCCTTCTGGTTCTGGTTCTGTGGGAAATCGGGGTGCGGGTGTTTGGCATCTCTCCGGCGATCCTGCCGGCGCCGAGTGCGATCCTTGCCGCGATGGCGGGCTCGCTGCCGATCCTGTGGGAAGACTGGGTGCAGACCGTGGTGAAAGGCGCGCTCAACGGGCTCTGGATGGGCAGTCTGGCAGCGCTTGTGGTGGCGCTGGTGATTGACCGTTTCGATTTTCTGAAGCGTGGCTTGATGCCGGTGGCGAATTTCTTTGCTGCGCTGCCAATCGTGGGACTCGCGCCGATCATGGTGATGTGGTTCGGCTTTGACTGGCAGTCGAAAGCCGCCGTGGTCGCCGTGATGGTGTTCTTCCCGATGCTGGTGAATATTCTGGGCGGTCTGGCCGCGGTTGACCCGATGCAGCGCGACCTGATGCGCACCTACGGGGCGAGCCATGTGCAGACCCTGCGCAAATTGCGCGGACCTGCGGCGCTGCCCTTTGTGTTCAACGGTCTTAAAATTGCAACATCTCTGGCGTTGATCGGGGCTATTGTTGCTGAATATTTCGGCTCTCCGATCCGTGGCATGGGATTTCGCATCACCACAGAGATGGGACGCTTGGCAACCGACATGGTTTGGGCTGAAATTGTGGTGTCCGCCGTGACCGGCACAGCGCTTTACGGGCTGGTCGCGGGCATCGAAAAGCGGGTGACCTTCTGGCACCCCTCACAACGCGGATCGTAAGGTCCGTCATAAAAAGGCACGGGGAAAAATCCGGCCATTTAAACAACTTGGAGGTTGTATTTAATATGAAAAAGCTACTGACGAGCGCGGCTGCTCTGGCCGCCATGACCACAGGAGCCTTTGCTGCCGACGAGGTGACTTTGCAGCTCAAATGGGTCACACAGGCCCAGTTCGGAGGCTATTATGTGGCGCTGGAAAAAGGCTATTATGAAGAGGCCGATCTTGATGTGACGATCAAGCCGGGCGGTCCGGATGTGGCACCTGTGCAGGTGCTTCTGGGCGGCGGTGCCGATGTCATGGTGGACTGGATGCCCTCGGCTCTGGCCGCGCGTGAAAACGGTGCGCCGGTGGTGAACATCGCGCAGCCGTTCAAGAAATCGGGCATGATGCTGACCTGTCTGAAAGAGAGCGGCATCACGGGGCCGGATGATTTCCCGAACAAGACGCTTGGCGTCTGGTTCTATGGCAACGAATATCCGTTCCTGTCGTGGATGGGCAAACTGGGCATCCCGACCGACGGTTCCGAAGGCGGCGTGACGGTTCTCAAACAGGGTTTCAATGTCGATCCGCTGCTGCAAAAGCAGGCGGCCTGTATCTCCACCATGACCTATAACGAATATTGGCAGGTGATTGACGCGGGGATTTCTCCGGAGGATCTTGTGACCTTCAAATATGAGGATCAGGGCGTGGCCACGCTCGAAGACGGTCTTTATGTGCTCGAAGAAAGCCTGACGGATGAGGCGTTCAAAGACAAGATGGCGCGTTTCGTGAAGGCCTCTATGGAGGGCTGGAAATATGCGGCGGAACATCCGGAAGAGGCCGCCGAGATTGTGCTCGAATATGACGAGACCGGTGCGCAGACGATGACGCATCAGGTGCGCATGATGACCGAAGTGGCCAAGCTGATCGAGGGCACGGAAGGGGCGCTGGATGTGGGGGATTACGAACGCACGGTGGCGTCTTTGCTCTCCGGCGGGTCCGATCCGGTTATCACCAAAGAGCCGGTCGGGGCCTATACTCTCGACATCACGGACGCTGCGCTGAAATAAGCGCGTCAGATGTGAAAAGCCCCGCCCCGGACGCAATGCCGGGGCGGGGTTTGCATGTCCGCGAGGAGACATGGAGAAGGGCGGGTTACATGCCCATCACTTGTTCAAGGGTCATATCGCCCTCGATGGCGGTGTAATCGGATTGGTCCACATCGGGCATGGACTTGAGCTGTTCCTCGCTTGCGCCTTCGATCATGACGCTGTTTTCATCCACCATTGTGAAGCGGTCGACGCCGATCAGCACGTCATGTTCGGCAATGCCGAGAAAGCCGCCCACGCCAACAATCGCCATGATGCCCTCGTCGGCCGAGACAATAGCGTCAATCTCGCCCACGTCCTCACCGGTCTCGGTCACAACCTGCGTGCCGACGATCTCGGAGACGGTTTCATCGCCAAAGGTCTCAAGTGCTGCGACCACGTTCTGCGCCCCGTCCTTGGTGGCGGCCCAAGCCTCGCCAGCGGCCTCGGCGGTGCTGTCCGCCATGTCGGAGGCGGTGTCTTTGGTGTCGGTCCAGACCTCTTCCATTTCGCCTTCGGTCTGCTCCATCGCACCGTCCGTCTCCGGCGTGGTCATGGTGGTGTCGTTTTCGATCACTGCCCCGTTGTCTTCTACGGTGGCATCACTTTCACTCGTCATATCAGCAAGGGCCGGAGTGGTTGCGAGGGCCATAGCGGCGGCAGAAATCATCAGGTTTTGTGTCAGCGTTTTCATTGTCTTTCCTTTCGTTCATGCGTTGGCATGATGTATGAAGAGACAATGAACGCCGCCGGAGTATTGTTCCGAGAAATACGGAAGACGTTTCAATTTGTGCGTTTAGTTGTTTGATTTAAAACAATTAATTTTCCTGAAATGTTTCAGATTCGATTCTCCCTTTTGATCTCGTCACGAAATTACCGCCCGTGCGTCTTCCGTGACCTTCACCAACCTGCAGCGCGTTCTGGCGATATGGCCGACCTTCATCAGGCATCTTTTCGCAAGACCGGCAATGAGAACAAACGCGCTGGCGCGAGCGTGCGGTGCTGTGTGCCCGACCTGCTGTATGCCGTAGAGAGGTTAAGGCTTGGTGTAAATGTCGCGGCAAAATCGAGGGGTCCGGCTTTCTGATGGCAAAAATACTCAAAAAAACCGCCCCGAAGGGCGGTTTCTCTTTGATCGGACCGGTCAGGTTCGGACTTTGTTCATCAGCCCCTGTTATAGAGCGAATTACCAATCAACTCATCCACGACGGCAGGTTCTGCGAGGGTGGATGTGTCTCCCAGACTGCCGGTGTCGTTTTCGGCGATCTTGCGCAGGATGCGGCGCATGATTTTGCCGGAGCGGGTTTTCGGCAGGCCCGGTGCCCATTGGATGAAGTCCGGCTTGGCGATCGGGCCGATCTCGGTGCGGACCCATTTCTCCAGCTCGGCGCGCAGCTCGTCGGTGGGCTCCACGCCGTTCATCAGCGTGACATAGGCGTAGATGCCCTGACCCTTGAGTTCATGCGGCATCCCGACCACGGCGGCCTCGGCGACCTTGGCGTGGGCCACCAGTGCGCTTTCGACTTCGGCCGTGCCCATGCGGTGACCGGAGACGTTGATCACATCGTCCACGCGACCGGTGATCCAGTAATAGCCATCTTCGTCGCGGCGGCAGCCGTCGCCGGAGAAGTAATAGCCTTTATATTGCTGGAAATAGGTCTCCTGAAAGCGCTCATGATCGCCCCAGATGCTGCGCATCTGTCCCGGCCAGCTGTCCTTGAGACAGAGCACGCCTTCGGTGGCGGTTTCGTGCAGTTCCTCGCCGGTGGTGGCGTCGAGCAGCACAGGTTGCACGCCGAAGAAGGGCTTGGTCGCAGAACCCGGTTTGGTCGGGATCGCGCCGGGCAGCGGGGTCAGAAGGTGACCACCGGTTTCCGTCTGCCACCATGTGTCGACGATGGGGCATCTGCCCTTGCCGATCACCTCGTTATACCAGTTCCATGCCTCGGGGTTGATCGGCTCGCCGACCGTGCCCAGCAATTTGAGCGAGGACAGGTCGTATTTCTCGACCCATTCATTACCTTGCCCCATGAGCGATCGGAGCGCAGTCGGGGCGGTGTAGAACTGGTTGACCTTATGCTTTTCGCAAACGGCCCAGAACCGGCCCGCGTCGGGGTAGGTGGGCACGCCTTCGAACATCACCGTGGTGGCGCCATTGGCCAGCGGGCCGTAGACGATATAGCTGTGACCGGTGACCCAGCCGACATCGGCAGTGCACCAGAACACATCGCCATCGTGATAGTCGAAGACATATTTATGGGTCAGAGCCGCATAGGCGAGATAGCCGCCGGAACTGTGCACGACGCCTTTGGGTTTGCCTGTCGAGCCGGAGGTGTAGAGGATGAAAAGCGGATCCTCGGCGTTCATCGGACGCGGCGGGCAGTCGGGCGAGGCGTGTTCCATCAGGTATTTGACATCAACATCGCGCCCGTCGATCCATGTGATCTGATCGCCGGTGTGTTTGACCACGAGGCAGCGGACCTTGTCGGAACAGTGCAGGAGTGCTGCGTCTGTATTGGCCTTGAGCGGCGTGCGGCGACCACCACGCGGGGCGGTGTCGGCGGTGATGACAAGCTTCGCGCCGCAGTCATTGATGCGGTTGGCAAGCGCATCGGGGGAAAACCCTGCAAAGACAATGGAGTGGATTGCACCGATCCGCGCACAGGCCAGCATGGCATAGGCGGCTTCGGGAATCATCGGCATATAGATGACCACACGATCCCCGCGCATGACGCCTTGGCTCAAGAGCACATTGGCCATGCGGTTCACCTTGTCGGACA
>NZ_FORY01000048.1 GCF_900114135.1 Celeribacter halophilus
TATACTGAACGTTTAGCCGAAGCTGGTATTGAACCATCGGTCGGCAGCGTCGGGGATTCATACGACAACGCCCTCGCCGAGACGATTAACGGTCTCTATAAAACCGAACTCGTTCATCGCCAGGGGCCTTGGCGCAACATGCAAGATCTGGAAATGGCCACCCTCGGATGGGTCGACTGGTTCAATAATCGCCGCCTGCTTGGCCCTATTGGGAATATCCCACCAGCCGAGGCCGAAGAGAACTTCTATGCACAGCGCGACGTGTTCGATATGGTCGCGTGAA
The DNA here is from genome assembly GCF_900114135.1 of Celeribacter halophilus. Lineage (GTDB taxonomy): Bacteria > Pseudomonadota > Alphaproteobacteria > Rhodobacterales > Rhodobacteraceae > Celeribacter > Celeribacter halophilus. The sequence goes on from NZ_FORY01000048.1 coordinate 284, forward strand.
ATGAAGCTATAGGTCTCCGGCAAACTCGGGGCAATTCAGAGCAGGCCGAGGGGTTGGGTTCCTGTGAAGCAGGTGGTTGCAATGCGATTGAGGCAGGCGTGGCCCCCCTCGCCTGCTATACATGTCGCAAGTTCCACGCTTGGGCAGATGCGCCGCATGCAGACCTTCTTGAAAACCTTCTGGAAGAAGTCGACCAACTTAAAGTGTCAGGGCATGAAGCTGTAGCTGAGACAAAGACCTCGACCATCGTTGCAATCAGTGACTTGCTTGAACGAATCCGTCAAGATCAGGAGAAAATTGATGGGTAAAGTTATTGTCTTCACTCCCAAAAGTACCGACGCCAAACAGAATTTTTCTGATTATATCGAAGCTGCGAAATCCCTGCCGTTCATTCGCACCGCTCAATTCTCTTGGGATGAGGCGAAATGGGACCTCGCGGGCCTTGCAAAGCCCGAACGCCCCAATATCCCTCCCCGACTAAACTTCAAAGGTTTGGAAGGCCCATTTGGCGAGTTCTCACGTGCATTCACGGCGCACAGGATCGCTGAGACCTTCGGGGTCCCGAAACAGATTGGTCGTTATAACAAACCTATCGCCAGACTTCGTGATCTCGCCAAATGCGCCGCAGAACTTGGTATATTTCACCCAAGTGACCTTTCGCTTGAGGCCTTTGACAAAACTGCAATCGAGATTGCCGCTAAAAGCAAGAGTGATTATAGCAACGCCCAAATGACCACGGTATTGCTATGGGTTTATCAAGCACTTGACGCTGCCGCGCTTTTTCATGTCCCATTTGATTGGGACCCACCAATAACTACCACAAAAGCAAAACGGAGGCGGATCAACGCCGACAAACCAGGACGGCCTCTGACATCTCGTGAAATTGAGATCGTTGCGATTGCCTTCAGAAATTCCCAGACACAAGCAGAACGGCTTATTACTTCAATTTTGGCTCTGACATGCTGCGCTCCAATGCGAATTAATGAGGTTTTGAATCTCCCTGTTGATTGCGAGGTCTTGCCAGATCCAGGCGAAGGCTTTCGGGGAGGATTACGGTGGCGACCAAGTAAAGGTGGTCGACCTCAAGTCAAGTTCGTACCGGAAGCAATGATGCCAGTCGCACAGGAAGCGTTGCAACGTATCAAAGATGTCACCAAGCCAGCACGGAATGCTATTCACCAACATATTGACGGTTCTATCGGTTTTATTTTTCCAAATGACTACCCGGTGTTCCATCAAGAAACAGGCCTCACCTATGACAAGGCCCTCTTTGTTTTACTTCGCCATCAACTCAGTGAGAGCAACAGAACGCATGATAATGTTGTTGAGCGCCTGACATATGCACAAGTGCGGCGGGCGATGCGGGGTGACGAAAATTTATCCAGCGTCTTTCGCTCAACAGGTGCAATTGGCCCTGATGATCCACCATTTGAATTGACCACACATATGGCGCGGCACTATCTGAACACCATCGCACAGAAATCTAACGTCCCACAGGCGGACATTGCTCTTTGGTCTGGGCGTCGTTTGGCGACCCAGAACAATGCTTATGATCACGAAACAGCTGAAGAACTTGTTGCGCGTATAAAGGCAAAACGCGGACCAGAACGCCTGCCAAAGATAAAAATCGATGATCGAAAATCTTGGGACATGTCGCTTGTAAAGGAAACGGCACACACGACGCAATTTGGCTGGTGCCAACAATCCTTGCGCCAAGATCCCTGTCAAATGTTCGGAAAGTGTCTGAATTGCCAGCACCTTGTTTGTATCAAGGGCGCCGAGGGAAAGCTCGCGAATATCAAGATTGAACTGAAGCATGAAATTGCACTCCGCGAGAGGGCGCTGGCCAAGAAGGCCAATGGCTATCCCATCAAGGATCGCTGGCTGGCCCTTTTCGATAAGAAAATTGCACGCCTGGAGGAACTTATTGCTATCTTGGAGAGCAGCGATGTCGAAGACGGTGCCGCAATCCGCTTGGCAGATGCCGGCCCTGAAGTGCTCCCTCAATTTGATATGACTGCCTTTGGAAAAGCCCGGCATTCACTATCCATCGAGGAAAGCGAAAGGCGGCAGAAGGAAAACAAGCATGGCGACTAAAGGTGTAAAGCAACTCACTCCGGCCCATATTTCATGGCTTACGGACTGGATTATTGATCACAAGGACGTCCCCTCCTACAGGGATATATGCGACGCTTTACATGCCCGATGGGGTATTCGACGAGAACCTGACGTCATTCGAAAACGCGAAGATGTTCGGCGTGCGATCGCGGCCCGAAAGAAAGCTGAAAAGGAGCGCAGGGCACCACCCTCCCGTCGTCCGACTGCGCGGCGCATGGAGCAGCTCGAACGACAGGTCCAGAGGCTTTCTGCCCAAGTGACATCTCTTGAAGCAGAAAGAGACGCATTGATCGAACGTAATCTCAGACTTGTTTATGCGATGAAAGCAAACCAGATACCGGAAGCCCGAATTGAACGTCCTCTCACTGCGGTTAACCGCGACCCCACTGAGCTTCAGACCAAGAGGAAATCATGAGCAAAAAATCGGGGGCCGATCTTGGCAGAGAGAACGCCGCGCGTCTTGAAGATTATCTTGCAAGCATAGATGTCCTCCCCAATCGCGGAGGAAAGGTTAACGTGAGCAAAGTCGCGCGCGCTTGCGGGTTTGATCGCCAAGTTCTCTACAACAACCCTGCTTGCAAAGCATTGCTTGACACTGCGGTAATTGAAAAGGGGCTGGACGGCATTGAAGCACGTGAGAGTGGAGAGCACGGAGATGATACTCCAATGGTCCCTCTCAAAAAGCTCCGTGAAGTTGAACAACGTAATGGCGCTCTTGAAAAAAAGGTCAGCGAACTTCGGGCCCGAATTGTCGGGCTGGAAACTCGCCTTAGGCGCCAAGAAATTATTGACGAGGAACTGATTTCAAGAGGGCGACGTGCATCTCCGCGTCCCATTTCCTTACTCGATGAGAATGATAAATGAGCATGTCATTCAAGGGCCGAACTTTACCAAAACCGACCCCCCTTCCCCGCCCGAGCCGGGCATTTGCGTCCTATATCGCCTCTGACAAGGAATTCCGTGGGATTGGCCCTGCGCTGGCAACGCGCCTGGAGGCGCGCTTTGGTGAGCACCTTCGTGATGTGATTGCTGATCACGACCCACGCGTTGCCGAGATTGTGGGAGAAGATGTCGCACAGGCAACCTTTATTGCCTATGAAGTCAAAGCCCACGAAGCCGATGTTATCGACTGGTTACAACATGCTGGTATCGATGAGGAAGTCGGGGTCCGTAACGCAATCAAAATCGGCCGGTGCTGGGGTGGTGAAGCCGTTCAGGCACTTGCAGACAACCCCTATGTATTGCTGTCCTTTTTGCCATGGAAAATCGTTGATCAAATCGCGCGACATCTTGGTGTCCACGCCGATGACAGCAGAAGATACTCTGCCGCCGTTGAGGCCGTCCTCTATTCGCACCTCGATGCTAATCATACGGCAGTCAATCTTGAAGATGTGAAGCGGGGTATAGTTCAGCTTCTTGGGTCTCTTCCCGTCCGACACACTGCAATAGAAATAATTGACAAGGCGGTCCTGGAGGGCGGTGCTGTACGCCTTGGAGATACCTTACAGCCTTACGGCGCAGCAGTGATGGAGGCCGAAGTAGCAAGCTGGCTTTTCGATGCATCTCACCAGTCTGCTTACGAAGATCTTGCATTGCCCGCAGAGACAAACGAAGCCCTTGATATCAAAATCAATCGCTACGAAAAACGCAGTCCCTACCCTCTTACTGAAATGCAAAGGCAGGCCATAAAGCTTGGGGTCACATCTCGGGTGATGGTATTGGCCGGATACGCAGGTTCTGGAAAAACAGCATCACTTCGAGGTGTGTGTGAGATTGCCTCGGAACAAGGCCGTGGCTTGCATCTCATGGCCCTCTCAGGGCGAGCCGCGCAGCGAATAAGCGATAGCACTGGTCTCCACGCCCGTACAATCGCTGGCTTTCTCAAAAGTGCTAAGGAAAAGAAGACAAAGGTAGGTCCTGGAGATATTATCGTCATCGATGAAGCGTCAATGGTTGATCTCCCGCTACTGTGGCGCATTCTGCGGGTGATTGGAGAAGCAAGTCTGCTCCTTGTTGGAGACCCTGCGCAACTTCCCCCCATTGGGTTTGGCCTCACATTCCATGCCATCTGCAAGGATACCTGCACTCCAAAAGTTGTGCTCGACAAAGTTCTCCGCCAAACTGCTGAAAGCGGCATTCCTGAAATCGCTGAGGCCGTTAGAAATGGGCATACCGTAGACCTTCCTTCATTCGAGGGTCTGCATGAAGGTATCACCTATGATGCCTGCTCTGCAAAAGAAACTGTTGATCGTCTTCAATACATAACATCGCGGCTCATCTCTGATGGGGCTTGTCGTGACGACATACAAATTCTCTCACCAGTGCGTAATGGGCCAGGCGGCATTGATGTCATCAATCGATCCTTTCACCGTCAAAAGCATGAGAAAACAGCAGGTGAATTCTTTCCTGGTCGAAAAGATATTGCAGAAGATGACCCTATCATCTGGACGCAAAACGACTGGGCGCGCTGTTTGATGAACGGTTCGCTTGGACGTGTTCATAGCGCATATGAAGACATTGCTCACGTCTCCCTTGATGGCAAAGATCATGATCTGACAGATGCAGACTCTGACTTCGTAGAGCTCGCTTATGCAATCTCCGTTCACAAGTCCCAAGGGTCGCAGTGGCCATGCGTGATTGTCCCGATTTTCCAATCACGCATCCTCGATAGAACACTGATCTATACCGCGATCACGCGGGCGACAAAACAAGTGATACTTGTTGGTGATCCAATTGCATTGCAGCGTTCTATAACGGCACCGCCTTCTGCGTCACTTCGGAAAATCGGCCTTTATGAACATATCAGACATGCCAATGTGAGATGTCATGAAGTGGAGGACCTGCCCTGAATTTTCCCCGCGATCAGCAACAAACGAACATGCATACTCACAGTCCATTGACGTATGAAACTTGATAGGGCTGCCGACCAATCTTATTAGGATTGCGCTACAATGTTCGTAATCATCCGGCGTAGGCCACAGGGAGACCTCCGCGCTCACTCCTGGTCCATTTCGATCAGATCGCGTAGGTTTTCGATACCGAACGTCGTGAATGCGATGACGCTTTCGTCGCGGAGGCCGCAGACCCAAATCACGCCATCTTCGGTTTCCATATTGATAGCGAGATCGAATATCCGGTCGACGGTTTCGCCAAGTCCGGCAGCAACGCGCTCGATGGTCTTGACGGAATGCACCTTATTGAGCTGCATGATTATGGCGTCTCTTGGAGGGACCGGTTTTTCCAATTCCATGGCAGAAGTTCCGGCACGCGCGAGACGGGCATT
>NZ_FORY01000010.1:0-15192 GCF_900114135.1 Celeribacter halophilus
ATTGGCTTGGCGTAGCTCCCGGTTTTCCCTTTCGAGGGTTTTAATCCGATCACGTTCTTCAGTAGTCACGCCGTCGCGCATACCACTATCCTTCTCGGCCTGCTTGACCCATCCGTTCAAGGTCTGGGGTATACAGCCGATCTTGGGTGCAATGGCCGCAATCGCGCCCGCCTGCGTTTCGTAGGAGCCTTGATGCTCAAACACCATTCGGACCGCACGTGCGCGGACCTCAGGCGAGTAGCGATTTGCCATTTTACTTTTTGTCATAACCATCATCCTTACTTAAGTTGATGGTCTCCGGCAAACTCGGGGCAATTCAGTCACAACCGCCGCCAAAAGCATCAATACTACGGAGCGGCTTAGTCCTTGAACCGGGGACAAAAAAATCCTCTCCCACCGTTTCAGCGCTATAAACAATATTGAGTTTTTATCTACAACGCTTTCCCTACCAATGAAGGTTTCATTGAGCGGCGCAGAGCACTTGCCACATAGAGCGACCCTTTTGAACGGATAGTTCCAAAAGGGTCGCCAAGGTTATCCCTTAACGGTAAGGATAGCCTGCTTTTTCCATGGTTTCAGCATATTTTTTGAAAGCATCCACGACACGTTTCGGACGGTCGCCGCGTTCTGCAATTTCATCCCAGAATTTGGCCGCGTCGGTGACAACGGTGTTCCATTCTTCTTGAGGGATGGATGTCAGTTCCATTTTTTCGCCTTCTACACGCAGCTTGGCTTCGCCGCCCCAATACCATTGCGCGCGGTAGTAGTGCGACTGGTCGATCGACATTTTGTAGAGTGCCTGAAGGTGCGGCGGAACTTTGTTCCAGCTTTCGGTGTTCACGAAATATGACCCGAACCATGCCCCGGTTACAGAGTTGGTCAATGCATATTTACAGATGTCAGCCCAGCCGACTTCGTAGGCTTCTGTGAAACCACACCAGGCCACACCATCCAGCTCACCTGTTTGCAAGGCGACCTCGACATCATCCCAAGGCACAGTCACAGGAATCAAACCGTATTGAGACAGGAAACGGCCGGCAGTCGGCACGCCGAACACGCGTTTGCCTTTCATATCTGCCAGCGAGCGAATGGGCTCTTTTGTAAAGATATGAAGCGGATCCCAAGCGCCCGCGGAAAGCCATGTGACATTATCAACTTCGTCATAGGCTTCTTTCCAGATTTCGTTCAAACCGTAGTAGTTGAACAGGGCTGGCACATCGAGGGAGTAGCGCGTAGCGAACGGGAAATAGCCGCCGAACACGGAAATATCAACGGGAGAGGCCATACTTGCCTCATCGGATTGCACTGCGTCCAGTGTGCCGTTTTGCACAGCACGGAACAATTCGCCGGTCGGAACCAATTGATCGGCGTAATACAGTTCGATCTCCATTTCACCATTGGCCGCTTCGTTGAACGCATCAATCTGCGGCTTGATCACATGCGCACCGAGCGGAGCACCGGAGTAGGTTTGTAGCCGCCATTTAAGCGCCCCTTGCTGTGCAATTGCGGCAGGTGCTGCGAGCGTGGCAGCGGCACCAACGGCAGAAGAGGTCAGGAACTTACGGCGCGATGTCAGAATTTTTTCCGACGGACTTTTTATAATTTTATCAGTCATGGAAGAAGACTCACTGTTGGTTGGTTGAAAGGAAAGGTGATCAGTTCCGCACCGCTTCGGGTAACCAAAGCGCGATTTGAGGGAACAGCATTACCAGCGCAATCGAAAAGGTCATCATCAAGACGAATGGCCAGATTGAGCGGTAAATATCGGGAAGGGTGATTTCCTTGGGCGCCATGGAGCGCATCAAGAACAAATTATAACCGAATGGCGGCGTGATATAGGCGATTTGACAGGTCATGGTGTAAAGCACACCAAACCAGATCAGGTTCGTATTGCCACTGCCCAGCCCCAGATCCAACGTTTTCACCAGTGGGATATAGAGCGGTGCAACGATCACCAGCATGGCCGTATCATCCAGAAACATCCCCATCACAACGAAGGATATCTGCATCATGATTATGACCTGCCACGGCGAAAGCTCCCAACGGTTGATGAACAGGTTCTCAATCGCCCGCACAGCACCAATCCCGTCAAACACCGCCCCGAAGGCAAGAGCGGCAAGGATGAGCCACAGGAACATAGAAGACACGCCCAAGGTCTTGCGCGCAATCTCATGCATCATCGACCAGGAGAACCGGCCTTTGAAAATGGCGGCCAAGGTTGCGGCGGTTGCGCCCACAGCGGAGCTTTCCACCAATGATGTGACGCCCATTATAAAGAGACCGGTCATAGCAAAGAAGATCAGAAACGGGATAATCCCCGCGCGTAAAAGAGCCAGCTTTTCACTGAACGGCATGTTGAGTTCTTCGTCGGACACCACGGGCGCAAGCGACGGGTTCACTTTGGCGCGGATCAGCACATAGATCACAAACATGGCTGCCATCATCAGCCCGGGGATCACCCCTGCAAGCCAAAGCTGGGACACGGGTTGGCGCGCGATCATGCCGTAGAGCACCATCACAATCGAAGGCGGTACAAGGATACCCAGAGAGGACCCACCCTGCACGACCCCTGTGATCAATACTTTATCGTAGCCACGACGCAGCATCTCCGGCAGCGCAATTGTGGCCCCGATGGCCATGCCTGCCACGGACAAACCGTTCATAGCAGAAATGATCACCATGAGAAAAATTGTTCCGACAGCAAGGCCGCCCCGCACACGCCCGAACCAGACATGTAGCATCTTGTAGAGATCTTCCGCGATGCCCGCCTCAGAGAGCACATATCCCATGTAAATGAACAGAGGCAGGGTCAGCATCGGGAACCAGTTGAACAGCTTGAAGGCCGCAGAAAACGGAATTTCAATCCCGCCGGTCCCATAGAGCAGCAACACCATACCGGCTCCGACACAGCCGATTGCGCCGAACACACGCTGCCCCGTCAAAAGCAGAAGCATGGTCGTGCCAAACATCGTCAAGGCAATCAGTTCAGGACTCATGTCAGGCTCTCCCCGCGCAGTGCGGCAATGTGTTTGAAGAATTCCGAAAGGGTCTGCGCGATCATCAGTCCAATACATCCGACCATCAGGCTCTTGATCGGGATCATCGACGGGTTCCACATTGAAAAGCGGGTTTCTCCCGTCGCGATGGCATAGTTTAGCGAAGAGATGGACCCGATAAACAGCACCACCAGATAGAACATCAGGCAGGCCAGCGTGACGATATCCATCTTATGCTTGCCGCGTGAGGAGAGGCGGTCGTAAAGCAAGTCCATACGCACATGGTCGCCGTCCTTCATCGTCTTTGGACCGCCCATAAAATAATATGCAGCCAGCGTGAATTGCGCAGCCTCAATACACCAATGCAGCGGAATATCGATGACATTGCGGGTGATGGCATCCAGCAGCAAAATGCCAACCATGAGAAAAATGAGATACATCGCGATCAGACCAACATAATCGGAAATTCTGTCGATCCACCTGACGTAAGTTTGTATGATGTTTGGCATGTTTAACCTGTCTGTTTTAGGTCGCTTCAGTGGCCTGCTGCATCTTTAAGGAAGTGCAACCTTGGCAATTTGGAGGGCATGAAGATGATCCGCAGGCGGAGGGCGCTCTGTCAAAACGGTCTGAACCATGTCCAAATCGCAAACGTGAAACCCTGCGCGGCGCCCGAATTTTGACGGAACGGTCAAAAAACAGACGTTTTGCGAGGCTTTGATCATCGCGCGGGCAACTTCTGCCTCGTCCGGATCGGAATCAGTCACACCGGCGGACGCATCAATGCCTGTCGGCGTCAAAATGGCATGATCGGCACGGAAACGGCCGATCTGCTCAATAACCATTGGCCCGACAGTCTGGCTGTTGCCCCGCGCATAGGCACCGCCAAGCAAATAGACCTTTGTTTCGCTTTGAAAGGTCAAGGTATCCGCCGCCGCCACTGAGTTGGTGATCACGGTCAACCCTTCAATAGTCTTCAGCGTCTCGCAAGCGATCAGGGTTGTGGACCCCGTATCGAGGAAGATGGTCTCTCCCGGTGTCACCACTTGGGTCAGTTTTCTGGCCAGAGCCTTTTTTTCGTAGCCTTCATGCACCATTCGGGCCTCGAAGGATTCTTCCACATGCAACCTTTGACGTCGCGGCACAGGGCGCGCACCGCCATGAAACTTGCGCAACACGCCCTCGTCTTCGAGCTTGGTCAAATCGCGTCGTATTGTTTCAACAGAGACACCGAAACGCAGCGCCAAGGCATCTACACCTACTTCTCCCTCACGGGAAACGAGTTCGGCAATTTGGTCTCGACGATGTGGCTTTTTCAAAACGCACCTCAGAAAATGGCCTGAATTTGTCTCATATGCATAAGCGTTGAGCGGTTTTGTCAAATTTATTTTGCCCAAACGGGCCAATATAATCAAAATCATTGACCATTCGGGCATTAATGGTCAGTAAAGAGGCAATATTAGCAAACATCAGGAATGACAGCCGATGGCGCAGGTGGCCCTAAATGTCTAAAGTCTACGATGTGGCGATTGTCGGCGCCGGTGTGATTGGCTGTGCAATAGCACGCCGCCTGACGCTTGATGGTGCGCGCGTGGTCGTGCTGGAAAAAGCCCCTGACATTCTCGACGGTGCCTCAAAAGCCAACAGCGCGATTTTGCACACCGGTTTCGATGCCCCTCATGGGTCTTTGGAACTGGCCTGCATTCAAGAGGGCTACAAAGAGTATGAAGAGCTGCGCGGCCAGATGAACCTGCCGATTGATCGCTGCGGGGCTCTGGTGCTGGCATGGACCGAAGAGCAAGAGGCCCGCCTGCCGGTCCTGATGGATCAAGCCCATTCAAACGGCGTGGAGGATGTTGCCCCACTGTCGCGCATTGAGACCCTTGCGCTGGAACCCAATCTCAACTCCACATTGCGCGCGAGTTTTCGTGTGCCCCGTGAAAGTCTCATCGACCCGTGGTCGGCGCCACATGCCTATCTTTTGCAAGCTCTTCTGAACGGGGCTGACCTTGAACGCGACTGCCCCGTTCTTGGTGGACAATTTGATGGCCAACAGTGGACACTGACCACCCCGCGCGGAGATATTCAGGCGACATATGTGATCAACGCTGCGGGGCTTTATGGTGACAAGCTGGATCAGATGTTGCTTGGACAAAGCTCTTTCAACATCCGTCCCCGCAAAGGCCAGTTTGTCGTGTTTGACAAGATGTCCGCCCGGCTGACCCGACATATCCTGCTGCCCGTTCCCACGGAAACGACCAAGGGTATTGTTGTGTGTCGAACCATTTGGGGTAATCTTCTGGTCGGCCCGACAGCCGAAGAACAAGAGGATCGCGAAACCGCCAGCCTTGATCACGACACGCTTGAAATGCTGCGCGCAAAAGGTGCGGAAATTCTCCCCGCGCTTGCAAGCGAAGAAGTGACCAGCCTCTATGCCGGTCTGCGTCCGGCTTGCGAACATAAAGACTACCAAATCAAATCCCACCCCGAGAGCAATATGGTGACGGTTGGAGCCATTCGGTCGACAGGGCTCAGCTCGGCTTTGGGAACAGCGGCGCATGTGGGACGTCTTTTGGAAGGGTTTGGCCATCAGGCGCAGCCGCTCAAAGACCCCGACGTGCCACAGATGGAGATGCTGGCCGCAAACCAGACCCGAGACTGGCAACGTGCGGGCAATCAAGGCATCCTCTGCCATTGTGAAAAAGTCACTTATCGCGAAGCAACGGCCGTGTTGAACGATCCTCTCGCCCCGAAAAGCTTTGCCGGTTTCAAGCGCCGCACACGTGCAACCATGGGGCGGTGTCAGGGATTTTATTGTGGACAAGCGGTCCAGAGCCTGCTGGACCAAAAGGGCCTGAAGCATGACTGATACACAGCTGAACTTTGATGTCATCGTTGTCGGGGCCGGTCCGGCGGGGCTTTCAGCCGCGATAGAACTGAAGCGGCTTGGCACCGGCTCGGTGCTCGTTGTCGAACGTGAGAAACAGGCAGGCGGCATTCCGCGCCACTGTTTGCATTCCCCCTATGGCATGCGCGAATGGAACCGGCTGATGTTCGGGCCGGCCTATGCTCGTCGCCTCACTCAAGACGCATTGGATGCGGGTGTCGACATCCGTTGCGAGACAACCGTCACCGCGCTGAAACCCAATGGTGTGATTGAAGTGTCTTCAGATACGGGCCTGCAAACCCTGACCGGGCGGGCGGTATTGTTGGCAATGGGAGCACGGGAAACCTCGCGCTCCGCTCGCCTTGTCGGGGGCACCAAGCCCAAGGGCGTGATGAACACGGCCACATTGCAAAACTTTGCCGCCTTTTCAGATCATATGCCTTTTAAGCGCCCTGTTATCGTGGGCACCGAGATTGTCTCCTTTTCCGCACTGATGACCTGTCGCTCACACGGCGTCAAACCCGTCGCGATGTTAGAAGAAAATACCCGGATCACGGCCCGCTTTCCCTTCGCCCTTGCTCCGAAAGCTATGTGCGTGCCTTTGCATCTGGAAACGCAGATCGCTCAGATTCACGGAAAACGTCAGGTTGAGGCTGTAACCGTCATCGGTCCGTCGGGATCACATACACTCCAATGCGACGGGGTCATCTTCACCGGCGGTTTCCGCCCTGAAAACGCCTTGCTCCGCAGCAGCGGCTTTGAACTGGACAGCGGAAGTTTAGGCCCGAAAATTGACCAATATGGTCGCCTGCGAGAACTGAGATACTACTGCGCAGGCAATATCCTGCGCGGGATTGAGACAGCAGGCTGGTGCTGGAATGAAGGACGCAAAGTCGCACAATGTATCGCAGCAGGTTTGCAACGCGATTTGCCTCCGCGCACTTCGGTCGATGTATCCGCACAGGCATCCGCATCAGAGCACGTGATAAAATTTTCCTTGCCGCAAGTCATCAGCCCCTCCGCTCCCAAAGCGCCCGTCGCCTTTGACAAGCTCCAGCTACGTCTGTCAGATGCATATACCGGCAACGTAGTGATCGGATCGAGCACGCACAAGATTTCCTCAAAACCCGAACGCCGTATCTTGCTCCCCCTGCCCCAATCGCCTGCTTCGTAAAGGACGTTGACATGAATGTGTTGTCCATCGACCAAAGCACGAGTGCCACCACAGCCTATCTGTTTTCAGAACGGGACGAACCGCAGCTCATATATTCCAAGACGCACCGCCAGATCTATCCCCAAGCGTCTTGGGTGGAACACGACCCGATAGAAATTCTGAACAATATCAAATCAGCTGTCGCGGCAGGAAAATTGGCGGGAGCAGAACTGGTGGGGCTGGCAAACCAGGGCGAAAGCTGTCTGGCGTGGGACACGAAAACCAAGCAACCGTTGAGCCGCATCATTGTCTGGCAGGATACACGCACATCACGGACCTGCCAACTATTGGCCGAGCGGAGCCACGCGCCCTTTGTTCAGAACCGTTGCGGCCTCCGGCTTTCCCCCTATTTCTCGGCTACAAAACTGGCATGGTGCTATCAAAACGCTGAAAATGCGGACCAATTGCTGACCGAGGGGCGATTGCGCCTGGGCACCACAGACGCCTTTTTCCGAGATGTATTGACCGACAAGTGCGAAACCGATGTGGCGACAGCCTCGCGCACATCACTTATGAACCTCGACAGCTGCCGTTGGGACGAAGATCTGTGTGACATTTTCTCGGTTCCTCTGGCCGCACTCCCCGAAATCGGAGATTGCAATGGTGAACTGGGGGAGATTGACGGGCTACGATTAAGCAGCAGTATCGTCGATCAACAAGCCGCGCTCTACGGCCATGGGTGCCGCTTGCGTGGCGAGACCAAAATCACCTTCGGCACTGGGGCCTTTGCCCTCACATTGCTTGGGCCACAAAAACCGGACACATCAACCGCAGCGGTTCCGACTGTTGCTTGGCAAAAGCAGGGCGAGCCTGTGCAATATGCTCTGGAGGGAGGAGTCTTCACAGCAGCCTCCGCCGTCAACTGGGCTAAAGACGCCGCACTTATTCACGATTTTTCCCAACTCGAAACCTTCTCAAAACCGTCGCTGATTGAGCAAGGAATAGCCTTCGTTCCCGCTCTTTCCGGACTTGGATGCCCACATTGGAATGAAGATGCCAAAGCCGCGTGGCTGGGCCTTTCTCTCTCCACATCCCGTCAGGATTTGGCACAAGCCGTTTGCGAAGGCGTTGCACTGCGCGTGGCAGAGATTCTTGATGAAATCGAAACCAAATGCCCCGTCTCATCTGTGGTGAAAATCGATGGGGGGCTGACAAAAAGTTCAGGGTTTTGTCAGTTTTTGGCAGATGTTTTACAGAGAACGGTAGAGCTTGCCGATTTTTCCGAGCAAACAAGTCTGGGTGTTGCTCTTCTGGCCCAAGAGACAACGGGCGAAACCATCAACCTGAACATTCCGACGCGCCATTTCACACCAACCCACAATCACGCGCAATCACGCAAGGCATTCTCAAAAGCACGCACTCTTGTAGAAAACTGGGCCGTACCGGAAATTTAGCTGTGTTCTTAACACTTTTTGGAGGACGCGGCACGGTTTTATAATCTCTTAAGTCTCTGAATGGCCGCTTTCGCGTTTCCAAGGCGAGGGCCGGCGGTTTGCGGCGAATGCACACTTCCCGCCCTCCCAGTGTATGCCCTTCGTCATGCTGCGCCCGGCACGAATATCTTGGAAGGGCTGGGACCGGTCATGCGGTTGGTCGTGCCGAAGCCTGCAAGGTCAAGATTTTCGTGTCGCACCGCCGCAAGTCCGGTTTGAGCCCAGAGTCACCTATGCTGCTGAATGAATGAAGGGTGGCTTTCCGCACACCACGGGAGCAAGCGGATCATTCCTTCGCCTTCCGGTCCGACTGGACAGGGGGCGATTTGCATTGCGATCTACGAGCACAAGGCCTCAAGCCGCGAGCGTGGATCTTTCCCAAGATTGCATGAAGGCATTTGATGGCGCAAAAGAGGCGCATGCCGGACCGGCAGTGTTAGGCGATGGAGATGATACAAATCGTATATTTCGTGTAGCCTCGGGAATTTGAATTTGCAGTGGCGCTACACCTTTCAACAGTGCTATGCGCCCCGTTGCACGTCACAAGATCTGAAGCAGGTGCAGAATATGAGTCAGGTAATGACATAGTCGGATGCCTCTTTCTCTAACTGGGTTTTAAAGGCCTCGACTGCTGGTGTTGGTGAACTGTCTTTGCGCCATGCCAGATGCAACTCTCGTGTGACAACAGGATTGCGCAGGGGCCGAAATGTCAAAATGGGATCGCTTGGGTCTGGCCATGCAAGGCTTGGAAGAGGCGCGAGGCCGATACCTTCTCGTACCATTGATAGAAGTGTCGAAGGGTTCACTGCTTCATAGGATACTTTGTTTTGCAGTATTCCGGCGGGAAGACCATGTTCCAGTTCCAACCGGATCCCTGTTTTTGCCGCCATCATAACAAGACCCGCATCACGAGCTTCCGCCCAGGATACAGTTTCTTTTTCCGCAAACCGGTGATCCCGGCGCAAGACCAGTGCGAAACGGTCTGTCAAAAGTGGAATAGCGTCGAGATCGGAGAGGTCGGGAGGCTCGTTCGCAATTGCCAAATCAACTTCCCCCTTGCGTGCAAGATCCATGCACCGCCCGCGGGGTTCTTCAAAAATTTTGATGCTAATCTTGGGATGCTTCGCACGGAACGCGTAAATGGTTTTGGGAATAAGGCGAATTGCAACGGACGGAACGCAGGCGATATTGACTTGCCCGCGCTCAATTTCCTGCCACGCGCGCATGTCTGATATTTGGCGCGTGAAATCAGCAATGATGCGCTGCGCACCTGGCAAAAACTCCTCTCCGAGACGACTCAGAGAGACCTTGCGGGTTGTTCGATCAATTAGTCGAACGCCCAAATCTGCCTCAAGACGCTGAATAATTAAACTTACAGTCGATTGAGATAGCCCACAGGCCTGTGCGGCATGCGAGAAGTTCTGGGTCTCGGCAACGGCTACAAAGACCTGTAAATGCTTAATTTCAACGTTATTAATTGGCATATTAAATATATATATCGAATTAAGCTTAATTGACAATTAAATAGAGCGGGGAAATCTGGTTGGCATCGCTTCTTAAACAGGTCGAGTGAACGACCGTGCATCAATCAGGGAATAACCCATGCTCAATAGACGCTCTTTTATCGCTTCCGGCCTCACTGCGGGCGCGGCCCTTTCCACAGGGGTCATGCCTGCTTTCGCAAACACATCCATGACCGTTTCCGAGGCCATTCGAACGGCCATGTATGCGCCGCTTTATGTGGCCGGACATCTTGGCCTCTATAAAAAACATGGGCTGGATGTGGATGTGCAAACAGCTGGCGGCATCGCACTTCCGATCCCGATGATCCTGTCCGGTCGCAGCCTTGTTGGTGTTACCAGTCCAGGTATGTCGGTAAACGCCACACGTGAGGGCGCATCTATCAAGAATATCGCCAAAATCGTTGGCGGGGTTTCGATGTGGGCAATTGCAAAGCCCGGCTCCGGGATTTCCAAGATCGAAGACCTGAAGGGCAAAACGATCGCGACGCTGAAGTTTCCCTCCTCGACTATTCAGGTTCCGACTTATGCGATTAAAAAAGCTTTGGGCATGACGCCGGAAGAGGCCGGGATCACCTTCCTTGAATTGCCGCCCGGGGCGCAAGCGACAGCCGTAAAAGATGGCCGTGCCGATGTCGCAACGGCCTTTGAATGGGATGTCTCGGTCGGATCGCGAGACTTCGGACTTGAAACCGTGTTGTCTCTGGCTGACGTGATTGGGCCGACTTCTTTCACGACCGCTCAGGCGACCGAAGAGGCTATTGCCGAGCACCCGGAGGAAATTCAGGCATTCTGCAACGCCATGGCCGAAGCAATGACCGCGATGCACGCTGATCATTCTCTTCTGGCGGCAACGGGAGCAGAGTATTTCCCGCAGGTGGATCAGGACATCATTGAAAGTGCCGCAGCGAACTTCTTTGCCTCCGGTGTCGCAATCCCGACCACTCCGGTGATTTCCGAAGACGAATTCGCAAGCGCCATGTCGCTTGAGTTGGGTGGAGGCTCGATTTCTGAAGCGCTGCCCTTTGAGCAGATGGTCGATAACCGCTTTGCTGAGGCGGCGGCCGCAAAATACGGAGCGTAATCTATTGAAAGATAATCAAGCACCAATGATCGCAGGGGACCAAACCGCCCCTGTGATCAACTCCCGTCCGGAACCGCTTGGGATGAACCCGAAGGAGACGGCGATTGTCGTCGTTGATATGCAGAATGCTTATTCGACCAAAGGCGGCTACGTTGATCTACGCGGTTTTGATGTGTCCGGCACCCGTGCCGTGATCCAGAATATTTCCGATACGGTTAACCTTGCGCATCAGCTCGGGATGCCTGTGGTCTTCTTGCAAAACGGCTGGGATCCAGAGCTCAAGGAAGCGGGCGGCGAAGGCTCACCCAACTGGTACAAATCCAATGCGCTCAAGCTGATGCGCGAAAAGCCCGAACTCAAAGGTCAGCTTTTGGCCAAGGGAGGCTGGGACTACGCTCTGGTGGATGAACTGACCCCCGGGCCCGCCGACATCTTGTTGCCGAAGACCCGCTATTCCGGTTTTTGGAATACGCAGCTCAATTCCATCCTGCGCGCACGCGGGATCAAGAATATCGTGTTTTGCGGCATAGCGACCAATGTCTGCGTTGAGACCAGTATTCGAGATGCATTTCACAATGAATTCTTTGCGGTGCTCTTGGAGGACGCTTGTCACCAACTGGGAGACGACATGATCCGCGCCGCAAGCATTTACAACATTGAGACGTTCTTTGGCTGGGTCGCAACCTGTGCCGACTTTGCCGAATATGTAGCTCTCACACAAAAGGAAACCACCGCATGAATGATCGTGTTTTGATCCCCGCTGGCACCGCTGCTCCCCTTGGCCCGTTCTCTCCGGGCATGTTCGCGGACAATGTTATCTACACCGCTGGTATCCTCCCTTTCGATGAGAACAACGAGGTGGTCCATCCCGGCGATGCGGCGGCGCAAACCCGCCATGTTTTCGAAACCATTCGCGGCATTCTGGCCGAGGCCGGCGCGGGGTTTGAAGATGTGGTGTTTAACCATGTTTTTGTCGCGGATTTTGCCGATTACGCCGCAATCAATGCGGTCTACGCGGAATACTTCCCGGACACGAAACCCGCTCGCTATTGTATTCAAGTTGGCCTGGTGAAACCGGAGGCCAAAATCGAGATTGCTACCATTGCGCATAAAAGAGTGACGTCATGAGTGTCACAGACACAGTATCCTCTGCGCAGGTCGGGCAGGCTTCATCACGCGGGCAAACCGCGGCGGGATCAAAATGGAAGGATGTGACGCCTTCCACGATGCAAATCCTGACGTGGCAGATCGGGCTTTTGCTCGGTTTGCTGGCGCTTTGGGAGTTGGCGGTCAGTCTCGGCTGGATTGAGGTCTATATCTATGGCCGCCCCAGCGGAATTTTTGCTAAAGCGGTAGAACTGATCGGCAGTGGAGCACTTCTGCGCGATAGTGCTCTGACCGCCTTTGAGGCCATCAGCGGTTTTATCATCGGGACGATGACGGGTTCGGTTCTGGGGTTGGCACTTTGGCTGTCGCCGATGGGAGCCGCAGTACTTCGTCCCTATATGATTGCGCTGAACGGTTTGCCAAAGATCGCTCTCGCTCCTTTGGTAATTATCTGGTTCGGAATCGGGCTCGGGTCCAAAATCGCGCTGGCCACATTGATCACCTTTATTGTTGCCATGATCGCAGCACAGCAAGGCGCTCGCGAGGTGGACAGCGATTGGGTCAAACTTATGCGCTCTCTTGGGGCCTCGCGGTTCAAGACATGGCGTACGGTGATCGTGCCGGGTGCGATGCCGTGGATTGTATCCGCCTTCCGTCTCAACGTCGGCTTTGCGCTGATCGGTGCTGTTGTGGGTGAGTATATCGCGTCGAACAATGGGCTTGGCTACATGATTTCATATGCTGGCACACTCTATGACCTGAATACGGTCTGGCTTGGTATTGCGGCTCTCATGGTTGTGGCCTTGCTCATGTATGCAGCCATCGACTGGTGTGAAGCCCGGTTTATGAAACGATAAGGAGCACACAATGCCAATCGCATATAATGGCAGTGTTGAGCTGCATTATGAGGTCAGAGGGGCAGGAGAGACGCTGCTGCTGTCGAGCGGGCTTGGCGGTTCTTGTGACTACTGGGCTCCACAAATCGAGGCACTTAGCAAGCGCTTACGTGTTGTCACCTATGATCATGCCGGATGTGGTCGCAGCTCCAGAGGCGTTGGACAGCGCTCAGTGACGGATTTTGCATTGGACATGCAGGCAGTCATTGCCGCTTCGGGTACGAAAGAGGCCCATATCATGGGGCATGCCGTGGGAGGCATGATGGGGCTGCAACTGGCGCTAATGGAACCTGATATGGTGCAAAGCCTTGTCATCGCCAATGGCTGGGGCGCGCCGGATCCTCACATCAAGCGATGCTTCTCTGTGAGAACCAACTTGCTGCGAGACAGTGGAGCAGAAGCCTATATCGAAGCGCAGCCGCTTTTCCTGTATCCGGCTCCATGGATTTCAAATCGCGATGCGCAATTGCGTCAGAACGCCCTTCACGCGCCTGATCATATGCCGGTTGAGGCGGACCTGCTGGACCGGATCGACGCGTTCCAGAACTATGAGCCTACTGACATGGCATTGCAGGCTCTGTCCGTCCCCGTTTTGTGTTTGGCAACAGAGGATGACATGCTTGTCCCATGGTCCGCCAGCAAAGCTCTGGCGGACCGGTTGGGCAACGGGCATTTCGTTCTCTTTCCCCATGGCGGGCATGCCTCAAGCCAAACAGATCCCACCACATTTGATGCCGCTGTGGCGCGGTTTCACAATGCCTATGCAAAGGAACTTTCCCTATGACCGCAATTTTGACTGCCAATAATGTCGGAATGGTCTTTCAGACGCCGGACGGCGGCTCTGTGGAGGCTATCCATAACATTTCCTTTACGTTGCACGCCGGTGAAATTGTCGCGCTGATCGGACCGTCAGGGTGCGGCAAGACAACTTTGTTCAACATCATAAGCGGATTGCTGGAACCAAGTCGTGGTAGCTTCGCGGTCGAGGGTGGTGATAATGGCCAATCCGTGGGCTATATGTTGCAGAAAGATCTTTTGCTGCCGTGGCGTAGTGTGATCGACAATGTTGTTCTTGGCCTCGAAGTGCGCGGTGTTCCTACGTCGGAATCCTATCCGGTCGCGAAACGTCTGATCGAAGCTTACGGTTTGGCCGGTTTTGAAAACGCCAAACCGGCCACGCTATCGGGAGGAATGCGCCAGCGTGTGGCAATCATGCGGACCTTGGCCTTTGATCCTGCTGTGGTGTTGCTGGACGAGCCATTCTCGGCGCTGGATTTCCAGACCCGGACATTGTTGCAAACAGATGTGGCACGGATCATCGCCGAGAAACAGAAAAGCGCAATTCTGATCACGCACGATATTGGCGAGGCTCTGACCATGGCGGATCGAGTACTTGTGTTGTCACAGCGGCCTTCTACGGTCATTCGGGAACTGGTGATAGATATTCCGAGAGATGCGCGAGATGCTGTTGCCCTGCGGTCGGACCCGCGCTTCAATGATATGTTTATTACCATTTGGAACGATATTCAGGGCAAAGCAGCAGCGTGATCTGTCTGGCCGATCTGCCGCGCGTATGATTCTGAAATATCTGTGAAAGTGTTTCAGGAACCCCGTACGCAAGTCGGGCATATATGAAAATTCGCGCCTGCGGCAGTCTTGCCGTAGGCACATATACACGGATCTGCTGTTCCATATTGCTATCAACGAATGGCCGCAGAAACACAGTTAGGCAGATTCTCCGCATTGGGAGCTATAGCTGAGCCACTCTATCCGAGCCGTTCCCAAAGCCACCTTTTATTGATCAGTTCACCAGACCGGACGTTGGCGCACATCCTGCGAAAGCTCGCTTTGTCCGCGATGCCGCCATCCCGCACGTCAAAATGCTGCGCCAATGGGGCAATGTCTGCTTCTCTAATTGGGCGTTTGGGTCAAGCTCATTTTCCTTTGTTCTTGTGGATCATTGTCACTCATCCGGGTCACGCTTCTCTTCGCAGTCTGGTTGATGCCGTGATGGCACCGCTGCACGCATGTGTCGGATTGGTAGTGGAGAGCCTTG
>NZ_FORY01000010.1:15202-133218 GCF_900114135.1 Celeribacter halophilus
CGAAGCTGGTATTGAACCATCGGTCGGCAGCGTCGGGGATTCATACGACAACGCCCTCGCCGAGACGATTAACGGTCTCTATAAAACCGAACTCGTTCATCGCCAGGGGCCTTGGCGCAACATGCAAGATCTGGAAATGGCCACCCTCGGATGGGTCGACTGGTTCAATAATCGCCGCCTGCTTGGCCCTATTGGGAATATCCCACCAGCCGAGGCCGAAGAGAACTTCTATGCACAGCGCGACGTGTTCGATATGGTCGCGTGAAATGAAGCTATAGGTCTCCGGCAAACTCGGGGCAATTCAGACCTCCCTGCGGCCTACGCCGAATGCTTACAAATCACACATCGCCCATTATGACGGAAACTCAACAGATTTCGGATCGATTGGGCGTTCAGATTCTAATCGGCGCAGCGGTTTGCTCCCAACACGAAATGAATGTTTCGGTCCAATGTGGATGTGTAAATATTTGAACGCATGCTTATGAATGCTGGACAGGTTGAAGGCGTATAAATA
The DNA here is from genome assembly GCF_900114135.1 of Celeribacter halophilus. Lineage (GTDB taxonomy): Bacteria > Pseudomonadota > Alphaproteobacteria > Rhodobacterales > Rhodobacteraceae > Celeribacter > Celeribacter halophilus. The sequence continues at coordinate 15,717 of NZ_FORY01000010.1, forward strand.
TCTGATTAAGGTTTGCCCAGCCGCCTGCCAAGAAGTTGATGTATATGACACTCCCCCTATCACACCATGACATATACGATGCGGCACTAGATGACACGCTTTTCGATATTCTTCCCCAACGTTTGGCGCGGGAGATGAATGTACCCTCGGCGATATTCTTCTGGCTTCATCCCGGCAACATGCAGGAAATCTCGGCCGGGACCCAGCCAGAAGCCAATGCCGATTACATCGAGATCCTAGATCAGGATCCTTGGATGGCCGAAGTAAAAGACGAGCGGGCTAACAGCGGTGCATTTCGCCTTACGGATCATGTGAGTGCTGAAGCGTTCGAAAAAAGTGTGATGTATAACGAGATCACACTGAAACACCGGTTGGACCGCTTCTGGTGCCTTGGCATGATTCAGGACACCCGCGACGGGCGCGTTGTCACTGCATTTCACAAAGGCAAACAGGCCGGGGATTTTTCTGATTCAGAGCTGGGTTTTGTTAATCGACACACGCGTGACTTAGGACGGCTCCACTCTATAAGGCGAGAGTTGATACGCAACAACATACGAGAGATCGCAGCGGCGGATAGAACCTTGCAGGGCGAGATGCCGATCTTCGATCTTGACCATGAGGGCCGACTTTTGCGGATGAATGGTATGGCCGAGACCTTGCTGTTGCTACACCCATTGCTGATCCTTCAGCGCAACCGAATTTTGGCAATCGGCGGGCCAAAAAAACAAGCTTTCAATGCGGCTGTAGGCAATGCAACAGTGGCGGCGCACAGTCACGCCAGCTGGTTGGACCTACCCCCAATGAGGGCACAAGATGGTCGCATCCTGCCAAACCTGCGACTGAACCTCCTACCCCAAACTACCAATGGTCGGCGCGCGCTTGTCATCGTAACAACGGAAGATGCTGCGGAGCTAAGATCCGATTTTTACTCGCCGCAGGAAAAAATCTCTCTGACACAAAGGGAACGTGATATCTTGACCGGTCTTGTCAAGGGGCTCAGGCGCGATCAACTTGCCCATGACCTTGGGATCACGGTCCCGACCGTGGACCTGCACAGCGGTAATCTGCGCCGAAAACTCGGAGCCCGCACGATGCTGGAGGCCGTCGCCATAGCCTTCAAAGCTGGTTTCCTGTAGCGTCCTCATACTTAGTGAGCGCTGCGCTTTTGGATGATAATGCGCTTTTGATTAATTATTACTGGTCGTCAAACGTTTGGAAAACAACTTCTCTAAAATTGCCGTTCGACACATCCCGCAGCATTTTCGAAGGATGGACTACATAGTCTAGGTGCCTTCATCTCAATCCTTCGGTTGATCGACTAAATTGTCAGAACTCAACCGTTTGTGCCACCGGCAACATTGCCCGTTTTTGACAGCTTTCGATTTCCGATAGCGACCATTGGCGCAAACGCAGCGAATTCACACTTTGTCCTGCACTGCCGCCCTCTGACCAACCAAAATGTTGCATGATGTGTCCAACGGCTGCTTCAGGAAAGATGCAATGCAGCATCTGAATTATTGGTCAACGGCAGCTTCTCTAATTGGGCGTTTGGGTCAAGCTCATTTTCCTTTGTTCTTGTGGATCATTGTCACTCATCCGGGTCACGCTACTCTTCGCAGTCTGGTTGATGCCGTGATGGCACCGCTGCACGCATGTGTCGGATTGGTAGTGGAGAGCCTTGTTTTGGGACGCGCTTCTCGTTGCGCAGCAGCCATTTTCGGCTTCTTCCACAGACCTCGTCCGGTGAGGGACGACCCCGTTCGGCTTTGGAGGGTGGCGGATCAGGTCATGCTGTGCCCTCCACCTCTGCCAGACGGAACTCGGTGCCATCTACCCACATTCTATGCAGCAGGACGGCCAACTTTCTCGCTACCGCGACAACGGCACGGCGGCGTCCTTTGGTGCGCACCAGTCGCATGCCCCAAGACTTGATCTGAGAACCTGCCATCGTGCGCATCAGCAGTGCATTCGCGGCCGCATAAAGCGTCGATCGGACATCCCGGTCTCCAGCTTTGGAAATCCTGCCAAGATTGTCATGCTCACCAGATTGATAGCGCCTTGGTGTCAGTCCAAAATGGGCGGCAACCGTGCGAGACCGTTTGAAGCGCGCAGGATCGTCAACGGCGGCCTTGAAGGTCAGCGCCGCAATCGGCCCGACACCCGGGACGGTCATCATACGGAGACAGACCTCATCCTGGGCGGCCGCGCGTTTGACCCGCCGGTCCAGCTCCAGAAAGTGCTGATACAAGACCCGACGTGCATCGAGCAGCGGAATAATCGCATGTGCCAGGATCTCATCCATTTCAATCATCGGGCGGACGAGACCGTCAAAGCTGCCATGCTGCACTGTCTTGGGAAGTCGGAGGCCAAAGATCTTCAGCAGCCCCCGCACTTCATTGGCGAGATCAATTGTCTTGTTGAGCAACGCTTTGCGGGTGCTGAGCAAGGCTCGCACACCATGCGCTTCCCGGCTCTTCATGTGGACCGGGCTGAACCAGCCGGTGCGCAGGACATGGGCAATCCCACGCGCATCGTTCTTGTCGGTCTTGTTGCGCATCGCCGAAAGGGCAGCGTTCACCTGGCGGGCTTCCATGCAGACGACATCAAAGCCTTCGCCGGACAGGCCATAAAAGAGATGCTGACTAAGCGTGCCAGCCTCAAATCCAACACGCTCGATCGGACAGCCGAAGCTGTTCAGACAATCGGCGATATCCTCGATTTCACAGGTTAGCTCCCTTTCGAACATCACCGTGCCTTTGGTATCGACGATACAGATGGCACATGAGCGGAGCGACACATCCAAACCAGCAAAATATTCCATCATTCATCTCCCTTGTTCACAATCTGACTGTGATTTTAACGGGAACTCGACCTCTGAATAGGGGCAGCCCAATTACGCATGCTTCGGGGAAGCTGCAATGCAGCGACGATAGGAACGACCAAAGGCCGGTCTGGGCCGTGAGCGTCGATTGACACTGGGGGCGGGAAACAGTCATTCGCGGCAGGTAAAAATTAGGCACCTTTAAGATCGGTTACGATTTGCGCCTGACTGTGCAGTGTTCGGTGAACTGGGCATTTGTCAGCGATAGCCAGAAGGCTGGCACGCTCCTCTGCTGTTAGGTCACCCTCAAGTCTAATATGCCGATGAAACACATCCACCTTTGTCGCGGGTTTGTCGCAACCCCCGCAATCCTCTGAGTGGGACTTATTGTGTGTCACATCACAAACGACATTGGACAGGTTGATCCCTTTGCGCCGCGCATACATCCTGATTGTCATCGTGGTACATGCCCCGAGTGCTGCCGACAAAAGTTGGTAAGGGCTGGGGCCTTGATCGGTGCCGCCAATTGAAACCGGCTCATCAGCGACCAATTGATGCTTGCCACCAATTGTGACGTCCTGACGAAAGCCTCCGGCCTCGGCTTCAGCGACCCGCACTACGCCTTCGGGCGCATAGGAGGTCACTGGCTCGGGCGCGAGATCAAGATAGCGCGACGACCAAGCAGAAATCAGATCGGCGGCGTATTCAGCGTCGGTATCGCTGCTCAAAAGGTGATCTGCGTTATCAAGAGATACGAAACTTTTTGGATGTTTGGCAGCCATGAAGATTGTGCTGGCATTGTCGATGCTGACGATAGCGTCACGCGGGGCATGTAGAACCAACAACGCAGCTCCCAGCCGAGGCAAAGCATCGACCAGAGAAGCCTTTGAGATATCGTCAAGAAACTGTTTTCGAATTTCGATTTCGCGGCCCGCAAGATTGACCATTGCATGACCTTTTTCATGGATTTCATCCAGCTTGCCGTCAAAGTTGTGGGCAACATGTCCCGGCTCAGCCGGAGCCCCGATGGTGATCACCGACCGCAAGGATTCAATTTGAGGCGCGGCCTTGAGTGCCGCGGCTCCGCCCAGAGAATGACCAATCAACAATTGTACAGACATGTTTTGCCCCGCCATCCAATCTGCTGCCGCCAAAAGGTCGGCCACGTTTGACGAAAAGTTGGTATTGGCGAACTCGCCTCCAGAATGGCCAAGTCCTGTGAAATCAAATCGTAAAACGGCGATGCCAAAACCCGCAAGCCGGCCCGCAATTCGGCGGGCTGCAGCGATGTCTTTGGAGCAGGTAAAGCAATGTGCAAGAATCGCCGCGGCGCGTACCGGCCCTTCAGGCCTGTCCAATCGTGCAGCAAGCTCTACGTCTGCAGCGCCGGGAAAGGTGATTTTTTCACTATGCATGTCTCTGTCCTTTTTAAGGGGGCGCAATACTATCCAATCAACCCGAACACATTTTTACTTTGTACGCGATAAATAACTCACCCCACAGGCTTTCAGTTCTGTAAAATATTGCACGTGTCTGACGTCAGCGTTTATGGGACCAAATAGCGGTATTTGCTAAGAGAGTGTTCTTGGAGGGGTTCAATGGATTGCCATTCGTTGCGCATGCTATTGCACATCTGCTCAATCTGCGCCTTCAGCATCAGATGCCGTCGGGGGCCGAACACATAGAGTGGCGGATATTCGCTATTCCTGTCTCGCACCTTTTCGAGCAAAGTTTCGGGGGCCAAGCCGACCATACCGGCAACTTTTGTGGTTCGAATGAGACCATGCCCAAGCATATTTTCGCAGGCTTCATCGAACGGTGAAAGACCAAGCACACCTTCGTAGATCCGCAGCATCGGGAACTTGCGACCAAGAGGTTGAATTCCGAACCGTTGGAGAAACGGGCCGATCTCGTTGCGTGACAGTGTCGACCACTCGTGCAAGTCGAGTATGCTGGCTGGGTGAAATTTCGAGAAAGGTAACATCGTCATCTCCTGTTTTTCAGGAGATGGTTCCGGTTTCAGCTGGGCGGAAATATTTCATGTCGTTGTCTGGAGACTGTCAGATATTTTGTGACCTGACTACCAATCGGTGGTCATCGGCGGAGTTGAAATGGCCATTTCGCAACCAAATAAAGACCATTAAGCGAATTAGCCCGGATTTCGGCGGTTTTGTCCGATCTGATGTCCAGGCGGTTTGAAACCCTGCCAGAGAAGTGGGGCTGTTGGCGTTGCGCGCTTGAGCAGCGTTGTTATCTCAATGTCATCCAGGCGTCACCTCGCCGTTACCGAACTTGCTCATATGAGCAATCAAGGTGGCAAGGTCAGAGCATGAACAGACAACTTCTCATTCTTGAAAATGCGCAACGCTGCGGGCGGGTCGAGGTCGACAACCTTGCCCGGGTTCTGGGGGTCTCGCACCATACCATACGGCGCGACATCAATGCTCTGTGTGAAAAGGGGAAGCTGCGCCGGCTACACGGGGGAGCCGAGTTTATCGAGCAAAGCGCGAACCTGCCTTATTCCGCGCGCAGTTCCCTGAACGTCCCGGCCAAGAAAAAGATCGCGGCGCAGGTGGTCCGGCTGATCCCGGATGGCGCTACCCTGTTCTTTTCGATCGGCACGACCCCGGCAATCGCCGCGGCTGCATTGGCCGAACGACAGGGACTGACTGTCATCACCAGTAACCTGAGCGCGGCTATGGCGTTGTCGGATGCGCCTGAGGCGCGGATATTTCTGCCGGGGGGCGAGCTGCGGTTGCCTGACCGGGATATCCTCGGTCCGCATGCTCTTGAATTGTTCCAGAAGTATCGGGCTGATTTCGCGATCTACGGCGTCGGCGGAATTGATGCCGATGGCAGCTTGCTGGATTTCAACGAAACCGAGGTGCGCATGCGTGAAACCATGCGGTCCAATGCGCGCAAATCGATCCTGGTGGCGGATGCGTCGAAATTCGGCCGCCACGCCGCAGCGGTGGGTGGCCATCTTCGGGACGCCGATCATGTGATTATTGATGCACGCCCCGAGCCGCGTTTCCATCCGCTGCTGGATGGCTTGGAAAATACGCCGACAATTGCAGGGGATTTAACATGAGCTTTCTCGAATTGCGCGGGATCACCCGGGATTGGGACGGCCAAGGCGGCGTACGTGACATCAGCCTGTCGCTGCAGCGGGGGGATTTTCTGTCGATCCTCGGTCCCTCCGGCTGCGGGAAATCCACATTGCTGCGCCTGATTGCAGGGCTGGAACAGCCCCAACACGGCACCGTGGTGATCGACGGACGCGATGTCACCGCCTTGCCCCCCGCGCAACGCAACCTGTCCATGGTTTTTCAATCCTATGCGCTGTTCCCGCATCTGAACGTGGCTGAAAACGTGATGTTCGGTCTCAAGGTTCGGCGCGTCGCGGCGCGTGAGCGGGACCGGCGCCTGTCCGACGCCCTTAAGATGACCGGCCTTGACGGGTTGGAACGCAGAAAGCCTGCGGAGCTGTCGGGTGGCCAGCGCCAGCGCGTGGCCCTTGCCCGTGCGGCGGTGGCGGAAAAGCCCCTCTGCCTGATGGACGAGCCGCTGTCGAACCTTGATGCCAAGCTGCGCCATTCGGTGCGGCGCGACATCCGCGCTCTGGCCCGTAATCTTGGCCTGACCGTTGTGTATGTCACCCACGATCAGGGCGAAGCGATGAGCCTGTCGGACACGGTTGCCCTGATGAACAAGGGGCAGGTGGAACAGGTTGGGCCGCCATCGACGCTCTACAACCAGCCCGCCACGATCTTTGCCGCGCAATTCATTGGCGAGCCGCCCATGGCCTTGGTCGAAGGGCCGTTGCTGGGCCTGCGCGAAGGGCTGACCGTTGGCCTGCGGCCTGAACTTATCCAACTGTCCCCGCCGGAACAGGCGCATCTGACAGCCCGTGTGCTGGATTGTGAATTCCTCGGCTCCGAGACGCTGGTGTCACTGGATCATCCCGCAGGGCAGGGGCTGGCCGTAGTCCTGCCGGGCCATGCGTCCCAGGTTCCCGGCGATTCTGTCGGCGTGATCCTTCCCGAACAAGATCGGCGCATTTTCGACACCCATAGTGGGCGGATCGAAAAGGCGTCGCAGCAGAATCCCGCGGCGCTCAATCGCCAAAACACCGCACCGCGTGATGGCCAGACGGCCCCCGAAGCAACCGAACCTTCATTCGATCTGAATAGGACGACATCATGACCCGTTTTTCTGCCGTGGCGGCCATCCTCGCCGCATCCACAGCCCTTGTCAATCCGGCGGCGGCCGAGACAGAATTGACCATGTACTACCCCATCGCAGTAGGGGGCTCGCTGACCAAGGTGGTTGACGGCATTGTGGCCGATTTCATGGACGAAAACCCCGACATCACGGTTAACGCGATCTATGCGGGAAACTATGACGACACCCGCATCAAGGCCTTGGCCGCACTGGCCGCCGGTGAACCTGCGCAACTGGCGGTGATGTTCTCGATCGACGCTTACGACCTGATCGAACAGGACCTGATCGTTCCTTTCGAAGAACTGACCGATGACAGCGCCTGGCTCGACAGCTTCTATCCGGCGCTGATGGCCAACGGTAAAGTGGAAGGTCAGACCTGGGGCATCCCGTTCCAGCGCTCGACCATCGTCGCTTATTACAACAAGGACATGTTCCGCGAAGCGGGCCTTGATCCAGAACACGCGCCCACCACCTGGGACGAAATGGTCGATATGGGCAAGGCGCTGACCACCGACGCGCATTACGGCTTGATGATCCCCTCCACCGGCTATCCCTATTGGATGTTCCAGGCGCTTGCGATCCAGAACGGCAAAGAGCTGATGTCGGACGATGGCACCACCACCTATTTCGATGACCCCGCTGTCGTGGACACGCTGAATTTCTGGAAGAGCCTTTCAACCGAGCATGGCATCATGCCCGAGGGCACCGTCGAATGGGGTACCCTGCGTCAGGCTTTCCTCGAAGGGGAAACCGCGATGATGTGGCACTCCACCGGCAACCTGACGGCGGTGAAGAACACGGCGGAGTTCGACTTCGGCGTTGCCATGCTACCTGCTCAGGAACGTCTGGGTTCTCCCACCGGCGGCGGCAACTTCTATGTATTCAAGGACGCGTCGGCGGAAGAGCGCATTGCGGCCCTGAAGTTGATCCAGTTTATGACCGCGCCCGAGCAGGCCGCCGAATGGTCCATCGCCACCGGCTATATGGGGGTCTCTCCCGCTGCCTATGAAACCGATGCGCTGAAGGCCTACACTGCGGAATTCCCGCCCGCTCTTGTGGCGCGTGACCAGTTGGAACATGCCGTGGCCGAATTTTCGACCTTCGAAACCGCGCGGGTGCGCGACGGGTTGAATGCCGCGATCCAGTCGACTCTGACCGGTGACAAGGCCGCCGAAGAAGCCCTGAGCGAGGCGCAGGCGGCGGCAGAGCGCCAGCTTCGTTCTTACAAGTAATCCAACCTGCGAGGGCCTGCCGTATGGCGGGCCCTCGTGCCATCCAAGGGCCCGCTATGACTGATCCCCTCAAGCTTGAACGTCGCAGACGTGCCATCCACGGTTGGCTTCTGCTATCGCCCGCGCTGGCGATGCTGACGGTGTTCGCGCTCTATCCATCGGTGGCGACCTTCTGGACCTCGCTGTGGTCGCGCGGCACGCGGCGCAATCCCTCCGAATTCATCGGGCTGGAAAACTACCGCGCCCTGTTGGAAGATCCGACCTTCTGGAAGGTGGTCTGGAACAACCTGCTGTATGCAGGGGTGACCATTCCAGCCTCCATCGCGATTGCGCTGATCATGGCGCTCTGGGCGAATTCCAGGATCCCCGCACGCAGCTTCATCCGCACGGCCTATTTTACACCCACCGTTCTTCCCATGATCGCGGCGGGCAATCTCTGGCTGTTTTTCTATACGCCCAGCTTCGGCATCCTGAACAAGATCGGTGCGCTGTTTGGCGCGCCGTCCGTAAACTGGCTCGGCCAGCCCGACACTGCGCTTTGGGCGATCTGCATCGTGACGATCTGGAAAGAGGCCGGGTTCTTCATGGTCTTTTACCTCGCCGCGCTGCAAACCATCCCGCCCGACCTGAAGGAAGCCGCCGAGATTGAAGGCGCCAGCCGCTGGACCTATCTGCGCCGCATCGTCCTGCCGCTGCTGATGCCGACGACGCTGTTCATTTTCGTCAATGCGATGATCAATTCGGTCAAGCTGATCGATCATCTTTTCATCCTGACCAAGGGCGGGCCATCCGACAGCTCCAAGCTGATCCTCTATTACATATGGGAAAACGCCTTTGCCTATTTCGACCGCCCGGCTGCAGCGGCGATGACGATCTTTGTGCTGATCGTCCTGGGCTTGCTGGCCGCGTTTCAGTTCCTTGTCCTCGAACGCCGGACCCACTACCAATGAGCCGATACATTGAACCCATCCTCGCCATCGCGCTGGCCATCCTGTGGGTGTCGCCCTTGGTGGTGGCCTTCTGGGCCGCGTTTCACAACGTGTCAGATGCGATCAACTTTCGCCTTTCGGCCCCGCTTACGCTGGAAAATTTCCGCATTGCATGGGACGGGGCACCTTGGTTGCGCTACTTCCTTAACACCTTCCTGCTGGTCACGTTGATCCTCGCCGGGCAATTTTTCCTCTGCACACTGGCGGGATTTGCCTTTGTCCAAACCCGGTTTGCCGGGCGCGATACGGTGTTCATCCTTGTCCTGTTACAGCTGTTTATCCTGCCCGAGGTCCTGATCGTGGAGAATTACCGCGTGGCGGCGTCGCTGGGTCTTTTGGATAGCCTAATGGGGATAGGCGCGCCTTACATGGCCTCGGCCTTCGGGATGTTCCTGATGCGCCAGGCGTTCAAATCCGTGCCACGTGACCTGGACGAAGCCGCGCGTGTCGAGGGATGTTCTACCCTCGGCGTGCTCTGGCGTGTCTACGTGCCTGCGGCGCGCCCCACCTACCTGGCCTATGCGCTGGTCTCGATTTCGACCCACTGGAACAATTTTCTCTGGCCTTTGATCGTCACCAATTCGGAAAGCACACGGCCTCTGACCGTTGGTCTGTCGCTGTTTGCGGCGCCGGAGAACGGGGTCGATATCTCGGTCATATCAGCGGCCACGATCATGGTGATCGCGCCGCTGTTGATCGGCTTCCTGATCTTCCAGCGCCAATTCGTGCAGGCCTTTCTGACGGCGGGTGTGAAGTAACTGGGACCTGAGACCCGGCTATGGCCACCTGCTGCGCAATTTGACGACTACACAGCGGGCCATAGCCTCTAAATTAGCATCATTCCGAGGGGGGTATGGTCCTGACTATGGGGCTCCGATGTCTCGGACGGAGTTGGGGCGCTAAAGCAAACCCGCATCCTCGACTGGGCCGCGGGAGAGGCCTGCGTATGCGACTGATTGCCCCTTCCTTCGGGGTTTTCGGTGAAGATGAGCTTCTCAAGGCACGTTCCGCCAATGCTTTTGTCAGCTCCTGTATTATCCCGCCCTTGCCAAACAGGTCGCCGGGGGGCCGGCCTTCCATAAGTTGGTCCAAAAGGTCTTTGTTGATGCTCATACGTGGGTCTCCTCATCTGAGAGCTACCACGCCAGAGCAAAAATGCAGGATAGTCCCCTTGTCTGTTGTCGACGCGACTATCTTGCGGTTACCAATTCGTGGCCACATGTGGAGTGTGTCTGAAACCCTGTGTATGGGGTTACCCCTTTTCGAAGAACCCGTAGTGTGGCTTCGAATGACCAAAGGACACGGTATCCGGGCCGAACCTCCGGTTGATGTTATCCACGACTTTTCCGAGCTTTTCCCGTTCGGTCTTGGATGCCTGCGGCAATGGCAGAAACAGGTCCGGCACTCGATCCTCGAGCCGTTGAATGCGGCCCAGCTGCACGCCGACGGACATATAGTCCCTACACCCTGTCCGATCGTAGAACCGGCGCCATAACACTCTGTTCAATTCCAGGAAATGCATCGTGTCCTGGCTGGGGAATGTGCTGATCCCGTCTGTCCACCATCCTTTCGGACGGCAGGACACCTGTATGGAAAAATGTCGCGCCAGATACCCGTCGCGACGCAGGCGCGCGGTTGCTTTTTCGACAAGCCATCGTGAGACGAAATAGGCATTCGGCAGGCTCCTATTTTCCGGGGCCAGCACCTTGGTATTCCCGTAGCCATTTCGCCGCGTTGGAACGAGGGGAATATCCTCTCCTTGGAGCGCGCGCACGAACCTTTCTCCCTCCACGGAACGCCAGATCATCCGCGCGTGGCGGGGATCAATCCGGTAAAGATCCGGGATCGTGTAAACGCCTGCGGCGTTCAGCTTTCGATGAACACCTTTGGCGATGCCGGGCAGCTTGTCCAAGGGCATGTCAGCCAAGCGATCTGGCATGTTATTCGGGGATAGCCAGGACAGTCCGTCCGGTTTTTCCAGCTTGCCCGCTATTTTCGCAAGCAAATGATTGGGGCCCAACCCTACAGACGCCCCGATAAATGGCCCCGCTTCGGCTTTGATGAGAGACTTGATCTCCTGCGCTTTCGCAATCGCCCGGTCCAATTCATGATCGACGGCCGACAGACGGATCTGAAACTCGTCCACAGATCTAATCCGCTCAACTTCCGCAATCTTGTCTATCGCTTTGGCGATCTTCTGGTTCATGCGTACACAGACTTTATGACGAGCCCCGACCAAGGCAATCCTTGAAAAAGTTTCTTGGCCTCATAAATGCGTGTGCCTACGCCGATCCCGAGGGCTTTCGCATCATAAGAGGCCGCAACGATGGCCCCGGCATCATTATCGACAGCGGTGATGCCTACAGGCCTCCCACGCAACTCAGGACGCAGCTGTTGCTCCACGGAAGCATAAAAGCTGTCCATGTCGATGTAGAGGGTCCGGAATTTCGTGGTCTTTGCCATTTCAGAATCGTCATATGTTCGCTATTTGTTCCTTTATGGATATGAAAAGAAAACTCGGCAACGTCTCTTTCGGGGGGAACTGGAGTGAGGACATCCTCACCAGTGATCAGCTGAATAGCGTTCTTGATTTCCTGGATGCCGTGGCGGCCAGATGTGCGGATGAAGACATGCGTGGCGACAGGCTGGAAGATGCTTTGGTTTATGTTTCCGTGCATATTGAAAAAGGCGACATGCTGGCCGCGGCAATGCGTAATGGGCTTGCGATGTACAACCCATGGCAACGTCAAGAGGCGGTGTGCAGGGCTGTTAGGTTAATTTAACGGTCTGTGCGTGAAGTTTAAAAGTTATTGTTTGGAGTTTGGAAATAGAGGTAGACGCTCCCAAAATCCTTAAATTTACAGGGCGTAGCTTTAGCTACGCCCTGTAATTGTCCGTTACCTTGGAGTGCAAGGCCGAGACGCTGCGGTGGTCGACGTAAAGGCGACATTAAAGGCAGCGGCCCTTACCGTCAGTTAAAACTTTGCATGGGAAATGAACTGGACTTTCAAAGCCTCTATCGTGATAAACTGTTCATTGTGGAGAAATCAGATCAATCCGTATGGGCTTTAGGGTTGCCGAGGCTTGTGATCCCCCTCGCCAGTATCTCGCGCACACGGGCAATCCGAGGTACATTACGCAGCGCTTTGGGGACTACAAGCCAAACAGGGAGTGCTGGCAAGGTCACGAAATCTGCTATGCGCTCCACACGCGGCTCAGCATCGCCGACTATACATTGGAAGCCACCCACACCGCAACCGGCACAGACGAGCGCCCAATTGACAAGCTGGTCGTCGCAGCGAAGCGCGAAATCGTCACGCGTTACGTGGAGGCCGTTCTCGGCCATAAGGCGCAGCATCATCTCAGATTGGTCATATCCCACGAAATCCAGATTCATCAGCGCCTCAGGGCTTTCCGGTCGCCCCATACGTTCGATGTAGCTACGCGCGGCGTAGAGCCCGAGTGGGAGTTCGGAGATCTTTTGTGCGACAAGATCACCACGCTCGGGTCGGAACATCCGCAACGCGATATCTGCCTCTCGGTATATCATATTTTCAGGGATGTCTGAGGCCACAAGATCAACCTGTATTCCCGGTTCCTCTTGTCTTAGGCGCGCAAGGATTGGCGGTAAATGCCAGTAGGATACGATCCGCGACGCGGTTATGCGCACCCGCCCTTCTAAGTTGGCACTTCGTCCGGCAGCGGTTAGCGCGATACGGGCCGCCGCCTGTTCCATCGTGCAAACATGCTCGAAAAGTTGATGGCCGAGAGGTGTAAGGCGCTGCCCGCTCGGTGTACGCGTGAAGAGCGGCTGTTCAAGTGTCGTCTCAAGCGCCCGAATGTGTCGCCCGAGTGTCGGCTGGCTAATGCCGCAGTCCCGCGCTGCCGCAGAAAGCGATCCCGCTTTGGCGACATGTAAAAAGCTCCGAAGAAGCGCCCAGTCCAATCCACAAATATCCATTCATATATGAATAGCCGCAATGCATATGATAGCAATACCCATTCGAACATGCTTGCGAAACAATAGTCGGGCAACAAAGCAAAAGGAGCTTTCATGTCCAGAACCGTTCTTATTCTCGGGGCCTCGGGTTTTGCGGGCAAAGCCTTCGATCGGGCATTTTTTACGGATGGATGGAGGATCCGCCGCTATCAGCGCGGAACCGATCCTGCCGAAGCCGCACGTGGCGTCGATCTTATCATAAATGCGATGAACCCACCGAATTATCATGACTGGGCACGGCAGATACCCAAGATTACCGAGCTTGCCATGACCGCCGCTCGGGTAAGCGGGGCACGCGTTCTTATCCCTGGGAATGTCTATGTTTATGGCCGCCAGCCCGGCCCGTGGTCAAATGACACCCCGCACAGTCCCTGCAGCCGAAAGGGAAAAATTCGCGCCGACATGGAAGCCGCTTGGCGTGAGTCTCGCTTGCCCGTGACGATCTTGCGCGGCGGAGACTTCATCGATGAGCAGCGTCAGGGGCAGGCCATCGGATTGGTGGTCCTTAAAAAGCTGTACACGGACAGGGTCACGGCCATGGGCGCACCGGAGATACAGCGCGCCTATGCCTATTTGCCAGATTTTGCCCGTGCTGCAGCCATTTTGTCCAAAGCGGATGACCTACCCGTTTTTGCTGATATTCCCTTTCCTGGACATAACTTCAGCATCAATGACCTGGTCGCAGAGATTGAGCGGCAGACAAACCGCAGGTTAGAGATCAACCGCTTTCCCTGGTGGGCACTTCGCCTGAGCGCCCCGTTTTGGGAGTTGGGCCGAGAGCTTTTCGAACAGCGATACCTGTACGATCACTCTCACAGTTTGGATGGCGCCTGCTTTGAATCTCTTTGTCCACATTTCGATCATACACCTCTGGAAAAAGTAATTGCTCGGCTCATTCAACTTCACACATCCGGTTAACTGTTTGAGCCTGAGGTTTGAACTTGGAGCCTAAAAGATTTAGGGCAACAAAGTTTGCTCGGAAAGAAATCGAACCAAGAAAATGTTGCTCGATACACAAATGGCTGCTTCGGCGGACTGTGGTGCGGCATTGCAATGGATAGCGAGCGGCAGGATCGGGCCGGTCGTGTTTATTTCACTAAGACTGATCCCCTGTTCTTACTTTCATGTATAATCTGAGTCATGGCTACCTTCGAATCCCATTTCCCCCCAATGCCTTCCCGCACCCATGAGGCTTGCGGTCCCTCGGCGCATGTCTTTGCTTATGCCTTTGCGGGGCAAGTGTCGCGTGCCAAGGGAAACTCGGTGCTTTGGGTGCGTGAGGCGTGGAATTCCGTGCAATTGAACCCGCTAGGGTTTGAGACCTATCTCGATCCGCAACAGCTTTTGGTTGCGCAGGCGCCGAGCCATATTGATGTTCTGGCTTCGGCGGAAGAGGCGTTGCGCTCGGGGCGCGTTGCCTTGGTTGTCATGGAATTGAGCCAATCCGTTGGCCTGACCGAAGGGCGGCGATTGCAGCTTGCTGCGCAGCAGGGCGGGTCGATGGGGCTTTGCATTCTGCCCGAGGGCATGGGCAGCAATGCCGCGCAAACCCGTTGGCGTTGCACGCCCGTTTTCGATCCGCAGGAACAGGCGGACTCGACTCTGCAAAAATGGGAAATTATAAAGAACAAATCAGGAACGCTAAGAGAGTGGCATGTGAAGTGGGATGCGCAAACGCGTCGTATCAATGTGGTTTCCACGACTGCCCAGCGATAGGGTTCTACGCGCACGTGCGCAGGTCGCGGCCAACGACAACCGCCCCTTTGTGCTCACCCGCCACGAGAAAAACACCGACCGTATCTATTGCCTGAACCGCGCCGCCGAGGCGCAGGGGTTGCATCGCGGTATGGGGGTCTCTGATGCGCGGGCCTATTGTCCCGACCTGCAAAGCCAGCCTGCCGACCCGCGCGCCGATGCACGGTTTTTGCAGATGCTCGCGCGGTGGAGCAAGCGGTATTGCCCTTGGGTGGGGCTTGATGGTGCGGACGGGGTGATGCTCAATATTGCGGGATCGGCGCATCTGTTCGGGGGCGAGGCGGCGATGCTTGATGACATGCGCCACCGTCTTGCCCGCGGGGGGCTGAACGTGCGTATCGCGGCAGCGGACACACGCGGGGCGGCGTGGGCGCTGACCCGTTACGGGCGCTCCGCCCAAGACGACATTCGCACGCTGCCCGTTGCTGCCCTGCGCCTTGAGGCCAAGACGGATACCGCGTTGCAGCGTTTGGGCCTGCGCAAGATCTCCGACCTTCTCGACTTGCCACGCGCTACGATTGCGCGTCGTTTCGGTCCTGATGTGCTGTTGCGTCTGGATCAGGCTATGGGGGCGCAGGATGAGGTCATCACGCCCTTGGGCGAGGCTCAGCACTACGGGGCCCGCATCACCTTGCCCGAGCCGATCGGACTGGCGGCAGATGTGATGGCGGGCACGGAGCGCCTTTTGCGGCGGCTGTGCGACAAGCTCAAAGAGCAGGATATGGGGGCGCGTCGGTTGCAACTCACCCTGCGCCGTGTGGATCAGGGCGCACAACAGGTCGAGTTGCGTCTGGCCGCGCCCATGCGCGATGCCGCGCGGATTTTGCCATTGTTCGAACGCGGGGTGTCTGCGGTGGATGCGGGGTTCGGCATTGATCAGCTTCGCCTTGAAGCCACGCAGGTGGAGCCTCTCCTGCCCGTGCAAATTACGACAACCACGGCGGCACGTCCCGATGGTCTGGATGACCTGATCACGCGGCTTGGCAATCGCATCGGGCTTGAGAACGTCCAGCGGTTTTTGCCCGCCGACAGCCATATCCCCGAACGCAGTTTCCAGATCGCCCCCGCCGCCTATAGCACGGCGCAGGGCGCATGGTCGCGCCATCGGCCGCGCCCGTTGAAACTCTTTCCCCCCGAACCGATAGCCGGCACGGGCGCCCGCCCGCCCGCGCGGTTCCGCTGGCGGCGCATGGCGCTCACAACGGGGCGCAGCACGGGGCCCGAACGCATCGCGCCGGAGTGGTGGTTGCCCGACGAGGCGTGGCGCTCTGGTGTGCGCGATTACTGGCATGTCGAGACGCGGGAGGGGCGGCGGTTGTGGCTGTTCTACACGCCGCAAAGCCCCGCGTGGTTTGTGCATGGGGAATTCGCATGACCGTCCGAAACCCCTCCCTGGACCCCGGATATGCGGAACTGTGCTGCACATCCAATTTCACCTTCCTGCGCGGCGCGTCGCATCCGGAGGAGTTGATCTCTCGCGCCGTCGATCTCGGCCTGACTGCCATCGCGATCACCGACCACAACTCGCTGGCGGGGGTGGTGCGGGCCTATTCCGCGCTCAAGGAATTGCGCCGCGAACATGGGGACGCCGCCCGTCTCCCCCAGCTCATCATCGGGGCGCGGCTGGTCTTGCGTGATAGCGACACCCACTGGCTGGCCCTGCCGCATGATCGTGCCGCTTATGCGCGGCTGACGCGGTTGCTCACGCTTGGCAAACGGCGTGCGCCCAAGGGAGCCTGTCACCTCGACCTGCGTGATATTGTGCAGGGGGGCGCGGGAATGAGCCTTATTGCCCTGCCGCAATCGGACTTGCACGACAGCGCCGAGGAGATTACCACGCTTAGAAAGCACTTCCCGACAGATGTGTTTATCGGCGCCGCCCCGCGCTATGACGGCAGCGACCAGCAGCATTTCGACGCCGTTGCACGGCTTGCGCATCGCACCGCCGCGCCGATGGTGGCGGTCGGGGATGTGTTGATGCATCACGGGTCGCGCAGGCAGCTGGCCGATGTTCTGACCTGTATGCGCGAGGGCATCACGATTGACGAGATCGGCACCCGCGCGTTGTTGAATGCCGAGCGCCGTCTCAAGGGCGCGGCGGATATGGCGCGACTCTTTGCGCGTCATCCCGCCGCCCTGCGCCGCACGGTGGAGATCGCGGCGCGGTCAAGTTTCTGCCTGTCCGAGTTGAGCTATGACTATCCAGATGAGGTCGCGGAAGGTGAGCCGCCGCAGGAGCGTTTGGCCCGCCTCGCCGCCGAAGGGCTGAAAACCCGCTATCCCGACGGTGCGCCCCCGTCCGCCATCGCGCAGATGGAGAAGGAGTTGGCGCTGGTCAAATCGCTTGGTTTTCCCGCCTATTTCCTCACCGTCCATGACATTGTGCAATTCGCCCGCTCCCAAGGCATCCTGTGTCAGGGGCGCGGTTCGGCGGCCAATTCGATCCTGTGCTATCTGCTCGGCATCACCGATGTCAGCCCCGAGACCATCACTATGGTTGTCGAGCGGTTCGTCTCCGAGCATCGCGGCGAGCCGCCCGATATTGATGTGGATTTCGAGCATGAACGCCGCGAGGAGGTCATTCAGCATATCTATGCCAAATACGGGCGTCACCGCGCGGGGCTATGCGCCACGGTGATCCATTTCCGCTCGCGGGCAGCCATTGCGGAGGTGGGCAAGGTGATGGGCCTGTCCAAGGATGTCACGGCCAACCTGTCAGGGCAGATTTGGGGATCGGGCAATGGCGGGGCGGACCCTGAGAGGGTCAAGGAGTTGGGCCTTGATATGAGCGACCCGCGCCTTGCGCTGACCATCAAACTCATCGGGGAGATCATCGGGTTCCCGCGCCACCTCAGCCAGCATGTCGGTGGATTTGTCATCACCAAGGGGCGGTTGGACGAACTCTGTCCGATTGAAAACTCGACGATGGAGGACCGCACGATCATCGAGTGGGACAAGGACGACATCGACGCGCTCGGTATTCTCAAAGTCGATATTCTCAGTCTCGGAATGCTCACTTGCATTCGCAAGAGTTTCGATCTGATCGCGCAGCATGGCGGCCTGAACTACAGCATCGCCACCGTCCCGCAAGCCGATGCGCCAACCTTTGATATGCTCTGTGCGGCGGATGCCATTGGCGTGTTTCAGGTTGAAAGCCGCGCGCAGTTGAATTTCCTGCCGCGTATGAAACCGCGCCGTTTTTACGATCTGGTGATCGAGGTTGCGATTGTCCGTCCCGGTCCGATTCAGGGGGGCATGGTGCATCCCTATATCAATCGACGGCAGGGCAGGGAGCCTGTCACCTTTCCCTCCGATGCGCTCGAAAAGGTGCTGGGCAAGACCCTCGGCGTGCCGTTGTTTCAAGAGCAGGCGATGCAGATTGCCGTGGTCGCGGCGGGGTTTTCGCCCTCCGAGGCGGACAAGCTGCGCCGGTCTATGGCGACGTTTCGGCGGATGGGCACTATTGGTCAGCTGCGTGACAAATTCATCAATGGCATGTTGGAGCGCGGCTACGATCTGGCCTTTGCGGAAAGCTGTTTTTCGCAGATTGAGGGCTTTGGCGAATACGGGTTTCCCGAAAGCCATGCTGCCGCCTTTGCCATGCTCGCCTATGTTTCCGCATGGCTGAAATGCCACCACCCCGCCGCCTTTGCCTGTGCCTTGCTCAACTCCCAGCCGATGGGATTTTACGCCCCCGCCCAGATTGTCCGCGACGCGCGTGAGCATCACGTCGAGGTGCGCCCGATCTGTGTCAATGCCAGCGCGTGGGACAATACCTTGGAGAAGCGGGCGGACGGGTCACTGGCGCTCAGGCTCGGGTTTCGACAGATCAAGGGGTTTCGCGAGGAGGATGCCGCATGGATCGTGGCGGCGCGAGGCAACGGCTATCCCGACCCCGAGGCGCTGTGGCTGCGGGCGAGGGTCGGGCCTGCGACCCTTGAGCGGCTGGCCGAAGCGGATGCGTTTTCGGGTCTGGGTATGGGGCGGCGCGATGCGCTTTGGGCGGTGAAGGCGATCAGTGGTCCCAAGCCGCTGCCGCTGTTCAATGACCCGATTGAGGGGGAGGGGATACGCGAACCTGCCGTGACCCTGCCCGTGATGCATCTGGGCGAGGAGGTGGTCGAGGATTATGTTGCCATGCGCCTGTCGCTCAAGGCGCACCCGATGGAGTTGCTACGCCCCGAGATGGACGGGCTGACGCCCCATGCGGCGCTCCCCGATGTGCCTCTTGGTCCCGTTGCAGGGCGGGCCATTTCGGTCTGTGGTCTGGTGATCACGCGGCAACGGCCCGGCACCGCGTCTGGCGTGGTGTTTCTGACGCTGGAGGACGAGACGGGGGTTGCGAATGTGGTGGTCTGGCAGGCGGTCTACAAAAAGTTCCGTCGCGCGGTGATGGGCGGGCGGTTGCTGCGCGTCACGGGTGTGGTGCAGCGCGAAGGCATCGTGGTGCATCTCATTGCGCAGCACATGGAAGACGTCTCGCACCGCCTCAGCACCCTTGGCCATCCGATGGACAGCGCGATTGGCGTAACCGAGCCACAAGCAGACGACGCCCCACGTCCACGCCCCCCAACCCCGCGCCATGCATCCGCGTGATCAGGCGAAGCAGTTATTTCCAAGTCGGGATTTTCATTAGGATAGTCGCTACGGGCGGATTGCGGACATCCTCTGCAGGTGCGCGATCATTGGTTCGTAATGTGAAAAGCCGACATTCACACCACTGCCTGCGCGGTAGCTCTTGCCGCGCCATGCACCAAGGTCAGCAATGCGCAGTTAGTGACCTTTGCAAAGTCTCTGGTTCTGCCACCCGGGCGGCGGTCCAATGCTGCACGAGCAATGGAAAGAACTGACCTTCGCCGCGCGTGCAGCCACCAACCATCATCGAACGGAAGGGGTGCGGGACAAAGGGTATATTCGCTGCGGTTGCGCCAATGGCTGCTTCCAGAAATTCCAACCGTTGGTGATTGCCTTTCCAAGATCTTCACCGTTCATCGTCATCCCAGATGTCGTCTCACAACATCCTGCATCGGGCGTGGTTCTCGACCCAGCACGCGCCCAAGCGTTGGGTCTACTTTTGCAAATTCTCCTGCCTGCGCGGCGCGGTAGTAACCCAGAATGACGCTTTTGACCGCTTCCGGTGAGTTGGCTCGTTGCAAGTTTTCGATCATATCTTCTTCGCTGACGATCTGGCGCTTGATTGTCCGTCCTGTCGCCCCGCTTGCCATCTGCGCGAGGTCAGCAAGATCGAGCCCTACACGGCCGGTGAGGGGCGGAGTCACGCCCTCGAAGGTCTCTTTTCCAGCCAGCAAAAGCGCATCGACTTGAGCCAAGTCTTCATGGGTCGTCCAAGCCACCTTGCCATCCGCCGGACCTACCAAATTGCCATTCGAAAATCCCTGCGCATTCATGCTCATGGCGCTGTCCGCATAGAACCCGTGCCGCATGGACGTCCACGCCAGACCTGAACCAGCCAACATTGTTTCCGTTGCGGCATGATAGCGCCCAGGCGGGAAATGCGACTGCTCATTGGCCGAAACTTGGCTGGTGTAGAGTAGCCGTTCGACACCCAGTTCCTTAGCCACCGAAATCGCCGTTGCGTGCTGTTGAAGCGGGTCACCCCCACTGGCGGCTGCATTTGAGGATACCAGCAGTACTCGGCTGGCACTTTCCCACGCGTGGCGCAGGCTGTCAGCGTCTTCGTAGTCCCCACACCTTACGCGTACTCCACGGGCCGAGAGCTCGGCCAGTTTTTCCGGGTTACGTACGCTGACTCCGATTTGGTCCGCTGTCACGAGGCGCTGCAGAGCCTCAACCACAAGCCCGCCCAGTTTTCCCGAGGCTCCTGTAACAATGAGCATTGTTCGATCTCCAGTTCTTTGACTCGCGCCAGTTGGCGCAATTCTTATTGATGATCGACAAGATGACTGTTCCGCAGTAATTGCATAAGATATCAAAACTGGAATGGACTGTTCTCAATGAAGAACAATGTTTCTGCTGACGATCTTGCCGTTCTTCTGGCAGTTATCCGTGAAGGCGGATTCCGCGCAGCTTCAAAGCGGCTCGGCGTAGCAGCCTCAAAAGTTAGCACCACGGTCTCACGGATAGAAACGCAACTTGGCACCCCCGTGCTGCGCCGCACAACGCGCAGCCAACACCTGACGGAAGCGGGCCAACTTTTGGTGGATCGTGTGGGCCCATTGTTATCTGCAGTTGACGCTGCCTGCCATGATGTTGCGACGCTTGGAGGGCAGATACAGGGGAGATTAACGCTCAACGTGCCGGGGGCGGTCATGCCAGATATATTACCGCCACTGCTCGCCGCATATCGGACGCAGCATCCAAATGTGGAGGTTGAGATCAAGATCGAGAGCGACCTCGTCGATATTGTTGCGGCAGGCTGTGATGCGGGCATTCGCTACGGCAGCGTGCTGGAGCAAGACATGATCTCGATACCGATCGGGCCGCGCAGGCAACAAATGGCACTGGCCGCGTCCCCTGCTTATCTTGAGGCGCACGGGAGGCCACACGTTCCAGAAGACCTGACCGCCCATCACGCGATCCGCTACCGGCTGGACGCGGGCCCATTGCTTCCATGGATGCTGCAAAGCAAGGAGCAATCCGTAAGTGTAGAGCCCAAAAGCGCGCTCATCCTCAGTGTAGGCGCACTTAACACCGGACTTCGATATGCGCAGGAGGGAATGGGAATCGTATATACTTTTCGCCACTGGCTGGACGATGATTTCGAAAGTGGAAAGCTGATGCCTGTGCTGTACGGTTGGTGGCCACACATTGAGGGGCCACACCTCTACTATCCGAGTCGCTTTGCTCCAAAGCCTCTGCGGGCCTTTATCGAGATATGTCAGTCTACGCCCGCAGAAGGGTAACTATTCTCAGCCAACACGTTGTCCGTTCTCAAAACGGCCGAGAGCCGAAAATCTGTTCAAACGGTGATCATGAATGCGCGAAGGCTTTTACTGCCCAGTCAATAAACACGCGCACGCGCGGCGACAGGTATCGGTCGCGTGGGAAAAAGATCGAGACCGGGGACGGGGCCGGTGGTGTGTCGCTGAGGAGTTCGATCAAGCGCCCTGCGGCAAGATCTTCGGCAGCAGAATAGCGCGGTTTTTGGATAATGCCGAGGCCAAGCCGGGCGCAATGTGCCAATGTGTCTGCGCCGCTTACAATGATTGGTGTCGGGAGAGAAACCGTGCGCAGGATACCATTTTGAACAAATTCGAGCGGCAAGATAGATCCTGTCGCGGTAGAGCGAAATCCGATCATCTGGTGGCCTTTGAGCGCGTCAATGTTTTGCGGTGTGCCGAACCGTTCAAGGTAGGTCGGGGCCGCGCAGGTCACCTCTTCAAGGTCCGTCAATTTGCGACTGGTCATGTTGCTATCGACCGGATCACCCACCCGTATCGTGCAGTCCACACCTTCGCGGACCAGATCAACCAGTCTATCCCCTTCTCCGATATGGATCTGAATGTTAGGAAAACGCGTCATGAAGCCTGGCAGCGAAGGCAACAGGAAATGCCGCGCTAGGACACCATGGGTTTCGATACGCAGCGAGCCTTTCGGCGTAGTTCCTGCAAAGGCGTCTTCGGCATCTTCAATCTCGGATAGGATTGACAGGCAGCGTTGATAATATGCTTCACCATCCAGCGTTGGGCGCACAACCCTTGTAGTACGGTGCAGCAGGCTCACGCCCAATCGGGCCTCAAGTGCTTTGATCGCATCTGTGACCGTTGATCTTGGCAAACCCAGATCAGTTGCGACTTTAGAAAAGCTTCGCACTTCTACGATCCGCACGAAGACGTTCATGGCATCAAGGCGGTCCATTTATTATCCGATCAAGCAGAATAGTGATGTCATATTGTAGTAGATTATCCAAACTATAGAAATGCCTATTGTTCTTAAAGGTTCGGCATGGGGCCGATCAGCGAAAGGACAATAAATGGCCACTATCGAAAACAGAACAGCATTGGTGACTGGCGCCTCACGTGGGATTGGCGCGTCAATAGCCGAGAGGCTGTCAGCGGATGGATTCAATGTCATCGTCAACTATGCAGGAAGCGAAGCTGCCGCACATCAAATTGTCGAAAAGATCGAAGCAGCAGGCGGTAAAGCCATCGCAGCCCAAGCCGACGTGTCGGATGCCGTCGCTGTCAAACGGATGTTCGACTTCGCAGAAACAGCCTTTGGCGGGGTCGACATCCTGGTCAACAATGCGGGCATTATGAAATTGGCACCTATTGCAGATAGCGATGACGCTCTCTTTGACACTCAAGTCGCAATCAATTTCAAAGGCACGTTCAACCTGTTGCGAGAAGCCGCAAATCGCCTTCGTGACGGCGGGGCAATCGTTAACTTATCGACGAGCGTCGTCGGATTGAAGCTTGAGACTTACGGCGTCTACGCTGCGACCAAAGCGGCCGTCGAAACAATGACAGGCATTATGGCCAAGGAACTTCGCGGGCGGTCGATCACTGTAAACACGGTCGCCCCTGGCCCAACAGCAACGCAGCTTTTCCTAAACGGCAAGCCACATGAGGTCGTCGATCGTATGTCAAAAATGGCACCGTTGGAACGGCTCGGGACACCGCAGGATATCGCAAATGTTGTGGCGTTTCTCGCAGGACCAGACGCCGCTTGGGTCAATGGCCAGACATTGCGTGCAAACGGCGGCATAATTTGATCCACCGCATTGGTGGCGTATGCATTTTAACACGCCGCCAAAGCCATGCATAATGTCCGATACTGGATCCGGTCTTCAGGTGATACTCAGGCATTTCGCAGGGACAATATCGCAAGGCTCAGCAGCGAAAACGGGTAAAGATACTATTTCTTGTCATCCAGTAAGTTGGCAAAAGTGGCCTTTCGACGCTTGCGCAGCATTGGTCGATTTGGGCTCGGAGCTGCCTTGCGGCGGTGAAGCAGCAGTCTTGCAGCAAAACAGAGCTCGGTCCTACCCGCCTGATGACATCAGTCAGCCCTTCCAAGACATTCGTGCCGGGCGCAGTATGACGAAGGGCATACACTGGGAGGGCGGGAACCGGGCCTTAGCTGCGTCTGCGAAGGTTCTGTGCTAGAATTGCAAAATCGGCCATTCAAGCCGCAGCAGACCGAAGCCCCCATGCTGCGCTGCGCGCCAAGGTCGGCTGTGCGCAGGTGTCCCAAAGGAGCTATTTTACCATATTCTTTTTGCCTGCCAGTGCTTCGCATCAATGGGCTTCGCAGGTGGTGAATTGGCGGCTAAACTGCCTCGCGACGAGTTCGCCCGAAAGCCGCATTTATGGTATTTCTCGATTCGACCGCTCGCAAAATGCGACTTTTCACTCGGATTGATCGAAAGATACTATGGACAAGCTCTCCGTCATGAACGCTTTCCGCCGCATTGTTGAGCGCGGAAGCTTTGCGCGTGCGGCGGAGGATCTGGGTGTTTCGCCCGCACTTCTCAGCCGCGAGATCAAGCTTTTGGAGGAGAGCCTGAGTACGGTATTGCTCACCCGCACGACACGTTCGATGTCACTCACCGATGCCGGACAGCTCTTCTACGACGAGGCATTGGGCATCCTCGATGCTGTATCCCAGATCGAGACACGCATCCGTGACGGCGCTGGCGCGATACGAGGCCACCTCAAGGTGAATGCGTCCAGTTCCTTCGGACAGACCGTCATTGCTCCGATTCTGCCAAGGTTTTTCGACGCCTATCCCGACCTTCGCCTGACGCTGTCGATGGATGATCGGGTGATAGACATGGTTGAGGGCGGCTTCGATGTTTCTATCCGGATTAGCTCAGCCCTGTCGGACTCCGCACTAGTGGCGCGCAAGCTAGGGACGATGCGGCAGCAGATCTTTGCCGCACCGTCCTATCTGGATAGCGTCGGCGCCCCAGAAACGCCGCAAGACGTTGCCAATCACCGTATCATTGGTTTTTTGCTTGCCGACCATCTCACCACTTGGGCTCTTCATGGTCCAACCGAAACAGTATCCGTGGACCTTGATCCTCCCGTCCGCGTCGGCAACAGTCTTGTTCTGCGAGATCTTCTGGTTGCCGGCCAGGGCATCGGCACCTTGCCGGATTTCGTTTCAAGGGATGCTGTTGCGCGCGGTGATCTGGTCCGCGTGCTGCCCGATTGGGAGCTACCCGCGCCGGAAATCTACGCTGTGACGACCTCGCGGCTCGGCATGGATGCGAAGGTCACGGCGTTTCTCGATCACCTCTGCGTAGCGCTGCGCCCCTGACATTCTTCAACCCATGTAAAGAGTGAAGTCAAAGCGGGCCGGTTTTTCCAAATCGTCCTATCCTCGATCTTCTCAGGTGATGAAATTCACCCCATGAGAGGCTCCCATGACCCGTATTCTTGTTCTCTACTATTCTAGCTATGGCCATGTCCGCGCGCTCGCACAGGCCGAGGCTGAAGGCGCACGCAGCGTCCCCGGCACCCATGTAGATATACGCCGCGTACCGGAAACCGTTTCCCAGGAGATCCGGCAGAAGGCCGGGTTCGCCTCAGACGATACGCCTATTGCCGACCCGGCTGATCTGGAGGCCTACGACGCCATCATTTTCGGGACACCGACACGCTTTGGCATGATGGCCGGACAGATGAAAACCTTTCTGGATCAGGCCGGCGGGCTTTGGGCGCGCAACGCGCTTGTTGGAAAGCTTGCTGCTGTCTTTGCCTCCACTGGCTCGCAGCATGGTGGGCACGAAGCGACGCTGCTCTCGACCCAGATCCCGCTCCAGCATTTCGGAATGCTGATCGCGGGTATGCCTTACAGCTTCGCTGGCCAGACGACGGCCGACCACATAGTCGGCGGCGCACCCTATGGCGCGGGCACCATCGCTGGAGCCGACGGTTCCCGTGAACCCAACGAGACAGACCTCGCCGGCGCGCGGTTTCAAGGTGCCCATGTCGCTCGGATTGCCGCGCACCTTACGGGAGCCAATCTGGGCGAGGCAGCTGCGTGATGGCTTCCCTCCTTCCAGAAATGTCGCCTGTTCTGCACATTCTGTGCGGAAAGATTGCCGCTGGGAAATCCACCCTGGCGGCCGATCTTGCCCGCTCGCCTCAGACCGTCCTGATTGCCGAGGATGACTGGCTGAATGTGCTCTTCGCCGACGAGTTGGTTTCATTGCCCGACTACGTCCGGTGCTCTTCGAAGCTGGCAGGGATCATGGCGCCCCATGTCGCTGCGTTGCTGAACGCAGGCGTCTCGGTCGTTCTCGATTTTCCAGCGAACACTGTCGAGCAGCGTGCTTGGAGCCGTGGCATCATCGAGAAAACGACTGCCGCGCATCAGCTTCACTTTCTGGACGTGCCTGACGAGGCCTGCCTCGCTAGGCTACGCGAGCGCAATTGCCAAGGCGACCACCCGTTCGCGGTAACTGAGGCCCAGTTTCGCCAGTTTTCCAGTCACTTTCAAGCGCCCTTACTGGGGGAGGGCTTCAATGTCGTGAGGCATGAGGCATGCGGGTGATCAGACAAGTCCAGCCGTTGCCGGGTCCGCGATTACCTGCCCCTTCTCAAGTCCCTCAGAAAACGAGACACGCCATGTCACGCACAGCCGACATTTTACTTACGGCGCTCGCTCCCGCGGTCTGGGGCAGCACCTATCTTGTCACCACCGAGGCGCTGCCGGCAGGCTATCCCGTGACCCTTGCCGCGCTTCGTGCCCTGCCAGCGGGGGTGTTGCTGCTTGCCCTGACACGTTGCCTGCCACCGCGGACGTGGCTTGGCCGTGTGTTTTTGCTCGGGAGCTTTAACTTCGCGCTGTTCTGGGTGCTGCTCTTCGTGGCGGCATACCGGCTTCCTGGCGGGGTCGCAGCAACACTGGGGGCATTGCAAGCGATGATTGTCATCGTCATGGCTCGCGGCTGGCTCGGCACGCCGATCCGGACAGGAGCGATTGCAGCGGCTGCTGTGGGAGTCCTTGGTGTGGCACTATTGTTGATCGGTCCCGAGTCTGCGCTCGATCCTATCGGTGTCGCTGCCGGTTTGGGCGGAGCCGCCTCTATGGCGGCGGGCACCGTGCTGAGCCGAAAGTGGCAACCACCAGTTTCGGCCCTGAGCTTCACCGCTTGGCAGCTAACCGCCGGAGGTATCATCCTGTTGCTGTTCGCTTTGATCACCGAGCCCCCCTTGCCGCTGCTTTCAGCGAAGAACATCGCCGGACTGGTCTGGCTTGGCCTGATCGGCTCGGCGGCGACCTATGCACTCTGGTTTCGGGGCGTTGCTCGAATCGAACCAGGGACCGTCTCTTTGCTTGGCATGATGAGCCCAGTAACAGCGGCATTGCTTGGTTGGATGATACTCGGGCAATCTCTCTCGCCCCTACAGAGCCTGGGGGCAGTCGTCGTCCTTGCCTCCGTATGGGCTGGTCAGAGGTTCAACCAGACCGGTTCAAATGACACGTACGAGCAGCGGACATCGTCGCTCGCAAGAAATATCTGATCACCCCTGAAGAAAGGACCGTTTTCATGCCTGCTCTTACCGCACGCCCAGATCTCGCGCGTAATATGCGGTTCGCCGGATTACTCTACCTTGTGATCATCATAACGGGCTTAAGTGCCGAAATCGGGCTGCGCGCTCCGTTGATTGATCTCGGGAATGCCGACGCCACGGCCGCTGCTATCCTCGCTGCACCGGGGCAATTCCGTCTCGCCATCGCTGCCGATATCGTGATGGCACTCAATGATGCAGGGCTGGCAATTCTGCTATACCTGATTTTCAGCCCGATGGCGCGGGGGTTGGCCCTATCGGCGATGGTCTTTCGGTTGATTCAGACAGTGGTGATTGTCGCCAGTCTCATGAGCCTGCTCACCGGGTGGTTGCTTTTAGCTCGCGCGGATGTACTGGTCGATGCGCACACACTCGCCTTGATATTTTTCGATCTTCACGCCCACGGATACGATCTTGGCCTCGTGTTCTTCGGCATCAACAGCTTGATTATGGGATTGCTGGTCTGGCGGTCGAGCCTCTTTGCAAGGGCATTCGGCGCCGGCCTTGCCATCGCTGGACTGGTCTACCTGTTCGGTAGTGGCTTACGCTTCTTCGCCCCCGAGCTGGCCCCGGTATTCGCTCCAGCCTATGCACTAACAATTTTGGCCGAAACTGCATTTTGCCTTCGATTGCTTCTCCAAGGCAGCACCGGTCATGAAGATTTTTGACAGCGCAAAATAGCCGTATGATAGACAAGCAGGAGAGGTTCCATGTCCCATAGAGGATTTTCCGTCCGCGCCCTTGGCGAAATCGCCATCCGTTGTATTGATCTCGATGCGATGGTTGCATTCTATCGTGATGTGATCGGTCTGGAGCCGATAAACGATCCGGAGAATAGCGATGTCGTGTTCTTTCGGATCGCAGAGGGCTTTGCCGGTCATACTCAGGTGCTCGCTCTGTTCCGACATGATATCGAAGGTGCAGGGAACACGCTGGCTGGTGATGAACCTCCGACCACTGGCCCTGGCTCGTCGCTCCATCATCTGGCTCTCAGCCTGCCCTGGGACGAGCAAGATGCGGTCATCGCATGGTACGAGACGCTGAAGAGGGAATATCATGTCGAGAGGTTCTCATGGATTGGCTGGCGCGGGGTATTCACCAAGGATCCGGACGGCAACACTGTTGAACTCGTCGCAAAGGAACAGTGATATGACGATCCTATCAGGCATAGACACAATCAAACCCGGTCCGAACCAATTTTTCTCGATGCTGCGCAACGAACCAATGACAGCTTTGCTTTGCGGGGGCTACGATAGGGCCTATGCATGTTTAGATTTTCGCACATTTTTCAAGAGCAGAGGAAATCATGCTTAACGAGACAGTAAGCGACCGCGGTTCGCAAACACCCTACATTGTCAGGGCGGAGGAAGTCGCTAGGATGGAAGGACACTTCAAGACGCACTTCCTTAACCAGAACGCACGCCGCAACAATAAGAGCTTGGGCGACTTGACGGGACTGACAGGGTTCGGTTTCCACCTCATCGAGGTCGAGCCAAACTACGAGACCACCGAATATCATGTCCATCACCACGAGGATGAGTGCGTTTATGTGCTGGAGGGCGAGGCGACGGCTGTGATCGGAGATGAAGAATATCCAATCGGACCAGGTGATTTCATCGGCTACCGGAAGGGTGGACTTGCCCACTCGATCCGCAACACGGGTAAGACGGCCCTACGCTGCATCGTGGTCGGAGAGAGACTGGCGCACGACGTAGGCGACTACCCGCATTTGGGTAAACGTATTTACCGTCATTCGGGCTTGCCCTGGAACCTCGTCGATCATGATGCGATTGCAGAACCGAAAGCTGGCGAGAAGAAATAGACCTTCGTGGAGAAGTGGCGAGAGGTGGTTACCCTCGTATTCTGCATGCTCAATGATTGACTTGAGCGTTACGAGGTGACGTTCGATTGTAGCTGGCGAAAGACCAACCTTTGCAGCGGGGAGCGTTCGTGCCTCTTCAAGAATCTCCTTGAAAGTCAAATCCCTTTGACGGGGTGACTTCCAGTATGTCTTTGGCATTTCTTTTGCAATCGCGTTGGAAAAAATTTCGAGATGATGCGCGCGAATATCCGTAACCAATTGAATGCCTGTTACGTAGATAAACAAAGTGACCGTCTTCAATGCTTGATCTTTTGTGCCTTGTGTACACTCTT
Organism: Celeribacter halophilus; assembly: GCF_900114135.1. Taxonomy (GTDB): domain Bacteria; phylum Pseudomonadota; class Alphaproteobacteria; order Rhodobacterales; family Rhodobacteraceae; genus Celeribacter; species Celeribacter halophilus. The sequence continues at coordinate 45,398 of NZ_FORY01000010.1, forward strand.
TGCTGCGTGTCATCCGAACTGCCGTACCGAACAAATCTTGTCCAAAACGGCGTTCAATCTCTGCGTCCATTGCATTGCCATTGAAAACACGGGCTTCGGGTTGCGCAAGGGCTTCATTACGTTGGGTTTTGATTCTGTTGGCGGTAATGCGCTTGGAAATCAGAGACACACCGGGGGTTAGAAATGGCGTTTTATCGTCCGAAAAAGATACGAGTGACCCAGCATCGGAAGCCGAAGAGGTATCCACTGCAGTTCCCATGCCAGCACTTGCAAATGTCTGTGACTGGGAGCTCAAAATGTCATTTCTTGGGTGAGGTGCCGCAGTCGAGGGAGCAACCAAAGCGCGAAGCATTGTTTCGGCTGCAATGCAGGCGGACTCCCCGGCGTGAAGGGGAACTGTCTCGACTGCATGATGTGCCGCCATACGGGCTTCTACCGCTGCCCACCGGAGTCTAAGCTTTTCATGTTGCGACATGTGTTGGATGCGGTCTTTGGAAGCTGCGCGCTCAAGGACGGCTTGATTGAATTCCGGGGACATGAACTCCTTAAATTTTTCATTTTGGACTCGTGCGGCAGGGGCCCGCTGGTTGATGGGCAATTCCATCAAACGTTTTTCTGACATATTTTCACGCAACCCATCTTCGACGAGGCTACGAAGAACGAATGCTTCGACGCGATTGTGCTGTTCACGCGTGGCGGTCAATGTGCCATCCATACGTTCCATCATCCGCGCATTTCGAAGATCTTCGAGATACGTGCGGAGTTCGGCCTTGAAAAAAGCCGGGACATCCACTTCAGGGATTGTGATATGAGCATTCTCGTCGAGCATTCGGTCCATGTGTGCATTCAATTGAACACATGATTTAAGGGCCAATTTTCGATCTGTCGTCCCCAAAGACAGCATTACAGGTGGCAAATGTGTGGATAACTTTGGAACGCGTCTGCGGAAATAGTATGTTTTACGCCGTTTCTCTAAGTAAGTAATATTGCCCATAGTGACCTCGCTCTTTGGTCACTGCCGATAGAAAACATGATCAACTTCGCGGTTGTGGAGATGACGTGTGTGAACATCTGTGTAACCACTTGTGTAACCTATCCCTCAGCACGCCTCAGATGAAGCGTTCGTGGGTTTGTTTTTAAACAATTTTTTCAGGTTGTTGGCTGGGATGGTAGGATTCGAACCTACGGTACACTGTACCAAAAACAGTTGCCTTACCACTTGGCTACATCCCAACGTGGAGCGGTATTTAGTCTGAGCCCGCTGTCTGCGCAACCCCTTTTTGAGATGTTTTTTGAAAAAACCTGAAATGGTTCTGAAAAAATGGCGCGCTGCGTGAAAGAGGGGCGGCCTTTCGCAATCGTCCAGTGTTTTCGGACAGTTGCGAAAGCCTTCAAGTGCTTCCGGGCACTGCTTTTTAGGCCCGCGAAGTTACGCAGAGACCTGTTCGCGCAGCACGGCTGCGGTGAGCGAGGCGATCAGGTAGATGCCGGAGAAGATCAGCATGGCCAGAAGCGTGTTCTCGAATTTGCGCGGGTAGGTCGGCTCGTCGGGCGCCACAGGGCGCGAGGAGAGCGAGAGGTAGCGCACCTGTCTGTTGGCTTCGACACGGGCCGCTTCGAGCGCCTGAATGGCGGCTGAGGCCATGGCCTGTCGTGTTGCCAAATCGACCTCCGCCATGCGCAGTTCTGCGGTGATGCGGGCCAGAGAGTCGGCGCCCTCGTTTGCCTGTGTCAGTTGTGCGCGCAGGCTTGCAATCAGGGTCTCCAGACGACGGATGTCCCCTTGCGTGCCTTCCACGCGGGCCTGGTTCGGGCGGTCGTTGTCGAGGAGCTGTTGCAGTTGCAATTTCTTCTGCTGCAATTGCGTTTCGAACGTGGAGACCTGCGCCATGATCGAAGAAGTTTCCGCATCCGGCGAGATGATCCCAAGCTGCTCCTGCAACTGCACGATCTTTTCCTGCGCGGCGAGCATTTTGGCCTCGGTGTCCTCAAGACTTTCGCGCGCGCCTTTCATCTGATCTTCGCGCAGACGCTGGGTCAACTGGTCGACCTGTTCCTCGGCATATTTGATCAGGTGATCGGAGAATTCCTGAGAGGTCTCCGGATCAGCCGCGACGACTTCCATGCGCAAGAGGCCTTCGGTCGGATCGTAACCGATGGTGACGCGGTCAAGAAAGACCTTGTAGGCTTGTTCGTTGGTCGGATTTTTCGGCAGCCTCTGAAGCGGATCGATGGCATCAGAGGAGAAATGGTCCTTGAACCCCGCATCGGCATCCAGCCGGAGCATGGCGTCGCGCGAGGTCAGGTAGTCCTGCACGGCAATCGAATCCTGCGAGGTGGCCAGAGACGTGCCTGACAACAACCCGCCGAGACCGCCACCCGCCGCCGAGGGCGATTCAGATTGCTGGATGATGAAGGCTGATTGGGTGGCATACATCGGAGTGGCGATCGTATAAAAATAGATCCCCGCCAAAATCGTCGGGATGCCCACAAACACCGCCAGACGTGCTGCCAGCAAAAGCATCTTGCGGCGGCGTCTTTGTGCGATGTCCTGCTGGATTTGCGATATCTCCCCGTCGCGGGTCAAGCGCTCAAGGATGTCTTTCGAGGGCAGGGTGGATTTGTTGTCGACCGTTTTCGGCAGCTTGGCCTCGCCTGTTGGGGCCAATTCACGCGAAGGCGCTTTGCCCTCTGTGGTCACGAGGTCAAGCACGGTGCTGCGCTGGAAGGGATCAATGCCTTTTTTGCGCAAAAGCCGGACAGCGTCGAAATCGGAGGTGACGGCCAGCCCGTGTTTCTGCGCCACGCGCCGCGCCAAACGCAATTGTCGTCCGGTGAGACCCTCGCGCCGGATCGCATCAATTTCGGCATCAATCGCGGCTTCGTCGGCGGGGGTGACTTCGCCCTGCACAGCTGTGTCTTGTGTGGCGTCTCCATCCGCGGCGCTCAGGTCCAGAGAGCGGGCGACTTTGCCGCGCTTGCTTGCGCCCTTGCCCGCAGGTCCAGAGGCCACCGCAGCGGCAGCCGAGCCGGGGAAGGGGGCGTCGCCAAAGCCATCGGCGCTGGCATCCGTGTCAAAGAGCTTGTCATCCGGCCCGAGTGTGGCCTGATTTGCGGCAGGTTTTACAATCTTTTCGACCTTCGCCGTGCTGGCAGATGCGGCCACGCTCTGCGCGTCTTTGGTGCTGCGGGCTTTGCGGCGCACGCGGAATTTCTGGGCTTTAACCTTGGTAGTCATAGAGTGCCTTTGCTTCTTCCAGCGTGTCGAACATATGAAGCTGACCGTTTCTCAATACGGCCGCAGAACGACAGAATTTTTCAAGTGTGGCGGCTTGATGCGAGACCACGACAATGGTGGTGCGTTCAAGCCGCTCGCGCAGGATGCTCCCCGCTTTGCGGTTGAAATTGACGTCAGCGGTCGAAGGCATGCCTTCGTCAATCAGATATATATCGAAATCCAGCGCCAGAAGCAGCGCAAAAGACAGGCGGGAACGCATCCCTGACGAGAATGACGATACGGGCATTTCGAAATATTCGTCCAGTTCACATAGCCAGCGGCAGAACGCCTCGACATAATCGGGATCGAGGTCATAGAGCTGCGCGATGAAGCGGACGTTTTCGCGGGCGGTGTGTTTGCCGATCAATCCGCCCATGAAACCGAGCGGGAAGGACACGCGACAACTGCGGCGGATTTCGCCTTCGTCGGGCTTCTCTAAGCCGGACATCATGTTGATGATTGTGGTCTTGCCGGTGCCATTGGGCGCGAGGATGCCAAGAGAATTTCCGAGTTCCACACGAAAAGACGCGCGGTCAAGGATCACCTTGCGCTGCTTGCCTGTCCAGAAGGATTTACTGACATTGTCAAACTCGAGCATCGTTACGCGCCTTGATACTGCCTCACCACGCAAACCGCCAAACAGAATTGCGTGAGAACAGTGTTAATAGACCATTTCGGCTATATTATGTCGCCGGAGCGGCGGCAAATCCCTTTTTCACCCTGAAAATGTGGCAAGAATGGGGCCAAACTTTCGAAATTTGGCTCCAAACAGGAAACAGTTGCGGGGTCAGAAGGGATGTCTACGCGGATTGTTTCTTCACGCCACACAGTTTGCCAGCAACAATCGCGACGATCGCAGCAAAGAAGGAGAAGAGCGCCCCCATCTTGGCTGCGGCCTGCACCGGTGTGCTGCCCAGCATGGCGTCTGCGTCAAAGGCCACGGCTGCGATGAACAGCGAGACGGTAAAGCCGATGGCCGCCACGCAGCCGATCACGAAGAGGTCAATCGTCCGCATGCCCGCAGGCAGGCCGAGGCGGAAGACATGCGCCGCCAGAGCGCCCATAAGCAAGATGCCAAGCGGCTTGCCGATCAGCAGCCCTCCAAGCACAAGCCAGGTCGGCGAGCCGATGGCATTGAACTCGACGCCCGCATTCAGGAGGCCGAAGAAAAAGAGGATCACTTCGACAGGCAGTTTGAGCTTGTGCTCGATGTCGTTGAGAAGATCGTGCAGATGCTCCTCGGCGGCGGCAAAAATCCCGAAGGCCCGATCCGCATGTGGGATGGTCGGAACGATGGGCAACAGGCCCAGAGCCGGATGAATCCCCGCACGCATGAAGCCATACCACGACAGGCTGGCCGCAATCAGATAGGGCCAGAAGGACAGGTGTTTGCGCACCCATGTCGAATTGGGCCGGAGCTGGTTGCCGACATCAAGCTTGCGCGGGAGCCAGTTGGCGAGGAGAAACACCGTGCCCGCTGCGATCAGGGAGAGCAGCAGCCATTGCGGTGCAAGCGCACCGGTCGGGTAGAAGATCGCGAGGATCACAAGCCCCGCCGCATCATCAGCAATAGCAAGAAGCAACAGGAACCGCACCGCAGGGTGTCCGGCCCCAAAGACCATACGCCCTACAAGATAGGAAAAGGCGATGTCGGTTGCCGTCGGCACGGCCCAGCCGTTTTTGACCGCGTCAAACGTATCCGAGCCAAGAAGCATGGCCAGCCCCAGATAGACCGCAATCGGCCCGAGCATCCCGCCGAAGGTCGCGACCAGCGGCGTGGCTGCTTTTTTCCCGCGCAAGCTACCGTTTTTGAGGATCACGGCCTCCCAGACTTCTTTCGCGGCAATGGCAAAGAAGAACGCCATGAACAGATCGTTGAACAGGTAGTGCAAGGTCAGGGTGCGGTGGACATGACCGTGTTCATCCACATGGGCGTGCCCGATGAAGAACTGGTCTGCAATCGGATATTCGACGAAAGCATGGTAGGAATGCGGGTCCACATTGGCCCAGATCAGCGCCAGAATCGCACCGATGATCAGCAACAGTGAATAGTTGGCGATAAAGTTCCAGACCTTGTACATTCTCAGCCCCTCTTAGCCCGATGCAGTTTCCTCCCGACGCCGGTTTCATCATTTGAACACGCAAGGGTGTTCGCAGATTTGATGAAAACAGGCCGCTCCGTTTCGCGCTTGTATAGCGATAGTCTCGTAGGAAATTTTATAAGCGCTCTTGTCGAGATAATTCAACCGGGCTCACAGGGCAAGCACAGGCAGGATATGCCGGCGCTTGCTAAAGTGTTGTATGCTGTGGCGTCTTAGAAGGCCGACCAGATCAACCCCGCCAGAACCGCGCCGGTGAGGGCAAATCCGATATAGGCGGCAAAGACACGTGGCTTGACCAAGGCCCAGACCGCGACCGCTGCGGGGATGCAAGACACGCCACCCGCAACCATGAAGGACATCGCCGCCCCCTCGGCCATGCCTTGCGAGATCATGCCGGACATCAACGGCACGGCGGCAAAGCCGTTGAGATAGGCGGGTGCTCCCACCAAAGCGCCGATGAGGATGGGCCGTATGCCTTCGCCGCCCATGACAGTGGCGATCACGTCAGCCGGCAGGTAGGAGAGCATCACGCTTTCCAGCACATAGGCCACCACCATCCATTTGCCCAAGAACAGCAGGTTTTTCACAAAACTGGATTTGAAAGCGTCAATCCGGCTGTCCTCGCGCCAGAACCGCCATTCGGGTTTTCCGCGCAGCCCTGACGTGGCGCAGCAGGAGGGCTTGGTGAATTCCTTGAGAGGATCGGCGAAAAGCGCAGACCCGCCCAACAGCTTGACGCCAAACCCGCCCAGAAGGCCGATACCCACCGCGGCTACGGTTTTGGCGATGGCGAAGTCCATGCCCAGCTCGCCTGCAGTGACAAAGAACATCGCCGGATCCATGAGCGGGGATGCCAGCCAAAAGGCCATGACCGCAGAAAGCGGCACTCCGACCGCAAGCGAGGCGGCGATGAAGGGGATGACCTGACAGGAGCAGAAGGGTGAAATGCCGCCCACGATGGCGGCAACCATGATCATGTGGATTTCGCGGCCTTCAAAGGCTTTGGACAACAGCGTCTCCGCGCCCGAAGCCTGCACATAGGCCGTGGCAAGGATGGCGAAGAGCAAGAAGGGGGCAGCATGCCAAAGCGCGGCCAAGGTGAATTTGAAGGTCGGGAACAGGTTGGCCGGATCAAGGATCGCCACGGCGAGCAGGACAAGCCCCGTGACCAGCAACGCCTTGTCGAGTTTCTTCCAGAGCTGCGGCAGACGGGGCGGGGTTTGTGTGAGATCAGTCATGGCGGGCCTCCTGATCCGTGATTGGCGCCTCATGACAATGATGCTCTGGTGTGCAGGCCTCATCTGTGCAATCGGCGCAACATTCATCGAGCAGGGCGGTCAGTTGGCCTTGCAACGTGTCATAATCCGCTGCGATGCAAATGACCGAGCGCCCCTGTTTTTCCTGTTTCACCACATCCACGGCGGCGAGTGTTTTCATGTGATGGGTCAGTGTGGCCCCTGTGATACCAGTGCGATTACCCAACTCTCCGATAGAGAGCCCTTTGGGACCGGCGCGCAAAAGCGTGCGCAGGACGAGGAGACGTTGCTCCGATCCCAGCGCGGAAAACAGGCTGGCGGCTTCGGCAAGGTGGATGTCGTCAAATTGCGAGGCATTTCGTGGCGCGGACATGGGGACTCCTGTCGGCTGTTGTGCGATTAATTTCTATATTTCTAAAAATATCAAAATGAGTCAAGTGGTGTTTTCGCGGCCCCCGTATTAGATTGATCGAATGTGTCTTGTCCAAGAGATCAAAAACTGCCGTCTCTGTGCGGAGCGTTTCAAAGCCACTGCCACCGCACACAGCCCGCGTCCGGTGGTGTGGTTCCGTCCTGGTGCGCGTATTCTGATCGCGGGACAGGCTCCCGGCGCACGGGTGCATCAAAGCGGGCGGCCCTTCACGGATCCTTCCGGAGAGCGGCTGCGCGACTGGCTGGGGCTGGATGAAGCAACATTCTATGATCAGGATCGTATTGCGATTGTGCCAATGGGGTTCTGTTTTCCGGGGTATGATGCCAAAGGGTCGGATATCGCGCCCCCTGCGCTGTGCCGTAACACATGGCATGAGCGGGTAATGGCGGAACTGGGAGAGGTCGAGTTGATCCTGCCTGTCGGCCTTCACGCGCTGCGTTACCATTTGGGCCACAAGGGCAGTCTGACCGAGGCGGTCGCGAACTGGCGCGCCCATGCGCCGCGTCTCTACCCCTTGCCTCATCCGTCCTGGCGCAATACGGCTTGGCTCAGGAAAAATCCGTGGTTCGAGGCCGACCTTCTGCCCGACCTGCGCGCCCGTATCCAAGAGTTGCTGTGAAAGACCTGCCATGACCGAAGAAACCCCGATCGATCTCGCCCATGCTGCTATGGAGGCCGCGCCCCAAGACGACACCGCGCGTTTACGCTTCTTTGAACGTGTCGCGGATGGCGAGTGGTTCTTACTGCTCGAAGAAGAACATGACGGCGAAGGCCCGATCACTCCGCGCGTGTTTCCGGTGGAAGAGGACAAGTTCGTGCTGGCCTTTGATCGCGAACAGCGTCTGGCAGAGTTTGCAGGACATGCGCCCTATGCGGCGATGTCGGGGCGGGTTCTGGCCGAAATGCTCGCCGGTTCGGGCTATGGCCTCGGGCTGAACCTGACCGTGGCGCCTTCGGAGATGCTCCTGCCCGGCGCTGCGGTGGACTGGCTGCACGCGACTTTGGGCAATGCGCCTGCGGAAACCCATGGAAAAGCTGAAGAAATTTTCCCACCGGCGGGACTTCCCGAAGTGCTGATCACGGCGCTGGACGCCAAGCTCGCGATTGCGGGCGGGTTGGCGAAACTGGTGTATCTTGCGGGGGTTAAATACGAGGATGGGGTGCGGTCGCATTTGCTGGCTTTTGTCGATCATGTGCCCGGCGCCGAGGACGCCTTGGCCAAGCTGGTGTCCGAAGCGCTGATCTTTTCCGGCGTGGAGGCAGGTGCGTTGGATGTGGCGTTTTTCAAATCCTCCGATGCCCTGTGCGCCCCTCTGGCGCGGTTCGGCCTGCGGTTTGACCTGCCGGAACCGGAGCCACTCCCGACCGGACCTTCCGCGCCGGGGATGGACCCGAACACACCGCCGAAACTGCGGTGATTTGAGTATTTTCAGCAGCAAAGGAGAGCGCCGGACCGTGTCACTTCGGACCGGCCTCTGCCACCTGCGCAACGCATTGAATAATATACTATATTCCGGCTCAATAGCCGGCAGACCGATCCACAAGATGCAGGAATGGCAGGCCGGATTCGCCGCGCCGGATGTTCTCTGCAATCACCTCTGAGGCCGTGTCCTCGCGCGTCTCTGCGGCGATGTGGGGCGTGACCGTGACCTTGGGGTGAGACCAGTAGGGATGCCCCTCCGGCAGGGGTTCGATGCGGAAGACATCAAGCGTGGCATGACCGACCTGATCGCTGTCGAGTGCTGCCAGAAGCGCGTCATCGTCAATCAATGTGCCCCGCCCCGGATTCACGATCCGCGCTCCTTCGGGGAGGTGTTTCAGACTGTCGGCATTGAGTATGCCTTGTGTCTGACTTGTGTCGGGCAACAACAGCACAAGGATTTCCGCCGTTGAAAGCGCGCTCTTCAAGCCCTCCGGCCCTGCAAGGCAGGTGATCCCGTCGATCTCCTTGAGCTTGCGCGACCATCCGGTGACATCAAAGCCCAGCTCCGCCAGCGCCAGAGCACAGGTCTTGCCCAAAGCGCCCAGCCCCAGAACCGTGACCGCACGATCTCTGGCCAAGGGCGGGGCGGTTTGATCCCATGCCCCGTCGAGACCGAGGATGTAGCGGTCCATCCCGAGGTGATAGCGCATCACATGGCCGGTGACATAGTCCCGCATCCCCAGCGCCAGCCCCGGATCGACCATCCGGCACAGCGGCTGCGTGAGGGTCGGGTTCGGGGCGATTTTTTCGACACCGGCCCAGAGGCTCAACACCGCTTTGGCGCGGGTGAAGGGCGAAAAATCCCGCAACGTCTCATTGGGCGCATAGATGATGTAATCGACCTCTTCGGGCGCGGCCTCACGGGTGAGACGGGCGTCAATGCCCGCCTGTTGCAAGGCCCGCGGCAGAGCGGTTTCGTAAAGCGGCCAAATCCGGTCCGGTGCGGAAAACAATAGGGTGAGGGTCATCGTTTGCCTCGCGGTCTGTGGACATGGGCCGATTGCAGGATGCCGAACGCGGCCAGCAGCACCAGCATAGCCGAGCCGCCATAGGACACCAGCGGCAGGGGCACACCGACCACGGGCATCAGCCCCATGACCATCGACATATTGACCGCAAAGAACAGAAAGAACGTCGCCGCGATCCCGATGGTGACAAGAGAGCCGAAACGGTCCTTGTTGTTCATCGCGGAGATCAGGCAGAAAATGATGATACCCGCATAGAGCGCCAGAAGGGAGAACCCGCCGATGAAGCCGAATTCTTCGGCCAGCGTGGTGAAGATGAAATCCGTGTGCTTCTCGGGCAGGAAGTTGAGCCGCGACTGCGTGCCCTGCATAAAGCCGCGCCCTGTCCAGCCGCCGGAGCCGAGCGCGATCTTGGCCTGCGTGATGTGATAGCCCGCGCCCAGAGGATCGGCGGAGGGATCAAGAAAGGTGTCGATGCGGCGGTATTGATAGTCGTTGAGCAACTGCCAGCCGGTCCCGCGCGAGGCGAACACGGCAGAGACCAGCCCCACGCCCATTGCAATGACCACGCCGAAATAGATCCAGCTGACGCCAGCGGCAAACATCACGATGGCCCCGCCCGCCACCAGAAGGATGGAGGTGCCGAGATCGGGTTGTTTGAGCACCAGAACGGTCGGCAGCAGGATCAGCGCCACGGGAATGGCAACCCACAAAGGCCGCGAGACCTTTTCCAGAGGCAGCCAGTCGTAATAGGCCGCCAGCAGCATGACCAAGGCGATTTTCATCAACTCGGAGGGCTGGAGCTTCATGAAGCCCAGATCGATCCAGCGCTGCGCCCCCATGCCGACGTGGCCGAAAAACTCCACGAAAACCAACAGGATAAAGGTAAAGATATAGGCCAGCCCCGCGATGTTGCGCCAGAACCAGATCGGCACCATGGCGATCATCAGCATGGCGACCATGCCAATGGCGAAACGTTTCATCTGGGGTTCGGCCCAAGGCTGGAACGAGCCGCCCGCATTGGAATAGAGCATGAGAAAGCCGAAAGAGGCCACCGCCGAGAGCAGCAGCACCAGCGCCCAGTTGACATAGAGCACTTTGGAAATGCCCGTCGGGATGGTTTTGAGTGTGCTTTCGAGATAGCTCATGCGCGGCTCCTCTCGGTGCTCTCGTCTTCCTTGCCCACCAGAGGCAGGGTGCGGAAGCGTTCGCGGATGGTGTTGCGTTGCGAGCTCGGGTAGGCGTCGAGCGGCGGCACGGCCCCGTGCAGGGCAAAGAGCATCACATCCCGCGCAATCGGAGCGGCCACGGAGGACCCGCCGCCGCCATGTTCCACCACAACGGAGACGGCGTAGCGCGGCGCATCATAGGGGGCGTAAGAGACGAAGAGGGCGTGGTCGCGCTCTTCCCACGGGACGTTCTTGTTGTTGACCACAGTGTTGCGGACCTGAGAGGTGCCTGTCTTGCCCGCCATGTGCTGGGTTTCATCCGCGATGCGGGAGGCATAGGCCGTGCCTCTGTTGGAATTGAGCACTTCGAACATGCCCTGACGCACGGAGCGCAGCATGTTTTCGTTGATCCCCAACTCACCGCCGCCGCGGACCGGCTGTTCCATCCCGTCGATAGAGCGGACGAGGCGGGGCACAACTTCGCGATTGGTGGCAACGCGAGCGGTCATCACGGCCAGTTGCAAGGGGGTCGTCAGGACAAAGCCCTGTCCGATGGCGGCGTTCAGACTGTCGCCGACCACCCATTCCGCACCGCGATTGGCGAGTTTCCATTGTTTGTCGGGCATGAGGCCGGAGCTGATCCCCGACAGGGGCAGGTCATAGGATTCGCCCAGTCCGAGCCGCCGTCCCATTTTGGCGATGTTCTCGATTCCGGTCCGTTGCGCCATTTCGTAGTAATAGACATCGCAGGAGTGGCGCAGGGAGGCGGCGAGGTTCATATTGCCGTGGCCTGCGCGTTTCCAGCAGTGGAAGCGGCGGGAGCCGACCTCGACATGGCCGAGGCAGCGCACGGTTTCGTCGGGGGTGACAACGCCCGCTTCGAGAGCGGCAAGGGCGGTGACCAGTTTGAAGGTCGATCCGGGCGGATAGGCGCCTTGCACCGCTTTGCCGGGCAGGGGGCGGTGGTCGTTTTCCAGCAGCGCATTGTAATCGGCCACTGAGATACCGCGCACGAAGAGGTTCGGGTCAAAGGACGGTGTCGATCCGGCCGCGATGATGTCGCCGGTTTCCACGTCCAGCACCACGGCGGCGGCACTTTCGCCCCCCAGTCGGGCCTGCACAAAGTTCTGCACCTTGTGGTCGAGGGTCAGCTGGATATTGGCGCCCGGCTGGCCTTCCTGACGGTCGATTTCGCGGATGATCCGCCCGTGGACGTTCTGTTCCACGCGCAAGATGCCGGCCTTGCCTTTGAGCACGTCTTCCATCCGGTGCTCGACGCCGGATTTGCCAAGCTGGAAATCGGGGATGTGGTAGATCGGGTCGACCTCTTCCATCTGTGACAGGGCATAGTCGGAGACGGGGCCGACATAGCCCACCAGATGCGCGAAATCGCCTTTGAGCGGGTAGTGGCGCGACAGGCCGACCTCCGGCGTGATGCCGGGAAGCGCCGGGCCGTTGGCAGCGACGGCGGAGAACTGTTCCCATGTCAGCCGGTCCGCGATGGTGATCGGGGTGGAGGGGCCGATCTTGCGGTTTTTGAGATCGTCGCGCACGCGGGCCTGTTCGGCGGGGGTCAGGCCGATGAGGCGCTCCAGCTCGGCCAGCACCTTGTCGAGCTCCTGTGCATCCTGTTTGCGGATCACGACTTTGAAGGTCTGTTCGTTCTCCGCCAGAGCGGTGCCGTTGCGGTCATAGATCAGACCGCGCGCGGGGGGGAGAAGCTGGATCTTGATGCGGTTCTCTTCGGCCAGAAGGCGAAACTGGTCGGCCTGATCGACCTGCAAAAAGCGCATCCTGAGCCCCAGAACCCCCATGAAGGCAAGCTGGGAGGCGCCAAGAAACAGTGCGCGCCGCGTGACCTTGCGCGCCGAGGCGGCATTTTCTGTGGGGGAACGTTTCATCGCACATACCTCATTTCATCGGCTTCGGCGGGGCTGATTTTGGTCATGCCGAATCCGTAGCGCGACAGGGCCACCACCACCGGATAGCTGAGAAGTGTCGAGACCTGTCCCATAATGGCAAGCCCCAGCGAGCTTTGGTCCACCATGAACAGCGCGAGGCAGAGCCGGTAACCTAGCGCCATGGCCAGCATCACACCGGCCACCATCGCCCATTCGATCGCAAAGGGCAGATCGCGCGAAATCGGCTCGCGCCGGCGCAGGAATTCCAGTCCCAGCACACTGAGCAGTGTCCATAGACCCGGCGGGCGCAGAAAGATGAAATCAGCCAGAAGGATCACTGGCGCGACCAGAAACACCGGTACATAATCGGGACGCCGGAGCACCCATGCAAAAGCCACGGACAGGATCAGATCCGGTCCCGGCCAGCTTGCTGCACCGACTTTCAGAGGCAGAAGATAGAAAAACGTCACCAAAGCTGCGACGAGCAGAAACCCTGCGCGGAAGGACCATGTGCGAACCGTGCGCGGATCAACCATCTTCGGGCGCTCCGTCCTGCTCCGGCTCTGCGCCTGCATTGGCATCGGCTGCGGCATCCACAGGGTCAGAGGCAATCAGGCCACCCGGATCGGTGATACGTTCGCTCTCATGGGTCCGCAAAACGCGCAGATAGTCGAGCCGTTCATAATCGGCCGCCAAGATCACGCGCAGGCGACGATCCGGACCTTTGGCCACCTGACCGATCAACAGCCCCGGCGGAAAGACCCCGCCGTCACCGGAGGAGACCACGCGATCGCCCGGACGGACAAGCTCGGGCGTTTCAATGAAATCGAGCGAAGGGCGAATGGTGTTGTCCCCCGACAGGATCGCGCGTTGTCCAGAGGGTTGGATTGTTACCGGAAGGCGGGAATTACTGTCGGTAAGAAGAATCACCCGCGCCGTATTTTGGCCCACGCCGGAAATCCGGCCCACCAGACCGATCCCGTCCATCGTCGCCCAGCCGTCGCGAATCCCGTCCCGAGCACCAACATTCAAAAGCACGGACTGGCGGAAGGGCGAGCCGCTGTCGGCCATCACAACGCCAGTGACATAGGTGTAGCGCGGGTCGATCCGCACCTTGTTCAGATCAAGGAGCTTGGCGTTTTTCTGCTCAAGCTGGAGGGCCGCTTCCTTCCACGCCTGCATCTGGCGCAATTCGTTGCGCAATTCCTGATTTTGTTCGTAAAGTCGTTGATAACTCTCGAAATTCTCGATCATATCGACGGTTTTCGTCACCGGCACCAAGGCCCATTCAAAGGAGGGCACAACCCTGTCCACGAGATTGGCACGCAGCCGCTCGACGCGCGGGCTGTCGATGCGCCAGAGGATGAACAGACCCATCAGGCACAGCAACATGATCCCGATCAGCAAACGCCGGATCGGGCGGACGTAGGTCTCCGCATTGCCCTTGTCTCTGGCCAAACTGTCCTCCGGTTCAGGCCGCCCGAGGCGCGCCTAATCGGCGCAGGCCCTCAGCTGTCGTAATCAATAACGTGCCGGAGTTGTTTCTCATACTCCAGCGCTTTGCCAGTGCCCAAGGCCACACAATTCAGTGACTCGTCAGCGACCGAGATGGCAAGTCCGGTCTGTTCGCGCAGGGCAAGGTCCAACTCGCCCAGCAAAGCCCCGCCACCGGTAAGCATCACGCCACGGTCCACGATGTCGGCGGCCAGATCCGGCGGGGTGGTTTCCAGAGCGGTCATCACCGCCTCGCAAATCTGTTGCACCGGTTCGGCCAGAGCCTCGGCCACTTGGGCCTGGTTGATCTCGATCTCTTTCGGCACACCGTTCAACAGGTCGCGCCCGCGAATGGTCAGAACTGCACCGCGCCCGTCATCGGGCATCCGTGCGGTGCCGATGGTGGTCTTGATCCGTTCGGCGGTGCCTTCCCCGATCAGGAGGTTCTGCTGGCGGCGCAGGTAGGCGATGATGGCGTCATCCATCCGGTCCCCGCCGACGCGCACGGACCGCGCATAAACGATGTCGCCCAAGGACAGCACGGCCACTTCGGTGGTCCCGCCGCCGATGTCGACAACCATGTTGCCGGTCGGGTCGGTGATCGGCATCCCTGCGCCGATGGCGGCGGCAATCGGTTCCGCGATCAAACCTGCGCGGCGTGCACCGGCGGACATCACGGATTGACGGATGGCGCGTTTTTCAACGGGGGTGGCCCCGTGCGGCACGCAGACGATGATTTTCGGCTTGGAGAAGGTGGTGCGTTTGTGAACCTTGCGGATGAAATGTTTGATCATTTCCTCAGCGGTGTCGAAGTCGGCAATCACCCCTTCGCGCATCGGGCGGATGGCTTCGATAGAGCCGGGGGTCTTGCCCAGCATGTGTTTGGCGTCTTCACCCACGGCGAGCACCTGTTTGCGCCCGTCCTTGACGTGATAGGCCACCACGGACGGTTCGTTGAGAATGATGCCTTTGCCTTTGACATAGACCAGCGTGTTCGCTGTTCCCAAGTCGATCGCCATGTCAGAAGAGAATAAACCCGCAAATCCCGCCATTGTGTTCCCGATGCCCCATCAAGCCGCAAAAAGGGGAGAATCCCCCGTATCGGCAGACTTATAGGGGGCGCGGGGCTGGGGGAAAAGGGGCGGCATAGTCCGAGATGGCAAGGAACCGCCACTTTCCGCCTGTGATGACTGGTTTGTGAAACCTGCGCTGGCCTTTGCGCTGGCCTTTGCGCAGGTTTCAGAGCCGTTTCCGGCTTGCCTATTCGGGTCGTGTGGTCCGGCGCCTGTTCTCAGGCGCGCAAGAGCACCTTGCCTTTGCGTCCCGGCGTCTGGGCCGCCTGCATCGCGGCGGGGGCGTCGGAAAGGTCTAAGATGGCCTCGACATCCAGCGGAAGTTTGCCTTGTGCGGCCAGTGTGACCAGTTCGGAGATCAGCGCCTTGCGCGTTTCGGGGGCCATATGTTGCGAGACTTTCGCACCCCAGAAGCCTTTGACCGTGATGTGTTTGAAGATGAGCTGGCCCGAATTCAGGATCATGTCGCCACCGTCGGCGGTGCCGAAGGTCACGAGCAGGCCTTCCCAGCCCAGCAGGTCGACGAGATCATTGGCAGTGCTGCCCCCGACACTGTCGATGGCGATTTGGGCCCCTTGTTCACCGATGATGGATTTGGCCTGCTCCTTCCAGTCGGTCTGATCGGTCGAGACCACGTTTTGCACACCGCTGGCGCGCAATTCCTCGGCGGCGGCTTGGCGGCGGACGATGTTGACCACATGGATGCCGCGGGTTTTGGCCAGCGTGTCGATGATCTTGCCCACCGCCCCGTTGGCGGCGGTTTGCACGATCCAGTCGCCGGCTTTCGCCTTGGCAAATTCCAACAGCGAGATGGCGGAGAAGGGCATGGCGACGAGTTGGGCGGCGTCTTCGTCCGACACGGCGTCAGGCAGGGGCAGGACGGAGGCGGCGGGGGCGGTGAAATAGTCGGCCCATGTGCCCATCGTGCCAGCCACGGTGACACGTTTGCCGACCAGCGCGCTGTCGACCTCGGGACCGACGGCTTCAATCACCCCCACGGCTTCGGTGCCGCCGGTGGCAGGCAGGTCCGGTTTGACGCCATATTCGCCGCGCACGGTCCAGAGATCGTGGTTGTGGATCGCAGAGAGAATTGTTCGCACCAGCACCTCGCCGGTCTGGGGCACGGGCGTGTCGGTTTCGGTGACAGTGATGACTTCGGCGGGATCGCCAAAGGTGGCATGGGTTGCGCTGCGCATAGGTGGCTCCAGTGGGCTATGTGTCTTTGTGTCTTGTGAGCAGAGCTAAGGCCTTGCCCGCACAAGACAAGGGGCGCACCAAGGCGCGCCCCTCGAAAAGTGAACCAGAGAGTTCAGAAAGCTGTGATCAGCTTGCGTCGGTGTATTTGACCGTTTTCACATCCGCATCCGGTGCGGATTTCTCGCGCCGCACCAGAAGCCGGTTGACCGCGTTCACATAGGCTTTGGCCGAGGCCACAACCGTATCCGTGTCGGAGCTTTGGCCGGTGACGATCTTGCCATCCTCTTCGAGGCGCACGGAGACCGTGGCCTGCGCATCGGTGCCTTCGGTCACGGCGTGGACCTGATAGAGTTGCAGACGTGCGGTTGTCGGGAAGATGGACTTGATCGCCTTGAAGGTCGCGTCCACCGGACCGTCGCCCTGACAGGTCACCTGTTTTTCCTCGCCATCGACTTCGAGGATCAGATCGGCGGATTGCGGGGCTTCGGTGCCGCAGATCACGCGCAGGAACTTGACCTTGATGCGCTCGTTCTGGTCCGCCGCGCCCGCGTCACGCAACAGCGCGATCAGGTCGTCGTCGAACACTTCTTTCTTGCGATCGGCGAGATCCTTGAAGCGGACGAACACATCCTTGAGCTGGTTGTCCTCCATCGGATAGCCCAGATCTTCGAGCTTGGCGCGCAGGGCGGCACGGCCCGAGTGCTTGCCCAAGGGCAGGGAGGTGCCGGTCAGACCCACATCCTGCGGGCGCATGATCTCGAAGGTTTCCTTGTTCTTCAGCATCCCGTCCTGGTGAATGCCGCTCTCGTGGGCAAAGGCGTTCTTGCCGACGATAGCCTTGTTGAACTGCACGGGGAAACCGGAGACCTGGGAGACGCGCCGCGAGATGTTCATGATCTTGGTCGTATCGACGCCGGTGGTATAGGGCATGATGTCCCCACGCACTTTCAGCGCCATGACCACTTCTTCCAGCGCGGTATTGCCCGCGCGTTCGCCCAGACCGTTGATCGTGCATTCGATCTGGCGCGCGCCAGCCTCGACAGCCGCCAGAGCATTGGCGGTCGCCATGCCCAGATCGTTGTGACAGTGGGTCGCAAAGATGATCTCGTCGGCACCGGGCACACGTTCGAGCAGCATCTCGATGATCGCGGCGGATTCGCGCGGGGTGGTATAACCCACAGTGTCGGGAATGTTGATCGTGGTGGCACCGGCCTTGATCGCAATCTCGACCACGCGGCAAAGATAGTCATGCTCCGTGCGGATCGCATCCATCGGAGACCATTGCACATTGTCCGTCAGGTTGCGGGCATGGGTCACGGTCTCGTGGATCTTGTCGGCCATCTCGTCCATCGAAAGAGCGGTGATCTCGCGGTGCTGGGGCGAGGTGCCGATAAAGGTGTGAATGCGCGGCTGGGCGGCGTGTTTGACCGCTTCCATACAGCGGTCAATGTCGCGGATGCTGGCGCGTGCCAGACCGCAGATCACGGAATTCTTCGAGTTCTTGGCAATATCCCTGACCGCTTCAAAGTCCCCTTCGGAGGCAATCGGAAAGCCCGCTTCGATGATGTCCACGCCCATTTCGTCGAGCATGGAGGCAATCTCGAGCTTTTCGTTATGGCTCATCGTGGCACCGGGGCTTTGTTCGCCGTCGCGCAGAGTCGTGTCGAAAATCAGGACGCGGTCCTGTTTGGATGTATTGGTCATTTTGAAATCTCTCTTATGGTCCTTAGCGTTGCGATCCGGCGCATCTGGTCACCTCTGAGCATCGCGCCGACGGCACGCTCAGAGGCAGCTAAGGAGAAGAAGCTCACGACGAAGGGCTGCGCGGGTGCGCAGGGGCAGGGTGGAGATATGTGCCTTATTCGTCATGAGGGTGGAATATACTGTCTGAGGTCCGGTTGAAAACCCCAAATTCTCTGTCAGAGGCATTTCTTGCCGGAAGGCGGTGCGGTTCAACCCCGCCTTCCGTAGAAAAAACCGTTTTGCAATAGGGCTTTACTCCGCAGGTGCGGTGTCGGCCTCAGCTTCGGGTTTGTCCTCGGAGACCAACGCCCCGTCCACCCATTCACCGGAGACCACCTTGCCGTCGGCATAGGTGATGGTGCCGTGGCCGTTGGATTTTCCCGCGACGAACATGCCCTCGAACACATCGCCATTGGCATAGGTTGCCTTGCCTTGGCCCTGAATTTCGCCAGCTTTCCATTCACCCGTGTAGGTGAAGCCGGAAGACATGGTGATCGTGCCGATGCCTTCGCGTTTACCGGCAACGTAATCGCCTTCGTAAACAGTGCCGTCGGGATAGGTGCCTTTGCCCTTGCCCTGACGCTGGCCATCGACCCAGTCGCCCTCATAGATGTAACCATCGGGATAGGTCATCTTGCCCTTGCCGTGGTTCTGCGCGTTCTGGAATTCGCCTTCATAGACCAGCCCGCCCGCATAGCGCGCCACGCCTGTGCCGTCGATCACGCCGTATTTCCATTCGCCCTCATAGGTCGTGCCGTTCGGGTAGGTGATCTTGCCTTGCCCGTGGGAAAGGTCGTCAAGGAATTCTCCGATATAGACAGACCCGTCGGGATAGGTCACTTGCCCCTGCCCCTCGATCCGGCCTTGGGTCCATTCACCGACATAGAGATAGCCGTCCGCACCGGTGAAGGTGCCTTGTCCGTCGCGCTTGTCGTCGTCGAATTCGCCCTCATAGACATCGCCATTGGCATAGGTCACCTTGCCCGTGCCCTGACGTTTGCCGCCGACCAGCTCGCCCACATAGACGTCGCCGTTGGGCTGGGTGATCGTGCCTGTGCCGTTGCACTGGTTGTCGACCCACTGGCAATCGAGAATCATGCCCTCGTCCGTGACCAGAACGCCTTGACCGTGCCGCTGGTCGCGGGCCAGTTCGCCCTCATAGGTGGCGCCTTCGGGGTAGGTGATCTTGCCCTTGCCCTCCTTGACGCCATTGACCCAGCCGCCTTCGTAGATATAGCCCGTGGGGCTTTCCAGTCGGCCCTGCCCGTGATGTTTGGCGGAGAGGAAGCCGCCCTCGTATTTCACGCCATTGGCATAGACCGCAACGCCGGAGCCGGTGGCCTCGCCCTCGACCCAGTCGCCTTCGTAGGTGCCGCCATCGGCATAGGTGATCTTGCCATAGCCGTGGGGTTTGCCCTTGTCGAAAGCGCCTTCATAGACCGATCCGTCGGTGAAACGCGCAATCCCCTGACCCTTGATCTCGCCCATGACCCATTCGCCGGTATATTCGTAGCCGTTGGGCAGGGTGTAGGTGCCGACGCCGTCGCGCAGCCCCTCTTTGAACGTCCCTTCGTAAATGCCGCCGTCTTCGAACTGGTGGGTCTCGACCGCTCCCGTGTCCTGTGCGTTCATGGTCAGGGGCATGGCCCCGATCATTGTTGCCGCGAAAAGCGTAATGCGCATCCGTGTCACTATGTCTGTCCCATTCCAGATGAGTTGCTGTCGGGGTCTGCCTGTGGCGTCCGTGGCGCTTAGGTGGACCTTGGCCCGTAGAGAGCCTGTCGCGCGCCAGACTAGGGGCTTGGGTCGCGGGCTTCAAATGTTTTTGGCATGAACGTCTTTCCCTTGGGCGTCATTCTGCTAAACCTTGGCCCGAGATATCAGGACGCATGAGTGCCATGACCGAGAAATTCCGCCTTACCCTTGCCCAGCTCAACCCGACCGTGGGCGCGATAGATGCCAATGCGGACAAGGTGCGGGCCGCCCATGCGCAGGCGAAGGCCGCAGGGGCCGATATGATCGCCTTTCCCGAACTGTTCCTGATCGGGTATCAGCCGCAGGATCTGGTGATGAAGCCGGTTCTGGTCAACACGGCCATGGCCAAAGTGGAAGAACTGGCGGCCCTGACGTCCGATGGTCCGGCCATCGGTGTCGGTGCGCCCTATTCTTATGGCGATGCGCTTTACAACGGCTACTGGATTCTCGCGGAGGGCCGCGTCAAACAGGTGCTGCGCAAGCATCATCTGCCGAATTACAAGGTATTCGACGAAAAACGCCTCTTTGCCGAAGGCCCGCTGGAAGGCCCCTATGCCATCGGCCCGCTGCGCATTGGCTCGCCCATCTGCGAAGATGCGTGGCACGAGGATGTGGCCGAGGCACAGGTGGAAAGCGGGGCGGAAATTCTGCTGGTGCCCAATGGCTCGCCCTACTACCGCAACAAATTCGATACGCGGCTGACTCATATGGTCTCGCGGGTGGTCGAGAATGATGTGCCTCTGGTCTATCTCAACATGGTCGGCGGACAAGACGATCAGGTTTTTGACGGCGGCTCCTTTGTGCTCAACCGGCACGGCAAGCCCGCGCATATCCTGCCGGTCTTTGACGAGGCGCTGCGTCATGTGGATTTCGAGAAATCCGAAGGGCGCTGGTGGGCGACCGATGGCGAGATCACGCCGCAGCCCGACGAGTGGGAGCAGGATTACCGCGCGATGGTCGACTCTTTGCGCGACTATCTGGGCAAAACCGGCTTCAAAAAGGTGGTTCTGGGCCTGTCCGGCGGGATCGACTCGGCCATTGTCGCCACGATTGCCACAGATGCGCTGGGCGCGGAGAATGTGCATTGCGTGATGCTGCCCTCCGAATACACGTCGGAAAGCTCGCTGGAAGATGCCAAGGATATCGCGACCCGTCTGGGCTGCCGCTATGACTTCGTGCCGATCTCCGAAGGCCGCGACGCCATCACCAACACGCTTGCGCCGATCTTTGGCGATCTGCCCTTTGACACGACCGAGGAAAACATCCAGTCGCGCCTGCGCGGGCTGTTGCTTATGGCGCTGTCGAACAAGTTCGGCTCCATGCTTCTGACCACTGGCAACAAATCCGAGGTCGCGGTGGGCTATTGCACGATCTACGGTGATATGAACGGCGGCTATAACCCGATCAAGGACCTCTACAAGACGCGGGTGTTCGAGCAATGCCGCTGGCGCAATGCCAATCACCGCGACTGGATGAAGGGACCAGAGGGTGAGGTCATCCCCGTATCGATCATCGACAAACCGCCCTCAGCCGAATTGCGCCCCGACCAGAAGGACGAGGACAGCCTGCCGCCCTATGAGGTGCTGGATGCAATTCTCGAAGGGTTGGTGGACCGTGACGAAAGCGTGGCCGATCTGGTCGCGGCAGGGTTCGATCATGATACGGTGAAGCGGATCGAACATCTGCTCTATATTTCGGAATACAAACGATTCCAGTCTGCGCCGGGCACACGTCTGACGCCGCGAGCCTTCTGGCTGGATCGCCGCTATCCGATTGCCAGCCGCTGGCGCGACCCGAGCTGACCCGCGCCGCCTGTCGCGCCGACATAGCCCTTCCACCTTCACTCTCGCCCTAGCTCCTTCGCGTTAATCTTAATCTGATTAACCTTAACGCAGAGAGAAGGAGCGTCAGGTGAGGGCGCATGGATTTCTCGCGGCAAAGCCTCTTGCCCCCTGCATCACAGACCGTTAGAGAACGCGCTTTCGGACCGGAAAGGGCGCGCATGGAACTCACCGTTGGCATCGACTTTGGCACCTCCAATTCCGCGCTTGGACTGGCGGTGAACGGCACGCCGTGGCTGGTCGAACTGGAGCCGGGGGAAAAGACCCTGCCCACCGCTGTGTTCTTTGATGCCAAAGGCGGAATGCGTCTCGGATCGGCGGCCAATCGCGCCCTCATCGACGGAGAGGAAGGGCGCTATATGCGGGCGCTCAAATCCGTGTTGGGCACCCCGCTTCTGCGCGAGACCCGCCCCATCGGGGCCAAGCGCCAGAGCCTTCTGGAAGTCATCGCGCAATTCCTCGCCACCCTGAAAACCCGCACCGAAGAGCAGTTGCGCCAACCTGTGACGGGGGTGGTTTCCGGTCGTCCGGTGCATTTCCATTCCAAAGATGCCGAACGCGATGCGCAGGCCGAACACGATCTGCGCGAAGCCTATGAAATGGCGGGGTTCCAGCGCGTGCGCTTCCTTGCGGAACCCGAGGCGGCCGCCTTGGCAGCGCAGGATTTGCAGCCCTTGGAAATCGGCCTTGTGGTCGATATCGGCGGCGGCACATCGGATTTCACCCTGTTTCGCAAGGAGGGCGGTAAGGTCGATGTTCTGGCCTCCCACGGCATCCGGCTGGGCGGGACGCATTTCGACCGCGCATTGAGCCTCGCCCATGCCATGCCCTTGCTGGGGGCGGGCACGCAGTTGCGCCGGACCTTGGGCGACGGGCTTTTGCCCATGCCTGCGACATTGTTCAACGATCTGGCCACATGGCAGAAAATCCCCTTTCTCTACACGCGCGAGACGCTGGGCAAGGTGCGCGATCTCGAACGCCACGCGGTGGAGCCGGACAAGCTTTCCCGCCTTGTGGAGGTGATCGAGGCCGAGTTGGGGCATGATCTGGCCTTTGCGGTCGAGGCCGCAAAGATTGTGGCCAATGGCGGGCGCGATGCGCAGATTGATCTGGCGCTGATCGAAAAGGGCCTGTCCGCGCCTTTGGTCTCGCAAGCTCTGGCCGATGATCTGGCGGGCTATCGGGCGGAACTGTCGGAGGCGATCAGTGAGACCCTGATGCTTGCGGGCCTGTCTGCGGAGGCGGTGGGGGCCGTGGTCTATGTTGGCGGATCAAGCCTGATGCATGTGGTGGAAACGGCCTGTCGCGCCGTCCTGCCGGAAGCCCGCGCCCTGCGTGGCGAGGCGTTCACGGCAGTGGTGGACGGTTTGGCGATTGCCTCGGCACAAGGTGCCTGAGGTCGGGGGCCACGCCAGAGACCCGCGCCGGATCAGAGCGCGATCAACTCGCAACCGGACAAGAGCCGTGTGACATCCTGAGCAGTGCAAAGTTGTGTCCCTGCGGTCAGAACGGCGGCGGCTGCGGCGGTGGTTCCGTAACACAGGGCTTGCTGCATCTCTTCGCCGCGCGTGAGCGCCAGAGAGAAAGCGCCCACGAAACTGTCCCCTGCACCAACGGCGGAGACTACCTCGGCGGGATCAATGGCGCGTGAGGCATGCCAGCGCCCTTCGGCATTGGCCAGTGTGGACCCGTCCGAGCCGCGCGCCACAATGACCGTCTGCGCCACGCCTTTCGCCACCAGATCGGAGGCAAAATCGGCTGTCGCGGCGCGGGTGGGCAGCGCATGGCCCACCACATCCTCGGCCTCGACATCATCCATGCGCAGCACAGAAGGGTTGGCCGGATGTTTCACCAGTTCGCGCAAGGGCTGGCCGGAGGTGTCGACGAAAAGCTGCACGCCTTTGGCCTCAAGCCTGCGGGACAGGCGGGCGGTGTAATCCAGCGGCACACCGGGCGGTTGTGAGCCGGAGAGCACGACCACTCCGCTGGAGGGCGCGGCCTGTGCGATGGCGTTGAGGGATTCCTCGACCATCTCCTGATCCCAATGCGGCCCCGGCATCACGAAACGGTATTGCTTGCCGGTCTCTTCCTCTGTGACCGCCATGGATTGCCGCGTTGCCCCGCCATTGACGGAAAACGCGGTGAAGCGCACGCGCTCTTCAGCCAGAAGCCGCAAAAGCTGTGCCCCCGTCTCGCCCCCCACCGCGATAAATGCCGTGCTGTCGCCGCCCAGAAACTTGATGGCGCGAGACACATTGATCCCGCCGCCGCCCGGATCGGCCTCCGGCGTCTGACATCGCAGTTTCGGTCCCGCCTCGACACGAGCCGTAGCGGTTGAAATATCCACCGTCGGGTTCAGCGTGATTGTCAGAATGTGTGTCATGTGCGTGTATCCCGTTCGCCAGCGAGTCAATCCGGAGCCTAGCTTACATGCGGTAGCGATAACAACTTTGATCAAGGTCAGGATCAACGCCGGATTTGTGAAGAATTATCAGAATTGGCATGAAAATTCATCGGCATAACAGGCGGTTCAGGCAGAATTTGCGAGGTCGAGGCGGCATGTTGCATGTTCGGGACATGAAAACGGCCGCAGCGGAGGGGCTGCGACCGTGATGAGTGAGGCCGTCGAAAGTAAATCCGTGACGGCGTTCCGTCAGCTTTCGATCATCATCTGATAGCTCGCGGGCACATATTCAAAACTGCTGTCAACGGCGCGGACATAGCCGATGGCGGGGAAGGGCATGTGGTAGCCGATGAAGGGCACGCGATCCGCAGCCATCATGTCGAGCATCTTGCGGCGGGTTTGTGCGGCGGCGGCTTTGTCGGCGTCAAAGCTGACCTCCCAATCGGGATGGGCGAGCGAGTAGACGTAGTGATTGGCAAAATCGACCGCAAGGATCAGGCGCTCTCCTTCGCTTTCAATGTGGAACGCCATATGGCCGGGCGTGTGACCGAAGGCTTCCATCGCGGTGATGCCGGGGGCGACTTCAGATCCGCCTTTGAGCAGGTCGAACTGTTCCTGAAGGGGACGGATTTTCGCTTCGAACCCTTCGTTGCCTGTGCTTTCCCAATGGCCCATTTCAACAGAGCCCGTGGAATAGGCCGCATTGGCAAAGGTCGGCGTGCCGTCATAGATGCCACCGATGTGGTCGCCATGCATGTGGGTGATGACCACGCGATCCACCTGATCGGCGGTATAGCCCGCAGCTTCCAGCGCGGCGGTGATGCCTGCGGGGTTCAGACCCGTGTCGAACAGGATCAGTTCTGCGCCGGTGTTGATCAGCGTGGGGGTGAAGAAGAACTGGGCCGCATCTGCGGGGATGAAGGCGGCTTCGGAAGCGGCGGCGAAATCCTCATCCGTGGCATTCAGCCCGAAGATTTTGTGCGGGTCCGCGACGGTGCGGGTGCCTGCCAAAAGCGTCGTGACCTCGAAATTTCCGAGCGCAAAGCGGCGATAGGGCGCAAGCGAAGCGCCCATTATCGGCGCCTCTGCTGATGCGCCAAAGGGCAGGCTGGAAGCGACAGGCAGGGCGGCGGCCCCCAAAAGAAGGTGGCGACGTGACAGGTAGGGGCTGGACGGTTGTGCTGTAATTTTCATCTGTGATCTCCCGATGTTGTTGGCATCAAGGATAGCACGGGAAGGGAAAAGATCGCATGACATTTTCGTCAAATCGCAGATGCCCGACCGGCCTCACCGTTCAGTCGTATTCCCACCACTTGTCGATCGTGGCGATGTCGTCATCCGACCAGCCGAAATGATGCGCCAGCTCATGCACGGTGACATGGGCCACCATCTGTTGCAGCGTCACAGTCCCACGCATACACCATTCATCGAGAATGGGCCTGCGGAACAGCCAGATCGTGTCCGGCGCGGTGGCCTGATCCATGGTGGATTTCTCGGTCATCGGGATGCCTGTATAAAGCCCCGTAAGCTCGAACGGGTCGGCAATGCCGATCTCGGCCAGCAAATCTTCCGGCGCGAAGTCCATCACGGTCAGCGCGACATTCGCGGCCAGCACTTTGAAGGCCGGCGGCAGATCGGCCATTGTGGCGCGGGCGATGTCCTCGATCAGGTCGAGATCGGGCGCGGTTGCATCAAGAAGGGGTGATGTCATCATAGAACTCCGGTTGGGGCTTGCTCCGATATGGACTCTTCGGTCACGATATGAAAGAGGAAGCGCAACAGGAGACCTACGATGATCGTCACACGTTTCGCGCCTTCGCCCACGGGCTTTATTCATGTCGGCAACCTGCGCACTGCGCTGTTCAACTATCTGATTACCCGAAAGGCCGGAGGGCAGTTCATTCTGCGCCTCGACGACACGGATCAGGAACGCTCGACTCAGGAATATGCCGACGGGGTTCTTGAAGATCTCGAATGGCTGGGCTTCACTTGGGACCGGTTCGAGAAACAGTCCACGCGTCTGGATCGCTATCGTGCCGCCGCCGATGAATTGCGCGCCAAAGGCCGCTTCTATGAGGCGTTCGAGACGCCGACAGAACTGGACCTCAAGCGCAAGAAACTGCTCAACATGGGCAAGCCGCCGGTTTATGACCGCGCCGCTCTGGAGCTGACCGACGCCGAGAAAGACGCCCTTCGCGCCGAGCGGGGCGACGGGGTCTGGCGGTTCAAGCTGGATCAGAAACGCATCGAATGGACTGACGGTATTCTGGGTGACATCTCGATTGATGCCGCCTCCGTCTCCGATCCGGTGCTGATCCGTGCCGATGGCCAGTTCCTCTACACGCTCGCCTCTGTCTGCGACGATGTGGACTATGGTGTGACCCATATTGTGCGCGGTTCCGACCATGTGACCAATACGGCCACGCAAATCCAGATTATCGAAGCGCTGGGCGGCACGGTGCCGACCTTCGCCCACCACTCGCTTCTGACCGGACCGCAAGGCGAGGCGCTGTCGAAACGTCTCGGCACGCTGTCTTTGCGTGATCTGCGCGAACAGGGCGTCGAGCCGATGGCGCTTTTGTCGCTGATGGCGCGTCTGGGCTCCAGCCAGCCGGTTGAATTGCGCACCTCTATGGAAGAGTTGATCGAAGGGTTCGATCTCTCCACCTTCGGGTCCGCGCCGACGAAATTCGACACGCAGGACCTGTTCGCCCTGACCTCGCAGATCAACCACACCAAACCCTTCGCGGATGTGGCTGACGATGTGACTGCGCTGGGCGTTCCTGCTGAGATTGCGGAACCGTTCTGGACCGTTGTGCGCGAGAACATCACTGTGAAAGCCGATATGAAAGGCTGGTGGAAGTTGTTCCGCGACGGTGCGACGCCGTTGGTGGCGGACGAGGACAAAGAGTTTGTGGCGCAAGCCTTCGCCATGTTGCCGGAGCCGCCCTATACCGCCGAGAGCTGGAAAGAGTGGACTAGTGCGGTGAAAGAGGCGACGGGTCGCAAGGGAAAAGGCTTGTTCATGCCGCTGCGCAAGGCTGTGACCGGCATGGAACGCGGACCGGATATGTCCCACGTTCTGCCGCTTTTGCAGAAAAAGCCCTCTCTTTAATCTGACTTGTTCAAAAATCAACAGAAAGCCGCCGCCGGAACCTCCGAGCGGCGGTTTTTTCGTCTTTGGTTTCCGATAGGAAACTTTCTCCCTTGCCCCGAATCCACAGCTCCACTAACGTGGCCTCAACATCGTGCGTCGGGAGAAGGGGCCACCCCTACCGAAGGAGCAACCGCCCCGGGAAACTCTCAGGTAAACGGACCTTCGCACGGTCAAACACTCTGGAGAGAGGGGTTGGTCCATCGGGCCGGACCTCCGCCGAAGGGATAACGATCTCAGGCACCAAGACAGAGGGGGCATCCAGCGGGGAAACCCGCCTTGTGATGCCGGGCGTGTTTGCGTCGGGCGAGAAACCTTGGAGGCTCGTTGATGACCGAACTTTTGCGCACGCCGCTTTATGACTTCCACCTCACGCACGGGGCCAAGATGGTCCCCTTCGCGGGTTACGAGATGCCCGTGCAATATCCGCTGGGCGTGATGAAAGAGCATCTGCATACCCGTGCTCAGGCGGGATTGTTTGATGTCTCGCATATGGGGCAGGTGATGCTGAGCTCGCAGGAGGGTCATGACGCCTTGGCCCTTGCGCTGGAGGCTCTCGTGCCGGTTGATGTGCTGGGCCTGAAACCTTTGCGGCAGCGCTACGGGATTTTCACCAATGACGCGGGCGGTATTCTTGACGATCTGATGATCTCGAACACGGGGGAGGGGTTGTTTCTTGTGGTCAATGCGGCCTGCAAGGCGGAGGACATTGCCCATCTGCGCGCAAAGCTGCCGGATCATGTGACGGTGCAGGAGATCACCGACCGCGCGCTTCTGGCGTTGCAAGGGCCGATGGCGGAGGTAGCCTTGGCCCGTCTGGTGCCACAGGTCGCGGATTTGAAATTCATGGACAGTGTGCGGCTCAAGGTTGGTCAGGACGAATGGTGGATTTCGCGCTCCGGCTATACGGGTGAGGACGGGTTCGAGATCTCGATCCCTGCCGCTCGCGCTGCGGAAATTGCCGAAGCGCTTGTGGCAATGGAGGAGGTTGCACCCA
This sequence comes from Celeribacter halophilus, assembly GCF_900114135.1. Taxonomy (GTDB): domain Bacteria; phylum Pseudomonadota; class Alphaproteobacteria; order Rhodobacterales; family Rhodobacteraceae; genus Celeribacter; species Celeribacter halophilus. The sequence goes on from NZ_FORY01000010.1 coordinate 73,642, forward strand.
TCGGCCTTGGCGCGCGCGACAGTCTGCGGCTTGAGGCAGGGCTGTGCCTTTATGGCCATGACATAGACACGACCACTACACCGGTCGAAGGCAATATCGCATGGGCGATCCAGAAGGTCCGGCGCACCGGCGGCGCACGGGCAGGGGGCTTTCCCGGCGCGGAGCGTATCCTGAGCGAGTTGGACAAGGGAGCCGCGCGCAAACGTGTGGGTCTGTTGCCCCAAGGCCGTGCGCCGATGCGCGAAGGCACGCCGCTGTTCGCCACGGCAGAGAGTGATGCGCAGATCGGGGAGATCACCTCCGGCGGCTTCGGCCCTTCGGTCGCGCGCCCTGTGGCGATGGGCTACCTGCCGGTTGACTATTGCGCCAATGATACCGAAGTTTTCGCAGAATTGCGGGGCAAACGCCTGCCGGTCACGGTGGCGCCGATGCCCTTCCGCCCTTCAACTTACAAACGCTGAAACTGACCTAAAGGGACCACTGAAATGGCCGCTGATATCAAATTTACCGAAGAACACGAATGGCTCCGCGTCGAGGACGATCTGGTCGTCGTCGGCATCACGGAACACGCCGCAGAACAACTGGGCGACGTGGTGTTCGTCGAACTGCCGGACGAAGGCGCGACCGTGTCGAAAGACGACGAGGTCGTGGTGATCGAGAGCGTCAAGGCCGCCTCCGACATTCTGGCGCCGCTGGATGGCGAGATCGTCGAGGTGAACGAACCTTTGACCGAAGATCCGGGCAAGGTGGGTGAAGATCCCTTGGGGGATGCGTGGTTCTTCAAAATGAAGATCGAGGATATGTCCGCACTCGACGATTTCATGTCCGAAGCGGAATACAAAGCCTACATCGGCTAACGCCTTTCGGGAAAAGCGTGAGGCAAGATTTTCTCGAAACGTCCCAACTGTTCAACCGTCGCATAGCGTGTCCGCACAAGCCTGCCTTACCCTTGTGTGGACACGCGTCAAGGAACGCAATCGTGGCCTATACACCCTCATCCTATAATCCCTATGATTTTGCCAACCGCCGCCACATCGGCCCTTCTCCGGCGGAGATGGAGGAGATGCTCGACGTGGTCGGTGTCTCCTCTCTGGATGCGCTGATCGACGAGACCGTGCCGATGGGCATCCGGCAGATGGAGCCTTTGAACTGGGCGCCGATGACGGAGCATGAGGTGCTGGGCCATATCCGCAAGGTGGCCAAGCGCAATCTCGTGATGACCTCGCTCATCGGTCAGGGGTTTTACGGCACGGCCACGCCGCCCGCGATCCAGCGCAACATCCTTGAAAACCCAGCATGGTATACGGCTTACACGCCCTACCAGCCGGAGATTGCGCAGGGGCGTCTGGAGGCCTTGTTGAACTTCCAGACAATGGTCAGCGATTTGACAGGGCTGCCGGTCGCCAATGCCTCGCTTCTGGACGAGGCCACCGCCTGCGCCGAGGCGATGACCATGGCGAAACGTGTGTCGAAGTCGAAAGGGGCGCGGTTCTTTGTGGACGAGAACTGCCATCCGCAGAATATCGAAGTGATGAAAACCCGCGCGGCCCCTCTGGGCATCGAGATTGTCATCGGCGATCCGGCGGCGCTGGAGCCGGAAGATGTCTTTGGTGCGATTTTCCAATATCCGGGTACCTACGGCCATGTCTCGGACTTCACCGATCAGATCTCCGTTCTGCACGCCGGTAAGGCGGTCGCGATCATGGCGACTGACCTTATGGCGCTGACGATGCTCAAGGATCCGGGTGCGATGGATGCCGATATTGCGGTCGGATCGGCGCAGCGCTTTGGCGTGCCGATGGGCTTTGGTGGTCCGCACGCGGCCTTCATGTCCTGCAAGGATGCGATGAAACGCGCCATGCCGGGCCGGATTGTCGGCGTCTCTGTCGATGCCAACGGCAACCGCGCCTATCGCCTGAGCCTTCAGACCCGCGAACAGCATATCCGGCGCGAGAAAGCCACCTCCAATGTCTGCACGGCGCAGGCCTTGTTGGCGGTCATGGCGTCGTTTTATGCCGTGTTCCACGGGCCGCAAGGACTGCGCGCCATCGGTGAACAAATCCACGCCAAGGCGGTGAAACTGGCCGAAGGGCTCAAGGCCGAAGGGTTCAAAGTCTCGCCGGATGCGTTCTTTGACACGATCACGGTTGAGGTTGGCGCGATGCAGGGCGTGATCCTGCGTTCCGCCGTGGCCGAGGGGATCAACCTGCGCAAGGTGGGCAAGAACCGGATCGGCATTTCGATGGATGAAATGGCCGATGATGAGGTCATCACAAAGGTCTGGCGCGCCTTCGGGCATGAGGCAGAGGTGCCGGAGGACTTCCCCGGTCTCGGTTTCCCCGAAACGCTTCTGCGCGAGAGTGAGTACCTCACCCATCCGATTTTCGGCATGAACCGCGCCGAGGGCGAGATGATGCGCTACATGCGGCGCTTGGCGGACCGTGATCTGGCGCTGGACCGGGCGATGATCCCGCTCGGCTCCTGCACAATGAAGCTGAACGCAGCTGTCGAGATGATGCCGATTACATGGCCGGAATTCAACGCGATCCACCCCTATGCTCCTGTGGACCAGTCCGAAGGCTATCGCTACATGATCGAGGACCTGAGCGCGAAGCTTTGCGAGATCACCGGCTATGACGCCATGTCGATGCAGCCCAATTCCGGTGCGCAGGGCGAATATGCCGGACTTCTGACCATCATGGGCTATCACCGCGCAAACGGGCAGGGCGGGCGCAATATCTGCCTCATCCCCATGTCGGCCCATGGCACCAATCCGGCTTCTGCGCAGATGGTGGGTCTCAAGGTCGTGGTGGTGAAGTCGGCGGAGAATGGCGACATTGATCTGGAAGATTTCCGTGCCAAGGCCGAAGCGGCAGGCGACAAACTTGCCGCCTGTATGATCACCTATCCTTCCACTCACGGGGTATTCGAGGAGACGGTGAAAGAGGTCTGCAAGATCACCCATGACCATGGCGGTCAGGTCTATCTCGACGGGGCGAATCTGAACGCGCTGGTCGGGCTGGCGAAACCTGGAGAGATCGGCTCCGACGTGAGCCACCTCAATCTGCACAAGACCTTCTGCATCCCTCATGGCGGCGGCGGTCCGGGCATGGGCCCCATCGGCGTCAAAGCGCATCTTGCTCGGTTCCTGCCCGGCGCGCCTGACGGATCGGGCGAGGTCGGCCCTGTGTCCGGCGCACAATACGGCTCCGCCTCGATCCTGCCGATTTCATGGGCCTATTGCATGCTCATGGGCGGCGCAGGGCTGACGCAGGCGACGAAGGTGGCAATCCTCAATGCCAATTATATCGCCGCCCGTCTCGATGAGGCCTTCCCTGTGCTTTACAAGGGCAAACAGGGGCGTGTGGCGCATGAGTGCATTGTGGACCCGCGTGCTTTCGAGAAGACCACAGGTGTCTCCGTGGACGATATCGCCAAGCGGCTGATCGACAGCGGTTTTCATGCGCCTACCATGTCTTTCCCCGTGCCCGGCACCTTGATGATCGAGCCGACAGAAAGCGAAACCAAGGCGGAGCTTGACCGGTTCTGCGAGGCGATGCTGTCGATCCGGTCCGAGATCGCGCAGATCGAAAGCGGGGAACTCCCCGAGGACATCAACCCGCTGAAACTCGCGCCGCATACGGTGGGCGATCTGGTGGCAGAGTGGGACCGGCCTTATCCGCGTGAACAGGGCTGTTTCCCACCGGGGGCCTTCCGCGTGGACAAATACTGGCCGCCTGTGGGACGTGTGGACAACGCTTATGGTGATCGCAACCTGATCTGCCTCTGTCCGCCGCCGGAACACTATGTTGAAGCCGCAGAATAGCGGGGGAGTGTGTCCGAAGGTGTTTGCGGAAAGAGCGTCATTCTGACCTCTTGAACCGGAGGCCATTCGGGCACATATATTCTGCAATATGAATGTGAATGGGAGGCCACCGCAATGGTCGCTACTCTTGATAAAACGGATGTCAAACTCGCGTGCCCGACCTGTGGTCAGGTGAATCGCGTGCCCGTGGCAAAGCTCTCTGCCGGTCCGAAATGCGGCACCTGTGGCGAGCCTTTGATGTCAGGCAAAGTGGCAGAGCTTGACCCGAAAGGGCTGAAGGCTTTGTCCACCAAAGATGATCTGCCGGTTCTCGTTGATTTCTGGGCTCCGTGGTGCGGCCCGTGCCGCATGATGGCACCGGAATTCGCCAAGGCCGCGCAAGAACTCAAAGGCCGTGCGCGCTTTGCCAAGATCAACACCGAGGACCATCCGACCGTGTCGATGAAAAACGGCATCCGCGGTATTCCCGCGCTGATCCTCTATCAAGGCGGCAAGGAAGTCGCGCGCATCGCAGGCGCACGTCCGGCCCGCGACATTGTGGCCTTTGTCGAGCAAAACGGCAAAATGCCCGCCTGAAACCTGTTTCGGGCCGCTTGACTTTTCGGCCCGAAACTTTCAAATCTTGCACCAGCGTGGGGTTGTAGCTCAGTTGGGAGAGCGCGTCGTTCGCAATGACGAGGTCGTCGGTTCGATCCCGATCAACTCCACCATTTTCCCGTTTTGTTATTGGACCATAAGAGTTCATCTTAGGGTCAAGTATGTTCTGAAACACAAGGTGTGGTGGCAGTTTTGCAGGTTCAGAACAAACGCGCTCCGTCTCTGACTTTTCGCGGAAGGTCTTTGTTGTCAGGCATTATTATGCGCCGGCACAAAGAAATAAATCAGACACAAAGCGCCGCTTGGATCTTGGATGGGCGTTAATTGGGCGCAACGTTTTCACTCCTAAACAACAGCTAAGCGCAAAAAATCCGCCAACTCATGATCCGCACGGGCTAGTGCCACAAAGGGTGCCGGAGTTTTGAGCTCAGGAGTGAACGCAGGCGCCTCCACAACGCCGCCTGCCGCACGGATAATCGCGATTCCGGCTGCGGCGTCCCACAGGTTCAACTGGCGCTCGAAATAGGCGTCCACAGAACCGGAGGCGACGCCGATCAGGCCAATCGTTGCGGCTCCGGAGCGGCGGTATTCCCCGCCTTTGGAGATGATTGCCTCCAACAAATCAGCATGTTCCTTGAAATTTGTGCGTGGCGACCAGCCGACGGCGACCAGCGCATTTTTTGCCAAGCCATCCGAAGATGTTTTCAAAATTTTGCCGTTTTTGCGCGCTTCCGGAGTGTCGGACAAATGTCCGACAAGCGTTTGCCTATAGTCGGGCGCATAGATCACGCCCAGCACGATTTCCCCGTCAATGGCGCAGGCGATGGAGACCGCCCAATCGGGCAGGCCGCGCATGAAATTCGTTGTCCCGTCGATTGGGTCAATGATCCAGACCGCACCGGTGGCAGTGTTGCCGTGCCGCCCGCCTTCCTCACCGATAACAGCATCCTCGGGGAACTGTGCAGCGATGCGCGTGCGGATCAGTTTTTCGACAGCCAGATCGGCGGCGGTCACGAAATCCTGCGGCCCTTTGGCTTGCACGTCCAACCCTCCACGGGCGGCGCGCATGGTGGTGGCAAGCTCGCCTGCTTCGCGGGCGAGGTTTTCAGCAAAGGACAGTCGGTCATGTATAGTCATCTTGTCTCGGTCTTTTCGGTGGTGCCGCGCAGGATCGGCTGCAGCGGCGGATGTTCCCGTCGTATCGGGGCGTCGGGGGCTTGTAGCCGCGCCCGCATCATGGCGACAGCCAGCTCGGCTTGGGCGCCCGCATCCTGACGCACGGTGCTCAGATCATAGGGTGCCCAACTCGCCTGTTCTATATCATCAAAACCGACGACGCGTATATCTTCGGGCACGCGCAGGAAAAGGTCGTGTTTCAACCCGTCCAGCGCTCCGCAGGCGAGCAAGTCGGTGGTGCCAAACAGCCCGTCACACCCATGTATCAGCTCGGCATGTTGACGGATGGAGGCGCGTCCTGCCGCGTAGGACTGGGTGCCGCAGGACAGTTGATGACAGCTTAGCCCCTTGGAGCGCACCAGTTCGCAAAAGGCGCTGACCCGCCCCATCACCGTATAGGTCCGGTCCTCGGGACGCAGCACGGCAAAGCGCCGCGCGCCGGCTGTGTAGAGCATGTCAAAGACCGTCTCGGCGGCAGCGCGGGTGTCAAGCTGGATACGGTCGCCGCCATCGGGTTCGGGGTTGCGGTTGATGAGCACCAAGGGCACGCGCAACCGTTTGCATTCGTCCACCACGGCGACGGGCGGTGTGTCGGAAGTCACGATCATTCCCGCCAGATTGTAATCGAGCATGGAGGAGAGAAGCGGCTCCAGATCATCGCTGTGATCGGCGGTAAGGAGCAGCGGGCGAAATCCCTCTGCAATCAGTGCTCGTGATAGATGTTTCACCTGACGCGCGCGAAAGGGCGTGTCCAGACGCGAAGCGAGGATCGCAACCAGTTGCGATTGTTGTGATTTGAGGTTTCGGGCCAACGCATTGGCGCGATAGCCCAATTCTGTCGCAGCCGACATGATCCGGTTTCGGGTTTCTTCCGAGATGCTCGCTCCCGGTGTGAAACAGCGCGACACAGCCGAGCGGGACACACCGGCCAGACGGGCGACGTCATGCGAGGTGGGGCGACGGTGTTCAGGGGGGCGGCGCTCTGTCATGCGCGCACCTGTCGGGTAAGGGCAAAAGGATGGTCTACATTGGCAAGGTCGGGGGCTGCGGCGATGACCTGAGACAGTATGGCCGGATCATCCGCCATCGCGGCGACCATGACTTGCGCCCCAGCGTCACGCACGGCAGCAAACTCTTCGGTACCTTCGGGCAGTGTGAATTCCACGATCTGCGGCGCGAGGTCGTTGAGCGTCTCTTGCAATGTCGCATAATCCTGCCGCCGTGCCATGATCCGCGCGGTCGGTGCGCTTGCGCGCAACTCTTTGAGCGCTGCTTGATTGAACGACCAGAAGAACACGCGCTCTTGCAGACCTGCATCGCAGACCGATTGCCAGGCCGGCGCAGGTGGTGCGGATTTCAACTCCAGATAGGCTTGCCCGTCATAGCGGCGCACAAGTTCCAGAACCTCGTCCAGCGTCGGAATTTTGGTGCCCGTGAAATGCGGGCTGAACCAGTGGCCTGCGTCGAGGTCGCGTAGAGCGCCGAGCGTGTGCGCGGTGATGGGACCGTGACCGTTTGTGGTGCGTTCCAGTGTCGGGTCGTGGTGGATGACGATCTCGCCATCTGCGGTCTCTTGCAGGTCGCATTCGATATAGTCAAACCCCGCCGCCAAGGCGCATTCAAAGGCGGGCAGAGTGTTTTCGGGCGCAATCTTGTTCGCCCCGCGATGGCAGACCGTCTGGAACGGCAGTCCGCGTCCGGGTTGGTTGACCAGTTCGGGCCGGTCGGAACAGATGCCGATCACCGGGCGCGTGCGGATTGCGGCCATACGTTCGGGGTCTTCCTCATGCCAGATAGCGATGGTTTGACCATTGGCAAAGGCACGCTCGAATAGCTCATCCGTCAAGGTGTCTTGCGGGCGTTCCATCCGTTCCCAACACAGGTGGATCACATCGGCCCCTTTCGCATAGGAGAACGGCTCGGCCCCTAAGGGCACAAGCACGGAACGTGGGTAGGGGCTGTTTGCCTCAGCCAATATTTGCGCCGCTTGCGGATCAAAGGCCCCGAGGATCGCGCGGGTGATGCCGTGCTCTTGCAACATGTGCAGGGTCGGCAGGGTGACATTTGTGTCCTTGATATCGGCGTAAATTCCCGCGCCCAGCTTGGCCGCCTCCGCCACCACATCGCGCAGCCGCGGGCAGGGGCGGTGTTCGGCGGTGGTGTGGGCGAGGATATCGGCAAAGGGCGTTTCGATGATCTTGCGCCCGTCTGATAGGATTTTGTCGTGAAAGGCAATGATTTCGCCATCGGAGGTCACACGAATATCGACCTCCCACATATCCGCGCCGATGCGACTGGCGATGCGGAAGGCCTCTAACGTGTTGTCGGGCGCATAGGCGGCTGCACCACGGTGGGCAATGGCGTAGGGGCGTGCGGGGCGGGTCCAGTCTGATGCGGTCACAGGCGTGCCCCCTCGGCGTCAAACAGGTGGATGCGGGAGAGATCAACCTGCCAGTTGACCGTTTGGCCCAAGGCAACGTCATGACCTGCAGGGACGATAGCGCGCAGGCGCTGGCCGTCGGGCAAAGTCACGTCGATCAGGTCTTCGCGGCCCTGTGGTTCGATGAAACTCACCTGTCCGCTCACGCAGGGGCCTTGGTGTTGCGGGCCGAAATGTTCGGGGCGCAGACCGATCACGACCGGCCCTTGCGCTGCGATGCCCGAGGGCAAGGGAAGTGCATTGTCGCCAAATGCGAGCCGTCCGTTGGCGTCGGCATTCACAAAGCTGATGGGTGGATTGCCAAGGAAGCCTGCGACATAGCGCGAGGCGGGGCGTTCATACATCTCGGCGGGAGTGCTGATCTGTTCGATGCGCCCGTCTTTCATCAAGGCGATGCGGTCGCACATGGACATGGCTTCGATCTGGTCATGGGTCACGAGGATCGCGGTGATGCCTGTCTCGCGCTGGAGGCGGCGGATTTCCGAACGCATTTCAAGGCGTAGCTTGGCGTCGAGGTTGGCGAGCGGTTCGTCGAGGAGCAACACGTCGGGTTTGCGCACAAGCGCACGGGCGAGAGCCACGCGCTGTTGTTGCCCGCCTGAAAGCTGTTGCGGTTTGCGCTTCAGAAGGTTGCCGATCTGAACAAGTTCGGCCATCTCTCCCACGCGGCTTTTGATCTCTGCGGGTTTGAGCTTTTGCACCCTGAGTGGAAACCCGATGTTCTCGGCCACGCTCATATGCGGATAAAGCGCGTAGTTCTGGAACACCACGCCCACGGGCCGGTCCTGTGGCGGCAGGCGGGTCACGTCGCGGTCGCCGAAGTGCAGCGTGCCGCCGTCGATCCGGTGGATGCCGCTGATGGCAAAGAGCGTCGTGGACTTGCCGCAGCCAGACGGGCCCAGCAGTGCAATCATCTCGCCCGAGGCGACCGAGAGGGACATATCCTCGATGACGGTCGTGTCACCGAAGCGTTTGGTAAAGTTTTGCAGTTCGATCCGCATCAGCCTTTCGTGCCTCCGCCATAAATGTTCATGAGCCGTTTCTGGAACAGCAGGTAAACGGCGATCACGGGCAATGCGTAGAACATGCCGATCGCCTTGAAGAGCCCGTAGTCGGGGCGTGTGTCATCCGCGATGACCGCGTTCATATAGGTGGCCAGCACCTGCGCATCGGCACCGGGGGCCAGCACGAGTGGCAGGATGAATTCAGACCAACCCGCGAGGAAGGAGAAAATCAGCAACGCCGAGAGGCCCGGTTTGACTTGCGGCAGGATCAACTCCCGCCAGACGCGGAACCGCGATGCACCGTCCTGCACCCCTGCCATCTCGATTTCCCATGGCACGGAGTCATAGAAACCTTTCATGATCCAGATGCCGAAGGGCAGTTCCAAAGCTGCCTTCACGAGGATGACGCCAATCAGGCTGTCATAGAGGCCGAGGAATTGCAGAACGATGAAGATCGCAATGATGAGCGTGATCGTGGGAAAAGCGTGCAACATGATCAGCCCCGCCAGAAAGAACCGCCGCGCGGGGAAGTTCAGGCGCGAGAGCGCATAGGCTGCTGTGATGGAGAAGGCGCAGACCAGCAGGGCGGTGGCACTGGCAAAGACGAAAGTGTTCAGCGTCACCCGCCAGATTGAGGGGCGCGCACTGTCGATCCGCTCCCACAGGAAGCGCCAGTTCGTGAGTTCCCATTCTTGCGGGATGATCCCTCCCGGTGCGGGACGCGACACGCTGTCGATCAGTTGGAAACCATACATGATGACAAGCGGTGCCGAGATCAGCGACAGCGCGAGGATCAGCAGCCAGTTGCCCTTGAGCGATGTGGTCATTGTTCAATCCTCGGTTTGGCGACGAGGTCGCGGAAGTTGAAGAACCGCAGGTAGAGCGCGGAGAGCAGGATGCCGATGATCACCAGCGCTAGCGCATAGGCCGCGCCCAGCCCGTATTCGAGATTGCCGCCGTAGTTCGACAGGGCTGTGTGATAGGCCGCGAGCGCCCAGACTTCGGTCTGACGACCCGGCCCGCCATCGGTGGCCAGCAGGATGTATTCAAACGAGGTCAGCAGCGAGAGGGTTTGATAGGAGGTGATGAACAGGATCGGCCAGCGCATCTGTGGCAGCAGCACAAAGCGCACCTGTTGCCAGCGGTTGGCCCCGTCGACCTGCGCGGCAAAAAGTTGCGTCTCGGGGATCGCGCGCAGTGACGACGAAAACAGGATCATCCCCAATGAAGCGCCGACGCATCCGTTGATCAGCACGATAAAGGTCCACGCGTGCGTGGCCGTGTGGCGCATCCAGTTGATCGGCTCGATGCCGAAAGGGCGCAGAATGGCGGAGATGAACCCTTGATCCCACGTCAGCCATTGCCACATCAGCACATAGAGAACAGGCGGGAGGATGCGTGGCAGGAACCAGATGGCGCGAAAGGTCTGCGCCGTGCGTGTCGGCAGGTAAAAGGTTGAGAGCGCCAGAAATAGGCCGAAACCGACATTGAACGCCAGTGTGAGAACCACATAGAGCGCCGAGTTCAGCGCATAGCGCCATGTGGCGGGAAGTTCCCAGAGCAGTTCGAAGTTTTGCGTGGTAAAGGTCCAGCCGGTATAGGCGGCTTCGGTCAGCGCGGCTTGATCGGCCTCGGGGATGCCAAGCGCGGTGATTGCCTCGACAAACGCGGCCTCTGTCGGGAAACGCTGACCGAGGATCGAGATGCGGAACAATTCGGCTGCGGCCTTGCGCTCGCGCACGGAGCGGATCGGATCGCGGCGCAGGTCTTTGAGTGCGCGTTCCATCGCCCGCCTGTCGTCAAAACTGGCTCCGCCGTGGAGCGCCTCAAGTTCTTGCGCACGCTTGTCCCCGAACTCTGCGGCAAACAGCGCCAGCGTATCTGCGCGCACGGCATAGTCGGCCCCCGCCAGCATCTCGACAGCTTCCTCGCGCACTCCCGCTGCAGGCAGACGGCGCAGGTCGCTTTCACTGATCTGGTATTCACCGCCCAGAATTCCGGTGGAGGTGCTCATGTTCGTGAAAGCAAACACCACGGTCAGAACGACCGGCAGCAAAAAGAACATCACCACCGCCAAGAGCGCGGGGCTGAGAAAGCCCAAGCCCAAAAGGGTCTGTCGGTTCATGTCGCACCTCGTGATTGAATTGGAGCGGAGGCACGCGGGAGAGGCGCGCCGCCGCGAGGGGATCGTCGCGCGGGTTAGCGGATGATCAACTCGTCACCGAGTGTGGCGGTGAGTTGCGCTTCGACTTCGGCCACGGCCTCTTCAGGCGTCTGGACGCCTGTCCATGCCGCTTCGAGCCCTTTGAACATCGCCTCGGAGAAGGCGCCGTAGGACGGGTGGTTCGGTTGGGCGTTGGCGTGGGGCAGCAGAACCTCAGTTGCTTCAGAGGCCCAGCGGTCGCCCGCGTAAAGGTCGAGCGCCGCTTCCGCTTTGCCGATGGCAAGGTGCGAGGATTCAATGGCGTGCAGCGTGTTCAGACGCGGTTCGGAGGCGATGGCCACAAGCTGCGCGGCAATCTCTTCGGCGCGATCGTCTTCCTGATCGGTCACAAGATAGACCAGCGGATGGGTGATCGTGTTGGCACGCCCTGCCTCATTGCCTGCGGGGATAAGGGTAAAGCCGATGGTGCCGAAGAAGTCGTCGTTGCCTTCCTTGCCGGTGTAGCGGCCATAGTGCCACGTGCCGCCATGCCAGAACGCAGCCTTGCCGCTGGCGACTTCGGAATACCATTGGTCCCATTCGGTGCCGATGTGGTTCTTGCGTGTCACGCCCGCTTCAACGGCATCGACGAAGAACTGATACATCTCGGTCATAGCGGTGCGGTCAAACACCAGTTTGCCCGTTTCAGGGTCCATCAGCTCGCCACCGAAGGATTGATAGAATTGTGCATAGTCCGGACCGTTGGAGACACGGGGATAGAAACCGTAGCCCTCTTCGACGAGGCCCATGTCCACGGCCTTCTTGGCGTCTGCGAGCATGTCGCGCAGCGTGTATTCGCCAGCTTCGACGCGGGCGGCCATGGCATCCATGTCGTCATCAGTATAGCCGAGCTTCTTCATGGCTTCTTTCCAGAAGAAGAACGGGCGGCTTTCGGCGTCTTGCGGCACGCCCCATTGCATCCCGTCAAAAGCGGCGATTTCCATGAGGTTGGAATAGACATTGTTGAGTGGCCACGCGTCCAGATCGACGTAATCCTCGACTGGCACGATATATCCCGCGCTGGCCCAAGGGGCGATGTCCAGATGCGAGGTCACTACAATATTGGGTGCATTGCCGGCTTCGGCGCCGAGCGTCACGGCCTGTTTGAACCCGTCCCAACCGTCGAAGTCGCGTTTGCCTTCGACGGTGATGTTCAACTCCTCGCCACGGATGGCGGCTTCGCGGGACAGAAGGTTGGCGGCAATTTTGATGTTATCAATGCGGTAATGATCACTGTCATTGGACCCGCCGGCCCAGACTGTGATGGTAATGTCTTCGGCCAGAGCTGGCGTTGCGGCCATGGCGGAGACCAGCGCAAGGGCGCACGTCATTTGTTTCATGGGTCGATTTCTCCAAACACTATGGGATGTGCCTCGGAATTTGCACACGTGTGCATAGACTTGGCGAAATCTGTAACAGTGGTTTGAGAGATGTGTGACGATTTTGTAAAACAAGATGCATCATGGGCGCTTGTTGTCGCATGAATTGCCCCGAGTTTGCCGGAGACCTATAGCTTCATTTCACGCGAAGCAATCGACCGGATTGGCAAGATCTATGACATCGAGCGCGAGATCAACGGTTGTCCGCGTTGTCGCCCTAGGTTCAGGACCCATTAATCGACTTGAGATTGCATAGGTTGCATGATTCAAATCCCCAAGCTTTCAGGGGGTATCATGAGCAATCTGTTTTGGCTGACCGACGAACAGATGGCGCGGCTGCGGCCGTTCTTTCCCAAGAGCCATGGCAAGCCGAGGGTTGATGATCGGCGAGTGTTGAGTGGGATAATTTTCATCAACCGCAATGGCTTACGGTGGTGCGATGCGCCGAAAGAATACGGCCCGTCGAAAACGCTCTATAATCGCTGGAAACGCTGGAGCGAAATGGGTGTTTTTGCCAGGATATTTGAAGGGTTGGCTGCGGAGGCGATGGACCCGACGACAATCATGATCGACGCGACCTATCTCAAAGCCCATCGCACGGCATCGAGCCTGCGGGGTAAAAAGGGGGGCGTGGGCGCCTGATCGGGCGGACCAAAGGCGGCATGAACACCAAGTTGCATGCCATCACCGATACCCACGGGCGGCCAATCCGGTTCTTCATGTCGGCGGGCCAAATCAGCGACTATACAGGGGCGGCGGCGCTCCTGGGCAACATGCCGAAAGCCCAGTGGCTTCTGGGGGATCGCGGCTATGACGCCGACTGGTTCCGCGAAGCCCTGCAGGGTATGGGGATTAGGCCGTGCATTCCAGGACGGAAGGCGCGCAAGAAGCCCATCAAATACGACAAACGCCGTTACAAGCGTCGCAATCGCATCGAGGTCATGTTCGGGCGCCTGAAGGATTGGCGGCGGGTCGCCACCCGATACGACCGCTGCCCCGAAGTCTTCCTCTCCGCTATTGTTCTCGCAGCTACGGTCATGTTCTGGTTATGAGTCCTGAGCCTAGGTCGTTAGGCTTCCAAAAGCAGGTGTGGATCGAGTTTGTGCAGCATAGGAAGTTTGCGATAGAATCGCCACGGCCAGTTCAATCGGACGGGGTCGGGGCCGTTAGCTCATTGCTTGGAATATCTGACGGCTGACGAAGCACCCAGCGTCTTACGTTGTCGCGTATCAACATTTCCCGGCGTTTGATGAAGTCCTTGTCGTGCAGATCAATGTCGAAGGTGATCCCGAAAGTGTATTGAGTGGCAACTGTGAACCAGCACTGAGATGCCACGACCGTATAAAGCTCAACCGGATTGAGGTTTTCTCGGAACAGCTTTTCGGAGACGCCTGTTTCGGCAATTTTTTTGTACGTGCTTACGAGGGCGGGTACTAAAAGTTGTTCTGAACCGATGAGTTTCAGGTGTTCCCCTCGCTTCAGGTTCTCAATGCCGACGAGGACGAGAAAGTCCGGATTTTCAATATAGTAATTCAGGGTGAAAGAAATTAGTTTGTCCAGTGCCTCAAGCGGGTCACTAGGCAAGGACAGTTCGGCCTCAGCTGTGCGCATATGTTGATAGGCACGTTGAAGTACCCGTCTATAGAGGTTTTCTCGATCTGAAAAATGGCGATAGACGAGAGATTTGTTTAATCCGGCCTCTTTGGCAATCGCTTCCATACGCGTGCCTTCAAGTCCATTTTGTACAAATTGATTGTGAGCGGCCTGAAGGATGCGCTGACGTGTGGCTTCGCTGCGAACCTCATGCGGTTTGGGCGCGCGTTCTATTGAGTTCACTGGGCTCTCCATCACATTCCCCATAAAGTCGCTTATCTTTTGGTCAGGCTATGCGTTTCAGGGGAGGCTCAGCAATGAATTTTCTTTCAGGAAGAAAATTTTGTTGACAGGAAACCTTCTCGCCTCGAATGATAACTGCAACGTTATCGTTACAGGAAGAATCGATGAAAACCAACAGGAACTTTCGGGTGGCATCTGATGTGGGAGGAACCTTTACAGACAGTATCGCGTATGATGCGGAAACGCGCGTCATTACGGTATCCAAGGTTTCCACAACCCCCGAAAACCGCGCGAAGGGTACTGCAGAAGGCCTGCGAAAAGCGCTGGCACTACAAGGTGCAACAGGTGCCGATGTGTCCTATGTTGGTCATGGAATGACAACTGCGACAAATGCGGTCATTCAAAGAAATGGCGCGAAGACAGCCTTTCTGACCAACAAAGGGTTCCGCGACCTGTTGGAAATCGGTCGTCAAAACAGACCGACACTCTTTGATATTTCTGTTGTGCGCCCTGAACCGCTTGTGCCGCGGGAATTGAGTTTTACCGCTGAAGGGCGGCTGGACCATACCGGAGCGGAACTCATTCCTTTGAACGAAGGTGAAGTGCGCGATGCGGCACGTCAAATGGCGGCGGCAGGGGTGGAAGCTGTCGGAATACTCTTCCTTCATTCATACACGAATCCGGCGCATGAACGCCGCGCGAGCGATATTCTGAAAGAAGAACTGCCTGGTGTGGCGATTTGTGCTTCGACAGACATCAATTCAGAGTTTCGGGAATATGAGAGAGCGAGCACAACTGTCCTCAATGCCTATCTCAGACCTGTCATGGAGACTTACTTGCAGTCCCTATCCGGCATTTTGCAAGATGCGGAGGAGGGGCTTGGACTGTCAGAAGATCGTCCTGTGATGGTCATGGATGCGGCGGGGGGACTGATGCAGCTCGACAGTGCGCGCGAAAAACCTGTCCATACCGTCCTGTCAGGCCCTGCTGGTGGAGTTGTGGCCGCGGCCTATGTCGCGGATGCGGCAGATATTCCGGACATTATCACGATGGATATCGGGGGAACTTCAACCGACATCAGCTTGATCCGGAACGGGCAGCCGGAGATCACACGCTCGGCGTCTCTCGAAACGGTGCCGATCCAGTTGCCGGTCATTGATATCAACGCAATCGGCGCGGGTGGCGGGTCGATCGCCTGGATCGATGAAGGTGGCGCGCTTCGGGTCGGCCCGATGAGTGCAGAGGCTGTTCCGGGGCCAGTCTGTTACGGGCGGGGTGGGGATCGTCCGACCGTGACGGATGCAAACATTGTCTTGGGCCGGTTTGACGGCAAGTCTCGTCTTGGCGGCTCTATGGAGCTTGATGCGAAGTCAGCCGCCCGCGTCATTGAACGTGATATTGCGGCGCCATTGGGATTGAGCATTGAAGAAGCGGCCGCGGGTATTCTGCGGGTGGCCCATGCAAATATGGTGCGCGGAATCCGTGTTGTCTCTGTCGAACGGGGCTACGATCCACGGGATTTTGCGCTCGTGCCCTTCGGCGGGGCAGGGCCTATGCACGGTAGCCCCGTTGCACGTGATTTGAAAATGCCGAAGGTCATGGTGCCTCCGACTCCCGGTATTCTCTGTGCGATGGGGCAACTGATTTCGGATTTGCGTCATGATCTTGTCGAAACCCACATTTCTCTCTTTGAGGAATTGGGAGAGCGTGGGGCCAAAATTTTGATCGACCGGCTTTCTGCGCGTGCAGAGTCCTATTTGATTGCAGATGGTGTGCCGGAAGACCGGCGTGCTTTCGAGATCAAGATTGATCTTCGATATGAAGGTCAGAGCTTTGCGCTTCCTGTGCCAACAAATCCCGCAGAGACTGGATGGTGGGACGCATTGCCCGCCGCATTTAACGATGCGCATATGGCGCGTTTCGGTCATGCCGATCCGACTGCGCCGCTTGAAGTTGTCGGAGTGAATGTCACGGGCATCGGCAAAATCGAAAAACCCCAATTGCCCGAAGTCGAGGCGGGTGAAAAGACCCCACCTCAAAACGCTCTTCTTGGACAAAGGAAAATCTATTTCGAACCGGGAGACAGTGGAGACAAAGGCGCTTGGCACCCGTCCCAGATATGGGCGCGCGACAGCCTTCTGGCGGGGAACGTGATCACGGGGCCGGCAGCCATCGAAGAAGTGTCATCAACCACCATCCTGTATCCGGGCGACCGCGCATTGGTTCTCGCGACGGGCAGCGTAATCGTGGAGGTCGCGCAATGAAAACTTTCGATCCGATCCGTATGGAAGTTCTGCGCAACGCATTGGAGGCGACGGCGCAGGAAATGGGAGCGGTGCTCAAGCACACGGCCTTTTCTCCGAACATCAAGGAACGCATGGATGCGTCCTGTGCTATTTTTACAGCGGATGCAGAGCTTGTTGCGCAGGCCGAACATGTTCCTGTTCACCTTGGTTCCATGCTGCGCGCGGTCAAGCCGACACTGGATCGCACCGGACCGCTGGAAGACGGCGATGTTGTGATCGTCAATGATCCCTATGTGGCTGGGGCCCACCTGCCGGACATCACGCTGATTGCGCCGGTTTTTATCAAGAATGAACGGGTCGCTTACGTTGCTTCTCGGGCGCACCATTCCGATGTGGGGGGTATGGAACCCGGCTCTATGCCGGGAAGTTCGAAAGAGATTTTTCAAGAGGGCATTCTCATCCCTCCCGTGAAACTCTACCGTGCCGGAGTGCTTCAGACGGACATCATGGATATGGTTCTGAGCAATGTCCGCACGCCGGAAGAGCGCCGTGGCGATTTGAATGCACAGCTGGCCGCTTTGCGTATCGGTGAACGTCGGATGGAGGATTTGGCAGATCGCTTTGACGCGGAAGTTCTCAAGGAAGGCCTTGCGGCAATCCTCGATTATACCGAACGTCGAATGCGTGCCCGAATGGCGGAACTTCCCAAAGGCGTCTGGTATGCAGAAGACTGTCTGGACAATGACGGCTCTTCGGATGATCCGGTGTGGATCCGTCTGAAAATCGAAATTGAAGAGGACCGGATTGCATTTGACTTCACGGGTACGTCGCCACAAGTGCGGGGCAACGTAAACGCCGTCGCGCCGATGTGCTGGTCGTCGATTTTCTATTCCCTGAAACTTCTAACTGATGCGAGCCTGCCGCCGAACTCTGGTGTTCTACGCCCTGTGTCTGTTCACATCCCGAAAGGCTGTTTTCTTGATGCGCAGCGTCCGGCGGCGGTGTGTGCGGGCAATACCGAGACCACACAGCGTCTTGCAGATACGATCCTCAAAGGCTTTGCCCAGATTGCTCCGGATCGCATTGCCGCGGCCTCGAATGGCACGATGAACCTGATCGGTATCGGTGGGGTCGATCCGCGAAACGGTCGGCCTTACACCTATATCGAGACCTCTGGCGGCGGGCAGGGGGGGCGGCCTATGGGGCCAGGCATGTCCGGCGTTCATGCCAATATGTCGAACACGCTCAACACGCCGATCGAGTCTCTCGAGATCAGCTATCCGCTGCGCTGCATCCGATATGAGCTGCGTGAAGGATCAGGAGGCGTCGGGCAGCACTCCGGTGGAGAAGGCATGGTTCGCGCGATCGAAGTTGTCGACCATGAAGCGCGTGTGTCTTTGCAAACCGACCGTCGTCGCTTTGCGCCCTATGGGCTTCACGGCGGCGCTGATGGCCTGCCAGGGCGCAACTGGAGAATTGTGGCAGATGGTAAACATACAGAGCAACCCGCGAAAGGGTCAGTTACGCTGAGCCATGGTGAGGCTGTTGTTCTCGAGACCCCTGGTGGCGGCGGATGGGGACAACCACCCGCGCACGAGAACGCCGAAGGATAAAGACACAACAAAGGCAGAGACGGGAAAACCGTCCCGACACTTCAAACGTATCTGAAAAGGACCAACAGGAATGAAAATGGAAATGTTTGTGAAATGCGCAAACCGCACACTTCTGGCTGCTACTGCTGTGCTGGCTCTGGGAACCGGTTTTGCTTCAGCCGAAACGTGGCGATTTGCGACCAAGATGCCGGCGGACAGCCCCGAAGGTCTTGTCTTTCAGTATTTCGCTGATCGCGTAGGGGAATACAGTGAAGGAGACCTCACCGTGCAGGTCTATCCGTCCGAACAGCTTGGCAAAGAAGATGCCATTCTCGAGCAACTCGAACTCGGAACCGTGAACCTTTACGCCGAAGATGCCTTTTTCTTGCAAAAATGGGTTCCTGAAATCAAATGGATCGCACCGCACTTCCTGTTCCAGTCACGGGAAGAATGGGTCGAATTCACCAATTCCGATCTTGTTGCCGGTTGGTTTGCGAAAGCAGAAGACGCAGCTGGCGTCCGTGCGCTTGGTGACCCAATGGCCGTAGTGCGCGGTCCGTACCGTGTCCTGATTTCCAAAGTGCCTATTGAAAGCTATGAGGATATCGCGGGTATCAAGCTGCGGATGTATCCTGATGAGTTGGCGATTTCTGTATGGAAAAGCCTTGGCGCTGATCTTCAGATGCTTGCATGGACGGAGACCTACCAAGCGCTTCAAACCGGTGTGGCCGAAGCTGTGACAAGCCCTGCTGCGCTGGTTCAGGCTATGAAGTTCTATGAACAGGCTCCGTATATTACCCGCACCAATGAATACTGGCAGGGTTTGCCATTTATGATGAATGCTGCGGCGTTCGACGGGTTGCCTGAAAAGGACCAAGCAGCACTTCTCAAAGCTCATGAAGAGGCCGGTGCGTATTCGGTAGAGCTGATGGCGCAAAATTCAAACGAGATGCGTGCCATCCTCGAAGATCAGGGTGTGACCTTTACGGATATGCCGCTTGAGCCATTGTTTGAACATATGGCTGACTGGTATCGCGAACTGGATGCGCAAGGCGAATTGCCCGAAGGTTTTCTTGATGTTGCTCTGGCCAAACGCGCTGAGTAAGTCTGGAAAATAAGATGAAAAATGCAGTTTCATCCCGACGTGGGCCTCCTTGGTTTCGCTTGGTAGATCGTGTGCTTGAAGCGGTTGCAGAGGTCTTTCAGATCGTTGCCGAGTGTTTTCTTGCGATCATGCTGGTGATCAACTTCCTGAACATCGTTCTGCGAAATCTCGGCTTCCCAAGTCTTTTGTGGGTCTCGCCTTGGACACAGCTCCTTATGGTTTGGGCCGTTTTTCTGGCCTTTTACGTCATGTACCGGCGACATCTGGACATTGTCTTGATGATTGTTATGGGGCGTTTCGGGCACATCGGGGTGAAACTGTCCCGCATCTTAACAGCAATTGCGGGCCTCGTGGTCGTCGGTGTTCTACTGGCTGAGGTCCCGCAAATTCTTTCACGTCAAAGAGGTGCGATGGATCTCATCGGTTTGACGCGTTTCTGGCTGTCAGTTCCACTCATCGCTTCGGCCTTGATGCTGTTCGTGCATTTTCTGTTTGATCTGATCGCGCTCTTGGCGGGCTGGGCAGATGATGAAACTCCCGGAGATGAAGAGGCCATGTCATGGTAGCGGTTACGATTTTCGGTCTGTTTCTGCTCCTGATGCTGCTTGGAGTTCCGGTTGTTGTTGCGCTTGCAGCAGGAACGCTGGCTGGCTTCTGGCAAATTGGCCTCGCTGACAATCTGCGGGTGCTCTACACTTTCCCGCTCAATATCCTTGAGGGCGTCAACTCTCCGACTCTTACGGCTGTTCCGTTTTTTATATTGGCCGGGCACTTGATGACCGCCATTGGTTTGACCGAGCGGATTTTTACTCTCGCGAACAGTCTGGTCGGGCACCTTCGTGCGGGTTTGGCGCAGGTCAATGTTGTCTGCTCGCTTCTCTTTGGCGGGGTGACAGGCTCTGCGATTGCTGATGTGGCAGGCATTGGTAATCTGGTGATCAGCCAGATGGAAAAGCATGGCTATCCGCGGGCGTTCTCAGCGGCGCTTACTTGTGCGAGTTCGGTGATCGGCCCGACAATGTGGCCTTCTGTCCCGCTCTTGATATACGCTTTCGGCGCGCAGGTGTCCGTTGAACGGATGTTCCTTGCGGGCATAGGGCCGGGGATTATCCTTGTGATCGTTCTTATGCTCTACAACCGCTATATTGCGACACGGTTTGACGTTCCGCTTACTCCACGACCCAAGATGAAAGTGTTGGCGCGCGAGTTTTCCAGATCGGGCTGGGCGCTCCTTGCTCCGATGATCATTATCGGATCTGTGACATCCGGCATTGCAACGCCAGTCGAGGCCGGTGTGATCGCTTGTGCTTATACGCTTGTGCTCGGATTTGCCTACCGAACCCTGTCTTTCCAGAGGTTAAGAGGAGCCATCGGGGAAACGATTATTCTGTTCGGTTCGATCCTGATGATTATCGGCGTCAGCCACGCGATGGGGTTTGTCCTGACATATGATCAGGTCCCGCAAAGGATCGCGGCAGGTGTGTTGGGCGTCACGGAAAACAAATATGTTTTCTTGTTCCTTGTGATTTTGTTCTTCCTCGCCCTTGGCATGATCCTCGAAAATATTCCGGCAATGATCATTCTGATCCCAATCATGATGCCACTGGTCGACCATTTTGGCATCGACCGTGTCCACTTCGGGTTGATCATGGTCTACGGCCTTCTGATCGGCATTGTGACGCCGCCGGTCGGGGTTGCCCTGTTTATCGTCACGCGGATCGCTGACATCTCTTTCGAGCGGGTTTGCTGGGCGGCTGTGCCGTTCCTGCTGCCTCTGATCCTCGTGCTCTTCATCATCACATACGCTCCGGAGGTCGTGCTTTTCCTCCCGGACGTCATATTGGGGAAGTAATCCAATGACCGACAAACTACGTATCGCTGCCGACATTGGCGGCACCTTCACCGATGTCGCGCTGATCCGTGCGGATCGAACAATTGCCACGCGAAAGGTCTCGTCCACTCCCGAAGATTATGCACGCGGAGTCGCCGAGGGTATTCTGGAACTTGTAGAGGTCGAGGGACTAAAACCTGATGAAATTGGTGAAGTCATGCACGCTTGTACTGTGGCCACCAATGCCATTCTTGAGGGCAAAGGCGCACGAACAGCGCTTATTACAACGGAAGGATTTCGGGACGTGCTCGAAATGCGCCGCATACGCGTGCCTCGTCTTTATGATCCGCTCTATGAAAAACCACCAGCGCTCAGTCCCCGGAAATGGCGGTTCGAAGTGGAAGAACGGCTTGATCACAAAGGCAATGTGCTGACCCCGCTTGATGAGGCCTCTGTTCTAAAGGCTATCGAAAAAATCAAAGCCGCGAATGTCGAAGCTGTGGCCGTTTGCCTTTTGCATTCCTACGCAAATTCGGAACACGAGCTCCGCATCGGAGAACTGCTCAAG
This sequence comes from Celeribacter halophilus, assembly GCF_900114135.1. Taxonomy (GTDB): domain Bacteria; phylum Pseudomonadota; class Alphaproteobacteria; order Rhodobacterales; family Rhodobacteraceae; genus Celeribacter; species Celeribacter halophilus. The sequence continues at coordinate 95,445 of NZ_FORY01000010.1, forward strand.
GAACATCTTCCGGATGTTTTCATCTCGTTGTCGGTGGATGTTTTGCCCGAAATTCGTGAATACGAGCGGACCTCGACCTCGGTTATCAATTCATTTGTCGGCCCGCCGGTAAAAAACTATCTGGAGTCTCTGCGTGACCGCCTCGCGGCAGCGGGGCTGCCGTCAAAATTCTTTATGATGCATTCGGCGGGCGGGATTGTGGATAGCCGCACGGTCATCGCAAAGCCTGCACAGATTGTCGAATGTGGCCCCGCAGCCGGTGTGATTGGTGCGCGTGCGGTCATGCTGGAGGCAGGTTTTACCGATGCGATTGCCTTTGATATGGGCGGCACGACTGCGAAAGCTTCTTTGATCGAAGGCGGGCAGCTTATGCGCGCTGATGATTATGAAGTAGGGGGCGGGATTTCCCTGTCGTCCAAACTGGCCAAAGGGGGCGGGTATGCGCTGAAACTGCCGGTAATCGACATTTCCGAAGTCGGCGCGGGCGGTGGTTCTATTGTATGGCGCGACCGCGCAGGTGCGTTGAAAGTTGGCCCGCAAAGCGCCGGAGCACGACCCGGTCCGGCGTGCTACGGAATTGGTGGAACCGAACCGACTGTGACTGATGCAAACATGGTGCTCGGCTTTCTAAATCCCGAGGCATTGGCGGGAGGGGCCGTTCCCGTGAACCCGGAATTGAGCCGCGAAGCCCTCACCCGTGTTGTGGCTGATCCCATGGGGATCGAGCTTGATCGGGCGGCTTTCGGGGTTCACGAGCTTGTTTCGACGGTTATGACGCGTGCTGTAAAATCCGTGACGACCTTTCGCGGTCGGGATCCGCGCGATTTTTCAATGATCGCCTTTGGTGGCAACGGGGGCATCCATTCGGTTTCTTTGGCCCGCTCTCTTGGAGTGTCTACGGTGATTGTTCCGCCGGGGGCTGGTGTGCTTTCTGCGTTGGGCTTGCTCTATGCTGATATCGAAACCTCGGCCTCTATGGCCTTGCTGAAACAGATTGATAACGTGGACCCTGCCGTTGTATCTAAAGGTTTCGCCGACTTGGCGACCCGCGTTTCCAATGAACTGGCCCGTTCGCTCAATGAGGTCGAACTGATTTACGAGGCAGATTTCCGTTATCGCGGGCAAGCCTTCGAACTCACCCTTCCCTTTGAGCAGGGTTTGTCCCTTACCGAGCAAAATGCTCTTCAGACGCGCGTGGCTTTTGATGAGGCGCATGAAAAGACGTATGGGTATCGTCTGGCCGGGACGGCCGTCGAGATTGTCAGCCTACGTGCAACCGCGCGTGTCCGCAAAGGGGCCGGTAGCCTTCCCGAATACCGCAGCCGAAAACCTGCACCAGAACGTATCCGCAGCGTCTATTTCGGGCCGGATTGGGGTCGCGTAGAGACGGCTGTTATTGATCGTGCCGCATTGTTGTCCGGCCCGCGCTCCGGTCCTGCGATCATCGAGGAATACGAAGGGACGACAATCGTTCCGCCCGACTGTTCCGCCCAAATTGATGCAAAGGGCAATATCATCGTCACTTTGCCAGTGTCGGCAACGACGAAAACTCTGGAGGCCGCAGAATGAGCAAGATCGATCCAATTCGCCTCGAAGTCATGAAGAATGCTTTTGACGCAATCGCAGATGAGATGGCGCTCATGTTGATGCGTGCTGCATATTCTCCGATCGTTCGGGACAGTATGGACTACTCCACAGCAATCTGTGATGCGCAAGGCCAGACACTTGCGCAGGGGGTAACGACCCCGATGCATTTGGGCAGTTTCTATGACGCGATGCAGCATCTGATGACGCGTTACGAGGGTGATATCCATCCGGGAGACGTTTTTATCGGAAATGACCCTTACGCCGCCGCTGGACAGCATTTGCCCGATATCTATATTGTAGAGCCGATCTTCTTTGAGGGCCGTCTTGTGGCGTGGACCACGACTCTCGCACACCACGCCGACGTTGGCGGTATTGTGCCCGGATCGAATGCTTTGGGTGCGGTGGAAATCTATCAGGAAGGTCTCCGGCTCCCGTTCTTGAAGCTCTACAATCAAGGTGAAATGAATACTGCGATCTGGGAGATCCTCGCGCTGAATGTGCGTGTGCCGGAGATGGTGCAAGGTGATCTTCGGGCGCAAATGGCGGCGAGCAAGGCTGGCCGGAAGTCCTTTGGCGAACTTGTTGCCCGCTATGGTATTGATGAAGTGCTCGCCTGCGCAGAAGAGTTGCATGATTACGCTGAGCGCCTTGGGCGCGCCGAAATCCGTGATCTGCCAAATGGGGAATACCATTTCACAGATCATATTGACGGACTGGGAGAGACACCTGAACCGATTGTAATTCAAATCGCGCTCACCATTCACGACGATACAATCTCTGTCGATTTTGCCGGCTCTTCGCCGCAGGTTAAGGGAGGTGTCAATACGCCGCTGCCGTTCACAAAGGCATCGGTCTATACAGCCCTGCGGTCGATTATGCTTTCGGACATTCCGAACTGCCACGGGTTTGAGCGTGTTGTAACCGTCACAGCGCCCAAGGGAACAGTTGTCAATTCTGTTCATCCAGCTCCCTGCGGTGCGCGGGGGATTACGGGCTACAGAGTCATCGACGGTATGTTCGGCGCATTGGCTCAGGTCGTGCCGGACAGGGTCACGGCTGATGGTATGGGCGGGTCAACCGTGCCGACCTTTGCCGGCTGGCACGACGGTCAGGCCTTTGTCTTTACAGAAACCGTTATGGGAACCTGGGGCGCAAGTTCTGCGCATGACGGGCAGGTTGGTGTGCCGCATATGGGGGCCAATCAGGCCAATGTTCCCATCGAGATGATCGAGGCATCTTATCCATTACGTGTCAAACGCTACGGGATTATGCCCGATACGGGAGGAAGTGGACGCTATCGCGGTGGGAATGCCTTCATTCGGGAATACGAGTACCTTGGTGAGGAAGAGGGGCTGATGTCTCTGCGATCCGATAAACGTGATTTTCTGCCGCATGGTCTGGAGGGCGGATCCGAGGGAACAGGTCCGGTCAACCTTCTGATACAAGATGGCAAAGAAACCCAGTTGCCGGTTCTCGTGACAGAGCCTTATGCCTTAAAGAAGGGCGATGTTTTCCGTCACATTTCACCCTCCGGCGGTGGATTTGGACCTGCCTCTGAAAGGTCTCTAGCGGAGGTGGCGGCTGATGTTGAGGCTGGTTTGATTTCTGCGGCAACAGCCATGCGCGACTATGGTTTGCCGGTTTGACCGGCGAACTGAAACTGGTCAGTGGGATTGATCACAATGAAACGTATCGGCTTTACCGGTGACCTATAGATTCGACTATTTTACAGTCGTTGTCATTTGTCCTTAAATCGAAATTTGTGTCTCCGCATATCGCAGCCCTCCATGCGAGGTTCACTTCTCTAACGGTTGTCGTGGCGGAGCCCCCGTATGCCAAAACTCTCGGCAAAAGCACTCGACCATTGTATTTGAAGCACTAGCGAATAAGGTCTCGTTCATGGCAGTTTTCACGGTAGCTCACAGGATGTTCAAGATTGTGGGCACGGAGGAACACGGCCTAGCCGAGACAGGTGAAATGGCGGCCTTGAGAATCTGTGATTCCGACAGTGCTGCGGCAAGAGAAAAGCCGATGCCCTTTGATCAAAACAAGGCGGCGGTCGGGATTGGGATGCCATCAGTATCTTTGAGCATAAAGCCCACTTTCTGATTGGCGCCCAATCCGTTGATCGCCATTCTCGCCCGTGAGTTTTGGAAGCTTCGCAGGGCAAGGACTGACAAACGTGTCTAGTGGTTGTGACGTGGTAATTTGCGTGAGAGTTGTCTGAATTCTTCTGCCCCGCGAATGGTGGCACCATCTTGCATCTGGGTTACGGTCTCGCGGTAAATCTTTTGCCATGGCGTAGCCGAGGGAGGGATTTCGGGGAGCCCTTCGGATTTTCTCCGTGCGATTTCCTCCGCATCCACCAGCATATCACAGCGTCCTTGCTCAAGGTTGATGCGGATACGGTCTCCTGTCCGTAGCCATGCCAACCCGCCGCCCGCCGCGCTTTCGGGGGACGCGTTCAGGATCGAAGGGCTGTCTGCAGTGCCGGACTGCCGTCCATCTCCGATGGTTGGCAGCGAGGTGATTCCGCGTTTGAGCAATCGGTCTGGTGGTTGCATATTGACCACTTCTGCAGAGCCCGGCCAGCCAAGAGGCCCCGCGCCTCGGATCACCAGAATAGAGTTCTCGTCGATCTCCAGTGCAGGATCGTTGATCCGTGTGTGATAGTCCTCGGAACCGTCAAAGACAAAGGCGGTGCCCTCGAAGATGCCTTCGGATCCGGGCGTGGACAGATACCGGGTGCGGAATTCGTCCGAGATCACACTGGTTTTCATGATTGCGAAGTCAAAGAGGTTTCCGGACAGCACAAAGAAACCCGCGCGTTCCATCATCGGATCGGAGTAGGTGCGAATGACCTCGCGGTCGGGGCTTTCGCGCCCGTCGAGGTTTTCGGCCATTGTAGCTCCGCTGACAGTAGCGCAGCTGCCATCAAGCTTTCCTGCTTGCAGAAGTTCCCACATAATCGCCGGAACACCGCCGGCTCTGTGGAACCTTTCCCCCAGATATTTCCCCGCAGGCTGCACGTTGGCCAAAAGCGGAATGTCATAGCCATGGGCTTGCCAATCCTCGGGTGTGAGATCCACGCCTGCATGCTTGGCCATTGCCATGATATGTGGCTGTGCATTGGTCGAGCCGCCAATCGCTGCGTTGACGCGGATCGCATTTAGGAAGGCGTCGCGTGTCATAATATCGGAGGGACGGAGGTCTTCAAGCACCAGTTCCACAGCTCGTTTTCCGGTCCGATAAGCCATTTGCCCGCGTTCGCGATATGCTGCGGGGATGGCGGCGCATCCGGTCAGCGACATGCCAAGTGCCTCTGCAATCGCGTTCATCGTGGAGGCCGTACCCATCGTGTTGCAATGCCCGACTGAAGGGGCGCTATCAAGGGCGGTCTCCAAGAATTCGTCACGCGTGATTTCGCCCGCAGCGTATTTCCTGCGCGACCTCCAGATTACAGTGCCGGATCCCACCAAATCACCTTCGTGCCACCCGTCGAGCATCGGCCCGCCTGACAAAACAATCGCAGGCAGGTCGACCGTGGCGGCTGCCATCAACGCCGATGGAGTTGTTTTGTCACAACCTGTGGTCAAGACGACGCCGTCGAAAGGATAACCATATAGCAATTCGACGAGCCCCAGATAGGCCAGATTGCGATCAAGCGCTGCAGTTGGGCGTTTGCAATTTTCAAACAGCGTATGGGTCGGAAATTCGATGGGAATTCCGCCTGCATCGCGGATGCCATCCCGCACCCGTTTGGCAAGGTCCAGATGGTGACGATTACAGGGGTTTAAATCGCTTCCCGATTGCGCGATGCCGATGATGGGCCGTCCTGCGCGCAATTCTTCGGGGGTGGTGCCGTAATTCATGAACCGTTCCAGATAGAGAGCGGTCATATCGGCGTGGTCGGGATTGTCGAACCAGTCCTGCGAGCGCAGGCGGCGTTTGGGTGTGGTGTCGGTCATGCTCTGTCCTCGGTGGTGGCTGTGCCTGCTTGGGGTGAGTTTAGCTGTTCAATATGCAGCAACAAGCCGCTGTGATCGGTTTCACCATGTCCCCCGGCCACAAAATCAGAAAAAGCATCGCGAACATCTTGCGACAAAGGTAGTGTCAAGCCCTGTGCCTGCGCTAGGTCCATCACTGCATCCAGGTCTTTTAGCTGTAAACGCGAGGGGCCTCCGGGGACAAAGTTGCGTTGAACCATCCGTGCTCCGTGCAACTCCAGAATCCGGCTTTCGGCAAACCCGCCGCGGATCGCATCACGAAATTTGCCCCGATCCGCGCCGCCGGCTTCGACTAGCATCATGGCTTCGGCCAATGCGCCGATGGTGATTGCAACGATTTGTTGATTGGCCAGTTTACACACCTGGCCCGCTCCAGATGGGCCCACATGCGTCAGTCGACCCAGAGAATCCATTACAGGCGCGATTTGTGCAATGGTTTCCGGCGTGCCTCCTGCCATAAGTGCAAGTGTGCCTTCGGTTGCGCCCACCACTCCGCCGGAAACGGGGCAGTCCACATGCCGCACGTTGAAATTGTCCAACCGGCATGCATGGTCGCGTGCAACATCAGGGGCGATAGACGAGCAATCTACCACTACGGCTCCGTTTTTTAGCGCTTCTGCAGTGCCTTGGGTAAAGAGCACATTCTCGACGGCTGCTCCGTCCGTGAGCATGGTAAAGACAATATCGGCATTGGCGACTGCCTGTGCTGGTGAGGTGGCGACAGTGGCGCCGTCGGCCTGGAGTGCTTGTGCCTTGGAGGTGTCGCGGTTCCAGACTGTAACACGATGACCGGCCGTGATTAGACGACGAGCCATTGGAGCTCCCATGAGTCCGGTCCCTAGAAAAACGATATGAGGGGTCATTGCACACCCTCCAATTCATCCTCAATGTGAGCTCGGATGATCTCTTCGAAATTGCTTTCGGCGTGGAAGCCGAGCGATTTGGCGCGTGTGGCTTCAAATCCGGGTGCCCAGCCCTCGCACATAGCGATGATAGTGGGATCCGGTTCGCGCCGGATTAGCCGGACCGCACTGTCGCCGGCAACACGACGAAGAGCCTCGATCTGTTCTCCGACAGTAGCGGAAACACCGGGCATCGAGAGGTTGCGCCTTGGGCCGATAGCATCGGTGTCCATCGTTGCTGCATGGATCATGAAGCCGACAGCCGAGCGTGGTGAGGCGTGCCAATGACGGATTGTGTCTGGAACGGGCAGGATAGCTTCTTGCCCGACCAGAGGTTCGCGCAGAATATTAGAAAAGAACCCTGATGCAGCCTTGTTGGGCTTGCCTGGGCGAATGCAAATCGTGGGGAGGCGGATGCCCACCCCATCAAAGATTCCGCGCCGAGTGTAATCCGCCAGCAAGAGTTCACAGATCGCTTTTTGTGTGCCGTAGCTCGTAAGCGGTGTTGTGTGGAAGTCATCAGGGATCGGATATGGCAAGGGTGCGCCGACCACGGCAATGGAAGAGGCAAACACTACCCGTGGCCGATAGCTTCGAGTGTCATGTTGCGTTCGAATAGCGTCAAAGAGAGCGCGTGTTCCGTCAAGGTTGATGCGGTATCCTTTGTCAAAATCCGCTTCCGCTTCGCCAGACACAATGGCGGCCAGGTGGAAGATGACATCAGGTCGACTTTCCACCAGGGCTGGTGCTGTGGCGGGATCTGACAGATCGGCCTGGCGGCAGGTTATAACCGCACCGGTGCTTTGAGGTGTCTCGGGGGTGATGACATCTACCAGGTCAATTGAACTTATGGGCTTGTCGGCCAGACGGCCTGTTTCCAGTAGATGTTGAGTGAGTTTGCGCCCGATCATTCCGGCAGCGCCAATTATTAGAATGTGCATGTGTTCCTCCGCATATCATCGGACCGATCTCCCCGCCGATCCCAACTTGTAATGTTGTCGGACAACATGATAGGAAAGACAAGAGAAGATTTGCCTGAAAGGGCCTGGTTTTGCGGAGGGACGGCGATGGACGCCATAAAAGGGCATGAAGATAAGAGTGAGACGCGTGCAGAGTTTGTGCAGGCGTTGGAGGCTCGTCTGGGATGTGAGATTGTCGTCACCGGCACTGATGTTGCCGTCTATTGTCGTGACTGGCACGGCGATATCCAGTCCGATGCTGTGGCCGTACTGCGCCCGCGCAGCACGGCGGAGGTGCAGGATTGCGTACGTGCGGCGATTGATCTCGGCCTGCAAGTTGTCCCACAGGGCGGCAATACCGGATTGGTGCTGGGCGCAGTGCCCGATGCGCCCGACCGTCAGGTGGTTGTGTCTTTAGAGCGGATGACAAAAATTCGCAGCCTTGATGCCGATAACTTTTCAGCGGTGGTTGAGGCAGGGATCGTGTTAGAAGATTTGAAAGAGAAGGTAGCGCAGGAGGGGCTTTATTTCCCGCTGGCATTGGGTGCGCAGGGCAGTTGCCGTCTGGGAGGCAATGTGGCCACCAATGCGGGTGGGGTGAATGTTTTGCGCTATGGAATGACGCGCGAGTTGTTGCTTGGGCTGGAGGTTGTGCTTCCTGATGGCAGTTTGTTCGAGGGGCTGAATTGTTTGCGAAAGGACAATAGAGGTATTGATCTTAAACAACTTTTCATTGGGTCAGAAGGCACTCTTGGTATTATTACTGCTGTGTCGGTCAAGCTCTTGCCTGCGCCGGAGCAGGTGGCAACAGCTCTTCTAGCGCTTGGGTCTCTGGAAGATGCAATTACGCTCTATCGCCGAGCGCGGCGGCAATGTTGTGATCTGATGTCGGCCTTTGAGTTTATGCCGCCTATAGCCTTTGAATTAGCGAAAGAGGGTATGCCGGACCTCGTTCTGCCAATGCAGGCAGAATATCCCGCTTATGTCTTGATGGAGCTTTCCGGTTCCGGATTGGTCGATATAGACGACTTGATGGTCCGCTTCGTCGAGTTTGCCTTTGAGGAAGGGTTAGCCCTCGATGGGGTGATCGCGACGTCGCAGGCGCAGGCGCGTAATTTGTGGCTGATCCGCGAGGGTATGAACGAAGGGCAGGCCAAGCGTGGGAAGCATTTGCGTACCGATATTTCCGTACCCCTATCGCGGATGGCCGAGTTCGTTTCGGAGGTAGAGGCAAAAATTGGGACTGAAATGCCAGATGCAATCTGCGTGTCTTATGGTCATGTGGGCGATGGGAATGTGCATTTGAACGTATTGCCAGGGAGCCGCGGAGATGTGGATGAGCAGATCTACTGCGCCAAACAGATCGCCAATGAGGTTTTGGACCGCTATAACGGTTCAATAAGCGCAGAGCACGGGATCGGGCGTCTAAAAAAAGACGATTTCAGTCAAAGACTTACCGATGTTCACCGCCGATTGCTGGAGTCTGTCCGTAGCGCGATTGATCCGGCGTTGACGATGAATAGAGGGTGCCAGATCGACCTGTGACGGGAGTGGTCTGCTTGTCAGGCAAGGGGAAATTTAATGGACAATGAATTTGGACAAATCAAACGTGTTGCTCATCTTCCGACGCGAATTGCGTCGGAGTTTGCCAAGCGAATTTATGATGGCTCTCTCAAAGCCGGAGAGAAATTACCGACTGAACACGCTTTGTCCAAAAGTTTCGGGGTCAGCCGTACCGTTGTGCGTGAAGCCATAGCTCAACTCAAAAGTGAAGGACTAGTGGAAACTCGGCAGGGTGTAGGGGCGTTTGTTATGAAGCGCCCAGATCGTCAGATTCAGTTGGATGACGCTAAGTCTATGGATAAAAATGATTTTCAATCACTCTATCAACTGCGGATTCCGTTGGAGATGGAGGCTGCAGCTCTTGCGGCAGTCCATCACACTGAGGAACACATGGCGGCGCTCAGTGCTGCGCTTGTGCGGATATGCAACACAGAGGATTGGGGAAACTCCGGGGTTGCAGCGGATCTCGATTTTCACCGTATTATCGCGGAATCTACCGGAAATGACTATTTTTCACAGTTCGTCGGCGCGATATCGGATCGAATCAGCCATGTGATTGTGATCGCGCGCACAGAGGGCCAACTGGAGGATGTGATTTCTCGCACGGTTGAGGAGCACACGGCTATTCGAGACGCGATCCGCACAAAGGATCCGGTCATGGCGCGTGCAGCAATGCGGCGTCATTTGATTGGTTCAGCCCTCAGGATTGGGTTAAGTATCGAATTTTATTCATAAAATATAAATTTAAGTTTTTTCTATACATTGCCAGATTAGGGCTTGCGCCTCAGACACTCATGCTATTGTAATGTTGTCAGACAACAGGTGTCTTGCAGGGCGTATGGAGGCGCTCTGCCAATTCAAGGGAGGGTCTCAATTGGCTTTAGCGGATAAGTTGAAGGCTGATCATATCTTGCCGGCTGATCATCATCAGGCTGCACTCGTCGGTCGTGTCTGGTCGGAGGAGCAGGGCGGTCCTTGCGTAGTCACGCTGCGTAATGCTCTGGTTTTCGATTTGACGGCTATCGCCGCAACCATGTCAGGGCTTCTAGAGCGCGACGATCTCTTTCGTATATTGGAGCGTGACGACCTACCTTGTCTGGGAGGACTTGATGAGTTCCTCGATGGGACTTCAGGGCGTCTTCTGGCGCCTGTGGATTTACAAGCCCTGAAGGCTGCGGGCGTGACGTTTGCGGAAAGTATGTTGGAGCGTGTGATTGAAGAGCAGGCAAGAGGCGATGCTGCTCGTGCGCAGGAAATCCGTGGACGTCTAGCACCTGTCATCGGGGAGAACCTACGTGATATCAAGGCGGGCTCCGCCAAGGCGGCGCAAGTCAAGACGTTGCTACAAGATATGGGTCTGTGGTCTCAGTATCTCGAGGTCGGTATCGGACCGGATGCCGAGATTTTTACAAAGTCACAACCCATGTCCGCAGTAGGATGCGGTGAGCGCGTGGGTATCCACTCAATGTCCCATTGGAACAATCCGGAGCCTGAAGTTGTATTGGTTTTGCGCGCGGACGGAAGCATTGTTGGCGCGTCTCTCGGCAATGATGTCAATCTGCGTGATGTAGAAGGGCGTTCGGCGCTGCTTCTAGGAAAAGCAAAAGACAACAATGCCTCTTGTGCTCTCGGGCCGTTTATCCGCCTTTTTGATGATACGTTCGCGTTCGACGATCTTGATAAGGTTGTTGTGTCGCTTTCCGTTGAAGGTGAAGACGGGTTCACAATGACGGGCGAAAGTCCGATGCAGGCAATCTCGCGCAGCCCTACTGATCTTGTCGGACAAATGCGCAACCGCTCTCACCAGTACCCAGACGGCGCTGTATTGTTCCTTGGCACAATGTTTGCGCCAACTAAGGACCGCCACGGTGTTGGGCAAGGGTTTACGCATGAAACGGGAGACCGCGTCGAGATCTCGGCTCCGTCTCTGGGATGTTTGGTGAACAGTGTAGATTACAGCGATGCCTGTCCGGAATGGTCGTTTGGCACAGTGGCCCTGTTCCGCAACCTGTTCTCCCGAGGTCTCGGGGAGAAGGTGTGATCATGGCCCGTATAATTGATCTTTTCTACCGTCTTCTTGATCTGGTGATGATCCTGCTTCTAGCGGGAATGGCCGTGATGGTTTTTCTGAATGTGGTTCTGCGCTACGGCCTAAACTCCGGCATTCCTGTCTCGGAAGAACTATCGAGATTCTTTTTTGTCTGGCTGACCTTTATCGGTGCCGTCGTGGCCCATCGGCACAATATGCATATGGGAATGGAAACCTTTGTCGCAGCACTTGGACGACGTGGGCGGATGCTGATGATGGGTGTTTCTGACCTTCTGATCCTCGGTTGTTCTTGGGTGCTGTTTCTCGGCACATGGAAGCAGCTTCCGATCAACGCCAGCATGACCGCGCCTGTTTCGGGGCTTTCTATGGCATGGGTCTACGGAACCGGGATGTTCACTGCGGTGATGATTGCACTGATTACAGCGACGCGTTTCCTGCGGTTGGTTACAGGGCGGATTACCGAAGATGAAATTGCTGCCTTTGCCGGCGAACGTCATCAATTTGACGAGACGCCTGCCTCCGGCAGAGAAGGAGGGGCACAATGACTCTTGTTGTATTTATCGTATCTCTGATCGGGGCGATGATGACAGGTGTGCCGGTCGCCTTTGCGCTGATTCTCTGTGGCGTTTCTCTCATGAGCTACATGGGTATGTTCAACACTCAGATCATCGCACAGAACATGATGATCGGAGCGGATACCTTTACTCTTCTGGCTATTCCCTTCTTCATTCTGGCTGGGGAATTAATGAATGCGGGCGGCCTTTCAAAACGCATTATTGACTTTTCGATCGCCTGTGTAGGTCATATCCGGGGCGGTCTGGGGATTGTGGCGATCTTTGCCGCAGTAATCCTCGCCAGCATCTCGGGTTCTGCAGCAGCGGATAGTGCTGCACTGGCGGCGATATTGCTGCCGATGATGGCGAAGGCGGGATATCATTTGCCACGCTCTGCAGGTCTGATTGCGGCGGGAGGCGTGATTGCACCTGTAATTCCACCATCAATGGCTTTTATTATCCTCGGTGTTGCAGGGAATATATCGATCTCCAAACTGTTCATGGCAGGGATCGTGCCGGGTGTCCTGATGGGGGTCGTTCTGATCGCGACATGGATCATCGTCGCCCGCAACGACGATGTGGCGACCTTGCCTAAAGCGAACTGGGAAGAACGCGTTCATACTGGTGGTCGGGCGATCTGGGCATTGGGAATGCCGGTGATTATCCTTGGTGGGATCAAGTTCGGAATTGTAACGCCGACAGAAGCTGCTGTCATCGCCGCCTTTTATGCTTTGTTTGTAGGTACTTGTGTTTATCGCGAACTGAAATTGAGAGATTTGTCACAGGTTCTATTGAATGCCGGGCGCACAACGGCGGCGGTCATGTTCCTTGTCTGTGCTGCGCTTGTGTCGGCCTGGCTGATTACTGCCGCCAATATCCCGGCTGAGATTTCAGGCTATATCGAGCCCCTGATTGATCGTCCAATCCTGTTGATGTTGGCCATTATGGCATTGGTTCTTGTCGTCGGCACAGCGTTGGATCTCACGCCGACCATCTTGATCCTTACGCCGGTTTTGTTGCCGATTATCAAGGAAGCTGGCATCGATCCCGTCTATTTTGGGGTCATGTTTATCATGAATTGCTGCATCGGCCTACTGACGCCGCCGGTCGGTGTGGTGCTCAACGTGGTCAGTGGGGTGGGGAGGTTACCCCTTGGCCGCGTAATCGTTGGTGTTTGGCCGTTCCTGTTGGCACAGATCCTTGTCATCCTGACTTTGGTTCTGTTCCCGCAGATCGTCATTGTGCCAGCAAATTGGTTCTACTGAACCTTGCTACACCTTCAAACTATGAAACTTTTTCACTTGATGATGGGAGGATCTCATGAAAAATTCCAAACTGAAAGCTGCCCTTATGGCCACGGTCGTCTGCGCAGTGGCAAACCCTGCTCTTGCTGATTTCAAAGACCGGAACTTCCGTGTCTCTAACGGGGTGGCCGAAGACCATCCGGTTCATAACGGAATGGATGCCATGCAGGCCTGTCTTGATGACCGGACTGGCGGAAAGATGAAGATGACAGGATTCTGGGGCGGCGCACTTGGCGGCGACCTTCAAGCTACGCAAGCCCTGCGCTCGGGCGTACAGGAAGCGGTGGTGACATCATCTTCGCCGCTCGTCGGGATTGAGCCGGCGCTTGGTGTGTTCGACTTGCCGTTTCTCTTCCGCTCGAACGAAGAGGCCTATGCTGTTATGGATGGCGAATTCGGAGATTTCATTAACGAAAAGCTGGAAAAAGTCGGTTTGGTCAATCTGGCCTATTGGGAGAACGGTTTCCGCAATGTGTCGAACTCCAAACGTCCGATCACCAAGTGGGAGGATTTCGAGGGACTGAAGATGCGTGTTATGCAGAACAACATTTTCCTCGACACATTCTCGAACTTCGAGGCCAATGCGACGCCCATGTCATTCGGGGAAGTTTTCTCGGCGCTGGAGACTAAGGCGATCGATGCACAGGAAAACCCCTATGTTACGATCGACACCTCTAAATTCTATGAGGTCCAGAGCTACATCAGCGAAACCAAGCATAGTTACACTCCGTTCCTATTCCTGTTCTCGAAGGCGATCTTCGACACCTACTCTCCTGAAGAACAAGCTGCTTTGCGTGATTGTGCTGCGGTGGGTCGTGATGTGGAACGCGAAGTGATCCAAACGCTGAATCAGGAATCTCTTGCCAAGATGGAGGAGGAGGGGCTTCAGTTCAATGTCGTCTCCGCCGAAGAACTTGAACGGATGCTGGAAAAATCTCAGCCGGTTTATGACAAGCACAAGACCGAGATCGGTGCTGATGTTGTCGAAATGGTCCAGAGTACTCTGACCGAGATGCGCAGTAATTAAGCGCATCTTTATTGTCTCTAAGGACTCCGCCAGACAAGGGCGGGGTCCGGTTTAGATTATGCACGGGAGACTGTGCCGGTGAAACGTTAGAACCACCCTGAAGGGTTGCAGGCGGAGTTGGTGCTTCGGGTTTCGTTTCCTGCCCGCGTTATCAACGGACAAATTCTGTAGGTCGACGGTGGTCTGCCTGCTGCCTTTCAACCTGTTTATTCAAGGAGCTTGGACATGCCCGCCCCTCACAATCTTTTCAAGGCCGCCTTGGCCGAACGTCGTTTGCAGATCGGTCTTTGGCAGGATCTGGCCAGCCCTTATTGCACGGAGCTTTGTGCAAATGCGGGCTATGACTGGCTGTTGATTGACGGTGAACATGGTCCGAATGACTTGGTGACCATATCAGGACAAATCGCTGCTCTCCGTGGGAGCCGATCTCACGCTATTGTCCGCCCGCCTGTGGGAGAAGCTTGGATTATCAAACAGATTCTTGATGCAGGTGCGCAAACTATTTTGGTGCCGATGGTCGAAACCGCAGAGCAGGCGCAGGCATTGGTACGGGCAATGCGCTACCCGCCGCATGGTATTCGCGGTGTGGGAGCGGTGGTGGGACGTGCCTCCGATTTCGGTCGGATATCCGATTACACGCTCACAGCAGATGCAGAAACCTGCCTTCTGGTTCAGGTTGAAACGACCAAAGGGCTGGAAAACCTTGACGAAATCGCCTCGGTGGATGGTGTGGACGGTGTCTTTATTGGTCCAGCCGATCTGGCCGCCAGCCTCGGCCACCTGGATAATCCCGCCCACCCTCATGTGCAGGATGTGATCGAGGACATGATCGCTCGCATCATTCGCCACGGAAAAGCCGCAGGTATTCTGATAGGCGATTTGGCGTTGTCTAAACATTATGCTGAGTTAGGTGCAACTTTTGTTGCCATTGGTCATGACGTTGGACTTTTGGCGCTCGGAGCATCGAAGTTGTTGGAGGACTTCCATGCAACCGCTCCTGCTCGCGCGACGGACAAGACGAAGGTCTACTGAACGAAGAGCAGGTAGCCGTCTGGACGACTTCCTACTGGTCCGTTTTGTCGCCATGCACGGCCATCAAAAATCAGGTCAATTACAAGGATGTATTTGAAATGCCCGTCTATCTGAGCCAGCTTAAATCTGGCGGTGTCGTTATTCGTGACGAGAATACCGACGTTTCAAACGCGCGGCTGATTGCTCAAGCCACGACATATGATCTGGCACAAGAGGCCATCGCGCGTGCGCTACCATTGTCACAGGTTTTGCCATCAGGCGGAGAAACTGTCGATCTGGCTCTCCTCGCCAGTCAGGGACATCTTGATGTGCCGATGCGCCATCCCGAGCCCGCACGTATGTATCTATGTGGTACAGGGTTGACTCATACAGGATCGGCTTCGACACGCAATTCCATGCATGCGAAATCCGAAGGCCATGTGTCGGATTCAATGAAGATGTTCCAGCTTGGATTGGAAGGTGGAAAACCCAACCGAGGAACCGTCGGGGCACAGCCAGAGTGGTTTTACAAAGGGCCGGGCAGTGAGGCAGTGGCTCATGGTGACCCGCTGATCTCGCCGGATTTTGCTCTGGATGGTGGGGAAGAGCCTGAAATAGCGGGTTTCTATTTGATCGGTCTCGATGGCACGCCGTGCCGCGTGGGGTTTGCCCTTGCGAATGAATTTTCCGATCATGTGACGGAGAAGCTCAACTACCTCTATCTGGCACATTCCAAACTGCGACCGGCAGCTTTCGGACCTGAAATGCGGCTGGGTGCTTTGCCTCGCCATATCGAAGGGCGTTCACGCATATTGCGTGGGGATAAGGTTCTCTTTGATCAACCCTTTTTGTCGGGTGAAGACAATATGTCCCACACAATTTCCAATCTGGAGCACCATCATTTCAAATACGCTCCTTTCAGGAGGTCAGGCGATCTGCATGTGCATATGTTCGGCACTGCAACCCTTTCTTTCGGGTCTGGCATCAAGACACAACCGGGTGATGTGTTTGAAATTTCGGCGCCTGAATTTGGTCAGGCCCTGAGCAATCCGTTGGCTCAGGCGCCAGAGCAGGGTCTGATCGACGTGAAGTCATTGTGAAGGAGAGGCAGGTCATGACAGCAAGTACTTTCACTCCCGCACCTTGGCCGCGCAAGCTTCGGTCACAAGAATGGTACGGAGGCAATTCGCGTGACACGATCTATCATCGTGGCTGGCTCAAAAATCAAGGCTATCCGCACGATCTCTTTGATGGACGTCCCATCATTGGAATCATGAACACCTGGTCGGATCTGACACCCTGCAACGGGCATTTGCGCGACCTTGCCGAAAAGGTGAAGGCGGGCATCTGGGAGGCAGGTGGTTTTCCTGTAGAGGTACCGGTTTTTTCTGCGTCCGAGAATACCTTTCGTCCGTCGGCGATGATGTTTCGCAACCTCGCCGCCTTATCGATTGAGGAAACAATTCGCGGTCAACCGATTGACGGCTGCGTCTTGATGGTGGGCTGCGATAAGACCACGCCATCGTTGCTGATGGCGGCTGCAAGCTGTGATGTTCCTTCGATTGTGGTCACAGGTGGGCCGATGCTGAACGGGTCTTTTCGCGGCGAACGTGTGGGATCCGGCACGCATCTTTGGAAATTTTCCGAGGATGTGAAGGCAGGGAAGATGACACAAGAGGAATTTCTGGAGGCGGAGCAGTCCATGTCGCGCTCAACCGGCACCTGCAACACGATGGGTACGGCTTCGACGATGGCTTCAATGGCAGAGGCACTCGGTATGGCGCTCTCTGGAAATGCTGCAATCCCTGCGGTCGACAGCCGACGTCGTGTGATGGCCCAGATGTCGGGGCGCCGGATCGTGCAGATGGTCAAGGATGATCTCAAACCTTCGGATATTATGACAAAGCAGGCTTTCGAGAACGCGATCCGCACGAACGGTGCCATTGGCGGTTCGACCAATGCGGTGGTGCATCTTCTGGCCATTGCGGGGCGGGTAGGTGTTGATCTGACGCTTGATGATTGGGACCGTTGTGGACGGGATGTGGCGACCATCGTGAACCTGATGCCCTCCGGTGAATATTTGATGGAGGAGTTCTTCTATGCCGGAGGTCTGCCCGTAGTGATTAAAAATTTAGGGGAATGTGGCCAGTTACACAAGGATGCCTTGACCGTTTCGGGGCAGACTATCTGGGATGAGGTGCGTGATGTGCGCAACTGGAACGAGGATGTGATCCGTCCTGTAGACCATGCATTGACCGAGCAAGGAGGAATTGCAGTGCTGCGCGGGAACTTGGCTCCCAATGGGGCTGTTCTCAAACCCTCCGCAGCCAGCGCGCATCTTTTGACCCACCGTGGTCGCGCCATCGTATTCGAGGATATTGACGACTATAAGACTCGCATTAATGACGAGACGCTAGATATCGATGAAACCTGCATTATGGTTCTGAAGAACTGCGGTCCTAAAGGTTATCCTGGCATGGCAGAGGTCGGCAATATGGGTTTGCCGCCCAAAGTGTTGCGGAAGGGGGTGACTGATATGGTGCGAATTTCAGACGCGAGAATGTCCGGCACGGCCTATGGCACAGTGGTATTGCATACCGCGCCCGAAGCTGCAGCGGGCGGTCCTCTGGGGGTGGTGCAATCCGGCGATATGATTGAACTGGATGTGCCTAATCGCCGCTTGCATCTTGATATTTCTGATGCCGAGCTAAAAGCACGTCTGGCGGCATGGAAACCGCGCCACGAGATTGTGACCAGTGGCTACGCCTATCTGCATCAAAATCATGTAGGTGGAGCGGATACCGGAGCGGATCTTGATTTCTTGAAGGGCTGCAGGGGCAATGCCGTTGGCAAGGACAGTCACTGACTGAGGCACTTCCTCGGAATCTTAATCCCGAACATCAGCGGACTTCTGCGCTGGAAGTGTGAGTGAGTTTGCTGCTTTGAATAACTGCTATGACGGAAGGTTTCGGATCCGGAGCCTTCCGATTATTCCCGAAATAATGAAAGGATACGTAATGATGTTCACCCCGCATGGAAAACATCTGATTGCAGGAGAATGGGTTGAAACAGATGCAAAGTTTGTAAATGAACCAGCCCATGGAGCGCCTTCGAGTTTCTCAATGGGAACGGTTGATCTGGTGGACCGCGCGGCGCATGCCGCCGAAGATGCTTTTTGGTCTTACGGCTATGCCTCACGCAAAGATCGAGCCGCATTTCTTGAAGCTATTGCTGACGAAATCGAAGCCCGCGCTGACGAAATCACCGATATAGGTTGTCGCGAAACAGGGCTGCCGGAAGCGCGGTTGAATGGGGAGCGGAGTCGCACAGTTGCACAGTTACGCTTGTTTGCTCAAACCATCCTTAAAGGCGACTATTTGGATGTGCGCCATGATGAAGCCTTGCTCGACCGGCAGCCAATGCCGCGTCCTGATTTGCGGATGATGCAACGACCGATCGGGCCGGTGGCTGTGTTTGGCGCTTCAAATTTTCCGTTGGCTTTTTCTGTTGCGGGCGGGGATACAGCAGCGGCGCTTGCTGCGGGCTGTCCCGTTATTGTCAAGGGGCACTCCTCCCACCCCGGCACCGGCGAAATCGTTGCCGAAGCTATCTATGCAGCCATCCAGCGCACCGATCAGCATAAAGGTGTGTTCTCGATGGTGCAGGGTGGCAAGCGAGAGGTGGGCACTGCGCTTGTGCAGCATCCTATCATTAAGGCCGTGGGGTTCACGGGAAGCCTTGGCGGGGGGCGTGCTTTGTTCGACCTGTGCGCAGCACGTTCAGAACCGATTCCGTTCTTTGGTGAGCTAGGATCAGTGAACCCGATGTTTTTGCTGCCGCATGCCCTTGCCTCTCGTGCTGCCGATTTAGGGAAGGGGTGGGCCGCATCCATGACTGGCTCAGTGGGTCAGCTTTGCACCAATCCCGGCATCGCAGTTGTTCCGACAGGAAGCGATGGAGATGCATTTGTTGCTGCCACTGCCGGCGCACTCAAGGAAATTGCGCCGCAACTCATGTTGACATCGGGTATGGCTGAAGCCTATCGCGCGGGCAAAGAACGGTTCGAGAACCGGAATTCGGTCACTCCCGTTTACACCAGTGAGTCCGAGGGCCGTCAGGCGAGCCCGAACCTCTACGAAGTGACCGCAGACGCGTTTCTTGAAGACCATGCTTTGACTGAAGAAGTCTTCGGTCCGCTTAGTCTAGTGGTGCGTGTTGCAGATGGGGCCGCGATGCCGGAACTGGCGCGGGGATTCGAGGGTCAACTGACTGCCACAGTGCATATGGACGAGGGTGACACCGATCTTGCGTGTGACCTTTTGCCCGTACTGGAGCGCAAGGCTGGACGTGTCTTGTTCAACGGTTTCCCGACCGGTGTTGAGGTCGTCGATAGCATGGTGCATGGCGGACCCTATCCGGCATCGACGAATTTCGGGGCGACTTCGGTTGGAACCATGGCGATCCGGCGCTTTTTGCGTCCGGTCTGTTATCAGAATCTGCCCGCAGTAGTGCGTCCAGAAGATCTAGGCTGAAGCACGTATGCGATGAAGACTATCTGTCTCGGTTCTGTGAAAATGGCTCTCCTGTCTTAACCGGTACAGATTGGGAGTGTTGCTTACGGTTAAAATGCGAGCAACACTCCAAAAGGTTTTTGGGGGGCATCACTTCAGATAAGGTGAGCTAGGAAGGGGTGAACTGTTGCTATCTGAGGTGCCCCTCATTTCCTTGACACCTGCCTTGTTCATTTTCCTTTGTTTGATTTCATAGTCAACTGGCGACAGCATTCCGTTGTTAGTGTGCTTGCGTGTCGGGTTGTAAAAAATCTCGATGTAGTCGAACACGTCCTGCCTTGCGGCGTTGCGTGTGAGGTATGTCCTCCGCCGAATACGTTCGCGCTTCAAGAATTGAAAGAAGCTCTCCGCGACGGCACTCGACCATTGCTCTTAAACCAATGGCGAAAAAGGTTTCGTTCATTGCAATTTCTACGACGGCTCGCCGGGCGGTTTGATTGCTCGACCTATCATTACAAATCCCGCCGTACCGATCCGACCGCGTTGAAAACGCGCAGTAAGGAGATTTGCGAGTCACGCGTGGGATACTGATAAGCGTAGAAAATTCGTGGTGCCTTAAACGGGCCGAGACGTAAGCGTATTTGTGCTTAAATTTAGAAAACAAGCATATATATTCATGTTTTGCAATTACTTAGCATAAACTTTAAAGCTTAGATTTTTGATTAAAGTCAAGGCGTCTGTGACCGGACGGGCGCACACCCGCGGGCATGACACGTTTTGCACCCCTTGTGATGATCGCGATTCTCGCGCTGAGCCTGACGGCTTCGGCGGGGATGTCGGGGATTCTCAAAACCGCGCACGGGATTGCGCGGGCGGGACAGACGAACATTGTCATCTGTGGGCAGAACGGCACCGAAACGATCACGTTGAATGCTTCTGGTGAACCCGTTTCCCCGAAAGACACACAAGAATGCGCACATTGCGCGGATTGTTCCCTCGTGCCGATGGCTGCGCTGTCCGCGCAGACCTTCAATTGTCCGTCGGCGACGCAGGGGGAACGCGTTCAACTCACACTGAACACTTTGCCAGAGCGCAGCAAGCGCATCTGGCAACCGTCCCGTGGACCTCCCAGCCAGAGCAAGGTTTGACACATGCCCCGTTTTTACAAATCTTTTTTGATGTCCCTGAACAGGCTGATCTGCCTGCTTTCTGCACTGGTTTTCTCCGCCTTCGTGACCATAGGTGACGCCGCGGCCCAAACCGCCCAACCCGTTCTCACCGGATTCCTGCAAAGTGAGACCCCCTCCGATATCGTCGAGGGGGCCGATGCGTTTGGCCCCATCCGCGACGATGTTCCTGTCGCACCCGTGTTGGCCGGAGATACCCGGCTGGGCTGGGTGTTCATCACCTCGGATTTCGTTGGTACAACGGGATATTCGGGCAAGCCGATCCACACGATGGTGGCTGTTGACGACAACGCGCGCGTGCTGGGTATCAAGCTTGTAAAGCACTCCGAACCAATCGTTCTGATTGGTATTCCCGACACAAAAATCAAATCCATGGTGGCCGATTACAAGGGTGTGAACCTTGTCGAAGAGGCGGCTTCCGGTGGCGAAAGTCATGATCTCAACATCATTTCCGGGGCAACCGTGACGGTGATGGTGATTGATGACAGCATTATCCGGTCCGGTATCAAGGTTGCCCGTGCGCTGGGCCTTGGCGGCCTGCAACAGGTCGAAGATACAGGGCCGAAATTTGCCATCAATCCAGAGGCCAAAGCGCCGAAAAGCTGGATGGAGATGGAGGGCGATGGCACGGTGCGCCGGATGTCCCTTGATGTTGGCCAGATCAACACCGCGTTCGCTGAAATGGATGACCCGCGGGCGGCCAAACGTGCATTGACCGAAGCGCCGGAGACGGTGTTCATCGATATGCAAATGGCGCTGGTCTCGGTGCCGGGGATTGGCGAGGCCATTCTGGGCGAGGCGGAAAACAGCAATCTTCAGGGCTGGCTCGAAGAGGGTGAACACGCGATCGCAGTGACCGGGCGCGGACTCTATTCCTTCAAGGGGTCGGGCTATGTGCGTGGCGGGATTTTTGACCGGATCGTGCTTATTCAAGACGATGTGTCGGTGCGGTTTCGCGACCGTGGGCATCGCCGCATGGGCAGCATCGCGGCGGCGGATGCGCCGGAATTTACAGAGCGGGATCTGTTCAAAATACCCGCCGATGTTGGCTTTGATCCGACGAAACCGTTCCGCTTGCAGCTTTTGGTGCAGCGTGAAGTGGCGGCGATTGAAAAGGTCTTTACCACCTTTGACTTGGGGTATCGGTTGCCCTCGACATATCTGACACCGATTTCCGCATCCCAACCTGTTACCGTCGCGGCAGAGACTTCAACCGAGGCGCAGGCTCAGGCCGCACTCTGGAAACGGATTTGGCAGGACAAGACCCCGCAGATCATAGTGGTCGGCGCCATGTTGTCTGTACTGACGCTGGCATTTTTCTTCCAGATGCAGCTGACGCGCTCGGCACGGGTGACGTTCTGGTTCCGCATGGCATTTCTGAGTGTGACACTCGTTTGCCTCGGCTGGATGTGGAACGCCCAGCTTTCGGTGGTGAACCTCATGGCGCTGTTCGGCGCATTAATGACGGAGTTCAGCTGGCAAGCGTTTCTGCTTGATCCGCTGACGTTCATCTTGTGGTTTTCGGTGGCGGCGGCGTTGTTGTTCTGGGGGCGTGGAGCCTATTGCGGCTGGCTGTGTCCCTTTGGCGCCTTGCAGGAGATCACCAACCAGATCGCGCGCAAGATCGGCATTCCGCAATGGACCCTGCCTTGGGGGCTGCATGAGCGGCTCTGGGCGGTCAAATACATGATCTTCCTCGGGCTGTTCGGGGTGTCGCTTTACTCCATCGAACAGGCCGAACATCTGGCCGAGGTAGAGCCGTTCAAAACCGCGATTATTCTGAAATTCATGCGGGCATGGCCTTTCGTGGCCTATGTCGCAGCTCTCCTGATCGCGGGGCTTTTCGTGGAGCGGTTCTATTGCCGTTACCTGTGTCCGCTGGGAGCGGCTCTGGCGATCCCAGCACGGCTGCGCATGTTCGACTGGCTCAAACGCTACAAGGAATGCGGAAGCCCCTGCCAGACCTGCGCGCATCAATGTCCGGTGCAGGCGATACATCCAACCGGTGAGATCAACCCGAACGAATGCGTCAACTGCATGCATTGTCAGGTGCTCTACCAGTCCAAAGATTTTTGTCCTGTCGTGATCAAGAAAGAGAAACGGCGCGCGAAAGTCAGTTCACCCGATCTGTCGGCTCTCAAAACAGCCGAGATCGAAAATCATCCCAACATCCGCACTTAGGGAAAGGAAACACCATGTCTAAATCGGAGAATAAAGGTCTGAGCCGTCGCGGCTTCATGGGCGCGACAGCTACGGGGGCAGCTTTTATCGGAGGAACAGGGGGCAGGCTGGGCCTGCTGGCTGGCGGGGCAGCGGTTGCGACGGCTGCGGGTACGGGCAGCGCGATGGCGCAGGCCACGGATCACCTCAGCCCGGTTCCCGGTGAACTGGATGAGTATTACGGTTTCTGGTCCTCGGGTCAGACCGGTGAATTGCGCATCCTCGGCTTTCCGTCGATGCGCGAATTGATGCGGGTGCCGGTATTCAATCGCTGCTCTGCAACGGGCTGGGGCCAGACCAACGAGTCGCTCAAAGTCCTCACCGAGAACATGCTGCCCGAGACCAAGGAGTATCTGGCGGCGCAG
Organism: Celeribacter halophilus; assembly: GCF_900114135.1. Taxonomy (GTDB): domain Bacteria; phylum Pseudomonadota; class Alphaproteobacteria; order Rhodobacterales; family Rhodobacteraceae; genus Celeribacter; species Celeribacter halophilus. The sequence continues at coordinate 118,692 of NZ_FORY01000010.1, forward strand.
GGCAAGAAGGTCCACGACAACGGCGATTTGCACCACCCGCATATGTCCTTCACCGATGGCACCTATGACGGCCGTTTCATCTTTGTGAACGACAAGGCCAACACGCGCGTGGCCCGTATCCGTTGTGATGTGATGAAAACAGACAAGATCATCGACATCCCGAACGCCAAAGCGATCCACGGTCTGCGTCCGCAGAAATTCCCGCGCACGGGCTATGTCTTTGCCAATGGCGAGGACGAGACACCCATGGTTAATGACGGGTCGGTGCTCGACGAGCCCGAAAAGTATGTGAACTTTTTCACCGCGATTGACGGTGACACGATGGAGATCTCCTGGCAGGTGATGGTGTCGGGCAACCTCGACAACACGGATTGCGACTATCAGGGCAAATACGCATTCTCGACCTCCTACAACTCGGAAATGGGGATGACCCTGCCGGAGATGATGGAAGCCGAGCGTGACCACGTCGTTGTCTTCAATATTGCCGAAATCGAAGCAGGGATTGCTGCAGGTGACTATATCGAGCTGAACGGCGTGAAGGTCATCGACGGGAGCAAGGGACAGAACAAGAAATACACCCGCTACATTCCTGTGCCCAACAGCCCGCACGGCATCAACACCGCGCCTGACATGAAACACGTTGTGGTTGCGGGCAAACTGTCGCCCACCTGCACCGTGTTGGACGTGACCAAACTGGACGCGCTCTTTGACGCCGATGCCGATCCGCGCTCGGCTGTGGTGGCGGAACCCGAGTTGGGGCTTGGACCGCTTCATACCGCATTTGACGGCAAGGGGTTTGCCTATACGACATTGTTCCTCGACAGCCAGATCGTGAAGTGGGACATCGCCAAGGCGGTGGAAGCCTATGCTGGCGCGGAGGTGGACCCGATCGTGTCGAAGGTTGATGTGCATTACCAACCCGGTCACAACCACACCACTATGGGCGAGACCAAGGAGGCGGATGGCAAGTGGCTTATTTCGCTGAACAAGTTCTCCAAGGACCGTTTCATCAATGTCGGCCCGCTCAAGCCCGAAAACGAGCAGATCATCGACATTTCGACAGACAATATGAAGGTCGTGCATGACGGGCCGACCTTTGCCGAACCGCATGACGTGATTTTGGTGCGGCGCGATATCGTCAATCCGGTGGATGTCTGGGATCGCAATGATCCGATGTTTGCCGATGCGCGCGCGCAGGCCGAGATCGACGGTGTCGACATTGATGACTGGCAGGACACGGTCATCCGCGACGGCAACAAGGTTCGAGTCTGGATGTCCAGCCAGGCGCCGGAGTTCAGCCTGTCGAGCTTTACCGTCAAGGAGGGTGACGAGGTGACGGTGTATGTCACCAACCTCGATGACATCGACGATTTGACCCACGGCTTTACCCTCGGCAACCACGGGGTCGCGATGGAAGTCGCACCGCAGGCCACGGCCTCGGTGACCTTCACCGCCGCGAAACCGGGTGTCTACTGGTATTATTGCCAGTGGTTCTGTCACGCGCTGCACATGGAAATGCGCGGGCGGATGTTTGTGGAGCCTGCATGATGATCCGTCCTGTCGCTTGCCTTCTTGCCGCCTTGTGCCTCGCCGCCCCCGTGGCTGCGGAGCGTATTGAGGTGCGGGCGGGGGACGGGGCGCTTGCCTCTGCCGTAGCGGATGCTGCGGCAGGGGACGAGATCGTGCTTTCGGCGGGGCGATATGTCGGCCCGCTGGTCATCGAGACCCCTTTGCGTCTGACGGGTGCGAAGGGGGCTGTGATCGACGGTGCAGGGGCTGGCTCCGTCATCACGATCAACACGGCGGATGTGACAGTGACAGGGCTGACGGTGACGGGATCGGGACGCTCGCATGACACGATTGATTCAGGCGTGAAGCTGACGAAGAAGGCCACCCGCGCCCGCGTGATCGACAATGACATTCGCGGCAACCTTGTGGGGGTCGATATTCACGGTGCGCGCGATGCGCTGGTGAAGGGCAACCGCATCGAGGGGCTGCGTCTGGCGCGGATGAATGATCGCGGCAACGGGGTCTATGTGTGGAATGCACCCGGCTCGGTGGTGGAGGACAACGAAATCCGCTACGGGCGCGACGGGATTTTCTCTAACACCTCGCGCGACAACACCTATCGCGGCAACCTGTTTCGCGACCTGCGTTTTGCGATCCATTACATGTACACCAATGACAGCCTGATCGAGGGCAATATCTCCATCGGTAACCATCTCGGCTTTGCGATGATGTATTCTGACAGGATCGTGGCGCGGGAGAATATCTCCATCAACGACCGTGATCACGGGGTGATGCTGAACTTCACCAACCAGTCGGACATCTTCGCCAATCTGGTGACGGGCGGGACGGAGAAATGCGTCTTTGTCTATAACGCGCACCGCAATCTTCTGGCCGAGAACACCTTTCTGGGCTGCGATATCGGGGTGCATTTCACCGCTGGATCGGAGCGCAATACGATTACCGGAAATGCCTTTATCGGGAATCGGACACAGGTGAAATACGTAGGCTCCCGCGATGTCGAGTGGTCCTATGAGGGGCGGGGCAATTTCTGGTCGGATCATGTTGTTTTCGACCTTGATGGTGATGCACGCGCCGACAGCCCCTATCGCCCGAATGACTTGATGGATCACATCCTGTGGTCGCAACCGGCGGCAAAGCTGTTACTTGGCACCCCCGCTGTGCAGCTTGTGCGTTGGTCGCAGGCACAATTCCCCGCCACACAGATCGGCGGTGTGGTGGACAGTCACCCTTTGACACAGGCGCCGGCCTCCGACGTGCCAGCGCCTTATGAAACCCTCGCCCAAGCCACGCCACTTTGGGCCAAAGGAGGTCGCGATGACGATTTTGACCCTCTCGCATCTCACTAAACGCTATGACAAAGCGGCCTCCGGGGCCGCCGCACTGGACGATGTGTCCCTGAGCATCTCTGCGGGTGAACGTGTGGCTCTTTTGGGTCATAACGGTGCGGGCAAATCGACCCTGATGAAATGTGTGCTCGGGCTCATTCCGACAAGCGCAGGTGCAATTTCCATTGCCGGACATGCGCCGGGCTCTGCTGTGGCGCGGGCACTGGTGTCTTACCTGCCGGAGAGCGCTGCGTTTCATCCGGCGCTCACGGGGCGCGAACAGATCCGCCATTATCTACGTCTGCGTGGAGGGCATGTCAGGGACGCGGATGCGCTTCTGGACCGTGTCGGATTGTTGGAGGCAGCCGGACGCCGCATAGGCACTTATTCCAAAGGCATGCGCCAACGTGTCGGACTAGCACAAGCGCTCATTGGCACACCGCGTCTTATGGTACTCGACGAGCCGACCTCCGGCCTCGATCCGATCTCGCGTCGTGAGTTCTATGACATTCTTGATGATCTGGCGGGGCAAGGCACGGCGATCCTGTTGTCTTCGCATGCGCTTTCGGAAGTGGAGGCGCGGACCGACCGCATTGTGATCCTGTCCAAAGGCCAACAGGTGGCAGAAGGCAGCCTTGCCGACCTGCGGCGCAGAGCGGCGCTACCTCTTACGGTGTCGATGGTGCCGCAATCCGGTCAGGAGGAGGCGCTTGTTGCGGCTTTCCCCGAAGCTGCGATGCACCATGGCGCTCTGAGTTTTACTTGTGAGGCGGATGAAAAATCCAAGGTCCTCGCCCGTCTTGTCGCAAACAGAGATCAGGTTGCGGATTTCGATATTCAACCGCCATCTCTCGATGACATCTACGCCCATATCAGTCGGAGGGCCGCATGATGTTTGGTCGTATCCTGAGTACTGCCCGCATCGAATTTGCCATTGCGCTGCGCAACCGCTGGGTTGCGGTCGGTGTGGTGCTTATGGTGCTGTTCTCACTGGTCCTGTCGCTTGCGGGCACTGGCAGCGCCGGAGCGCTGGCCGTTGATACCCTGTCGGTCACCGTGGCCAGCCTGACTTCGCTTTCGGTCTATCTTGTGCCGCTCATCGCCCTGTTGATTTCATTTGACGCCATTGCCGGAGAGGTCGAACGCGGCACCCTGCCGCTATATCTGACCTATCCGCTGAGCCGTTCGGAACTGCTTTTGGGCAAACTTACCGCACAACTGGGTGTGGTCGCCATCGCGGTGCTCTCGGGTTATGGTATTGCGGCGGCCTATGCCTTTGGCACCTCAGGGAACGAGGCCCTTTCCGGGCTGCCGGCCTTGTGGCGGCTGATCTGGACCTCGGTGCTTTTGGGGGCGGCGTTTCTCTCTCTCGGACATATGATGTCAGCACTGGCGCGGCGACCATCAGGGGCTGCGGCTCTGGTGATCGGGCTTTGGCTCATTGCCATCGTGCTCTATGACTTGGGACTTCTGGCCGCCATTGTCGCCGATGATGGTGGCGCGTTTACCACCGATGTTTTCCCATGGGCGCTAGTGCTCAATCCCGCCGACGCGTTCCGCATTTATAATCTTGCCGCCTCGGAAGCGGTTGGTGCTGTCTCCGGGCTTGCAGGAGCTGCGTCGAGTATTGCGGTCTGGAAACCTCTTGCATCGCTCTGGCTCTGGCCGGTGCTGGCCGCAGGAGCCGCCCGTATTGCCTTTGGAAGGGTTATCCCATGAAAACCAGTTCGAAAATCCGCCAATCATTTTGCGTTCCGCTCTGTGTCGCTGTCTTTGCGGCTATGGCGCTTGGGGGGTGCAAGGAAGAACGCATTGCGCGTCCTGATCCGGTGGACATGACGCCGGAGGCCGTGGGGTTTTATTGCCAGATGAACCTGCTCGAACATGACGGCCCGAAAGCGCAAATCCATCTTGATGGTATGCCTGCCCCGCTGTTTTTCAGTCAGGTGCGCGATGCGGTTGCATATCTGCATATGCCCGAACAAAGCCATGCGGTTGTCGCCACCTATGTGCAGGACATGAGCGGTGCGCGTTGGGATGCGCCGGGTTCCTGGGTCGAGGTGGATGCGCCGCTCTATGTCATCGGATCGGATGCGCTTGGCGGGATGAAAGCACCGGAATTTGTGCCCTTCACAAACCCTGACGATGCCGAAGCATTTGTGCGTGAGCATGGCGGGCGGATTGAACGGTTTTCCGAGATCACTGCCGAAGAGGCTCTCGTCGATGCGTCTGAGGCCACAGAAAGCGGGCAGGAAGAAGACATCGGTGCGCGGCTTGAGGCGCTATCGTCACAGAAAGGATTTTGAACCATGCAAGAGACACAGCAGATTACTCGCAGACGCTTTCTCATTATTGCTGCGGCCTCATGTCTGGGTGCGGCGGGGGGGCTGCCGACATCTGTGGCAGCGGCCGCGCATTGGCGTGGCGTCGCGCTTGGCGCGGATGCCCAGATCATTCTCGATCATCCTGATGCTACCCGCCTTATTGCGATGGCGCGTGCCGAAATTCGCAGGCTCGAAGCGGTATTCAGCCTGTATGATGCAAATTCCGAATTGTCGCAGCTCAACCGTGCAGGGCATCTGGAGGCGCCGGCTTTTGAATTGCTTGATTGCCTTGCTCTGTGCCGAAAGGTGCATCATGCCACTGAAGGGCGGTTCGACCCAACGGTTCAGCCGCTTTGGCAGGTCTTGGCCGAGGCAGCGATGCAGGGGCATGAACCCGTAGCGGACACGCTTGCAGCCGCTCGCGCGGCAATCGGGTTTGACCGGGTGATGTTTGAAGCGGGGATCGTGCGTCTCAGGCAAGGACAACGGCTGACGTTGAATGGCATCGCACAGGGGTATGTCGCGGATCATGTCGCGGCGCTGCTCGGTCGTGAAGGCATCGAAGATGTGCTGATCGACACGGGCGAGATCGTGGCGCTTGGCTCTGCGCCTCAGCACGATGGCTGGCCTGTAACGATTGCAGGGGAGAGCGTGCAAAGGTCCCTGCGCAATCGGGCTTTGGCGACATCAGCGTATCAGGGCACGGAAATACGGGACGGCGAGGGTCATATCCTCGATCCGCGCCACGGAAATCTGGTGCAGGCGGCCACGCAGGTCTCGGTCAGCGCCCCTACTGCGGCCATGGCGGATGGGCTTTCGACCGGTCTGGTTCTGACGACAACTCAAGCCGAAGCCGAGCAACTCTTGAGAAATGTCAAGGAGGTGCGTCTTGAGAGTTTTGTACTTTGAATAAAGTGAAGTTTAGCCAAATGACACGGGGACACGCTCATGCGAATTCTGGGTGTCGCGCTTGTCGTCTTGCCGCTGATGACCTCCTCCGCCTATCTGGCTTCGGTCATGGGTTGATAGACCGGCGACGAAAAGCAAGTGAAATAGGGTGCTTTCGGGCACCCGTTTTGTATCTTTTGTTTGCGTTTCATCGGCTTCTCCCAGAAGGATTTGTCCCGAAACCCTTTGTTAAGTTTAGGTCATGCCTCCAACAAAAAGAAAGAATTATCCGGGCTATCTGGTGAGACTTGAAACCTTCTCGCGCTGGCATGATCTGTTCTCCTTGATTTTTGTTAAGACGCTTATGGCTTGGATTTGTGAATGTCTTTTTGATTTGCAAAAATAGGATCACGGTGATGAAACGATTTTTCTCACTGATACTGGGCGAAGGGTTTCGCGTTTTCTTTCTCGGTGCGGTGTTCTTAGCTCTTCTCTCCCTTTCCCTCTGGCTTGCGGCTTATTTTGGTGGGTTAGATATCACACCCGAACGTATTAGCCCGAGTGATTGGCATGCTCATGAGCTGGTATTTGGTTATGGTGGTGCGACTTTGGCCGGGTTCTTTTTAACCGCAGTTCCAAACTGGACAGGGGCCAAGGCCGCTCGCCACTTCTATATCGGTGCGGCAGCGTTGATTTGGCTTCTTGCCCGTGTAGCAATCCTTTATATGGACAATCTCCTTTTTACGGGGGTCGCAGTAGTCGAACTGCTCTTTGTGCCCTTTATCGGAGCCAAGATCGCGACCCAGTTGGTTCGCAAACCCAAGCCACAGAACGTGGTGTTTTTGATCTTTCTCACATTTTTCTGGATTGGCGATTGTTTGGTGCTGCTTGACTGGGGGGGACACACCGCGGGGCGCGCAGGCATTGGTCTTAGGGTGGGTTTGCTTTCTTTGGCTGCCATGATCCTAGTCTTGGGAGGAAGGGTTACACCAGCCTTCACGCGCAATGCCATGCATAGGGCAGGGATTGAGGTCGCAGAGCTCGCTGATCCTGCAGTGTTTACTCCGGTTGCTCTGGTTTTGGCAATTGCCCTGCCGGTAGTGCAGCTCCTTTATCCTGATACGCTGCTATCCGGCATAATCACTCTTATCGTGGGATTGTTTGCGCTGATCAGAGTCGCAAAATGGCAGAACCGGTTTCAATGGTCCCAGCCTATTCTATGGACACTGCATCTATCCTACGGAACTGTCGGGGTCGGTCTCGTGTTTTGGGGACTTGCAATGGTCGGTTTCGGAAGCGAGGTCGCTGGACTGCACTTTTTGGCCGTTGGCGGCGTTGGAGGCATGACGGTTTCGGTGATGTCACGCGCATCTCTCGGGCATTCCGGACGACCTTTGGTGGCCCCTTCTGCCATGGTGATCGCGTATGTTTTGCTGCCTGTCGCTGCCCTGATGCGATGGCTTGGTGGAATGAACGTTTGGGGCCTGTATACGCCGCTGGTGTTTTTGTCCGGTCTGATTTGGTGTTTTGCCTTTGCATTGGTCGCAGGAGTGTTTTGGCCCATCTTGACCCATTCTCGTGCGCCACGTCCGTCTGTTACCTCTCCGCCAACATAGCGCAGTCCCACACGGGACGGTTGGCGTTCGTGAATAGTAAAGTGAACCTGTCAAGCTGTCCGAATTTATAACAAACGTCGCGCAGCCACCGGAGGAATGACGGTTAAGGTCAGCCTGTGATTTATTAATTTAGCTGCTTTTGACCTGATGGCTAAACATTTTAACGTTTCCATGAAGATGCAGGGTCTTCTTCAACATATTTGCGGAGAGCGTTGACGTTTTTGATCTCAGCAGCGTTCTGCTTCACGCGAACACCGTGTTCTTTAAGTTTGGCAAATGCACGCGACAGACTTTCCGGTTTCATGCCAAGACGTCCTGCGATTAGCGTTTTGTCATAGGGTAGAATGACTTGGCATGGCCCGTCTGAACCTTGGCAAAGCTCCAATAGAAATTCTGCAACTCTTTGTGGGGCTGTGCGGGATTTGAGCTGTTCGACCTGAGATACCAAGTTGTGGAGATGGGCATAAGTGGCGGTCAGCATGGAGATTGCAATCTTTGGATTGCTTTCGAGCATTTGGATCAGCGTGACAGCATTGATGGCGATCAGTTCACATTCTGTTACGGCTTCCGCTGATACAGGATATCGTGCGGAGCGCAGTGCGACTGCCTCACCAAAGGAATGTCCTTTTGTGAACGTGCCCACGACCGCTTCGGCGCCGTTTGCGGCGATCCGGTACAATTTTATCCAACCGTTTACCACGATATAGATCACATCCGCCGGGTCATCCTGAATGAAAATCGTTTCACCTCGCGTGTGGCGGGTAACACGAGCACTCTCTAGCAACGGCTCAACTAGTTCTGTCGGAGCATTTTGAAATAACAGTGACGCTTTCGCGATCTGTGTAATATCCCGACGCATGGTGGAGCCTTTGGCATATGCAATGTGACGCTTTTCTGACCGTGACCCTAGTGAGGGTCTATATGGATGACAACTGATGAAAGATGTTGTCGGCGGTGATTTGACAATCGTCAATGTCAGTTGTTCCACAATATGTGTCTCTGGCTTTGCCACGAAATTTTTATTTGTGATGATATTTGGCTGTGTGGTCGGCTGCGGTATGCCTGGGTAAAGTTTTTGGCGTAATAGAGGATAATAAGATGAGTGGATGGGGCAGTTTTATTTTGGCCGCTGCGGCATTCTTTCTGAGCCACACCATTCCGGTTCGCTCATCAGTTAAGCCGTGGATTGTGGCTCGTATTGGAGCAAAAGGCTTTGGTCTTATCTATTCGATTCTGTCTCTTGTGATCTTTGTATGGTTGATTGTGGCTGCCAATCGTGCGCCCTATGTGCCGCTCTGGGAAAAGGCGGCTTGGATGCCGTATGTTACGATCTCCATCATGTTTGTGGTTTGTTTAATGCTGTCCTTTAGCATAGCCCGTCCAAATCCGTTTTCCTTCGGCGGGGCACGCAACGAAAGTTTTGAGCCAGCGCATCCAGGGATCGTACGGCTGACCCGTCATCCACTCTTGGTTGCGCTTGCGCTTTGGTCTTTTGCGCATCTTTTGCCAAATGGTGATGTGGCTCATGTTATTCTGTTTGCCGCATTCGGTATCTTTGCCTTGCTCGGATGTAAAATGATCAACCAAAGAACCCGCCAGAAGATGAGTGAGGCGGGCAAGGATTATGATGCGCTTTGGATTGCAACGCGTGCAGGCTCACTCTTGTCTGGATGCGAAAACAGCGCTTCAGTTTTTTTGCGTTTATTGGGGGGATTAGGGCTCTATGTGCTGCTGTTGAGTTTACATGGTCCAGTCATCGGGGTGTATGTCTGGCCATAATCTTCTGGCTTCATGGTATAAGTGATTTTCTGATGAATGTCGGCTTTAGCTAGGTTTCAGATCAAGACCCCGCACCCGCAGAGCACGGCAGTTACCCGCCCTTATGTCGAGCGACGTGAGCGGCCTTAAGCCGCTTTCCATCCACCACACCTATGCCGCTTCACCAGACCTGCCATTTATGCGCTATGCAGCATTTCGATGGGAGAATTACAACTCTGCGCCTCGTGCCATCTGGTGCGCCAAAGGCTCTCGGTCTACGCGAGCTTTCAACTTACACTATACTCGAACATCCGATATTCTCCCAAATTTGAGTGACCTGCACCCGTCGCATCGAATGAAATCGATAGGTGCAGGTCGCCAATCTGATAGACTCCAGCCTTTGCGAACGTTCAGCCTCCGCTACCCTTGGATATACACGACCTGCGTCACCATGAATTCGTAGAGCCCGTGCTTGCCATCGGCGCCTCCGATACCGGATTTTCTATGACCGGCATGATAGCCTTGCATCGCTTCAAAATTCTCGCGGTTGATATAGGTTTCACCAAATTTCAAGTCGCGTGAGGCTTGCATGGCCGCATTCAGGTTCTGGGTATAGATCGAAGAGGTCAGGCCATAATCGCTGTCGTTTGCGAGCGCGATGGCTTCGTCGAGGTTCTCCACAGCTTGCACCGGAAGGACTGGCCCAAATGTTTCGCGCCGCATGATGTCCATCTCATGGGTTGCGCCTGTAATCACCGTTGGCTGGAAATGGAACCCTTGCCCCAGATCGGCCGGCTTGCCACCACACACGATGGTTGCGCCCTGCTTTTGCGCCAGTTCGACGGCGGCAGTCACCTTGTTGAGGCCAGTCTCGTTCACCAGCGGCCCCATATGCAAATCGTCGTCCACCGAAGGGTCGCCATAGCGGGTGGCTTCAAAATGAGCCGTCAACTTTTCGACAAACTCATCATGGACCTCACGTTCGACATATACGCGTTCCGCGCAGTTGCAGACCTGTCCTGTGTTGATGACACGGGAGTCATAGATGGCTTTGGCCGCGAGATCGAGATCGGCATCCTTGAGAACAATCGCTGGAGCCTTGCCGCCCAGTTCCAAATTGACGCGAGTCAGGTTCTTTCCCGCCACTTGCATTATATGCGAGCCGGTCGCGACGCTGCCTGTAAAGGTGACCAAGTCTACCTCCGGGTGGGAGATCAGGGCCTCACCTGCCACAGGTCCGCGCCCGCCGACGAGGTTGAACACCCCTTTCGGCAAATCTGTTTCCGCCAGCAATTCTGCAAAGAGATAGGCGTTGATCGGTGTTTCTTCACTCGGTTTGATGACGATGGTATTGCCAGTGACCAGTGCTGGAGCCAACTTGCGCGCAATCAGGAAGAACGGGAAATTCCAGGGGAGAACCCCCGCCACGACGCCAATCGGTTTGCGCAAGAGCAGCATGGTTTCTTTCGGGCGGTCACTGGTCAGAACTTCGCCTTCGATCCGGCGGGCCCATTCGGCCATGTAGTCGATGTAATCGGCGGTGAAATCGACTTCGACCTCTGCAAGACTGCGCACTTTCCCCTGTTCTTTGATGATCGTATCGGCAAGCTCCAGACGATGCTCGCGCAGCTTGGCCGAGATTTTTCGCAGGTAGGCCGCGCGTTCTATCGCGGGCAGTTTTTCCCAAGGTCCCTGAGCCCGCCGCGCAGCACGAACTGCGGCATCAACGGTGTCCGGACTTGTTTCGGGGATACGGCCCAAAAGTGCGCCATTGGCGGGGTTCATGACGTCAATCATCTCGCCGCTATTGGCGACAAAGGCTCCGTCAATGTAGTTGCGATAGTCCTGCGGATGCTCGGAAAGCTTTTCGGCAGGTTTGCGCAGGGTGGTGTCCGTGGTCATTTTGATTTCCTCCTCTTTGGGTTCTTGATCCCTGTTGACGTTGCCGCCAACCCTTGGAGGAAGGTTTGAAGTCATTTCATAAAGGCGCAAGACCTGCGTGTTTACCCTATAAGAAAACCGGCTCAGATTTGAGCCGGTTTACAAGTCTCAGTTCAAACGGCGCCGGTTGAGGCTATGGGCCTTGAGTTTGCGTTTCAATGTTGCATGACTGATCTGAAGATCACGCGCGCTCGCGGTGACGTTGCCGCCATTACGAATAAGCCAACGTCGCAAGACGCTGTATTCGGCCGCTTGTAACGTATCATCCAAGGGTTCCAGAAGCTTGGCAAAGAGGTCGCTTGCAATGATCCCCGCGCTTAGATCCGTGTCTGTCAGGCCAAAGACGCGCCGTGCCCCGCGTGTGGCTCCGGTGATGACATCATCACGATCCACAGCAAGCAGAATCGCGCCGGAACGGGTTTCGCCGGGGATGGAGATGATCCGGTCGCCGGCAAAGGTTTGATGGAAGTGATCTATCTCGATCTGCCGTGCCGCATCCGAAATGCTGGACATCAACAAGCCGACAGGGGCCTGCTCACTGGCATGACCATAGTAAGTAATGTTCGCGGCCCCCGCCAGCACCCCTTGGTCATCAAAAAACGGGGCGGACACACAGGTGATGCTCAATGTGGTGGCGTAATAGTGCAGGTGAGGTCGGACACATAATGCACGGCGTTCGATCAGTGACGTGCCAATTCCGTTGGTGCCGCTTTGCGCTTCGCTCCAGTCGACCCCTTCGCACAGACCACGCATTTGCAGGTCCGGCATATCCGCCTCAGGGCCCCAGCACAGAACCGGAACGCCTTGTGCATTGCTGACCAGCATACACACACCACGATTGCCGATCGCGCGGCGCAACCGCTCCAATGTGGGAGAGGCTGTGACAAGCAGCGGCTCCAGCGGCTCGGACAGCCTGCGCAGTTCCATCTCGGTGACGCGCTGCGGCTTAAGTGACGCTTCCGGGTCAAGACCGTGCAAATGCGCACACCGATGCCAGGATGCCGCAAGAGGCAATCTGGAAATATCTTTGGTAGTGATAACTTTGCGCACATGCGCTGCATGCGACGTTAAGTCGGCCATGGCTCCCTCCTCCCTTGAGCCGCTGATTTGGGAGAAAAACAGCAGCGTCCTCGCCAGTTAGCCTAACCCCGTATGGTGGTGTGTCAACAGTTTCGAAAACGACGATTTGTTATGCATATATGCCGTTACTCGCGAGACATTTCCTTTGGCCTCTTGGAACCGGGGAAAAGACATGAACAAAGATCAGCGCGTGATACAACGCAAGTTGCGGAAACAGCGATACACCGAAGAGATCGATCATGTTGCCAAAACCTGCCGCTATTTCGTGATCGGTCACGCAAATTTTCACCGCTGGGGCAAAGCCTACTCCAATCGCGGAGAAGCAGGGCTGATCAATTCACAGCCCATCCCCAAGTGGCTCGCCAACAGGACACCGCCTGAGGCGAGAAAAAGGTGCTTTACCTTCGTCGTAAATTCCATCTCGGACCAATGCGGATCGCTTGGTATCTGGAGCGCCATCACGGCATCAAATTGTTTGACGCAACCATTTCGCGCATTCGGCATTGGCTGGGCCGCCAGTAATATTCCTACGCCGTGGAAGTCACGCGGACTTGGATTGATTGCAACACTATGTTTGGCTTCGGGATTTGGAGCCGTGGGCTATTGATCGGCTCAACAATTTAGGTTCAGTATCACGCACCAAAGCAGCAAGGGCAGAAACACTCTCGGCCCTTAGCGGACTTTGGCAGAGGTTCAAGGCGCTGCACTGCAGCTTCACCAAAGCAGTTTTTCGTGGATCGTGCCGCAATTCAAGCAAGGCGACAAAGACAGTGTGGACAGAACTACCTTCCGCCGCGGGGCGAGTTCTCGTACCTCACAATTTTGCTTATTTCACGCACTAGGGCGAACTGTGTGAGCTTCGAACACCCATACATTCGGATTTGACAAGTTCGCCTTGGACATGATTTGCTTTTGTCCTAATCCGTCTAGGAAAGAGCACCTACGTGCCCGATAACCCACCCATTCTGGCCGAGTACCCAATAGAGGGCGACCGCTTCTATGTGTCACTGTTCTCACACCACAGCCGTATGGTTCGAGAGATAGTCTCGGATGCGATACGCGTCATTGCTGGGCACCCTGACGCGAGTAAAATCCAACTTGGAGAGCCCATCGTTGTCGGGGACGAAGTCTTGATAGCAATGGAACCCGCCCCCGAAGCAGCGACATTGATACGCGATGCGGCGGACCAAGACGTTCTTGCCCTTGATCTCCCCAATAGCCTCATAATCGAGGGGTGTCCGTCGTCAGAGTTTTTGGAACCAGAGGCGGCCTAAACTAAGAGAGAGTTTGGCTCATCTGGTTGGTTAGATTATGCAGCGTGCTGGCGGTGATGCAAGCGGCGCGTTTCGAGCGTCTTGCGTTTGATCCTTTCCCTTTGTTGTAAAATGGCTTTGTCACGCCCAAAGTATACATCTGCGGGTGTGACGTTGTTGATGCTCTCATGATAGCGTTGGTGGTTATAGTGATCGACGAAGGCTTCAATTTGCGCTTCGAGATCGCCGGGCAGGAAGTCGTTTTCGAGCAAGATGCGGTTCTTCAAGGTCTGATGCCATCGTTCGATCTTGCCTTGGGTTTGTGGATGATACGGCGCACCACGTGAGTGCTTCATGCCCTTGTCTTTCAGCCACTCCGCCAAGTCGCCCGAGACGTAACTGGATCCGTTGTCGCTAAGCAATCTCGGTTTATGAACGACGTGAACTTGGTCGCAACCGGATGCCTGCAATGCGAGGTCAAGCGTATCGGTAACGTCCTCAGTCCGCATGTTGGTGCAGAGCTTCCAGGAGACGATGTAGCGGCTGTAATCATCGAGGAATGAGCCCTTGTGCGCCATTGGTCCGAGCACAATGGGCGAATGCTGAGATAGAACCAGCCCCAACCAAGGACTTTGATGTAGGTGAAGTCAGTCTGCCACAACTGGTTGATCCCAGTCGTTTTGTCTTTGAACTCGTTCGCTGCCTTGAGCGCGATGAATGCCGGGCTGGTGATCAAATCATGCGCCTTCAGCACCCGATACACAGTGGATTCTGAGACAAAATAGCGTTCCAGATCCGTGAACGTCACGGCC
>NZ_FORY01000008.1 GCF_900114135.1 Celeribacter halophilus
CGTGCGCGGACCTCAGGCGAGTAGCGATTTGCCATTTTACTTTTTGTCATAACCATCATCCTTACTTAAGTTGATGGTCTCCGACAAACTCGGGGCAATTCATCTTTAACGTGTCCAGAAGTTCCGGCCAGCGCGGGCCGCCGACAAGGTCAAGCACCACGTCAAATGCTTCAGCGGGGAGCACATCTTCGCGGCTTAATGTGACATTGGCCCCCAGATCGCGCAGGGCCTCCGCCTTGGACGGGCTCGTGAGGGCTGTGACATGAGCGCCGCGTCGCTTGGCCAGCTGGATCGCCGCAGAGCCCACGCCGCCGGATGCCCCTGTGATCAGCACCCGCTCCGCACCGAGATTTGCGCGTTGCACCATGGCCTCTGCCGTGGAGAAGGCACAGGGGAAGGAGGCTAGTTCCACGTCTGACAGCGGGCTGTTCACGGGAATGGCTTGTTCGGCTTCAATCGTGGCGAATTGTGCAAAAGCACCGTCACGTTCCGACCCGAAGGTTGCGAGCGCATCGGGGTCGTCGCTTCTGACGGGGTGATACATCGGGCGCACCAGAACGCGCTGTCCCACGCGGGAGGGCGCGACCCCATCCCCGACGGCTACGATCTCGCCACAACAATCCGCCCCTTGGATGAGCGGGAAATGCAAGGCGCCAGCCCAGCCGCCATCGGCGTCAGACCCGCCGTCATAGCCCGTGGCCGCTGCCGAATTCGTGTCGCCGCGCACCGCTTTGGAATACCAGCCGGTGCGGGTGTTCACATCCGTGTTGTTCACCGCAGAGGCACCCACGCGGATCAGAACTTCACCGGCGGCGGGGGGGGGGGGGGGACGGGCACATCGTTGCGGTACTCCAGACGATCAAATCCGCCGTGTCCGGTGAGCAGCACGGCAGTCATGGTCTGGGGTAGGGGCTTCATGTGGCTCTCCGGATGTAAAGTGATCGTTCTACTTGCGCAGGTAAAGTAATCCCTCTACCTCGTCAAGCATGAGAGATATCGAGATGAAAATGGCCGCAGGACTGGAACAGGCTTTTGTTCGCCACGGTTTTGCCGATGCGAGCGTGGATACCCTGCGAGAAGCTGCCGGTGTCAGTCTGCGCACGCTTTACAAATACATGCCGTCGCGGGCCGATATGGTGCTGGCGGCGTTGGAGTATCGACACCGGCGGTATATGGCGGAGGTGCTGAACGATCTGCCTGCCGATCCG
The DNA here is from genome assembly GCF_900114135.1 of Celeribacter halophilus. Taxonomy (GTDB): domain Bacteria; phylum Pseudomonadota; class Alphaproteobacteria; order Rhodobacterales; family Rhodobacteraceae; genus Celeribacter; species Celeribacter halophilus. The sequence continues at coordinate 1,209 of NZ_FORY01000008.1, forward strand.
GCGCAGGCGCGTGACGCCTTGATGACCCGCGCGGGGGACTGGATGCAAAGCGAGGCGGCGCATGGATGTCTGTTCCATTCTGCCGTTGCGGCCGATCCGGCCAATGCCACGTTGCGCGCGCTTCTGGAGCGTCACAAACACGAGGTCGCCACACGCGCGGCCTTGGCCACGGGGTTGGAGGGGCAGGACGTGGCACTTTTGCTCATTATGGAGGGTTTGACGCAGACATGGCCTTTGCGTGGGGCTGAGGCTGTGAGCGCCGCCAAACATCTAGCTGCACTTTTGGCCGAAGATCAGCCGTAAAGCCGCGCTTTTGATCTGTTTTGCTTAAGTTTTGCATATGCGCGGGAAGCGAAAGGGCCCATCAGGAAACAATACCTGCACGTTTCAGGTTTTCGATCTCGTAGGAGACCGCCTCGGCAAAGGCTTGACCAACGGTGCTGAGCGGACGGTCATGCGGGACGAACTGTGCGATGTCCCATGTGATGGCTGGCATGAGGCGATGAATGGATATACGTTCGAAGTCAACGAGTTGATGGGCAACAGGGTCGACGATTGCGATTCCTTCGCCGCGCTCCACGAGGCGCACAATGCCGTGTATGGTGCGCAGTTCCGCAGCAATGGTGCGGTGCACATGGATTGTTTCCATCATGTGATCAATCCGGCGGCGCAGGGGACTCCCCAGAGACAGATCTATGAACATTTCCTTGCGCAGGCGAGGCAGAGGAATGTCTTCCATCGCGCCGAGCGGATGACCTTTGGGGAGAATGCACTGCGCTTCACAGTGGGCCAGAGACAGGGTGTCTCCACCGAAAGCTTCGGCATTGAGCGTGATCCCGAAGGCCAGATCGCATCGCTGCTCGCTGATCAGGCGCAACATTTCCGCCATGCCCACATCCACGATCTGCACGGTGGCGTGGGGGTGGTCCTTGCGAAAACGGGCGAGAGCGTCGAGCAGGAAGGTATCACAGAAAATCGGCTGGGCAGCGATCACCAGATGGCCGACCTGACCGCTGGCGATTGCACTGGCCTCTTGTTCAAGTGTGCGCATGCCCGCGATATGGCGGGCGACAGTCTGGTGAAACCGAAAGGCTTCCGGCGTCGGGGCGAGTCGATTCCGTTTGCGCTGAAACAGTTCGAACCCCGCCTTGTCCTCCAGGGATGAGAGCAGGCGGCTGATCATCGGTTGGCTTGTGCCTAATTGTTCGGCAGCCAGTTTCACGCCGCCTAAACGCATATAGGCGTCAAAGGCCTTTAATTCTTGGGGTTTGAACATGGGCTTTCCTCTGAGTATGCATTTTATGCAACTTAAAGCTATCTATTGTCAAATTTCGCATACTGTGAATGGTTGCTCACATCCAACAGTTCCGGCTGGCGGGTTCGCCGCCGGATCGGACAAAACGTGAGGTACATATGAAAAAACTACTCGGATCGATTGCAGTCGCAGTCTTCGCAGCCACCGGCCCCATGATGGCCCAATCCTATCCCGACCAAGCCGTGACACTCGTTGTTCCCTACGGCCCGGGTGGAGCATCTGATCTGGCCGGTCGTGCTCTGGCTGAAACGGCACAGCCGTTTCTTGAACAGCCGGTTACGGTGATGAACAAACCCGGCGCTGGCGGTATGAACGGTGCGCGCTTTGTGTCCGAAGCCGACCCGGACGGTTATACGCTTCTGCTCGCGCGTGTGGGAATGGCCCTGTCGCCTGCTGTTACGCCGGACAATGCTGTGCCGTGGGATGCCTACACCTTCCTTGGCGCTTTGGAAGCCACTCCGATGATCCTCGCCGTGCGCGCGGATGCGCCCTATGACACTGTTGACGATCTGATCACAGCGATCAAGGACAGCAAAGGCGGGATGACCTATGCGGCCTCCGGTGCGACCGCGATTGACGGTTTCACTACGCAAGCCCTTCTGGCTGACAATGGTCTCGACCCGCTGACTGCGGCCACTCTGGTGCCCTACAAAGGGGGCGGTGCTCTGGCGACTGCGCTTCTGGGCGGTCACGTCGATTTCGTTGCGATGGCTGCGGCATCCCTGATGCCCCATATCGAAAGCGGCGACATGAGAGCGCTGATGGTTTTTGCTCCGTCGCGTGTGGAAAGCCTGCCTGACGTGGCAACAGCCCAAGAGCTCGGCTACGAAAAAGCCGGTCAGATCACCGGCTGGAGTGCCCTCTATGCGCCGAAAGATCTGCCCGAAGAGGTTGTGACCAAATGGCACGAGGTTCTCGGCCAAGTTGCGACCGATGAGAAATGGCTTGATTTGGCGGCTCGTCGCGGGTCGATCTCGACCATCGGCACTGTGGACATGACCGAATATGCGAAGAGCCAGTATGAGCTGTTCAACGGCCTGGCCAAAGACTTCGGTTATCTGCCCGAATAAACTCTGATTCAGGTGGGCGGGATCGCCCACCTGTTGTTTGTCCGGCCTGATCCAGAGGCCGCCTTCATCTCAGCCGAGATATCTACACTCTCAGGAGCATTGCTATGACCAAGCCTGTTTTACGGGGGGTGCTCATTGTCGCGTTTTTCGCGCTCTGTGCCTTCGTCCTTGTGCCCGCATTTGTGCCCCGTCCCGCGTTTATCCCCGGTTTCGCACCTCCGCCGGATATGTGGCCCCGAACGGTGTCTATTGTCGGTGTCGTCCTTGGCGCTCTGGCCATTTTCCTCGCTTTGCGCGGGGGACAGCCAGTAGAGGAAAAGGTGGAAACGGACGGCAGTTCCGTCCCGCAGATGTTGCTGCGTTTTGCCGGTATTATCGCCATCTTCGTGCTGTTTTTCGCCGTGGTCCCCTATGTCGGGTTCCTGATTGCAACGATGTTCCTGACCCTTGCAATGGTTCTCATGACCGGCGAGCGACACTACCGCATCTGGATTGCCCTGCTTTCCTTTGGCGGTCCTGTCCTGCTCGTGTTGTTCTTCCATTCCGCGCTCGGCACACAGTTCCCCAAGGGTGAACTGGCCAAGCTGTTCGGCTTTTGATCGGAGACCGTGATGCTCGCTGAAATTCTCTCTGCACTGGTGGCTGTGGCCACGTTCCAAAACCTTCTCATCATGGCCGCCGGCATTTGGGGTGGCGTGATTGTCGGGGCCATTCCTGGCATGACCGGCACGATGGCGGTGACGCTGGCGCTGCCCTTTACCTTTTATATGGACCCTGTGCCGTCGATCCTTTTGCTGGTCGCCTTGTATAAAGGCTCGACCTATGGCGGGTCGGTCTCGGCCATTCTGATCAAGACGCCGGGCACGGCTTCTGCCGCATGCACCGCGCTGGACGGTTATCCTCTGGCGAAACAGGGCAAGGCAGGCAAGGCGCTCAACATGGCGCTGTATTCCTCCGTCATCGGGGATTTCCTGTCCAACTTGTCGCTGATCTTTTTCGCGGCTCCGCTTGCGGCACTGGCGCTCCACATCGGTCCGCCGGAATTCTTCATGCTGATGCTCTTTGCGCTCACCACTGTGGCGGGCGTGTCGGGTAGTTCCTTGCTGCTGGGCATGGTGGCTGCGGCTTTGGGGCTTCTGCTCGCCACGGTTGGCGAGGACATGTATGGCTCGTTCCGCTTTGCCTTCATGCCGGACATGCAGGCCGGTCTGTCGATCGCGCCGGTGTTGATCGGGCTGTTTGCCCTGCCGGAGCTGATCAAGCTCATCGTCATGCGTGCGGCCAAGACCGAAGAGGCCGCCGCTCTGGGTGCGCAGCATGTGACCCGTGCCGAGTTCATGGGCTCCTTGCGCAGCATCCTGAAAGGCTCCGTGATCGGCTCCATTCTGGGTGCCATTCCGGGGATCGGGCCATCTTCTGCGGCGTTCTTCTCCTATGGCGAGGCGCAGCGCAGTTCCAAGAACGGGGCGAATTTCGGCAAGGGTGAGCTGGAAGGCATCGCCGCCTCCGAATCCGCCAACAACGGGGCCTGTGGCGCAACCATGATCCCGCTTCTGGCGCTTGGCGTGCCGGGGGATGTGATCACCGGTGTGATGCTGGGCGCTTTCATGATCCAGGGCCTGACCCCCGGACCGTTGTTGTTCCAGACCAACATGCACGAAATCTACATGTTGCTCATCGGTATGCTGGTGTCTTCGGTGCTGCTGTTCTTTGCAGGCAAGATCACAATGCGCATGTTCTCCAAAGTGGCGCATATCCCGCAGACGCTTCTGACGCCTCTAGTGCTGTTGCTGTGCATCTTCGGCATCTATTCCATCGCGTCGAGCACCTTTGATGTCGCCGTTCTTCTGGTGATGGGTGTGGTGGGCTTTGGCATGTTCCTGTTGAACATTCCTGCAGCGCCGTTCCTCATCGCCTTCATCCTTGGTCCGATGATCGAGGAAAACCTGCGCCGTGCCTTGGCGATTTCACGCGGCGATCCGGCAGTTTTGCTGTCCTCCCCCATCACGTGGGTCTTCGCAGCGCTGATCGTTTTTGTGGTCAGTCTGACGATCCGGCGTGAAATTACAAAACATAAAGAAAGACGAGTAGAACAATGACACTCCTGAGTGAGATCACGTTCGCATCTGACGATCTGACCGGCCAAGCCGCAGAGCATCTGGCCAATCTGATCGCATTTGATACAGTTTCGCGCAATTCCAACCGGCCGATTATCGACTTTATGGCCGCATATTTTGAAGGGCTCGGGGCGCGGATCACGATTTTGCCGGACGAGACGGGAGACAAGGCCAATCTGGTCGCGGCTTTCGGGCCGGAAGATATGGCGGGGGTCGTCTGGTCGGGCCACACCGATGTGGTGCCCGCCGACGAGCCGGAGTGGGAAAGCGATCCCTTCACCGCAGAGATCCGCGATACGCGGCTTTACGGGCGCGGCGCCTGCGACATGAAGGGCTTTGCCGCCTGTGTCATGGCAGTGGCCCCCGATCTGGCGCGTGCAAAGCTGACGCGGCCTGTCTATCTTTGCTTCTCCTATGATGAAGAAGTCGGCTGTCTCGGCGCGCCTGCCGTGGCGCGGTATCTGGCAAGCCTGCCTGTGCCGCCTGAATTTGCCATCATTGGCGAGCCTTCGATGATGAAACTCGTCACCGGACAGAAGGGCAAAATCGCCATGCGTGCGCGTGTGACGGGCACCTCGGGCCACTCCTCCTTTGCGCCGCGCCATGTCAATGCGATTGAATACGCATCCAAGGCCATCACCCTGATCTCCGAGCGTGGCAAACGCTACGAGACCGAAGGGCCTTTCGATCCGGAATTTACCGTGCCTCATGCCACAATGCTGGCCACGATGATCAAAGGTGGTGTCGCAACCAATGTGACGCCGGACAGTTGCAGCTTTACCTTCGAGCTGCGCTCCATCAGCGGCATGGACCCCGAGGCCGATATGTCCGCCTTGCTCAATGAGATCGAGCAAAAGGTTGTCGCCCCGATGCGGGCCAAAACCGCAGGCACAGGCATAGAATTCGAACGTATCTTTGCCTATCCCGCTATGGGCGAGGCGCGCAATACCGTCGGGTTCAATCGCTATGCACGGCTCTTGCCGGACTGGGGCGGCAAGGTGTCTTACGGCTCCGAAGGCGGCGTGTTCGAGCAGATCGGCGGCATCCCCTCTGTGATTGTGGGGCCCGGCTCTATCGAACAGGCCCATAAGCCGAACGAATTCGTCGAACTGGATCAACTGACACAATGCGTCGGTTTCCTCGGTCGCATCATCAAGCACCTGAACACAGGTTCAGATTCCTGAAACCGGCGGAAAATACGCCCATCGCAACCCGTCGGACAACCGGCAGGGTTGCGATAAAAATGCCAATTTCTTTTTTACATTGGATAGATTTCCAGCCTTGGCGCCGGTCCGAAGTTTATGGACAGTATGAGATAGTGCCTGCAAAATTGACGTGTGCCGACACATAAAAATCAGCCGCAACCTTTAACGCATTGTATTGCCGAGATTTTCGATTCGTATCGGGACTTATGGCAGGGGGGGAGATGGTAGGCCCGGCAGGACTTGAACCCGCAACCAAAGCGTTATGAGCGCTCTGCTCTAACCAATTGAGCTACAGGCCCCTACAGGTGCATTGATTATTGCGCTGTTGCGGCGGGGTCAAGCAGAAGTCGGTCTTTCGACATCTGCGTGTCACGCGGGCCTTTTCAAGTCGGTCCAAAGCGCGTAAACGGGCCGAAACTTTGGTTTGCGCGGGGAGCCTTGGCGATGACGCTGAAAAAAAATGGTCTGACTTACGCCGATGCTGGCGTGGATATTGATGCGGGCAATGAGCTTGTCGAACGGATCAAGCCGGCGGCGAAAAAGACCGTCCGTCCGGGCGTGATGGCCGGGCTTGGCGGTTTCGGCGCTTTGTTCGATCTCAAGGCGGCAGGTTACGAAGACCCGATTCTTGTGGCCGCAACTGACGGTGTCGGCACCAAGCTGCGCATCGCGATTGACACGGACAATGTGGCCACCGTCGGCATCGACCTTGTTGCCATGTGCGTCAACGATCTTGTCTGCCAAGGGGCAGAGCCATTGTTCTTCCTCGACTATTTCGCAACAGGCAAGCTCAAGCTCGACAATGCTGCCGCTGTGGTGGAGGGCATTGCCGAAGGCTGTGCGCAATCAGGCTGTGCGTTGATCGGTGGCGAGACTGCCGAGATGCCGGGTATGTATGAAGACGGGGACTTCGACCTTGCGGGCTTTGCCGTGGGGGCGATGGAACGCGGTGCGGACCTGCCTGCGGGCGTGCAGGAGGGCGATGTACTTTTGGGACTCGCGTCCAACGGGGTGCATTCCAACGGCTATTCTCTGGTGCGCAAAACCGTGGAACTGTCGAGCTACAAATGGTCCGACATCGCGCCATTCTCCGATGCGACCTTGGGTGAGGAGCTTTTGAAGCCCACACGTCTCTATGTGAAGCCCGTGTTGAAAGCGATCCGTGCGGGTGGTGTTCATGCGCTGGCGCATATCACCGGCGGCGGATTGACCGAAAACCTGCCGCGCGTTCTGCCGGCGGGTATGGGAGCGGATATTGATCTCACGGCTTGGACCCTGCCACCTGTGTTCAAATGGCTGGTAGAGACAGCGGGCCTGTCGCAGCACGAGTTGCTCAAGACCTATAACGCCGGCATCGGCATGGTTGTGGTCTGCGCGGCCTCCGAGGTTGAGGCGCTGACGGCTTTGCTCTCGGATGAGGGCGAAACGGTCTACCGTCTGGGGCAAGTGACCACAGGGGGCGGTGTGACCTATGAGGGCGAATTGAAGTGAGCCCGAAGAAGGTTGCGATCCTGATCTCTGGCGGCGGCTCCAATATGGTGTCGTTGGCCAAATCCATGACGGGCGACCATCCCGGCCGACCCTGCCTTGTGCTTTCCAACGTGCCCGGCGCGGGCGGGTTGCAGAAGGCAGAAGATATGGGGATTGCAACTGAGGTTGTGGATCACCGCGACTTCAAAGGTGACCGTGAAGCCTTTGAGACCAAACTGATTTCCGTGATTGACGCCTATGAACCCGATGCTATCGCAATGGCCGGTTTTATGCGTATTCTCACACCGACATTCATTGGCCATTACGCGGGGAAGATGCTCAACATCCACCCGTCCTTGCTGCCGAAATACAAGGGGCTGCACACCCATCAGCATGCGATTGATGCGGGCGATGCGGAGGCGGGCTGTTCAGTGCACGAGGTGACGGCGGAACTCGATGGCGGCCCGATTCTGGGACAGGCGCGGGTGCCGATCCTGCCGGAAGACACGGCGGATGATCTGGCCGCGCGGGTTCTGGTGAAGGAGCATCTGCTCTATCCGGCGGTTCTGGTGCGCTTCTTGCGTGGCGAAACGGAGATGCTTTCGCTCTGAACGCCGGTTGTTCTGGCGCGATGGTCAATCTGTCGCGGGCAGGTGGGGGCTGTGCCTCTTTAAAAGATATATTCAAGACATAGAATATAGATGAGTCCCCCGCGGACCCGCCCGAGACATGTCGCGAAAGGATATCTCATGAAACCCGCAGATTTTGTTGCCACCATTTTTGATGGTCACTCCAACCCCGGCAAGGTGACCGTTGCCTTCACTATGGCGCTCAACGCGCAAAAGATGGGGCATAGCTCGATCGTGCTTCTGATGGTGGAAGGCGTCGAACTTGGTCAGCCCGGCTCTTGCGATGACATCGATATCGGCAAACCTTTTGAACCAGTCGCCGGTTTGGTTAAAGCCTACCGTGAGGCGGGCGGGCGTATCGGGATTTGCGGGGCCTGTATGCTCCACAACGGATTTACCGCCGATCAGATGGATCCTGCCTACGAGATCATCTCTGCGCCGGATGTGGTGGAGCTTATGATGGCGGCGAAAGGCACATTGCCGATCACCTGAGGCGACATTTGTGCATTACAAGATGAGCCGATCCGTGCTTTATGGCACGGGGGAAGGGGGCGCGAGCCCCCTTTGTTCTTTTCTTTCCGCCTGAAACCCCGTATCACGATAAAACCGACGGGATGACCCCGCGCCGCAGGTAAAAGAAAAAACATATGATCACCATCACCACGACCGAGGGCCTACAGGCCTTCTGCGACCGCGCCAAAGCGCATCCTTATGTCACGGTCGACACCGAATTTCTCCGTGAACGGACCTATTACTCAAAGCTCTGCCTCGTGCAACTTGCGGTGACGGGGGATGCAGAAGAGGACGCAGTTCTTGTCGATCCGCTGGCCAAAGGGCTGGATCTGGCGCCGCTATATGACCTGTTTCGTGACGAGAGCGTGGTGAAAGTTTTCCATGCCGCACGGCAGGATCTCGAAATTTTCTACATTCAGGGTGGGGTGATCCCCACGCCGTTGTTCGACACACAGGTCGCGGCGATGGTCTGCGGTTTTGGCGAACAGGTGGGCTACGAGACCCTCGTGCGCAAGATCGCCAAGGAGAGCCTCGACAAAACCTCGCGCTTCACCGACTGGTCGCGCCGTCCGCTAACCTCGGCGCAAGAAGTCTACGCGCTGGCCGATGTGACGCATTTACGTGTCATCTACGAATTCCTGCGGGACGAGATCAAACGCACGGGTCGCGAAAAATGGGTGGCTGAAGAACTTGAGATTCTGATGTCGCCGGAGACCTATGTGGTCGAGCCGGAGGAGGCATGGAAGCGGGTCAAGACTCGCACGAATTCCGGTAAGTTCCTCGCTGCGGTCAAGGAGCTGTCCGCATTTCGGGAACAATACGCCCAGAGCCGCGATATTCCCCGCAACCGCGTCTATAAAGACGATGCGATGCTGGAGCTGGCCTCGACCAAGCCAAAAACACCGCAAGACCTCTCGCGGTCGCGGCTTTTGCTGCGAGAGGCGCGTAAGGGCGAGATTGCCGATGGTATCCTGCAGGCGATTGAAAAGGCAGCACATTACACCGCTGCCGAGATGCCGAAGCTTGACGTGTCGAAAGACAAGCTACAGGTCAACCCGGCGCTGGCGGATATGCTGCGGGTCCTGCTGAAAGCCAAGTCGGATCGCTTCAACGTGGCGGCGAAAATGATCGCCTCCGCGTCCGATCTGGACCAGATCGCGGCGGGCAAACGTGATCTGCCGGTGTTCAAGGGCTGGCGCGCCGAAGTCTTTGGCGACGACGCACTGCGCCTGTGTAACGGCGAAATCGGCCTTGCGGTCAAAGGTCAGCGTGTGGATGTCATCGCGCTCTAACCCGTAGCGGGCAGAGCGCGTTTTGCTTTACAGTGCCAGTTCAAACCGTTTCCCGCGCCGCGTTTGCGCCGTGAAACCGCAGGCGAGATAGGTCGCTTGTGCCGCCGTGTTGTTGACATGGGTGCCGACAGTCAGGCGGTGACAGCCTGCCACCTGCGCCTCATCTTTCGCCGCTTTGATCAGGGCGCGCCCGACACCTTGGCCGCGTTGGTCTTCTTTGATGAACAAATGATGCAGGTCCATGGTCTTTTGCCCATCTTGCAGGCGCACGCCACCGACAAGTCCGGCATAGCCCACAATCTCCCCGTCACGTTCAGCAACCAGAATCCGCAACCACGGCAGGTCCGCCCGCATCAGGTCAATGAGGCTACTCATATCCAGTTCCGGTTCATCCCCGCTGAAACGTGCCAAGGCGTGAATCATCTCCAGAAGCGCATGTTTGTCGCTCCAGCGTGCCCGCCGCACATGGACTGTGGTGTCGGCGGTGATTTCGGTCATGTGGGTCATCTTGTCTCTCTCTCCTGAGCGCCACAGGAGGGAGTAGATATGAAAAAACCGCCTCGTGTGGCGGCTTTCAATATTCCATAACTGACAGGCCGCGCTTATGTGAGCTCGGTCCAATAAAAGACAGTCGTGGAAAGGGTCTGTTTCATCATCATGGGCGAAATCTGCGCCATCTTTCCGCGACTGTCAATCGCCTTTTGGGTCTGTTCTCTGTGGTTTCAGCCGTCGTAATCGACTTCTTCGGTCAGACGCAGAGCATCGGGGCGCTCGTCGGCTAATTGTTTCAAGGACACATTGTCAGGGTGCAGCTCGCCCCAGCTTTTGACCAGATCGGAGGCTTCCGTGCCCGGCACCACCGGATATTCTGAGTTGGCTTCCGCATAGATTTCCTGCGCATGGTGAGAGGTCAGAAACTCAATAAACTGAATGGCTTCCTCTTTGTTCCTCGAGGCTTTTGTGAGCGCAACACCGGAGATATTCACATGGGTGCCTCCGCCTTCGACATCAAAACGCGGGAAGTCGAGACGCACGGTATCTGCCCAGACGCGCTGTTCCTCATCGGCCAGCATTTCGCCCATGTAATAGGTGTTGCCCAGAGAAATATCACATTCACCGGCCCAGATCGCCTTGACCTGTGCGCGGTCGTCCCCTTGCGGGCGGCGGGCGAGATTGTCTTTCAGCCCTTGCAACCAGGCTTTGGTCTCCTCGGGGCCGTGATGCACCACATAGGCCGAGGTTAGGCCGATCATATATGTGTGCATGCCGGATCGTGTGCAAATACGGCCCTTCCATTTCGGGTCCGCGAGGTCTTCGTATGTGGTCACGGCACCTTCGGGCACGCGCTCTTTGGAGGCATAGACGATCCGCGCGCGCGTGGTGACGCCCCACCAGTTGCCCTCGGGGTCGTGAAATTCGGCGGGGATGTTCTTGGCCAGAGTGTCGGTCATGAGCGGCTGGGTCACGCCCGCATCCACGGCTTCGGTCAGTCGCGCAATATCCACGGTCAGGATCACATCGGCGGGGGAGCGGTCCCCCTCGGCCTTGAGCCGTTCTGTGAGTCCCTCGACCAGATAGGCCACGTTCACCTTGATTCCGGTTTCTTCCGTGAAGGCCTCCGTCAGCGGAGCGATCAATTCCGGCTGGCGATAGGAATAGACATTCACATCGGCCAGTGCGGAAGAGGCCAGAAGCGTAAATGGAAGGGCAAATTTGAGGGTGGATGAGGCGAGCGCGGACATGCGAAAAATCCTTTGACTGGTTACGCCTGTTAAACCCGAGTGAAATCATCAGGTCAAGGGGCGCAACCGCTCACGTTTTCGCGCGTTTTTCTGCCTCTTTTGCCTGATCCCAAAGCGCATCCATTTCGGCCAGATCACTGTCCTGAGGGGCTTTGCCTCTTGCTGCAAGTGCATCCTCTACCGCATTGAATCGGCGTGTAAACTTTGCGTTGCAGGCGCGCAGGGCCTCTTCGGCATCCACGCCGAGATGGCGGCCCAGATTGACAACCACAAAAAGCAGGTCTCCGAACTCCTCGAATACCTCCGCCTGCGTAAGTGTGTCGCGGGCCTCTTCCAGCTCTGCGGCTTCTTCGCGGATTTTATCAAGAACATGCGAGGCATCCGGCCAGTCGAACCCGACCCGTGCCGCCCGTTTTTGTAGCTTTTGCGCCCGCATCAAGGCTGGAAGCCCCATCGCCACACCATCGAGCACCCGCGTCTCGCCGCGACGTGCGCGTTCCTTGGCCTTTTCCTTTTCCCAATCCACCGTCTGTTGTTCCGGCGACTTCTGGTTGCTCTCGTCACCAAAGACATGCGGATGGCGGGAAATCATTTTGGCGGCAATGGTTTGCGCCACGTCGTGAAAGTCGAATAACCCCTTGTCGGCTGCGATCTGGGCCTGAAACACGGACTGGAACAACAGATCACCCAGTTCGGATTTCAGATCCTCCATATCGCCCCGCGCAATCGCGTCATCGACCTCATAGGCCTCTTCGATCGTATAAGGCGAGATCGTCGCGAAATCCTGTTCAATATCCCAAGGACAGCCACCCTCGGGGTCGCGCAACCGGCGCATGATTTCCAGAAGTTGCTCTATGCCTGCGGGCACGTCATGGATCGGATCTTGTGTCATGTGGTCAAACTGAACCGCACAACAGGGCTTTGCAAGCGCGAAAAGCCGCGCTACAAGAGCGCCATGACCAACCGTGGCACCCTCATTCTCTGCTGCTGCATTATCCGCTGACATCGTCGCGCGGGTCCGGTCTCTTTTCTCCTGAATTGAAAGCTGATACGCCCGCGGGGACACCCGAAGGGACAGGCTTATGACTGTGATCAAACTCACCAATTCGAAGACCCGCAAAAAAGAAGTTTTCGAGCCGATCGATCGGAATAATGTGCGGATGTATGTCTGCGGCCCCACGGTCTATGACCGCGCCCATATCGGCAATGCGCGGCCCGTGATCGTGTTTGATGTGCTCTATCGCTTGCTGCGTCATGAGTACGGGCCTGACCACGCCACCTATGTGCGCAACTTCACCGATGTTGATGACAAGATTAACAAAAAGGCCAAGGATACAGGCCGTTCGATCAAAGAGATCACCGACGAGACCATGCAGTGGTATCTCGACGACATGCGGGCCGTGGGCGCACTTGATCCCGACAAGATGCCACGGGCGACGGAATTCATCGGCGCGATGATCTCGATGATCGAAGGGCTGATTGAGAGCGGTCATGCCTATGCGGCAGAAGGGCATGTGCTGTTCTCTGTCGAGAGCTACAAGGATTACGGCAAGCTTTCAGGCCGCAGCATTGACGACATGATCGCGGGCGCACGGGTCGAAGTCGCCCCTTACAAGCGCAACCCGATGGATTTCGTGCTTTGGAAACCGTCTTCCGACGATCTGCCCGGCTGGGACAGCCCGTGGGGACGGGGCCGCCCCGGCTGGCATATCGAATGTTCGGCCATGTCTTATGAATTGCTCGGTGAAACTTTTGACATTCACGGCGGCGGCAACGACCTGATGTTCCCGCACCACGAAAACGAGATCGCCCAAAGCTGCTGCGCCCATCCGCAGGGGGGCTTTGCGCGCTACTGGCTCCACAACGAGATGTTGCAGGTCGAAGGCAAGAAGATGTCCAAGTCTCTGGGCAATTTCTTCACCGTGCGGGATTTGTTGGATGGCCATGATGGAATGCCGGGCGTGCCGGGGGAAGTGATCCGTTATGTGTTTCTCTCTACGCATTACACCAAGCCTATGGACTGGACAGCAGAGAAAGCAGCAGGGGCGGCGAGCAGGCTCGATACCTATATTAAACTCATGGCAAACACCGTTGATTTGGAGAATGCGAAAACGCTCAAGCCCTTGCCAGAAATCGTTGACGCTTTGGCTGACGATCTAAACACACATGCTGCTTTGCAAGGATTGAACGAACTCGCCAATCACGCACAGTGGGACGAGCTCGCTGCGAACCTTGTTTTCCTTGGCTTTTATACATTCGAGGATTTGACCCAGCGGTTTGAAAGCTTGAATGAGGCAGTTTCTTCCCTTGGAAGTTGGAAGCTCAGATTTGAAAGCGAAAGAGAAAAAGCCAAGGCAACGAAAGACTTTTCTCGCGTTGACCAACTGCGGAACGCTCTTCTTGATGCTGGGGTGGAAGTAAACATTGGCAAAGAGGGAGTTCAGTTGACGCCCCTTCCGAGCTTTGATCCCGATCTGTTGAAAGATTTAGAGCCATGACCACAGCTACCACCAAAGATCGCCTCTACCTCTACGACACCACGCTGCGCGACGGGCAACAGACCCAAGGCGTTCAATTCTCCACCGAGGAAAAGCATGAGATCGCCGCCGCGCTGGACCATCTGGGCGTTGATTATATCGAGGGCGGCTGGCCCGGTGCGAACCCGACCGACAGCGCCTTTTTCGCGGCTGCGCCAAAGACCAAGGCCATCTTTACCGCCTTCGGGATGACCAAGCGGGCAGGGCGCTCGGCGGAGAATGACGAGGTGCTGGCGGGCGTGTTGAATGCCGGAACCCGTTCCGTCTGTCTCGTGGGCAAGACCCATGATTTCCACGTCACCACCGCGCTTGGCATTACGTTGGAGGAAAACCTCGACAATATCGGCAAGTCGGTGGCGCATCTGGTGGCGCAGGGACGCGAGGCATTGTTCGACGCGGAGCATTTCTTTGACGGCTACAAGGCCAATCCCGACTATGCGCTGGCCTGTTGCAAGGCGGCCTTTGAGGCCGGTGCGCGCTGGATCGTGCTGTGCGACACCAACGGCGGGGCGTTGCCCTCCGAGGTCTTCGAGATCACGGGACAAGTCATTCAGGCGGGTATTCCGGGTAATCACATCGGCATCCACACTCATGACGACACGGGCAATGCCGTGGCCAACAGCCTCGCTGCGGTCAATGCGGGCGCACGGCAGGTGCAGGGCACGCTGAATGGTTTGGGGGAGCGCTGCGGCAATGCCAATCTGACCACGCTGATCCCGACATTTCTGTTGAAAGAGCCTTATAAATCGCAGTTTGACACAGGGGTGAACGAGGCCGCACTTGCTGATCTGGTGAAGACCTCGCGGATGCTCGACGACATTCTCAACCGCGTGCCTCTGCGCTCCGCGCCCTATGTCGGGGCGTCGGCCTTTGCGCATAAGGCAGGGCTTCATGCCTCGGCCATCCTCAAGGACCCCAGCACATACGAACACATCCCGCCGGAGGTTGTCGGCAACACGCGGATCGTGCCGATGTCCAATCAGGCGGGCCAGTCCAACCTGCGCAAGCGGCTTTTGGACATGGGTCTGGAGGTTACGGAGAAGGCCGATCTCGGGCGTATTCTCGACCGGATCAAACAGCGCGAGAGTGAGGGCTATTCCTACGACACGGCGCAAGCGTCTTTCGAGTTGGAAGCGCGGCGGGAATTGGGACGGATGCCGGAGTTTTTCACGGTGGAACGCTACCGTGCCACGGTGGAACGCCGCCGCGATGCCAAGGGGCGCGAGGTCCATCTCTCCGAGGTCACAGTGGTGGTGAATGTGGCCGGTGAACGGCATCTCTCCGTCTCCGAGGGCATCATGGCCGATGGCAATGACGGCGGACCGGTTAACGCGCTTTCCAAGGCACTGGTGAAAGATCTCGGACCCTATTCGGAGATGATCTCCGACATGGAGCTGGTTGATTTCAAAGTTCGTATCACCAATGGCGGCACCGAGGCCCGCACCCGTGTGATCATCGATTTCGAAGACAGCCAAGGGCGGCGCTGGTCCACCGTGGGCGTGTCCTCCAACATCATAGACGCCTCCTTCGAGGCGCTTCTGGATGCGGTGCTGTGGAAACTTGTGCGCGACGGGGCCAAGGCGCTCGGCGCCGAATAAGGAGAGCGCAAGATGTCCGTTCAAGCCTGTGCAGAGATCGTCCAAAAGGGCGACAAAGACCGGTTCCGCGCCACGATGGCCGCGCCTGTGGCCGCGCGTGAGGTGCTGTTTCCGATCCATGCCTTTTGTCTGGAGGTCGCAAAAGCGCCGTGGGTGACGCAAGAAGCGATGATCGCGGAGATGCGGCTGCAATTCTGGCGGGATGTTTTGCAAGAAAAGATCGATGGAAAGCCGCCCCGCGCCCATGAGGTCGCGGCCCCTTTGGCGGCTGTTCTGGATACGACCTCTGCGCAAGCATTGGATGACACGGTGACGGCACGGCAATGGGACATCTACCGCGATCCGCATGAGGATGACGCCGCCTTCCGGCGCTATCTGCATAAGAGCTACGCGATCCCGATGCATCTGGCCGCGCGTCTTCTTGGCGCACCGGAAAACAGCGCCAAAGCGCTCAATGCCTTGGGCTATGCGGGAGGCTTGGCACGGTATTTGATCGCGATTCCGGGGCTACAGGCGGCAGGGCGTATTCCCTTGGTGGACGGACGACCCGAGGTGGTCGCACAACTGGCTAAGGAAGCACATGAACAGGGCCGTTGGGGTGCGCAGCAGTTGGGCAAACTGTCCAAAACCGCGCGCGCGCCGATGATCGACGCGGTGATGCATCTGCCTGTGCTCAAACAGGCGGCAAAGACCCCTGAGGCGGTTCTTGACGGTGCATTGGGGCAGGGGCCGGCCCGCAAGGCCTTGCGGCTTGCGCTGGTGTCTCAGTCTCCGAGCTGGGCTTTGTTCTGAGTGTAAGCGAGAACGTAGACACGGATTGCAGAGGCCAGCCCGCTTTCCACACCGCGCATTTCGTCAATCTCGGCGGCTAGCACGTTGATCGGAATATTGCGCTCTTTGGCAATTTCCCGAAAGGCCCGCCAGAAAGGTTCTTCAAGAGAAACCGAGGTGCGATGCCCGTGCAGCGTCAGTGAGCGTTTGATCGGACGCCCGACCGGCATCATGGGCGGTAATGCGGGTGTCATGGCGTGTCGTCCCGCTTGTGCGCCTCAAGCGTGGCCTCTGCCTTGGTCTTTTGCGCCTCTTCCAATGCCTTTTGCGCTTTCGTGCGCCCGAATTTCACTGCATTCTCGTCAGCCTGAACGCGTTTGTCGCTGCGGGCCTTGGCTTTGCGAAACCGGTTGAGGTTGACGATATTCGGGGGCGTGTCGGAAGGCGGGGTGGAAGACATCGGAAAATCTCCTGCGTAAGAGGTCTTATGATACCTCCTGTCTTCCCCGTGATCCAGATTTCTTTTGTCTTTACCGGCCTGTTGTGATGTGGGGGCCGAGGCCCCCACTGGTCTTCAGTTCTGTGCCGGACGTTCGGGACGGTGTTCTTTCATCACCGCTTTGAACGATTCAGCCGTGATCTCAGGGTTGTGCTCTTGCAGGCAGCTGATCAACTCGGGGTTCGGTCCGCGTTCCCCATCAGGGCGTTTGCCGGATTCTTTCGCGGCTTTCATTTCCTCGCGCGAGGGGGCGTTGTCTTTGAAGCACTGTTTGAGCTGTGCCTCGGAGACGCCGATCTCGCTGGCGATCTCATTCATCGGCAGACGCGGCCCGTTTTGAGCAAAGGCTGCACCGGTGGTCAGGGCAATGAGCGGAAGGGCGTAAATCAGATGTTTCATTCTATCCTCACAATATGTCGTCGTTGTGAGAGTGATACGCGGCAAGGCCGGGCTTCTGTCGCGTAAAAGAAAAGGCGACCCGAAAGCCGCCTTCACGTTTTTGTTAGCCTGCGATGCGCCGCGCTACGCGTTGCGACAGCGCGGGGACGGGTTTAGTCCTTCGGGCCGATCATCTGTTCGGGGCGCACAACCTCGTCAAAGGTCTTCTCGTCGACAAAGCCCAGAGCGATGGCTTCTTCCTTCAACGTGGTGCCATTCTTATGCGCGGTTTTCGCAACTTTCGTGGCATTGTCATAGCCGATGGTCGGGGCCAGAGCCGTCACTAGCATCAGGGAGTCGTGCAGGAGTTTCTCGATACGCGGCTCGTTGGCTTCGATACCGGACACCATGTTGTCGGTGAAGGCCGATGCGCTGTCGCCCAAAAGCTGCATGGATTGCAACACATTGTAAGACATCATCGGGTTGTAGACGTTCAGCTCGAAATGACCTTGCGAACCGGCAAAACCCACAGCAGCGTCATTGCCCATGACATGTGCGCAGACCATTGTCAGAGCTTCGGCCTGTGTCGGGTTGACCTTACCCGGCATGATGGAGGACCCCGGCTCATTTTCCGGCAGGATCAATTCACCCAGACCACAGCGCGGACCGGAGCCCAGCAGGCGGATGTCATTGGCGATTTTGAACAGCGAAGCGGCAACGGTTTTCAGCGCGCCGGAGAACATCACCATCGCGTCGTGACCGGCAAGCGCTTCGAACTTGTTCGGGGCGGTGACGAAGGGCAGGCCGGTGATCTCGGCCATATTCTTGGCCACGGCTTCCGCCCAACCTTTTTTCGTGTTGAGGCCGGTGCCGACCGCGGTGCCACCTTGCGCCAGTTCATAGATCGCGGGCAGGCATTGTTCGACGCGTTTGATACCCATGCGGACCTGATGCGCGTAGCCGGAGAATTCCTGACCAAGCGTCAGCGGCGTGGCGTCTTGCGTATGGGTGCGACCGATCTTGATGATGTCCTTGAATTTCTCGGACTTCTCTTCGAGCGCAGCAGCCAGTTTGTTCAGCCCTGGCAGCAACACGTCACGGGCCTGCATAGCGATGGCGACATGCATGGCGGTCGGGAAGGTGTCGTTGGAGGACTGACCCATGTTGCAATGGTCGTTCGGGTGGACCGGATCTTTCGACCCCATCGTGCCGCCCAGAATTTCAATCGCGCGGTTGGAGATCACCTCGTTGGCGTTCATGTTGGACTGGGTGCCCGAACCTGTCTGCCAGACCACGAGCGGGAAGTTGTCGTCGAACTTGCCGTCGATCACTTCGGTGGCGGCTTGCACGATGGCGTCGCCAAGCTCCTTGGCCAGTTTGCCCTGCGTCATGTTTTCCAGAGCACAGGCTTTTTTCACCACACCCAAGGCGCGGATGATCGGCACAGGCTGGCGTTCCCACCCGATCGGGAAGTTCATGATCGAGCGCTGCGTCTGCGCGCCCCAATATTTATCGGAGGGAACTTCAAGCGGGCCAAAGCTGTCGGTTTCTGTACGGGTGGTCATCGGGGCACTCTCCCATGCTATGCCAAAGATTGCCTTGCCTATAAGGCTTTGAGGAAAGGCTTGCAATGTATACGCAGGCATACATGCCTCTGATAGCGCTAAAAGACGGGCCCTTGGCGTCAACTGGCGCGGCGGCGATATTCAAACACTCGCGCAGGCGGTAAATTCGCCCAGACCGTGCCGCGTTTTTCGGCGCTCAACCCCAGCTCACCTTGCATTTCGGGCGACACGGGGGAGCTGTTCGCATAGGTGATCTGTGTGAAAAACGCACCTTCTGCCATGACTTCGAAGGCGCGCCCGACCACGGCGCGTTGCAGTGCGGGTTTGGCCAGAACCGGCACGCCGGAAATCACTGCGCCGATTTGTTCCAACCCGATGTCGCGGATGTCTTCGGCAGGGCGGTTGACCACGCGCACACCGGGAAATTTTTCACACAGTTCGACACAGAAACGCGGGTTCAGTTCCAAAAGCGTCAGCCGCTCCGGATCAACACCGCGGGCGAGGATTTCACGGGTGAAGGCCCCAGTGCCCGCGCCGATCTCGACAATCGGGCCGCAGACATGTTCGACACCTTCGGTCATGAGGCGGGCCACGGCGGTGGAGGAGGGCGCAATGGCGCGCACCTCGTCAGGGTTGCGGATCATTTCGGCTAGGAAAACGGCAAAATCACGCGGCATGTCTGGCTCCTGTGTGGTCCGAAAGCCTGCCGCACCGCCTGCGGCACGTCTGGCTGGCGCGTTCACGCGAACGCTTGATCCGGACAGTTTGATGCCCACGCGTTCAAATCAAGCAGAGATGCCGCTCTGTTACGCAAAATTCATGCGGCTGTTTCCAAACATATAAAAAGGGGCCGCGTGGCCCCTCGTTTTGTCGTTTGCGTGGATGAGATGGACTTACTTGCGGAATTTGTCCAGCGATACGATCTCCGCCTCTTTCGGCCCGTCGTCTTTTCCCGCTTCCTCTTTGGGCTCCAGACTTGTGACCTCGGCATCATGAGGGATGTCGTCCTCCTCCATTTCCTCAACGTCATATTCCTGTGTCTCAAAGCGCAGCCCAAATTCCACGGAAGGGTCCACAAAGGTACGGATCGCGTCATAGGGAATGTAGAGCGGTTCGGGATTGTCGCCGAAATTCAGCGTGATGGCAAATCCGTCGTCGGTGACATCAAGATTGTCGAACCAGTGCTGGATGACGATGGTCATCTCTTCGGGGTAGCGGTCAGAGAGCCAGTCGGCCAGTTCGACATCCGGATGCATCGTGTCGAAAGTGATAAAGAAATGATGTTCCCCCGGCAGACCGTCTTTTGCCACGCTGTCGAGCACCTTGCGGATCAATCCGCGCATAGCGTCATGCATGAGGTTTCCGTAATCGATGGTTTGCGCCATCTGTTCGTCCTTTCCTTATCCCTTGTCCTCACCATAAGGGATTCTGCCGGAGAGGGAAGAGGTGAAGCGCCAAAGAGAACCATCGCAATGTTGCGACAGGAGGACTCGCGTTCCGAACGGGCAGGTTGGGGGAGTAGGTGCAGGTTTCTGTTGCCAGGTACCTGCGAACCCCGCCTGATGCTGCTAGGCGTCAGGGCTTAGATTTCGATATTTCGCACAGCTTACGCTGCGAGAGCCATCGGAGCTTTGTTGTCGTTTGCAACTAGCTTGAATGAACCGATAACGGTGGTATCTCACCGAGACAAAGCAAACCCCTTTAGACGTCCGTCGATCCTATTTCGTCCCCATGATCCAATCTCTTGCCAGCCCCAAACGATGGCTGAAGAGAGGTATTTGGTGGAGACGCCGGGTACCGCCCCCGGGTCCGATCCGCTTATTACGAGCGCGTTTATGTCCATAGTTCCCGAGGGAACAGGGTATATCTAGGTCAGCAGGGCGCGGGTTTCAAGGGGGCAAGCTGTAAAGTCACGAAAAACGCCGCCTATGTAAAGGCAGGCGGCGTTTTCATTTTTTTACATTAATCTAGCGGCTTAGAAGCCGGCCTTGATCTTCTCGAACTCTTCGGACTGCTTTTCACGCAGCTCCACCGACATTGGCAATTGAGCCAGAATGGGAGCATCAATGGGTTCAAGACCGCCGGCCTCAAGCGCCTCCAGCCCCAGAGAGGACAGGCCTTCGCTGTTGGAAATACCGTAGCCAGCGTCCATCAGGACTTCGGCGTTGGAGACATCAAGGAAGCCATTGAGATAGTCATAGGCCTTGTCTTCGGAGCCGGGGCCGTCTTTGAGATTCACATAACCGCAGAGCCAGAGAGAGGAACCTTCTTCCGCTTCCCGCTGGAAGCCCACGGGGAAACCTTCGTCCACCAACGTCGGGTAGGTCTCGTTCCATGCCCAGGAGATCAGCACTTCGCCGGTTGCCATCAACTGCGACAACTCTGCCGGATCGGTCCAGTAGGTGCGCAGGTTCGGATGCACTTCGCGCAGCCAGTTGGAAGCCGCTTCGAACTGTTCATCCGTCGCCGTGGTCCAGTCGGTCGTGCCAGTGGCCAGATAGGCCAGCGCATAGGCATCGTCCACATTGTCCGGCAACGTCATACGGCCCGCATATTTCGGGTCTTTGAAAACCTGAAGAGAGGCCACATCTTCGGCAGGCACTTCTTCAGTATTATAGGCTATAGCCGTGGAGCCGAAATCGGTCGGAATGAAGTATGCGCTGTCTGCGGCCACATCACTGCCCAGAAGGTTGCTGTCGAGCTTCGCGTAATCGGTGATTTTCGACGTATCCCACGGCTCGATAATACCGCTTTCTTCCCATTTCTTCACGGAACCGGCACAGACGTGGCTGACATCGGCCTTGAAGCCGGACACGAGCTTTTGCAACGCTTCGTCTTCCTCGCCGAAAAAGGCGAAAGACGGGGTGTCCCCGTGCTTTTCGATATATTTGGCGTGGAAAGCCGGATCTTCAAACCCCGAGTAATCAAACACCAGAAGGTCTTGATCCTCGGCAAAGGCCGCGCCGGACAGAACCGTGAGCGCAACGCCGCCCAGAAGGGTTTTCACAGTATTCATAAAGGTCATCTCCCTGAAAATGGACCAGTTTCAGATACTGACGCTATCAGGGGATTTGTTCTTTGCAAGCCGGATCATTGCCTGATCACAGTTGTAAATGGTGTAGGGTGTAATTTGATCAAATTATATGCAGGGCGTGTCAGACTGTTAGCTTAATGCCGTGCGCAGGGTCTGGTCCCGCAAATAGTCCATCAGAATCTCAAGACGCGACCCCACACGCGCCTCAAGCGCATCCACCATCGCCTCATGCAAGGAGATGACCGCATCGCGATCCCTTTGGCGATAGGTGAGCATGTTCATCAAGGGCTCGATCCCTTCGACCGCCGCCGCCAGTTGCCACGACAGAACCGGATTGCCTGTGGCATCCACTAACGCGCGGTGAAAGGCCACATCCGAGGCGCAGAAATCCTCGTCGGAGAGTTCCGGATCTTTCTGTCTGTCGATTTCATGCCGCATGGCGTCAAGGTGATGCTCTTGCCGGTTCTTCGCCGCCAGCCGCGCACAGCCGCGCTCAAGTGCGAACCGCGCCTGACAGGCTGTGGCAATATCCACCTCGTTCAATGTAATGAGCAGTTTTGCGGTCGAAGCCATTTGCGCATAGGCATCTTCAAATGTCTGACGATTGACAAAGGCGCCACCTGTGGCGCCGCGTTTCGTGCGGATCAGGCTTTGCGCTGCCAGCCGTTTCAACGCCTCGCGCACTGTGGCTCGGGAGACGCCATGGGCTTCGGAAAGCTCCGACTCAGAGGGCAGGCGATCATCGGCCACAAGGCTGCCATTGAGGATATCCTGACGGATGCGCTCTGCAATATCGGCAGATAAATCTGTGTGTTTTTCAGGACTTGATGAATTGTCAGACATTTTACTTGCCATTCGCGTTAATTGTCTGACATTTATGAGGGCAAGAGAATTGAAACGCAAGTTGGAAAGGAGGCCCGCATGCGCGCCCTCATTATGGAACAGAACTCTGACGGCCTTGCCGAACCCCATATCAAGGAGATTTCCGAAGACGCGTTGCCGGAGGGCGATGTCCTGGTGCGGGTGGAGTATTCCACGCTGAACTACAAAGACGGGCTGTGCCTGTCTCCAAAAGGGGGCGGATTGGTGCGTAACTACCCGCATGTGCCCGGGATCGATTTCGCAGGCACTGTCGAGACCTCGGAATGCCCGGACTTCAAGCCCGGCGACAAGGTGGTTCTGACCGGCTGGCGCGTAGGCGAAGTTCATTGGGGCGGCTATGCTGAAAAGGCACGGGTGAAATCCGACTGGCTCGTGCCGCTGCCCGACGGGGTGACAACACGACAGGCCATGGCCGTTGGCACCGCAGGCTTCACCGCCATGCTGGCCGTTATGGCGTTGGAAGAGCACGGGCTGAAACCGGATCAGGGGCCGGTTCTGGTCACAGGCGCAACTGGCGGCGTCGGCTCCGTGGCCACAGCCATACTCGCACATCTGGGCTATGAGGTCGCTGCTGTGACTGGACGTCCCGAGGGGGCCGACTATCTCAAATCCATGGGGGCGACACAGATTGTCCCGCGCGAGGACATCAATGAAACGATAAAGCGCCCGCTCGAATCCGAAACATGGGCCGGATGTATCGACGCGGTCGGGGGCGAGATGCTGGCCCGTGTTCTGGGGCAGATGAAATATAACGCCTCTGTGGCCGCAATCGGCCTTGCGGGCGGCGCTGCCGTGCCCGCGACGATCATTCCGTTTATCCTGCGGGGCGTGAACCTCTTGGGTATCGATTCCGTGACCCAGCCGAAAGAGAGACGTATCCGCTGCTGGAACCGGATTGCGACCGATCTGCCAATGGACAAGCTCGAAGCGATGATCCAGCCCGCCACGCTTGAAGACCTGCCCGAACTTGGCGCATCGATTCTCAAAGGTGGGGTGAAGGGCAGGGTGCTGGTCGACCTCTCCGCATAAACGCAGCCCCGCGTCCTGAAAAACGCGCTCTTCTCAAGGGCGCGTTTTGCGATTAACCAGCACCTTATGGATATTTCGACACTTCTCCCGTTCATCGCCCTGATCGTCGCCATCGGCGCTTTTGCGGGTATTCTCGCAGGTCTTCTGGGCGTCGGAGGGGGCATCGTTCTGGTGCCGGCCTTCTTCTATACCTTTGCGGCTCTGGGCTATGAAAGTCCGCAACTCATGCAGATCTGTCTGGCCACATCTCTGGCGACGATCATTGTGACCTCGATCCGGTCCGTTCTGTCGCACCACAAGAAAGGTGCTGTTGAATGGTCGATCTTGAAAAGTTTCGGTCCGGGGATCGTTGCAGGAGCCCTAATTGGCGTGTTGGTGGCATCCTCGCTGCGCTCGGCAACGTTGCAGGTGATCTTCGGCATTGTTGCGATTGTCATCGGCCTCTATCTGGCCTTCGGGAACGCCTCATGGCGGCTGGGTGTTGCGATGCCAAAAGGGATCATGCGTGCCATTATCGCGCCATTGATCGGTTTTCTCTCCGTGCTTATGGGCATTGGCGGCGGATCATTCGGTGTGCCGACCATGACACTCTACGGCGTGCCGATTCACCGCGCGGTCGCCACTGCCGCAGGGTTCGGCGCCATCATTGCCATTCCCTCCGTGATCGGTTTTCTCTTTGTCAACCTACCCCCAGAGGTCACGCCGCCGCTCACCATTGGCGCCGTCAATATCCCTGTCTTCCTCGTCGTGATCTCCATGACTCTGCTCACGGCGCCCCTTGGGGCCAAAATTGCCCATGCGATGAACCCGAAACCGCTCAAGCGGGTTTTCGGCGGATTTCTGATCCTTGTCGCGCTCAACATGCTGCGTAAGGCGCTGATGGGGTGATTTTTCTTGAGTATTTGAAGCACAAAGGAGAGATGTTTCCTTTGTGCGAATAAATACTCATATTGCGCAAAACATACGAACAGGCATGGCCGTGTTAAGCCTTGGAACGAGGTTGGCGCTTCTGCAGGTCTGCCATGATCGTGGCACGTTCATTGGCGCTCATCCGCGCCCAATCCATGATTTCCTCGATTGAACGGGCGCAGCCGATGCAGAGCCGTGTTTCAGGATGGATTTGGCAGATATTCGTGCAGGGGCTTTCGATCTTGCCGTTTTGCCCCATCAGAGATTCCTCAAACGATCCAATGCCCCTTGAAGGATCACGCTGGCGGCCACCTGATCGATTTTTGCGGCGCGCTTGGCACGAGACATATCCGCCTCAAGCATGGCACGATCTGCGGCCACAGAGGAGAGGCGCTCGTCCCAGAAGGTGATTGGCAATTCGGTCAACTGTCCGAGATTGCGGGCAAAAGCGCGGGTTTTCTGGCAGCGAGGCCCTTCGGTCCCGTCCATATTGCGGGGCAGACCAAGGACAATGCCGGACACCTCGCGCGAGGTGAGAAGCTTGAGCAGGGCTTCCGCATCAAGCGTGAATTTCTTGCGCCGGATTGTATCTGTGGGCGTGGCCACGGAGCGCAGGCGGTCCGAAATCGCTACGCCGATGGTTTTATCTCCGAAATCAAGCCCTGCTACAGAGGTCATGGGCGGCAGGGCTGCGGCGAATTCCGCCACATCATTGGTGATCAAGGCGCTCATTCGACCAGTCCTGCTTGTGCGGCACCGGCGCGGACCACGGCGAGATCTTCGGGGTTTGCACTGAAAATCACCTGCGCCTCGTTCCAGATGTCGCGCGCCCGATCCGTATCGCCCAACATGGCGAGCGAAGAGATCAAGCGGCTCCATTCTTCCGCCGTGCCGCCGTTGTTGGCGAGCCGCGCTGACAGGCCTTCGACCATGCCGCGGATCATTTCCTGACGGTCTTCGGGGCTCATGTCGGCGGCGGCTGCGATATCTTCTTCGGAGGGGCCGGAGAGGCTGTTTGTAGGGGCAGGGGGTAGGGTATAGCGAATCCCAGCGGCCTGAGCCACGGCTTCGATCTGGGCACGGATCGGTCGAACCCAAGGGTCTTGTGCTGTCGAGGAGGACAGAAGCGGTTGCCAGAGTTTGAATGTCATATCGGGACGTCCGGTCTGAGCGAACATCAGGCCGGAATAATAGATCGCCGTGCCGTTTTGCGGATCGCGCTGGAGCGCCTTGGTCAGCGCATCTTCGGCCTCGGGAGAAACAAAACCGCCGGCGGCGAGGATCATCATATCCGCCAGATCGGCGTAATCATCTGCTGTGGCGGCGGGCCCTTTGATCCGCAGCACATTCTGTTGTGCTTCATAGGCGCGTTTATAATTGCCTATCACGGCCTCGTTGCGCGCCAGAAGTATGTGGCCTTGCAGATCATCGGGGCGGTTTTCGAGAGCCTCGCGCAACTGGGCTACCAAAGACAGCAAACGCTCATCGGGTTCTTGTATGGGCGGCGAAGATGGGCGTTGAGTTTCGATTTCGGCCTGTGAGGGTCGCGAGGCGCGGGACTCGTCGGCGAGCGCGATCCTGCGAGACAGCGGCAAGTCCTCATAGGCCGGCGCGCCCAGATCATTGTAAAGCCACAGCGCACCGCCGATCACAGCGATCCCAAGACCGGCTGCGCCCCAAATCGGCGCTTTGCTGTTGGATGAGGTTTTGCCTGTCTGTGCTTTGTCGGCTTCCAGCAAACGGCGTGAGACTTCGGTCCGCGCACGGTTGGCATCTTCTGCGGAGAGCACACCGCGCGCTTCGTCACGGTCCACTTCCTTGAGCTGGTCACGATAGACCTTCATCTCGATCTCGCGGGTATCATCGGCCTGTTGTCCGGCAACGCGTGGTTTGCGCATGGCGAGAGCCAGCGGAACGGCGCAGAGGACGGCGATGGAAATGGCGATGATCCAGAAGGTCATGTCGGGCTCTTTCAACGTACGGTTCGACGCCCAGCTTTAACGGTGCAAGGAAGGCCAGAAAACCCCAAATGACGAGGGTGTGACCGAATGGCCCGTGGTTTCCTATGCGCGGCTTTCCAAGGGGTGCGCACGGGGGCGGTTCTGGTGGTCATGTCTTGTCATGGTTTAAGTTCTATCTGTACATCTTATAATCAGTATTATGTATAATGTAGTGCTGATATGAAGCGCAAATATGAGATTTTAAGTGGCTAATTTGAAATACAAAATGCATGGTAGCAAGGCCCGCCACGCGTGACAGGCCTTGCTTATGTGCTCACCCTTTGGCGCGTTGGACCATGCCGAATAGATCGCGCGGATCATCGGGATCGGCCAGCATGTCGAGCGGTTCGGCGAAATCCGTGCCGTCGACCTTATCGCGCACAAACCGCAGCGCGGAGAAATCCTCGATGGCGAAACCCACACTGTCAAAGAGCGTGATCTGCGCTGCATCACGTCGGCCTTGGGCCTCGCCACGCATGACCTTCCAAAGCTCGGTCACAGGATGATCGTCAGCGAGTTGTTGGATTTCGCCTTCGATCCGCGTTTGTTCCGGATATTCCACGAAAATATCGGAGCGCAGTAAAATGTCTTTATGCAGTTCCGTCTTACCAGGACAATCGCCGCCAATAGCGTTGATGTGCTGACCGCGTCCGATCATGTTGTCGCTCAGGATCGTGGCATATTGCTTGTCAGCCGTGCATGTGGTGACGATCTGCGCACCTTCCACGGCCTCCTGACCGCTTGTGCAGGTGGTGATGTCAAACCCCTGCCCTTCGAGATTGCGCTTGGCCTTGGCTGTCGCCGCTGGATCAATGTCGTAGAGGCGCAGCGTGTTGATGCCGCACAAGGCACGGAACGCCAGCGCCTGAAATTCGCATTGCGCACCATTGCCGATCATCGCCATGACCTTGGAGCCTTCGGGTGCCAGATAGCGACCAACCAGCGCAGATGTGGCGGCAGTCCGCAGCGCGGTCAGGATCGTCATTTCTGTGAGCAACACCGGATAGCCATTTGAAACAGATGACAAAACACCGAATGCCGTGACGGTCTGGAAACCTTCCTTCATGTTCTTCGGATGACCGTTTACATATTTGAAACCGTATAGCTCGGCATCCGCCGTGGGCATCAGTTCGATCACGCCCTCATGGGAATGCGAGGCCACGCGCGGGGTCTTGTCAAACTCCGGCCAGCGCTTGAAATCCTCTTCGATATAAGCGGCAAGCTCGGTGATAAAGCCTTCCGCGCCCATCGTATTGACGAGCCGCATCATGTTGTGAACGGAGACGAAGGGAACAAAAGCGAGGTGCGAGGGGGTAAGGTCAGTCTTCATTATCCAAAACTCCGGGTCATACGGTCGAGAACGCGGCGGCCAAAGAGGCTTGCTGTAAGGTCACAGAGCAGTTTCGCCGTGCGCCCGCGTTCATCAAGAAAAGGGTTCAGTTCAACAAGATCGAGCGAGCCGACAAGCCCGCTGTCACAGAGCGTTTCCATAATCAGATGCGCCTCGCGAAAGGTCGCGCCGCCCGGCACGGTGGTGCCTACAGCCGGCGCAATGGCTGGGTCGAGGAAATCCACATCGAAACTGACATGAAGACGCCCGTTTGCGGCGCGGACACGGTCAAGAAAGGCCCGCAGCGGCACAAGGACACCCGTCTCGTCAATGGCGCGCATGTCCTGCACATCCATGCCAAGCTGCTTGATCCGCGCCTCTTCGGCGGGATCGACGGAACGGATGCCGATGAAACACATGTTTTCGGGCGCGACCTTGTGCGCCAGATCCGGATAGGCCTCACAGCCCGCCTGCCCCGTGAAATATGCAACGGGCGTGCCATGCAGGTTGCCGCTTTCGGTCGTGTCCAGCGTATGCAGATCGGGATGGGCGTCCAGCCAGAGAACAAAGAGCGGGCGGCCTTCTTCGGCGGCCACACGCGCCACGCCGGGCACTGTGCCCGCAGACATGGAGTGATCCCCGCCCATAAAGATCGGCAGATCACTGTTACGGGTGGCCTCATAGGCGGCAGGCTCCAGCGCATTGATCCATGCAATCGTCTCCGCGAGATTGTGCACTGCCGCATTGGCATCGTTGACGGGCGTCTGGGCGTCAATTTGCACATCCCCGCGGTCTTCGACCTGCCAGCCGAGACTGGCGAGCGTGTCGGAGAGGCCAGCGGTGCGCAGGCTTGCGGGGCCCATAATGCACCCGCGTTGAGACGCACCGGTTTCAATCGGTGCCCCGAGAATCAGGCAGGATTTGTGCATGAGAGAAAGCCTTTGTCATCTGGGTTTGAGTGAGATCTCCTTGAGTATGACAGAGTGCGATGTCGGTTTATTCTTTTAAATTGATCATTTGGCATTTAATTTCATTCAAGATGATAAGGTAATTTAGCAAAATGACAAAAGACACCCTTTCAGATAGCGATCACGCGATCATTGCGGCCTTGCGCCACAACGCGCGGATGTCCATCACGGAACTGGCACAGCATACCGGCCTGTCGCGCAGCACGGCCAAAAACCGGCTTGATGCGCTTGTCGCGGAGGGGCGAATCCGGCGGTTCACCATCGAAACCGATGTGGATGTCGAAGGCGAAGTGCGCGCCATCACTCTGGTCGCTCTTCAGGGCAAAATGTCGCGGCAGGTGATCCGTGCGCTGGCCCGTATTCCCGGCGTGACTACCGTCTATGCCACTAACGGGGCTTGGGATCTTGTGGCCGATATCAGGACCGACAGTCTGGTGCGTTTCGACCGTATTTTGCGGGAAATTCGCGAGGTTCCCGGGGTGGTCAATTCGGAGAGTTGCCTGCTTCTGGCGCATGTTGTGGGCTGACTTTTCCGCGAGAAAACGGTTTCAAAACATTCTTGCGCGTGCCCTTTGATATTCCGAGACACCTTGCGTTCCGTGGGTGATATATTTACCTTCGTTGCATGGGGGATAAGGGCTTGAAAAAAGACATACAAACCATCCTTTCGGCCAATACCGTATCCGAGGTCTGGGAGCCGCTGCTGGCGTATTTGCAGCAGATCGGTTTTCATCATGTTCTCTATGGTTTCACGCGGTTTCACACGCCCAACGGCTTTGGTGACGACAAGGACCATCTCTTCCTGACCAATTTCGATCAGGACTATATGAAGGGCTATTTTCTCGAAGGACGGTATCGTCACGCCCCTATGATCCGGTGGTCGATCGACAATGTCGGTGCTTGCTCATGGGGTTGGATCACGGAGAATATGGATAGTTTTACCAAGCAGGAACGTGATGTTGTCGCCTTTAACAAGAAAATGGGCGTAACCTGCGGATATACCATCGCATTTCCCCATGCTTTGAAACGTGCAAAGGCGGCGATTGGTCTGTCTCTGGAACCTCACAAAGGCACTCAGGAGGAAGCCGACGAAATCTGGGCGCAGCACGGTGAGGAACTGGAGATCATTTGCAGCGTTGCGCATCTGAAACTGGTCAGCCTGCCGCTTCCGAAACGGATGCTCACCAAACGCCAGCGTGAGGTTCTTGAATGGATCGGCGATGGCAAAACCGTGGCGGACACAGCGCAGATTCTCGGGCTGAACAAAGCGACGGTAGAAAAGCACCTCCGGCTTGCCCGCGAGGCGCTGGGGGTCGAGACCACCGCACAGGCGGTTTTGAAAGCCTCCATGCACAATCAGATTTTCACCTTCTGACTTTGGCCGATGTTGGTGGGAATCCCGGTCTTTTGCTCAACATTTGAACAAGTGCGTTTATTTTTATCCAAAAGGTAAGGTTTTACGTAGTTGTATACAATGCCTTGAAAGGCGAGGTTACACCTGTTCTGGCTTTCAAGGCTTGGCCTTAGGGACAGAAGTCCGGGATCGCCATCGATATTCGGCTTACCGATACTTCATTGAGGACCGTGCGTTTATTTATCGACGTGGCGGTCCTTATTTTTTCACCCTGCCCCGCTACATCATCACATCGATCTGAATGCGTAACTGGTGAATGCACAACAAAAAAGGGCCGCCTCGCGGCAGCCCTTCGTAATTTGTATATATGCTAGAGATCAGCCCTGCATTGCTTTCGCAACTTCAGCAGCGAAGTCTTCGGTCTCTTTTTCGATGCCTTCACCCACTTCGAGACGTACGAAACCGGTGATTTCGGCACCTGCTTCTTTTGCGGCTTTCTCAACGGTGAGATCAGGGTTCACAACGAAAGCCTGACCGAGCAGTGTGGACTCGGCGATGAATTTCTTCATCCGGCCTTTGATCATGTTTTCGATGATGTTGTCAGGCTTGCCGGATTCTTTGGCAATGTCGATCTGGATCTGCTTTTCCTTCTCGACCACAGCCGGGTCAAGGGATGCTTCGTCGAGACCTTGCGGGTTGGCCGCTGCGATGTGCATGGCAACCTGTTTGCCAAAGGCTTCGTCGCCGCCTTTGAGACCCACGAGCACGCCGATTTTGCCAAGACCGTCAGCCGCAGCGTTGTGGACATAGGTCACAACCGTGTCGGCTTCGATTTTGGCCATGCGACGCACGGACATGTTTTCGCCAATGGTGGCGATCTTG
Organism: Celeribacter halophilus; assembly: GCF_900114135.1. Classification (GTDB taxonomy): domain Bacteria; phylum Pseudomonadota; class Alphaproteobacteria; order Rhodobacterales; family Rhodobacteraceae; genus Celeribacter; species Celeribacter halophilus. The sequence continues at coordinate 32,298 of NZ_FORY01000008.1, forward strand.
TCGGTGATCAGCTCGGAAACCGGCTTGCCGTTTACATCAGCGGATTTCAGAGCGTCCACATCAGCCACACCAAGAGCAGCCTCAGCAATGTCTTTCACCATGGTCTGGAATTCGGCGTTTTTCGCAACGAAGTCGGTTTCGGAGTTCACCTCAACGGCAACACCCACGCTACCGTTTACAGCGACGGCCACGAGGCCTTCGGCTGCGGTGCGACCGGATTTCTTGGCGGCTTTCGCCAGACCTTTGGTGCGCAGCCAGTCAACGGCGGCTTCCATATCACCATCGGTTTCGACCAGCGCTTTTTTCGCGTCCATCATGCCCGCGCCTGTGGATTCGCGCAGTTCTTTCACCTGAGCAGCAGTGATTGCCATGTCGGCTCTCCTCGAATGTCTTGGATCAGTTTCGGGGGCCGGATTACCCTGCCCCCGTATCAATTTTGTAACGACCGCCCGAAACTCGTCTGCGAGCGGTCGAAAAAATCAGGCCTCGGCCGGAGCTTCTTCTGCAATCGCTTCTTCAGCGAGAGCTTCTTCGAAGGCACCGATGTCCACGCCGGCTTCGCCCATTTGAGCAGTCATGCCGTCGAGAGCCGCACGGGCCACGAGATCGGTGTAAAGCGCGATGGCGCGGGAAGCGTCATCGTTGCCCGGAATGATGTAATCCACACCGTCCGGCGAGCAGTTGGAGTCAACCACGGCCACAACCGGGATGCCCAGTTTTTTGGCTTCTTTGATAGCAAGCTCTTCTTTTTTCACATCGATGACGAAAAGAAGATCCGGCACACCGCCCATTTCGCGGATACCGCCGAGGGACGCTTGCAGTTTGCCCTGATCGCGTTCCATGTTGAGACGCTCTTTCTTGGTGAGACCTTCTGCACCGGAGGCGAGGCTCTCATCAATCGCGTTCAGACGCTGGATCGACTGGGACACGGTTTTCCAGTTGGTCAGCGTGCCGCCGAGCCAACGGTGGTTCATGTAATACTGTGCACATTTTTCAGCGGATTCAGCAATCGCGCCTGCGGCCTGACGTTTGGTGCCGACGAAGAGAATGCGGCCACCTTTGGCAGCAACGTCACGCACAACTTGCAGAGCCTGGTCCAGCATAGGGACAGTTTGTGTCAGGTCGAAAATGTGGATGCCGTTACGCTCACCGTAGATGAACTCCTGCATACGCGGGTTCCAACGTTGAGTTTGGTGGCCATAGTGAACGCCAGCTTCCAAGAGCTGACGAATGGAGAAATCGGGAAGCGCCATCGTGTTTCCTTTCCGGTTTAACGCCTGAGCGGAGGGTCTCAGGGCAAATGCCCCAACCGGTGGATCTTCGAGGATGTCTCCCCCGAGGACCCGCCTCCGCCTGTGAAGTGATCGCGCATATAGAGAGGTTTGGGGGGCTTGGCAACCCCTGCCCCGGTTTTGAGTATTTTTCGCACAAAGGAGACGGGAGGCACGGTGTTAACCTATCGCTCTCTTGCCATTTGGTCAAATTCCGGCGCAATAGGGCATATGAACAAGACAGATGACATTCTTTGTATCGGCTCCGTGCTTTGGGACGTGATCGGTCGCACGGACCGTTCGATGCGGTTGGGCTCTGATGTGCCGGGCCGGATTGTGCGGGTGCCGGGCGGCGTGGCGATGAATATCGCTATGGCCCTGTCCCGTTTCGGGATGCAACCCGACCTTTTAACAGCAATCGGGCGCGATCCTGCGGGGGCCGAACTGATCGAGGCAGCAAAGGTGCGCGGGATCGGCACGGCGCATGTCTATCTTTCCGAAGACCTGCCGACCGACAGCTATATGGCCGTTGAAGGCGCCAACGGTTTGATCGCGGCCATTGCGGATGCACATTCTCTGGAGCGCGCAGGCGATAAAATTCTGCGCCCTCTGGCCGATGGGCGTCTGGGAACAGTGAATACGCCCTATACAGGGCCTGTGGCTCTGGATGGCAATCTGACGACGCAGCTTTTGCGCGACATTGCCCATTCGCCGCTGTTTGCCAAGGCCGATTTGCGCGTGGCACCAGCTTCGCCGGGCAAGGCCGAGCGGCTCTTGCCGCTTCTGGATCATCCGCGTGCGACTCTATATGTGAATCTGGAAGAAGCGGGTCTTTTGGCCCATGAAACATTCGACAGTTCCGACACCGCCGCGCGTGCACTTCTGGATAAAGGTGCGCATCGGGTGCTGGTCACCAATGGTGGAAAGGGCGCGTCGATTGCACAGAGAATTGCACAGCGAGATGAAATCCTGACCCAAACCCCGCCCGAAGTTCTGGTCGCACGGGTGACCGGCGCGGGCGATACGTTTATGGCAGCCCACATTGCCGCTGAAATGCGCGGTGCCGATGCCGCCTCTGCTCTCACCGCCGCGCTTGAAGCTGCGGCCCTCTATGTTTCCGGAGATACTCCCCTATGACTGACCTACCGATGATGTTCGCCCCCGAAGTTGCCGAAGCTCTGGAGGCGGGCCGTCCGATTGTGGCGCTTGAGTCGACGATCATCACCCACGGCATGCCCTATCCGCAGAATGTCGAAACTGCGCAGACGGTCGAGGCCGACATTCGCGCCGCTGGCGCTGTGCCTGCAACGATTGCCGTGCTGGACGGGGTGCTGCACATCGGGTTGACCGAGACGCAACTGATCGCTCTGGGGCAAGCCACGGGGGTGATGAAAGTCTCGCGCGCCGATCTTCCGGTCTGTATCGCTCGCGGCGCAACTGGTGCGACCACTGTGGCGGCGACAATGATTGCGGCAGAGATTGCAGGGATCAAGGTCTTTGCCACAGGCGGCATCGGCGGTGTGCATCGCGGGGCCGAGCAGACTTTCGACATTTCTGCCGACCTTCTGGAACTGGGGGAAACCGCTGTCACGGTTGTGGCGGCAGGGCCGAAAGCCATTCTCGACATTCCGAAAACTCTGGAAGTGCTGGAAACGCATGGCGTGCCGGTGATCGCCTTTGGTCAGGACGAGATTCCGGCCTTCTGGTCACGCTCCTCCGGCCTTGCCGCGCCTTTGCGGATGGATTCAGCGCAAGAGATTGCTGTGGCAATGGAAATGCGCGCCGCGATGGGGCTCAAAGGTGGGCAGCTTGTCGCCAATCCGATTCCCGAAACCGACGAGATTCCCCGCGACGTGATCATGCCCTATGTCGAAGCCGCGCTCAAAGAGGCTGAAGAGCAATCTATCTCTGCCAAAGAGGTCACACCCTTCCTCTTGCAACGGATTTTCGAGCTGACCGATGGCAAATCCCTGACCGCCAATATCGCCCTTGTTCGCAACAATGCGCGTCTGGCCTCAGAAATTGCCAAGTCCTTGTGCAAATAACTGTCAGGAGACGAGAAAACGGGCTCTGGCTTATTGTGTCTGAACAGATGCGCCCCTAAGTTCCGTTTCAAGCACAGGTTCCCCATCAAAACGGTTCAGAAACACAAATGAACAATCCGTTCGAAGAAGAAACCCATCCGCCGCACCCCCGCAAACCGGGATTGCTCGCGCATTTGCGGGCGGCCTTTCTGACAGGGCTTATCGTGGTCGCGCCGATCGGGCTGACGGCCTATGTGATCTGGACCGTGATCGGCTGGGTCGATGGCTGGGTTCTGACCTTTGTGCCCTCGGCCTATCATCCGGATGCGCTTATCAACCGGTTTCTGGGATATACCGATCCGGGAGAGCAGATTCACATCAATCTGCGCGGCGCGGGCGTCATCATTTTTCTGATCTTCACCGTTGTGGTGGGCTGGATCGCCAAGGGGCTTGTCGGGCGTTCGCTCATCCGGTGGGCCGAAAGCCTTGTGGACCGCACCCCCATCGTGCGCTCCATCTACAACGGGGTGAAACAGATCGCGGAAACGGTGTTTGCGCAGACGGAGACCTCTTTTGACAAGGCCTGCCTCATTGAATACCCGCGACGTGGAATTTGGGCCATCGGCTTTGTTTCGACCAACGCCAAGGGAGAAGTGGCGCGGCGCACGCCGACGGATGAGAAGTTCCTCTCCGTCTTTGTGCCGACGACGCCGAACCCGACCTCGGGTTTTCTTCTGTTCTTCCCTGAAAGCGATGTGATCCTTCTGGATATGTCGGTCGAGGATGCGGCCAAACTGGTGATCTCCGCAGGTCTCGTCTATCCGAATCCGAAAGACCCGACGCAACCGCCGACTGCGATCCCGTCCTCCTAAGCGCTTAGCTTAGGCGAACATTTTTTTAAGATCGACACTCGCGCGCACGCCCAGATCGTCGAAGTGTGATTTCAGAAAGTGATCGCAGGCCGCCCGTCCGGCCTCTTTCAACCGTGACAGGATCAGCGGCGAGGGCGCGATTTTGGTGCGCGCCGAGAGATCCTGCATCAGGTCGTCATCCGCGATCATATGCACCAGAACGCCTTTCATACCGCCTTGCGGTAGACGATCTTCCTCAATCAGATCGCGGACGAATTGCACCGCACGCAACTCGCGCAATAGTGAGGAATTAAAGGAAATCTCGTTGATCCTGTTCTGGATTTCTTCCGGTGTCTTCGGCGTTCCGGGGCGTTCCAGAGGGTTGATATTGACGATCACCACATCGGCGGGGAATTCCGGTTCGAACAAAGGGAAAAGCGCCGGATTTCCTGTATAGCCGCCATCCCAATAGGGGTCCGTCACCCCTGTGTTCGGATCGGTGATCTCCACCGCCTGAAACAGTTCCGGCAGACAGGCAGAGGCAAGGATCACATCCGTGTCCACCTCTTCTCCGGAAAAGACGCGAATTTTCCCCGTGCGCACATTGGTCGTGGAGATGAACAGCGCGGGTCCCGTTTCAGAGCCGAGCACATCGCAGTCCAAATCCTCGACCACATCGCTCAAGGGATTCTTGTAGAAGGCGCCGTAAACATAGGGGCTGCTCACCGTCGCAACAGAATCGAGAAAGGCGAAAGGCACGGTGGCCTGCATCATCTTGGTGAACATCTCGGTGGTCGGTCCGAATTGCGACATCCACGCGTTGAGCCGCATGTCGGACACCGCGCCCATCTGCGCCCAGAGATTGTCGAGCGCTTCTTTCGCCCCCGCACGTCCGCCTTGCACCAGACCGGACTTGAACGCCGCCGCATTCAAAGCGCCCGCAGAGGTGCCGGACACCGCAGCCACCTCCACTTCGTCATGCTCTAACAACCGGTCCAGAACGCCCCAAGTGAAGGCGCCATGCGCGCCTCCGCCCTGAAGGGCAAGGTTGATCTTTTTGATCTGCCCTTTGCTCTGTTTCTTCGCCATCACAAGGCCGTCCATCCGCCGTCGACGGAAATCGTTGTGCCGGTGATCTGGTTGGCTGCACTGGACGCAAGGAAAACACAAGTGCCGCCCAGTTCTTCCACCGTGGCAAATTGCTTGGACGGCTGCCGTTCAAGCAACACCTCGCGGATCACCGTGTCGCGGTCCATACCGTATTTCTCCATCGTGTCGGGGATTTGCGCTTCGACCAGCGGGGTCAGCACATAGCCCGGACAAATGGCGTTGCAGGTGATCGGCTCTTCGGCGGTTTCCAACGCTGTGACTTTGGTCAGCCCGACAACACCATGTTTGGCCGCCACATAGGCCGATTTATAAGGCGAAGCGGTCAGGCCATGCGCGGAGGCAATGTTGATCACCCTGCCCCAACCCGCCTTGCGCATCACCGGCAAGGCGGCCGCTGTGGTGTGAAAGCTGGAGCTGAGGTTGATCGCGATAATGGCGTCCCATTTCGCGGCGGGAAATTCGTCGATCCCGGCAACATGCTGAATCCCTGCATTGTTCACCAGAATATCGCAACTGCCGGATTTTTCGATCAGGGCGCGGCATTCGTCACCTTTGGACATGTCGGCCTTGATATAGCGTGCAGTGACACCGAATTCCTTGCCGATCTCTTCAGCCAGTGCGTGATCCTCGTCACGATCTGTGAAGGAATTGAGCACCACATTCGCCCCCGCTTTCGCCAGTTCTCGCGCAATGCCAAGCCCGATGCCGGAGTTCGATCCCGTGATAACCGCAGTTTTTCCTCTAAGTGTCATCTGTCTCTCCCTTTCTTTGGTGACAACTTTAGGTGCTGCGCTTGCAAAGCAAAGGGGAGAATCGCCCAAACGGCGAGAGAATCGGTAAAATCCGCAGGAGGTGGCTGGGATTTCTGATTTTTTTATGTCTGATCAAAAGGCAGATTCAGCCAAGCCTGCTTGGATAAACATCAAATTAAAGCCAAAAAAAACGCCCGCACAAGGCGGGCGCTGAGTTATTGAGGCAGGTTTCATACAGGCAAGAAACCTATCGAGCAGTGACTTCTTTATACGCGGTTCTGCGCCGCACTCCAAGCTAAAAGTTTGAAAACGGACGCAAGGCGTCGTAACTTGGTGAACAATAAGAATACAGGCAGAGGCGTCTTTTACATAATGTCACAGCAGTACATTCACCTGTTCAAAAAAGGCACAGCGGTGCTGATGCTCTCCACGGCATTTGCGTGTGCCGCGATGGCCGAGCCGACTCATGGTCTTGAGATGTATGGCGCGCCCGAACTTCCCGCTGATTTCACCGCCCTGCCCTATGTGAACCCCGATGCGCCCAAGGGTGGCCGGATTGTCACTGGTGAAGGCGGCACCTTCGACAGCCTCAATCCCTTCATTCAAAAAGGTAATGCCCCGTGGCAGTTGCGCTTCATGATGGCTGAAGGCTTGATGGGCCGCGCGTTTTCGGAGCCATTCACGCTCTATTGCCTGCTTTGTGAAACCGTCGAGACTGACGAAAATCGCACTTGGGTCGAATTTACCCTGCGCGACGAGGCGCGGTTTTCCGATGGCTCACCGGTGACGGTCGAGGATGTCATGTGGTCTTTCGAAACCTTGGGCACCAAGGGCCATGGCCGCTATGCTGCGCTCTGGGCGCAGATCGAACGTATGGAGCAGACCGGCCCCAACAAGGTGAAATTCACCTTCAACGTCGAAAATCGCGAGCTGGCGCTTTTGACAGCCATGCGCCCGATCCTCAAGAAATCCTATTGGGACGACAAGGACTTCACCCAGTCGGGCATTGAGAATATCCCAGTGACATCTGCGCCCTATGTGGTGACGGACGTCAATCCCGGCATGTATGTCGAGTTGAGCCGCAATCCGGACTATTGGGGCAAGGACTTGCCGTTCATGCGCGGTCAGGCGAATTTCGATACGGTCCGCTTCGAATATTTTGCCGACCCCTCGCTGGTGATCGAGGCGTTCAAAGCCGGAGAGCTGAACGCGCACCGTGAGATCAATGTGCAGATCTGGGACGATCACTATGACTTCCCCGCTGTGGAGCGTGGCGATGTCATCAAATCCGTGATCCCGCATCAGCGCCCGACAGGGATGACAGGCTTTGCCATGAACACCCGACTGCCCCAGTTTGCCGACTGGCGTGTGCGTCAGGCGATGATCGAGGCCTTCAATTTCGACTATATCAACGAGGCCCAGACGGAGAGCCAGCAAAGCCGGATCACCTCCTATTTCTCCAACTCGCCGCTCGGAATGCGTCCCGGCCCCGCCGAAGGCCGCGTTCTGGAGATGTTGGAACCGTATAAGGACGATCTCCTGCCCGGTGTGCTTGAGGGCTATAGTTTTCCGAAAACCTCGGGACGCGAAATGGATCGTGGTGCGATGCGTCGGGCGTTGAAACTGATGGAAGAAGCTGGCTGGACCATTCAGGACGGCCAGATGAAAAACGCCGATGGGCAGCCGTTTACCTTCGAGATCGTGTTGAGTGTCGGTGAGGATGAAAACCAGTCGATCATCGACACCTACACCCAAATGCTGCTCCAGCTTGGTATCCAGCCGAAAATCTCCATCGTCGACAAGGCGCAATATACACAACGGATGGAGACTTTTGATTTCGGCATGACCCCTGTGCGTTACGGCCTGTCGCTCAGCCCCGGAAACGAGCAATATGCCTATTTCGGGCAGGTCGCCGCGCAGACGCCCGGCTCGCGCAATATCCCCGGAATCAACGATCCGGTGGTGGATGATCTGATCGCGAGAATGCTGAATGCCACCGACCGCGAAGACAGTCTTGCGGCCACGCGCGCGCTGGATCGTGTGCTGAGCGCAGGCCGCTATGCCATCCCTCTTTATGCGTGGAATGAAAGCTATAACGCCCATGTGAAGGAGCTTCACTACCCCGAGTCCTTGCCTTTATATGGTGATTGGATCATGTGGCGGGAAATGACCTGGTATTGGGAAGAAGAGAAATGAAAAAAGCAGCAGTCCTCCTCCTCACCCTGACACTCACCTCTGCTCTGGCGTCCTGCGGGACCATTGCTGGCGTTGGCGAAGACATCACCGGCGCCTCGCGCACGGTTCAGGGCTGGTTCTGAGTGGTGGTTTTGCGTCTGGTTCTGGTGACTGTGCTGGCCTTGAGCCTCTCTGGCTGTGCGGTTGCACGCGTGGGGGCAAAGGCTACGAAGGCCACCGTCAAAACCACCTCGAAACTGGTGTTCTAAATACGGAGAGCGGAGCAACCTGTCGCGGCTCGGCTGTGGCGCGACGGGCATGCATCCGCGTTATGACAGCGAGGTCACCCAGAGGATCGTCGCGTCATCATCGCTCACCGAAATGACGTTATGCCCCATGGAAGCGTCATAATAGGCGCTGTCACCGCGGCGCATCTCGACAGGCTCATAGAACTCTGTGATCAGCTTGATCACCCCCGTCAGAACATAGAGAAATTCCTCGCCGTCATGGCGCACCCAGCCGTCGAACTCCTCAAAGGCACGGGCTCGGATGGTGGCGCGATAGGGCAGCATGGATTTCTTGGTCAAAGCCCCTGCCAGCATTTCGTGCTCATAGGTCGTGGTCGGATGGGCCGTGCCCTCGCCTGCGCGGGTGACAGCCATACGACCGGATATCTGGGCTTTTTGCGGCGGGGTGAAAAGTTGTGGCACGGAAATTTCCAGCCCCACAGCAAGCTTCTTGAGCGCGTCATAGGTTGGGGACATCTGGCCGTTTTCGATCTTGGACAGCGTCGATCGTGCCAAACCGGCGTGCGTAGCGGCCTGCTCAAGTGTCCAGCCTCGCGCCTTGCGCAAATCCCGTACTCGCAATCCAAGATCCAGAGGACGCGCCTCTTCAGGTGCGGTATCGGCGCCCTCTCGGGCCAAACGGATCAGGCTGGGGGTGTGATCTTCTTCCATAGTGGCTCTTTTAGCGCGCCGGAAGTCGCAAAGAAAAGACAAAAGAAAACCCCCGGATGCTGTTTCTCGCATCTTCGGGGGCTCTTGGGGCAGGAGAGTTGGGGGGGGCTGCTCGTGAGGTATTGCCTGCCCTGATCTGGATTTAGTCCTGAAGTGGAGCGGGCTCCGTAACGGGGAGCGGCGCGGTGAGATATTCCACTTCGGTCAGCCCGCCAATCACCTGACGGCCAATCAGTGTATCCAGCGCACCTCCGGCAATGGCGAGAGCGGCCATCAGTCCGAGCACAAGGGTTGCCATCGGAAGGCGGAGGCGTTGACGGAAACTGGTCTCGTTTAGCCCCATAGGACGGGCGTGGCCCTGAAAGGTCCTGAAGGAATTGGTATCTTGCGCTGCCATGACGTGAACCTCGAACCTGAGAAATGATTATGATGCAGTCAGTTAACCATGTTCTGCATGCCCTGTCATGCATGGCGATCCGTCACATTCCCACCCTGCCGCGCGCGGCTTTTCGTAGGATCAAATCGAGAACGAATCGGAAATATGCGGAGTTTGCAAAGTTGCAAACCCACCCTAAACACAAGATATAGGTCAACGAGAACATCCGTATTGGCGTGAATTGTGAGGCGGGAGAATATTTTCCTTTTCTCGCCACTCCCCTCACGCCGCAAAATCGTGTAGAGGCAAAGGCAACATTCATGAAAAGAGAAGCCGCATGATCACCCTCGACATCTTTCACGATCCGATTTGCCCGTGGTGCTACATCGGCAAGACACGTCTCGACCGCGCTCTCGAAGCCCGCCCTGACCATCCCTTCGCAATCCAGTGGCATCCGTTTCAACTGAACCCGACCATGCCGAAGGAAGGCATGGACCGCCTCGCCTATCTGGAAAGCAAGTTCCACGGCACCGAAGGCGCGTTGAAGGCCTACAAGCCGATCATTGATGTGATGCACAAGGAATTGCCACAAGCGGATCTCGGCAAGATCAAGCGCACCCCCAACACGCTCGACGCCCATCGGCTCATTCATTGGGCCGGGATCGAAGGGCGTCAGACGGCTGCGATCTCCTCCCTCTTCCGCGCCTATTTCAAAGACGGGCGCGACATCGGCTCGCGCGCCGTGCTTGCGGAACTGGCAGCAGAGATCGAAATGGATGCGGACGCCATCGCCCGCCTTCTGGACACCGATGCCGATGTGGACGAGATCAAACGGCGCGATGCACATGCCCGCGAGCGCGGCATCAATGGCGTGCCCTTTTTTATCGTGGGCAATCAACACGCCGTATCCGGTGCACAGCCGACCGATTTATGGCTGAATGTGATTGATGAACTGACGGAACGAAACGCGCTTTAATGTTCTCTTAAGAGCCGCACCACTTGACGCGAACTGTCCCCTGAAATTCGACTGCTCTGTGCATAAATGCAGGACTGTCTCTTCAACTCTCGGAGTTTTCAAAGAGCTACGCCCGCAATAGGGTTCGCAAGCATTTCCCGAATGCCCTCCCAACTGAAAGTGTTCTCTATGCCGCGTCGCTTGCCGCAACTCGAATTTACGATCCTTCTCGCCCTCACCTTTGCCATGGTGGCGTTTTCCATTGATGCCATGCTGCCCGGCCTGCCCCTTATCGCAGCGGATCTGTCGCCAGACGATCCCAACAAGGCGCAGTTCGTGCTGACATCCTTCATGCTGGGTCTCGGGCTTGGCACGCTGGTGTCGGGGCCGATCTCGGACCAGTTCGGGCGCAAGCCGATTATCCTGATGGGTTTAGGGATTTACGCGATTGGCGCATTGATTTCTGCTGCGGCCCAGTCTCTTGAAATGTTGCTCTTAGGCCGTGCGCTTCAGGGGCTTGGGGCGGCTTTCCCGCGCACGGTGGGTGTGGCGCTGATCCGCGATCTGTATGAAGGGCGCAATATGGCGAAAATCACGTCTTTTGTGATGACCATCTTCATGCTGGCCCCCGCTGCCGCACCGACCATCGGCGCGATCCTGATCAAAGGCATGGGCTGGCGCGGCGTGTTCGTGTCCTTCATCGTGCTGGCCTCCGTCGTCACACTCTGGCTGACGCTGCGCCAACAAGAGACACTGCCCAAGGAAAACCGCCGCAAGATCACCTACCCCCTGATGAAACAGGGCGTTGTGGAGGTGCTCGGCACCTATAATATCCGCATCTATATCGCCATGCTCATTCTGGGTTTTGGCCAGATGTTTGCAGTCTTGTCCTCCATTCAACAAATCTATGACGAAATCTTCAACATGGCAGATACCTTCCCACTCTGGTTCGGTTCCGTGGCCGCACTTGCAGCTGTGGGGGCGCTCATAAACGGTAAATTCGTCGAGCGCGTCGGGATGCACTTCATGATCCGGCTGGGATTCGGCCTCTCCCTTGGCGGCTCTGTCATCGCGCTTCTGCTGGTGCTGAGTGGGCTGGACGAGGCTTTGGGTATCAAATTTGCGGTCTTCTACATCTGGACCGTCGCGCTGTTTCTCATCAACTCGTTTACCTTCGGCAATATCAACGCCTTGGCGCTTCAGCCGCTGGGTCATATCGCCGGACTGGCCAATTCGCTGATGGGCGCGTTCTTTACCACCGGTATGCTGTTCATCGCCGCCCCTGTCGGGCAGATGTTCAACGGCACCACAATTCCGGTCATGACCGCCGGTGTGATCTGTTCGGGGCTGGCGCTGATCCTGTTCTACTTCGAGGACAGCGCCACGGCAACGCATAACGCGCCGCCGAAACCCGCTGAATAACTCTTATTTCTTAACCGGTTGCGCGGCGACCTTCGCCAGTTTCGCAAGGTCCTGCGCAATCGAGAAGGCCCCCTTGATCCGGTCGCTGCCCTTTTTCCAGTCGCGGCGGATCACGATCTTGTTGTCCTTGACCTTCGCCTGACCTTTTTGCTGGTGGATGAACTGCACGAGCCCCGTCGGATTGGCATAAGTGTCGTTGTGGAACTGGATTGTTGCACCTTTCGGCCCGCCATCGAGACGCGCAATACCTGCCGCGCGGCATTTCTCCTTGATCCGAACAACGAGCAGCAAAGTATTGACCTCTTTCGGCAATTTCCCGAACCGGTCAATCAGCTCCGCAGCAAACCCTTCCAGCTCCACCTTGCCATGCAGGGTCGAGAGGCGTCGGTAAAGTCCCAGCCGCACGTCGAGATCGGGCACATAGGTTTCGGGGATCAGCACGGGCACGCCCAGATTGATCTGCGGTGCCCATTCCCCGTCATCACCAAGCGTCACCGCCTCTTCGCCGGATTTGATTTTGGCGATCGCTTCTTCGAGCATGGATTGATAAAGTTCGAAGCCGACTTCCTTGACGTGGCCGGATTGCTCCTCACCTACAAGGTTGCCCGCACCGCGAATATCGAGGTCTTGCGAGGCCAGCGTGAACCCTGCCCCCAAAGTGTCGAGAGAGCCCAGAACACGAAGCCGCTTTTCAGCTTGCGGCGTCAGAGGCGCACGCGGCTTTGTGGTGAGATAGGCGTAGGCACGAGTCTTGGCGCGCCCGACCCGACCACGGATCTGGTAAAGCTGGGCCAGCCCGAACATATCGGCGCGATGCACCACCATCGTGTTGGCGGTCGGAATGTCGATGCCGCTTTCGACAATGGTCGTCGCCAGAAGCACATCATATTTCCCGTCATAAAACGCATTCATCCGGTCGTCCAACTCGCCCGCCGCCATCTGGCCATGGGCGACCACATGGGTCAGTTCCGGCACCTGCGCTTTCAGGAAATCCTCGATCTCCGGAATGTCGCTCACACGTGGCACAACGAAAAAGGACTGCCCACCGCGATAATGTTCACGCAGCAATGCCTCGCGCACGGTCACAGTATCGAATTCCGAGACATAGGTGCGGATCGACAGACGGTCGACCGGCGGCGTTCCGATGATCGAGAGATCCCGCACACCGGTGAGCGACATTTGCAGCGTGCGCGGAATGGGCGTGGCCGATAGCGTCAGGACATGGATGTTTGATTTCAATGACTTGAGCCGCTCTTTATGTGTAACACCGAAACGTTGTTCCTCGTCCACAATGAGCAGGCCTAGATTGGCGAATTTCACAGATTTGGCCAGCAAAGCATGGGTGCCGACCACAATATCGACTGTCCCGTCGGCCAGTTCCTCGCGGGTTTTCGTCATATCCTTTGCCGAAACAAAACGCGACATCGGTCTGATATTGATGGGAAAACCGCGAAACCGCTCGGCAAAGCTGCGGAAGTGCTGCCGCGCCAGAAGCGTCGTCGGCGCGATCACAGCCACCTGTGCGCCACACAGTGCCGCGACAAAGGCCGCGCGCATTGCCACTTCGGTCTTGCCAAAGCCCACATCTCCGCAGATCAGGCGATCCATCGGCATGCCGCGTTCCAGATCGTCGAGACAGTCCTCGATGGCTTTGAGCTGGTCTTCGGTCTCCGTGTAAGGGAACCGAGCGCAAAAGGCCTCCCACATATCCGCGGGTGGCTCCATGATCGGGGCCTTGCGGATATGGCGTTCGGCAGCGATCCGGATGAGCTTTTCAGCCACCTCGCGGATGCGTTCCTTCATCCGTGCCTTTTTGGCCTGCCATGCTCCACCGCCCAAACGGTCCAGCAACCCTTCGTCATGGCCGTAGCGGCTCAGAAGTTCGATATTCTCGACAGGCAGGTAAAGCCGGTCCCCGCCCGCATATTCGAGCAAAAGACACTCATGGGCCGCGCCCAGTGCGGTGACGACCTCCAGTCCGCGGAAAATGCCGACCCCGTGTTCGACATGTACGATCAGATCGCCGGGGCTGAGACTGGAATGTTCGGTGAGGAAGTTTTCCGCCTTCTTGCGCCGCCCCGGACGGCGGATGAGACGGTCTCCCAGCACATCCTGCTCGGAAATCACCGTCACCGATTGGCCTTCGCCCACAGGGGCCTCAAACCCTTGCTCCAGCGCCCAGACCGAGAGGTATACCCCGCCTTTGCCTTCTGGCACATCACGCCAGTCGGCAATCTCTGTGCCCGCAACCTCCTGATCTTCCAAAAGGGTTTTGAGGCGGTCTCGCGCACCTTCGGACCATGAGGCCAGCACCACCTGTCCAAGGTCGCGCCGTTTCTGAATATGTGTGGCCAACTCCTCGAAAAGATTGATGCCTTCCATCTGACGCTCGGGCGAGAAGTTACGCCCCACGCGCCCGCCCGCGTCGATCACGCCCGGGCCTGAGGCCTGCGGCAAGGGGTGAAAATGGATCACACGCCGGCCCGCAACGGCGGCTTCCCACGCGGTATCGTCGAGGTAGAGAAGTTTGGGCGGACAGGGTTTATAGACCGAGTCCATGCGCCCCTTGGCATTGAGCGCCTCTCGGCGGGTCTGATACTGGTCCTCGATGCCTTCCCAACGTGAAAGACGCGCCGCAGTCGATTGATCATCCAGAGAAACCGGCGCATCAGGCAGGTAGTCAAAAATCGTATCAAGCCGCTCGTGGAAATACGGCAGCCAGTGTTCCATCCCCGCGTGTTTGCGTCCGGCGGTCACGGCCTCATACAGCGGATCATCCGTGCCCGCAGAGCCGAATTCGATGCGGTAATTCTGGCGGAACCGCGTAATGGCGGGTTCGTCAAGGATCACCTCGGAAACCGGCGTGAAGCTCACCTCCTTGAGACTGTCCACGGTCTTTTGCGTTGCAGGATCAAAGCGGCGGATGCCATCCAGCTCGTCCCCGAAAAAGTCGAGGCGCACGGGCAAGGCCTGCCCCGGCGGGTAAACATCAATGATGCCGCCACGGATCGCATAATCGCCATGCTCGACTACAGTGGGGGCCTGCGTAAAGCCCATACGCACGAAAAAAGCCCGTAGATCGGCCTCATTAACGCGCTGCCCTTTCATCAGGGTGAAGGCGGATTCTGACAGGATTTCCTTGGCCGGCAGGCGCTGGGTTGCGGCGGAAAGCGTGGTCAGGAAGACAAAGCGCTGCGGCACAGTGCCATGCGCCAAGGCCGCCAGCGCCGCCATACGTTGCGCCGAGAGATCGGCATTGGGCGACATCCGGTCATAAGGCAGGCAATCCCAAGCGGGAAATTCGATCACCGGCAGATCGGGGGCAAAGAACCTCAGCCCCTCGCGCAAGGCCGCAAGGCGTTTGTCGTCGCGTGCCACATGGATCACGGGGCCGCCTGTGCGGGCCACTTCGCGGGCGAGCAAATGCGCGTCGAATCCTTCGGGTGCGCCCCCGACGGTCAGATGGAGTACTTCTGCCATGAAATCAGCCCCCCAAAGGCCCGGTCACAAGGTTTTGATACATGCCCCACATGGCTGTGACAAAAATCGCGCACATGCCGATCAGTTGCACATAGAAGCGATGACGCCGCAGGGTCGCCACAAGTGCCTCGCCCCTGATCTCCCTGTCGCGAATCTTATGTGCCATGCGGATATTGATCGCGGCGACAAAGAGCATTGGGAAGGCCATGAAAAACACCGCTTGGGAAAACTCGACGTCGTAGACAAAGCCGGTGATGGCAAGGGTGGAGGTCACCGCACCCGCCAGAGCCGTAAGCAAAAGACCGGAGACTTCTGCGATAGTGAGGACCCGTCGCGTGTTGATGCGCACAAGGTCTTCGAAATCACGCATCCGCTCGCCGCCGTGACGTTTGGCCTTGAGCGCGAGATCAAAGGGCACCCCGAGGACAAAATGCGAGGTTGTAGACCAAAGCACCGCCAAAGCGATCCAGTACCACAAGTTCGAAAAGGACCGCATGTCGATCAGTTCGAAAAGGGTTGCGTATATGTCCAAGGCGCTGCTCTTTTCTGTCGTTTTCTGTGTCGTAGGGCGTAAATCGCACAGGCTCAAGAGGCCGTTCAATGCGTCTTGGGCAGATTAGAGACCCCGCAGAGAGATTCCTACCCTTGAAGCGCCGGAAAATCCATGCCACCTCAGAGGAAATATCGCAACCAGAGGCCCCTCCATGACACGTAGCACCGCCCCCTTCCCGCTCACCCGCCTGCGCCGCACGCGAAAGATGGAAACTCTGCGCGGTCTGGTGCGGGAAAATGCGCTTTTGGTCGAAGACCTGATCTGGCCGGTGTTCGTGCGCGAAGGCGAAAATGAAGCTACGCCCATCCCCTCTATGCCCGGTGTTGAACGTCTCACCATCGACCGACTGGTGAAAGCTGCCGCCGAGGCCTATGCGCTTGGCATTCCGGCGATCTGCCTGTTTCCCTATATCGAGCAGGACCTGAAAACCGAAGACTGTGCCGGTGCATGGGATCCCAACAACCTCGTGAACCGCGCCATCCGTGCCATCAAGACCGAAGTGCCGGATCTGGCGATCATGACCGATGTGGCGCTGGACCCCTACAATATCAACGGGCATGACGGGTTTGTGGTCAATGGCGAGATCGTCAATGACATGACCGTCGAGGCTCTGGTCAAAATGGCCGTGGCACAGGCCGAAGCGGGCGCTGACATCATCGGGCCGTCGGACATGATGGACGGGCGCATCGGCGCGATCCGCCGCGCTCTGGAGACCGAGGGCTATGACAAGGTCTCGATCATGTCCTATGCCGCGAAATATGCCTCCGGCTTTTACGGGCCGTTCCGCGACGCCGTGGGCGCATCCGGCGCGCTCAAAGGCGACAAGAAGACATACCAGATGGATCCGGCCAACACAGACGAGGCGTTGCGCCTTGTCGAACGCGACCTGATGGAGGGCGCGGATATGGTGATGGTAAAACCCGGCATGCCCTATCTCGACGTGTGCCGTCGCGTGCAGGAAACTTTCAAGGTGCCGACCTTTGCCTATCAGGTTTCCGGTGAATACGCGATGCTCGAAGGTGCGTTCCAGAACGGCTGGCTGGATCGTGAAAAGGTGATGATGGAGAGCCTGATGTGCTTCAAGCGCGCGGGTTGCAACGGAATCCTCACCTATTTCGCCCCCGCTGCCGCCCGCATTCTGAGCGGCAAGGGCTGAATTCGCCGAAATCCGCCAGCCTGCGCCTGTCCACTGTTTCACGGTGACAGGCTGGCAAAAATGCGGCTATAGTGCCATCAATCGAACCAAAGAGTTCTCAAATCGAGGTGATACGTGCCCCCGCAAGGGCGCGCAGCAGTCTGAAAAGGGCAAACAGATGACAATTTCCAATCGCCGGACGTTCATGATCGGTCTGGGCAGCGCGGGACTTTTGGCCGCCTGTGACAACTCCATGCGCTCCAACGGTGCGGCCACCATCGACGCACGCGTTGATAGCACGCTGGAGTATCTTTATTCGAATTATCCGGGCACCACGACGCTGCGCGACAAATCGGTGGGGATGCTGGTCATGCCGCTGATCACTAAGGCGGGCTTTGGCGTCGGTGGCTCCTACGGGCGCGGCGCGCTGCGCGTGGGCGGTGTGACCGTGGATTACTACTCCTCGGCACAGGCGACATTCGGGCTCCAGATCGGCGCTCAGCAATACGCCCATGTGTTGTTCTTCATGACCAACGAAGCGCTTGCAAGCTTCCGTAATTCTCCGGGCTGGTCGGCTGGTGCCGATATGGAGTATGCGATTTCCAACCGTGGCGAGAACCTGTCTGCGGAAACCATGACCTCGCTGTCTCCGGTGATTGCGGTGGTCTTTGGTCAGGCTGGGCTGATCGCAGGCGCCACCATCGAAGGTACGAAATACACGCGGATCATTCCGTAAGATTGATCTTTATGTTTGAGATAAAGAAAGCGGGCCAAGGCCCGCTTTTTATTTGAGTATTTCAGCCATCAGAAAGCCGAGCAGAAAGGCAGAGACGCGCGTTTCCCGAGATCAGGGCACGGCTTCTTCGAGCACCCCGTCCGCTGACATCTGCGCATAGAGCAGGCCTTCGCGCAGACCTCGGTCCGCCACGGAAAGCCGGTCGGTGGGCCAGATGCGCAGCAGAGCCTGAAGAATAGCCGAACCGGACATGATGAGTTCCTGACGATCGCGCCCGATGCGCGGATCGCGTTTGCGCCCTTCCGGTCCGAGATCGAGGTAGTCGCGGATCACGCGGTCGATCTGTTCCGAGGTCATCCGCAACCCGTCCACCTTGTTGCGGTCATAACGCCGGAGCCCCAGATGCGAGGCGGCGATTGTGGTGACCGTGCCGGAGGTACCGACAATCTGGAACCCCTCACGGGTGGATTCATTGGCGTAAGGCGTGAAATCGGCAAGTTTTTCTTCGAAATACCACGACATGAGGGCAAAGCGAGCGGAATCATCTTCCACATCGGAGAATTGCTCCATCAGCGTGGCAACGCCCAAGGGCACCGAAATCCAGTCCACCACCTTGGCGTGGGGAAACGGGCTGTCGGCATTCTGGAAGCCCGTGTGCAGCCGCATGATGGCCCGCGGACGTTCTGCGCGAGGCACGTTCGAGAGGTCGATCCAGACAAGTTCGGTCGAGCCTCCGCCAATATCGACCACCAAAAGCTGTTCGGTTCTGGTGGATACCAGCGGCGCGCAGGAGATCACGGCCAGCCGCGCCTCTTCTTCGGGCTTGATGATTTCAAGTTTCAGCCCCGTCTCGCGCTGCACCCGACGTAGAAAATCGCGGGAGTTGCGTGCCCGACGGCAGGCCTCTGTCGCAACGAGGCGCATGTGTTTGACGTCGTGTTTTTCGAGTTTCTTCCGACAAACTCGAAGCGCCTGAATCGTGCGGGAAATCGAGGTGCGACACAGCCGACCGGAGGCCTCTAACCCGTTGCCGAGCTGGACCGATTTTGAAAAACTGTCGATCACATGAAACTGACTGCCCTTCGGTTGGGCAATCAACATGCGACACGAATTTGTGCCGAGATCCAGCGCAGCATAAAGCTCAGCCGGATCGGCAGGTTTGGGTGCGAGAGGCTCGACCGCTTTCGGGAACGCGCCCGCACCGTTGGGACGCTTGGGCGCCATTGTTCACGCCCTCCATATCAAGTTACTGCCACCATAAGCGAATTTTCGCGCGTCCGGCAAGGGCTGTGCAGCGTCTCGGATGTTCACAATGACCGGAGGCAAGCCATGCGCACCCTCACTGTGCCGCGTATTTCAGCAGATTCTTGAGGGTTTTACACTTCTGCGCCTTTCCTCGGCGCTGCCTTTCTTTTATGCGGTGCGCAGATAAACGGGCTTGGACGCCCCTCTATGAGGCCTTGTGGAGATCGGACATGGCGCGACTGATCGCATTTAACAAACCTTTCGATGTTCTGTCGCAATTCACCGACATGGGCACACAAGGCTCCACGCGGAAAACCCTGTCGGCCTTTATCGATGTGCCCAAGGTGTATCCGGCGGGACGTCTAGATCGGGATAGCGAGGGGCTACTCCTGCTGACGGATGACGGGAAGTTGCAGGCAAAAATTTCTAATCCCCGTCACAAGATGGCAAAGACATATCTGGCGCAGGTCGAAGGAGATCTGACAGACGCGGCCATTGCGCAGCTTTGTCACGGCGTTGAACTTAAAGACGGGATGACACGCCCTGCCCGTGCCAAACGGGTCGCCGAGCCGGATTGGCTCTGGCCCCGCACGCCGCCGGTGCGCTACCGTAAGTCCGTTCCCGAAAGCTGGCTGGAACTCACCATCACCGAAGGCCGCAACCGTCAGGTGCGCCGGATGACGGCGGCTGTGGGGTTCCCGACCCTGCGACTTATCCGGCTGTCCATCGGGCCTTGGCAGCTTGATGGATTGGAGAACGGGGCATGGCGGGAGGAAGACCCGAAGAAAGCCAGACCGTAGACCATATCTAAAGAGGACCGGATTAAAGACGGTTTTTCATATCAAGGGGTCGCAAATCCACTTGACCACCCGAAGCCCATTGCTTAGTTAAACCGTCACCGCGGGTATGGTGAAAAGGTATCACGGCAGCTTCCCAAGCTTTAGTTACGGGTTCGATTCCCGTTACCCGCTCCAGACACTTCTGACAGATGAACAAGACATGCGCTGCGCCCCCGTGACGTAGGGTTTTGCTTTGTGTTTTCATGCGCGCGCACTAGGCCTCTATGCAAAGGGAGGACAACATGACCACAGATTTTCTGGCAATCGCCCAAACGGCTCTGGCGGAGCGGCTCGAAGGTGAGGATTTCGAAAAATCCGTATCCTTGCGCATAAAGGACGTGGGCAATCTGATGATCCTTGGCAATGCCGCGAATGTCTCCGACGACCGTGCCGATTGCGCGATCATTGCGGACCAGCCGACCTTCGAGAAAATTCTCAAAGGCGAGTTAAACCCGATGAAAGCCGCGCTATTTGGAAAGCTCAAAATTACGGGTGATGCCAAAACCGCCATGAAATTCGGCGCGCTCTTCGGGTGAACGCGCCGAAGTTGAGTTAAGTTTCAAACCCTTGTCAGGAAGTCTTGAGGTGATTGACAAGCTGCATGGTCGATCCGTCCTTGCCCGTGCCATCATTTTCGCCCGCCAGAACAGGTTGTAGCGCCAGCGCCAGTTCCTTGCCCAGTTCAACGCCCCATTGGTCGAAGGAATTGATGCCAAGGATCACGCCTTCAACAAAGACGCGGTGCTCGTAGAGTGCCACGATCTGTCCCAGAACATAGGGGGTGAGCTTGTCATAGGCGAGCGTGGTCGAAGGGCGGTTTCCGGGGAAGACACGGTGGCGCGCTTGACGCTCAAGCTCCGCCCCTTCGAATCCTTTTTTCTTCATGATTTCTGTGGCTTCTTCCAAGGACCTGCCACGCAGCAAGGCTTCGGACTGTGCGAGACAGTTGGACACGAGCAGTTCATGTTGATGCGCAAGCTCCGCCTCGTGGCCGTAGCGTCCGACCATGAATTCACACGGGATTACGCGCGTGCCTTGATGGATCAACTGGTAAAACGCGTGCTGGCCATTGGTGCCCGGTTCCCCCCAAACGACAGGGCCGCTATGGAAGGGCAAGGTCGTTCCGTCCATCGCCACACGTTTGCCGTTTGATTCCATCTCCAACTGCTGAAGATAGGCCGGAAGCCGCAAAAGCCGCTGTTCATAGGGCAGCACGGCGCGGGTGGCATAGTCGCAGACCTGATTGTGCCAGATGCCCACAAGTGCCAGAAGCACCGGTAAGTTTTCGATCCAGTCGGCAGTTTGGAAATGGGTGTCCATCGCCTGCCCGCCGCGCAGGAATTCGGCGAACCGCTGCGGACCAATGGCGATCATCAAAGACAGGCCAATCGGCCCCCAGACGGAGTAGCGCCCGCCGACCCAGTCCTCGAAACCGAAAACCAGATCGGGGTCGATGCCGAATTCTGCGGTTTTGTCGTGCGCGGTGGAGAGCGCCGCGAAATGTTGCACAATGCCCTCTTCGCCCACGGATTTCACAAGCCAGTCCCGCGCGGTTCTGGCGTTTGTCATGGTCTCGATGGTGGTGAAGGTTTTCGAGGCCACGATGATCAGCGTGGTCTGCGGATTTAGGCCCGCCAGAACATCATGGATATGTGCCCCGTCCACATTGGAGACGAAATGGCAGCGCGGCCCATCGACATAGGGTTTGAGCGCCTCATAGGCCATCACAGGCCCCAAATCCGACCCACCAATCCCGATGTTCACCACATCTTCAAACGGCACACCGGAGGTCGAGGCAATCTCTCCCCGCCGGACGCGATCCGCAAAATCGCCCATCCGCGCCAGCGTATGGCGCACACCGGGGATCACATCCTCACCATCAACCATGACGGGGCCACCGTCGAGATTGCGCAAGGCGGTATGGAGAACGGCGCGCCCCTCCGTGTCGTTGATCTTGTCCCCCTCGAACATCGCGCGACGTTTTTCGGCAAGGCCGGCCTCGTCAAGCAAGCCAAAGAGCGCATCACGGGTGGTCGTATCGATATTGGTCTTTGAATAATCGAACAACAGGCCATCGCTTTGCGCCGAAAATCCGGCGGCGCGGTTCTTGTCCTCGGCGAAAAGGTCCAGAATATGGCGCTCTTTCGCCGCCTCTGCCATGGATTTGAGGGCGGAAAAATCAACGGTCATTTCGTCTCCTTCGAGGGGCTTCTGCCCGATCTCTTTGGTGCAGTTTAGCGCAAATATATTACAAACTTGCTAATGCGTCTTGAGTTTCGTCAGGTTTATCGGCGGGGCCGCTTACATGGCCCAGTGAACCGTCGCCTGTGACAGAAATGCAGACACGGGAGCCTGCATTTCATCAAGTTTCTGCGCACGTTCAAGGGCCTCGCGTTTCTCCGGTCCCGTGATCAGAATATGCGTCGATATCGCGGTTTTGAGCGCCTTGGCCGACAGTGTGATCCGTGGTTCGGGCGCACCGGGGGCACGCATGGCCAGAAGCGTCGGAGCCGCATCAGAGAGGCCCAGCTCCAGTTGATCTGCGCCCGGAAACAGGCTGGCGGTATGCATATCCGTGCCCATGCCGAGCAAAAGCACATTGAGCGGCAACGTGGCCTCAATCGCGGGCATGAGATCGGTCAAGCCCTCTTCGGGCGTCGGCACATCACGGTAAAGCGGCACGAGATGGGCATTTGTGGCCTTACCTGTGAGCAACCGCCGCTTCAAAAGCGCAGTGTTGGAACGTTCTGAGCTTTCCGGCACCCAGCGTTCGTCATTCAACAAAACATCTACGCGCTCCCAGTCCAGTGAAACCGCCGAGAGCGTGTCAAAAACCGGCCCCGGCGTGGTGCCGCCCGGAACACAGAAACTCGCCCGTCCTTCGGTGTCCAAAGCGGTGCGCAACTGTCCGGCAATCTTGTTCGCAAGGTCGAGAAACATCACCTCGCGGTCAGGATATTCGATGAAGTTCATTCCTTGATCTCCCGCCAACGGCGTCCTTCACGGTGCAACATCATGGCTGCTTCTTCAGGGCCTGAGGAATAGGCCTCGTAAGCCTTCGGCATATCGCCGCGTTTTTCCCAGCTTTCAATGAGCGGATCGGTCCATGCCCACGCCGCTTCCACCTCGTCGCCGCGCATGAACAGCGTCTGGTTGCCGCGGATCACGTCCATGATCAAACGCTCGTAAGCATCTGTAATTTCCTCGGCATCATCGCCAAGAGCCTCGGCAAAAGACATATCCAAAGGCACGTCGACCAAACGCATCCCGCCCGGTCCCGGTTCCTTGATTGTCACTTTGAGCGTCATGCCCTCATTCGGCTGCAACCGGATCGACAACACATTGGCGTGGCGTCCGGCCTCTTCGCCAAAGATCGAATGGGGCGCGTCCTTGAACATCACCGCAATCTCGGAAGTGCGGGCCTTGAGCTTTTTGCCGGTGCGCAGGAAAAACGGCGTTCCAGCCCACCGCCAGTTGGAGATCATACAGCGCAGCGCGATAAAACTTTCGGTGGTCGAGCGCGGATCGCCCGCATCCTCTCGGTAGGACGGTTCCGTGGCGGTGGCCTCATACTGGCCGCGCACGATACTGTGGTGATCGACCGGCTCAAGCGCACGGATCACCTTCAGCTTTTCGTCGCGCACCGCATCCGGATCAAAGCGCGACGGCGGCTCCATCGCGATCAGGCATAGAAGCTGCATCAGGTGGTTTTGCACCATGTCGCGCATCGCGCCGGAGCGGTCGTAATATTCCCCACGCCCGCCAACCCCGACGGTTTCGGCCACAGTGATCTGGATGTGATCGACATATTGCGAATTCCACAGCGGCTCGAACAGGATATTGCCAAAGCGCACGGCCATGAGATTCTGCACCGTCTCTTTGCCGAGATAGTGGTCGATGCGGTAAATCTGGGTCTCGTCGAAATGTTTGGCCAGATCGGCGTTGAGCTTTTTGGCGCTGTCGAGATCGCGGCCAAAGGGTTTTTCAACCACGATCCGCGCGCTCTCGTCCGCAATTCCGTAGCTTTGCAGGCGCTCGGCGATATCTCCAAACAGCGATGGCGCGACGGAGAAATAATAGGCTTTGACCACCCCATCGCGCATCATCTCCTTGAGCGCGTCCCAGCCATCCGAGCCACGCGCATCGACTTGCACATAATCAAGGCGCTCCAGAAAAGCTCCGATCTGCCCCTCGTCACAGGTGTTTTTGGTGGAAAACTCTCGGATAGCATCGCGCACGAGTTGGCGGAATTCTTCTGTGTCATGTTCGGAACGGGCCGCGCCGATGATACGGGCGGTTTCCGGCATCTGACCGGCACAGAACCGCCGATAGAGTCCCGGAAGGATCTTGCGTCGGGCCAGATCGCCCGTGCCGCCAAAAATCACCAGATCGAAATCATCGACTGGAATGACGCGTGACACCATAGCTGTGTTCCTTTTCGCGGTGCGGCGCTTTGAGCCGTCTGTGTTTTTGAGCCATCTGTGTTTCTTTTGCACAACGTTATCCTACGTTAGCGCTAACCGGTCTTTTCGTAACGGCTTGCCGAATAGAAGTCTAGCACCCTCACCGTCCCTCTCAAGGCATGAGTTGAACAAAAGCAGTCAGATAGCATCAGACAGGCCGGTTTGGCGAAAAATTTTGTTTGAGTATTTGACCCATCAGAAAGCCGGAACTTGCAGTTACATGTCTAGCTCGGCATCCCAGTAGAGATAATCCATCCAGCTTTCATGCAAATGCCCCGGCGGGAATTTGCGACCGATGTTACGCAACTCTTCGGCGCCAGGCGCGCGGGGCGGTTTGCGCAGGCTCATCCGCGCCTGTTTGAGGGATTTGGACCCTTTCTTGAGATTGCAGGGCACACAGGCGGCGACGATATTTTCCCAAGAGGTCACACCGCCGCGTGCACGCGGGATCACATGGTCAAAAGTCAATTCTCCGCGCGACCCACAGTATTGGCAGCAAAATTCGTCCCGCAAAAATAAATTAAAGCGCGTGAAGGCCACGCGCTTTTGAGGTTTGACATAATCTTTGAGAACGACGACCGAGGGGATCCTGATCTTGCAACTCGGACTATGAACATAGTCGTCATATTCAGCGACAATATCCACCCTGTCGAGAAACACCGCCTTGATGGCTTCCTGCCAGGGCCAGAGCGAGAGCGGATAATAGGACAAGGGCCGGTAATCCGCATTGAGCACCAAGGCCGGATGCGCGCGCATGGCGCTCGGTTGTCTGACAAACTCTGTCCTGAAATCACCAATCATCTCGCGTGCCCACTCCGTCTACTGATCTATCTGTCGGATCAAGGACGGGAGCCACCCCGCCCCAGTATCAAATTCACTATATATCGCGAGGTTTGTCTGGCAAGCCCCTGTATATGCGAAAGCTGTGCCTTGATCTCTACGGGATTTTCATGACGCCCATGTGACGCATCTTTGTGCAGTCGGGTATCGTTTTGTGTGTGCAGCACGAAAACGGATGCATGAGATTGCAGTAAAACTCCGCGCGCGCAACGATTTTAAACGCGGCACGTCAGGACAACTTTTGCAAACTGTTAGTGCGGCGGAACACTGCCCGCAGATCACACCGAAAAGACAGCTGGAAAACCCGTCTCTCAGTGCTTGCGGCGCGGTTTGTCGGCACGGATGCGGATCGAGAGGCGTTGCTCGGTCGGAGCCGAGAAGAGGGCATAGCTCACCATGACACCGAGTGTGGCAAAAATGATTGCAGTGGTCACGATCATATCCATGGGTCAGCCCTCCTAGCTATATGTAAAATAGGTAACACTCGAACCTTGAGGGTCAAGGGCCTTTGCGCCGCCCTGAGAGAAAAAGCGCGCAAAGGCTAACTTTATGCGGATTTCCGCCTTGTTCCGTTACGTCAGCTTTTCTCGTAGCCGAGGTTTTTACGCAGGAAGGCAAGTGCGACCTCCAGCCCGTCAGGCGAAATCC
The DNA here is from genome assembly GCF_900114135.1 of Celeribacter halophilus. Taxonomy (GTDB): domain Bacteria; phylum Pseudomonadota; class Alphaproteobacteria; order Rhodobacterales; family Rhodobacteraceae; genus Celeribacter; species Celeribacter halophilus. The sequence continues at coordinate 58,132 of NZ_FORY01000008.1, forward strand.
CATGGGCCGTGCAACGCATGATATGGGCGTAGGTCTCGAAACCGGCGTTCTGCAAGGCCTGCCCCGCTTCAGGCAGGGATTGCGGTGGCACCACGTCGTCTTCGTCGCCATGCAGCAACAGCACCGGCATTTTCACGCGCATCTCGTCTTCGAGCATTTCCGGCTCCAGAAGGCGTCCGGAAAAACCGACCACACAGGCAAAGGGCTCTTCGCGGCGCGGGGCAACATGGAGTGACATCATGGTGCCTTGTGAAAAGCCCACAAGGGCGATCTGGTCGGCCTCGAAACCGTAATCCACCATGATCGTGTCGAGATAGTCGTTCAACTCATCCACCGCACGCATCATACCCGCGCGGCTTTCTTCCTCGCTGGAGCCGTCGATCCACGGGATCGGAAACCATTGGTAGCCCATCGGATTGCCGGTACAGCGTTCGGGCGCATCGGGCGCGAAGAACATCGTGTCGGGCATATGCTCGCTCAAGGGATCCGCCAGCCCCAGAAGGTCGTTGCCGTCCGCGCCGTAGCCATGCAGGAAAATCACGGCAGAGCCTGCGCGGCCCGTCAGGCTGTCTTTGGAATGGTTGGTCAGTTCGGCCATGGTTCAGCGCACCCCTTCGCGTTGCTTTTCAACTCGGTAGTAGGCCCAAAGTGCGCGTGCCGCAACCGATCTCCACGGCGACCAGTTCTCTGCCATCTGTCGCAGCGCACGCTCTTTCGGGCGTTCGGGCAGATCAAACAACATACGTGCGGCCTCCTGCAAGGCCAGATCTCCCGAGGCGATGACATCGGCGTGGCCCAGCGAGAACATGGCGTAGATTTCCGCCGTCCAGACCCCGATCCCCGGCACTTCGGTCAGGATGCGGATGACGTCCTCGGTGGGAGCGCTGCGCAGGGCCTTGAAGTCGATGCGCGCCTCGGCCAAGGCTTTGGCATAGCGCACTTTCTGCCGCGACAGACCACAGGCGCGCAACTCGTCCTCGCTGGCCCAGAGCACCTTGCGCGGGCCGGTGAGTTTGGCCGCTTTCATCCTCCGCCAGATTCCATTGGCCGCCGCGACCGAGATTTGCTGGCTGACGATGGCGGCCAGAAGTTCCTCGAACCCGTCCTTGCGGCGGCGCAGGGGCAAAGGGCCGGTCTGGCGCAGCGCATGGGCAAAGCGCGGCTCGATCCGCGCCAGATGCGCGGCGCCTTCGGCCACATCCGCGTCGCTGGCAATGATCCGCATCAGATCACCCCGCCGGCGGCCATCGATTGTGCCTCGGCCCATTCCAGAGCGTCCAGAAGATGTTCGCGCCGCTCTACAGTGCCATCAACGGGGGCGGAGAGCATGGCGACTTGCAGGCCGGTGTGGCGGGCGGTGTCGAGGCATTGGCGCTGCGCCGTAGCCCGCAAAACAACGAGCCAATCGGGCGCGGCAGTCCCCGTGGGGACGATTTGCGCCGAAGAAATGCTGGGCACTGTGGTCACGCGGCGCTCCTGTAACAGGGTTTCGATCTGGGTGGCAACCGGCCCCGCTTCACAGAGAACCCGCGCGCCCACGGGGATCAATTCCATCAAAGATTTCAAACCTTTGACATGATGCCACGCGTCTCCTGGCTGGGAGCGCAACCCTGCCCGTTCATAGCGCAGATAGGGCAGATTCCGGCTCCGGCACAGGGCGACACAGGGCGCGGTGCGGCTGTCGAAAGCGGGGCCTGCGTCGATCACTGCGGTGATGTCCAAACCGATGTCAGCCCCCTCGAACAGCGCCAAAAGCGCCTCTGGATCCGGTATGACACGCGTCTGCATTGCGTCGGACAAGCGTATGGCACTTTGGCCGTTCAATGGATCGTCCGATGGCAGGGCCAGATCTCCAACGAGGAAGCGCAGCCCCGCCTCGCCCATATGTTGCGCCAGATTGCGCGCCTCGCGTGTGCCGCCCAGAAGTAAAATCATCCGCCTCGTCCTGTTGCCTTGCCTGTCCCTTTCTGCGCAACCGCCGGACAAATGTCAGCCCCCTGAATCAAAAAGCCCGACGGAGACTGTGAAATTCACCCGATGACGGGCGGCAGACAACAACCTGCGGGTCAACTTACAGGTAAACTCATAGGCGACAGACTCGCGACAAAGCGACTTCCCCGAACAGGGACACTGCGCCATAAAGACAGCATGACAGAATCGACACTTACCCTCCCCTCCGGCTCATGGCCTGCTCTGGAACCCGGTTGGGTCTGGCTCTGCGGAGCCGGTCCCGGTGATCCGGGACTGATGACGCTTCATGCCATTCATGCGCTCAAAGAGGCCGATGTGGTCGTCTATGACGCCCTGGTGTCCAAGGATATTCTGGCTTGGGCCGGACCCGAGACCGAGCTTGTCTATGCCGGAAAACGTGGTGGCAAACCCTCGGCCAAACAGGCGGATATTTCGCTGCAACTGGTGGAACTGGCCAAGGCCGGAAAACGGGTGTTGCGGCTCAAAGGCGGCGATCCCTTTGTCTTTGGCCGTGGCGGAGAAGAGGCGCAAACCCTGATCCAGCATGGCGTGCCGGTGCGGATCATCCCCGGCATTTCGGCGGGGATCGGCGGGCTGGCCTATGCGGGGATTCCCGTCACCCACCGCGATGTGAATCAGGCCGTGACCTTTGTCACCGGCCACGACAAGACCGGCGGGCCGACGCAGGTGGACTGGGCCGCAATGAGCCGCGCCTGTGGTGTGCTGGTGATCTACATGGGGATGAAACACGCGGCAACGATCCGCAAAGGGCTTTTGTCCGCAGGACGGCCCGAGGACGAGCCGGTTGCGGTGGTCTCGCAAGCAACTACGCCGGAGCAAAAGGTGCTGGAGACCACGCTGGGCGATATGGTCCGTGATATCGAGGCCGCCGACATGGCCCCGCCAGCGATCATCTGTGTCGGGCGTGCAGTGTTGATGCGGCAGGTTCTCGACTGGCAAGCATTGATGCGCGGCGAGGCTCCACGCGACCTTGATCCCCTCAAGCGCGGCAAACCGGCACAAGAGGGCTGAGCGCCCTGCCCGTTTTTCCGGTTTGGCTGGTGTGATCTGCGACCCTGCGGCGGGTTTGTCACAGGCACCATCCGCAGATGAGACGTTTTTGCACAGCCGCCCATGAAGAACGCGGGTTCTCAGGACCTGTGCGGGGCGTTAAACGCTAACGCAACATATTCAAATTCCCGCACGAGAGCCAGATGACCGATATTCCCCTCAAGGACACGCCGGACAGCCGCAAAGCCCGCCGCAATGTGATTATTCTCGTGCTGGCGCAGGCCTTTCTGGGCGCTCAGATGTCGATGATCTTCACCATTGCGGGGCTGGCGGGGCAGTCTCTGGCGGCGAACCTGTGTTTTGCCACCCTGCCGATTTCCGCCATTGTGCTTGGCTCCATGCTGGCCGCCACACCGCTTTCGGCGGCGATGCAGCGGTTCGGGCGGCGTGTAGGGTTCTGGATCGGGACAAGCTCCGGCGCGATCGGAGCCGGTGTCGGGGCCTTCGCGCTGTTGCATCAGAATTTCTGGCTCTTTGTGCTCGGCGGGCTGTTCACCGGTGTCTATCAGTCCTCGCAGGGATTTTTCCGCTTTGCGGCCACGGATACGGCAGATGAGGCCTTCAAACCCAAGGCGATTTCCTATGTTCTGGCGGGCGGGCTGGCCTCCGCCATCATCGGGCCGCAACTGGTGAAAGTCACCTCTCAGGCGATGGTTGTGCCCTTTCTAGGCACATATCTCACGGTGATCGGGATCAACCTTGTGGGTTCGTTTCTGTTCCTGTTTCTCGACATTCCGAAACCGCCTGTCTCGACCCATGCACACCGCCTCGGGCGCTCGCGCATGGAGCTTTTGAAAACCCCGCGTGTCGCCGTGGCGATCATTGTGGGGATGGTGTCCTATGCGCTGATGAACCTTGTCATGACCTCGACGCCTCTGGCGGTTGTGGGCTGCGGATTTGAACAGAACACGGCGGCGGATGTGGTCTCCGCTCACGTTCTGGCCATGTTCATCCCGTCTTTCTTCACCGGTTTCCTGATCTCGAAATTCGGGGTGGAAAAGATCATTGCGACGGGTCTGGTGATCCTCGGTCTGGCGGGTGTTGTCGGAATGATCGGTGTGGAGCTTGAGAATTTCTTTATCGCGCTGGTGCTTTTGGGCATCGGCTGGAACTTCGGCTTTATCGGTGCGACAGCCATGCTGTCCTCGGCGCATGAGCCGTCCGAGCGCGGGCGGGTTCAGGGCATGAACGATCTCATCGTCTTCGGTGGCGTGACTGTGGCGTCACTGGCCTCCGGCGGATTGATGAACTGTTCGGGCGGCTCGGCGCAGGACGGCTGGGCGGCGGTGAACCTTGCGATGGTGCCGTTCCTGACGCTGGCCGGTGGTGCGCTTATCTGGCTGTGGATGCAGGCGCGGGAGGAGGCCTGAGCCTATCATCCCGTTCCCCGTGATCTCAGAGCCCCGCCTCGCGTTTGAGCCGGTCCCTGTGGCGTGACAGCCAAAGCGCGGAGAGGTAGAGCGGGCCGACATCAAGCTGGCCCGCATCACACATCTCCATCAGACGGTCATAGGAGAGCAGATAGGAGGCAATGTCCTCATGCTCTTCCTCCAGCCCGCCGCCGGTCTGGGTGATCCCGTCCGGCAGGTCGCAAATGCCGATATAGGAGGTGACATATTCGGTGATCGCGCCCGAGGAGGGGTAATATTCCGCGACCTTGTGCAGCGCACCGATTTTGACACCGGCCTCTTCCTCGCCTTCACGGCGGGCGGTGGCCTCGGTCCCCTCGCCCGCATCCACGCGGCCCGCGATGGGTTCGAGCATCCACGGGTGGGCATCACCGCGCGCATAGGGGCCAAAGCGGAACTGTTCGATCACCAGCACTCTATCGCGCTGCGGATCATAGGGCAGGACCGTGACCGCATCGGCCATGAGAAAGGCGGCGCGGGTCATCTCTTGTGACGTGTCGCCGTCGAACTGGCGGTGGCGGATGGTGCTGTCATCCACGGCGAAGAAATAGCTGTAAGGAATTTCGCGCCGCAGGCTGGTGACATCCGTGCGGGCCATATCCACGCGGTCGGAGGCACGCGGGCGTGTGGCGCGGGCGGCATTGAGGCTCGCCCATGCGCGGGTGAAGATCATCGGGCGCAGGGGGCGAAGCTCCTCGACGCTGCGTTTGCCATGATAGAGCACGACTTCCTGTGCGGCGGCGGCGACAAATTCCGGTGTCAGAAAAGGCTCGTCGCCCGCAACTACTGCCCGCAGAAAGGCGATCTGGTCGGGGGAATACTGCTGGCCCAGCGGGGAAAACGGATCGCTCAGGACCATTTGCGTGCTGCCTTTTCCGTGATCCAGCCACCGAAGAAGCCGCCAATGATAAGAATGAACAGGACATCGGGTTTGAACACATAGAGGAAATAGTCGCGCATCAGGTCGAACACCCCCAGAACCGCCTCGGTCGGGCCGCGATAGCGCCGGTCGATCGAGCGGTGGATCATGGTTTCAAAGGCGAAATAGAACACCGACCAGAAGGTCAGGATCACCGAAGAGGAAAAGCCATAGCTATAGGCCGCGGCCATCGTGTCGCCTGCCCGTCGGCCCAGAAAGACCCAGCCGGTCAGAAACCCGAAACCGGCGGCAATGAGGGACATGATTCCGAATTGCGTGCCTTCGGGCACATAGTTTTTCGTCAGTTCGGCGGCGAACCACGCCAGAAGGGCAAACCAGAAGGCGGCTACGAGTTTTGCAGCGGTGGGCATATGTTACCTGCTCGGATGGGATATTGTGATCTGTGTTACGTCGCAGTTTCCACCGTGGAACGTCGCAGCGCAAGAGGCGAGATAAAAATTCCACATCCGCCTGAACCGCTCGTCAAAACCGAGGGCGGCAACCTCATCCCATTTCGCGTTAAACGTGTCATACCAGCGCCTGAGTGTGATGGAATAGCTTTCACCGAATTCGATGCTTTTCTCTGTTTCCAGCCCTGCCTTGGCGATCTCTTCGCGCAGCGCCGTGGGGCTGGGTAACATGCCGCCGGGGAAGATGTATTTCTGGATGAAATCCACGGATTTGCGATAGGTCTCGTAGCGCCGGTCCTGCAGCGTGATGATCTGGAGCGTGGCGCGGCCCTGAGGCGCGAGGCACTCGCGGATCTTGCCGAAATAGACGGGCCAGTATTTCTCCCCCACCGCTTCGAACATCTCGATGGAGGCGATTCCGTCATAGACCCCGCGCTCGTCGCGGTAGTCTTGCAGCATGAGCGTGACGCGATCGGACAGGCCCGCCTTCTCGATGCGCTCGGAGGCGAATTTGAACTGTTCCTCGGAAATGGTCAGGCCGGTGACCTTGAGCCCGCGTTCACCTGCGGCATATTCAGCAAACCCGCCCCAGCCACAGCCGATTTCCAGAACATGGTCGCCCGCCGAAACGCCCATCTGGTCCACCATGCTTTTGTATTTCGCCCGCTGCGCCTCCGCCAGCGTTTCCTGCCCTGTCTCGAAAAGCGCCGAGGAATAGGTCATGGTCTCGTCGAGCCAGAGCGCGTAAAAGTCGTTGCCCAGATCGTAGTGATAGGAAATGTTCTTTTTCGCCTGCCGTTTGGTGTTGGAGTGCATCCAGTGGCGCATCCGTTCATAGGCCCGCACAAAGGCCATGCCCGGAAACCCGTCATAGAGATCGTCATTGCCCGCATGCAGCAGGTCCATGAAACTCATGAGATCGGGCGTGGACCAACCCTCGTCGAGATAATCCTCGCAAAAGCCCAGATCGCCCTCGCGGATCAGACGGGCGAAGACATCGTCGCTATGGATGTCGAGCCGCGCCACGGGGCCGGGATGTTGTCCGCTGGCGCGAAACACCCGCCCGTCCGGCAAGGCAAAATCAAGATGGCCACGGGCCATCTCCTGCGCCACGGCGAAGACATTGCTGAAATAGCGCGGCAGATCGCTCTGGCCCTCTGTGCTGGTGAGGACGGTCTCGCGCGGATGGTTGCTGCTGTCGTGCATGGTCACACCCCTGCTTGCAAACTCCTTTTCCACAAACAGTTTAGCGTAAATTCCACAAACAGTTTAGCGCAAAATCCGGAACCGTCACCCCTTCAATCTGCTATAGACCTCCAGAGCGCGGTCCCGTCCGGCTTTGAGCGTTTGCTCGGGGGCGGGATAGGGCTGATCCGCAGAGAGCCCCCATGCGCGTGGCACGGCGTCAAAAAAGGACAGCGCGGTTGAGGGAGGAGCCGCCTGCCCCTCGGCAATCCAGCGGCGTTGATATTCACCGTCGCGGTCGAATTTTACCGCCTGCCCGTCAGGATTGAAAATCCGGAAGTAGGGCGCCGCATCCGGCCCGCAGCCCGCCACCCATTGCCAGCCCTTCGCATTGGAGGCCGGATCCCAGTCGATCAGACAGTCTTCGAACCACTTGCGGCCCACCCGCCAGTCGGTGAGCAGGTGTTTGGTGAGGTAAGAGGCCACGATCATTCGCGCACGGTTGTGCATCACACCGGTGACATAGAGTTCACGCATGGCCGCATCGACAAAGCGCACCCCTGTGCGCCCGCGCCGCCAGTTCTCGGCATCGGCATTGTCCGCCCGCCACGGAAACCGGTCCCAGCCTTCGCGGTGGTTTTGTTCCGGCAAGTCGGGCTCGTGATAGAGCAGATGATAGGCAAATTCGCGCCAGACCAGTTCCTTGAGGAAATGTTCCGCGCCCTGTGCGCCTTCCTCCAGCGCACGCCAACCGGCAAACCAGACGGTGCGTGGCGAGATTTCGCCATAGGTCAGGTTTTCGGAGAGGCCGGAACAGACCGGTTCCGCCGGAAAGTCGCGCCGCGCCTTGTAGCTCTGGACATGGTCCTGCAAGAAATCGTCCAGACGGGTCAAAGCCCGCTCTTCCCCGATGTGGCAATGGGGCAGAACCACCTCCGCCCCGCGCTTCATGTCCGCGCCCAAGTGCCAGTCTTCCAGCTTCGCGCTCTCAAGCCGCGCCTCGGCCCAATCGGCATCGGGCACGGGCAGCGGCTCGGGCACGGGATGGGCGCGCACGGCTTTCCAATAGGGTGAATAGACCTTGTAATAGCCACCGGCTTTGGTCGAGACCGTCCACGGTTCAAATAGAAGATGGGCGTTGGAAGACTGCGCGTTGATACCCGCCTCGGTGAGCGTGGCTTTGACCTCGGTATCGCGGGCGATTGCGGCCTTGTCATAGAGCCGGTTCCAGAACACCCCTGTCGCGCCGGTCTCTTTGACGAGGTGCAGGAGTTCCTCCGCCGCGCTGCCCTGACGCAGCACCACCTGCCCGCCCAGCCCTTCGATGCGCCGGATCAGATGGTCCAGCCCGAGCCCCAGCCGCCATTTCGGCGCTGCCCCCAGCGCGTCCAGTTGCGCGTCGCGGATGAAAACGGGCAGCACCTGCCCCGCCTTAACTGCGACCACCAGAGCCGGATTGTCGCCCAGCCTGAAATCGCGCCTGATCCACCAAATCGAAACCATGTTGCCTCCGTCTTTGCTCAAGATACGCAGGACGCGCTCCGATGGATCACATTCACTACATCAGAATTGAAAACGGGGCGACAAGAGACAACGGGGTGGCCGGAGAGCGTCACGCCACGCCCTTGTCTCCCTGCACTGCGGTCTGATCCGCGTCATGATCTTCGGCTTGTGCGGCCCACATGGATGCATAATGTCCGCCGGATTTCAAAAGCGCCTCATGGGTGCCGCGTTCAAGCACCCGTCCGGCATCCAGCACAACAATCTCGTCACTGTCGGAAATGGTGGACAGGCGGTGCGCGATGGTGATGACCGTGCGCCCCTCGCCCGCCAGCTTCAGCGCGCCGAGAATGCTTTGCTCTGTCTTGGTATCCAGCGCCGATGTAGCCTCGTCCAAAAGCAGGATCGGCGGATCTTTGAGCAGGGTGCGGGCGATGCCGACACGTTGTTTCTCCCCGCCGGAGAGTTTCAAGCCGCGTTCGCCCACCTGTGTGTCGTAACCATCGGGCAGAGATTTGATAAAGTCGTGAATCTGGGCTTTCTCGGCGGCGGCTTCGATCTCCGCCTGTGTTGCCCCGTCGCGGCCATAGGCGATGTTGTAGCGGATCGTGTCGTTGAACAGCACCGTGTCCTGCGGCACCACACCGATGGCAGCGTGCAGGCTTTCCTGCGTCACGTCACGGATGTCCTGCCCGTCGATGCTCAGACTGCCCGCGCCGACATCATAGAAGCGGAACAGCAGCCGCCCGATGGTGGATTTGCCGGAACCGGTATGGCCGACAATGGCCAGCGAGTGACCGGCGGGCACCTCTATCGAGACATCGCGCAGAATCTGGCGGTCGGGGCTATAGCCGAAATCGACATGATCGAGCCGCACCACCCCTTCACGCACCACAAGATCCGGTGCGCCGGGCTTGTCGGTGATCTCCGGCGGCTGGTGCAGCAGGTCGAGCATGTCTTCCATATCCACAAGGCTCTGGCGCACATCGCGGAAGACAAAGCCCAGAATGTTGAGTGGCATCTGGAGTTGGATCATATAGGCGTTGACCATGACGAAATCACCGACGCTCATGGTGCCGCGCTGAACCTCAAGGGCGGCCAGCACCATGACGGTGATGATCCCGAGATTGAGAATCACCGCCTGCCCGAAATTGAGAAATCCCATAGAGGTGGTGGTGCGCACGGCGGCTTTTTCATACCGCGCCATAGAGGCGTCATACCGCGCCGCCTCGCGTTTTTCGGCGTTGAAATATTTGACGGTCTCAAAGTTCAGAAGACTGTCCACCGCCTTCTGGTTGGCCTCCGTGTCCTGTTTGTTCATGTCGCGGGCGATCTTCATGCGCCACGCCGTGACCTTCATGGTGAACAGCACATAGAGCGCGATGGTGGCCATCACCACGAGGACAAAAGACGGCCCGAAGGACACCGCCAGCACGGAGAAAATCAGCGTCAGTTCCACCGCCAGCGCACCGAGGTTGAACACCAGAACACGCAGGAGAAAGGCAATCGCCTTGACCCCGCGTTCGACCACCCGTGACAGCCCGCCGGTCTTGCGCGAGATGTGATAGCGCAGCGACAGGTGGTGGATATGGGTAAACACCTCCAGCGCCAGTTTGCGCAGCGCCGCCTGTGATACGGGCGCAAAGAGAATGTCGCGCAGCTGGTTGAACCCATTGGCCATGATCCGCGACAGGCCATAGGCCACGGTCAGCGACACCGCACCAAGTGCCAGCATCCATGCCTGAGAGGAGCTTTCGCCCTTGTTGAGCGCATCCACGGCGGCCTTGTAGAACATCGGCGTGATGACAGTGACGAGTTTCGAGGCCAGCAGGAACACCAGCACGAAAAGCACGCGGCGCTTGGTGGTCCAGTCGCCTTCGGGCCAGAAATAGGGAACGGTGGCTCGGATCACGGCCCATGAATCCTTGGGGCCTTTTTCGGAAATGATCTGTGGCGGACGTGGCATATGTAGCTCTCTTGTTAACAGGGCCGCACAGTCGCGCAAACCGCCGGTGAAGACAAGCGCAGAGGCCGCACAGGACCATGTGCAGCGGCGCGCTTGGATCTGTTCAGAGGATCACGCCCGCGTTCATTCCGGCAGTTGGAAAATCTGCCCCGGATAGATCAGGTCGGGGTCACGGATTTGCGCACGATTGGCATCGAACAGGCGCACATAGAGTAACCCGTCGCCATAGCGTTCGGAAGCAATGCCCCAAAGCGTATTGCCGGGCTGGACAGTGACCGAGGCGATCCGGCTTTGCGCCGCCGCAGGGGTCTCTGCCTGACCCGCTGTGTCAGACGCGGTATCCTCTGACGTCATGGCGTCCTGCTGTGTTGCGCCCGCATCCCCTTGCGCAATCTGTGCCAGTTTGGCGCGGTCTTCGCGCAGGAAAGGGGTTTCGACCCGCGACAGCACCTCGCCCCCCGCATCGACCTGATCGACGCGCAGTTGATAACGTCCGGCGCTGATGTTCGGGAGATCCTGACGCCACTGCCCGTCTGCGCCCGCCACGGACTTGGTCACAAAGACCCCGTCAAGATAGATCAAAAGCGCAGCCTCTGGGCTGGCGCGACCGGAGACAAAGACGCGGCCCTCGGGATCGTAGCTGATGGCATCAATGCGCAGATCGGTTGGCCCCGTGCCCGCCTGTTGCAGCACTTTGACGCCCTCGTCATCGGCCATAAGCACCGTGGGCGCGGCGGCTGTGTTCGGAGGTTGCGGAGCGCTGGGAGTGCCCGTCTCTACATTCAGCGTCTCGACATTCAGCGTGATGTCGGGCTGTGTGGTGCCCTCCTGCGCTTCACTTGCTGTGGTATCCGCCGGAGCCTCCCCTTGAGGTGTATCAAGCGCATCCAGAACATCCGGCGTCTGTCCGGAGAGCACCTGTTCCGCGATGTTGGCCCCGACACCTGCCCCCATGTTTGTGCCGGCCAGACCGTCCGTCTCCGCGCCATGCTCCGCCATCAAAGGCACATCATTGCCCGCATCACGCCCCGCATCGGGGTGCAGCGGATCATCCGGCAGGCCGGTTGTTGCGGGGGAGATGAGAATGGTCTGCGCACTGGCGCTTTCCTCGCTGCCGAAACGGGACACCAGTTGCATTTCGCGCGGCGCATCCGAGGCGGGTAAGTCGAACAGGGCGACAAATTCGCCACGGGCGGAAACTTCGGCCTGTGTGACTTCCTCCCCGTCGATCAGGATGCTGACACGCGCCCCCGGCTCGGCGCGTCCGGCCACGGTGGCGATCCCTGCGGGCGGGATGCGGACAAGATCAAAGGCCGGAAGCATCTGTGCCGCGCGGGTCTCCGGTGCGCTTTCTTCAGAGGGGCTTTCCACTCGGGCGATTTCTTCTGTAGCGCTGACCTCTGGTGTTATGTCTTCTGTGGCGCTGGGCTGGCTCGCAGCTGGTGTGCTCAGTTGTGTGGCGGGAGCCGCCTCATCCACCTGAGACTGCTGAGGTGACGGGAGCGGTCGGGCGAGATAGAGCGTCGCCCCGATCGTGACGACAATCACAGCCGCGCCGACACCGGCGGCAGGCATCATCCATGTATTTGCTTTCGACATTTCCCGTCCCATCCCCATTCCCCTTCTTCAAACCGGCAGCGGTGAAGGGTTACGACAGCCTAAAACCTTTTGCCTCCGGTCTGAAAGCCGGATTTACGCAAAATCCATGCAACCTGCGTGCAAGACTGCCTTTTCCAATCAACTTGTGTTTCAAGTTCATTGCAAAACCTTTAGCAAGGGGTCTAACACGGGTCAAAGACTTCCTTTTTTGAGAGCGAGCACCATGTCCGATCCGGCCAGTTCCATCCCGTCTTCTGCCACACCCTATTCCGTCTGCGTCTATTGCGGCTCGCGTCCGGGCCATAAGGACAGTTATGAAGCCGCGGCTATCGAGACCGGCACGGCGATTGCGCAGGAAGGCTGGCGGCTGGTCTATGGCGCGGGGGATGTCGGGCTGATGGGCGCTGTGGCGCGTGCGGCGCAAAAGTCTGGTGCGGAGACTTTTGGTGTGATCCCTGTGCATCTTTTGCCCAAGGAGCTCGGCAAGCGCGACCTGACGCATTTCATCATCACCGAGACCATGCACGAGCGCAAAAAGGTGATGTTCATGAATTCCGACGCCATCGTGGTACTGCCCGGTGGCGCGGGATCGCTCGACGAGTTTTTCGAAGTGCTGACGTGGAAGCAGATCGGGCTGCATGACAAGCCTATTTTCCTGCTGTCCACGGAGGGCTACTGGAAACCGCTGGAGGCGCTGATCGACCATGTGATTGACGAAGGTTTCGCGCCCCTGTCCACGTCGAGCTATTTTGAAACAGTCGAGACGGTGGAAGAACTTGTCGAGCGTCTGCGCAGCCTGCGTGCGGCGCGTTCCTGACGCAGGGCTTCGAGCGTATAAAGCACCAGTGCCGCCCAGATCAGCGGCATCGCCACCGCATGCCAGTGGGTAAAGGGTTCGGCAAAGACCAACACGGCCAGCAGGAATTGCAGGGTCGAATTCCAGTATTGCCCCATCCCCACCACGGTATAGGTCAAACGGCGCGCGGCGGCGGCAAAGAAGATCAGCGGACCGCCCGTGAAGGCGCCGGAGAGCAGCAATAGAAAACTGTCTGTCAGATCGCGACCAAAGACACCGGCGGCCTGCTCCTCTGATCCGCCCCAGCCCCATAGCGCCGCCCCCACAAGGTAGATCAGCGCGAGAGGCGCGAGAAAGGCGACTTCTGCGGTCACGGAGATCACCGGCCCCGCATCCAGCGATTTTTTGATCGCGCCATAGGCGGAGAAGGTCAGAGCCAGCACCAGCGCCACCCACGGCGGCGCGCCGAGACCGACGCCCAGCACCACAACCGCCAGAGCAGCCAAGGCCAGCGCGGGGTATTGCAGACCTCTGAGCGGTTCCTTGAAGACCACCAGACCGATCAGTGTCGCCACAAGCGGGAAGATGTAATAGCCGAAGGCCGCTTCCAGCGCCTGTCCGGCCTGCACCGCATAGATGAACACGCCCCAGTTGATGCTGATGAGAAAGGCCGCAGGCATGACTTTTTTCAGCCGCGCCCCACTCAAAAGCGCACGCAATTCTCCGAGACGGCCCTGAAGCAGAATCCAGAGGCCGAACAGAACAAAGGTCCAGAGCGTGCGGTGGGCCAGAACCTCCATCGCGGGCACATGGTCCATCGCCTTGTAATAAAGTGGCAGCAGGCCCCAGGATGTCTGGACAATCAGGAGGGCGACGAGGCCCTTTTGCGTTTCAGTCATGCGGTGACAAAGCGCGATTTCACGCGGCTTTGACAAGATGTGAAAATCGCACAAGGGGGCGGCTTGAAACGTCTAAGAGAGAACGGCGGGATCAGGTTGCGGGCCCGCAGAGCGTGACCACGGTGATCTCGGGCGGCATGTTGAACCGGACGGGCAATTCGGAACAGCCGATGCCACCGGAGACAATCATCACGCGCCCGTCAGCCTCGTAACGGCCATAGGAAAACACCTCGTTCTCCGCCGCCATAATGACGGGAGAACGGTTGCCGATGCGGATTTGTCCGCCGTGGGTATGGCCCGACAGCGTCAGGATGCAGTTTGCGGGCACATGGGGGAACAGATCCGGCTCATGGGCCAGAAGCACACAGGGGGCATCGTCCGTGACATGCCGCATGGCCTGCTCCAGATCGTCGAACCCCTCGCCTTCCGGTCCCTCGTCCAGCGGGCGCTGGTCGGCCAGTCCTACGATCCAGACCGCCTGCCCGCCGTCCAGTTCGATTTTCTCCGCTTCGTTGTCCAGAAGCGGCATGTCATGATCCCGAAGCGCGATCTGGGCTTCGCAAGGTGTGTGGGCCTTGGCGGCTTCCATATCCTGCCACCAGTCATGATTGCCCAACACAGAGAAGGTGCCGTATTTGCCCTTGAACGGTTTCAGCGCGCCGATGATGTCATGTTTGGACATCTTGCCCCAAGTGAAACGATGGGCGGCGTAGAAATCACCAAGAACCACCGCAAGCTCGGGCGAGAGCGCATTGGCTTTGCGCACGATCCGGCGCACACGCGAAAGCGGAATTTGCGGTGCACCGGCGTGAAGATCGGAGATTATGACAATCTTCAGCGGCGGACGGTTGCCCCATTCCGGATGACGCACTTCATAGCGTTTGACGCGCAAACGCCATGCCGGCTCGATCCAGAAGGCATAAAAAAGGGCCAGGAGCAAAGCTCCCAGCCCGATAGAGATGAGATATCCCATCTGCACCGCGATCACATGCGCGATGCAACATTTTCCCAGTTCACCAGCTTGTCGAGGAAGTTCGACAGGTAAACGGGACGTTTGTTGCGGAAGTCGATGTAGTAGGAATGTTCCCAAACGTCACAGCCCAGAAGCGCGGTCTGACCGAAGCACAGCGGGTTCACGCCGTTTTCGGTTTTCGTCACTTTGAGCGCACCGTCGGTGTCTTTCACAAGCCATGCCCAGCCGGAGCCGAACTGGCCAGCGCCTGCGGCGGCGAATTCTTCTTTGAACTTGTCGACGGAGCCGAAAGATTCAACCAGAGCTTTTTCCAGCTCGCCCGGCATTTTCTTGTCTTCGCCCGGAGCCATCATTTCCCAGAACTGGGTGTGGTTCCAGTGTTGCGACGCATTGTTGAAGATGCCGTTTTGCGCAACCGCGCCCGCAACGTAGGTGCCTTTGATGACCTCTTCGACCGACTTGCCTTCCCACTCGGTGCCGGCGATCAGCTTGTTGCCGGTCGTGACATAGGCGTTGTGGTGCAGGTCGTGGTGATACTCAAGAGTCTCTTTGGACATGCCAAGATCGGCAAGCCCATCGTGAGCATAGGGAAGATCGGGAAGTTCAAAAGCCATTGGGGCCTCCATATCAGAATTTGTGCGTTTCTGTCGGCATATACCTGAGGCCATGACCGTCCGGGGTCAAGGGTGAAACACGGAATTCATTACAGAAACGGCGAAGAATGGCTCTTCTTAACGCGCGGATTTCCCTTTGTCGCCACAAACCCTGCGCCTGCCCTGAAAACACCCCGAAATCCCGCTTGGAAACGCCCCGTCAAATCACCGTCCTTGACGCTTAAATAATTTGATCATATTTCTGCAGGAGCAGTATTTTACGGATCCTTGATCTGTCCACCCTCAAAACCGACCGGACCATCAGACAGGCGCCGCCCGTGCGCGTTGCGCAGATGGTAAGCCGATAGAAAAGGACCAGACGCATGAGCGACAACCACCTGCCCACCGCAGAGCTTCAGGCGCTTGACGCCGCCCATCACATGCACCCTTTCACGGATGGTTACGAACTGGCACAAAAAGGTGCGCGTATCATCACCAAGGCCAATGGCGTCTGGCTCACCGACAGCGAGGGAGAGGAAATTCTCGACGCAATGGCGGGCCTCTGGTGCGTCAATATCGGCTACGGGCGCGAGGAACTGGCCGAGGTGGCTGCGCGTCAGATGAAGCAGCTGCCCTATTACAACACCTTCTTCCAGACCTCCCATGTGCCTGCGATCATGCTGGCCAAGAAACTGGCCGAGCTTGCGCCGGGGGATCTGAACCATGTGTTCTTTAATGGCTCCGGCTCGGATTCCAACGACACCAATCTGCGCATGGTGCGTCATTACTGGGCGCTCAAGGGCCAGCCGGAGCGGTTCAATGTGATTGCACGCTGGAACGGCTATCACGGCTCGACCATGGGCAGCGGCTCTCTGGGCGGGATGCGCGGCATTCATGCCCAAGGCGGCTTGCCGATCCCCGGCATCCATCACATCGACCAGCCTGACTGGTGGTCCGAAGGCGGCGAGATGAGTCCCGAAGACTTCGGCCTGCAACGGGCGCAGGAGCTTGAAAAGAAGATCCTCGAACTCGGCCCCGAAACCGTGGCCGCCTTTATCGCGGAACCGGTTCAGGGCGCGGGCGGCGTGATCGTGCCGCCGGAAACCTACTGGCCGGAAATCCAACGCATCGTGGATAAATACGACATTCTCATGATTGTGGACGAGGTGATCACCGGTTTTGGCCGCACGGGCAACTGGTTCGGTTGTGAGACTATGGGCATCACGCCTTACATCATGACCTGTGCCAAGGGCATCACCTCCGGCTATATCCCGCTTGGCGCATCTCTTGTCTCCGACAGGATCGCCGAGGTGATCAACGGCAGCGAGTTTGCCCACGGCTACACCTATGCGGGCCATCCGGTGGCCTGTGCCGTGGCGCTCGAAAACATCCGCCTGCTCGAAGAAGAGGGCATTGTCGAACGCGCAGGCAAGGAGATCGCCCCCTATCTCAAAGCAAAATGGGAAGCCCTCACCGATCACCCGCTTGTGGGCGAGGCCAAGATCGTCGGGCTCATGGGCTCCATTGCCCTGACGCCGGACAAGGCCAGCCGCGCGCCGTTCAAGGCCCCTGCGGGCAGCGTGGGTGTGATCTGTCGCGAGCGGTGCTTTGCCAACAATCTGGTGATGCGCCATGTGGGCGATCGCATGGTGATCTCCCCGCCGCTGACCATCACCAAAGCAGAGGTGGACATGTTGATCGAACGGGCACGCACATCGCTTGACGAGACTTTCGAGCGGATCAAGGCGGAGGGGCTATACGCCTGAGTTCCGGCATGGACATCCTGACCATCAACGACCGGCCCGGTGAACACGCCCCGTCATGGTATGCGGCCACGGCAGAGGCCCCCGGCCCCTATCCGGTCGCAACCGGCGCGGTAAAGGCCGATGTCTGTGTCGTGGGTGGCGGCTATGCGGGTCTGTCCACGGCGCTGCATCTGGCGCGACGCGGGCTGGACGTGGTGCTGCTGGAAGCCTCGCGCATCGGTTCGGGCGCGTCAGGGCGCAATGGCGGTCAGGTCTCTATGGGACAGCGGCTGGAACAGGGCGATCTCGAAGAACAGCTTGGTCCGGATCAGGCGCGTGTGCTTTGGGATATGGGTGCGCAGGCCGTGGATCTGGTCAAGACGCTGCTGCGCGAGAGCGGCGATGACTGCGACTGGCGCGACGGGGTGATCCACGCCAATCACCGCGCACGGTTCTCTGACGAGTCCAAAGCCCATGTCGCGCATATGCACAGGGTCTATGGCTATGACAAAATCCGCTATCTCGACCGTGACGCGGTGCGCTATGAGACCGGCTCGGAAGATTACCACTCCGGCACGCTGGATATGGGATCAGGCCACCTGCACCCGCTGCGCTACGCCTTCGCCATCGCGCGACTGGCCGAGGGTGCAGGGGCACGGCTCCATGAGATGTCGCGGGTCACACGCATCGAGACCACGGGCAAACCGCGCATCCATACCGACAAGGCCGTGATCGAGGCGGATCATCTGGTCATGGCGCTCAATGGCTATCACAACAACATGACCCCCGATGTGGCGCGTCATGTGATGCCGATCAACAATTTCATCGCCGTGACAGAGCCCCTGCCCGCTGACCTCGCCGCCAAGCTGACGCCCAACCGTCACGCCGTGGCGGATTCGCGCTTTGTCATCAATTACTTCCGCATGTCTCCCGACAACCGGATGATTTTCGGCGGCGGGGAAAGCTACGGCTACAAATTCCCCTCCGACTTGCGCGCCAAGGTGCGCGGGCCGATGTCGGGGGTCTATCCCGAATTGAAAGACATCACACTCGATTACGCATGGGGCGGCACGCTGGGCATCACCATGTCGCGGCTGCCGCATTTCACACGGCTCGGCCCTGCGGCCATGTCCGTCTCCGGCTTTTCCGGTCAAGGGGTCGCGCTGGCCACGCTGGCCGGACAGATTGCCGCCGAGACGGTGGAAGGACAGGCGGCACGGTTCGACCTGTTCCGGTCCCTGCCCGCCCCGCGCTTTCCCGGCGGACCACGGCTGCGCACACCGCTTCTGGCGGCGGCGATGACGTGGTATGCTCTCAGAGATAAATTTTAACACAGGATGAGGCGACAATGACGGAGTTGAAAACCGACCGGTTCTATATCAACGGAGATTGGGTTGCGTCTCAGGGCGGGACCATGATGGAGGTCATCAACCCCGCCACGGAGGAAGTCTTTGCCGAGGTGGCAATGGGCACAGCGGCCGATGTGGACGCCGCGGTTCAGGCCGCGAAAGCCGCCTTTCCGTCCTTTTCCAAAACCACGAAAGCCGAGCGGCTCGACCTGCTGGGCGCGATCCGCGAGGTCTATCAGAAGCGCTACGACGAAATGTCGATGCTGATCACCGAGGAAATGGGCGCGCCGATTTCGCTCTCCGACCGCGCACAGGCGGCAGTGGGCATCGGTCATCTCGACGGGGTGGTCAAGGCGCTTGAATCCTTCGACTTCGAACACCGCAACGCGCCGAGTGATCTGATCCTGCATGAGCCTATTGGCGTGTGCGGCTTCATCACGCCGTGGAACTGGCCGATCAACCAGATCGCGCTGAAGGTCATTCCGGCGCTGGCGGCGGGCTGCACGATGGTGTTGAAACCCTCGGAACTCACACCAATGAACGCGCTGCTCTATGCCGAAATCCTGCATGAGGCGGGGGTGCCGAAAGGTGTGTTCAACCTCGTCAACGGCGACGGGACGACCGTGGGCGCTGCGATCTCCGCGCATCCCGATGTGGCGATGGTCTCCTTCACAGGATCGACCCGCGCAGGCGTGGAGATTTCCAAAGCCGCCGCCCCGACCATCAAACGCGTGACGCTGGAACTCGGGGGCAAGTCTCCCAACATCCTGCTCGACGATTGCGATTTCGAGGAGGCGGTAAAACGCGGCGTGCGTCATTGCTTCCAGAACACCGGCCAAAGCTGTAACGCGCCGACACGGATGCTGGTCCCGCAAAGCCATTACGAGACGGCTATGGAGATTGCCAAAGACGTGGCCGAGAGCACCAAGGTCGATCTGCCCACGCAAACGGGCAATCACATCGGCCCACTGGTTTCACAGATGCAATACGACCGCGTGCAAAGTCTCATTCAGGCCGGCATCGAAGAAGGCGCACGGCTGATTGCGGGTGGTCCGGGGCGGCCCGAAGGATTCAACCGTGGCTATTTCGTCCGCCCGACCGTGTTCGGAGATGTGCGCAATGACATGCGCATCGCGCAGGAGGAAGTCTTCGGCCCTGTTCTGGTGATGATCGCCTATGAGGACGAGGCGGATGCGATCCGGATCGCCAATGACACGCCCTACGGGTTGGCAGCCTATATCCAGACAGGCGCAAGCGCGGACAGTCAGACGCGCGGTTTGGCGATGGCGCGGGAAATTCGCGCGGGCATGGTGCATCTGAACGGCTCGGATATTTCCTACGGCTCACCTTTCGGCGGCTACAAACTCTCGGGAAATGGTCGCGAAGGCGGCGTTTACGGCATTGAAGATTTCTGTGAAATCAAAGCCATATCGACCTAATCTCACGTAGCATCTGCGCTTTCGGCCACGATAGCGCGGATGTTTTCCATCCCTTGCAGAATATCACGCCGGATTGCCTCGCCCACGGCCTCTGTATCCCCGTCCCGCAGGGCCTGGATGGCGACCTGATGCATGTCCGGCAGGTTTTGCGAGCCGAACCGCGTGCACATCACTCGCAGCGCAGGACCGGAGCGCAGCCACAGCGAGTCCACCATAGGGCCGATCACCTCCGTGCGTGCGGCCTTGTAGAGCATCATATGAAACCGGTGGTTGTGGATCATATAGCCACGCATATCGCCCATACGCATGGCCTCATCGATCTCGCGGTCCACCAGCGTGAGCGCGGCGATGGCGCCCTCGTCCATCTGAGCCGCCCCGCGCCGTGCCAGTTCCGGCTCCAGAGCCAGACGGGCAAAGATCAACTCGTCCACCTCGGACAGGCTCAACACGGGCACGGTCACCCGACGGTTGCCATGAAACACCAAAGCGCCTTCGGAAGTCAGTCGCCGGATCGCCTCGCGCACGGGGGTCATGCCCGCATCCAGACGGTCCGTCAGCCCCTGAATCGTCACCGGTTCCCCCGGCACCAGATCGCCGGAGAGGATCAATTCCCTGATCCCGCGATAGGTGCGCAGATGTGCGGGTTCCTTGGTGAGAATGGCAGTCATGATGTCCGGACCTCGTGAAATTTGCTCAAATGAAAACCTGTGCATTGACCTCTATACATGAGTTGAGTGCGAAAGGCCCGCCTCGTCAATGCTTTGCAGAGCGTTTCTCGAAAACCCGCGATCACTTGCCAGTGCGCAACGCCTGTATTCGGCCTGTATCGGGTTTATATCGCCCTGTTCTTTCCGACCGTCGAGCAGTTCCGCGCAGAAATACGAAAAAATGCGTCAAACCAGAACGATTTGACGCATTTCTCATCTGTTTTGTCAGGTTGGAAAACCTCTACGCGAGGAATTAACCCAAAGCATAGCCTGCGCCGCGCACCGTGCGCACCGGATCTTCGCCACCGTGCTGGCACAAAGCCTTGCGGAGCCGACCGATATGAACATCGACCGTGCGGGTGTCCACATAGATGTCACGCCCCCAGACCCGATCCAGAAGCTGTTCACGCGACCAGACGCGGCCCGGCTTCTCCATGAAGGTGGACAGGAGACGGAATTCTGTCGGGCCGAGCTTCAGAGACTCTTCGCCACGGGTCACGCGGTGGGTCTCGGAATCCAGTCGGATGTCCTGAAACTCCAGCACCAAACCTGTGGAGGCCGGACGCACGCGACGCAACTGTGTGCGCACACGCGCCATCAACTCAATCACCGAGTAGGGCTTGACCACATAATCGTCGGCACCGGTCTCCAGTCCGCGCACCCGATCCACCTCTTCGGAACGCGCCGAGAGCATGATGATCGGAATATCACGCGTGTCGGGGCGGGTTTTCAGGCGGCGACAGATTTCGATGCCCGAGACCCCCGGAAGCATCCAGTCCAGCACGATGATGTC
This sequence comes from Celeribacter halophilus, assembly GCF_900114135.1. Classification (GTDB taxonomy): domain Bacteria; phylum Pseudomonadota; class Alphaproteobacteria; order Rhodobacterales; family Rhodobacteraceae; genus Celeribacter; species Celeribacter halophilus. The sequence goes on from NZ_FORY01000008.1 coordinate 79,456, forward strand.
GGGGCTGTCCTCGTCCACATAAAGCAGCGCGTCATCACCGTTCTCGGCTTTCGAGACGGCAAACCCTTCGGCTTCGAGGTTATAGGCGAGAACTTCCCGTTGTGCGGGCTCGTCCTCGACCACAAGAACGCGAGGTTGATCGGCAGACATCAGGCGTCCTCCACACCCAGATCGGGTTGCGAGGAGGTCACATCCCCTTTCGGGCGTGCATCATCGGGCATTTCGCCGGTGGTGAGGTAGATCACCTGTTCGGCAATCGAGGTGGCGTGATCGCCCATGCGCTCGATGTTCTTGGCGATGAAATGCAGGTGCATACAGGCGGTGATGTTGCGCGGATCTTCCATCATATAGGTCAGGAATTCGCGGAACAAAGCGTTATACATCTGGTCCACATCAAGGTCGCGGTGGCGGACTTCGCTGGCCAGACCTTCGTCGCGCTGGATATAGGCATCAAGTGCGAGACGCAGCATTTCCTCGACCTCGCGCGCCATGCGGCGGATGGAGGGCGCGGCCCCTTCGATGGGCGACATGTTGACCAGAACACCGGTGCGCTTGGCAAGGTTCTTGGCATAGTCACCACAGCGCTCAAGATTGGTGGAGATTTTCATCACCGTCAGAACCGTGCGCAAATCACCCGCTGTCGGAGAGCGCAACGCCAGAAGACGCGCGGCCTCCTCGTTCACGTCTTCTTCAAGCTTGTCGATAGCGACGTCGGCTTTGCGCACCTTTTCGGCCAATTCCACATCGCGCTCTTCAAGCGCTTGTGCGGCATCCTTGATGGCGACTTCGACTAAACCGCCCATTTTCATGATCATCGCCTGAATGGATTCGAGATCGCGGTCGAACGCCGAGGCAATATGTTTGCTGTCGTTATGCATGGGTCTCTCCCTTAGCCGATCCGGCCAGTGATATAGCTTTCGGTGCGTTCATCTTGCGGATTGGTGAAAATCTGTTCCGTGTCACCGTATTCCACAAGGTTGCCCAAGTGGAAGAACGCGGTTTTCTGGCTGACGCGGGCGGCCTGTTGCATGGAGTGGGTCACGATGACGACGGAGAAGTTCTCGCGCAGCTCGTCGATGAGTTCCTCGACCTGCAAGGTGGCAATCGGGTCCAGCGCGGAACAGGGTTCGTCCATCAGGAGCACTTCCGGCTCGGTCGCGACAGCGCGCGCGATACACAGACGCTGTTGCTGCCCACCCGACAGACCGGTGCCCGGCGCATCAAGACGGTCTTTGACCTCGTCCCAGATCGCCCCGCGACGCAGGGCTTTTTCAACGATCTCGTCGAGATCGGCCTTGTTCTTCGCCAGACCGTGAATGCGCGGGCCATAGGCGATGTTGTCATAGATCGACTTCGGGAACGGGTTCGGACGCTGGAACACCATGCCCACCTTGGCGCGAAGCTGCACCGGATCGACGCGCTTGTCGTAGATGTCTTCGCCATCAAGCAGGATATTGCCCTCCACGCGGCAGATGTCGATCGTATCGTTCATCCGGTTCAGACAACGCAGGAAGGTCGACTTGCCACAGCCCGACGGACCGATAAAGGCGGTCACGGTCTTGTCGCGGATCTCCACATCGACATCCTTGATCGCATGGGTATCGCCGTAGAAAACTTGCACGCCTTTGGCAGAGATTTTTGTGTCGTTCATATCCACGTCTTTTCTCACAATTCGCATATCGTTCATAGCTCTGTCCTCAACTCGTTTACCAACGGCGCTCGAAGCGGCGGCGCAGGATGACAGCGATGATGTTCATCGTCATCAGGAACATAAGAAGGATGATGATCCCGCCCCAGGCACGTTCATAATACGCAGGGTCGGCACGTTTCGCCCATTCGTAAATCTGGGCCGGCATCGCGGAGTTCGGGTCCAGAAAGCCGCCGAGAAAGCCGTCAGGCATGTCAGAGGCGATGTAGCCCACCATCCCGATCAGCAGAAGCGGCGCGGTTTCGCCCAGAGCCTGCGCCAGACCGATGATGGTCCCCGTCAGGATGCCCGGCATGGCCAGCGGCAGCACATGGTGGAAGACCGACTGCATCTTGGAGGCGCCCACACCCAAAGCCGCGTCGCGGATCGAGGGCGGCACGGCCTTGAGGCTTGCCCGCGTCGAGATGATGATCGTCGGCAGCGTCATAAGCGTCAGCACGAGCCCCCCTACCAGCGGCGCGGATTGCGGCAGATGCGCGAACTGGATGAACACGGCCAGACCGAGGATACCGAAGACGATGGAGGGCACGGCGGCGAGGTTGGAGATGTTCACCTCGATGAGATCGGTCCAGCGGTTTTGCGGCGCGAATTCCTCAAGATAGATCGACGCGGCCACCCCGATGGGCAGAGCGCAGAGCAACACCACCAGCATCATGAAGAACGACCCGACCATTGCCACGCCCATACCCGCCTGTTCGGGACGGCTCTCGGAGGCATCGGCACCGGTGATGAAATCCCAGTTAAAGCTCTTTTTCACGATCCCCGCGTCACGCAACCCGTCAACGAGATCGAAATGCTCGGCGTCGATGTTCTTGTCACGCTCCACGCTCTCGCGGGTCACACGGCCTTTGAGGTAGCCGTCCACACGCGAGGTCGCCAGCACGCGAAACTCGATGGTCTGGCCGATAAGATCGGGATTGGCGATCACCTCGTCGCGCAGCTGTGCCGCCGCAGAGGCCGAAATCAGCGCCTTCATGTCACCGCGTTTGGTGAAGGGGGTCTCGATCCCCTGCGCCTGCACCATGTCGAACACGGCCTGCTGGATCAGAGGGTTGTAGCCGAAGGTCGACACTTTCTTGATGTCTTCGATGTCGCGGTTGCCCGCTTTGTCGAGTTTGGTCTCGTCCAGATGGACCGGCACGGTGAGGAAGGTCTGCTGAAACGCGCCCGTCCCGTTGGAGAAGATCGCGGTCAGCAGGATCACCAGAAACACCAGCCCCGTGGCAATCGCGGCAATCCCGAAAAAGCGGAAACGTTTTTCTGCGGCGTTGCGTTTTGCGGTGCGGGCGTCCTGAACGAGCAGGGAGTTGGCGGGATTGTTCATAGCATCAGACATCAGTCATATTGCTCCCGATATTTGCGCACGATGTAGAGCGCGAAGACGTTAAGGGCGAGGGTCAGGACAAAGAGCGTCATGCCAAGGGCAAAGGCCACAAGGGCTTCGGGCGAGGCAAAGTCGCTGTCGCCGGTGAGCTGGCTGACGATCTTGGCGGTGACCGTGGTCATGGCTTCAAACGGGTTGAGCGACAGGCTGGCGGCGGCCCCTGCCCCCATCACCACGATCATGGTCTCGCCGATAGCACGCGAGGCGGCCAGAAGCACAGCCCCCACGATCCCCGGCAAGGCCGCTGGCAGAACCACCTGTTTGATGGTCTCCGATTGCGTGGCCCCCAGACCGTAAGAGCCGTCACGCATGGCCTGAGGCACGGCGTTGATAATGTCGTCGGACAGCGAGGACACGAAGGGAATAAGCATGATCCCCATAGCAATCCCTGCGGTCATCACGGCGCGCTGGCCTTGCATCCAGCCAAGCCCGCCATCATCCCCGAAGACACTCAGAAGCATCGGCCCGAGGGTCAGCAAGGCGAAAAGCCCGTAAACAATGGTCGGAATACCAGCCAGAACCTCAAGCATCGGTTTTGCAAAGGCACGCACTTTCGGTCCGGCATATTCGGAGAGGTAGATCGCGGCGAAGAGCCCGATGGGCACGGCCACCAGAAGCGCCACGATGGAGATGTAGAACGTCCCCCACAACAGCGGCAGAACACCAAGCGCCGAAGACCCGCCACGGCCAGAGAAACTCGGCGACCATTCCAGAAGCGTGAAGAAGTCCAGCGCCGGATAGAGTTTGAAGAATTCGACCGTGTTGAAGATCAGCGACAGAACGATGCCCAAAGTGGTCAGAACCGCAACAGAGGCCCCTGCCATCAACATCGCCAGAATGCTGCGCTCGACAATATTGCGGGCGCGGAAATCCTTGTGGCTCTCCTTGAGCCCCCAGAGCAGTCCGGCCAGAGCGACAAGGATCACCAGAGCGCTGCGGACCAGTTTGCCGGAGCCGTTCATGACGCGATATTTCTGCGCGGCGGCCAGAACCGGTTGGGTGATGTTCGAGGTCACGACCTGCCCTGCATCTTTCAGACGCTGGGTGATGTCGGTGAAATCCGTGCGCGCGTTGCGTGCAGCGGATTCGTCCATGAGGCCTTCGTTCACAAGATGGTCGATCCCGTCCGCTGTGCGGCGCACTTCGGCCATCACGAGGCCAAGATTGGATCCTTCGGCAATTTCACTTTCCGGGATCATGGAGGAGACCGTCTTATTGATGATGAGGGGCTGAACGATGAGCGCAAGCACCAGCACGAGAAAGGCGGGAACCGCCGCTTTCAGCGCCACGTTCCAGCCATAGTAGCCCGGAAGAGAATGAAGGTGACGTGCGTCGCCCCCCGCGCTTTGCATCGCGCGCCCGCGTCCGATCACATAGCCCGAGGCCGCGATCGCGAGTACGATTAAGACCAACCAGAGAAAAGGCATTGCCACCCCGTATGAAGTTTAAGTTGAAAAAGGTCTCAAAGAGGACGGGGCGGCGGGCATGCCGCCCCGACTATGGGCAAGGCACCTAAGAGAGGTGCCGGAAAACTTACTGCATCACGTCTTCAGCAGCGACAGCAGCCTGTGTGGCGGCCAGTTCTGGGTCGGACACAAGGCCGTATTCCGCAAGCGGGCCATCGGGGCCAGCGATCTCGTCGGAGACAAAGAATTCAGCGAATTCTTTCAGACCCGGGATCACGCCGATGTGGGCTTTTTTCACATAGAAGTAGAGCGGACGGGAGACAGGGTATTCGCCGGAAGCGATGGTTTCTGTCGTCGGCTCGACACCGGACATGGTGGCCACTTTGAGCTTGTCGGTGTTGTTCTCGTAGAAGGCCAGACCGAAGACGCCGATGCCGTTGGAGTTGGCGTCGATGGAGGCGAGCGTCTCGGTGTAGTCGCCGTCGATGTCCACAGCGCGACCATCGGAGGCCACAGCGAGACATGCGTCTTCTGCGTCATCTTCGGACATGCCGCCAGCGATCATGGCTTCCATTGCGCCAGTGGCTTCACAGCCTGCGGCGATCACTTTTTCTTCGAACACTTCACGGGTGCCGTGCTTGGTGCCCGGAATGAAGGCAAGAATGTCTTCGGCCGGAAGATCGGCGTTGAAGTCGGACCACTGTTTGTAGGGGTTGTCGACCAGCGCACCGTCGACGACAACTTTCGGTGCCAGAGCGTTGAAAATGTCGGAAGGCGTGAAGGTGGTGTAAGCCGGACCGTCGAGCTGCGAAGCAAACACGATGCCATCATAGCCGATGCGCACTTCGATGATGTCGGTCACACCGTTTTCGGCACAGGCCGCAATTTCCTTGTCGCGGATTTTGCGCGATGCGTTGGCAATGTCGGTTTGCTCTTCGCCAACACCTTGGCAGAAACGTTTGAGACCTGCGGAAGACCCGCCGGATTCCACGACCGGTGTCGGGAAGTCAAAGTTCTCGCCAAAGGCTTCGGCCACGATGGAGGCATAGGGAAGAACTGTGGAGGACCCGGCGACTTGCACCTGATCACGGGCAGAGGCTGCGGAGGCCGAAACGGCTGCGATCGCGATCGCGGAAGCGGTCAGTTTCACAAAGGACATGGTTTGCTCCTGAATTTGCATAATGTCCGAGAGCGGTATTGCTCTCTTGCAGGCGGTTTAGGCGGTGGCTGCAATGCTTTTGTGAAACTTATGTAACAGTTACATGACAGATGACGTGTTTTTCCTAGACATCTTGTCAATTTGCGCAGGAAACGCCCCCGAACGGGGCTATTACGCGGAGTTTTGTGACAGGCGGGAAAGATATGTGACAGTCTGTGACGGTCCGACACCGACGACGTCAACGGCAAGAATCGTGCCAACAAGCACAGCACTGGCCTCAGGGCGCACGGGTCCAAGTCAAACTGGCCTAAACGCGTGCCCCTTATTCGTAGGGCAGGATGACAGAGAAACAACTGCCCTGCCCCACATGGCTCTCGACGCGCAGGCGTCCGCGGTGGCGATTCAGAATGTGTTTCACAATGGCCAGCCCCAGCCCCGTCCCGCCCATCTCCCGCGAACGGTGCGAATCCACGCGGTAGAACCGCTCGGTCAGGCGCGGGATGTGCTGGGTGGCGATGCCCTCGCCCTGATCCGAGATGTCCACGCGGATTGCGGAACTGCGCATGGTCGGCTCCACCGTGTGCGAGGTCAGGCACACATGCACCTCCTTGTCGCGCCCGCCGTATTTGATGGCGTTCTCGATCAGGTTGGTAAAGACCTGCGTCAACTGGTCATGGTCGCCGGGCACCTCTTCGGTCCCGTCTGCCCCTTCTAGGATCAGATCAACCCCCTGCGCTTCGGCCACGGGATGCAGACTGCTGACGACAGAGCGCAGAACGGCGGGAATATCGACCTGATCTGTCGGTCGCACGCGCCGCTCCGCCTCGACACGCGACAGGGACAGAAGATCTCCCACAATGCGATTCATCCGCTGCGCTTCGCGGGACATGATTTCCAGAAAGCGTTTGCGGGCGACATCATCTTCAGAGGCCGGTCCCAAAAGCGTTTCGATAAAGCCGAGCACCGCCGTCAAAGGCGTGCGCAACTCATGGCTGACATTGGCGACAAAATCGCGGCGCATCTGTCCGGCTTCGTTCAGCTCGGTCTTGTCTTCGAATGCCACCGTCACACAGGCGAAATCCGCAACCGTCACAGGCCGCACCACAACGTCATACACCAGTTCGCGCTGGCTTTCCGTGATGCGATAGACCGTTTCCGCAGGCTCGGAGAGGCGAAGGACGTTCTCAATTGCATCCAGCAGCATCGGCTGGCGCAGCACAGTGATGTAGTGGCGCCCGACCATCGCCTCACTAAAAAGCGTGCGCGCTGGGGCATTGGCCGCCATGATCCGCTCGTCGCGCCCGACCACGACCAGCGGCAAAGGCATGGCATCGGCCACCGCCTCCATCATTTCGTCGCCATAAGTGACCTGTTTCAAACTGTTCAACATGGGATGTCCCGATTTTTGCCGTCTCCGAAGCATTTCAAAAAGCTCTCTACGGGCTTTCGAGAAACACTTTCCACCCTATTGATGTCATGGGTGCTCCACAATCAACTTGAGCAATCCATCAGACGGCCAAGTGCATCCAGTCAGGCCTTAACGCCCCCATGTAACCGTCTCATGACAGCGCTCATATTCTGGACAACTCACCAGAGAAACCGCACAGCGGGCTTTGCATTTTGCGATACATTTTCATTTTTGGAAAAAATACCGTTGCATTTTCATTACTTTGCCTCTTTTGTCACAAATCATTGAGGCACAAAATCGGAACCCGTCATGGGCAGCATGCGGCAGAACATATTCGGTGATCTCATCGCACATCTCGACGAGGCAGACACAGCGCCCCGGAGAATGATCCTGATGGTGGGTGATCCGCAACGGATGCAAATGCTGAAAAAGTATTATCCGCAGCGCACCGGTTTTTTCCTGATCGAATTTTCCGATCTGACGCAGGATATTCTCAACAGCATTGCTCCAGACTGTGTCGTGGCTCCGGCGCTCTGCGCACAGTTCGACTGTCTCGAACTGGCAGACCTCCTGCATCGCGCAGGGTTCAGGGGCAGTTTCCGCGCTATCCCCAAAGGGCTGCCACGTCCGGACCTGATCCGCGAGGAAATCGCCAGCCTCTACCCGTCTCTCGACTTCGATATGCTGGACCTCACGCCTGTCCAACCTGTCCAGATCCGCGCGGCGCTACATTAGAGCGCGGCACGAGGCTTTTGGCGTGGCTGCGGGAACACCCCGCCTCAGTCGAGCGGTTTCAACCCGTCGCGAAACCGTTGCGCGTTTTGCTGATAATGCAAAGCAGAGGCCTTGAGACCCGCAATTTGCGCTTCGCTCAAAACCCGCACCACCTTGCCCGGACTGCCCATGACCAGAGAATTGTCAGGGATTTCCTTGCCTTCCGTGATGAGCGCACAGGCTCCGATCAGACAATTCCGGCCGATTTTCGCCCCGTTCAATACGGTCGCGCCCATGCCGATCAGGCTGTTCTCGCCAATCACACAGCCATGCAACATCGCCTTGTGCCCGATGGTGCAGCCCGCGCCGATGGTCAACGGAAAGCCCATATCGGTATGCAGCACGGAGTTTTCCTGAATATTCGTGCCTTCCCCCACATGGATCGCCTCATTATCCCCTCTGAGCGTAGCCCCGAACCAGATATTCGCGCCTTCCTCCAAAATCACCTTGCCGATGACATTGGCATCCGGCGCTACCCAGTAATCACCGTTTTCCGGCAAGACCGGCGCGTGATCGTTCAATGCGTAGAGCGTCATCCTTCCACCTCCTCGAATTCGGCCTGAAGCCCGCGCACAAACTCCATCAATCCCGGCTGCTGCGCACGGCGCAAGCGTTCGGCCTCGATGATGGTCTTGAGACGTGTAAAGCTGGTCTCCAGATTGTCATTCACCAGAACATAATCATAGCCGTCCCAATGGCTGATTTCGTCCCAGCTTTTCTCCATCCGTTTCGCAATTGTCTCCGCACTGTCCTGACCGCGGGTCTCCAGACGGCGACGCAGCTCCTTGATCGACGGAGGCAGCACGAAGACCGACAGAACATGATCGCGCAGCACGGAATTGGCGATCTGTTGCGCCCCTTGCCAATCCACATCGAAAAGCACATCGCGCCCTGACTCGATCGCTTTGCGCACAGGGGCCGCAGGCGAACCGTAGAAATTGCCGAACACATGGGCATGTTCGAGCATTTCGCCCTCGGATACCATCTGTTTGAAACGGGTCTCGTCGACGAAGTGGTAATGCACCCCGTCCTCCTCACCCTCTCGCGGCGCGCGGGTGGTGGCAGAGACCGAAAAGCTCAAGGTCTCGTCCCAGCCCATCAACTGACGCGCCAAAGTCGATTTCCCCGCCCCCGAAGGCGAAGACAAAATGATAAGAAGACCACGCCGGTCGGCTGCCATGTCTGTGCTCCCTTGACCTGTCCGGACCCCTGCCCGAACCTTGCTCCGTCTATAACGGCTGGTCACCGTGAAGGCCAGTATTGCGCGTCATTGTGAAGGGCATCCCATGCTGGAACGAAACCGCCCGTGGACGACATGTGGGCGTATATGCAGGCCGATATCGAGACTCACTTTACGCCTGTGCTGTCACAATTTGGTCCCGATTTTTCCAAGATTGACCCACGCAGGTCCGGTTTCACGGCTTGCCTAAAATTTTAAGAAAATAAAGGCTATTAAGTGATTCCGTAGAGCCATGTTTTTTCGATTTCCTTATAAGATATTGGAGTTTTTATCTCTTTTCAGAGAATGAGATCCTGCCTGATTGCAATTCCCTAAGTTTCTCAAGGCAATTTTTCGCAACTCAATGCCCGGTGTTAACCAATGATTAGGATTTTGCTCCAAATCTGGCAAACTCATGGCATATTCCGGTCAAGCCAGCGGGTCTCTGGGTAAAGGGTCATTCGGGCGTGAGACATGGTGCAAGACGCCATTCCATGCAGATACACCCGTTAACCCTGCGTCAACAGACGGAACCCGAAAAACAGCTAGAGACCCGCAAAGGGCATGGATCGTGCAGTAAACAGGTGTTGTGATGAAAATCGAATATGTCAACGGAGACAATGTTATCTCCCTTATGCCTCGACGCTTGGATACGTATTTTCCGGCGGTCAAAACGGTTGAGGCCTATTGGGAAGGCTTGCGCAACGGGCGACCGGTGCCAGCGCGCTCCGAAATCGATCCGCGCGGCATGCAACCGGCGCTGGAATTTGCCTTTATCCTTGAACGCGTTGCTCCCGGCGTGGCGCGGTTCCGTCTGGCGGGCATGCATCTGACCGACCTGATGGGCATGGAGGTGCGCGGCATGCCGCTGACCGCGATGTTCGTGCCGGAAAGCCGCGCGAAACTCTCGGAAGCGCTCGAAGCGGTGTTTGAGACCCCACAGGTCATTGTTGTCACCTTGAAGGCCGAGCGCGGAATCGGGCGGGGCGAGATGGAGGCGCAGCTTTTGCTCTGTCCGTTAAAATCCGACCTCGGGGATGTGAATCGCGTCCTTGGCTGTTTGCAGTCCAAAGGCGACATCGGCCGCCAGCCGCGCCGGTTTGAAGTGATCAACATCCAGTCGCGCCCGCTGCTCGGCAATCCGATGGACCAGACCTTCCAGACAACACCCAAAGGCAGTCCCGTGCCCGCCGGATTTGCCGAGGCGAAAAAGACCTATGAGGACAGTCGCACCGCTCTGACCCCACAGGAAGGGGCGACTAAACAGCCCTCCAGACCTCCGCGTTCCAAGAAACCCTTTCTGCGACTAATAAAGTCGGATGATTAACCTGTTTCGCGACAGGCGTCACAGGGTTTGGGAAACCGCGCAATCAGGAACATTCAAGGTCCAGTGACATATGCTGCGCTTTTTCTGTATCAATATCGGAAACAAGTTTCATCCAGAGACGAGAAAGCCGGACATAAAGCCCGGCTTTCAACGTCTTGATAATGAAAGACCTTAGGCGGTTGCAGCCACCGCTTCAGGTGTCTGACCCTTTTGCAGCTCTTCGGCCACAAGGAACGCCAGTTCCAGAGATTGCGAGGCGTTGAGACGCGGGTCGCAAGCGGTGTGATAGCGGTCGGCGAGGTTCTCGTCGGACACAGCCTGCAAGCCACCCGTGCATTCGGTCACATCCTTACCCGTCATCTCGACATGCACGCCACCCGGAATGGTGCCCTGATCGCGGTGAATGGCGAAGAACTCCTGCACTTCGGAGAGGATCGCGTTGAACGGACGGGTTTTGTAGCCCGTCGAGGACTTGATCACATTGCCATGCATCGGATCACAGGACCAAACAACATTGGCGCCCTCGGATTTGACGGTCTCGACGAGACGCGGCAGGTGGTCGGCGACTTTCCCTGCCCCGAAACGTGCAATCAGCGTCAGACGCCCTGCTTCGTTTTCCGGGTTCAGTTTCGCCATCAGCACCTTGAGATCTTCGGCAGTGGTGGTCGGGCCGCATTTCAGGCCGATCGGGTTCTCGACCCCACGGCAGAATTCGACATGTGCACCATCCGGCTGACGTGTGCGGTCGCCGATCCAGATCATGTGACCGGAGCCAGCAATCGTCGCGCCCGTGGTGCTGTCCACACGGGTCAGCGCCTCTTCATATTCCAGCAAAAGCGCCTCATGCGAGGTGTAGAAATCCACGGTGTGCAGATCGTGGTTGTTCTCGGAGGTCATCCCCGCTGCTTTCATGAAATCAAGCGCATCCTGAATGCGGTTCGCCATGTCGCGGTATTTCTCGGCCTCATCGGATTCCGTAAAGCCCAGCGTCCAAGCGTGCACCCGATGAATATCGGCAAAGCCACCCTTCGAGAAGGCGCGCAGCAGGTTCAGCGAGGCCGCCGCCTGAGTGTAGGCCTGCAACATCCGGTTGGGATCGGGAATCCGCGCCTCGGGCGTGAAGTCGAAACCGTTGATGATGTCGCCACGGTAGGACGGAAGCTCCACGCCCCCCGCCGTTTCGGTCGGTGCCGAACGCGGCTTGGCGAACTGGCCAGCCATACGGCCCACTTTGACCACCGGCACTTTCGCCCCGAAGGTCAGCACCATCGCCATTTGCAGCATGACTTTGAATGTGTCGCGAATCTGGTCCGCGCCGAACTCGGCAAAGCTTTCCGCGCAATCGCCGCCCTGCAACAAAAACGCCTCGCCACGGGACGCTTTCGCCAGATCTCGTTTCAATTTACGCGCCTCGCCGGCAAAGACGAGCGGCGGATATTTGGCAAGCTGCGCCTCTACAGCGTTCAGCGCGGCCACGTCCGTATAGTCGGGCATTTGCACACGCGGTTTGTTGCGCCATGCGGTTTTCACCCAATCCGTCATCGTCTTTACTCCAAAATCTTGGTCATCTCTCCTCCCCCATATGCGTGTTAGCGCACACAGAAGTCCGTAGACTTATAAGCAGGAGACGGGCGTGAGAAAACCCAAAAGAGACAGAAAATTTCGCAGAAAACGCAATCAACTGCCTAATTCATGCGCGTTATGTCAAAAAACACTGCGGCACGCTTGCGCCAAAGCCGCTTTGACTGACATGCGGTGCACAGGCCCTCTTACAGCGTGGCTTCTATTTTATCCCATATAAACCCTCCAGACAAACCCTCGGACGCACCATCAATCTGTGTTTCGTCCTATCATGAGTCGTCTTTTCAAAACATAAACGGCCAGACCTGTTCCGCGCCGCCACGCGCCAGATGACAACCACAGGAAAACGGCCCTTCGCGCAGTTCAAAGCTTAGGCAAATGCAAAAAATTCGGTCAGCATTTCACGCGACTGTCTTCCCAATCGCAAAAACCCTGTCTAGTCTGCGCCACAGGACAAGATCCAAACAGGGAGTATACCATATGAAAAAGCTGCTTCTGGCGTCTACCGCCGCAACTATGATGGCGGGCGCAGGCTTTGCCGAAGACGTCAAGGTCGGGATTATCCTCGGCTTCACCGGACCGATTGAATCGCTGACGCCTGACATGGCGGCCAGTGCCGAACTGGCTCTGAAAGAAGTGAGCGACAGTGGCGCGTTCCTGGATGGCTCGACCATCACCCCCGTTCGCGCTGACAGCACCTGTGTCGATGCCGCAGCCGCCTCTGCCGCCGCAGAACGCCTGATCACCTCCGACGGTGTTGTAGCGATCATGGGCGCGGATTGCTCCGGTGTGACCGGCGCGGTTCTCTCCAACGTGGCTGTGCCCAACGGTGTTGTGATGATTTCTCCGTCCGCAACCTCGCCGGGTCTAACCACGGTTGAAGACAACGGCCTGTTCTTCCGCACCTCGCCTTCCGATGCGCGCCAAGGGGAAATCCTTGCTGAAGTGCTTGAGGAAAAAGGCATCTCTTCGGTGGCTGTGAGCTACACCAACTCCGATTACGGCAAGGGTCTTGCCGACGCATTCGAGGCGGCCTTTGACGGTGAGATCACCATCAACACCTCCCACGAAGACGGCAAGGCCGACTATTCCGCCGAGATCGGCGCACTGGCCTCTGCTGGCGGCGACGTGCTTGTGGTGCTTGGCTATGTGGACCAAGGCGGCAAGGGCATTATTCAGGCCGCAGCCGACACCGGTGCGTTTGACACCTTCCTGATGGGTGACGGCATGTATGGCGACAGCCTTGTGGCCGATCTTGGTGATATTGTCGAAGGTTCCATGGGCATTGTGCCTTGGGCCGAAGGTGAAGGCACGGATGCGTTCAACGCATTGGGCGAAGCCGCTGGCATCAACGTCTCCTCCGCCTATACCCGCGAAAGCTATGACGCGGGCGCTCTGATCGCTCTGGCGATGGCCAAAGGTGGCGAAGCCACCAAAGAAGCGGTCGCGGCCAATGTGCTCGACGTGGCCAATGCGCCGGGTGAGAAAATCCTGCCCGGTGAACTGGATAAGGCGCTCAAAATCCTCGCAGAAGGTGGCGATATCGACTATGTCGGCGCAACCAATGTCGAGTTGATCGGACCGGGCGAAGCCGCAGGCACATATCGCTATTACACCATCACCGATGGCGACTTTGAAACGGTCGATATCCGCTAAGTCGCGATAAAATCATCATTGGCCCGGGGCGCATCTCATGCGTTCCGGGCTCACTGTTCCGGCCAACTCACAAAGGCCGGACCATATACGGGGACACTGACATATGATCGAAGTGCGTGATTTGCACATGCATTTCGGCGGTTTTCGTGCGGTTGATGGGGCCTCGCTCACACTGGAGCAAGGATCGATCACAGGGCTCATCGGGCCCAATGGCGCGGGGAAAACGTCGCTTTTCAACTGTATTGCAGGGGTGTTAACCCCGACCTCCGGACAGGTGTTCTTCGATGGCGAAGACATCACGGGGCTCAAACCGCACGAACTGTTCCACAAGGGCATTTTGCGCACCTTCCAGATCGCGCATGAATTCGGCTCCATGACCTGCCGCGAGAACCTGATGATGGTGCCTGCGGGCCAGTCGGGCGAGACGCTTTGGAACACATGGTTCGGGCGCAAACGCATCGCCGAAGAAGAACGCGCGCTGCGTGCAAAAGCCGACGAAGTTCTTGAATTTTTGACGATTTCCCATATTGCCGATCTCAAGGCGGGCGAGATTTCCGGTGGCCAGAAGAAACTTCTGGAACTGGGCCGCACCATGATGGTCGATGCCAAGATGGTGTTTCTTGACGAGGTCGGCGCAGGTGTGAACCGTACGCTACTCTATACGATCGGGGATGCGATCAAACGGCTCAACGTCGAGCGCGGCTACACGTTTTGCATGATCGAACATGACATGGAATTCATCAAACAGCTTTGCGATCCTGTGATCGTCATGGCGCAGGGCAAGGTCATGGCCACCGGCAGCGCCAGCGAGATCATGCAGAACGAAGCGGTGATCGAGGCCTATCTCGGCACCGGGGTGAAGAACAAGAAAACGGAGGAGGCACAATGAGTTTCCTCCATGCCAGTGAAATGCGCGGCGGCTATGGCGGTGCGGATATTCTGCACGGCTGCACGCTCACCGTGCAAAAGGGCGAGATTGCAGTGATCGTTGGTCCCAATGGCGCGGGCAAGTCCACCGCGATGAAAGCCGTTTTCGGGATGCTCAAGCTGCGCGAGGGCGCTGTCTATCTCGATGGTGAGGACATCACCGGCCTCTCGCCTCAGGAACGGGTCTACAAGGGCATGGGCTTTGTGCCCCAGACCCACAATATTTTCCCGACCATGACCGTGCGCGAAAATCTTGAGATGGGGGCCTTCATCCGCAAGGACGAGATCGAACCGACGATTGAACAGGTCTATGAACTGTTTCCGGCGGTCTATGAAAAGCGCAACCAGAACGCGGGCGAACTGTCCGGCGGTCAGCGCCAACAGGTCGCAGTGGGGCGTGCGCTTATGACCCAGCCGAAACTTCTGATGCTTGATGAACCGACAGCGGGGGTCTCTCCCATCGTGATGGACGAGTTGTTCGACCGCATCATCGAGGTTGCCAAGACCGGCATTTCGATCCTGATGGTCGAACAGAACGCCCGTCAGGCGCTGGAGATCGCGGACAAGGGCTATGTGTTGGTGCAGGGTGCGAATGCCTATACCGACACGGGCGCCAACCTTCTGGCGGATCCCGAGGTCCGTCGCACATTTCTTGGCGGATAAGGAGAGGGCATATGGATATTCTCAACGCCCTTGTGGCATTCACCAATTTCGTGGTGGTTCCGGCCACCGCCTATGGCTCCCAGCTGGCCTTGGGGGCTCTGGGCGTCACGCTGATCTATGGCGTCCTGCGGTTTTCCAACTTTGCCCATGGCGAGACCATGTCATTCGGCGCGATGGTCGTCGTGCTGGTCACGGGGCTGTTCCAAAGCTGGGGCCTGTCGCTCGGCGCACTGCCCACGGCGCTTCTGGCCCTGCCCTTTGGTATTCTCGCCACGGCGCTTCTGTTGCTGCTCACCGATCGCGTGGTCTACAAATTCTATCGCAAGGTCAAAGCCGTGCCGGTTATGTTCGTGATCGTCTCCACCGGCGTCATGTTCGTAATGAACGGCTTGGTTCGGATGGTTGTCGGGACAGATGACCGACGCTTTTCCGACGGAGCGCGGTTCGTCATCAATGCCCGTGAATTCAAGGCGTGGTCCGGTCTCAACGAAGGGCTTGCGCTCAAGACCACGCAGGTGATCACCGTGGTTGTGGCCATGATCACCGTGGCGGCCTTGTTCTGGTTCCTGAACAAGACCCGCACCGGAAAATCCATGCGTGCCTTTTCGGACAACGAAGACCTCGCGCTGTTGTCGGGCATCAATCCGGAGCGTGTGGTGATGATCACATGGCTTCTGGTGGCCGCACTCGCCACCATCGCGGGAACGCTTTACGGGTTGGACAAGTCCTACAAACCTTTCATCTTCCAGCAACTCCTGCTGCCCGTCTTTGCCGCCGCCATTGTCGGAGGGATCGGCAACCCCTTGGGGGCTGTGGCTGGCGGGTTTGTCATCGCGTTTTCCGAAGTGACGCTGACCTATGCGTTCAAGAAGGTCGTGACCTATCTTGGACCGGACAGCTGGGCGCCTGACGGGTTGGTGCAGCTTCTCTCGACCGATTACAAATTCGCAGTCTCCTTCGCGATCCTGATCATCGTTTTGCTGTTCAAACCCACGGGGCTTTTCAAGGGGCAATCGATATGACCCAAGCACAGACACAAACATCGACCACCACCCTGCCCCGTGCGCCACTCTACTTCGCGGCCATGGCGGTTCTGATCGCTGCGGTCGGGTTTCTCCAGTCGTGGAACTCGGCGCTCTCCATTCTCAACATGGGGCTGATCTCGGCCATCATGGCGCTGGGGGTGAACCTTCAATGGGGCTATGCGGGCCTGTTTAATGTGGGCGTCATGGGGTTCACCGCCCTTGGCGGTCTCGCCGTGGTCCTGACTTCCATGCCGCCTGTGCCCGCGGCATGGTCTGCGGGCGGCGGGCGGATGATCCTAGCGCTGCTGGTTGGTGTCGGCACGATTGCTCTGGCGGTTCTGACATATCCGCGCCTGCCGAAAACGCGTCTGCGCGGTGTGATCCTGACCGTCATTCTGGTTGGCGGTTTCTTCGCCTTCCGCGCGCTTTTCGATCCGGCTGTGGAAGCCATCGAAGCCGTTGATCCCGCCGTGTCCGGCTATCTGGGCGGCATGGGGCTACCGGTGATCTTTGCATGGCCTGTGGGCGCCTTGCTCGCCGCAGGGGCTGCATGGCTTGTGGCGAAAACCGCTTTGGGCCTGCGGTCGGATTACCTCGCCATTGCCACTTTGGGCATTGCGGAAATCATCCTCGCGGTTTTGAAAAACGAAGACTGGCTTTCACGCGGCGTCAAAAACGTCAACGGCCTGCCGCGTCCTGTACCCTATGAAATCAACCTGCAACAAAACGAGTGGTTCCTCGGCCTTATGGCCAAACTCGGCATGGATCCGGTCACAGGGTCGTCGATTTTCGTCAAACTGCTCTATGCGGGAATTTTTCTGGCGGTGATCTTTGTCATCGTCGTGGCGATGGAATTGGCGCTCAAAAGCCCGTGGGGCCGGATGATGCGTGCGATCCGTGACAATGAGGTGGCCTCCGAAGCCATGGGCAAGGATGTCACCGGACGGCATTTGCAGATTTTCGTTCTGGGAGCGGCGATCATCGGTTTTGCCGGTGCGATGATGACCACGCTGGACGGACAGTTGACCCCAACCACCTACCAGCCCCTGCGTTACACCTTCCTGATCTGGGTGATGGTGATCGTCGGCGGTTCTGGCAACAACTGGGGCGCGGTTCTGGGCGGTATGCTGATCTGGTTCTTGTGGGTCGAGGTCGAACCCATCGGCGCATGGATCGTCAATGTTCTGACCTCTGGTCTGGAGGACGGCTCTGCGCTCAAGGCCGGTCTGATCGAACGCGTGGCCTATATGCGCTACCTGACGATGGGCGTGATCCTTCTCGTGGTGCTGCGGTTTTCGCCCCGCGGGCTTTTGCCCGAAAAATAGGGGGTTGGGCATCGACCCCAATCCGGCAAACATCAGACATGGAAAAAGGCGGCTCATAAGGCCGCCTTTTTTCGTCATTCCGTAATAGAGCTGCGCCCGTTTGCGCGACTTAACTCGCCATCAGCAAACGTGTCTCGTGCTTTTTGAGCGTCTTGCGCGCAGAAATATAGTCGTTCATCCCTTTGGCTGTTGCAAGCTCGGGAAAAAGCGTGAGGATTTCATCGCGCTGCCCGTTCTCCAGACCGGACATGGAGGCCGCCCCCGGTTGGAAGGTCTCTGTCCATGCCTCGTTGGAGAGCACAACCTCGTGGTTCTCGCACATGAAATGGATGTAGGAGGTCGCAAGCGGTTTTGCCCGCACGATCCCCGGCAGGCCGACCAAATGTTTGGCGGCGGCCAGCACTTCGCGCTCTTCAAAATAGAGCGCCGCGCGGTCAGAGGTGAGCAACACGCGGTGCTGCGGTGAGACGATCAGATCGCGATCCGGCAGACCGTTGCCCAAAGCGCCTTTCGCAATCATCACAGGGATCAGGTCTTTCTGACGCTGAAGATCCGCCGCTGAAAGATCCTTGCGCCCGACCCATGCGATTTCCTGCGCACCGTTGTCGCGAGTGAAGACGCGATCCCCGACGCAAAGCTGTTCCGCCGCGACCGTGCCATCAGGCGTGGCAATTCCGGTGCCCGGCGTGAAACAGACGATCTGTTCGACCTCCTCGAATTTGATCCGGCGGGTAACATTCCCGTTTGCGTCAAGAAGCTCGATCACACCGCTTTCGGTAGACGGATCGCCATTGGTATACACGACGCGGTAGTCGTCATAATCATAGGTGCCGCGCGACAGTTCGATGACATCCTGATCGGTGCCATCCGCATCTTCGCCACCGGAAATATTGGTGTTGCCCGAGGCCGTCACCACGAACCGGTCACTGCCCTCATCCCCCGACAGACTGTCATTGTCACCATCGGCATAGATCGTATCGTCACCCGCACCGCCGGAGATCGTATCATCGCCGGAGCCGCCAGAGATGACATCATCGCCGAGGCCGCCTTCGATCTCGTCCTGACCTTGACCGCCGTAGATGGTGTCATTGCCTTCGCCGCCATAGATGTCGTCGTCACCATTATCCCCGTAAAGCGTGTCATCGCCTGCTTCACCGTAGATCGTGTCCGCGCCCGCCCCGCCGTGGATCTCGTCATCGCCGGGGTCCAACTCGGTTTCGTCCACATCGTCAATCACATCACCAGAGAGCGTATAGCCGGAGTTCACCTCCCGCGCGGTCAGCGTGAAGGTGATCGAGCTTTGGTTTTCAAACGCGGCGGAGAACCATGCGTCCTGATCGGATGCACTATTTGCTTCGGTGCCCGTGGCCACCACGGTGCCGCCATCGGTCTGCACATCCAGAGACGTGTCCGACGAGGTGCCATAACTGGTGAAGGATGCGGAATCGATGCTGACCTGTTCGCTGCCGCGTTCACTATCAATATCGTTGAACGTGGCCGTCGAGTTGATCGAGATCGGCTCCCCCGTAGCCGCATTGTAAAACTCCATGCGGATGGTGGCGGTTTCGCCCTCCATTTTACCCTTGTTGTTCCCGTTCAAGAGTATTTCCTGCCCGGAATCTCCAGACAAATCGACCTGCAATCCACTGTCGGATTTGGAAACCAGAACCAGCTTTGCATTGACCACAGTGCCGTCATCCAAAGTGGCAACATTGGAATAGGTGGCTTCCGAGTTGGACCAAGGGTTGGACTCAAGATTGCTGCGCGATAGCGTCAAGGCCGAGGCATCAAGGCCAAGAGTGCCCGTCGAGCTTCCATCATCGCCATAGATCACATCATTGCCGCCACCGGCATAGATGGTGTCGTCATCCGACCCGCCTTTGATGGTATCGGCCCCATTGCTCCCATCAATCTGATCGTCACCTGCCTTGCCGTCAATCGAATCCGCACCAGAGGTTCCGCTCAGATTGTCGTCGTCATTTGTGCCGTTAATATTCGCCATCTTGTCGTCCCTACAGACCTTCGCCGTGGCGAAGGCGTCTAACAGTGCACCAGAAGGACAAAGGCTAAACATCGGCCTTTGCATCAACGGATCAAACTGCGTGAAAAACTATACACTCAATGTAGCCGCATTTACCGTCACATCAAAGGGGGAAGAATTCGCAAAGAAACTCACGCATATTATTAACATACTGTTTTCAAATGATTTTTAAAAACAAGCAAGAAGATCACAATCGCGACTGCTGTGCATATATGGCAAAATAGTGGCATAAAACCTACAGGTTTTCGCATTTGCGGAAGGGTTTTCAGTCCTCATTTGAAACAGTTTTTATATTTCGAGCGCATTGGGCTGGATTTAGAAACAGTAATTCATGACGCGGTGAAGGACAAATTCCGCATCAACCGCCGCAAATCTCAATGAAAAAGTTCGGGCCACCGTGGCAGCCCGAACCTTGATCCATACCTGACACCAGGCACTAGAGCAGCGGTCAGGAGACCAGCAGTTCGGCCTCGTGTTTGCGCAACACGCGGCGGGCGGCAGAGAAACGACCGCGGGTCGAGACTTCTTCCAGTTCAGGGAAGAGCGCGAAGAGTTCCTCGCGGGCCTCGTCTCCGATTCCGGAGAGCGTGTAATCGCCCGGCTGGAAACTTTCCGACCAAGTGCCATCGGACAGCACCACTTCGTGCCTGTCAAACATCACGTGGATATAGGTCACATCGGAGGCCTCGACCACATCGACACCGTCCATACGGGTCAGGTGTTTGGCAGCCACGAGAACTTCGTGCTCTTCAAAGAGAAGTGCGGCCTTTTCGTTGGAGACCAGCATCCGGTGGTTCGGAGAAACCACCATATCCCGCTCCGGCAGACCAGCCCCAAGAGCGCCTTGACGGATCAGCACCGGCATCAACTCCCGACGCGCGGCAAGATCGGCACCGGAAAGAGTCTTTTTGCCGATCCAGCGGATTTCCTGAATGCCATTGTCACGGGTGATGACCCGATCTCCGACGTTCAGAGTTTCCACCGGCACCTCACCTTTCGGCGTGGCGATCAGAGTGCCCGGCGTGAAGCAAGGGATGATCTCTTCGATATTGGTGTAGTTGATGTTGGCGGACGTGCCGTCAGCCGCATTCTCGAGTATAATCTGGCCATTATAGCCAGCGGCGGCTCCGGTATCCCCATCGGGGTTCTGCACATGGCTGGTAATAACCCAACCGTCGCTCAGAAGCTCGGACAGGTCGAGCGTATCCCAGTCAACGCCGCCATTGCCACCGTTCACCGTCGTGTTGTAGATGCCGGAGGTCACATCGGTGAAGGTCACATAGATCGTGTCCTGATCATCGCCGCCGGACAACACATCGTTGTCGCCGCCGCCGTAGATGATGTCATCATCCTCACCGCCATCAACGTGATCCGTGCCGGCACCGGCGTAGATCGTATCGTCATCAATGCCGCCATAAATGGTGTCATTGCCGTCACCACCATAGATGATGTCGTCATCGTCCTGACCATAGATGGTGTCGTTGCCAGCACCGCCGTAGATGACATCCTTACCATTCTCCGGCTCAAGATCACCCTCGTCGTCCGGAATGTTCAGACTATCGGGATAGGCCGGATCAAGACCGCCATAGATGGTGTCATTCCCGTCTCCGCCCTCGATTGTATCGGAGCCTTCGCCGCCAATGATCGTATCATCGCCAGAACCGCCCAGGATCGTGTCGTCGTCGAGACCACCGTCAAGATAGTCATCGTCTGCGCCACCGTCGATATAATCATTATCGTCGCCACCATAAATGGTGTCGTCGCCAGCCCCGCCGTAAAGCGTGTCCTTGTCATTGTCGGGATCACTATCCACACCGGTCGAACCATAGCCGCGATCGGGCAGGCCGGTTTGGCCGCCAATGATCACATCATCGCCGTCACCGCCGTTGATCGTGTCATTGCCATCACCACCGTCGAGGTAGTCATCGCCACCTGCGCCGGAGATGGTGTCATCGCCCCCCATGCCAAAGAATTCATTGGTGTAGGTGTCGGACGCGCTTGTGCCTTCGTGATCGAAACCTGTGAGCGTATCGTCATATTCGGAGCCGATCACCCCGTCGATACCGCCCGTTATGGTGTCGTTCTCTGCGTCACCGCCGGACAGGGTCGATATGGACAGGTCAACATTCACCGCAGCATCCGACGCGGAATAGTCGATGTTGTCCTGACCTGCGCCGCCCTCAAATGTGTCTGCACCCTCGCCGCCGATGAACGTATCATCACCTTCACCACCGGAAAGCGTGTTGCTGCCGCCGCTGCCTTGCAACGTGTCGTCGCCCGCACCGCCGTAGATCGTATCGTCGCCACCGGCCCCGTCGATCGTATCGTCACCATCATTGCCGTAGATCACATCATCCCCGTTGGTGATCTGGTCACCATCGGCATCTGTGTATCCGAGCATCATGTCTTCGCCGTCGTCGGTTCCGTCGACTACGCCATCGCTGGCGTCGAGTTCAGGATCGTCAAACACAGCGACATAGGCGATTTCACCATCGAAAAACCGGTCATATGACCCGTCATTGTATTCACGCGCGCCGAAAGTGAAGCTTTCGTCATCATTGTCGCCGATGTCCATATTGAGACCGGCGCTGTCAAAGGTTTCTTCAAACGTATCGCCCGTGCTCAGGTTCTCGACGATAAAGCTGCCCTCACCGTCCTCATCCCAGGAATAGGACACACGCACTTCGTCGCCTTCGGAGAAGAAATCTTCATCCGTGGACAGTTGCACGGAATCCGAGTCGGAGATGTGGTTGACCACGACGCTACCATCCTTGGTCACTTCGATATTGAAGTAGCCTTCGGAATTCCGGTCACAATATTCACCGCGATTTACAATAGTGTCGGGAGACGAACCGACGTGACAGTCTTGCGTAAACTGAACCTGAATGGTGCCCTCGGAGAGGTCAAAAGGCGCATCCGTCGTGGCGTTGGTCGACACGTCGAAATAATCACCTTTACCATCCAGTTGCAGCGCCCCGTCATCGACATGGGCATTGCCGTGGAAATGGCCGTTCTGCGCAATCCCGTCAGAGAGCCCTGTGTCCTCATTGCTCGCACCGCTGGAGAACTCCCAAAGACCGATCAGATTCTCGGCCAGAGAGTCATTGAAATCCGGATCATCCGTCGTTGTTGTCCCGCCGTGGCACTTCCACCAATGTGTCATCGTCTCTCTCCATCACACTGCCGCTCGGGCAGACAAAACTAAAAAATCAATCCTCAAGACTTCGCGAGAAATCCGCGAAAGACACGTCTCTTGGACCAACAGCACGCGCAAAGCGTTGTCAGGGAAAGGCAGATACAGCTTGAGAGCCGATTGGCGCGGCAGTCGCACCAAAACGCAGCAGCAGGTCGATTAACGACCACTTCACCACAATCGAACACGCAAACTTAGTCCCCCCGGACCTCATCACGCGGCCGCCCCCGTGGCCTTTTGCCCCCCAGTTGGGCCCTTTATGGATAAGTCAAAAATGCGGCCTTGCAACAGGAAAAAAGGCGGAAATGTGTTCAAAAATGACAAGCGAGACCTATACGGGCACAAAAATGACAAATTTATTTTTCGATAAAAATTATCGAAACGGACGTTGAGGGGGAAGGTATTAATTATAAAATTCAATGCGTTAAGATAAAATTAATCAACATAAAAAGCATCTTCCCCAAAGCGACAAGTTTCCGTGGGGGCAAGGAGATGCTGCATGCGCAAAATAAAGGCGGGTTTTCACATCAGGAACCAATCCTGCGCAAACCGTAGAATCTTAGCCATTTTGCGAACAATCGAGACGTGACAACACGGGAACCACGCGAATCAACGCGCCCTAAAGCACGCTCTCACGACCGGATCAGCGGCCTCTTTGTCATTTCAATTGGAATGGTACCCGTGGCCGGACTCGAACCGGCAAGCCTGTTACAGCGGGGGATTTTGAATCCCCTGTGTCTACCAATTCCACCACACGGGCAGAGCGCCTAAGTCTGGCGCAGTAAAAGGCGTTTACCCAAGCCTGCGGGCGGCGTCCAGAGGGTTCTGCGTAGTTTTCCTAAAAAAATGCTTATGATTTCGCCTCGCCCAAAAGCCACTTGGAGGAAAACCGGGACCAAGCCTGTGCCTATGCTTGACCCCGACCGAGGAATAAGGCCTAAAGAGGCCGAGAAAGACCACAGGGGCAGGTATGATCAGACGACTTTACAACTGGACCATGTCCCTCGCCAACAGCCCGCATGCCCTTTGGGCGCTGGCTCTTGTGGCCTTTATCGAAAGCTCGGTCTTTCCGATCCCGCCGGACATCCTGATGATCCCCTTGATCGTGGCGCGTCCGCGTGACGCGTTCAAGATTGCGGGCATTGCAACTGTGGCCTCGGTCGCGGGCGGGATGCTGGGCTACTGGATCGGTTACGGAGCTTTTGAAACCATCGGGCGACCAGTGCTGGAATTCTACGGCAAGGACGCCTATTTCGACGAGTTCGCTGTAAAATATAATGAATGGGGCGCTTGGGCCGTGCTGATTGCGGGTGTGACCCCCTTCCCCTACAAGGTCATCACCATCCTGTCGGGCACCACGGGCCTGTCGCTTCCGGTCTTTATAGTGGCCTCGATCACGGCGCGCGCGCTGCGCTTTTTCGTCGTCGCGACATTGTTGTGGAAATTCGGCGATCCGATCCGCGACTTTATCGAGCGCCGTCTCGGCCTTGTCTTTACTCTGTTTGTCGTCATCCTGCTGGGCGGCTTTTATGCCGTGAAATACCTATGAGAAAACCTATCTCCGAATTCGCATCCCTTCAACCCGCATTGGCCGCCGCAGTCGGGTCTCTGGCCATTCTTCTGGGCGCTTTCATCTTTCAGGCGGCTGGATTTGCACCCTGCCCAATGTGCCTATGGCAGCGCTGGCCACATGCGATTGCGATTGTGATCGGGCTTTTGTTCTTTCTGATGCGGCTGCGCCCTCTGGCGCTTCTGGGCCTGTTCACCATGCTGGTTTCTGCCGCGCTTGGACTATATCACGCCGGTGTCGAACAGAAATGGTGGCCGGGGCCCAGTTCCTGCACGGGAACCGGAGACGCCTTGTCCGGCCTGTCGGGCGCGGATCTTTTGCCCGGTGGCGCGGGAGATGCGGGACTGGTGCTTTGCGACGAGATCGTTTGGGACACATGGGGTCTCGGGATCACCATGGCGGGCTGGAATTTCCTGTTCTCGCTGGTTTTCGCTGCCCTCTGGTTCATTGCATGGAAAAAGCTCGCAAAACGGGCTTGAGATCGGGGAAAAAACATCCCATCTTTTCCTTATGACAGGTCGAAAGAACAAAACCGTTGTTCCCTTCCCCGCTGCGCGCCGCAAACGCAAGCGCCTTGGCGGCGTGATGGCTGATGCCCGCGCAGAGGCGCTGCGTCAGCGTTTTGCCAAAGTGTCGAATGACGCCCAGACGGGAAACGCCATGACCCCGCTCAAAAAGCTGCTGAAGCGGTTCTGAGCCGCTGCCCGTTCATCCTTGCACCACCCTCATCGTGCGCGACGGTCGGCAAAGCGCTCGACGTGCCTCAATGCACGGTAAACTCTCCCACACAATTGCGCCATTCTCCCGGTGCGATCATCTTGCGATGTGAAAACCGCACATGGTGCAGCGGGCCTTCGATATTCTCCTGCCAGAACTCGATAAATTTGAAGAGCTTCGGGTAGTCCGGCGCAAGATCGAATAGCTGCCACGAGAAACTGTTCAAAACGTTCTTGTAATCCGGCATCCGGTAGATGAACTCCGCAAAAGTCAGCCCGTAGCCGGACAGCATCATTTCCGTTTCGCTCATCTCCTGAGACGTGATGTGAGTCATATCTGTTACCTCCTGTTGGTCCTGTGATTTGGTCCTATTGTGCCTCCCATAAGAAAACTCTGCCTCAAAATGGTTAACTGTCAATAAAAACAATATGTTGTCACTCATGCGGCCCGGCTGCCAGAACGAATGAACATCCCCCCATTGCACCCCATATCCGGTATGGGGTAGAGTGTGTCACAACGAGATACGGGGCCAATCCCCGTCACACAAAGACAACAGGCGGACAACGTGAGCGATACACCCGAAACCCCTGAAAACGAACAAGAAACCCCGCGCGAGCCGATGGCATGGGACGGTCCGAAAATCTCCATCACCAGCGAGATGAAGACCTCTTATCTCGACTACGCCATGTCCGTGATCGTGTCCCGCGCGATCCCCGACCTGCGCGACGGGTTGAAGCCTGTGCACCGGCGCATTCTTTTTGCGATGAACGAGGCGGGCAACACCCACGACAAGCCCTACCGCAAATCGGCCCGTGCTGTGGGCGACACGATGGGGAAATATCACCCGCACGGTGACAGCGCGATTTATGACGCGCTCGTGCGGATGGCGCAGCCCTTCTCCATGTCTCTGCCGCTTCTGGATGGTCAGGGAAACTTCGGCTCTATGGATGGCGATGCGGCTGCGGCCATGCGCTATACCGAAGTGCGGATGGACAAACCCGCCGCCTATCTTCTGGCTGATATTGACAAAGACACCGTCAACTTCGAGCTGAACTACGACGGCAAGGACCGCGAACCGACCGTCCTGCCCGCACGGTTCCCGAATATGCTGGTCAATGGCGCAGGCGGGATCGCGGTCGGCATGGCCACGAACATTCCGCCGCATAACCTTGGCGAAGTCGTTGATGCCACGCTCGCGCTGATCGAAAACCCCGATGTCTCGACCGAACGGTTGATGGAGATCGTCCCCGCCCCCGACTTCCCGACAGGCGGCATGATCCTCGGGCGCTCCGGTGCGCGCAAAGCCTATCTCGAAGGCCGTGGTTCCGTGGTGATCCGCGCAAAGACCCGCGTGGAAGAAATCCGCAAGGACCGCTACGCCATCATCATCGACGAGATTCCCTATCAGGTGAACAAGGCCTCGATGATCGAGAAGATCGCCGAGATGGTGCGCGAAAAGCGCATTGAGGGCATCTCGCATGTGCAAGATGAATCCGACCGCAATGGTGTGCGCGTCGTGGTCGAGTTGAAACGCGACGCGACGGCCGAAGTGGTGCTCAACCAGCTTTTCCGCTTCACGCCGATGCAGACCTCTTTCGGCTGTAACATGCTGGCCCTGAACGGAGGGCGTCCCGAACAAATGACGCTGCGCCAGTTCCTTGAGCATTTCATCACCTTCCGCGAGGAAGTGGTGGCGCGCCGCACGGCGTTTGAACTGCGCAAGGCACGGGACCGCTCCCATATCCTGTGTGGTCTGGCCGTGGCCGTTTCCAATGTGGATGAGGTGGTCGCCACGATCCGCTCCTCCGCCGATGCGGCCGAGGCCCGCGAGAAACTCATGACGCGGCGCTGGCCGGCGCATGAGATTGCCGATTATATCCGGCTAATCGACGATCCGTTGCACAAGATGAATGATGACGGCACCTACAACCTCTCCGAGGTTCAGGCCCGCGCCATTCTGGATCTGCGTCTGCAACGCCTGACCCAGATCGGGGTAAAGGAAGTCACCGACGAGCTGGTCGAACTGGCCGCGAAGATCAAGGATTTCCTCGCCATTCTGGCCTCGCGCGAGCGGATCATGGAGATCATCTCGAACGAACTTATCGAGGTCAAAAACCTGTTCGCCGTGCCCCGCCGCACCCAAATCACCGACTGGTCCGGCGACATGGACGACGAAGACCTGATCGAGAAAGAGGACATGGTTGTGACCGTGACCTCCTCCGGCTGGGCCAAACGCACGCCGCTGGCCGATTACCGCGCCCAAAAACGCGGTGGCAAGGGGCTGTCGGGCATGTCGACCAAGGACGAGGACGTAATCACGACCCTGTTCGTGGCGAACACCCACACGCAGCTTCTGGTCTTTACCGACGACGGCATGGCCTACAAGCTCAAGACATGGCGTCTGCCCTTGGGGGGCCGAACCGCGAAGGGCAAACCCTTGCTGCAAATCCTGCCGATCCCGCAGGGCGTCTCCATTGCAGCCATCCTGCCGGTGGACCGCGACGAGAAGGAATGGGACGATCTGCAAATCGTCTTTGCCACCTCGAAAGGCTCTGTGCGTCGCAACCGCCTGTCGGATTTCACCAATGTGAAGTCCAACGGCAAGATCGCGATGAAATTCGAGGGCGAGGATGAAGGCACCCGCCTGATCAACGCGCGAATTTGCGACGAAAGCGACGATGTGATGCTTGTGACCTCCGCAGGCCGCGCGATCCGTTTCCCTGTGACCGATGTGCGTGTGTTCAACTCGCGCGCCTCACAAGGTGTGCGCGGGATCAAGCTGGTGAATGAGGGCGACGAGGTCGTCTCCATGTCCGTCATCAAACACTTCGAGGCCGAGAGCTACGAGCGTCAGGCCTATCTCAAAATGCGCCGCCAACTGGCCGGAGCCGATGAGGTTGAAGGCACGGAGGATGACGAAGAGGTGTCGGAAGGCTCCATCAGCATGGAGCGGTTCGAAGAGATGAAAGCCGCCGAAGAGCTTTTGGTAACGATCACCAAAGGCGGCATCGGCAAGCTTTCCTCTTCGCACGACTATCCGGTGCGCGGTCGCGGGGGCCAAGGTGTGACCGCAATGGAGAAAACCATGCGCGGCGGTCCGATCGTGGCCTGCTTCCCCGTTGGCATGGAAGACCAGATCATGCTCGCCACCTCCAAAGGCCAGTCGATCCGCTGTCCTGTTGATGGCATCTCCTTCCGCTCACGCGGCGCGGGTGGTGTGAAAGTCTTCAACACCGGCAAAGGCGAAGAAGTCGTCTCCGTCGCATGGATCGCGGAGTCCGAAGAGGACGAAAACGACAAGGGCGACGTGGAAAGCTGAGCCTATTTTTTCATCTCATGAGAAACTTATAAAAATGCAGAAACGGGGCCCCAATTCGGGGCCCCGTTTTTGTTGACGACAATAGTGATCACAAAGCCTTTTAAAGACTCAGATAAAATTAGGGGAATGCCAAAACATCAATTTTCCCCCTTTTTATTCAAAGGCTTTCACAAAGAATTGAAGGCGATAGATGCAAGAACCCTCTCTCTAGGCAAATTTTCGCCTGTGCGCATGTGCGAAGGAGTAGCAAAAATAGCACAGTTTTCTACACAAGCCAAAAAACAGATTTCGTCCTCTTAAACTTCCAAAATCACAGGAGTAAATGCATCGCAGAAATCAAAAGGGGTAAAAAAATGAGCAAAACAGAAAAACTCTCTCTCGCGCTTGCAATGATCACCGCAGCCGGTGCAGCAGCCGCTGATGGCGTAACATATAGCAAAGCCGAAGCGTCTTATTTCAACATCGAAGAAACTGATATCACCAGCCTCAATGGCGACATCGACTATGTCGCAGGTCAACTATCCTTCACCGGCTCCGCCGACTTGGTGTCACTTGAAGGCGGAGATGCTTCCGTCGTGCGCGGCACCGCAGGCTATGCAATTGTCCCCGGCATGACCGTCTATGGCCTTCTGAGCGTAATCAACGCAGAAGGCGGTGATGACGACACATCTTACGGCCTTGGCGCAGAATACCAAACCGGAGATTACGGCATCGCGCTACAATACGAAACCTTTGACGACGCCGATGTAGACAGCCTGAGCCTTGCTGGCTTCTATGGCTTCGGCGCATCCACCGTCTACGGCTTCGCCAATAATTTGGACGATGACACATCCGATTTCACATCCTATGCGCTCGGCTACAAATATGATGTCGCAGCATTTGAAGTGAACGTTGCAACTGCTTGGTTTGAAGGTGGTTTTGACACTGGTCTCACTGCGATCGGCGGTGAATATAACGCAACCCAGGATTTCACTGTTCTGGCATCTGTGGTAAGCGCCAACGAAGACTACCTTGATGATGGCGTGCTCACAATCGGTGGCCGCTATGCCCTCAACGACAGCACCTCGCTCGAAGCAAATTATGGCACCGCCTTTGGTGACATCGATGGTGACGGTTTCTCCCTTGCCCTCACATTCGAAACCGGTGCACGTCGTCTGCGCGTAATGGATCAGGTTGAAGATTTCGCATCCGACACCACACCGCTTTTTGATATTCTCAACTAAGCTGTTCCCTCGGAATAGGTTGAGTATCAGACAAAGGCCCCACAAGTTTCGACTTGTGGGGTTTTTACTTGTTTCACGATACAGGAAGATTTTCCCTTTCTTCCTCTTCCCAGCCAAGCTACATCCCGCCCTATGACAGAGAAAACACTTCACATCGTCGGTGGCGGCATGGCTGGCTCCGAAGCCGCTTGGCAGGCCGCCAATCTTGGCATCAAAGTCGTGCTGCATGAAATGCGGCCCGAGGTCGGAACCTTTGCCCATCAGACGGGCAATTTCGGAGAAATGGTCTGCTCAAATTCCTTCCGTTCGGATGATGACGAGCAAAATGCCGTGGGGCTGCTGCATTGGGAGATGCGCGCCGCGAACGGGCTGGTGATGTCCGCCGCAGACAGGTACAAGCTGCCCGCGGGCGGGGCTTTGGCCGTGGACCGCGACGCTTTTGCCGACCACATCACAGCCACGCTCAAAGCCCATCCCAACGTCTCCGTGGACTATGGCGAGATCACCGACCTGCCCTCCGAAGGCATGTGGATTTTTGCAACCGGCCCGCTGACCTCCCCTGCGCTCGGCGAAGCGATTGCCAAAGAGACCGGCACGGACCGGCTGGCCTTTTTCGACGCCATCGCCCCCATCGTCTATGCGGACAGCATCAACATGAATATCGCATGGATGCAGTCGCGCTATGACAAGGGCGAGACCGAGGAAGAGCAGAAAGCCTACCTCAACTGCCCGATGACCAAGGACCATTATGAAGCCTTCATCGACGCGCTTCTGGCTGCAGATAAGACCGAGTTCCACGAGGGCGAAACGGCAGGCTATTTTGACGGATGCCTGCCCATCGAGGTCATGGCCGAACGCGGGCGCGAAACCCTGCGCCACGGTCCGATGAAACCCATCGGGCTGACCAATGCGCACAAGCCCGAAGAAAAAGCCTATGCCGTGGTGCAACTGCGCCGCGATAATGCGCTTGGCACGCTCTACAATATCGTGGGCTTCCAGACCAAAATGAAATACAGCGCACAGACCGAAGTGTTCAAAATGATCCCAGGGCTGGAGAACGCCAGTTTCGCGCGTCTCGGCGGCATCCACCGCAACACGTTCCTCAACTCGCCGACCCTTCTGGACGATCAGATGCGCCTGAAATCGCGCCCCAATATCCGTTTCGCCGGACAGGTCACGGGCGTCGAGGGCTACGTGGAAAGCGCCGCGATGGGACTTTTGGCAGGCCGTCTCGCCGCTGCCGAACTATCGGGTGTCGAGATGGGACCGCCACCGCGCACCACCGCAATGGGTGCGCTCATCCATCACATCACCGGCGGAGCCGAAGCCAAAACCTTCCAGCCGATGAATGTGAACTTCGGCCTCTTCCCGCCTCTGGACGGGATTCGCGGCGGGCGCAAAGGGCGCAAAGAGCGCTACAAGGGCTACACAGATCGCGCCAAAGAAGACTACAATCAATGGCTTATAGGCCAATCCTGATGCGATACGTGACCCGGTTTGCACCCAGCCCCACTGGGCCTTTGCATCTGGGTCACGCCTTTTCTGCGCTCACGGCCTTCCGTCGCGCTCAAGAGCGAAACGGCAAATTTCTCCTGCGTATTGAAGACGGCGACACAAGCCGCTGCCGCCCCGAATGGGAGGCGCTGATCTATGCCGACCTGCGCTGGCTCGGGATCACTTGGCCGGAACCTGTTCTGCATATCACCGCACGTGAAGATATTTACGCAAGTGCCTTGCAAAGACTGGACGAAATGGGATTGATCTACCCGTGTTCCTGCACCCGCCGCGACATCCAGAATGCCATGTCCGCACCGCAGGAAGGTGCGCCTTTGCATCAGGATTTCGGTCCCGACGGGATAATCTATCCCGGCACCTGTCGCACCCGTTCGATAGAAAGTTTCAAACCGGGCGAAGCCATACGCCTCGATATGGCCAAGGCGGTGGACTTTCTGGGTGATGTCAACCGTTTGTCATGGCAGGAAACCGGCCCTTACGAGACAGGCACCCATCACCTTGACGCTGCACATCTGATCCACGGTGTTGGCGACATCGTGCTTGCCCGCAAAGAAATCGGCACTGCCGCCTATCACCTCTCCGTCGTGCTCGACGACGCCGCCCAAGGCGTCACCGAAGCCGTGCGCGGTGCGGATCTGATGGAAGCCACGCAAATCCACCGGCTCTTGCAGGCCCTTCTCGACCTGCCCGAAATCGCCTATCACCACCACCGCCTGAACCGCGACGAAAACGGCAAACGCCTCGCCAAACGCGCGGATGCCAAGGCCATCGCCAAATTCCGCGAAGAAGGTCTGTCCCCTGACGAGGTGAAAGCCCTGATCGGCTTATGAGTATTTAATCCATCGGAAAACCGGCACGTGCTTTTTGATGGCAGAAATACTCACTCCATCGGTTTCATCAACTCGACACTCTTGCCATCACGCACCGCACGGTAAAAACACGAGCGCCTATTGGTGTGACAGGCCGCGCCGGTTTGATCGACCAGAACCAAAAGGCAATCGCTGTCACAGTCAAAGCGGAAATCCACAAGTTTCTGCACATGACCGGAGGTTTCGCCCTTGATCCAGAACGCCTGACGTGACCGCGACCAATAGGTCACTTTCCCCGTCTCCAAGGTCTTGCGCACGGCGTCTTCGTTCATCCAGGCCATCATGAGGACTTCACCGCTTGCATGGTCCTGCGCGATGGCTGGGATCAGCCCCTTGTCGTCATACTTCAGTTGTGCGGCATCAAATTTGCCGAAATACTCTTCGGAGCACATGACCTGTCCTTTCCAAGCGGGGGCGTTTGCCCTATTTATGGGCTTCGATCCTGAAAGGCAAACCATGTCCGCACAGTCACGCCCACAGTCTCCCGCAGAGTTGACCCAGCTTTATTCCGGCACGCTTCTGGCGCTGGCGGCTGACATTCCGCATGTCGGGCGGCTCGATGCGCCGATGGTGTCTGTAAAAGAACGCGCGCCGCTTTGCGGCTCCACTGTCACGGTGGATATGGATGTCGAAGACGGGCGCATCACGCGCTTTGCGCAGGATGTCAAAGCCTGTGCCTTGGGACAGGCCTCGGCCTCTGTTCTCGGGCGTCACGTTCTTGGTCGAACCGAATCCGAACTCCGGCGCGCCCGCGATGAATTGGCGGCTTTTCTCAAAGAAGACGGCCCGATACCCTCTGCCCCGTTTGAAGGGTTCGAGGCGCTTTTGCCCGCACGGGATTTCAAGAACCGGCACGCTTCGATCCTCTTGGCGATCACGGCCACCTGTAGGGGCTTTGAGGAATTGTCCCGCACCATCTAGCCGCAGAATCTACAACATCAACGCCACCCGAAAGACCATAAAAAAAACCGCCGCACTTCGGAACGAAGGCGGCGGCAGGTTGATCTGATGCGTCGTATCGGCGGTTGGGGAACCACCTTCTGAACAGGTAAGGGACAGATGTGAGGCAGACGCGGGGTTCGGGATCAGATCAGAGGCAGAAACACGAAAGTGACGTCACACCAGAGCGGGCAGAGACAACCCGCCGACAAGGATGACCAAAAGCGCAACCGCGCCGAGCATGTCTTCGAGCAGAGTCGCTTGGGAGCGGCTAACAACGGACTTGAGGTCTTTGATCATGGCATCCTCACCATTAAGGTTAATGACTTGTTGCCACTTTGTTCTCATATTGAGTTTCGTCTGTAAAGAACTTTTTAAGAACATTTGCGAACAAACCGGTATCTCAAAAAGGAAAGACCGCCTAACCCACTGAAATCAAACGGATCGCCTCATCCTTGCCCATCAGCCACAGAAGAATACGCACAGCCTGCCCGCGTTCGCTTTGCAGCGTCGGATCATCATGCAGGAGTTTACGCGCGTCCGATTGGGCCAAAGCCATCAATGCCGATTGCCGTTCCAGATCGGCCACACGGAAACGCGGCAGGCCGGATTGCGCCGTGCCCAGAACGTCGCCCGCCCCGCGCATCGCCAGATCCTCTTCCGCGATGCGGAACCCGTCCTCGGTCTCCCGCAAAATCTCCAGTCGCTGCCGTCCGGTTTCGGTCAAAGGAGGTTTATACATAAGCAGACAGGTCGACGCGACATCCCCGCGCCCGACCCGTCCTCTAAGCTGGTGCAACTGGGCCAGACCGAAATGCTCGGCCCCTTCGATCACCATGATCGAGGCGTTCGGCACATTCACCCCTACCTCGATCACCGTGGTTGCCACCAGAACAGAGAGCCGTCCCGCCGAAAATTCGGCCATCGTGCGGTCCTTGTCCTCAGGCGCCATCTGTCCGTGAACCAAACCGACACGCCCCTCACCCAAAGCCGCGCGCAGATATTTGAACCGCTCCTCGGCGGCCGTCATATTCACCAACTCGCTTTCCTCGACCAAGGGACAAACCCAATAGGCCTGCTTTCCGTCGGAAATGGCATCGCGCAAATGCGCCACCACCTCATCCATCCGTTCGATCGAACTCAAAGCCGTTTTCACCGGCGTGCGCCCCGGTGGTTTTTCATCCAGAACAGAGACATCCATGTCCCCGTAATGCGCCAGAGACAAGGATCGCGGAATCGGCGTGGCCGTCATCACCAGCACATCCACCGCCGTGCCTTTTTTCGACAGAGCCAGACGTTGCGCCACGCCGAAACGGTGCTGCTCGTCGATAATGGTCAGACGCAAATCGTGATAGGTGACATCCTCCTGAAACACGGCGTGCGTGCCCACAAGAATATGAATATCGCCACGTTCCAAGGCCGCGAGTTTTTCTGCGCGGGCACGGCCCTTGTCCCGCCCGGTCAACAACTCCAGCACAACACCCGCACTCTCCGCCAGAGGTCTGAGCCCCTCAAGATGTTGACGTGCAAGGATTTCCGTCGGGGCCATCATCACCCCCTGCCCGCCGCTTTCGACCGCAACCAACAGCGCAAAGAGAGCCACCAGCGTCTTGCCCGATCCCACATCGCCCATCAGCAAACGGTTCATCCGCTGCGGGGCGGCCATGTCGGCGGCGATTTCTTCCATCGCACGGCTTTGTGCGCCGGTCGGGCGATATGGCAAGTCTTTCAAAACCTTGGCACGTAAGTGCCCGTCACCTTCATTCACCCGCCCCTTGCCGCGACGCACCCGTGCGCGTGCAAGAGCCAAGGTCACTTGATGGGCAAACAATTCGTCATAGGCCAGCCGTTGCCGCGCTACGCTGGTCGGAGAGACCTCATTGGCGGAGAGTGGACGGTGCGCCTGAGACAAGGCCGTCTCGAAATCCGGCCAGCCTTCGCGTGCTTTGAGCGCGGGATCGATCCATTCCGCCAAATCGGGCACGCGCTCCAAAGCGGAGGCGCTGGCTTTCGCCATGGTTTTCTGCGTCACCCCCGCCGTCAAAGGATAGACCGGCTCAAACCCCGGCAATTCATCGGCCTCATCCTCCGTCAGAATATAATCCGGATGCGGCATCTGGAACTGCCCGTCATACATCTCGACCTTACCGGACAAGAGGCGGCGCTCACCTACGGGCAACTGTGTTTCAATCCATTTCGATGCCCCGCGAAAGAACACGACCTGAAAGGCAATCTCGCGATCTTCAACGAAAACCCGATAGGGCAAGCCCTTGCGCGTGGGCGGCTGATGGCGCAGTACCGTGACTTCGACCGTGGCCACCATCCCCGGCGACACATCGCGCAAACTGTCGCGCCGCCGCCGGTCCACCACCGCATTGGGCAAAGTGAACAACAGATCACGCGGACGCTCCACCCCCATTGCTGGCAGGAGTTTCGCCGTCTTCGGACCCACGCCAGACAGCGTTTCCAAACCCGCAAACAAGGGGAAAAGTATATCCGGACGTCCCGTGCTCATACGCTGATCATGCATCCCCGATCAGCGCAAGCCAACCGTCTTCGTCAATCACCTCGATTCCGAGGTCTTTTGCTTTCTTCTCTTTCGATCCAGCCCCCGGACCCGCCACGACCAGATCGGTTTTGGCAGAGACCGAACCGGAGACCTTTGCGCCCAGAGATTCCGCGCGGGCTTTGGCCTCTGCGCGGGTCATTTTCTCAAGAGAGCCGGTAAAAACAACGGTTTTTCCGCTCACAGGGCTATCGTTTTTGGGCTTTTCCGCCTCGATCGGATTGAGATGGGCCACCAACCTGTCGATAGACGCGCGCTCGGCTTCCTGGTGGAACGCGGTGACGAGCGAGGTGGCCATAACCTCCCCCACACCGTCGATGGACAGCAGGTCGTTCCAGGCGTCTCCGGTGCCGACTATGGCTTGGCTCATGGCGGTTTCGAAGGCCTGCCATGTGCCGTAATGCGTGGCCAGAAGGCTCGCGGAGCTGTCCCCGACATGACGGATGCCGAGACCGAAAATCAGCTTGGCCAAGGGGATGTCGCGACGGGCGTCGATGGCGTCGAAAAGATTAAGCGCGGATTTCTCGCCCCAGCCTTCGCGGTTCTTGAGCTGCTGAATCTTTCCGGGGCCGAAATTCTCTTTTAATTCAAATATATCGGCAGGTTCTTTGATCCACCCGTCCTTGTAGAATTGCTCGATCTGTTTGGCCCCGAGTCCTTCGATATCGAAGGCCCCGCGCGACACCAGATGTTTGAGTTTCTCCACCGCCTGCGCCGGACAGATCAGCCCGCCGGAACAGCGGCGCACAGCGTCGCCCTCTTCGCGGATGGCGTCGGATCCGCACTCCGGACA
The DNA here is from genome assembly GCF_900114135.1 of Celeribacter halophilus. GTDB lineage: Bacteria > Pseudomonadota > Alphaproteobacteria > Rhodobacterales > Rhodobacteraceae > Celeribacter > Celeribacter halophilus. The sequence goes on from NZ_FORY01000008.1 coordinate 115,763, forward strand.
GGTGGTCGGAAAAACGTATGGCAAAGCGTCGGACTTGCGTCGGGCAAGATCGACATCGGCCACCTTCGGGATCACATCGCCCGCACGGTAAACCTGCACCCAGTCACCGACGCGAATGTCCTTGGGCTGTCCCGTCTCATCGGGGCGAATGACCTCGCCTTTCGAGCCAAAGCCCTGAATGTAATCCTCATTGTGCAGCGTGGCGTTGGAGACCACGACGCCGCCCACGGTCACGGGGCTCAGACGCGCGACCGGCGAGAGCGCGCCGGTGCGGCCAACCTGAATGTCGATCCCCTCCAGCCGCGTCCATGCCAGTTCGGCGGGGAATTTGTGCGCGATGGCCCAACGGGGCGTGGTCGAACGAAAACCCAAACGGCGCTGCAACTCAAGATTGTCCACCTTGTAGACCACACCGTCGATGTCATAGCCCAGCGTGGCGCGTTGGGCTTCGATCTCCCGATAATGCGCGAGCAGGTCGGAAATGCGGGTGAACCGCTTGGTCAGCGGGTTGGTCTGAAACCCGAGCGCGGCGAGGCGGTGGATCGCCTCCATCTGTGTCTCGGCCAGTGGGTCGGACAGTTCGCCCCATGCGTAGGCGAAGAATTTGAGCGGACGGGCGCGGGTGATTTCGGGATCAAGCTGGCGCAAGGAACCGGCGGCGGCGTTGCGCGGATTGGCGAAGGTCTTGCCGCCGCGTTCGGCGTGGCGGGCATTCAGCGCGTCGAAATCGGCGTGGGACATATAGACCTCGCCGCGCACTTCGAGCACCTCGGGCGCACCGTCCAGTTCCTGCGGAATATCCGCGATGGTGCGGGCATTGGCGGTGACGTTTTCGCCCACCTCGCCATCGCCGCGCGTGGCAGCGGAGACAAGCCGCCCCTGTTCATAGCGCAAGGACAGGGACAACCCGTCGATTTTCGGCTCTGCCGTATAGGCGATTTCACCGGGCGCGCCGAGATATTTGCGCACGGAGCGATCAAATTCCTCGACATCCTCGTCGTCAAAAGCATTGGCCAGAGACATCATCCGCACCGCATGGGTAATCTTGCCAAAACCTTCGGCGGGGGCTGCGCCGACCTGTTCGCTTGGGCTGTCGCTGCGTTTGAGATGGGGAAAACGGGCCTCAATGGCTGCATTGCGCCGTTTGAGTGCATCATATTCGGCATCCGACATCACCGGCGCGTCTTCGGTGTGATAGGCGATATTCGCCCCCGACAGATGCTCGGAAAGCCGTGCCAGTTCCGCACGCGCTTCCGCTTCGGTCAATGCCTCGACAGATTTTGATTCTGTCACAGTGTCAGCCATAAAAATACCTCCCCGAGGATGCCTTTCCCTTGGTTTAGGAGAGGCGAACAGGGAGGTCCAGTCAGTAGATATCCACGAGACGGAGAAAACGCTCCAAATCATACGTCCTGACGGATCGGAACAGAACAAACCGTCAGGGGATGCACTCAGGCGCCAATGGCAATTTGTTCGTCCATATCGGACAGGGGCTCCGGATCGCGCAGCACATAGCCGCGGCCCCAGACGGTTTCGATGTAATTCTCCCCGTCAGTGGCATTGGCGAGTTTCTTGCGCAATTTACAGATGAACACGTCGATAATCTTGAGTTCCGGCTCGTCCATACCGCCGTAAAGGTGGTTGAGGAACATTTCCTTGGTCAGTGTCGTGCCCTTGCGCAGGGAAAGCAGTTCGAGCATCTGGTATTCCTTGCCCGTCAGATGCACAGGCTTGCCGCCGACCGTGACGTTTTTACCGTCGAGATTAACCTCGATCTTGCCAGTGCGGATCACGGATTGGGAATGTCCCTTCGAGCGGCGGATGATGGCATGGATGCGCGCCACAAGCTCTTCGCGGTGGAACGGTTTGGTCAGGTAGTCGTCTGCACCAAAGCCGAATCCCTTGATCTTGTTCTCGGTGTCATCAGCCCCCGACAGAATCAGGATCGGTGTTTCGATCCGTGCCAGCCGCAATTGTCGCAACACCTCGTGGCCGTGCATATCGGGCAAGCCCAGGTCCAAAAGAATTAAATCGTAATCATAAAGTTTTGCGAGATCGATCCCCTCTTCGCCAAGATCGGTCATATAGACGTTCAGGTTGGCGTGGGACAGCATCAGCTCGATGCTTTTGGATGTGGTGGGATCGTCTTCGACCAGCAAAATGCGCATGGTTCTATGTCTCCGTTAGAATCTTCCAAATTTGTTTTTGTTGCGTTCTCTGAAATGAAAGGTGCTCAAAAATAGTTAACTACCCGTTACCAAATATAAACTTTTCGTGTTCCCCCCTCAAGACTGTCGATATTTTTGCAGTGCTGTGGCCTTCAAAGCGGCTTCGCCATGTTCGGAAATGGCGGTTTTCCACGAATTGAACTCCTCTTCGGACAATCCGTAGGTTTTCAAGGCTTCCGACAGGGGAATCAGCCCATAAACAACACCTTTCACCACAAGCGCCTTGCGAGAGGCCACCCAGCGGCGGGTTTCCTTCGGGGGAAGGTCGGCTCTGGTCATGATCGACCCGTCAGGAAGTGTTACGGCACGCGGACCATCAACTTTTTTAAGATACATGGAACTCACCCTCATCTTGAATTGCACAACCTTTGTGCCGCAATCCTCTTAATGGGGAGTGAAGCCGCCCCTTGAGAATAGTTCCAATTTTCTTATATAGCAGGACTGTTCCCGAAAGGATTTATTCATGTTTGACGACGGCGCACACCCGCTGAACTCCTTGGGCTTTGCGAAAGCCCCGAAAGACACCCGCGTGGTTGTGGCCATGTCGGGGGGCGTGGATTCCTCTGTGGTCGCGGCCCAGCTGGCCGAAGAGGGCTATGACGTGGTCGGCGTGACGCTCCAGCTGTATGACCACGGCGCAGCGCTTTCCAAGAAGGGTGCGTGTTGTGCAGGGCGTGACATTCACGATGCGCGGCGCGTGGCCGAAGAAATGGGGTTCCCGCATTATGTTCTCGACTACGAGAACGTGTTCAAGGATGCGGTGATTGACGAATTCGCCGACAGCTATCTGGCCGGTGCCACCCCTGTGCCCTGCATCCGCTGTAACGAGCGGGTGAAGTTCAAGGATCTGTTGGAAACCGCCAAGGATCTGGACGCCGATTGCATGGCGACGGGGCATTATATTCAACGCAAGATGGGCGCAAACGGGCCGGAGCTTCATTCGGCGGCGGATGCGAACCGTGACCAGAGCTATTTTCTGTTCTCGACCACGCCGGAGCAGCTTGACTACCTGCGCTTCCCGCTGGGGCATTTGCCGTCCAAGGACGCGACACGTGCGCTGGCGGCGAAATACGGGCTGTCTGTGGCGGAGAAGCCGGACAGTCAGGACATCTGTTTCGTGCCCAACGGCAATTATGCCTCCGTGATCGAGAAGCTGCGCCCCGGCGCGGCGGAACCGGGCGAGATTGTGGATCATAACGGAGTGGTGCGCGGCACGCATGAGGGTGTGATCCATTACACGATCGGCCAGCGGCGCGGTCTTGGCATCGGGGGGCTCACGGAGCCGCTTTATGTGGTGAAGCTCGACGTGGACAATCGCCGCGTGATCGTCGGGCCGAAAGAGATGCTGGCGACGCGGAAAATCCCCGTGCGGGAGATCAACTGGCTGGGTGACGAGCCGTTTACTTCACGCGAGGAATGGGTGCTGGACGTCAAGGTGCGCTCGACACGGCCGCCGCGTGAGGCGATCATCCGCCCGATTTCCGAGACCGAGGCCGAGGTGGAACTGGTCGTGGCCGAAGAAGGCGTCTCGCCGGGACAGGCTTGTGTCTTCTATGATCCGGACGGGTCGCGCATCTTTGGTGGCGGCTGGATCTGGCGCGGGCATTAAGGCCTCCGGAACACCACAAACAAAAGCAGCGTGCGTCCCAGCCGGGGCGCACGCCGTCAGCTGCAAACCTCTCAGCCCTGCGCAATCCCGTCAAGAATGGCGCGTGCAGCCCTCAGGCCCGGATTTTCCTGCCCTCGCCCCAATCGCTCCATCGTCAGTTTCATCGCCGCACGCTGGTCATCGCCTGTGTTGAGCACATGAGACAAAGAGGCCGTGATTTTCTGCGGGATGCACTCTTTCCCGAGAAACTCCGGCACGACGCGGGTCTCCGAGACCAGATTGACCAAAGTCACCGTGTCGACCAGCAGCTTGCGCTTGATGATCATCTCTGTGAGCCAGTTCATCCGATAGGCAATCACCATCGGCGTGTCATTGGCGGCAAGCTCCAGAGACACGGTGCCAGAGGCCGCAAGCGCCACATCTGCAGCACGGAAGGCAGCGGCCTTCTCCGCCTTGTCCGAGGCCTCAATCAGGATCGGCTGAACCGGCCAGTCGCTCTTCACCACACGCCGCACCACATCTTCGACATTCTGCGCCATCGGCAGGACATAGCGGGCCTTCGGATGATGCAGCGAGAAATGCCCCATCGCCTCGCCAAAGAGCAAGGCAAGAATCCAGACCTCGCTCTTGCGCGATCCGGGCAGGATCAGAACAAGAGGCTCCGTGCCAATCCCGTGCCGTGCGCGAAAATCGGCAACGTCTTGGTCAGAGGCCAGGTCCTCTGTCGCCACAGGATGACCGACAAAATCACAGCGCAGCCCCTCTTTCTCGAAAAAGGGCGGCTCGAAAGGAAAGAGCGCCAAGAGCTGATCCACACGTTTTGCAAGCTTGCCCGCCCGTCCCGGACGCCACGCCCAAACCGTCGGCGCCACATAGTGGCAAATGCGAATATCCGAGCGAGCCTTCACAAGATCGGCCACGCGCAGACAGAAATCGGGACTGTCGATGGTGACAACCACATCGGGCTGCCAGTCGAGAATGGCCTCGGCCACTTCGCGGATACGACGCTTGAGATGGAAATATTTCGGCAGGATTTCCGCAATCCCCATGAGAGACAGTTCGGACATGGGAAACTGGCTGACAAGCCCCGCCTCCGCCATTGCCGCACCGCCCACGCCGCGAAATTCCACATCATCCGCCAGAGCGGCCAGCCCCGCCATGACGGCCCCGCCAAGACGGTCGCCGGAAGGTTCGCCCGCGATCACAAAAACCTTGAGTGTCATTGCGCTTTCAGGAACAACCCTGCCTCTTTTACACGCGCCTCGACGGCGTCACGATCCAATACAATCACCTCACCCGACGGGATCACAAGCCCGCCAAGCCCGGCCTCGATCACCGCCTCGATGGTGGACAGCCCGATGGTCGGCACATCAATCCGCATATCCTGCCCCCGCTTCGGCGCTTTGACAAGAACGCCGTTGGAACGTCGTAAATGGGCAGGCGTCCGGGCGACAAAAGACAACATAGCATCGGTGCCCTGAAGAGTCTCTATGCCGAGCATCTGCCCGCCGGCACAGACCGCGCCCTGCCCCACATCCAGAGGCCCGAGCGCGTCCAGCACGGCTTGGGCGCGGGCGGTGTCCTCCTCGTCCTGACGGGTCGGTTTGCGGCCCCAGATCACACCGGGCTCCAGCACAAGATCAGGCCGGATTTCGGTTGCTCCACGGACGAGAAAGCCCTGATCCTCGAAAAGTGCCAGAACCTCACGCAACAGCGCATCATCGCCCTTGCCCAGAGACATGGCGAGGCGTAGCGCATGGCGATCCATCAACACGGGGTTGACCTTCGGACGGCTCATGGCACCCGCAAAGGTGACAGCGCCCACATCGCGGGATTTCAAATCCTTGAAAAGCCGACCCAGCTTTTCGATCCGCGCGGTGACATGCTCGATCCCCTCGGGCACCTCCACCGGATCCAGTGTCACATAGACAGGATTGTTCAGCGCCTCGGCCAGAAGCCGTGGCAGCGCGTCTGATCCGGCTATGATCGCGGTGCGGGTCATGGGATCACTTCGGGGTCAAAAAGCCGCGGTCGCTGTCTGCCATGACAAAGGCCACCATGCGGGAGACGTAATCGCTGTCGAAATCTTCCTTGAGGCGTTGGGCGCGGTCCTTGAAGGAGCCTTCGCCCTGTTTGAGCATCTGGAAGGCGGCACGAAGCTGGTTGATGTCGTCGCGGGGCACGCCTTTGCGTTTAAGCCCGACGAGGTTGAGCCCGTCCAACTCGGCACGCGGGCCTTGCACCAGCGCATGCGGCAGCACGTCGGAGGTGACCATCGAGAGCGCGCCCACAATGGCGCCCTGCCCGATCCGCACCCATTGGTGGATGCCGGACAGACCGCCGATGATCACATCATCCTCAATGACACAGTGCCCCGCGACAGCGACAGAATTGACCAGAATCACCCGATCCCCGATCTGCGCGTCATGAGCCACATGGGCAGAGGCCATTAGCAGGCAATCATCCCCCACGCGGGTCACGCCACCGCCGCCCTCTGTACCCGTGTTCATGGTCACATATTCGCGGATGCGGTTGCGCTTGCCGATGACAAGGCGGGTCTTTTCACCCTTGAATTTGAGGTCCTGCGGAATTTCCCCGATGGAGGCGAACTGGAACACGGTGGTGTCCTCGCCGATCTCGGTGTCGCCGGTGATCACCGCGTGGGATTTGATCACCACGCGGTCTGCAAGCCGGACCTCCGGACCGATCAGGCAAAACGGCCCGATCTCCACATCCGCACCGATCACGGCGCCCTCTTCGATCACGGAAGACGGATGAATGCGGGCGCTGGGGTGAATGGTGCTCATGGTCCTGTCCTTACGCCTTGGGCGTCAAATCCATCATCGCGGTAAATTCGGCCTGACAGGCCAGTTCGCCATCAACCTCGGCGCGGCCATCGAATTTCCAGACCTTGCCGCCGCCCCGCTTCACGGTGACATGCATCTTGAGCTGGTCACCCGGCACGACTTTGCGGCGGAATTTCACCCCGTCGATGTTCATGAAATAGACGTTGAATTCCTTGTCGGCTAGTTCCATGTGCACGCCGACCATGACGGCGGCGGTCTGGGCCATGGCTTCGACGATTGTCACGCCGGGCATAACCGGCTGGCCGGGGAAATGGCCCTGAAAATGCGGCTCGTTGAAGGTCACATTCTTGATGCCGGTGCAGGAATTCGGGCAGTCGATATCCACCACACGGTCCACAAGCAAGAACGGATAGCGGTGCGGCAGGATGCGCTGGATCAGGTCGATATCTGCAATGGTCGGCTTGGTGCTCTCGGTCATATGTCTTCCCCGGGCTTCATTGTCTTGTTGTCTTTCTCGTGCAACCGGCGGGCCGCAAGGTGTGGCGATCCGCTCGGCCCTCTTGCCCCTGAAATGCTCGGGGGACAGAAATGCTGGCTTACTACCTATCAACAGAGGTTCGGGGTGACAAGCAGGGCGACGCGCTCTTGCCGCTCTGTTCAGGTCTGCGGGAGGCTCAGTCCTCAGAAGGCGCCGTATCCTGATCTGCGGGCGCTGTATCCGTGTCCTCGGCCAAATCCTCGTCGAGTTTCTCGATCACCAGACGGGAAATGTCGATCGCCCCGTTCATCAGATAGACCTGTCCGCGTTCAAACACCACGACTGCACCTAGATCGCGTGCGATGGTGGCCAGCGCGTCGTTCATCTTCTGCTCGATTTCGCCGATCCCGTCGTCGTAGAGCGTCTGGATGTCGCGGGCTTTCTGGTCCTGTGCGCTGCGAGCTTCGGTGACTTTGGTGTCAAATTCCTGCGCACGGAGGCGAAACGCCTCTTCGCTCATCAGCGGCTTGGCGTCGGCGATCTCCTGCTCTTCGGTTTCAAGATCGGCGTAGATCTGTTCGTTTTCCGCCAGAAGTGCCGCACGGGCCTCATCGATCTCGGCCTCAAGCGCCTGCCCCGCAGCACTTTGGCTCAGCACACGGGACCGGTCAAAGACCAGAACCGGAAAGACCAGTTTCGTGCCCTTTGTTGCGGAGACCTCTCGACTTTCCACCGTTTCAGAGGCAACACCCGAGCCCTGCGGCGCATCCTGTGCGCATAGTGCAGTCGCACCCAGAGCGAACAGAACGGCCAGCGAAACCCTGCGTAGAAACATCTCAGAAGCTCGTGGAGATGGTCAGATCGAAGGTCTGTTCCTCATCATAGTCTTCTTTTTGAAGCGCCTTGGAGAAGTTGAAGCGCAACGGCCCCAGAGGCGTCGTCCAAAAGACCGAAGCCCCGATCACGGAACGCCAATGCAGATCATCGGACCCACTGTAGATGTTATCCGTATCATCCAGCCCCCAGACGGAGCCATAGTCAAAGAACAAACCACCGCTCAATCCGTATTCTTCGGGCAGCCCCAGAGGGAACTGCGCATCCAGACGGGCCACGGCATAGTAGTCACCGCCAAGTGCGGCATCGTTTGTTTCAGAGCGCGGACCAATCCCGCCGGTTTCAAACCCGCGGATGATGGAGGAACTGTTGAAATAGCGGTTTGCGACGCTGGAATCGTCACCCGCATCCAGAACACCGCCTTCAAGCGTCGCCACCAGAGTGATTTCCTCGTTCCAGACCTTGGTCCGTCCCGTCAGCTCGAAAGAGGTTTTTGTATAGCTGATGTCGCCACCGACAGGACCGGCAAAATCCTGACCGAATTTGAACAGGATGCCCGAATTGGTGGACAAGCCACTGCGCCGTGTGTCGTAGCTGTAGGAATAGCCTACCGAGCTTGTGGTTTCCCAACCGTCATCAATGTCCCCGTTAATTTGGGATGCATAGTAAGCACTGTAAGAACTGTAATCGTCTTCCCAATAATCTTCATCATCGGTGATACGCGCCATCTCTGCACGGTAGTTGAGCGTCAGGCTGCCATGCTCAGAAACAGGGAACGTCAGACGCGGCGAGACATAGGCGCGTTCGATATTGTATTCCGCGTAACCGGGTTGGGACGTGCCCAGACCTGCCGAGAAGCCAAAGGCCACATCGCGACCAAGGAAGGCCGGTTCGACAAAGCTGAACGACAGGCTACCGTCATCAATATCCGTGGTCAGGTTGAAGGACAGGCTCTGCCCGCGGCCCAGAAAGTTCGCTTCGCTAAAGGACGCGATCAGGTTGGCCCCGTCCGACACGGAATAGTTGCCGCCGAAGGTGAAAGAGCCGGTCGGCTTTTCGGTCACATTCACATCGACAATCATCTGGTCGGGTGCGGAGCCCTGACGGGTCTCCACATCGGCATTCGAGAAGAAACCAAGCGCACGGATGCGTTCAGCAGACGCACGGATCTGGCGCGGGTTGAACGGGTCGCCTTCGACCACTTTGAATTTCTGGCGCACCACACGGTCAAGCGTGGTCTGGTTGCCTTCGATATCGATCCGCTCGACAAAGACGCGCGGCCCGCGTGTCAACTTGAATTCGATGTCGAGGGTCTGGCTGCGCTGGTTGCGGGTCACAACCGGCTCAACGCGCAGGAAGTCGATGCCCTTTTTCAGAGCCAGCGCTTCCATCCGGTCGATGCTGTTTTCCACGGCCAGCGGCGAATAGGTTTGACCTGCGCGGATTTTATTGACCTTGGCAAAATCTTCTTCCAGCGCCTCGGCGATCTCAGAAGACACCGTGATATTGCCGAATTCGTATTTCTGCCCTTCGCGCACGTTGAAGGTCAGGAAATAGGCGTTGCGCTCGCGCGAGAACTCGGCGGCGACATTGAGCACCTGAAAGTCGATATAGCCGCGCGACGTGTAGAAATCCGTGAGAACCTGTTTGTCGAACTGGATCCGGTCTTCAGTGTAGGTGTCACGCCCGATGATGAACCGCAGGGCACCGGCCTGTTTGGTTTCAAGCACACGACGCAGACGCGAGTCGGAATAGTTGCGGTTGCCGACAAAGCTCAGGCGCTCGATCTCGACGCCTTTGCCCTCGGTCACTTCAAACACCACATCCACGCGGTTGTCGGAGCGACGGATGATCTTCGGCGTCACAGTGGCGACGAGTTGCCCCTTCGCCTCATACATCTTGGTCATATTGGCAGCATCGGCCTCCGCATCGGAGGGCGAATAGACGCCGCGCACCTTGGTAGTGAGCACGGACATCAGCGCATCATCGCTGACCTTGCGGTTGCCTTCGATAGAGATCCGCGACACGATCGGAAACTCGGTCACTTTGATGACAAGCGTGCTGCCGCTCGGGACGAACTCGACGGTTTCGAAGAGACCGGAGCCCAGAACCTTCTGGTAGGCATCGTTCAGCTCCCCGCCGGACACGGATTGACCACGGCTGATTCCCGCATAGGACAGGATCGTTCCCTGAGACACCCGCGCGTTCCCTTCGACCACCACATTGGTGAAACGGTAGGACTGGGCCTCAGCCGGTGCCGGAAACACGGTGTAAGAGACGGAGGTGACAGCAAAAGCCGCGAATGAAAGCGCAAAAGCACGGGCAAGACGTGGCTTTACGCGGGTCGAACGATGATTCATTGAGAGCATGTCAGCTTTCTCGAAATTCCCACAAGTTATAAGCTGAGTAACGGCAATACGGCGCCTTGTCAAAAGCGTTCGCGCACAATTCGCGGCCCGAGGCACACAGCATAAAGGCCCTCGCAGAGTGCGAAAGCCCCAGTTCTTGCGTTGGAGTCGAGTTTTCCGGTTTGCTGCTTCACACAGATTTGCGTGTATCCGGCAGGCGGCGCGGGCCGGTTTCAGAGCCTTGTCTGCGTCAATCCGTGCGGCACTCCATGCAGAAAGCCCCGCGCCTCAACCGGCGGCGCAGTGTTACAGGAAAAGCTGACCGAAGAACGAACCGGCCACCAGCGCCACGACAATGGTGGCGGCATAGAGCAGACGATCCCAGTTCAGGTCGACAAGTTCATGAACGCTTTCATAGCCTGCACGCAATGTGGTCATATCGTGGTCCTCACCTTCTTCGAAAGGAGGCCGAACCGCTGACAGCGCCCCGCCTCCACAGGATCAAGACGGTCGGGGCTTTTGCCCTGCCCGCCTTGATGACGGGATAGGCGCTGAATGTGGCGATATTTGGATGAACTGCCGGTTTTCTTTGTGAAATCCGGCAACAATCTTAATGAAATACAGCGGATTACTTACAGAACAGGTCCGATCCCAGTCCCAGCACCATAAATCCCAGAATCACGGCCATGCCGATGGTCATCATCACGCCCACCGCACGGTCCGGCAGAGGTTTGCCGCGCACCGCTTCATAGGCGTAGAACACCAGATGCCCGCCATCGAGCACCGGAATCGGGAAGAGGTTCATCAGCCCGATTGCGGTGGAGAGCAACGCCACGGTGGACAGAAAGCTGGCCACCCCGTCAGCAGCAGAGGTGGAGACCACCTCGGCAATCCCCACGGGACCGGAGAGGTTACAGGCGGAGATCGCGCCGGTAATCATATGCGCCATGCCGGAGAGCGAGGTGACAATGATCCGCCAGACGCCCTGCGCCCCCGCGACAATTGCTTCGCCCAGACCGACAGGTTCTGTGCCCACGGAGAACAAAAGACCGCCCGTGATGCCGATGAGCCAGCGGGTTTCGAACTCCCCGTCCGGCAGCGGCAGATCACGGCGGCGGGGTTCCAGAGTGGTCTCGTAGGTCTCGCCACCGGCATCCGTGTTGCGCCAGACCGTCAGGGTCATCGGCGCGCCGTCATGGCTGGTGACATAGTCCTGCAAGTCCCAGAACGTATGGACGTCCTCCCCGTCGAGGCGGGTGATGACATCGCCCGTCTTGATCCCCGCATCCCGTGCCGCCGATTTCGGGGAGATGCCCGAGACGATCACCGGATAAGGATAGGCCCCCTGAACCGTCAGTTCCTCGCCATTGCGCATCACAGTGTAAGTGACCTCCGCCGTGCGCGGCAGCTCTTCGAGGACCTCCATCAGCTCGGTCGGCGCAGGAATATTCAGCCCGTTGATGGCAAGGATTTCGTCGCCGGACTCGATGCCGACCTCGAAGGGCACGGGGGAGATTTCATCGACGACCAGCGTGTCGGTGGCCTTGCCCGCGATCAGCACGAAGATGGTGAAGACGATGAAGGAAAAGATGAAGTTGAACACCGGACCGGCGGCCACTGTAAGCGTGCGCGCCCACAGAGGGGCACCGGGCATGGTGTGGCGGGCCTCGTCCTCGCTCATGCCTTCGACCGCATGGGCGTCAGGGGCGGAGGCTGCATTGGCGTCGCCTGCGAATTTCACATAGCCGCCGAACGGCAGGGCCGCGATCTGCCAGACCGTGCCGCGTTTGTCGGTGCGCTGCCAGAGCGGCTTGCCGAAACCGAGGGAAAACACATCCGCGCGGATGCCCGACCAGCGTCCGACGATGTAATGGCCGTATTCATGCACCGTGACGATGATCGACAGGGCGACAATGAAAAACACGAGCGTAAAGGCGGTGCCGCCGAGACTGCTCACAAGACTGGTTACATCCATAAAACGGGTCTTCCTTATTTTTTCAACGCGGGCTGCAAGGCCGCCACGCGGGCTCTGGCTTCTTTATCGGCTGCAAGCACATTGTCCAAGCTCAAGCTGCCCGCGTCCAGTCTCACATCCACTGACATTTGATTGAGCACCTGTTCGACAAGGCGCGCCATGTCGAGAAACCCGATCTTTCCGGCAATGAAATGGTCCAAAGCCGCCTCTTTTGCGGCATTGAACACGGCACCGGCCAGACCGCCGGTCTCCATCACCTCGCGGGCCAGCCGCAAAGGCACAAAGCGGGTCTCGTCGGGGGCCTCAAAGCGCAACAGGCCGACCTTCGCCAGATCAAGCCGCGCCACCGGAAGATCGCGGCGCTCCGGCCAGTGCAGCGCATAGCCGATGGCGTGGCGCATGTCGGGCGCGCCCATATGCGCCATCAAGGCCCCGTCGCGGAACCCTACCAGCGCGTGAACATATGAGCCGGGATGCACGAGCACTTCGATCTGGTCGGGATCAAAGCCGAAATATTCTTTGGTCTCAATAATTTCGAGTGCCTTGTTAAACATAGAGGCGGAATCAATCGTGATCCTCTGCCCCATGTCCCAAGACGGGTGCTTGCAGGCCTGCGCCAGCGTGGCCCCTTCGAGACGCTCCAGCGACCAGTCGCGGAACGGACCGCCGGATGCGGTGATGATGACGCGCTCGACCTCGGATTGATCCTCGCCCACCAGCCCCTGAAACACGGCGGAATGTTCGCTGTCCACCGGCAGAACCCGTGCGCCGTGTCCTTGGGCTGTGCGCATGAGCAGCGGGCCTGCGGTGACAAGGCTTTCCTTGTTCGCAAGCGCCAGCGTGGTGCCGTGGCGCAGCGCATGAAGGCCCGGCGCGAGACCGGCAGAGCCGACAATGGCGGACATGATCCAGTCGGCCTCACGATCCGCCGCTTCGAGCAAGGCTTGCGCACCGGCGGCAGCCTGAACACCAGATCCCGAAAGCGCGGCCTTGAGATCGTCAAGCCGGTCCTCATAGGCGGTGACAGCCACATCCGCGCCCAGTTCAATCGCGTCTTTCGCCAACAGATCGATATTGCCGCCGCCGGTCAGGGCCACCACGTCATAGGCCGCACGATCACGGCGGATCAGGTCGATGGTCGATTGCCCGATGGACCCCGTAGCACCGAAAATGGAAATGCGTCGCATATCTGCCTCAGCCGAAGATCACATCGAGGATAAAGGCCAGCGCCCCAAGCGCCAGAAGCGCATCGAACCGATCGAGCACTCCCCCGTGTCCGGGGATGATGTTGGAACTGTCCTTGACGCCCATACGACGCTTCAGCCCGCTTTCGGCCATATCGCCCAGTTGCGAGGCAAAGGACAGGATCATCGAGGAGGTGACAAAGAACCACAGACGCACAAGCCCTTCGGGCATGAAGGGATGGCAGAAATAGCCTAACAGCCCTGCCCCGATCCAGCCGCCCAGAACGCCGGACCATGTCTTGTTCGGGCTGATGCGCGGCCAGAATTTCGGCCCGCCCAAGGTCTTGCCGACCAGATAGCCCATAGAATCCGTCACCACGACCAAACCGATAACATAGAGCAAGAGCGCACGCCCGCCCTCCGCAGACAGGGTCACAAGGCCGAGGCAACCCAGCACCAGCACAGCCAGATAGGCCAGCAGCACATTGCGATCTCCCGCCGTCATCCCTGTGGCCTGTTTCACCTGCCACATCCGCCAGAGTTCCCACAGGCCGACGAGGCCAACAACGGCCACAAGACCGCTAAAGGCCAGATGTGAGGTCAGCACGGCACCAAGTCCGACTGCGACCATCACCACAGCCGACAGAAGCCGAGGCATCAGATCGCGCCATTTGCCGGTTTTGGGAGAATTTGCGCTCACGATTTCACCCCGCCAAAACGCCGGTCGCGGCCCGCATAGCGCGATACGCATTCGGCAAAGACCTCTGCAGTGAAATCCGGCCAGAGCGTGTCGATGAATTCATATTCGGAATAGGCCGACTGCCAAAGCAGAAAGTTGGAAATCCGTGCCTCGCCCGAGGTGCGAATGACCAAATCGGGGTCCGGCAGAACGCGCGTGTCGAGATAGCGTGTCAGCGTGGTTTCATCGACCGTATCGGGGTCGAGATTGCCTTGCGCCACATCATGCGCAAGATCTTTGACCGCGCGAGAGACCTCGTCGCGCCCGCCGTAATTGATCGCAATGGTCAGATGCACGCGGGAATTCTCTTTTGTGACCTCTTCAAGCTCGTCCATCAACCGGATGAGTTTCTTGTCAAGCCGCACGCGGTCACCAATGAAGCGCACACGCACACCTTCGGCCACAAGCCCTTTCATCTCTCCCTGAATGTAGCGGCGGAACAGGGACATGAGGCCGGAGACTTCGGTCTGGGTGCGTTTCCAGTTCTCTGTCGAAAAGGCAAAAATGGTCAGGTATTCCACGCCCAGATCGGGACAGGCGCGCACGATTTCCTTGACCCGTTTGGCCCCTGCATGGTGGCCGAAAAGGCGCGGTTTGCCGCGGGACTGCGCCCAGCGACCGTTGCCATCCATAATTACGGCAACATGGGTCGGACCGCCCGTATTCGCCTCTCCGGAACCGGATTGGCTTGAATTTGATGGGCTTGTCTCGCTCATCGCGCCTCTCAAAATACAATCGTCTGAAACGCGAGAGCCCCGCGTTTCAGACATGTTCCAAACAATGGTAAAAGCGCCATAAAACGACGCTTTCGCCCCCCTTAAACCTGCATGATCTCTTCTTGCTTGTTGGCCAGAAGATCGTCGATCATTTTGATATGTTTGTCGGTCAAATCCTGCACTTCGGATTCCCAGAATTTCTGGTCGTCGTCGGACATGCCGTCCTTGTGCTTCTTGATCTGCTCCATCCCGTCACGGCGCACGTTGCGCACGGCGACGCGGGCGTGTTCGGCATATTGGCCGGCCACTTTGGTCAACTCGCGGCGGCGTTCTTCGTTCAGCTCGGGAATCGGCAGCATGATGATCGTCCCGTTGAGCTGCGGGTTGATGCCCAGACCGCTCTCGCGAATGGCTTTCTCGACCTTGTTCACAAGACCTTTGTCCCAGACGTTGATCGTCACCATTCGCGGCTCCGGCACGTTCACGGTGCCGACCTGATTGATCGGGGTCATGGAGCCGTAGGCGTCCACCATGATCGGTTCCAGCATCGAGCCGGAGGCACGCCCCGTCCGCAAAGAAGCGAATTCCGTCCGCAGGTTGTTCAAAGCCCCGTCCATACGTTTGGACAGGTCTGAGGTATCGAGTTCAAAATCTTCGGACATGGGTGAGTTTCCCCTCTTTTCGTATCGTTTCGCGGCGACGCGGGTCGCTGCGCTTATAGCCCTATCAGTTCACCAATGTATAGGTACCTTCGCCCGCAAGGATGGAGCGGAAGCCCCCCGGCGCGTCCAGCGGGAAGACCACCAGCGGCAAATCATTGTCACGCGCCAGCGCGATGGCGGAGGCATCCATGACCTTGAGATTCTTGCGCAGCACCTCGTCATAGCTGACGTGATCGTAGCGTTTGGCATCAGGGTTGGTCTTGGGATCCTTGTCATAGACCCCGTCCACGCCGTTCTTGCCCATGAAGATCGCCTCACAAGCCATTTCATTGGCGCGCAGCGTGGCCGCCGTGTCGGTGGTGAAATAGGGGTTGCCGGTGCCTGCGGCAAAGATACAGATCCGTTTTTTCTCAAGGTGGCGCACCGCGCGGCGGCGGATATAGGGCTCGGCCACCTCGTTCATGGTGATCGCGGAGATCACCCGCGTGTGAATACCCAGACCTTCCAGCGCGGCCTGCATACCTAGTGCGTTCATCACCGTGGCCAGCATCCCCATGTAATCGGCGGTGGTGCGTTCCATCCCCTGCGCCGAGCCTTGCAGCCCGCGAAAGATATTACCGCCCCCGATCACCATACAGATCTCGACACCGAGATCATGCACGGATTTCACCTCTTTGGCGATCCGTTCCACCGTCGGCGGATGAAGACCGAATCCCTGGTCGCCCATGAGCGCCTCGCCCGAGATCTTCAACAGCACACGTTTATATTTCGTGGCAGGGTGATCCTTGCCCGTCTCAAGCTCCGCGTCGCTCATAACATGTCCCCGATATGAATTTGATTGCCGGCAAAATGCGCGAAAACGCCAGCAGGATCAATGCGCCTTTTTCGGAAACTCTGCGGGGAGGCCAAAACGCCTTTTCCCCGCTCCTTTTGCCCGAAACACGATCATAGAATACCCTCTCGCATCCATATAAGAAAACAAGGACCACAATGGACAGTGTCAACACCTCCTTCGGATGGCTACAGGCCAATCTGATCAACATCCTTTATGTCATTCTGATCGCGGCGGTCGCGTTCTGGGTTGCAGGACTGGTGAAAAAACTCATCCTCAAACTGGGCGAAAGCCATGACTCGCTGGATGACACGCTGTTCCAGTTCTTCGGCTCGCTGGCCCGCTATGCCGTCCTGATCTTTGCAGGTCTCATCATTCTCGACCGTTTCGGCATCCAGACCACCTCGCTTGTGGCCATCCTCGGCGCCGCCGGTCTCGCCATCGGTCTGGCACTTCAAGGTACGCTCTCCAGCCTTGCCGCCGGTGTGATGCTCATCGTGTTCCGTCCCTTCAAAGTGGGCGATTTTGTCGAGGCCGCCGGTGTTTTCGGCAAGGTCGAGGCGATCACCCTGTTCACCACGGATATGATCACCTTTGACAACCAACACATCATCATCCCCAACTCGGAAATCTGGGGCACCAAGATCACCAACCACTCTCACCATCCGGTGCGCGGCGTGGATATGATCGCCTCGGTCGCCTATGGCTCCGATATTTCCAAGGTGAAAGCCGCGATCAAAAAGGTGCTCGACGCCGATCCGCGCGTGTTGGCCGATCCGGCCCCCTTTGTCGAAGTGCAGGACCTCGCCGCCTCCAGCGTCGATCTTCTGGTGCGCCCCTTTGTGAAGGGTGAGGATTACTTCGCAGTCAAATACAGCTTCCCACAGGCAATCTACGAGGAATTCAACGCCCAAGGCATCGAGATTCCATTCCAGCAGATCGTGCTGCACAAGGCCGACTGAACACCGTAGGCGGAACCGGTGGCACGACAGAGCGCCATCTGCTGCAAACACGGCCAAACATGACAAAACGCGGGGCCTTTCGGGGCCCCGTTTTCCTGCGGGATATTGACAGCGCGGCGATGGCCTGAAACATCGCCCCCATGACCCTGCCCTTCGACATATCGCCCACGCAGCCCGTGCTGATCGCCGGACCCACAGCCTCCGGCAAGTCGGCACTTGCGCTTGACATTGCCGAGCGTCAGGGCGGCGTGATCATCAATGCCGATGCGCTTCAGGTCTTTGACAACTGGCGGGTTCTGACCGCACGCCCCTCTCCCGAAGACGAAGCCCGCGCACCCCATGTGCTTTACGGGCATGTCGCCGGAGACGAGATCTATTCGGTCGGTCACTGGCTGCGCGATGTGACGCCCTATCTGAATGGTGCGAAGCGTCCGATCATCGTTGGCGGCACGGGGCTGTATTTCACCGCGCTGACCGAAGGGCTGGTGGAGATCCCCCCCACGCCCGACACGATCCGTCAAGAAGCGGACCAACGTCGTGCCGATGAGGGCAATCACGCAGGGCTATTGGCAGAGCTTGACGCGGAAGACCCTGAAACCGCGGGAAAAATCGACCGGTTGAACCCGATGCGAGTCCAGCGCGCGTGGGAAGTTCTGCGGGCCACAGGGCGCGGTCTGGCCGCGTGGCAGGCCGACACACCGCCGCCCTTGATGCCGCTTGCGAACTGCTGTCCGGTGCTGCTTGAGGCCGACAAGGACTGGCTCAACGCCCGCATCGCGCAGCGATTCGAGATCATGCTGGCCCAAGGCGCTCTGGACGAGGCACAGGCCAATCTGGCAGGCTGGAACCCCGCCGCTCCCGCCTCCAAAGCCATCGGTGCGCCCGAATTGATCGCCCATTTGCGCGGCGAAATGGGTCTGGAGGAGGCCAAAGAGGCCGCAACCATCGCCACACGGCAATATGCCAAGCGTCAACGCACATGGTTTAGAGCGCGTATGAAGGCCTTCCACAAGATATCGCTGCCTTGCGCAGAGATTGCGGATAGCTAAACAAATGCACATATCACATTGAAAACAAAATGTTTTCTTTGACTCGCCCTCTGTGAGGTCTAATCTACGGTTGAAATTGCACAAACCGAACAAGATTGCCCCATGCCCGAGACAAAACCGCGTAAGATTTTCCAATCCCTGCCCTTGGGGGAATTGTCGAAGGGCGACGTGGCCAAGCCGGAGGCTGCCAAACGCGCCGCAGCCATGCCGCACTCCGCTCAGGCAACATCCGAGGCGAAACCGCGCAACGCCAAGCCACGCAAGACCCCCGCGCCCAATATTCCCGACATCCCGCCGCAAAGCGCCTATCGCGTCAACACGCTGGGGCGCGGCACGGGCACGCTGTCCAATGTCAACAAATGGCGCACCGAAGCCATGCGCAGCCATCGTTCGCCGACACTGTTGTGGTTCACCCGCGGTCAAGGCCGGATCACGGTCGCCGGTGTCACCCGCGGTTTCGGGCCGCACAACCTGATCTACCTGCCAACCCGCACCATGTATGGCTTTGAACCTGTCGGTCAGGTCATGGGCTACACGGTGCATCTGCCGGACAAGCCGAGCTTTGCCTTGCCCAAAGAGCCGCTGCACATGCGGTTTCGCGAGGTGATCCAGCAAAACGAGATCACCGGTATGATCGAAGGCTTGCAACGGGAAATCGATGGCGACCGTCCGGGACGTGACCGCGCTATGGAATTTCAGGCGGGTATGATTGCGGTCTGGCTCGAACGCCAGATGTCGGTGATGCCGGATTACAACCTGACGCCCGATGCCTCGCGCCGTCTCGCCGCCGCCTATACGGCCTTAGTGGAAAGCAAGCTGCGCGAAGGCTATACAGTTGCGCAATTCGCCGCCGATCTTGGCGTCAGTCCGACGCATTTGACACGGGCCTGCAACATCGCCTGCGGGCGCTCGGCCTCGGCGATTCTCGCGGATAGGGTGCATTTCGAAGCCCGCCGGATGCTCTCGGAAACCGATCTTCCGATCAAGCAGATTGCGCAAAAACTGGGATTTCACTCCGCCGCCTATTTCAGCCGCGCCTTTCACAAACACACAGGCCAGTCCCCGCGTGCCTTCCGGCAATCGGCCTGACACGAGGCTGAGCGGGGCCGTCTGACGGGTGTCAGCGGCTCAAGCGGCGCTCAATCATGCCCCTGATACGGCTCTGTGGATTTTTGGTAATTCTGGCGGCGTCTCCGGCGCGGCGCATTGCAACACTCACGATCCGTAGATGATTTTGACGTAGTTCATCGTCTCTTTATAGGGCGGCACGCCGTTGTATTTCTCGACCGCCAAAGGCCCCGCGTTATAGGCCGCAAGCGCCAGTCGCCAGTTGCCGAACCGGTTGAACATCATCCGCAAATACCGTGCCCCGCCTTCGAGATTTTGCTGCGGGTCGTTGATATTCACACCGAGCAGCCGCGCGGTCTCCGGCATGAGCTGCGCCAGTCCGGTCGCGCCCTTGGGGCTGCGCGCCGAGGGGTTCCAACCGCTCTCCTGCTGCACAAGGCGCAAGAACAGATCGGTCGGAATGTCATGTTTGCGTGCCATAGCCTCCGCCACGGGCAACCACTGGCCCTTATAGCTGCCGGTATATTTTGCCGTGGCCGCATCCGAGCCGAAACGTTCGGGCTGAAGCGTGACCGAATTGGAATATTGCTGGGCAGCACGCCCGTCGAGCACGGAAAGCTGGGAATCAAAGATCGCCATGCGATTGCTGGTCGAAAAGATGTCTTCGGCAACAACGCCATCCACAAGGCCGAAAAGCGCGACCGCAACGGCTGCAGCCCGCATCCCCGGACGAAATCGCCCTACACAGGACAAAGTGCGGGACGAGGTGCGGGACGCGACAACGGAAGTTCCAAACTCTGCATACATCCAAAAATCCACTTACCACCATCCGATCCCGCGCAATATAGGCGCAAAATCGGAAGTTTCAAAGGACAAGCGCACCGAAGGCGGATTTTGGCCTTCCATTGCAGGCGCGGGTTTGGTGTAAGGTGCGTCCAAGTTGAAGAATCTCAGGGAGTAGATCGCATGGCCGGTTCCGTGAACAAAGTCATCCTCGTGGGCAATCTGGGCGCGGACCCGGAAGTGCGCACATTCCAGAACGGCGGCAAGGTGTGCAACCTCCGCGTCGCAACATCCGAGACCTGGAAGGACCGCAACACGGGCGAAAAACGCGACCGCACCCAATGGCACACGGTAGCGATTTTCTCCGAACCTCTGGCCCGCACCGCAGAGCAATATCTGCGCAAAGGCTCGAAGGTCTATCTCGAAGGCCAGCTGGAAACCCGCAAATGGCAGGACCAACAAGGCAATGACCGCTACTCCACCGAAGTGGTGCTGCGCCCCTACACCTCGACCATGGTGATGCTCGATGGCCGCTCCGGTGGCGGCGGCGGAGACAACTATGGCGGTGGTCAAGGTGGCGGCAGCTATGACCAGGGCCCCTCCGGCGGCTACGATCAGGGCGGCTACGGCGGCGGCTCAGGTGGCGCGGGCGGTCCCCAAGGTGGCGGCTCCAGCCGTCCGTCTCTGGACGACGACGAAATCCCGTTCTAGGTCACACCGACCGGAAACTGTCGATGATTGCGAGGAAGCCTTCGGGCTTCCTCTTTCTTTTGAGCGGTCTGTTTCAGCGCCCAACCAGAAGTCCCGTCAAAAGCGCGGAGATCTGCCAAACCATCCTGCCTTAAAGCAACAGGCTTGCGCCCTGCCCCTGCTTCGTGGAATAAGGCGCTTTGCGATTGGCTTGTGTCACAAGTTGATTGTGAAAGGCCCACCACATCAACACCCACCAGATCAACAGATTGTGCGGCGTGTCCCGAAACCCTGTGGTTCAGGTGTATCGAAAAACGCTTTAGCTTGCGCACATCAGCAAAGAGGCTCCCTATGACCGCCAAAGACGTCTCCATCGGCAATGTCACCTTTTCCAACGCCCGCCCCTTCGGCCTGATCGTCGGCCCGTGCCAGTTGGAAAGCCTCGATCACGCCCGTATGCTGGCCGAAAAGATCGCCGAGGCCTGTGCGCAAACCGGCACTGAATTTGTGTTCAAAGGCTCCTATGACAAGGCCAACCGCAGCTCCCTGTCCGGAAAACGCGGTCTTGGCGCCGAAAAAGGCCTCACCATCCTGTCGAAAATCCGCGAGGAATTCGGCTGTCCGGTGATCACCGATGTGCATGAAGCCGCGCAATGCGCTATGGCCGCCGAAGCCGTCGACATCCTGCAAATCCCGGCCTTCCTATGCCGCCAGACCGACCTTCTGCTGGCCGCAGGCGAAACCGGCAAAGCCATCAATGTCAAAAAAGGACAGTTCCTCGCCCCTTGGGACATGGACAATGTCGCCGCAAAACTCGCCTCCACCGGCAATGAAAAAATCATGCTCTGCGAACGCGGCACCTCCTTTGGCTACAACACGCTCGTGAGCGACTTCCGTGGCCTGCCGCGTATGGCGCAAACCGGCTATCCGGTCATCATGGACGCCACACATTCGGTGCAGCAACCGGGCGGACAAGGCACATCCACCGGCGGTGACCGGACCATGGTCCCCGTGCTGGCCCGTGCCGCCGTGGCCGTGGGCGTTGCAGGGCTCTTCATCGAAACCCATGAAGACCCCGACAACGCACCGTCTGACGGGCCGAACATGCTGCGGATCGAAGACCTCGCTCCGCTTCTGGCAACGCTTCACGCGCTCGACACAGTCGTCAAACCCTGAGCCGCCAAAGCGCCCCTGCCTGTGCCTGCCCCCGTCTCCTCCATTCGCAACCTTGGCCCCGCATCTGACGCAAATTTCGCAGCTGCGGGGATCAAGAGCGCCGAAGAGCTGCGCGCGCTAGGACCGGACGCCGCCTATGCGCGGCTTCTGGCAAGCGGCCACCGCCCACATTTCATCGGCTATTACGCGATGGTGATGGGGCTACAGGGCCGTCCGTGGAACGATTGCAAAGGCAAGGAAAAAGAGGCGCTTCGCACGCGCTTTGACGCAATTGTCGCCTCGGTCGCCGCTGATACTTCCGCCGCGCCCAGCGGTATTGAGGCCGCGCTCAACGAGATCGGAACAGGTCTCAAACGATAACGCCCGCCCCCGACATCTAAGCACCGGATAAAACCGGTCCGGCTTTCTGATGGCAAAAATACTCATAGAAAAAGGCCGCCCCCAAGGAGCGGCCTTTCGCATGTCCAAAACATAACGGAAAGGGTGTGCCCCTTAGCCGACCAGTTCGAGACCGGAGAAGAAGAATGCAATCTCTTGCGCTGCGGTTTCCGGAGCGTCGGAACCGTGCACGGAGTTTTCACCGATGGACAGGGCGAACTCTTTGCGGATGGTACCTTCTGCGGCTTCTGCCGGATTGGTCGCGCCCATGATTTCACGGTTTTTCGCAATCGCGTCTTCACCTTCGAGCACCTGAACCACGATCGGCTCGGAGATCATGAATTCGCACAGTTCGCCGAAGAACGGACGGTCTTTGTGAACGCCGTAGAACTCTTGCGCTTGAGCAAGGGTCAGCTGGATGCGCTTGGATGCGACAACGCGCAGGCCGGCTTCTTCGAACTTGGCAACGATTTTGCCCGTGAGGTTGCGTTTGGTGGCATCGGGTTTGATGATGGAGAATGTGCGCTGGATCGCCATTGGATGAGCCTCATAGTGATGTCAAAGGAACGGGCCGGACCGAAAAGCCCCGCCCAAAGATTGCGCGCCGGATAGCATGAGGCGCGCCGATTGAAAAGCGGCGATTGACCTTCCGTGAAACGTCAGGCAAGTCAGCAACATGTTAAAGATCCAAAACATCACATATTCCGTCGAAGGCCGCACTCTCATCGAAGAGGCGTCCGTCACCATTCCCACCGGCCATAAGGTCGGCATCGTGGGACGCAACGGCGCGGGCAAGACGACGCTCTTTCGCATCATCAAGGGCGAACTGGTGTTGGAGACCGGCGCCATCGAGATTCCCAAACGCGCCCGCATCGGCGGCGTGGCTCAGGAGGTGCCGGGCAACGAGGTTTCCCTGCTGGATACGGTTCTGGCCGAGGACAAGGAACGCGCCAGCCTCATGCAGGAGGCCGAGACCGCGACCGATCCGCACAGGATTGCCGATATCCAGACCCGTCTGGCCGATATCGACGCATGGAGTGCCGAAGGCCGTGCCTCAAGCATTCTCAAAGGTCTGGGATTTACCGACAAGGAAATCCAGATGCCCTGCTCCGCCTTTTCCGGCGGCTGGCGGATGCGTGTGGCCTTGGCAGGCGTGCTGTTTTCCCAGCCGGATTTCCTGCTGCTCGACGAGCCGACCAACTATCTCGATCTCGAAGGTGCGCTCTGGCTTGAGACCTATCTCGCCAAATATCCGCATACGGTGCTGCTGATTTCCCATGACCGCGCCCTGCTCAACCGTGCGGTAGGCGCGATCCTGCATCTCGAAGGCAAGAAACTGACGCTGTATTCCGGCGGTTACGACGATTTCGCCAAGACCCGCGCCGCCCAACGTGCGGTTCAGGCCGCCGCCGCCAAGAAACAAGACCTGCATCGTGCGCATTTGCAGAGCTTTGTGGACCGGTTCAAGGCCAAGGCCTCGAAAGCCAAACAGGCGCAGAGCCGTGTTAAAATGCTGGAGAAGATGGAAACCATCACCGCGCCCGAAGATGCGGCGCGTGTGGTCTTTTCCTTCCCCGAACCCGAAGAACTGTCGCCCCCCATCATCAATATGGAGGGCGTGTCGGTCGGCTATGACGGCAAGGCGGTTTTGCAACGACTGAACCTGCGGATTGATCAGGACGACCGGATCGCGCTTTTGGGGCGCAACGGCGAGGGCAAATCGACGCTCTCGAAACTCCTGTCCAACCGTCTGGACCCGATGGGCGGGCAGATCACGCGGCACAACAAGCTGCGCATCGGCTTTTTCGCCCAGCATCAGGTGGATGAATTGCACCTGAACGAAACACCCTTGCAGCATTTGCAAAGCGCCCTGCCCGGTTTTTATCCGCCGAAACTGCGGGCCAAACTGGCGGGATTCGGTCTCGGGGCCGATCAGGCCGATACCGAGGTCGGACGTCTTTCAGGGGGCCAGAAAGCCCGCCTGTCGCTTTTGCTCGCCACGCTGGATGCGCCGCATCTCTTGATCCTCGACGAGCCGACCAACCACCTCGACATCGAAAGCCGCGAGGCTCTGGTCGAGGCGCTCACGGCCTACACCGGTGCCGTGGTGCTGGTGTCTCACGACATGCACCTTCTGAGCCTCGTGGCCGACCGGCTGTGGCTGGTCAAAGATGGCCGCGTCTCCCCCTATGAGGAAGATCTCGACGCCTATCGCAAACTTCTGTTGCAAGGCGACGACAAGCCCAAATCCGAGAAGAAAGAGAAAGCCGCGCCCAAGCCCCGCAAAGCCAGCCGCGACGAAATTCTTGCCCTGCGTGCCGAGGTGCGCAAATGTGAGGAACGGGTCAACAAGCTCACGGATATGAGCAAGAAGCTTCAGGTCAAACTCGCCAATCCCGAACTCTACGAGGACAAAGAGGCCGCAATCGTCTGGCAAAAGAAATATGGCGAAGTGACAGAGGCCACCGAACGCGCCGAGGCGCTCTGGCTGGCAGCACTTGAAAAGCTCGAAAAATCGGGCGGATAAGGGAGAGACGGCAGGATGGAGCTACAGGTATTGATCACTGCCTTCATGACGCTGTTCGTCATCATCGACCCGATCGGGCTTGCGCCGCTCTTCGTGGCCATCACACAGGGGCAAACCGCCCGCCACCGTCGGGCCATCGGGCTGCGGGCGGTGCTGATTGCCTTTGGCATCCTCACTATTTTCGGTCTCTTTGGCGACCATGTGCTGACCTTCGTCGGCATTTCCATGCCTGCCTTTCGCATCGCGGGCGGTCTTTTGCTGTTTCTGACCGCCTTGGAGATGCTGTTCGAGAAGCGCACGAAACGCCGCGAGGAACATGCCCAGCACCCTGAACACCAGCCTGTGGAAGACCCTTCTGTTTTCCCGCTGGCCACGCCGCTTCTGGCCGGTCCGGGGGCGATCACCTCGATGATCCTGTTGATTGATCAGGCCAACGGCATCGCCGGCATCCTGCTGATGCTGGGGGTTCTGGTCGCGGTCCTACTGGTCTGTCTTGCCTTTTTCGCCCTCTCGGGGGCGATGGAACGCGTTTTCGGGGCCACGGGCATCAATGTGGTCACGCGGTTGATGGGGATGCTTCTGGCGGCTCTCTCGGTGCAGTCCGTCGCCGACGGGAAAAAGGACATGTTCTTTCTCGGCTGATCCCTTTGCCCTTTGTCGCAGCACAGCCTGCTGACAAATCGTGCGCGGGCCCCTATCTATAGTCTCATGGATCAGATGGACACCGCCCGCATACTCTACCTGTCGCTCCTTCTGGGCGCGATTGCCTTTTATTATGTCATCGCCAACCGGCGCAATCTGGGGCAGATGCTGCGCCATGCCGTGCTGTGGGCGTTGATCTTTATCGGCGCGCTGGCCGCTGTGGGGCTATGGCAGGATGTGCGCCCGCGTTTTGCACCTGCGCAGATCAGCGATGGCGCCGGTGTGATCACCGTGGATCGCGACCATTCCGGACATTTCTCCATCATTGCCGAGGTCAACGGCGCACCGGTGGAGTTTCTGGTGGATACGGGCGCGTCAAATGTCGTGCTGTCGCTCAGTGATGCGGAGAAAGCCGGTGTTGATGTGGACAATCTGGCCTTTACCGGCCGCGCCCAAACCGCAAATGGCACGGTGCGCACCGCCTCTGTAAAGATCGACACCCTGACCCTTGAGGGCATCACCGACGATGGCGTACGTGCCTATGTGACGGATGGCGAGCTGTTCGGCTCGCTACTCGGCATGGATTACCTGCGCCGTTATGACAGTATCGAAATCAAACAGGACAAGCTGATCCTGACGCGCTAAGCGGCGGGGAGACACGCTCCAGAGCGAGCCCATCAGGCGGACAGATCAGGGCGCACCCTAACCCGCCTTGCTCTCCGCCTTTTTCTCCCAGCGGCCACTTTCCTCAGACCAGTATTGCGCTTCGGCCCCCGCGCTTGTGAGGCTTTTCCATTGATGCCGCGCGTGTTGCACCGCCTCCATGTCATGCCCGTCAAACAGGATACAGGCGCGATCAAGGGCGGCAATTTCCTCCGCGCTCACCTCCGCCCCGCCGACGCTCATGACGCAGGAGGCCGCGTTGCCCCCCGGTGTGGCCGACAACAGAATCGGCTGATCCGCGTCATGCGGACCGCCCGCCAAGCCATGCGGCAGAAACCCCTCACGCAGCCAGAGCGCCTGATCCAGTGCGCGAAGCTGCTCGATCGAGCGCCCGCGCACTTCCACGCGCCAGCCGGCAGAGAGGGATTTCTCCGCCAGCGTGCCCAGCGTTTCCACCAGAGGCGCGCGGGTCAGGTGATAGAAATAGACAGCACCCATAAGGGGTTAGCCTTCCTTGTTCATCTCGTCGATCATCCGGTTGAGCGCCAGAACGCCCCAGCCTGTTGCCCCCTTCGGGGCCAATGTGGTGGGCGATTTGACCGAGGCCACACCTGCAATGTCGAGATGCATCCACGGCGTTTCATCCTTGACGAAACGCTTCAGGAATTGCGCCGCCGTGATCGCACCGCCCCAACGCGGGCCGACATTTTTCATATCCGCCACATCGGATTTGATGAGGTCGTCATAGCCCTGTCCCAAGGGCAAACGCCACGCGCCCTCGCCCTCGGCTTCGGCGGCTTTCAGGAACCCGTTGCAGAAGGCATCATCGTTGGAAAACACACCGGCGTTCTCGTTGCCAAGCGCAACCAGACACGCGCCTGTGAGCGTGGCGAGGTCGATCATTGCGGTCGGGGCGAATGTTTCCTGCGCATACCAGAGCACATCGGCCAGAACCAGACGCCCTTCGGCATCGGTGTTGATGATCTCGACCGTGTCGCCCTTCATGGAGGTCACCACATCGCCGGGACGTGTGGCCTTGCCATCAGGCATATTCTCCACGAGGCCCACAAGCCCCACAACATTCACCGGCGCCTTGCGCAGGGCGAGCGATTTCATCACGCCCGACACCGTGCCCGCGCCGCCCATGTCCATGGTCATGTCTTCCATACCGCCTGCGGGTTTGAGCGAAATGCCGCCCGTATCAAAGACCACGCCCTTGCCGACCAGCGCCAGCGGGGCTTTGTCTCCGCCGCCGGTCCATTGCATCACAACCATTTTCGTGGGCGTCACAGAGCCTTGGCCCACGGAGAGCAAGAGGTTCATTCCCAGCTCTTCGAGACGATCCTCTTCGAAGACCTCGACCTTGAGGCCAAGGCTTTCAAGCTCCACGAGCCGATTGGCAAATTCCGTGGTGGTCAGCACATTGGACGGTTCCGACACCAGATCACGGGTGAAGAACACCCCTTCGGCCAGTGCGGTCACTGTGGAGAAATCGACTGTTTCAGGTTTGCTCACCGCAAACGTGACCTCCGGAGCGGCAGATTTTTCGTCGCCGGTTTTGTGATCGGTGAATTTGTAATGTTTGAGCGCCAGTCCCAAGGCCAGTTCCTCGACCCGTTTGACGCTACCGGGCAGCACCAGAGCGCCCTCCTTGCCAAGCGCACCACCGATGGCCGCGCCTGCCTTGCGGCACAGATCACTGGAGGCCTGATTGGCCAGTTTGACCACCTGCACGGCCTGCGCTTCCATACCGGTCGGATAGGCCAGTTCTTTCGCCTCGCCCTCTTTGAGCGTCTCGAAGGCCGCGCTTTCGATAAAACGCGCCAGCGCGCCTTTGGTCAGACGGTTGATCCGCCGCGCCGCCTGTCCGAGTTTTCCATCGGGGCTGACGAGAACAACCACGCGGCCAGAACGGGCGGCAATGGCGTCGAGATCGAGGGCGGTAACGGAAAGCTGAACAAGCGCGGTCATATCAAATCCTGTGTAAATTGATGTCCCGCTATAGGTAGCGGTCAAACGAGGGGCTGACCAGAGTGAGATTGGACCTTTCTCCCAGCCGCAGGGAACGATATGGTCGCGCGCAACGGTCAGGACGGGTACGGGACAACGGGTTTGGGAAGATTCGACAAATACATGCTTCAGCAATTGCTGATGCTGTTCGGGTTTTTCTCGCTCGTTCTGGCTCTGGTCTTCTGGGTCAACAAGGCGGTGAGCCTGCTGGACTGGCTTATGGGAGACGGGCAGTCGGCCTCGACCTTTCTCCAGCTCACGCTTTTATCCCTGCCGACCATTCTGGTGAATCTGCTTCCCATCGCCGCCTTTGCGGCCACCGTCTATGTGACCAACCGCTTGTCTTCCGAATCCGAACTGGTGGTTGTTCAGGCCGCAGGCTATTCGCCCTATCGTCTGGCCCGTCCGGTGCTTTATTTCGGTGTCATCGTGGCTTTGATGATTGCGGTGCTGTCCCATGTGCTTGTGCCTTTGTCGCAACGCGAACTGGACCTGCGCCGCGCCGAGATTGCCGGCGACATCACCGCGCGGCTTCTGACAGAAGGCACATTCGTGCATCCGGTCAAAGGCATAACCTTCTATGTCCGCAATATCTCCGCCGCTGGCGAGCTTGAAGATGTCTATCTCTCGAACAGCCGCACGGAAGGCGAACGCCAGAGCTTTATCGCCAGTCAGGCCTTGATCGTCAAAGACGAGGACGGGCCGATGCTTTTGATGTTCGACGGTATGACGCAGGTCTATGACCTGGAAGACCAGCGGCTCTCCGTCACACGGTTCGACAGTTTCGCCTATAGTCTGCAGGGGCTGTTCGGCACGACACAGGCGCAAAGGCGCAGCCTCAAATCGACAGACAGTTTCGATCTGTTGCGCGCGAGCCCTACACTTCTGGAAGAGTTGCGCTCCAGCCGTTTGCAGGTTCTGGCCGAAGTCACCCAACGCATGAACAAGGCGGTGCAGGGATTCGCCATCTGTCTCATCGGCTTTGCCGCGCTGCTCATTGGCGGTTTCTCGCGCTTTGGCTTGTGGCGACAGATTCTTCTGGCCATCGTGCTTCTGGTCATCATCAAATCGCTCGACAACAGTTTCGAAGGCATGATCAAC
The DNA here is from genome assembly GCF_900114135.1 of Celeribacter halophilus. Taxonomy (GTDB): domain Bacteria; phylum Pseudomonadota; class Alphaproteobacteria; order Rhodobacterales; family Rhodobacteraceae; genus Celeribacter; species Celeribacter halophilus. The sequence continues at coordinate 145,224 of NZ_FORY01000008.1, forward strand.
GATGATCCCTCGCTCTGGCCGCTGCGCTATGTCGCCTCAGTGGTGGCTGTTCTCATGGCCTTGGCGCTGATGTGGAAAACCGCCCGCCCCGCAAGGCGCTCGCGGCGACGTGCAAAACATGGAACGGAGGCGAAACCATGAGGCTCGATCTCTATTTCGCCCGCCGCTATATCCGCGCCCTGCTCATGGTGCTGGGGGTTTTTGCGGGCCTGATCGCCATGGTCGAGAGCCTCGATCAAATCCGCAATTTCTCCGGCGTCGAGATCAGCGGCACGGCCATTCTCGGCATGGCGCTGTTGCGCGTGCCGACCACCCTTTACGAAATCCTGCCCATCGTGGTGATGATCGCCACGCTCACGCTGTTTCTCGGACTGGCGCGGTCCTCGGAACTGGTGGTGGCGCGGGCCTCTGGGCGCGGGGCGATGCGCTCTCTTGTGCCAATTGCCATTGTCGCCTTCGTCTTCGGCCTGTTCAGCGTGGCCGTGCTCAACCCCTTCACCGCCGCGACCGAACGGGCCTATGACCAGCGCGAAACCCTGTATCTTCAGGGCGAACGTCAGGTGTTCTCCGTCTCCGACGAAGGGCTCTGGCTGCGCGAAGGCACAGGAAGCGGCCAGATGGTCATCCGTGCCACACGGTCCAACCTCGACGGCTCCATCCTGTATGACGTCAGCTTTCTGGGCTTTACCACCGAGGGCCTGCCGATGTTCCGCATCGAAGCGCTCGATGCGCGGATCGAAGACGGTCAATGGGTGCTCACAGAGGCGAAACGCTGGCCGCTGCAAGGGGCTGCCAATCCGGAAGCCGCCGCCACGAGCCATGCGCGGCTGACCCTGCCCACCAGCCTCAGCCTTGAGGAAATCCGCGACCGGTTCGGCTCGGCGGAGGCTGTGTCGATCTGGGATATGTCGGCCTATATCAAGAAACTGGAAGACGCCGGTTTTTCCGCACGCAGCTACAAGATGTGGCTGCAAAGCGAACTGGCCCTGCCCTTTGCCTTTGTCGCGATGATGCTGATCGCCGCCGGTTTCACCATGCGCCACACACGACTTGGCCGGACCTCGACCCTCGTGGTCACCGCCATCATTCTGGCCTTCGGGTTCTATTTCCTGCGCTCTTTTGCCATTGTCATGGGACAGAATGGATTGCTGCCGATCACGCTGGCCGCATGGGGGCCACCGCTGGCGGTGATCCTCGCCACACTTGCACTTTTGCTGCATCTGGAAGATGGATAGGACATGAGAGCTGCTGCCCCGTCTATGACCACGCCCCGCCCCCGTATTGCCCGCCTCACAGGCGGCGCAAGGCGGTTTGCCTGCCATCTCACAGTGACGGCGGCTCTTGCGCTCACAGCGGGCGCCCAGCCTAGCCTACTCCACGCACAGGACAGCCAACAGGACGCCAGCCTGCCCACCGCGCTGCTGGCCAATGGCGTAACCTTTGACGGGGAGATGCTCGTCGCCACCGGTGATGTCGAAGTGCTCTATGATGGCACCCGCCTCACCGCCAGCCGCATTGCCTACAACCAGACCACAGGTGCACTGAGCATCGACGGGCCGATCCGCCTGACGGAAAGCGGCTCCGACACGGTGGTTCTGGCCTCCGCCGCAGAGCTCGACACAGAGTTGCAAAACGGCATCCTGACCTCCGCGCGCATGGTGATCGACCAACAGATGCAACTGGCCGCTGCGCGTCTTGACGTGATCGACGGGCGTTACCTGCGGATGCAGAAATCCGTGGCCTCGACCTGTGAAGTCTGCGCCGACCGGCCTGTGCCCATGTGGGAAATCCGTGCGCAGGAGATCGTGCATGACAGCGAGGCCCGCCAGCTCTATTTCACCAATGCCCAGATGCGGATCATGAATGTGCCGGTGCTCTGGCTGCCGCATCTGCGTGTGCCGGACCCGACGCTCGAACGCGCCAACGGTTTTCTTGTCCCCGAGGTGCGCACCGACTCGACGCTGGGCACAGGGATCGAGATTCCCTATTTCATCACCATAGGCGATCATCGCGACCTCACCGTCTCGCCCTATCTGGCGACCAACACAACAACGCTGAACCTGCGTTATCGTCAGGCATTCACCAATGGCGATATCGAGATCAACGGCGCAGTCAGTGACGATGACACCACCGACGGGCTGCGGGCCTATGCCGAAATCGAAGGCGACTGGACCCTCCGCAACGGCTATGCGCTCGACATCGACCTCGCTGCGGTTTCGGACACAAGCTATCTCTCGGAATACGATATTTCCGACAGCAATTACCTCAAATCGACCGTCAACCTGTCACGCTACCGCGCCGGAGAGGCGATCGACGGAGAGATCACCTACAGCCGCTATCTGGGTGACGGCACCAACAACGACAATCCCACCGTGCTCGGGGAGTTTCTCTTTGAGCGCTATGTCCAGCCGTGGAGCCTGCCCGGACGGTTGAGCTACGGCTTCACCGCATCGAGCTATTACCGCGAATCGAACGATGATGTGGACGGGGCGGATGTGTTGCGCCTTGGTGCGGAAAGCACTTGGAGCGGTAGCAAGATTTTCGACAGCGGCTTGCGGCTCGACAATGAGGCCTCCGTCTATGCCGACGCCTATCTCATCCGGCAGAACTCGGATTACGACAGCACGGTCCTGCGTGGCACCGCCAGCGCCGAGACCAAACTAAGCTGGCCACTGACCCGCAGCACCGCCTCCGGTGCCTCGGAAATCCTTGAACCGATCCTGCAACTCGGCTGGTCGGACAGTGTCGGCGGCTCTGTGCCGGACACGGATTCGCTGTTCATCGAGTTTGACGAAGGCAACCTGCTGACACTTTCGCGCTTTCCCGGTGCCGACCGTCGCGAAACCGGCCTGACCTCCGCCGCCGGTCTGCGATTCTCGCATTACGGGCCGACATTCGACTATGCGGTGACACTGGGGCGCGTGCTCTATCTCGAAGATACCGACGGCTATTCCACCTCTTCCGGCCTCTCGACCACCCAATCGGACTGGCTTCTCGCGGCGCGTATGGCCTTTAACGACCGCCTGTCGCTCTATAACCGTCTGCTGGTGGGCAATGACGCGGAAATGACCAAATGGGACACCCGTCTGGACTATCTGCGCGACACCTACAGCATCGGCACGACCTACAGCTATGTGATCGCCGATGCCGTGGAGGACCGCGACGAGCCGATCAACGAATTCGCCCTCGACGGGGAAGTGATCCTCGCCGATCACTGGACGCTGACCGGCGAATACCGGCATGATTTCGAAAATGACGAAGTCACCCGCGCCAAACTCGGGATCAAGTTTCAAAACGAATGCACCCGCGTCCAGATCGGCCTGACGCGCCGCTACTGGGACACGGATGACCTCGACCCGACCACGCGCGTGACCTTCTCCGTGGGCTTCGGGGCCTTTGCAACAGAACAGACCAAGGCCAGCACATGCGCCTTTTGAGCAGAACTTCCGCAAAGTTTTACCCCGCGTGCGCAGTCAGGCTTTGCAATCCACTTGGCCCGCGTTGTGAAACCCCTTAGAAAGACATCGAGTAACGCGCTTTTTGGGGCGCATGTGGAATATGGGAGTTGGCATGACACGCAAATTCAGGGCTGATCTGATCGCCGGATTGAAGAAAGCGAGCCTCGGGCTCCTCTGTGCCGTGCTTGTCGGGACAGGCGTGCCGGATCGTGCCGCCGCGCAAAACCTCTTTGCCCCTGTTGCCTATGTCAATGACAACGTGGTCACCGGATTCGAGTTGAACCAGCGCATCCAGTTGATGACCGTGCTGGGTGCCACGCCGACCCGTCAGGCCGCACTGGATGCCCTGATCGAAGAACGGCTCAAGAAAGAGATGGCGGACCGTTTCGGCCTGTCGCTCACGGACGAACAGGTCGCCGCAGGTATTCAGGAATTTGCCGGACGTGGCGGGCTGAAACCCGAACAATTCCTCTCGCTCATGGCCCGCGAAGGCGTCAGCGCGCAAACCGTCCGCGACTTTGTCGCAACCGGCCTGTTGTGGCGCGAAATCGCTCGCGGTCTCTTTGCCAACAAGGCCCAGATTTCCGACCTCGAAGTTGACCGCGCCATGCAGAACAACGGCCCCTCAGGCGGCCTGCGCGTGTTGCTGTCCGAACTCTTCCTGCCTGCACGCACACCGGAAGAGAGAGCCAAATCCGAAGCCCTCGCCAAACAGATCGCCGCACGCCCGTCGATCTCTGCCTTTGCTGCCGCCGCCAGCGAATATTCCGTGGCTCCCTCGCGGGAAAAAGCCGGACGGATGGACTGGGTTGCCATCGGTGATCTGCCGCCTGCCCTGCGCAACACCGTGGCCGGTCTGAAACCCGGCGAGATCACAGCGCCCCTGTCCACGCAAAACGCCATCGGCCTGTTCCAGCTGCGCTCCGTGGCGGAAACCACCCGTCCCACACCCAAGGCCGACGCCATCACCTACGCCGCCTATTACATCGCAGGCGGACGCTCCGAGGCCGCGCTCAAACGCGCCGCAGAGGTCAAAGCCAGCGTCGACAGCTGTGACGACCTTTACGGCATTGCCAAGGGCGAGCCGGAAGAGGTGCTGCAAATCGACACCCTGCCAGCCGGAGACATCCCCACGGATGTGGCCGTCGAACTGTCCAAACTTGACCCCGGCGAGGTCTCCACCGCCCTCACCCGCGCCAATGGCGAAACTCTGGTCTTCCTGATGATGTGCGGACGCACCTATGAGAACACCGGCAATGTCGACCGCGAACAGATTCGTAACCAGTTGCAGTCCCAACGCATCGGCGCTCTGGCGGACAGCTACCTTGCGGAACTCAAGGCCGACGCCACCATCGTGATCCCATGAGCGGGCGTCGACACGCGCCGATTGCGCTAAGTTGCGGAGAACCTGCGGGCGTTGGGCCGGAACTGGCGGTCGCAGCAGCTCAGGCACTCGATGGTGCCCTGCCGTTCTTCTGGATCGGAGACCCGCGTCACCTGCCCGAAGGCAGCCGTTTCGCGGAAATCTCTACCCCCGCTGAGGCGCATCATGTGGCCTCCGGCACCCTACCCGTGCTGCGTCACGACTTTGCCGCCCCCGCCACCGCAGGCCAGCCCGATCTAGCCAATGCCCGCGGTGTGATCGACGTGATCGCCCGCGCGGTCGCTCTGGTGCAATCCGGCGAAGCCTCCGCCATCTGCACCGCCCCCATCCACAAGAAAGTCCTGAAAGACGGCGCGAATTTCGCCTATCCGGGACATACCGAGTTTCTTGCCCATCTGGGCGGCGTCGAACGCGTGGTGATGATGCTGGCCTGCCCCGAATTGCGCGTTGTGCCGGTGACCATCCATATCGCGCTCAAGGATGTGCCCACGGCCTTCACCCCCGCGCTGCTCGAAGAAACCATCCGCATCACCGCCATGGATTTGAAACGTTTCTGGGGGATCGAGCGTCCGCGCATCGCCATTGCGGGGCTGAACCCGCACGCGGGCGAAGGCGGGGCAATGGGCCACGAAGAACTCGACTGGATGATCCCGCTGATCGAACGGCTCGGCGCGGAAGGCTTTGATCTCAAAGGCCCGATGCCGCCGGACACCATGTTCCACGCCAAGGCGCGTGCGGGCTATGATGTGGCGCTTTGTGCCTATCACGATCAGGCGCTGATCCCGATCAAGACCATTGATTTTTCCGGCGGCGTCAATGTCACCCTCGGCCTGCCGTTTATCCGCACCTCGCCGGATCACGGCACCGCCTTTGACATTGCCGGCAAAGGGCTGGCCGATCCGACCAGCCTGATTGCAGCGCTGAACATGGCCGCAGAGATGGCCGCAAAGGGAGACACCTGATGAGCACCGTCGATGGTTTGCCGCCGCTGCGTGCGGTGATCGAGGCCCACGGGCTTGTGGCCAAGAAGTCCCTTGGACAGAACTTCCTGCTTGATCTCAACCTGACCTCCAGAATCGCCCGTCAGGCCGGAGACCTCAGCAAATGCGACGTGCTCGAAGTCGGCCCCGGCCCCGGCGGTCTGACCCGAGGTCTGCTGGCTGAAGGCGCGCGCAAGGTGCTGGCCGTGGAAAAAGACAGCCGCGCGATGGCGGCTTTGGCCGACATTCAGGCGATCTATCCGGAGCGGCTCGACATCCTCAACGCCGATGCGCTGGAGATCGACCCGCTCGAAACCCTCACCCCGCCGGTGCGCGTGGTCGCCAACCTGCCCTATAATGTCGGCACGGAGCTTCTGGTGCGCTGGCTGACCCCGCCCGCATGGCCACCCTACTGGGCCTCGCTTACGCTGATGTTCCAGCGCGAAGTGGCCGAGCGGATCGTGGCCCAGCCCGGCTCCAAGAAATACGGTCGCCTCGCGATTCTCAGCCAGTGGCGCACCAACGCCCGCATCGTCATGGAACTTCCGCCAGAAGCCTTCAGCCCTCCGCCAAAAGTCCATTCTGCCGTCGTGCATTTCGAGGCCCTTCCCGCCCCGCGTTTCGAGGCCGACCCGAAGGTGCTCGAACGCATCGTCGCCACCGGTTTCAATCAACGCCGCAAGATGCTCCGCGCCTCGCTCAAAGGGGCGGCAACGGATATCGAGGACCGTCTGATCGCCGCAGGGATCAAGCCGACAGATCGGGCGGAACAGGTGCCTATTGAGGGCTGGTGTGCCTTAGCCCGCGAGGTTGCCAAGGGCTAGACTGTCACGCAACGATCTGCGGGCGGTCAGCTTGGCCCCAGCCACAACGCCCGTCCCACCATCTGCCATAGAAAAACCCCCGCCACATCGGACGGGGGTTTTTAATATTCAAAAGCTCAAAGCACGGGGTTGCGCCCGAACATCCGTAACGTGGTCTTACTCGACCACGTCCGGAGCTGTTTCCGGTGCAGATTTCGGCTCAGACTCCGCGGGTGCGCTCTCGGCCTTGGCCGCAGCTTCCGCTTCACGCTCCGCCTTGGTTTTGCGCGGCTTGCGCGGTGCACGCGGCTTTTTCGGTTTCGGCGCCTCTTTGGGAGCCTCTTCCGGTGTTTCTACCAGACCGGCATCGCTGGCCTCGGCTTTGTTTTCGGAGAACAACAGATCAGGCTGTTCGCCCTCTCCGGCAACCGGTTGCGCAGGTTGTGCGGGTTGTTGCTGCTGCGCCTCGCGTTTGCGATGCTGGCGCTCGCGTTCGGCGCGTTCAGCCTCCTGACGCTCGCGGCGTTCCTGTTGTTCGCGCTCTTGCTGTTCGCGTTGCGCTTCCTGTTCTTTCTGGGCTTGCCCCAGAAGACGCAAGTAATGTTCCGCGTGCTGCTGGAAGTTCTCGGCGGCCACGCGGTCATTCGAAAGCTGCGCGTCGCGGGCAAGCTGGTTGTATTTCTCGATGATCTGCTGCGGCGTGCCGCGCACCTTGCCCTCCGGACCGGAGCTATCAAAGACACGGTTGACGATATTGCCAACAGAACGGTTGCGGTTGTTCTTGGACCGCGAACGGTTTTTGGAAGATCTCATATGTTGTTCTTTCGAGCCTATGTCTCGGTAAAGTCGAGCCTGTGTCTGCCGGGTTCTATGGACCGGCTTATCCTTGAATTGGCTTGTCTGTCCCATGCGCTCCCAGTATCGGGAGCCGCAACGTCAAAGCTGTGCAGGGTAACAGCGTCGGGGAGAAGCTCCGCCTTACGCTGTCTCCAATAACCACGCCAGAACGGGCATTACAAGCGTTTTTTGCACATCCCATGCGCCGAAATGCGGCTTTTTCCGCGAAAAACCGGCCAAATTACCGATTTCCGGAACTCTTGCACAGAAAGGTTACCATTTGCTTTCTATAAGTACATTTTCCCTTCCGCCGATGCAGAACCACGAGGAAAAGTGCCGGCAAAACCCTATTTGCCGAGGTTGCGCGGATGCGGGTTCGGGGCCTGTGCACAGACCACTCGGTCGCGCCCGTCAAAGTCGGACAGGACACGCACCGCTTTCAACCCCTGCTCCAGAAACAGTGCCGAGACCGCAGCCCCCTGTGTCGGGCCGATCTCCACCAGCACCCGCCCGCGCGGCGCCAGAAACGCCCGCACCTGCGCCGCGATGATCCGGTAGCAGCTCAGCCCGTCCGCCTCGTCGGTCAACGCCACGCGCGGTTCATGGGCAAGCTCCGGAGACAAAGCCGCCATTTCCTCTGCCGCAATATATGGCGGGTTGGAGGTGATGAGATCGAACTGCCCCTCGACACCGTCCCACCAATCGGCCTGTTGAAACCGCGCACGCGACGACAGGCCCAAAGCATCGGCATTGCCCCGCGCCACGGCCAAAGCCGCCTCGGACACATCCGTGCCCAGCCCTTTGGCCAGAACCTGTTCCGCAAGCAAAGTCAAAAGGATAGCGCCCGACCCTACACCAAGGTCTAACACCGAGGTGAAGGGTTTCGACAGCGCCTCGGCAATCAGAACCTCGGTTTCCGGACGCGGGTCAAGCACATCTGTGCTCACGGAGAACCGCCTCCCGAAGAACTCGCGGTAACCCAGAATATGCGAGACCGGTTCGCGCTTTGCACGCCGCTCAATCGCCTGCTCAAACCCTTGCGCCTGCTCTGCCGTGATGGCATCCGGCAGGACCAAGGTCAGCCGTCCCGGCGCAATCCCCAACACATGCGCCATCAACAGCCGTGCATCTCGGGGCGCACCCTCGATCCCCGCCTCATTCAACCGTTTGGTGCCTGCAATCAGAGCCGTCTGGACGCTCACGCTTCCATCTCCGCGAGAAGCCCCGCCTGATGATCGGAAATCAGCGCGTCGATCACCTCGTCGAGATCACCCTGCATCACCTGATCGAGCTTGTAGAGCGTCAGGTTGATGCGGTGATCGGTCATACGCCCTTGCGGGAAATTATAAGTGCGGATGCGCTCGGACCGATCCCCCGAGCCGACTTGCGACTTCCGGTCTGCCGACCGCGCATCATGAAGCTTTTGGCGCTCCGCATCATAAAGCCGCGCCTTGAGAACATTCATCGCAATCTCGCGGTTGCGGTGTTGGGATTTCTCCGAAGACGTCACGACAATCCCCGACGGGATATGGGTGATCCTCACCGCCGAATCTGTGGTGTTGACGTGCTGGCCACCCGCACCGGAGGAGCGCATCGTGTCGATCCGGATGTCGTTGGGGTTGATCTCGATATCCACGTCCTGCGCCTCCGGCAGCACCGCGACCGTGGCCGCAGAGGTATGAATCCGCCCGCCACTTTCGGTCTCCGGCACGCGCTGCACCCGATGCACGCCGCTCTCGAATTTCATGCGGGCAAAGACGCCATCGCCCTTGATATTGGCGATCACCTCCTTGATGCCGCCCAACTCGCCCTCGCTCAATTCGATGATCTCGAAGTTCCAGCCCTTTGCCTCCGCATAGCGCTGATACATGCGTAAAAGATCACCGGCGAACAGCCCTGCCTCATCGCCGCCCGTGCCGGGGCGAATCTCGATGATGGCCGAGCCTGTATCGGCGGCGTCTTTGGGCAATAGCGCGATCTGGAGCGACTCTTCGGCTTCGGGAATCGCCGCTTTGAGCGCGGGGAGTTCCTCTTCGGCCAGCGCCTTCATCTCCGGATCGGCGAGCATTTCTTCGGCCTCGGCAATCTGCTCTCTGAGGCTTTGGTAACTGCGGATCTGTTCGACCACAGGGCGCAACTCGGCATATTCGCGGCCAAGGGCGACAATATCGCCCGTGCCTTGCGACATGGAGGCCTCAAGGAATTCAAAACGCTGGAGGATCTGGTGTAAGCGGTCTTCGGGTATCATGGGGTGATCTGTTGCCTGTGATCCGCCTGCGCGTCAAGCATCATCGCGTGATCTCTCAAAACCCAGCCGCCTCGATCCACGCCTCTGCGCGGCGCGCGTTCACGCCGAAATCGGCTTTGCCAAAGCGCAAACGGCCCAGAATCGCCAGTTCAGCACCGCCTTCATGCGGGCGGGCGGCCAATGTGGTGTAATCGGGAAATCCCCAGAAAAACGAGCGTGTGCGATAGGTCAGACGCCCCTCCTCGACCGATCCGGCCACATGGCGCGTGCGTGGCTCGGTCTGTGCCACAGCGGAAAGACGCGCCAGCGCCTCCTCCGGTTGCAGCGGTGCGGTCACGAGACGTTTCACGCCGCCGGGCGCGGGGTCTGCGGCGGCGAACGGGTCCACATGCCAGCGCGCAGGATCACTCGGCGTCAGCCGGACGATGGCTTGCAGCGCCACGAAAACAATCAATGCCCCCCAGAAAACCATTTTCATAAATCCTCTCTGCGGGTCCAGCCATACAGGCAAATCAATTCCATCAGCACATGCGCCCCTGCGATGGCGGTGGCGCCGGTGGTGTCAAAAGGCGGTGAGACCTCCACCACATCGCCGCCGGTCAGCCTGACCCCCGCCAGATCACGCAGGATCGCGGCGGCCTGCCAGCTTGCCAAACCGCCCCAGACCGGCGTGCCGGTGCCGGGGGCAAAGGCCGGATCGAGGCAGTCGATGTCAAAGGTCAGGTAGCAATTCCGCGTGCCGACGATTTTCTTGACCTCGTCCGCGACCCACCCTGTGCCGCGCTCGTGCACGGTGCGCGCGTCGATGATATTGACGCCCATCGTGTCGGGGTTGTCGGTGCGAATGCCGATCTGGACAGAGGTCTTGGGATCAATCAGGCCGGTCTTCACCGCTTTGTAGAACATCGTCCCGTGATCGACCCGCGCGAGATCGTCGTCCTGCCATGTGTCCGAATGGGCATCGAAATGGATCAGGCTCAACGGCCCGAATTTCTCCGCATGGGCTTTCAGAATCGGGTAGCTGATATAGTGATCGCCCCCCATCACCAGACTGCCTGCGCCCGCGGCCAGAATCGTGCGGATATGATCGGTCAGGCGGTCGGGAAATTCCGACACCATCGCATAGTCAAAGGCCAGATCGCCGTAATCCACCACGTTGAACAGATCGAACGGCGAATAGCCCCAGCCATAGGGCGCATCAAAGGCCTGTAGCGCGGAGGCCTCGCGAATGGCGCGCGGACCAAGGCGCGTGCCCGGCCGGTTGGTCACCGCCTGATCGAAGGGCACACCCGTGATCGCCAGATCGACGCCCGCCAGATCCTTGCTATAGCGCCGCCGGAAGGCCGACAGCGCACCGCCAAAGGCGTTCTCGAAGACCAGCCCTCGCCCCGTTCCAGTGAAGGCCAGATCAATCTGGTTTTTTGCATCCTCAAGCGCCATCTGCGGCCTTTCTGCTCTCATCGTGCATATGTGTCGGAACACACTGTAGCCATTGCCTCCGGCTTGGCAATCGGATGGGCGCTGCAGATGCGAAAAAACCCTCCGCTCGGGAAAGCGGAGGGCTGAGGACGCTCGCTGCTGCAAATCGTCCTCTTGGGAGGTGGCCGGACAAGTTGCCCTGTCCGTGCCAGACAAATGTCCGACGGAAGTCAGACGCGTGTCAGATCAGAATTTGAACGACACACGGGCGCCTAAAGTCGTGGCCGAAAGATCGGAACCGCTGTCGTCAAAACCGTCGAATTCGTTTTGCAGCAGTTCGGCACCGACATTGACGCTATCCGTCACGGCATAGTCCACGCCGAGACCATAGGTGTAACCGGTGTCATCATAGGACACGCCATCAATGTCTGCATTGGCATAGGCCGCACCGACCACACCGTAGATCAGAGCCGGACCTGCGTCATAACCAGCACGCAGTTTCAGGCGGGTCATGTCTTCAAGCTCGGAAGCACCGGTTTCGATATCGGAGCCGAGGTATTCAAGTTCGCCACCGAGGACGAATTGGCCGAAGTCGTAGTTGTAGCCGCCGAACACACCGTAAGTCATGTCGTCGGCGTCATCGAGCGCGTCATCGCCCCAGCCGTAGCCGAGAGTCGCACCAGCGTAACCACCCGTCCAATCTGTATCGGTCATGATCGCCACAGGCGCAGGCGCGATTGCAGGCTGCTCGACAACCGGTTCGGAATAGCCGCCAGCGAATGCAGGAGCGGTCAGGGCGAATGCGCCAAGTACCAGCGCGGGGGTTGCGAAACGTTTCATCATTTTCTCCTTGTATGCCTCGTTCTTGAGGTGATGCCATCATCGACATCTCAACAAGGCAGATAGAGAATTTGTTCCGAAAAAACAGAGGGTCAGAGGTCACGCTCGCGTGAGGAAACCGTGAGGTTTCCTAAATCGGTCAAATCCTGCCGAACCTCTGGAGTCCGTTGGCAAAAATTGGCTCACACAACCGTAGAGCAAAAAAACGGCGCCCTCAAGCGCCGGAATTTTTCTCCTCGAGCGTAAGCCATTCTTCCTCCGCCGCATCGAGAGCGGCCTGACGCTCTGTCAGCATTTCAGTGGCTTTCTGGAACTTCACCGGCTCGCGTGTGAACAGCTCCGGATCGGCCAGAAGATCAGCCAGTTTGGCGATCTCTGCTTCCAGCCGCGCAATCTCCGCTGGCAGGGCCTCAAGCCGGTGTTTTTCCGTGAAGGACAGGCCGGATTTTGCCTTCTCCGCTTGCGGCTTGGCCTCCGACTTGCCGGATTTCTGCGCCGGTTTCTGGCTGGCTTTGCCTGCCTGCGCCTTGGCACGCTCGCCCCGCTGCGTCAGGTAGTCTGTCCAGCCGCCCGCATAGACCACAGCCTCGCCATCGCCCTCCATCGCCACGGTCTGCGTCGCCACACGGTCGATAAAATCACGATCGTGCGAGACCAGAAGAACCGTGCCCTCGAAATCCGTTAAAATTTCCTGCAACAGGTCCAGTGTTTCGATGTCGAGATCGTTGGTCGGCTCGTCGAGCACCAGAAGATTCGACGGTTTCGCCATCAGTTTCGCCAGCAAAAGCCGCGCCTTCTCACCGCCCGAAAGCGAGGAGACCGGCGCGCGGGCCTGTGCATCGGTGAAGAGGAATTCTTTAAGATATCCAACAACATGCTTCGGCGTGCCCCGCACCATGACCTGATCGGCCTTGCCCGACACGCGCATGTCCTTGTCGGAAATCAGCGCCTCCCACAAGGTCAGATCATCGCGCAGGTTGGAGCGGGTCTGGTCAAAGACTGCCATATCCAGTTTCGTGCCCAGTTTGACGGTGCCTGTGTCGGGCTCCATCTCGCCTGTGAGCATTTTCAACACCGTGGTTTTACCCGCGCCGTTGGGGCCGACAAAAGCAATCCGGTCGCCGCGTGCCACCTTGATGGACAGATCACGCACGATGACCCTGTCGCCAAAGGTCTTGGAAATATGCTCGGCCTCGACCACGCGCTTGCCGGATTTCTCCGCAACGTCCAATTCCATCGCCGCCGTGCCCTGACGCCGGATCTGGCTGGCACGTTCGGAGCGCAGGTCTTGCAGGGCACGGACGCGCCCCATGTTGCGCTTGCGTCGCGCCGAGATGCCCTCGACCGCCCAACGCGCCTCGGCCTTGATCTTGCGATCCAGCTTGTGGCGCTGCATATCCTCGTCTTCCCAGATCTTGTCACGCCACGCCTCGAACGCCGCGAAGCCCTCTTCCTGCCGCCGCACCGCACCGCGATCAATCCAGAGGGTTGCGCGGGTCAGGTGGTTGAGAAAGGCCCTGTCGTGGGAGATCAGCACATAAGCGGTTTTCGTGGTGCGCAGCTCTTCTTCGAGCCATGCAATCGCTTCAATGTCCAAGTGGTTGGTCGGCTCGTCGAGAAGCATCAGCCCCGGCGCTTCGGCCAGAAGTTTCGCCAAGGCCGCACGACGACGCTCGCCACCGGAGGCGGTCTCCACCGGCGTTTCCGGATCGAATTTGAGTCCCTCGGCCACCATATCGACCTTATAGGTCTCGCTCGGATCCAAGGTGGACGAGGCAAAATCCCCCAAAGTGGCAAAGCCGGACAGATCGGGATCCTGCTCCATATAGCCGACTGTGATCCCCGGCCCCAGAACGCGGCTGCCGCGATCGGCCTCCACGAGACCGGCCATGACTTTCATGAGTGTGGATTTACCCGACCCGTTGCGGCCCACAAGGGCGACACGGTCGCCCTCCTGAACAACAAGGTTGAGCCCGTCAAAAACGGGGTCTCCACCAAAGGTGAGGGAAATATCGGAGAGCTGTAATACGGGTGCGCGTGCCATAAAGACCCGCTACAGGCCACTGTAGCAAAGGTCAAGCGCCGGCAAACTCAGCCCTCACGCACCTCGGACTGGAGTGCCTTTGCCCGTTCTTTCGAAATGCCCAGCAGCTTTTCGATATGATGCAAAAGCACATCTTCCTCTTCGTGCTTCACACCATCGGCATAAACCACCTGCCAAAGCGCCTTCAGCGTGCGTTCGCGCTCTTCCATGCTGATGGCATTGCGCACGATGGCGGTCATTTCCTGCGTTTCGGGCATTTCTTTCTCAAGCTTCTCGCAAGCCGCCCGCATTTTCGACGCCTCGACTGGGTTCAACCCGAACCGGCGCGCGAGAATGGAATCGATCACTTGCAACTCTTCGAACAGAATCTTGTTGTCGGCCTTCGCGGCCCGCACCATGAGCGCGCCCATGGCATGTTGCGCATCAGCCTCCGGCAAAGGCGTCTCGTAAGGCTCGGCTTTTGTGAAAAGCGCTTTCAGGGTTCTGAACATTGTCGGCTCCAAACTGGGGTCACGGCGAGTCTTTCACAGACCGCGCCCCGCTTCCAGTATCTCACCAATGAAAAAGAGATCGTTTCGCGCCCCTGTTGCAAAAGGCAGACAGCTTGACCGGAACCCGAGCCTACTGACGCGCGACAGCCGCCCGTTGCACGGATATGCCATGAGCAAAGGTTAGCCTGCCACCGCCCGCAGCAACCGCTTGCGCGCAGGCGGGATGGCCTTGATCTCAACGCCGGTAAACACATGCATTGTATTCAATTCGCGATCCACCACTGCATGATCCGACACCCAGCCGCCCATCATCAGATAGGTCTTCAACAGCGGCGGCATCTTGAGCATCGCACGGCGTGCATCCGGTTTGCGCCGCAGTCGCGCCGCGTATTTGAATACATTGGGGGCCTTGACCTTCGGCAGGAACCGTTTGGGACCAAGGTGACGGTGTTTGAGCATAGCCAAAGCATCGGCATGATCCTTCCACTCGGTGCCATGAAAAGAAGAACAGCCGAACAAAAGCGCCACATCCTGCTCGTCGACATAGCGGGTCATCGCCCCCCATGCCACACGCAGAATATCCGGGTCCTTCACCTCGGGATGAATGCAGAAACGCCCCATCTCCAACATCCGGCCCTCATATCCCGCAAGCCCCTCAAGCCCGTAGAACTGCGCTGAATAGCTTTGCGAAATTTGCGCCCCGCCTTCGAGGTCCAGAAAGCGATAGGTGCAGACCAGCCGCCCCGTCTTGCGTTCTTCGATCAACACATGACGGCACAAAGCATCGAAATCATCGGCCTCAAGCCCGTCTTCACGCGCAACCGCGCCCGTGCCTGCCACGAAAGCCAGATAACGCAAACGTTGCGCCGCCTCGACATCGGCACGGGTCTCGGCAAAGCGCGCCGTGTAACGGCCTTTCAGGAGCTTGAACATCGCTATGAGTCCTTTTCTTGTCCCTATAGAATATGGGTAGCCCCTTCATGCCTGCAAGTTATGACGGTTTCTTGACGCCTTGCCTCGCGCCAAATGCCGCCTAACTGTGCTAAAACCACACACGCACGACCCGAACCGCATATGTGCGGGCACACAGCAGGGCGGGTCAAGACCTTGGGCCATGACTTCGGTATGGTCTGGCCTGCAAACTCATCCCCTGTCGCAGCTCCAATGCGACTGAGGTCAACCGAAAGCAAAAGGGACACCATATGGCCAAAATAGAGAAAACCGACGCCCAATGGCGCGAGGAACTGGACCCGGAAACCTATAGGGTGACCCGTCTGGCGGGCACCGAGCGCCCCTTCTCCCATCCCGGTTTCCCGAAAACCCCCGGCGTTTTCACCTGCGCCTGTTGTGGTGCGGAACTGTTTGCACAGGAAAACAAATTCGAATCGCATTGCGGCTGGCCCGCCTTCGACGCAGTCAAAGACGATGCCCCCATAGCCGAAACACGTGACACCACCCACGGAATGATCCGCACAGAAGTGCATTGCGATCAATGTGGCGCGCATCTGGGCCATGTCTTCCCCGACGGTCCGCGCGAGACCACCGGTATGCGTTATTGCATCAACGGCGTGTCTCTGCGCTTCGTGCCCAAAGACGCAGACTAAACACATCCACCGCCCACATAGACCACGCGGGCGGCTTTCTGATGGTCCAAATACTCAAAAAAACCGCGCGTGGGGCTTCCCATGCGCGGTTTTTCCAAATCCGTAAAATACAAAGCTTACTGCAACAACTGCTCCGCAGAGACATTGCCAAGGTTGCCAAAGAGCTGCTGGAGGAATGTAATGCCCTTCACCCCATCATCCGTCACGCGACGCGACAGGACAACCACACGACCCTGCTCAAGCCCGAAGCGCTCGACATTGCTGACCCGCCCTTGAGCGTCAAAAGAAATGGCCACAACCTGACGGTCCACTTCTTTCGGCTCGAACGCGCCCAGATGGCGGAATTGCGAGCGGACGTAATACCATGCGGAACTGTCCAGAATACCTTCTGTGCCCGGCGTGCCGATCTCGTCCTTGATGGTCTCTTTTGTATCGACCCCGACAGAGATTTGCGCCAGTTGCTCCGCGGACGGCACATAGCCGTGATTGCGGAACTGCGCCACGCAGGCCGTCAGAGACAGGATAAGGGTCAGCCCCAACACGGCTTTCGCCAGAGTGGAGACCCAGGATAAGACCCCTGTTGCGGTCTTTTGCGGGAAAATGCGGTCGGACATGTGCCCCCTCTTGCCTTGTGAGCCTGCGCCTCTTATCCGCTTATAGAAACAGGGCCCGACGTTCAAGGAGACATCGACAATGGGACATGACGGTTTGACAAGCTGGGGGGCGGAATTGCGCTTGCGTGATCTTTCGGACGCCCATGCGCATCCGTTCCGCCTCGTACCCACATCCGAGGATATGGAAGAAATGGCCGCCACGCTTGGCCTGTCTTCCGTGAAGAAACTGTCCTTCGAGGGCAAGATGATTCCCGTCGGCAAACGTGACTGGCGCCTTGAGGGAAAACTGGGGGCTACGGTGGTCCAGCCCTGCGTAGCCACACTCGCGCCTGTGACAACACGGATCGACGCGGATGTGACCCGCAGCTACCTCGCGAAGTTCAAAGAGGATACCGAGGAAGAAGAAATTGAAATGCCCGCAGATGACGCAGAGCCTCTGCCCGTCGCGTTGCATCTGTCCACCGTGGCACAAGAAGAGCTGGCACTGGCGGCACCGGATTATCCGCGAGTCGAAGGCGCCGAGCTCGCGGTGACGCAATTCACCGAATCTGGCAAGGAGGCGATGACCGACGAGGACACCAAACCTTTTGCCAGCCTCAAAGCTCTGCGCGACAAGTTGCAAAAAGACGGCGAATAACCTGCGCGGGCGGGACACACCCGCCCCGAAAGGCCGGAAAACCACCGCAAAACACCGGATAAACACGGCAAAAACAAAAGACTTGCACGAAAACAAAATCCGAGTATGTTCCCGGCCTCGCTTCCACGAATGTTGTCGCGTCTGGCGCAGACGGAATGCCATGGCAAAACCATGGTTTACACGCTGCCCGCGAAAGCCTATGAAGCGCCAAAGTTTTGCCGGGCATGAGGCCCGGAGATAAATTGGGGCCCCGGCCCCGCCCACCTGCGGCACGGGTTTTCGAACCTTTTGCCCTTTGATACCGAGGTTGAGACATGGCTGTCCCTCAGAATAAGATTACCCGCTCCAAGCGGAACATGCGCCGCGCACACGATTCGCTGGTTGCAGGCAATCCTGCTGAATGCCCGAACTGTGGCGAGCTGAAACGCCCCCACCACGTCTGTGGTGCTTGCGGCCATTACGATGATCGTGAAGTCGTCGCACAAGCCGACGAGATCGATCTCGACGAAGACGCAGCATAAGCT
This sequence comes from Celeribacter halophilus, assembly GCF_900114135.1. Taxonomy (GTDB): domain Bacteria; phylum Pseudomonadota; class Alphaproteobacteria; order Rhodobacterales; family Rhodobacteraceae; genus Celeribacter; species Celeribacter halophilus. The sequence goes on from NZ_FORY01000008.1 coordinate 163,107, forward strand.
TCGCTTTACGACGTCTGACACATGACCGAGCCCACGCCCTCAGTTGATCCGATGTCTGCCGCTTCTGCGGAGACCGAGGCACAACGTAAAGGTAGGCTCGGTGCACGTGCAGGCGTCAAAGTCACGCTTTCGGTTGACGCTATGGGCGGCGACCGTGGACCGGCGACCGTGGTCGCCGGTATTGCGCGTTCTGCATCCAAAAACCCTGCGCTGCATTTCATCCTGCACGGCCCTGCTGCCGAGTTGAACAAACTTGTGCGCAAACGGCGCATCCTTCGCGATCGCATCGAGATTCGCGATGTGCCCGGGGTCGTCACTATGGATGAAAAACCCAGTCAGGCCATGCGCCGACCGGACACGTCAATGCGCTCTGCGATTGATGCGGTGAAAAACGGCGAGGCTCAGGCCTGTGTCTCCTGTGGCAACACCGGAGCGTTGATGGCGACCTCGATGATCCGCTTGCGCAAGCTCGACGGAATCAACCGCCCCGCCATCGCCTGCCTATGGCCCTCGCGCAATGCGCAGGGGTTCAATGTCATGCTGGATGTGGGCGCGGATATTCGTGCCGATGCGCGTGATCTGCTGCAATATGCCATGATGGGCGCCTCCTATGCGCGCAATGGCTTGGGGCTGGATCTGCCGCGAATCGGATTGCTGAATGTCGGCACCGAAGAACACAAAGGCCGCGCCGAACTGAAAGACGCCAATGAGTTGATCTCCAATGCCTCAGGCATCGGTGGATATGACTTCAAAGGGTTCGTCGAAGGCGGAGACATTCCCGGTGACAAGGTTGATGTCATCGTCACCGACGGGTTTACCGGAAATATCGCGCTGAAAACCGGCGAAGGCACGGCAAAACTTGTGGGTGATTTCCTCAAGGAGGCCTTCAAGGCCACGCCTCTGTCCCGCGTCGCCGCCCTTCTGGCGCTGACCTCGTTGAAACGCTTGCAGAAACGAATCGATCCGCGACGCGTGAATGGCGGGGTGTTCCTCGGCCTCAAAGGCACAGTGGTCAAATCCCACGGCTCCGCTGATGCCACCGGCGTCTCGGCCGCAATCAAACTGGCCTATGAACTGGCTTCCACAGGGTTCACCGAACGTTTGGCCGCACGGGTTGCATCCGCCGACGCCTCGGCGCAAAATGACCCAACGTCATAAGTAACATAAGGCTCAAAGCCATGACAATCCGGGCAGTCGTCACCGGCGTGGGTCACTACCTCCCCGCACGCGTGGTCGAAAACGCAGAATTCGAAAAAACTCTCGACACATCCGACGAATGGATCAGAACGCGCACGGGAATCGAGCGCCGCCATTTCGCGGAAGAAGGCGAAACCACCTCCATGATGGGCACTGCCGCCGCGAAAGCCGCGCTTGCCGATGCGGGTGTGGACGCCAGCGAGATTGACGCCGTGATCGTCGCCACCTCGACGCCGGACCTGACCTTCCCCTCTGTGGCGACGATGATCCAGAAAGAGCTGGGCATGTCCTGCGGCTTTGCCTTTGACGTGCAGGCCGTTTGTGCGGGCTTTATCTATGCGCTCTCCAATGCCAACGCCCAGATCGTCTCCGGTCAGGTGAAGAAAGTTCTGGTGATCGGCGCAGAGACCTTCTCCCGCATCATGGACTGGACCGACCGCTCCACATGCGTCCTCTTTGGTGATGGCGCGGGCGCTTTGGTGCTTGAGGCACAAGAGGGCAAAGGCACACCGGAAGATCGCGGCATCCTGTCTGTCGATCTCAATTCCGACGGCAATTACAAAGACATGCTCTATGTCGATGGCGGTGTCTCCACCACCGGCACGGCCGGAAAACTGCGGATGCAGGGCAATGCGCTCTTCCGTCAGGCAGTGCAAAAACTCGCCTCCACCGCTGAGACCGCCATCGGCAAGGCCGGGCTGACCACGCAGGACATCGACTGGATCGTGCCGCATCAGGCCAATATCCGCATCATCGAAGGCACGGCCAAAAGGCTCGGGCACGCGATGGATCAGGTGGTTGTCACCGTGCAGGATCACGGCAATACCTCCGCCGCCTCGATTCCGCTGGCCATGTCGGTCGGCAAGGAACGCGGACAGATCAAGACCGGCGACATCTGTGTGGCCGAGGCCATCGGTGGCGGGCTGGCTTGGGGCGCGATTGTCATCCGCTGGTAACCGGTCACGGTCCAAGGGCGGCTTCCCGCGCGTCAAAAGCCCCGCCCAAGTCATTGATATTGACGGGGGCTTTGCAAACTGCCACTCTCACCTCAACCGTCCAAAAGGGGGAGACAAATGAGCAAGACTTTGACACGTATGGACCTGAGCGAAGCTGTATTTCGTGAAGTGGGTCTGAGCCGCAATGAATCCGCCGCCCTTGTCGAAAGTGTGCTGGCGCATATTTCCGATGCCCTCGTCGAAGGCGAGACCGTCAAGATTTCATCTTTCGGCACCTTTTCCGTGCGCTCAAAATCCGAACGCGTCGGCCGCAATCCGAAGACCGGCGACGAAGCCCCTATTCCGGCGCGCCGCGTCCTCACCTTCCGCCCGTCGCACCTGATGAAAGATCGGGTGGCCGAAGGCAATAAAGCGTAAACTGCACCTAAAGGCTTGATATTAAATGGATAAATCACCGGACGCCTTCCGCACAATCAGCGAGGTTGCCGATTGGCTTGACACGCCGGCCCATGTGCTGCGCTTTTGGGAGAGCCGGTTTACCCAAGTCAAACCCATCAAGCGCGCGGGCGGGCGACGCTATTACCGCCCTGCCGACATGGCGCTTTTGGGCGGGATCAAGAAGCTGCTACATGACGATGGCATGACCATTCGTGGCGTGCAAAAACTCTTGCGCGAACACGGGGTTAAATATGTCGCCTCGCTCTCCCCTGTGATCGAGGGGGTTGAGCCGATCACCGCCCCGCCTGTGACGAACAGCCCGATTCCCCCGACGCCGAAACCGTCCGAACCTGTGCAGCTTGCTGTCGTGGAAACGCCGCCCGAACCGGCCCAACCTGCACAAGAAACAGCACAAGAGCCGGAACCTGCCCCCGTGCGCACGCCTGTGCCACCCGCGCCGATGGCCGAAATGGTATCCCAAGAGGACTACGAGGCAGAGCTGCCTGAAGAGACCATTGTCCCCTTTTCCCGCTCTGAGCCTGTATCTCCGGACACCGCCGAGGCGCAGCCCGAATCTGACGCGCCTGAGGTTGCAGCAGAGGCGGTGGTCGCAGAGGTCGAAGTTGCAGAAGCGCCTGTATTCACGGCTCACCTAGAAGAGACCACGCCCACAGAACCCACCACAGACGAGATTGCCGCAACTGCCGCGCCAACAGAGCCGGAACCGCATGATCCGTCCGAAATGCCGATCGCGATGGATGAAGCCGAAACAGGCACATATGAGTCGGAGGCGATGACCGAATCGCTGTTCGATATGACAGACAGTTCCGAAGCGGATGAGGCGGACTCAATGGCTGAACAAGCGACTTTCGACTTCGACCTGAGCGAGTCCTTTGCGGATCACGACCCCGATCCGACTCTGGTGGAGACGGACGAGGCCGAGCTGCCCGCCGACGCCCCCCTTGCCGCGCCCACAGAGGCCGAGGCCCCCGCCACACCGGAACGCCTGCCCTTGGGAGCAGCACTTGATCTGCCGGACGACCCTGAGGACACCGCGCCCGAGATCACCCCTGCGGCCAGTGTCTTGGGGCAGCTTGATCATCGCAAACTGATGACCATGCCGACAGATGAGATCACCGCACTGGTGGCGCGAATCGAAACGCTGCGGGCGCGTCTGGCCGGTTGAACGCAATCGTGCAGCTTATTCCAAATTCAGTGTCTTTTTCGCAAAATAGCACTTGCCCCCGCCACGGAAATCTCTATTTAACGTGTCCACGTCGGGCTATAGCGCAGTCTGGTAGCGCGTCCGTCTGGGGGACGGAAGGTCGCAGGTTCAAGTCCTGCTAGCCCGACCAACAACACCTCAAAACCGCTCGCAACCCTCTGGGCTTGCGGGCGGTTTTGCGTTAAGCCTCTGCCATTCTGTGAAAACCCCGCAAGGTGCCCGCAATCAGGGTGGAGGAACGACAATGGGTGTACTGGCCGACCATGCCATTCGCGACATGCTCACACGCGGCGAGATTTCTGCCGAACCGGCTGTGATTGACGCTCAGGTGCAACCCGCCTCTCTTGATCTGCGTCTCGGAGCGCGGGCATGGCGGGTTCGGGCCTCCTTTCTGGCCGGAGAGGGCCGCACCGTGGCCGAACGTCTCGAAGAGTTCGAGATGCACCAGATTGATCTCACAGAGGGCGCAGTGTTGGAAAAAGGCTGCGTCTATGTCGTGCCCCTGATGGAGCGGCTGGCCCTGCCCGACGGGATTCAGGCCGTGGCCAATGCCAAAAGCTCGACCGGACGGCTGGACCTTTTGACCCGCCTCATCACCGATGAAGGCGTCGAATTCGACCGCATAGCTCCGGGCTATGACGGCCCGCTGTTTGCCGAAATCTGCCCACGGTCGTTCTCCGTGCTCGTCCGCCCCGGTATGCGGCTCAACCAGATCCGGTTCCGCGACGGACAGGCCGTGCTCACCGATCCCGCGCTGATGGCGCTGCACGAGAGTACCCCGCTGGTCGATGGGCCCGCCGTGATTGATCAGGGGCTGGGGTTCTCTGTCGATCTGAAGCCCGCTGAGGGTGATCTCGTCGGTTATCGGGCCAAGCCGCATACGGGCGTGATCGACCTCGACAACATCGGCCATTACGATCCGGCGGAATATTGGGAGCCGATCCATGCCCAAAACGGCCAGATCATCCTTGATCCGGGCGCGTTCTATATCCTTGTGAGTCGCGAGGCTGTGCATATCCCGCCCGACTATGCCGCCGAAATGGCCCCCTATCTGGCGATGGTGGGCGAATTCCGTGTGCATTACGCCGGTTTCTTCGACCCCGGTTTCGGCAATGTGGATGCAGGTGGCGCAGGTGCACGCGGCGTGCTTGAAGTCCGCTGCCACGAAGCGCCTTTTGTGCTGGAACACGGGCAAATCGTCGGGCGTCTGGTCTATGAAAAGATGCAAAGCCGCCCCGACCGGCTATACGGTGCTGATCTTGCGTCGAATTATCAGGGGCAAGGGCTCAAACTCTCTAAACATTTTCGCGGACTGTAATCTACCGACGCAGCCACGTCCGTAAGCCGAAGCTTCCGCAAACGCGCTTCAGAACTTGCCGATTCTCCGGCTCATACGGGCCAGTTTGCGGGCGCGTTTGGCGCTCTCTTTGGCTTGCGAGGACATCTGGGCCTGATCCTGCGTCCGCTTCGCCTGATCTTTGTCGGAAAGATCCTCGCCGCGCGCAGGTGTGCGCCGTTTGGCCAGCGCAGAGGAGCCCGCATCAATCCCCTTGTTCACCCCTTTGCTCACAAGGGTGCGGATCACGCGGTTGATGACCATGTTGATCAATCTGTCGAGATTCATGTCACTATGCCTCTGCCTGTTGCCCGTATTTCATATCACATTCCCGGAGGCGTGGCGAAAGGCTTTCGCACACAGGTGCGGCACACATGCGCGTGAAGGTCTCAGGACTCGTCCTCGAACAGATCATCCTGTTCCTCGTCCCCGTCCCCAAGATCACCATCCCCCGGCATCGGGCGACTGTCCAGAAGGCCCGCAGCGCGCAATTCCTTGACGCCCGGAAGGTCGCGCGCACTCTCAAGACCGAAGTGGTCAAGGAAGTCCGGCGTCACCACATAGGTCACAGGGCGACCGGGGCTCATTCGGCGGCGGCCAAAGCGAATCCATTCCAGTTCCATCAACTGGTCCAGAGTGCCCCGCGACACGGAGACGCCACGGATTTCCTCGATCTCGGCGCGGGTGCAAGGCTGGTGATAGGCGATGATCGCCAGAGTTTCGATGGCCGCGCGGCTGAGTTTGCGCGTCTCCGTGGTTTCCTTTTGCATCAAAAAACCAAGGTCCGGCGCCGTGCGAATGGCCCATGCATCACCGACACGCACCACACGCACCCCGCGCCCCTCATAGCGTTTTTGCAACAGATCAAGCGCGGCTCTCGGCTCGCAACCATGCGGCATCCGCGCCGCCAGATCAGCCAGCGTCACCGGATCGGCAGAGGCAAACAGCACCGCTTCGACCATACGTTCCTGCTCGGCCAGAGGCGGGGCCTCGAACAGGCTCTCGACGTGTTCAACCTTTTGGTCAGTTTCAGCCATGCTAACTCCGTGATGTTCCGCTCGGACGGGCTTTGATCTGGATGGGGGCGAATGTGCCGCCCTGACGCAATTCGACCTGACCCTGTTTGACCAGTTCCAACGATGCCGCAAAGGTCGCGGCGGTGGCAGAACGGCGTTTTTTCGGGTCCAGTTCCCAGCCTTCCGGCAGGTAAGACGACAGATCGGCCCAGTCCAGCGCGTAAGGGATCATCCCCCGCATCCGCTCCAGCGCCTGTTCCATCGACAGGATCGCCTCGCGGTCCATGACAAAGGGGCGGAATTCGTCCTTTGTGCGCACGCGGGCATAGGCCTGCATCAGGTCCAAAAGCGTCGCGCGATAGGTGACGTTGCGCTTGCGCTGCACCTCTTCGGGAATGCCACGCGGGAAAAAGTCGCGGCCTTTCTGGTCGCGCGCCATGAGCTTGGCGGCAGCGTCGCGCATGGCTTCCAGACGTTGCAACTGAAAGGCCAGATGCGCGGCCAGTTCCTCGCCGGAGGGGCCTCCGTCGCTCGGATCAGGCGGCAACAGTAGGCGCGATTTCAGAAAGGCCAGCCAGGCGGCCATCACCAGATAATCAGCGGCCAGTTCGATCCTGAGCTCTTTCGCCCGCTCCACAAAGACCAGATATTGCTGCGCCAGATGCAGGATCGAGATTTTCAGCAAATCGACCTTTTGCGTGCGCGACAGTTGCAGCAAAAGATCCAACGGCCCTTCGAACCCGTCGACATCCACAATCAGAGCTTCGGCGGCGAGGCGTTCCTCGACACTTAATACATCGCTGATCTCGAATTGATCGGAGTCGGCCATTGGTTGCCTTTACGGGTTGTGCCCAGAAATTACGTTCAGGAAAACTCATCCGCCAGAGCGGTGATGTCAATGGGCTGATAGCTCGGGCGCGTATGGGCGGCATGATCCGCGCGGCTCTGCGCCTTCTCAGACATCACCCCCAGATGCGCGAGTTGCTCCATCTCGGCCAGATCGCCATTGCAATGCAAAACCATATCACACCCTGCCGCAAGTGCTGACTGAGCACGTTCCAGAACCGTGCCGTCAAGCGCACCCATCGAAATGTCGTCGGTCATCAAAAGCCCGTCAAAGCCGATCTCGTCGCGGATCAGGTCAATCACCTTCGGGCTTTGTGTGGCGGGCCGGTGCGGGTCGATGGCGTCCAGAATGATATGTGCGCTCATCCCCATGGACAGATCGCTCAGAGCCTCGAACGGTGCGAAATCCTCCGCCAGTTCCGCCCGAGTTGCATACACATGGGGCAGTCCCTTGTGGCTATCCACCGTGCCGCGACCGTGTCCGGGCAGGTGTTTCATCACAGGGGCCACGCCACCTGCGGCCATGCCCTCGACCAAGGCGCGGCCCATACGGGCAACCATGCCGTGATCTTCGGAGAAACAACGGTTCTTCAGGAAGGGGTGCGTCTCTTCGCGGGCCACATCCAGTCCCGGTGCGCAGTTCACGTCGATGCCCACGCGATGCAGGTCTTCGGCCAACAACCGTCCCCTGATCCACAGAGCGCGGTCAGGGTCTCTTGCCTGTTGCACCTGATCCAACGGGGGCAGAAACTCCCGCCAATGGGGCGCACGCATCCGCTGGACACGGCCCCCCTCCTGATCCATCAGCACAGGCGCATCGCGGCCCACGGCCTCGCGCAGCGCATTTGTGAGGCTGCGGAGTTGTTCAGGCGTGTCTACATTGCGGGCAAAGAGGATAAAGCCCCAAGGCTGCGCCTCACGGAAAAACGCCGCCTCACGAGGAGACAGCGTTACGCCTTCGCAGCCGAAGATAAAGGCACCCTGCCCCATGTCTTAACGCTTGATCGTCGGCACACAGGCCGCGTTCATCGCGGTCAGCGCCGCACAGAAACGGTTCGCATCAGAGGCATCGGCAAAGCCGTAGGCACGCAGACGGTAGAAGGTCTTGCCGCCACTTTCGGCCTGTTCCACCACACGGGTCTTGCCCTCCATGAGGTCTTCAAAACGACCGCTCAACCGCTCCCATTCGCCGCGCGCGATATCTTCGGATTGAAACGCCCCGAATTGCACAAGGCTTGCGCCATCCGGCACCTCGTTCGGGCTGATTTCATTGACCGCACCGACAGCAGCCAGAATGTCACCGGCAACACCGTCAAGGCTGGCGGAATCCGTCCGTGTCGCCAGAGAAGCAAGTTTGACAGGGCGCGGTTTCGGGATCGGGGAGGTCATCACATTTGCCCCGTCGAGCGTGTCGGGCACATTGGCCGCGACCTCTTCGACCGCCTCCAGTTCAAGCGGGTCTTCGGCCACCGCGACCTGCTCCAACGTGTCCGGCGCGGGTTCAACGGCAAAGGCATCCGATGCTGGCTCATAGGAGGAGAGCACAGGCTGCAGCGCCGACACCGGCTGATCCTCGTCGGTCAGCGACGGGGCCGCAGGGGCCAGAACATAGCGATCCGCAGGCGCAGCCGCGGAGCCATCGGCCGTGACAGAGTTGACAGCCAACCCCTGATGCATGGCAAGCTGCCCGCCGGGATCTTCCGGCAGGAGCCGTGCCGATCCTTCGAGTGCGCGGATCACCGGCACACCGGTCACATCGCGCACCATGAGCTTGTAGCCCCAAACGGCCAGACCTAGGATCAGCACCAGCGAGATCACCGCTCCGCCCAGTTGTGCGGGCCCGAGTTGGGGGCGTGTAGCACCTTCCATCTCCGGAATATCCTGCGTGTCGTAGACATAGGCCGGAGCCGCCTGATAGCCCGCTTGCGGAGCCTGCGTTTCATGACCCATAGCCGCGCCGGCCTGCGGGGCAGACTGTGGCGAAAAGTGCACATTTTCCTTGGAAAACAAACGGTCCGCATCCGGTGCGCCCGCCATATTCGGATGGCTTTGTGCCTCATAATCCGACGTGCGCGTCACCTGTGGCTCCGCGCGTTGCCAATAATGTTCACGAGAAGTGGTGCCACGATCCTGCGCTGGCGCATAGCCTTGACCGGGGCCGTTAAAAACGTCCTGCATCCTCTTTGCCTCATACATTTCCCGCTTTGTTTTCTGCGGGTTATCATCTGCTCTTGAGAGGCCGCTTGAAGGTCTTCGCCCTCGTTTTGATATGCGGCCCCTCCCGGGGTTCCGGTCAGTTCTGGTCGATACGTTTGAAACTCAACGCATTTCCTCAGCCGGAGTTACCCCAAGGATAGCAAGTCCGGCAGAAATCACAACGGCCACGGCACGCGGTAGGGCAATTTTTGCCGCCGACAGTTCCGCATCGTCTTGCAAGAAGCGCAGCGCCTCGTTCTCATTGCCCTTGTTCCACAGCGCATGGAAGTCGGAAGCCAGATCATAGAGATAGAAGGCGATCCGGTGCGGCTCGTGGCCTTTCGCGGCGATTTCCACCTGACGCGGGAAGTCGGCCAGCTTGCGCGCAACGGCAATCTCCGCGGAGTCGTCAAAGCGCGGCGTATCGGAGAGCGTAATCCCCTGCGCCTCGGCCTTGCGCAGCACGGAACAGATCCGCGCATGGGCATATTGCACATAGAACACAGGGTTGTCTTTCGACTGCTCCAGAACCTTGTCGAAATCGAAATCCAGCGAGGCGTCGTTCTTGCGCGTCAGCATGATGAAGCGCGTCACATCCTTGCCCGCCTGCTCGACCACATCGCGCAGGGTCACAAAGGTGCCCGCCCGTTTCGACATTTTGAACGGCGCGCCGTTTTTGAAGAGCTTCACCAACTGGATCAGCTTGATATCGCAATCGACCTTGCCATCCGACAGGGCAGACACGGCCGCTTTCATCCGTTTGACATAGCCGCCATGGTCGGCACCGAAGACGTCGATGATCACGTCATAGCCGCGTTTCACCTTGTCATAGTGATAGGCAATATCCGGCGCGAAATAGGTCCATGCCCCGTCGGATTTCTGGATCGGGCGGTCCACGTCATCCCCGTGGGCGGTGGATTTGAACAGCGTCTGCTCACGCGGCTCCCAGTCCTCCGGCATTTTGCCTTTCGGCGGCTCCAGAACGCCGCGATAGATCAGACCTTTTTCGTCCAGTTCCTTGATCGCGGTTTCAATCAGCCCAGTATTGTAGAGCGATTTTTCGGAGAAGAACCGGTCCATCTCGACGCCCAGCATCTTCAGGTCGTCACGGATCATCGCCATCATCGCATCGGTGGCAAAGACACGTACATCGGCCAGCCATTCTTCCTCCGGCTTGTCCAGAAGACTGTCGCCGTATTTCTCCTTGAGCGCCTCGCCCACTGGCACAAGGTAGTCACCGGGGTAAAGCCCTTCTGCAATCTCGGGGCTCAGCCCGTGGGCCTCGCGGTAGCGTTCAAACACCGAACGCGCCAGCACATCGACCTGAGCGCCGCCATCGTTGATGTAATACTCGCGGGTCACGTCATAGCCCGCAAAATCCAGCAGCGAGGCCAGAGCATCCCCGAACACCGCGCCGCGCGTGTGGCCCACATGCATCGGACCGGTCGGGTTGGCGGAGACATATTCGACATTGACCTTTTTCTGCGCCCCCAAGGTCGAGCGTCCGAAACCCTCGGTGGTCAGCACAGTCTCCACAAGACCGGACCAGACCGCCTCGGACAGACGCAGGTTGATGAAACCGGGACCGGCCACATCAACCGTCTCGATCCGCGCATCAGCGGCAAGTTTCTCGGACAGTTTCTCGGCAATGTCGCGCGGCTTCATCTTGGCAGGCTTGGCCAGAACCATCGCCGCATTGGTCGCCATATCGCCATGCAAAGGATCACGCGGCGGCTCCACCGCAACATTGGAAAATTCCAATCCTTCGGGCAAAACACCCTCGGCGCTCATCGCATTAAGGCTGTCGATCACAAGGCTACGGATATCGGCGAACAGGTTCATGATGTCTCTCTTTGTCAGTCCTGCGCGGGTTTACCACGCAGGTGCGCCACGTCAACGGGGCTTGCTCATTCAACACGTTTGGAGGTTTGATCTTCCGGCGGCACAAGCGCCACGAGTTTCACACCGGGGCTCATCCGCCCGCGTGCGGTATTCACCCGCAGTTCCGTGCGGCGGCGTTTGAGGGCCTCGCGTGCACTTTCGCGCTGGTCTTCGGGCAGATCCTTGATCAGAGCCTCCGCACGCGCCGGAAACAAAAGCTCGGCATCTTCGGGCAGAAAGCGCTTGAACACCCCGTCCGCACTCATCCGCCCCAAAAGCATGGCGTTGGGCCGGTCCTCTTTCCACTGGTCAAAGCCGTAATCCTCGGACAGTTGCGTGACGGAGAGCTTCCAGCCCTGACGCATCAACTCGTCCAACTCGCCATAGGTCTTGCCCGCCCCGAAAGGACGCCCGCCCAGTTGCGTCGGCAGCGCATGACGCGCGCGTTCGCCTTTGACACGGGCCAGTTGCCAGACCTGATCGCGCCCGAATTCCGAGCCAAAATCTGTCGCCACCAGCGTGTTATAGGCATCATTTTCCGTGGCCGCGATGAGCGTGGCATAGGACAGAACTTCAAGACTGTCTTCCGCAGCCTCGCCCAGAATATCTCCGTAAAACACCGGCAGCCCCGCCGCGCGCGGACGCACCAAACGCGCGTGGTTCGGATCAGCGATCAACACCGGAACCTCCTCGCGCTTGAGCGCTTGGGCCAAAGCCGTGGTGAACCGTGATCCACCAAGGATCAGCACCCCCGGCTTGCCCTTGGACGCAAGCCCCAAGCGCCGCGCGAGAGGCGCCAGCGTGAATCCATGCAACACCACCGTCGTCAGCACCAGCACAAAGGCCAGAGGCCCCACAACCGCGCCATCGCTCACCCCGTTGGCAGCGAGCCGTTCGCCAAAAAGCCCCGCCACAGCCACAAGCACCACACCGCGCGGCCCCGTCAGTGCGATAAGCAGCTTCTCGTTGCGTGGCAGTCCGGTCCCGATGAGCGAGACCAAAACGGTCACAGGACGCGCCACGAGGATCACCAAGGCCACAAAAAGCCCCGCCCGCCATGTCAGCTGTCCCAAGGAGGCGAAATCCATCGAGGCGGCCAAAAGGATGAACACGCCCGAAACCAGAAGCACCGTCGCATGTTCCTTGAACCGGCGCAGCTCTTCGAAAGACGGCAGATCGGCATTGGCGATGATCAGCCCCATCACCGTCACCGCCAAAAGCCCGCTTTCATGCAGCATCATATTCGGGAAAGCAAAGGTCACTAGAAGCGTGGCAAACAGCACCGGCACTTTCATATATTCCGGCACATAGGCGCGGCGGAACGTGTAGGAAATCGCCGCTCCCGCCGCGATGCCCACGGCCATGGCAATGGCGATCCCGACACCCAGTTGCAGCAATGCATCCGGCAAGCTCTCCGCCTCGCGCCCCACAAGCACAAATTCAAAGGCCAGCACCGCCGCCAAAGCTCCCACGGGATCGTTGACGATAGCCTCCCATTGCAACAGGTTTGCGGGCCGTTTTTGCAGCTTGGCCTGCCGTAGCAACGGCGCAATCACGGTCGGGCCAGTGACGACCATAATGCCGCCAAACACCGTCGCGGCCTCCCAGCCCAGCCCTGCGCCCCAATGCAGCGCCGATGTAGAGAGAAACCAGCCCAAAGGCGCGCCGATCAGAACCAGACGTGTCACACCTTTGCGCGCATCACCCAGCTTGTGCAGATCAAGGGTCAACCCGCCCTCAAACAGGATCACCGCCACCGCGAGAGAAATCAGCGGCTGCACCAGATCGCCAATATCGCGCTGCGGATCGAGCAGCCCTAATGCGGGGCCGACGATGAGACCGGCGGCCAGCATCAGCACAATCGCGGGCAGTTTCAGCCGCCACGCGAGCCATTGCGATCCGACACCAAGTGCGCCCACAAGAGCAAAGGCTTCCACCGGACCCAAGCCCGTCAACTGTTCTGTCGCCATATCCCGCTCCCCCGCAGATCCTGCGGTTTCCTTTGTGCCTCAAATACTCAAACGCATCAGGCGCAAAGTCGTTCATATTCCTGAATGGCGAAACGGTCGGTCATCCCGGCGACATAATCAAGCACGATCCGCGCCAGTTCCGTCTCCGACTGCGCGTTTTCCACCTCATGACGCCATTCTTCGGGCAAAAGCTCCGGCTTTTCCATGAACAACGGAAAGAGCGTGTTGACCATATGGGTCACGCGCTGGCGCTCCCGCACCACGGACGGCGCGCGATACATGCGGGTGAACAGAAAGGACTTGATCGCCTTGAGGTTCTGGAAGAACGGTTTGGAAAACCGGATGATCGTCCGGTCCATGTCGCGAATGTCCTGCGCGGTTTCCGGCTTGGCCGCTTCCAGACGGTTGGTGGCAATGGTCAGCACATCCTCGACCATATAGCCGAAAATCCGGCGTAGCGCCTCATGGTCGCGCCGGTTGCGCTCAAGCCCCGGATAGAGGCGGTCCACCTCCTCATAGGCCGGTCCCGTAAGCGGCAGTTCCATCAAATCCTCGGCGGTGAACAGCCCTGCGCGCAGCCCGTCATGCAGGTCGTGGTGGTTATAGGCCACGTCATCGGCAATCGCCGCCACCTGCGCCTCGGCGGATGCGAATGTGTGCAACTCAAGGTCGAACAGGTCGTTCACCTCCTTGAGCGCATAGGGCAGAGGCGCGTCTTCGGGATGTTTCTTTTTATCCGCATAGGGCCCGACAATCGGCCCGTTGTGTTTGGCAATGCCCTCAAGGCTCTCCCATGTCAGGTTCAGCCCGTCGAAGGTCGCGTAATGCTTTTCCAGCTTGGTGACGATCCGAAGCGCCTGCGCATTGTGGTCAAACCCGCCATAGGGCGCCATCAACAGTTCGAGCGCATCCTCGCCCGTATGTCCGAAAGGCGAATGTCCCAGATCATGCGCAAGGGCGACCGCTTCGGCCAGCCCCTCGTTCAGCCCCAAAGCGCCCGCCATGGTCCGCGCCACCTGCGCCACCTCGATCGAGTGGGTCAGCCGCGTGCGGTAGTAATCGCCCTCATGTTCGACAAAGACCTGCGTCTTGTGTTTCAGCCGTCGGAAGGCCGACGAGTGAATGATCCGGTCGCGGTCACGCTGGAACGGGGAGCGGAACGTTGACAGTTCCTCGGGGTAGAGCCGCCCGCGGGTGTCGTTGGGCTGGCTTGCATAAGGTTTCATCATCTGCCTGTTTCAGAGGTATCTTCACCCCTGTCCTTGTCGCCTGTGTTTTCCACAACTATATTGTGCACAGCATCCGGCGACAAACAGATGACGCCGCTTTTTCGCATTAATCTGCTGTTTTTTCAGCCTGAACACCCGGGATCGACATCATGGCTCTTACTCTGCCCCCGAAAGTGACCCCTCGTGCCTATGCACGTCTGGCCGAAATCAACGCCGCAACCGGCGAGGACAAGGCGCTGCGCGTCGCTGTCGAAGGCGGCGGATGTTCGGGATTTCAATATGACATCACCCTCGACACCCCCGCCGAAGACGATGTGGTGCTCTCCGGTGACGGCGGCACAGTGGTGATTGATCCGGTCTCCCTGCCCTTTCTGGAGAACGCCACCATCGACTTCACCGAAGAACTGATCGGCGCGCGTTTCGTGATCGACAACCCGAATGCAAGCTCCTCTTGCGGCTGCGGCGTGTCCTTTTCGATGTGAGATGCAGCCCATTCGGGACGTGGTTTTGAGGGAGGTCTTCGGATCTCCCTTTTCACATTCACGCGCTCTGCTCTCTGTCGCGACCTGCAAAACGCCGGACCATTCCACAACCCCGCACGTCCTCACCACACGAGACAGGCGAAAGCCGCCTTTATACGCAGGACCTGCGCCTTTCCATCGCGCGTAAATACACAGAAACCCCGACAGGAATTCACACACGAAACCGTCACTTTTCACGCGCAATCTTGTGATCTTTCAACCCCTTAACCTTAGTGCCCTTCATCCCATATCAGACAGGACCGGGAAAACGCCGCGCAATATCGCCGGTGTCTCGCAAAGGATAAAAGGACAAAGACAATGATCACCCACACCGTAAAAACTCTTGTGGCTGCCACGCTGCTGGCCGCTGCCGGTTCCGCCGCTTTTGCCGGTGCAAATTACATCAAGGTCGGCGATGCCCAGAACACCAACTCCGGCGTGACCCTTGAGCTTGTGCGCGCCGATGCTGACGGGGTGATCTATGCCTATGACGCGCGAAGCGGCACAGAGGGCAAGGTTCTCGGCTCCACCCCCGTGAAGGCAGGTGCCAACAGTGATGTGCGGGTCAATTTCAAAACTCCTGCGCTCAATGATGTGCTGGCCGTGCTCTACACGGACGACACGACCACGCCAAGCGCCACCGCACAGGTGCATGAAAGCGACTGATCCTCCGCCTCCACGGACGTCAGGTTTCCCATAAAACACAGACACCCCAAAGCCCCCGTCACTCGGGGGCTTTTTCTTGGCTTGCAATAGAACGCGCAGCCTGTTCAAACCGCCCCATGACCCAAGTCGATACTCTTATTCTGGGCGCAGGGGCCGCTGGACTGTTTTGCGCCAAATTCGCAGCCGCTACAGGCGGCTCCGTGCTTGTGGTGGACCATGCCAAACGCCCCGCCGACAAGGTGCGGATTTCAGGCGGCGGGCGATGCAATTTCACCAATCTCTACGCCGCACCGGACAATTACATCTGCCGTAATCCGCATTTCATGAAATCGGCGCTGGCGCGTTACACGCAATGGGATTTCATCGACCTTCTGGCGCAGCATGGCATCACATGGCATGAGAAAAATCCAGAAAAAGGCTTGGGGCAGTTGTTCTGTGACAGCAAATCCGCCGCCATTATCGACATGCTGCTGCACGAATCCCGCGCTGCCGACTTGCGGCTTTCCACCGAGGTGGGCGAGATTTCCCATGACGGCACGCGGTTCACCGTCTCTCTGAACGGTCAGCCGGTGCAGGCGCGCAATCTGGTGGTGGCCACCGGCGGCAAGAGCATTCCGAAAATGGGTGCCACGGGGATCGGCTACCAGATCGCCGCGCAATTCGGCCTTGGGGTACTGGACACCCGCCCCGGCCTCGTGCCGCTGACCTTTGCCCCCCATGAACTGGAATGGATCGCACCACTTGCGGGCACCGCCATTGAGGCCCGCGTCACGGCCAATGGCACGTCCTTTGACGAAGCACTCCTGTTCACCCATCGCGGCCTCTCCGGACCGGCCATTCTTCAGGCCTCGAACTACTGGCGCGAAGGGGATACGATCACGGTAGACCTTTCGCCCGCACAAAACGCATTCGAAGCCCTCAAGGCCGAGCGCAGCCACAATGGCCGTCGCCAGATGCACACCGCTCTGGCCACCCTGTTTCCGGCCAAGCTGGCCACGGCTCTGGCCGAAAAGTGGCACCTGCGGGGAAATCTTGCCGACCAGTCGGACAAGGCGATTCAGGATCTGGCGAACCATATCCACGCCCTACCCCTCAAACCCACAGGCTCGGAGGGCTACCGCACCGCCGAGGTGACACTGGGCGGCGTGGACACGGACGGGCTGTCATCTAAAACGATGGAAACCAAATCTGTCTCCGGCCTCTATTTCATCGGCGAGGTGGTCGATGTGACGGGCTGGCTCGGCGGCTACAACTTCCAATGGGCATGGGCCTCTGCCGCCGCAGCCGGTCGGGCCATTGCCGAACGCCAGTGATCCCCCTAGAAAGGGACAAAAGAAGGAGCGCCCATGAAAATCGCCAGTTTCAACATCAACGGCATCAAAGCGCGGGTGAACGCCCTTCAGGATTGGCTCAAGGAAGCCGAACCCGATGTGGCGATCTTGCAGGAGATCAAATCCGTCGACGAGAATTTCCCCCGCGAGATTTTCGAGGACATGGGCTACAATGTCGAAACCCACGGTCAGAAATCGTTCAACGGCGTGGCGCTTTTGTCGAAACTGCCGCTCGAAGACGTGACCCGTGGCCTGCCCGATGCACAGGGCGCAGGGCGCGACGGGGCCGATGACGAAGAAGCCCGCTATATCGAAGCCACCGTGGTTGGCGACAAAGGCGCGATCCGCATCTGCGGGCTCTACCTGCCCAACGGCAATCCGGTCGATCTCGACGCCGATGGCCAGCCGGTGGCCGGATCGAAATACGACTTCAAACTCAAATGGTTCGACCGGCTGACACAGCGTGCCGAGGCGCTTTTGGCGCTCGAAGAACCGTTTCTGATGGCGGGCGACTACAACCTCATCCCCCAGCCCGAAGACGCCAAACGCCCCGAGGCATGGAAAGACGACGCGCTGTTCCGACCGGAAAGCCGCGCGAAGTTTCGCAAACTGATGAATCTCGGCCTCACGGATGCGCTGCGGGTCCGCAATGGTGCGCCGGAGACCTATACGTTCTGGGATTACCAAGCCGGAGCCTTCCAGAAAAACGACGGTATCCGGATTGACCACTTCCTTTTATCGCCACAGGCCGCCGATCTTTTGACCGATTGTCAGATCGACGCCTATACGCGGGCCAAAGACAAACCGTCCGACCATGTGCCGATCTGGGTTGAACTGGATTTGTAAGGCAGAGCTTCACACGACACTATCAAAGTAAAAGGGGCCGCGACGGGCCCCTTTTTCATAACATCCTCACCAAAAGCAGACACCCGCACGGATGGTTCAGCGTTTCGGCGGGCGCTGTTTCTTGACCTTCGGCGCGTCGGCACGTTCTTTGCCGAGGTGTTTACGCAGCCGCGACGGTGTAGACTTGGTCTTGTTCTTGAACGGGTTCTTATCTGCCTGAGAACGGAAGAACAACCGGATCGGCGTGCCCGGCATATCAAAGTCTTCGCGCAACCCGTTGATAAGGTAGCGTTTATAGCTGTCGTTCAGATCATCCGGCTGCGAACACATCACAATGAATTGCGGCGGACGGGCCTTCACCTGCGTCATGTAACGCAGTTTGATCCGGCGGCCACCGGGTGCAGGCGGCGGGTGGGCCGTGGTCATGGCACCCAGCCAGCTGTTGAGACGCGAGGTCGACACGCGACGGTTCCAAACCGCATGGGCATCAAGAATCGCCTCTTGCAGCTTGTCGAGGTTCTTGCCCGTCATTGCGGAAACCGTGACCAGTTGCGCACCACGAAGCTGCGGCAGAAGCCGTGCAAATTCTTCGCGCAACTCTTTGGCCTTGTTGGATTTGTCTTTTTCCTCGTCCCATTTGTTCACGGCAATCACAACCGCACGGCCCTCACGCTCTGCCAGATCGGCGATGCGCAGGTCCTGTTGTTCAAACGGAATAGAGACGTCCAGAAGCACGACCACCACTTCGGCAAATTTCACCGCACGCAGACCATCGGCGACGGAGAGCTTTTCCAGCTTTTCCTGCACCTTGGCCTTTTTGCGCATCCCCGCCGTGTCAAACACCCGCACGGGCGTGCCGTTCCATGTCATCGTCACAGAGATAGAATCGCGCGTGATCCCCGCCTCAGGTCCGGTGAGCAGGCGATCTTCACCCAGAAGCTTGTTGATCAGCGTGGATTTGCCCGCATTGGGACGCCCCACGACAGCAATCTGCAAAGGCTTGTCCATGGTGAAATCGCGCGACGCGCCACCGATGTCTTCGCCCTCGCCCAGTTCCTGCTCTTCCTCGGTCAGTTCGACATCAACCTCGGGCTGCTCTTGCGCCGAGCGAATATCAAACTGCGCCGCAAGCGGTTTGAGCACATCATAGAGATCGGGCATCCCCTCGCCATGTTCGGCAGATAGGCGCAAAGGCTCGCCGATGCCGAGACCATAGGCCTCCAGAAAGCCGCTTTCGCCCGCTTTTCCCTCGGCCTTGTTCACCGCAAGGATCACATGTTTGGCGCGTTTTCTCAGAATATCGGCAAAGACTTCGTCGGCAGGCAAAACACCTGCACGCCCGTCGATCATGAACAGGCAGACATCCGCCATATCTACCGCGCGTTCGGTGAGTTTGCGCATCCGGCCCTGAAGGCTGGCGTCGGTCGCTTCTTCAAGCCCCGCCGTGTCGATCACGGTAAAGCGCAGATCGCCCAGCTTCGCCTCACCTTCGCGCAAATCGCGCGTTACACCGGGCTGGTCATCCACCAACGCCAAGCGCCGCCCTACAAGGCGGTTGAACAGGGTCGATTTGCCCACATTGGGACGACCGACGATGGCGAGAGAAAAGGACATAAGACAGGCTCCGGGTGTGGGTTCAAGCAGCCCCGATACACCCGTTCGGGGCCGCCCGTCAAAGAGAATCAGCGCAGAGCAGCCAGAGAGCCGTTTTCCAGCAGGAGATACATCACCCCGCCGACAACAATCGGGTCCGAGGCCGCGCCTTCGGGAAGAGCAACCGAGGCTGCCAATGCGCCCGAAACAGGATCAAAGCCGCGCAGCATTCCGTCATCCGAGGCCACCCAAAGTTTGCCCCCTGCGGCCACGGGACCGTAATGGGCAAAGACGGTTTTGCGCTTGCGCTCTTTTTCCGTGGTGAAATAGGGCAGTTGCACACCCCAGATCCGCTCGCCGCTAGAGGCCGAGAGCCGCACCAGCTCGTTGCGGTCCGTCACGATAAAGACAGAGCCGCCCACGATAGACGCAGGGCTATAAGCCCCCTCGTCTGCCGTCCATATCCGCGTGCCGGTTTCGAGATTGAACGCGGCATAGCGTCCGGCCTGATTGCCGACATAGAATTTTCCGCCAATCACAACCGGATCAGAGGTGATGTCGGAGACGTTGGCATAGACCACGCCCTTGCGCTGACCGGCCAGAGAGGAGGTCCAGTAGCGGACACCGCCCTTGCGGAATACGCCGTAGAGATCACCGGAGGCAAAAGGCAGAATCGCGAATTTGTCCGACACCGCCGGAGAGGTTGCCCCGACGCGTGAGGTGATGCTTTCGGGGCCGGAGATTTGCCATTTCACGCGCCCGTTGGAAGTATCCACCGCCCAAGCGCGCCCGTTGCCCGCAACCACATAGGCCAGCCCGTCATAGACTGTGAGCCCCGCAGCCCCGACAGAATCGAGACGCTGCCGCCAGATTTCGCCACCGGTTTTCAAATCAAGCGCGACAAGATCGCCGTAACCGGTCGTCGCATATAGCACGGAGCCGGAGATCGCCAAAGCACCGCCGAAAACCTTGCCCGGCTTCTCGCCCGCGGGCGTCAGGTCCACCGACCATGCTGTTGCACCGGAGCTTGCGGATACGGCTGTCAGACGCGCTTCCGCATCCATCGCTACGACCAACCCTTGTGCAGCCACAGGATCAACCGTCAGGCGGGTCTTGCGAGTCTTACCCTTTCCGATATCGGCAGTCCACACAAGGCTCGGCGCGCCGGAGGTAAAGGCATTATGGCCGGAGGCATGAGTGCGCCCTGCGCCGGTCATGGTCCATGAGTCTCGTGAAACTTGCTGACCAAGAGAAATGCTCTCGGCCCGGTTTTGCGGTGTTTCGGTGGCTGTTGCAGCCGCCAGAGGTGAACCGTCGCGCAAATCGACACGCGGTCCCTGAAGAATCTCCTCACGCCCCGCGCCACACGCCGTCAGCGCCAGCATCGCTGTGAAAAGCCCCGCTTTGCCAGATCGACCGATCATACCCGCACTCCCTTTCATTCCACGATCCCGACGCGTTTTTCTATTCCGCAGGATCGGCCCCGAGGGCCACAATCATCTGAGCCGCACGCCGACGCAAGGCATTACTTGCCCCGACATCCTGCGAGATGGCCCGATAGCCTTCAATCGCCGCTTCCACTTCGCCCATCTCGACCTGAGCGGCGGCAATCTGCTCCTCGGCCAAAAGCCGGTAGGGCGCGCCGGGGCTGGCAATGGCGGCAAGCTGTTTCACACGATCTTCCGGCGGGATTTCCCCCGCACCGATCATCGCGGATTTCAGAACCGCCAGATCACGATAGACCGGCGCCAGCATATCATCCGCCATCAGCGGCGCCAGAACCGTCAAAGCGCCTTTGACATCCCCTGCGGCATGAAGCTCACCAGCACGCAGCATCGCAGCAACCACACGCGCGTCGCCTTCGACAGGGACTTCAGCCAAGGCCTCGGCCCGCGCTTCGGGCGTATCCAATCCCAAAGCGACCGTGATCGCATCACCGGCAGCTTCGGCCTGTGCGCGGTCCTGAGACTTGCTGTATTCGTTATACGCCGCACCGCCCACAAGCGCCACAACGGCGACAATGCCGATCCAGCCGTATTTTTTCAGGAAAGCATAGAATTTATCGCGGCGGACCTCTTCGGTCACTTCCTCGATGAAGGTATCGCTCTGGCTCACAAATGCCCTCCGCCCCTGCGCATGCACGGGATTCATGTGGTTTCAAACTCTTGCACCCTCTTACCCCGATCTTCGCCGGATTGCCAAGACCTGCGCTGAGATCAGATGGATGATCTGCCATTCCGGCCCTGCGCCAAGCCGCGCGAGCAATGCGGTAGAGCACTTTCCGGCCTGATCCGACGCGCCCTGTGCAAGGGCGCTCATCCATACGGGCCCCGCCTTGCAAAAATGCCAATGCTACGCAACCAACACCACGCCCAGAGGTTGTCAGATGCAAAAACAGGTTCCAAAGTGAAAGAATTGCCGACACGATCTTGTGATTGCCATAAGGATTCCCCATCTTGGACGCAATGTTAATGCCATTAACTCTTTCTCGGGTAGAAAACTTGATCCGGACCCTGCTCCGGGGCGTACCCCACCCAAGACAAGACACAGGACAGTAAAGCCATGCGCATCGTCTCCATTCTTATCGCCCTGCTCGTCACGATCGGCCTGTATCTGTTCATATTCGAGCGTGACCGCCTAACCGGACAGGACCAGACGGACGCAAACGCAGAGAGCCAAGAGGACTTTGCCCCGCCAGCGCAAAAAGCCACGCAGGACGCCCGTGCGGTGGCTGTGGTGGCCCGACATTCCGTGGCCCGCATTCTCGACTCGGCTGTGGTTCTGCGCGGCGAGACCGAAGCGGCACGCACGGTTCAGGTGACAGCAGAGACCAACGGGCGCGTGATCAACGAACCGCTGCGCAAGGGCACGACCGTCAGCGCAGGCCAAGAGCTTTGCGCCCTTGATCGCGGCACACGGGATTCGAGCCTTGCACAGGCCCATGCCGCGCTCTCCGAAGCCGAAGTTGCACTGGCCAATGCCCGTAAACTGGCCGCAGGGGGCTATGCCTCGGAAACCCAGATTCTCTCTGCAGAGGCCGGTGTCGAAAGCGCCCGCGCCGCTGTGGCTCAGGTCCAGCGCGACATTGAAAACCTCTCGATCACCGCACCTTTTGCTGGGCTTCTCGAAAGCGACACGGCGGAGCTTGGCACCTATCTGACAGCCGGTGCGCCCTGCGCTATGGTGATCCAGCTCGACCCGATCAAACTGGTGGGCTATGCCTCCGAGACCGATGTGAACAAGATCAAACCTGGCGCGCTGGCTGATGCGCGGCTGATTTCGGGGGAGACGGTGCAGGGCAATGTCACCTTCCTCTCGCGCTCCGCCGACCCCGCCACGCGCACCTTCCGCGTCGAAGTCGAGGTACCAAATCCCGATTTCGCCATCCGCGACGGTCAAACGGTAGAAATCGCCATTTCCTCGGCAGGGGTTGAGGCCCATCTGGTGCCGCAATCGGCACTCACACTGGATGACGAGGGACGGATCGGCCTGCGGCTCGTCGGCGAGGACAGTCGCACACAGTTTGCGCCCGTCACCGTCTTACGCGACACGCGCGAGGGCATCTGGGTCGCCGGTCTGCCCGAAAAGGCCGACATCATCACCGTGGGACAGGAGTTTGTCCGCGCGGGCGTTCTGGTCGAGCCGCATTTTGACACGCCCGATGCGGCCATGCCCGAGACAGACATCCAGACGGAGGCCACCCAATGACCGGACTCGTCGACTGGGCCGGTGAACGTGCCCGAATGATTCTGGCCTTTATTGCGCTGACCCTGATCGCGGGGGCCTATGCCTATGTCAGCCTGCCCAAAGAGGGCGAACCGGACATCGAAATCCCCGGCCTCTATGTGGCCGTGCCCTTCCCCGGCATTTCCGCCGAAGATGCCGAGAAACTGCTCGTCAAACCGATGGAAACCGAGTTCTCCGATCTCGACGGGCTCGATTCCATGTCGGCCACCGCCTCCGAAGGCTATGGCGGCATCTGGCTTGAATTCGAATTCGGCTGGGACAAGACCAAAACCATCGCCGATGTGCGCGACCGGATGGGCCGTGTCGAGGCGGATTTTCCCGCAGGGGCCGACAGTTACACCGTCTCGGAGGTCAACTTCTCCGAATTTCCGATCCTGATCGTCAACCTCACCGGCCCCGTGCCCGAACGCACTTTGGTGAAATATGCCAAGGAGATGCAGGACCGGATCGAGAGCCTCGAACCCGTGCTGGAAGCCCAGCTCACCGGCCATCGTGACGAGATGCTCGAAGTGGTGATCGACCCGCTCAAGCTCGAAAGCTACAATGTCACCGCCGCCGAGTTGATCAACGTGGTCACCAACAACAACCAGCTTGTCGCCGCAGGCGAGGTCGAAACCGATCAGGGCACGTTCTCGGTCAAGATCCCCGCCTCGTTCGACGACCAGCGCGATGTCATGTCCCTGCCGGTCAAGGTCAATGGCGATCGTGTGGTGACGCTGGGCAATCTGGCCGACATCCGCCTGACCTTCGAGGACCGCACGGGCACGGCGCGGTTCAATGGCGAAAACACCGTGGCGCTTCAGGTGGTCAAACGCAAAGGTTTCCCGATCATCGACACGGTGGATCTGGTGAAACAGGAGGTCGCCGACGAATTCGCAACATGGCCGGAGCCGTTGCAACAGGCGATCATTGTCGGCACATCGAATGACCAGTCGCGGCAGGTCTCCTCTATGGTGAGCCAGCTCGAAGGCTCCGTGCTCACCGCCATTGCGTTGGTGATGATTGTGGTGCTGGCCTCGCTGGGCATCCGCTCGTCGCTACTGGTCGGCTTTGCCATCCCCACATCTTTCCTGTTGTGCTTCATCCTCTTGGGGCTGATGGACATCACCATTTCGAACATCGTCATGTTCGGACTGATCCTCGCAGTCGGGATGCTGGTGGACGGGGCCATTGTGGTGGTCGAATATGCCGACCGGAAAATGGATGAGGGCGCAGGCCCCATGGCCGCCTTTATCGAGGCCGCCAAGCGCATGTTCTGGCCGATTGTCTCATCCACCGCCACAACGCTCTGTGCCTTTCTGCCGATGCTGTTCTGGCCGGGTGTGGCGGGCGAATTCATGGGAATGCTCCCCGTTACCATCATCTTTGTGCTCTCTGCCTCGCTGATCGTGGCGCTGATCTACCTGCCTGTGATGGGCGGCGTCTCCGGTCGGATCGCGCGGAGCTTTGATCACGCCTCGGCCGGTCTGCGCGACATGGCGCCCTACTGGCTGCGCGCGCTTCTGGTGATCCCGTCGGCCTATCTGGTGTTTCTCGGCCTGATGCAGCTCATGAACCCCGCCTACCTCATGAGCGGCGAAGCCAAGGGCGGCGTGGCGCTCGGCGCTGCTTTGTTCCTGATCGGCTCGTCCCTCACCGGCATCACACTTTCGGCAGCGCGGATCGAGCGGGACAGGAAAAAGGTGGACTCCGGCTACAAACGCTCCGCCTTCGGGCATTTCACCTATTTCATCGCGGGCAACCCCGTAATGCCTGTGATCGTCATCGTCGCGGTCATGTTCGCGGTGATCTCGGTTTTCGGCTATTATGGCAAGAATAACAAAGGCATCGAGTTCTTTTCGGCCACAGAACCCGAACAGGCGATCATCTATGTGAAGGCGCGCGGCAACCTGTCGCTGACCGAAAAAGACGCGCTGGTGCATCAGGCCGAAGACATTGTGCTGGCCCAGCCCGGCGTGGACAACGCCTTTGTATTTGCCGGTGACGGCGGGCTCAATTCCAACACCGGCGGCTCGTCTGCGCCGCGCGACACCATCGGCCAGATTCAGGTCGAATTGATCCCGTGGGAAGACCGCCCGACCGAGACCGAGGACGGGTTCCTCTTCTTCAAGGACACCCATGTCAAACCGGATTATGACGGCGATTATGTGCTCTCGCAGCTTGAAGAGAAGCTCTCCAAACTGCCCGGCATCCAGACCGAGACACTGAACCTCTCAATGGGACCAGCGTCGGCCAAGCCCGTGCATCTGCGGCTCAAGGCCGATGATTTCGAATTGCTGGAACAGGCAACCGAAATCGTGCGCGCCAAGTTCGAAGAGACCGAAGCACTGGCCGATATCGAAGATACCCGCCCTCTGCCCGGCATCGACTGGCAGATCGACGTGGATGTGGAGAAGGCTGGTCGCTACGGCGCGGATGTCGCCACGGTCGGCGGGATGATCCAGCTTGTGACCCGTGGCATCCTGCTCGACACGATGCGGGTGGACACATCCGACGAGGAAATCGATATCCGTGTGCGCCTGCCCGAAGAATTCCGCGTGCTCTCCACGCTCGACAGCCTCAAGGTCCGCACCGCTGACGGTCAGGTGCCCCTATCCAATTTCATCACCCGCACACCGGTCCGAAAACTCGCCTCCATCAGCCGCGTCGATCAACAGCGCTACTACGATGTGAAAGCAGCGGTCGACAGCGGGTTGACCCGCGAGGACGGCGTGACGATCACCCCCACGGAACGGATCGAAACCCTGACGCAATGGTTGGAAGACGAAACGCCCCTGCCCCAAGGCGTCTCTTGGGAATGGACCGGCGATGACGAGGAGCAAAAGGAAACCGGCGAATTCCTCGGCAAAGCTTTCGGGGCCGCGCTGGCGCTCATGTTCATCATCCTGCTGGCCCAGTTCAACAGTTTCTACAACTCGGTTCTGGTGCTGATGGCGGTGGTCATGTCCACCGCGGGCGTGCTGATCGGACTGTTGGTGATGGATATGACCTTCGGCATGATCATGACCGGCACGGGGATCGTGGCTCTGGCGGGAATCGTGGTGAACAACAACATCGTTCTCATTGATACCTATCAGGAATATTCCCGCTACATGCCGCGTATCGAAGCCATCGTGCGCACCGCCGAAGACCGCATCCGCCCCGTGCTTCTGACCACGATCACGACGATGGCGGGTCTCACGCCCATGATGTTCGGCCTGTCTCTGGACTTCATCAATGGCGGCTACACGATCAACTCGCCCACGGCCCAGTTCTGGACCAATCTGGCCACGGCTGTGGTCTTCGGCCTCGGCATTGCCACCGTTCTGACGCTGGTATTCACCCCCGCCATGCTGGCGCTGCGCATCTGGTTCTGGGACATCCTGCACCACCTGCGGATGCGTCTGCTGACCGTCATGGGTCGCCAAAGCCGCACCGCCGAGGATTACCGCCTGCGCCGCGAAGCCAAACGGGCGAAGAACCCCGAATTCATCTGGTCCACCGGCACAGGCGCTTGGGCAGCACCGGAGACATTCGAGGCCGAGCGCGTGTCGCAAACCGCGCAGAAAACCCGCCCCGTAGAACCGCCGCCCGCCACGCCGGAAAGCGTGGTCGAGGTTGCACCGGAGACGCCGGAGACCGGCAAGATCAGCAAAGACGGAAAAGACGGGCCGAAAGCCGTGGATTGAGCCCTAGGCGCATGAAAGGCCCTAGCGCGGCAGGGCCTCTTGCACCAAGGCAAACCCCGCGCCCTCTTTATGCGCGCCCTCGGAAAGCACCCGCTTCCAGCGCCGCGCTCCCGGCTGGCCCGCAAACAGGCCCAGCATATGCTTTGTGATCTGCGCAAGCTTGCCGCCCGCCGCCACATGCCGCCCGATATAGTCTTCCATCGCGAAGACCACCTCCTCACGGCTCAAACACGCGCGTGCATCGCTGAAGATACGCTGATCCGCATCGCCCAGAATATCGTAAGGCTGGTGATAGGCCGCCCGCCCCACCATCACGCCGTCCATATGCGCAAGCTCCGCCTCGACCATATCCAGCGAGGCAATGCCGCCGTTGATCGACAGGTGTATGTCGGGGAAAACCCGCTTCATCTCATGCACCAGCGGATAATCCAGCGGCGGAATATCGCGGTTCTCCTTGGGCGACAGACCGTCCAGCCACGCCTTGCGCGCATGAACCGTGATCCGACCGATCCCAGCCGCCTGCATCTTGCGCAGGAACTCCGGCAAGACCTCTGCGGCCTCCTGATCATCCACCCCGATCCGGCATTTCACCGTCACAGGCACATCCCCCGCCGCCTCCTGCATCGCACTGACACAATCGGCCACAAGATCCGGCGATTTCATCAACACCGCACCAAAAGCCCCCGACTGCACCCGATCAGACGGGCAGCCGACGTTGAGATTGACCTCGTCATAACCGCGCTCCACACAAAACCCCGTCGCAGCCGCCAGCTCCGCCGGATCGGAACCACCAAGCTGCACCGCCACGGGATGTTCCTCGGGGTTATAATCCAACAAATGCAAAGCCCCGCCACGCACCAAAGCCGGCGCGGTCACCATCTCCGTATAAAGCAAAGCATGACGGCTCATCAGCCGGTGAAAATACCGACAATGACGGTCGGTCCAATCCATCATGGGTGCAATACTGAATCGATACGCTAATTTTGCATTTGAATTCAAGCACATAACAGAAATTCCGTGGTTTCTTTACTTTGCAGCATTTCCTGTGATTCGCCCCGATTTCTGGTGGTTTTCGTGGATTTTTCGAGAACACTTGCTACCGAATAGCAGCTTTATACCCGGTCTGCATCCCCAAGTAAGGGGCCCCCCATGGGTGCATTCTCCCCAATCCTTCGGCCCAACTTTCACAAATTTCAATCGTGCGATTTCCGGCCGGAACAAAACAACACCAGCTACTCATAGACGACCAAGGAAGAAAATCATGTCTCAATCCACTCAATATAGCTCCGCAAACCTTCTTGAAAGAATCTCACACAACAGATCTGCCGGTTCACCTTTCACTCCCCCGCCATCTTCGTCTCACGGGAGGACCACCAACAATGTGAAACGCTCTAAATCCAGAAAACCAACCAAACACACAATTACAAAAAGCAAAAAGGAAGTTCTGGAGCCAATCGCAAAATCTCCAAAACCGGCAAATTGCTCCTCCGAACCATTTATTTCGGCTCGATCTCCCAAAGGTGGATCGCCTCGATACTGCGTGCAAATTCGTCGGAAAACAGAACAAGGACCAGTTAGCGCAAGCAAGACCTTTTCAACCCTTAATGAAGCCCAAAAATGGCGTGACGACACTCTGGCTAAAATTCAACTGGGAGTGCTTGTGCCTACACAGAAAGAAGAGGAGGCAAGCCAAGTTCTTGTATGCGAGCTGTTACAAAAAAAGAGGGACCAAGGGCGGTCCATGGAGCGCTCGGCCAAACGAACCTTAGATTTGCTGATTAAACATGAACGTTGTCAGGTGCCAGCGCACAGCATTGACATTAAATGGTTCAGAGCCATGGCTGATGATCTTCTCGGTACTGGGATACTTCCTCAGACTGCTGCAAGTTACATGGCCATACTGGCATCTTCACTTAAATGGGCTGCAAAACGTGAAGCCGATGTACCATATGATGTCATTGTTCGAGCAATGACGATACTATGGGAGGATGAAATTCTTGTCCGTTCTGAAGAACGTGAACGCAGGCCATCTCTCGAAGAACTGGATAAAATATTCAATGCTGTGCTTGCCAACAAGCGGCAAAAAATTCCTGTAATCACTATCAGCGTGTTCGCAATCTATTCGTGTCGACGCCTTAGTGAGATTTGCCGACTTCGTTGGAGCGACCTGAATATTTCCGAAAGTACAATATTAGTTAGGCAGATGAAGCATCCTCGCAAAAAGAAGAGAAATAACGTCATCGTAAAATTGCCCCCTGAGGCGTTAAAAATCATTCAGTCGGTTCCGAAGACATCAGAGTTTATCTTTCCGTATAATGAGCTACCCCCCGAAATTCGGACAGTGACGTAAGCTACGATTTGCAGTCTGCTGATCTTCGACGAAAAGGAGATCAGAGATGTCGAAACGCAAACAACATGCGCCTGAATTTAAGGCGAAGGTCGCGCTGGAAGCCTTGAAGGGTGAGGAGACCGCCGCCGAGCTGGCAAGCCGGTTCGGGGTGCATCCGACGATGATCCATCAATGGAAACGTGCGCTCCTTGAGGGCGCCTCCGGCGTGTTTGAACGCGGTGGCAGAAAGAATCCCGAGATCAATGAGGAGCAGG
The DNA here is from genome assembly GCF_900114135.1 of Celeribacter halophilus. Taxonomy (GTDB): domain Bacteria; phylum Pseudomonadota; class Alphaproteobacteria; order Rhodobacterales; family Rhodobacteraceae; genus Celeribacter; species Celeribacter halophilus. Next base: position 192,373 of record NZ_FORY01000008.1, read on the forward strand.
TGAAGGAACTCCACGCCTAGATCGTGGGGTAAGTCCGCGAACGCCATGCGTTCGAGAGAGCGGGCGCAC
>NZ_FORY01000004.1:0-271859 GCF_900114135.1 Celeribacter halophilus
GGACAGGAACTGAACGAACTGCTCTGCTGCGCGATCCCGCTCTGCGTTACACTCACCGGCGTAAATGACACCGGGCGAGAAGAGCCAAGCTCTCCGTTTCTATACTGCCGCCGCCAAGTGGTCAGAAGCGAGCGGCAAATACCATGCCGCCGAGCTGTCGCGGTCACCTGTCGGTGACCAACAAAGCTTTCCTCCACAATGCGTAGTTTGTCATCATCAGACCAGGACCGACGGCGAACGCCATCGGTCGCGGAAAGAACTTCAATTTGGGAACAGTTGATAAAGTCGGACATAAGGTCGGACTTACCATCGGAGCCAAGCCCTGTTCAGACGGCCCTCGCCGGAGCATTACCAATGTTCATTCCAGAACTTCGATAGAAAAGGCAGGAAGTGCGAAGACTTCCATCTATCGTAGCGCTTTCTGCCTTTTCTGGGGCGACTATTGCCATCATACACTTTTCAGTGGTTTTCGAGTAAAGCTTCTCATAGCCTTCCATTTACGTATTTTGAGGCCCAGTATGAACCCTACCGAAATTTATGACGCATTGGCGGAGATTGCCGCCGAACCTTTTGACGCCACCGAATTCCCCTTCGCCTTTGCGGCCGCCACCGATGGCGCCAAGGCGGCGATCTCCAAGCTGCGGAGCGGGTCGACCAACAAGTCCGACCTTCCCGGCGGAGTGCTGTTCGGCAAGAAGTTCCACTTCGCCCCCGCGCTGGCGGGGATGACCGATGTCACGCTGGACCAGCTGCACAGCTCGAAGAAGACCAAGACCTCGAAGCCCGCGATCCTGATCGCAACGGATGGCGAGATGATCTCGGCAGAGCATCCGGCCTCGGGCGACACACTGCACTGCCGTTTCGATGAGCTTGGCGACAACTTCGGGTTCTTCCTGCCCGCTGCGGGCAAGGAGCGTTACCGCGCGGTCGAAGAAAATCCCGTCGACGTCAAAGCGACCGGCAAGCTGGCTCGGCTTTATGACACTCTGACCAAAGCCAACCCAGACTGGGGCTGCGACGAACGTCGGCACGAGATGAACCAGCTGATGATGCGGCTGATCTTCTGCATGTTTGCCGAAGACGTCGGTATCTTCCCTGACAACCAGTTCTCGCGCCTGCTGTTCACCCATGCGGGCGACAAGGGCGAGGAAGCGCGCGAAACCATCATCGCGGCCTTCCGGGCAATGAACCAAGCGAAAGACAAGCGCGATGGCCTGCCCGCGTGGACGGGCGAGCTGGAGTACGTCAACGGCGGGCTCTTTGCGGGCACCATCGATGCGCCGCGCTTTGATGCCGTGGCCTTCCGCTATCTGCGTGAGGCCTGCGACCTGAACTGGCGCGAGATCAACCCGGATATCTTCGGCTCGATGATCCAGTCGGTGGCGGACCCGAAGCAGCGTTCGGAACTGGGGATGCACTACACCTCGGTGCCGAACATCATGAAGGTGATCGGGCCGCTGTTCCTTGATGATCTTGATGCCGAGATTCACAAGGCATGGGACCGCGCCAAAGGGCTGCAACAGGTGCTGGACCGGATGTCGCGCATCCGCGTGTTCGACCCGGCTTGCGGTTCGGGCAACTTCCTTGTCGTGTCTTATCGCGAACTACGGGCGCGCGAGACGCGCATCCTGCGGCGGCTGGAAGAACTGATCGGCCCCGGGTCGCTGACCATGTTCTCGGCCATCTCGATCAGCCATTTCTATGGGATCGAGATCGCGGATTTCGCCGCCGAAACCGCCAAGCTGGCGCTGTTCATCGCCGAGTATCAGGCCAATGCCAGCTTTGCCGAGATTTTTGGGCGACGCCCTGCTGCGCTGCCCTTGAAGGATGCGGCGCATATCCGCACGGGGAATTCGCTTCGGATCAACTGGGCGGAAGTCTGCTCGCCTCCTGGTGAAGGCGAAGACGTGTTCATTGTGGGTAATCCACCGTTCGCTGGCTCTACCTATCAGACTGCCGATCAAAAAGATGATATGCGCGAGCTTCTTTCCGGTCACTTCAAAACGTTCAAAGATCTCGATTACGTCATATGCTGGTTCTTCCTGGCCGCCCGATATTTGCGATCAAACAATGCATCGGCAGCTTTTGTGGCAACCAACTCAATATGCCAAGGACAGTCAGTCCCTATGTTTTGGGGCAATACCCTGTCGGAGAACTTCCAAATCCAATTCGCACACCGACCGTTCAAGTGGACCAACAATGCCGCAAAGAACGCAGCGGTTCTCTGCGTCGTTGTTGGAATCTCCGCTGGAAATAATCGTAAAAAGGTGATTTATGACGGAGACTTACGTGAAGAAGCCACTTCCATCAATGGATACTTGGTCGAAGGTCCAAACGTAGCTGTCGCGGCCTCCAACTCAGCGCTCTTTAACCTTCCAAAAATGTATCGTGGTAGTGCCGCAACTGAAGGTGGAAATTTGATCCTCACGGAAACTGAGGCTCAGGATTTGTCGGAGCAGTTCCCCGAGGCCGCAAAGTTTGTTCGTAAGTTCCAGGGCTCCAAGGAGGTGGTGAGGGGCGAGATGCGTTGGTGCCTTTGGATCAAGGATGAAGACGTCGAACTTGCCTGGAGCATTCCACCCATCGCAGAGCGGCTCAGAGCTGTGGCAAAGTTCCGCGCTGCCAGTAAGAACGCGGTGACCCGCCCAGCAGCTGAAACACCGCACAGGTTTTGGTTCATCAGCGGCGAGGCTGAAAGCCATTCCATCCTCGTTCCTCGCGTCACGTCCGAACGCCGACCTTACCTCCCTGTTGTCCGGGTTGGCGCAGATGTCATCTCATCGGACCTCAATCAGGTACTCTATGACGCCCCCGAATGGTGCATCGCGCTCATTGCATCGCGACTACATATTGTCTGGATCGGAATTGTTTGCGGAAGGTTGGAAAGCCGCTACCGCTACTCTAATACCCTCGGCTGGAACACCTTCCCGGTGCCTAAATTCTCCGAGGATCAGCTGGAGGCACTCTCGGCCTCGGCCCGCAAAATCCTGCGCTGCCGCTATTCTCATTATCCGGCCACAATTGCCGAACTCTATGATCCGGACAAGATGCCCGACGACCTACGCGCCGTGCATCGGGAAAACGACGATCTTTTGGAAACCATGTATATCGGCCGCCCTTTCCGCAATGACACCGAACGGCTTGAAAAGCTCTTCAAGCTCTATGCTGCCAAGGTGAAGTCGCAGGATGCGAAAGGCGCGAAAGCATGACGACGACCTATGTGCTGTTCCAGATGTGGGGACCATTTCGCCAGTCGCTGATCGACGGGCACCTCTTCTATGTCGAACAAGCGCGGAAGCGGCTGCTCACGCAGTTTGAGAACATCGAAGCTGAGGCGGACAAAGCTTCGGATGACTGGCTCAAGGACAACAGTCACCGTTTCGATCCTGATCGAGACGATCCGGGGAGCTTTTATGAGGCTGCAGGCGAATCCGGCATCGAGTTCTACCGCTTGCTCTCGGATATGCGTGATCAGACCCAACTGAGCGTAGTCGCGGGTATGTACCATGAATGGGATAAGCAGCTTCGCGATTGGCTGGTCGCCGAGGTCAAACGCTGGCACCGTGGAGATATGGCCCCCGAAAAGATCTGGAAGGCGAACTTTTCAGATCTCGCTGACCTGCTCGAAGGCCTCGGGTGGAAGATCCGTAACACGGGATATTTTAAGCTGCTGGATGCCTGCCGTCTGGTCGTCAATGTCTACAAGCATGGCAAAGGGACGTCACTGGACGATCTGAAGCAAAGTTTCCCCGAATATCTCCCTGACCCGAATGCAGGGACGCGCCTTGCATGGGCTTCGATCGATTTCCTTGATCATACAGATCTGAAAGTCAGCGATGTCCAATTTCAGGCGTTCTCTGATGCCATCGTATCTTTCTGGAAGGACGTGCCCGAGAACATTTCTGAGCCTGATGTTACCAGCGTACCAGCTTGGTTCGAGAAGGCGATACTGAAAGATCGTGCTGAAAAGGCAGGTGCAAAATGACCGATCAGAATGGGTCGCAAAAAACAAGCGAGGCGGCGCCCGAAGGCCCGCCTCATGATCTTGTCCGCAGGAGGGGCCAAAAGCCTGCCGAAGCACCTAAGGGCAACCTCACCACGTCTCACACCTCATTAGATAGCGATAAGAGCCATATCAATCAAGTGCCGAGTCTCACAGATCTTACCATTCAGAAGTTACTAACCGAGTCCCTGAGCGAGCGAAGGCTCCAGCGGTATGCGCCCGCCGCTGGCGACGCAGGTGTGGCACGCGAGGACATCTACCTGTGGAACTGCGACCTTGCGGATGCATTCCAGTTCGCTCTCCACATGGCTGAAATCACTTGCCGCAACAGCATTCACTCCGCCTTGCTCTACAAAGGCGATAGGTGGTTTGAGGACAGCACATTCAGGAAGCTCCTGGACGGCCCACGATTGAACGATCTCGATATGGCTCTGGCAGACGAGCGTGCTCAGCATGCCGAAAGCTTTGACACGCATCACCTCGTTTCCGCATTGTCTTTTGGATTCTGGGAGCATCTGACGACCAAGCGTTTTAAACGATACCTGTTTCCAAAGGGCTTTCAGAAAAACTTCAAGCACGCCCCTTGGAAAGCCGAGCTAGACGAGTTGCATGACCTGATCGAGAGCGTTCGTCGCTGGCGCAACCGTATTGCTCACCACAACGCGGTCTTCGACAAGGGGCCGTCAGCAAAATACCAAGACGCTCTCACTTTGATCTCTTGGTCATCGCCCGCATTGGAGACTTGGGTTGCTGGCCGCTGCAGGGTCAACCAAATCATCAACGCACGACCAAGAGGTAAAGAGTAAGATGGTTCAGATGGTCAATGTCACCTATGGCACCTCCAAGGCGACGACGAACGCACTTGGTCAGCGCCCGATGCAGGCCCGTACCTATGCCGCGCGCGCTGCGCAGTTCCTGCTGCTGAAGGCGCCGCCCGCAGCAGGCAAAAGCCGTGCGCTGATGTTCGTGGCGCTCGACAAGCTGCGCCATCAGGGGCTGGAAAAGGTGATCGTCTGTGTACCGGAGACCTCGATCGGCGGCTCGTTCCGCTCGACCGATCTGACCAGCTATGGGTTTGAGGCGGATTGGGAGGTCGATGACCGCTGGAACCTCTGCCTGACCGGCGAGGATGCCGAGAAGAAGAAGGTTAAGGCGTTTCAGGCGTTCATGGAGAGCGATGCCAAGGCGCTGGTTTGTACCCATGCCACCTTCCGCTTCGGCTTTGACGAGGTGATCAAGACCAAGGGGATCGAGGTCTTCGACAGCTGCTTCATCGCCATCGACGAATTCCACCATGTGTCGTCCTCGGACAACAACCGGCTGGGGGTTATCCTTCGTAGCCTGATCTCCCGCGCGCAATGCCATGTGATGGCCATGACAGGCAGCTATTTCCGCGGCGATGCCGATCCGGTACTTCGCCCCGAGGACGAAGACCGTTTCGCCAAGATCACCTACAGCTATTACGAGCAACTAGAGGGCTACGCCTGGCTAAAGGCGCTCGGAATCAACTACGAGTTTTACAAGGGGAAATACGTCAACGGACTGCCAGGCGTGCTGGATCCTGAGCAGAAAACGATCATCCACATCCCGCACCGCGGATCGTCTGAAGCGTTCGATGACAAGTTCAACGAGGTGGGCATGATCCTAGACCTGCTGGGCAACCATGAGGGCCGCGAACCCGAGACGGGGTTTGATCTGGTGCGCAGGCCTGATGGTAGGCTGCTGAAAATAGCGGACCTGGTGGATGACGGGCCGGGCCGCGATATCGTGAAGGCTGCGCTGTCACGCGAGATCAAGGGACCGGATGGGAAGCGCGACGACGTGGCTGACCGAGCCAAGGTTGACATCATTATCGCCCTAGGGATGGCAAAGGAAGGGTTCGACTGGGTCTGGTGTGAACACGCGCTGACAATCGGCTATCGGTCGTCCCTGGTCGAGATCGTGCAGATCATCGGGCGAGCGACGCGCGATGCGCCGGGCAAGCCACGCGCGCTGTTCACGAACCTCGTTGCCGAACCTGGCGTGGAAACAGGAATCGTGAGCGATGCCGTGAACGACATGCTCAAGGCGATCTCTGGGTCGCTGCTAATGGAGCAGGTGCTAGCCCCTAATTTCAAATTCTACCGGCGCGAAGATGGCGACGTGCGTGCGCCGATGGGAACTGATGTCGAGGGCAATATAACAATCGGCATCAAGGGGTTGATCGAACCGCCCACGGATCGCTCACGCGAGATCTGTGAGAAGGACATGAACGACCTGATGGCAACGGCCTACCAGGAGATGGATCGACGGGTGCTGTCGCCCGATACCGCCCCCGAGGTTGCCACGCAATTAGTGCTGACAGATATCATCGAGAAGCGCTATGAAACGCTGGATGCCGAGGAAACGGAGTCCGTACGCCAGCATCTCGCGGCTCACATGAACGTTCTGACGCTAGCGCGGAAGGAGACCGAACGCAGTATTGTCGAGGGACAGTCCACTTTGAGTGGCACACCTCAGAAGTCTAGTGATGACGAGGATGCCGACGAATCTGCCTGCGCGCCGAATACCCTGCTAGAAATGGTTCGGAAGTTCATCAATGTTCGAGATATCGACATCGAGCTGATCGACAGCGTGAACACCTTCCAGGAGCGTTTCGAGGTCGCATCGAAATCGATGAACTCTGAGCTGCTGTCGCATGTCCAGTCAGCTATGGTTGCCCTGCGCGTGAACATGACCGGTGATGAGGCCAGAACACTATGGCCCCGCATCAAGGCATTCCGCGCCACTGAGGGGTGTGAGCCGAATGTCCACTCCGCCAACCCGCTTGAAAAGCGTATGGCTGAGGCGCTTGCCTGGCTGAAGGCCGAGAAGGCCAAGCGGCTGCGTGAGGGGGGCCTATGATGGCGCGCCCCAGTTTGGATGACATTTTCGCGGAAGACGACGAATTCGGCCTGTTGGATGTCAAACCTCGTACGGGGCGCGGTGGTCCGTCGCAGGATAGTGGCGTCGCCGCCTTGCTCGAAGTCACGGCCTTCTATGAGCGGCATTCGCATCTTCCTGATCCGGACGCATTAGATCACGACGAGATGCGCCTTGGCGCGATCTGGGACACCGTGAAGCTGGCACCCACCGATCAGATGCGGGCTGTGGATCGTTTAGGCCTACTGGGCGAAGATTCTGCTCCCACGCCGCACTCATGGCAAGATGACCCGGTCGACGCTGATATCCCCGATAGTTTGGATGACATCTTCGCTGAGGACGATCTTGATGTTGATGCGTCACTGATCAGTCTCAAGCACACCACGCCCTCCGCCGAACGCCATGTTCCAGATCATCGCGCCGACTTCGTGCCCTGTCAGGATTTCGAGCGGTTTCGGGAGCGTTTCGAGACGGTGCAGCGCGGTCTGGAAGCAGGTGAACGCCAAGCATACCCGGTAAGGAAATGGTCGGTGATCGAGCCGATCGAAGGGGACTTCTTCATCAGGAACGGTTTGCTCGCCATGATAGCTGAGAAGTCAGAAATGACCACCCGTGGCGGCACGCGCGACCATCGGCTTCGCGTCATCTTTTCAAACGGCACAGAGAGCGACCCGCTCATGTCGTCATTCCGAAAATCCCTAAACGATGACAAAACAGCACGTATAGTTCAAAAGGTTGGTCTAGGTCCGCTCGATCCAGAATGGGAGGGTGATCGGCTGAAATTGTCGGGCACGATCTACGTTGCGCGCTCCCAATCGGACAATCCCGAAATCAAAAGTCAGCGCATGATCTTACACAAGATCGGCGTAACCAGTCAGGACGTTGCCCGCCGTGTTGCAGATGCTAGAAATGATCCGACATTTCTCTTGGCTCCGGTGGAAATTGTCGCAACATACAGTCTGCAAAACCTATCGCGCAGCAAAGTCGAGAACCTTCTACATCGTTTTTTCGCAGCCGCTCGCCCTGCCGAGCTCTTCGTAACCGATCGTTTCGGAAAGAAGGTTTTTCCAAAAGAGTGGTTCTACGTCCTTCCTGATCATGTAGGTCAAGCCGTAAAATTGATCGAAGATGGTACACTACATCTGCATAGGTACGATGTCGAAAGTCAGAAAATCCTCCCTTTAGAAAAGACAAGCTGAGATTACCGCATTCTATTGTTTTAATAGGGCAACGATCTGCCATTCGTTGGGCTTATTGTGAACTGCAGCAATGCGAAAATAGCAGCCGTTGCAAAGTCGCCTGCCTGGGAAACATGTTGTGGCAAGGACGGCCCTTAGCTGCCTTTGAGAGGGCGCCACCCTTCCGCGCTGCAGCGTTTTCAGAGCCGAAATTCGTGGACGCGCCATTAAATCTACCTACAAGCACCTTGGATATGCTTGGTTCAACCTTCCTAACCCTTTTTCTGCGTGGTAGTGAGTGTCGGCTCAGATCTAATATTCTGGAGAGGTTGATTTATGAGAGAGTACAATGGGGCGGTACTATTTGTAGACATCCTAGGCATCAGTGCATTGACGACGTCGTCCGCGCCCATAGTCATCGAGCAAGACTTCAAGGCACTAGCCCCGCGCTCGAAGAAAACAGGTGGCAATCAACTGTTTTGCGCTCGGTTGTTATCAGTATTTCGAAAAAACCTTCTCCAATGCCAAAAGAAAGGATTGAAGATAGCACAACTGTCGGATTGTGCGTTTCTATGGGCGGAGGATGTGAGCTTGGTGGTCAAAGCCGCTAAGGTTCTATTTGAGAAAAATTCTGAAACCGGGGTTTTCGCTAGAGGTGGTATGACTTTTGGGCAAATTATTGAGCCAGAGAAAACAAACCGTAGTTTGGGTCAGTTCATTTGTGGAAACGCGGTTACGAGGGCAGCCCAACTTGAGGGTTCAGGAAAAGGTTCCCGCATCTTCATTGATAGGGAAATTGGTGGGCGCCATATTCAGGGCATCTCCCCAAGTGCATTTGAGGGGCTTGCTAATCCCGCGGACTACCGGGTGATTGATGAGTTTACCTGGTTCTCATGTCCGAGAAGTTTTGAGACTCGATCTGAGAACTTGGAAAGGTTGAGGGCTCTTTTGGCTCTTCTTATTCGGTTTCAACATTCTCCCGCTTTTCGTTGGAATGCGGCATCTAAGCCGGGATTGATCCATTTAGGCGCTACTATTGAGCGGCTGACAGTCACTGCGCGCCAGCTATGCGAAGAGTTGGAAGTACGTTTGCCGCAGCACACCTTTCAATCTTCGGAATTGTTCCAAGAACTTTACGAAGAAAGCTGGCACTCAGAGGCGGAGTATCGGAAAAAATGTGTTCGGTTTGATAAACACTGGAACAGGGCAGTTTCAGACCAGAAATGACGGCCCACAGCGGACGCTCATCCTCACCTGACGACGCTGCAATGCGGCCCGTCGAAGCTGCCGCCGCGCGCTTGAGCGCAAAATCACAGCACAAGCGGTCTCACACTCGGCGGGGCAAAACTGCCTAAAAGACCAGCCATTCTCATGCCTTCTACCCTATATTCTCACGGGAATCTGCCCACTTGTCGAAAGGGGCGTCACTTGATTTCGGTGTGGGCGATGCCGTCGGAGCGATAAGGCTCACGGGCATTCTGAGGCTCTCTCCGAAGGCAACAGCGTTTTGCCGTGCAAGGCCAGAAATTCTTTTTACATCTCTTCTGTCAGCCCATTCACTCGATGCTTGAACTGCCGCCAAGTCTCTATCGGACGCCAGCCGAAATGAAATCCAATTCCCGCATTGGGAAAGAACGGTTTGAGATATCTCTGATGGACGTTGAGTGCTCAGCCAAAGCGCCAATCCAAATTTCCGACCTTCCTTTGCCAGTCGCTCATAGGCCAAGGAACTGCCCGTGTCGCTTTCCCCAACACCTACGGGTCTCAAATAGTGGTGTGCTTCCTCCAACACCAAGAGAGTGGGGACTTTCTTGTCTTGGCCACGCTCAAAAATCTCGAACGCAAAAAGCTCCAACAAAGAACCGAGGATAAACGGCATCAGGTCGTGAGCCACCCGTCGCAGGTCAACAATGTGAATTCTCCAGTTTGAGTGCTCATCGCCGAATATGTTTGCCACTAACTCAGAAGCTTCGCTCCGCCAATCAAGCGGTTCCTTGCGGGGCGCTCCATCCGTATCAACTACGGCTGAAAACATCGGGTCTTCAACGAACCTGTGGATGCGGTTTACCAGCGGGGCAACATTACCATATTGAAACGCGTTTCGTTCCCAACCACTCCTGCCATTTGTCAGTGAATAGCTTTCCGCAACCAAGGGTCCCAGAGCCTTCATCGGGGGCCACATGGACACTTCGGCCGCAGTCTTGTCCTGTAGCGCCGAAATTCGCTGCTGCGCTTGCGTTGCATCGCCGCTTCGGCAGTCATCGAATAAAAATGGTGTGGTGTCAGTCAAAATGCCGACACCACTTCCGGCATCGATCCATTTGACCCGATTGAGCGACTCCAAGGCGAACATCAGAGCTGGTCTTTGCGTCTTTTCGCTTGGCATTAGGAGCCTTTGGAGGCCGTGCCGCCCAAGCGCAAAGTAGGGGATTTTCAGGCCACCCTCTCCGAGCTTTGTAGTCCTGACCCAGTCCGGCTCTACGTTTTCTGAGAAGGCCTGCTCATACTCACCGTTGATATCAAATATGACTGTCCGAGAGCCGGGAAGCTTAACAATTTGCTGGAGTATAGCGGCTGTAAAACAGCTTTTTCCCTGTCCTGAGCTCCCGAGAACGGCTACGTGTTTGCTTATTAGGCTTTGAATGTCCACTTGGACCGGTGCGCCGCTGCGTAGCTCATTTCCCAAGTGAATCGATGTAGGCGCGTTGTCGTCGCGACCAAGAACTGTTTTTTCCTCATCCGCGATCAGCGGATAGACCATTGCCCCTAAAGCGGGGGTAGACAGTGAGTCCGACACAAATTCGAGTTCACCGGATTTTCGGGTGAGTTTTCCGACAACGATGCCAACAACATGGCGCAGGGGCTCAGCCGAAAGAGAGCTTTTTCCCATGGACCGGCGATGAACCTCATTTGGTTCAGCAAAACTGATCGACCTAACCCGCAGCAACAGTAAGCGGTCGCCCGCATCAATACCCAAAAGGCTGCCAATCTCCGCAACCATCGACACACCGTGAGAATGCCCTGCGACCATCCCTCGGTGGTGATCCAAGACGTTTAAAGTGATTTCCGCCCCGTCTATCCGAACTACATACCCTATTGGTGAACGACCGATCACGATGAACCACCTTCATTTGGGTTTGTGGCCGTATCAAGTGCCTTTAGCCTTTCTTGAAGCTGGCGAAGGTCATCGTTGTAGATTGATGGTTCAGGAAGGTGTTCGACAAAGCTACCAAAATAGGCATCCCCACCGCCGCCTACGAATGTTACGCGTGGGCTTTGCAGAGAAAGCAGTTTTTGCGCCGCTGTTGGAAGTTTAGACACGTCTTCCAACCCAGAAAACTCGGGGAGATAGACAACTAATTGGAACGTCGGGTTGAGCAACGCTGACAAAAGTAACCTGTTGATATGCTCGTCTCCAAAGCCATACCCTGACACTAAAAGGGCAGACTGTGGACGAGCCAGAAACTCAGAGTATCTGCGAAACAGTTCCCCAAGTACAAAGCCAACAGTTTGAATGTACTTTGCGGCGCTAGGGAGAACTGTAAAAGCAAGTTTATCTGTGTCGCCTTTTACGAAAGTCTGGATTTCCTCCTGCGCCTCAGTCGCCTGAATTTCATAGTACTGCCCGGAAACCTCCTTCCATGTCAGAGAGCCATGAAGCTTAGCTAAATAGACATTGTAGGACCCAAACTGCGCCTCTCCCTTTGCCTGAACATTCCGAAACCCCAGATCGAAACTTTGGGGTGTGAAGCGGCGAGAATGCAGGCCCAAAAAACCATTGATGACGTTCATATCAATTGAGTCAGCCGCCCATTCAATGGCGAGGTCATAATTGGTGGTGAACAGCCAAGGAGACGATTGCCCCGGCTGTCTGGCAGACGTTAAGCGCTGCAAAAGCAGCCGGTGAGCGGACAGCCTGTCCTCGCTGTGCGCGACTCCCTCTGGAGTATTCCACCAGCTTTCGTCTAGAAAAGACGCTCTGACCAATGCTCGATAGATTGCAGCGCGAGCCTTCTTTCCTTCATCTTTCTCGATTGATCCTGCCCGTTCCCACTCCGCCAAAGCAATCGCCAACGTGTCCAATAGGCTCTCAACATTTGGTGGTGCGGATTGAGATACACCGGGTGCCGCCGGGGCGGGCTTTGGCATGCCGGGAGGCAATGAGGCAGCTTGAGGTATGCCGGGAGGCACAGGGGCGGTTTGAGGCATAACAGGTGGCACAGGGGCGTCCACAAACTTATTGCGGCAAAGCCACTGGTATTCGCTTGGAGACGATGACTTAAAATCTTCCCAAAGTTGGGCCATGGTTTTCCCGCCACACCCTACGGACGCGCCTGCCCCAAGCAAAACACCGATATTTTCCATACGTAGGAGGGTTGCCAAATGCGCCGTCAATTCAATCTCATCACTGAGAAGAACGTTGCCTCTATATGCTATCAAATGAATCCCCAACTATTCTAATTTTCAGAAGCGCTCTCGACGCGCCCCATAAAAAGGCCCGCTCTGACAAATCTACCTCAACTTTTACCGATCTGCACTATGCGAATGGTTGCTATCGAAGTGTCCAACGGCGCTGTTTGCATCCGCAGCCAAGGACTGCTTCCCACCCTTGTTTCAGTATACTTTGTCGGGGCGAAGGATACAAAGAATGTCATAAAAGAAACCGATAATCTTAAAATTGGTGAAATCCGTCTGCCACATCGCGTTGATGGCTGTGGTTTTGGCTTTAAATTCATCAGCGGCTTTAATCGCCGCATAATCCGGTACTGTGATCAGGCCTCCACACCAAAGAAGTAGATTCTTGGGCACGATGTCTCCCGAGGAATTATTTCAACAGTTCTGGTTATTTTTTTCTTAAAAACGGGCCCCGGTAATTTACAATGGCACTACAGAACTTGAAATATCCAAATACTAGCAAATTTTTCAGAAAAATTCGTTGGGATGACCGGACATTTCAGGCATTTGGAAAATCAATACAATTTTATCTCATATTTTCTATACAACACCCACACATACAGTTATGCGGACATAAGATTAAATGCGTTACAGGCTAAAATGACGATGCGGGATGAGCATCATCTAAAATTGCGAACCCAATTAAAAACCAATAAGTTATCTAATCCTGTAAGTGGTTCCACGCACTCGAGACATCACGCGAATGCCGGATCATGAGTTGATGCAACTCTGCGCCCGCTTCGAATATACGTCCGAAAATGCTTGGCTGGAAGACGCCCGTAGAGGTCTTCCGAGAAAGGATGATGGCCGGAATGCGACGGTTTCCCTACCCTCAACAAAAATAAGCGCCGCGCCTCACAAAGCGCTTACAGTCTCGAATATGCCGAATTTTAACAAAAAATCGACTTTTCCCGTTACTGACGCCACGTCAAAGTATATATAATTAACCTAAAGTATGTATTGCTAGATAATTGATCTAGCCAGATTGGGGTGGATCATATATAGAACTATTGAAATCAGTCTCGTTAGGTTTATGCTGAATGGCAGTGTAGGCCCGAGAGTGTGTTGAGGGACGTAGGTTTGGTGACCAAGAGAGAAACAGAAAGCAAGACGGAGCGCTCAAAAGAGAGTGCGGTAGCTCCTTTTTCTGTGGAGTCTGTCGAGGCTGAGCGGCTCAACACAAAATCCGGACTGAATGGTGTGTCGGCCAGTGCGATTGGCATGGGCTTGGCGCTGCAATCCGATTTGACCGGGTCTCTGGCCGCATTTGCGCAAGATGCTGACGTATCTGATTCGTCTGATGCAGACACATCGAGCGTTCCAAACGGAATTTCCGAGGGCGCAGCGAGCGCAAATCTCCAAGATACTCTTCCCGACGTGGCAAACGGCGACATCTCCGAGGACGATGACGTTTCGCTCGAAGACATTGAAGGTGAAGCGTCCGGTGCCGTTGCTGCCGCAGGCCGAACCTCTGATATTTCAAACGCCGGAGCTGCTGCCGCTGCGGCGGAAGACCGACTGTCGGACGCGCTCGAAACAGACAATGAAAGCCTGTTGAACGAGCAGACTTCGGCCACAGTTGTTGATCTTCTGGATGAGAGCGACGCAGACGGTGTGCTGGGAACCGTGTTGGACCCGATCCTCGGCGATGACGGTCTTGTGGACAATCTGCTTGATACGCTCCTTGGCGAAGGCGGTATCCTTGATACCTTGCTCGGCGATGACAGCCTCGTTGACACTCTGCTTGATACGTTGATCGGAGAAGACGGGCTTCTTGATCTTGAGGCGCTTGAAGTCGTTCTGGGGCCTGACGGACTTCTTGGCGGGGCAATTTCCGAGCTTCTCGGAGATGAGTCCCTTGTTGCAAGCATTCTCGGGGATGAGGGTGTCGTTGACGATCTGGTGGAGGCTCTGACCGGCACCGGTGGTGTTCTGGATAATATACTGGGTCCGGTCCTCGGAGACGATGTGGTCGGGAATATTATCGGTGAAGATAGCATTGTATCCGGTCTGGTCGGCAATCTGCTCGGCGACGGAGGGCTTGTCGATGAGCTCGTCGGGGACATTCCCGTTGTAGGCGACCTGCTGGACGAAGACGGATTGCTTGGCAACGTGATCGGTGAGGACAGCGCGCTTGGTGGCCTGCTTGGCCTCGGCGGCAGCGACGAAGAGACAGGTAGCTCCGAGGATGATTCTGAGGAAGGCGACTATCTTGATGCGTTGCTCGGACTAGATAATCCGGCGGGTGATCTGGGCGATACCGTATCCGGTGTCCTTGGCGACATTTCGCTTGATGGGGCCGGCGATGTCATGGCGGGCCTTCTCGGTGACGAGGATGTATTCGATGTTGACGTTCCCGACGCAGTCACCGGTGGCTTTGATGATCTCTTTGCCGGTCTCGTGGGCGAAGACAGCCTTGTTGGTTCTCTCGTTGACGAAGGGCTTTTGGCAGGCGGTAGTGACGCGCTTCCAGATGGTGAGGTGGACACCCTGCTCAATGAAATACTTGGCCCGTCGAGTAGCGATGTTCTGGCAGGTGGGGATGCCCTGAGCGCCCTTCTTGATGAAGCTGGCGATAGTGACACCTCTGGTGTTGGCGGTTTGCTCGCAGATAGCGCTGGTGGTTTGGTCGACGATGTTAGCGATGCATTTGACGCCGGCGCATCCCTGCTTGATGGGTTGATGGACGATCAGGACAACATTTCCTAAAAAAGATGCATCCTTGGGTTGTGTTTTTTGAGAAATCTATAAATAGTCTATCCCAACATCCCTTGGTTGGGGTAGGGGTGCATCCGTAGACAAACCTTTGATTTGGTGCGGGGATGTTATCCCTTTAAATAGACATAGGTATATGGGGTGCGGCTGAATGGGAATTTTGTCTCAGCGAAAAGCCATACTTACGCGTCATAGGGGTGCTGATATACGCCTGTTCCGGCGGTGTCACGATGATGCGGAGAGAAAGGGAGGCATTGGTGCTGTGTGTTATACGCACAAGCGCGTAGGGGCGTACGTTCGTCGCTCTATTTCATGTTTTCGCCCCAAAATTACCCACCTTTACTCTGCTCTGGCGGTTCTGTCGTTTATGCACCCTGCTCCCGCATCGGCTCAAGTGTCGCTGCAAGAGGCAGTTCTGACAGCCACCGCGAACGACCCCGGGGTTGAAGCCCTTCGTCAGGAAGTGGCGATTAAAGCGGTTGATATCGAAGCTGCCCGTGATGCCTATTTCCCGTCGATCAGCCTGTCCGGTGAAACCAGTTCGGCGGATGACGACGACAACGGACTGACGCTCAGCGTGACGCAGGTTCTTATGGATTGGGGCAAAACCAAAGCCGAAATCGAGGAAACCTCACAGGCGCGGGTTCAGGCCATGTCAGACCTGAAGATGGCTGTAGAAGACTTGAGCTTCGAGATCGCAGGCTTCTTTCTTGATGTTGAAGTCCTCGACCGCAAGATTGCCTATACCAAAGAATATATGACCTTTGCGCGCCGCCTCGCCAAACAGGCGCAGGATCGCGGTCGTGCAGGGCTGAGCGACAACAGCGAGGTTGCGCGTGCCCGGTTGGAGATCGCGCGCGCTGATGAGCAAATGGCTCAGCTTCTTGCCAATCGTCAGATCGCCTTGGCGCAGCTTGAATATCTAGTTGGAACTCCGATCAGTGATGTCAGTCGACCACCTGATATAGGATTTTCCAGCCATTACGGGATGCCTGAAAAAATCCGCGCCGCCATTCGCCTCGCGCCTGAATATATTTCGGCACGAGCTTCCGTCGCAGAGGCCGAAGCTGGCGTGAAATCCGCAAAAGTGCAGAGGTTTCCGACCATCAACCTGCAAGCACAAGCGCTTCTGGATATGAACGGGGACACGGAAACCGCGATTGGAATTTCCACAGGAATAGACTTGAATTCGCGCGGCTTTGGGCAACGCCAGATTCAGTCCGCAATGCTGAAAGTCGAGAGCGCCAAGGCCTCTCTCAACGGTGTTGAACGCGAGCTTATGAATACCGCAAGCAGCGCATTGCAACGGTTGAGCCTGTTGCGTCAGAGCGAACAATCCAAGGCCCTCCAGTTGGCGGAATCCGAGAAGGTTCTTGCCACTTATGAACAGCAATTTGTCGCAGGGCGGCGGGAAATACTCGACCTGCTGACCACCGGCCGTGATCTCTATGACGCTCAAATCGATGAGATCGATACCTATGACGAACGTAAACGCACGGCATATGAGGCCGCCAAAGATCTCGGCGTTCTGGGCACGATGCTGTCCGTGAGACCAGTCCTGCAATAATACAAGGCACAAAGAGGCTTTAGAGACATGAAAGACACGGCATTTCACGATCCTCTCGTTCTCGGCCTTCTCGAACTCTGCCGAATACAAGGGGTTTCGACCTCCGTCACGCAGTTGACGGAGGGGCTGCCGCGCGAAGACGGCACCAAACTTACGCCGGATTTGGCACCTTTGGCGCTTCGTCGCGCAAATATGAGTTGCCGGATCAGCCGCGAACCTTTGCGCACCATTCCGGCGCACAGCTTCCCTGTTCTTGTGTTCCTTAAAGACGGACGCACAGTCATACTCGAAGAGCTGACCGGCGATCGCGCGACAGTCGTCTTGCCGGACTCCGGTGGCGGCAAAGCGATATGGACGTTTGAGGAACTCGACCGTCTTCATGATGGCAAGGTTCTCATCTCAAAACCGATCGACATTGTGTCGGATCGTCTGGACGGGAAGAAAGAAGGGCACGGGCATTGGCTGCTCGGGCCATTGTGGGAAAACTGGTGGATTTATCGCGATGTGATGATCGCCTCTTTTGCCGCGAACCTTCTGGCCGTGGTGACAGCGCTATTTTCGATGCAGGTCTATGACCGCGTCGTGCCAAACAATGCCATAGATACCTTGTGGATTCTGGCCAGCGGGGTTGGAATTGCCATCGTCCTCGAACTGATCCTGCGTCTGATGCGGGCCTCTTTGGTGGATGTATCCGGTCGTGATCTTGATCTGCGTCTCTCGGCGCAGCTCTTTGACAAGGTCGCCAATATGCGGCTCATCAACCAGCCCTCTTCGACCGGTGTGTTCGCCAATCAGGTGCGTGACTTCGCCGTTGTGCGGGAGTTTTTCACCTCTGGCACAGTGACCGCCATCAGCGATCTGCCCTTTGTGGTTATCTTTCTCGGCCTGATCTGGTTTATTGGCGGGCCGATTGCCTTTGTGGTTCTGGCTGGGGTCGTCCTGACCATTCTACCGGGCATTGCAATGCAAAAGAAACTGGCGCGTGCGTCCAAAGAAAACACTCGCGAAGCAGCGGCTCTTAACGGCCTGTTGCTGGAAACGATTTCCAATCTTGAAACCGTGAAAGCGGCCCGCGCCGAGGGTCGCCTGCAACGGGCGCATGCGCAGCTGACCGCGACTATGGCCACCACCGCAATCAAGACGCGCAACATCACAACTCTGATGACGCAGCTTGTCAGCACAGTGCAACGTCTGGCCTACGCCGGAGTGGTGATCGCTGGTGTCTATCTGATCAATGCCGGTGAATTGACTGTCGGGAGTCTTATCGCCTGCACGCTTCTGTCCACCCGCGCCATGTCGCCCATGGGGCAAGTCGCGGGCCTTCTGGCAAAGTGGCAGCATGTGCGCGCCGCGATGGAAGGGCTGAACAACATCATGAATCTTTCCGTCGAACGGCCAGCGGATCGTCACTTTGTTCGCGCCGAGATGATAGAAGGTAAATACCACCTTCAGGAAACCGTGTTCCGCCATGATCCCCAAGCGCCGCCGGTTCTGGCTATACCGGAACTGAAAATCGCCGCAGGTGAGCGGATTGCCCTTCTGGGCGGCAATGGCGCAGGCAAATCTACAATGCTGCGCCTTCTGGCGGGGCTGACCGATCCGCAAGCAGGGAGCATTCTACTTGATGACCTGTCCCTGAGCCAGATTGATCCGATCGACCGCCGCCGGCAGATCGGCTATTTGCCGCAAAGCGTGGCCCTGTTCCAAGGAACATTGCGGGAGAACCTCCTGCTGGACCACGGGCTGCATTCTGATGAGGAACTGCTTCAGGCGCTTGATGCAGTCGGGCTTGGCAAATTCGTCCGCCAACACGTCCGCGGCCTCGACCTACAGATACAAAGCAATGCGAATGTGTCCGGTGGTCAACGACAATCCATCGGACTGGCGCGCGTTCTTTTGCAGGATCCGAAAGTGGTTCTTCTCGATGAGCCGACATCTGCCTTCGACCACGTTACAGAAGCAAAAGTCATTGCCCATCTGAAGGAATGGCTCAAAGGCCGGACCACGATCATTTCGACGCACAAGCGTGAATTGCTGGGCCTTACAGAACGCGCAATTGTCCTGAAGGATGGCCGGATCGCACGCGACGGGGATTTGCTGCAAATTCTCAATTCCGCGCGCGCAAATGCATCGCAAGGTAAACCTGTAAAGGCCGTGACATGAGCAGCCCCGACCTGATGTCCACAAGCCATATTGATGGAAGCTACCGGCGGCAGACCCTGAAGCGAGCGCGGCTGGTGATCCAGACGGTTGTGCTATCGTTGGTGATCGCTGTCGGCTGGGCCTCCGTCGCCCAGATCAACGAGATCACGCGCGGCGACGGGCGTGTCGTGCCCCTACGCAGGTTGCAGTCGATTCAAAGCCTTGAAGGTGGGATCCTCGCTGAATTGCATGTGAGCGAAGGCGATATTGTGCAAGAGGGTCAGTTGCTTGCCAAACTCGACCCGACAAAGTCGGAAACGGCATTTAACTCGACACAGGCGGAGATCACCTCTCTTTCCGCAGAAGTAAAGCGCCTTGAAGCGGAAGTTCTGGAACAGCCCGAACTGGATTTCGGCCCCAATCCGAATGAAGCGGAAGCCACAGAATTGCGCCTGTTCCAAGCGCGGCGCACAAAACTTGAGGCTTCTATTGCATCTCTTGTCGAAGAACGTGGAACAATCGAAAGCCAGATCGAAATCACCAGTCCGCTGGCCGAGTCCGGTGCGGTGAGCCAGATCGACCTGTTGCAGCTACGCCAGCAGAAGGCCGAGCTTGATGGCAAGATCAACGAGGTGCGCAACGCCTATGTGCAAGATGCCTACAAAGACCTCGCGGCCAGTCGGGCAAAGCTCACAACCTTGCAGCAGGATTTGATCCAGAAACAGGATGAGTTCCAGCGCACGGAAATCCGTTCCCCCGTGGCCGGTCGCGTCAACAACATCGAGATCACAACCCTCGGCGGGGTGGTGCAACCGGGTGAGCCGATCATGGAAATCACCCCAACAGATGATCAACTTCTGATCGAGACCAAGGTCAAGCCGCAAGACGTGGCTTTCGTCGCGCCCGGTATGCCCGCCAGCGTCAAGATCACCGCCTATGATTTTGCAACCTATGGCGATTTGCGCGGCGTTGTGACCCAGATTTCCGAAGACACGGTCGAAGAAGAAACCGCGCAAGGCAAGCAGGACTTCTACCGTGTCATGGTCAAGACCGAGACCAGCTATCTGGAACAGTTTGACGAACAATTCCCCATCCGGCCCGGGATGGTGGCACAGGTGGATATCGAAAGTGGCAATCGCTCGGTGCTGAGTTACCTGACGCGACCTCTCATGCGGGCACGGCTACGGTAAGCAACATCTGAACCTTTGATCCGACGCGGACATCCATGAAAGTAGAAAAGAGACAACAATGCTGCCTCGTTCCTGTGTAAATTCCGCATATATGAAAGGCCTCCTGCGAGGGGGGCTGATGTCGGGTGCAGTTCTGGCCTCTTCCTTGGGCGCTGCGGCACAATCCGGCGAAGGCAATAGCCGGATATATACGAAGGTGGTGGTGCGCGGCGCGGAGTTTATCCCCGAGGAGGATATCAAACTCACCTGTGGTGCTGTGCCGAATGTCCCCTACCTCACCATTGAACTGCGTGCGATCGAGGACTGTCTTATGTCCACGGGCGTCTTCGAAAGCGTCACGCTGACACCCGAAGATGACACGCTGGTGATTGCAGTCGAGGAGTTGAACACCCAACCGGGACGCATCGAAGCCTCACTGGCCTACTCCTCACAAGACGGCTTGATCGGCGGGCTGTCCTTTGAGCAATACAACCTTTTCCCCGACACTTATGGGTCTGTTCGCCTCGCATATAATGACGAAGTGAAACGTGGCATCGCGCGGCTGTATCATGTCGACATGATCGAGGATGTTCTTGATCTCGGTCTCAGGGCCGGATGGGAAGAACTGTCCTATGATGACACGCCCTATACCGAGAAAACCCGCCAGCTTGAAGCCTATGCCGTTTGGAATGCCAAACCCGACACCCGTCTGGAGGCGGGGCTCGGCTATCGCAGCTATGGCCTTTTTGACGTGTCAGCTGATGCCAGCCCGCTTTTGCTATCGGAGGAAACATCAACCATTGACGCCCCGTTCATGCGGTTCGGGCTTGATCACAGTTCCATTTCCAAAGGCGAAACTTCTTGGGGTGCATGGAATTATCAGTTCGGGGTGGACCAGTATTTCTGGAATCTCGGCACAGAGGACGCCCTAAGAGATTTCCGTCTCAAGACGCGCTCCTATGTCCCGTTCGGCAGCAGCACACGCATGTTGATTTCACTTGATGCAGGAACGGTCTCCGGCACCAACGGCAATGCAACACGGGTTATGGACCGCTTTACCCCCGGAGCAGACAGCTTTCGTGGCTTTGCCTCGGGTGGCGTTGGGCCGCGTGACAATGGTGATGCGCTTGGAGGCAATAACTTCGCGGTCTCGACCATCGAGCTGCAGAGGAATTTCGATAACTTCGATTCGACGCCCTTGATCGGCGGCGTGTTTTGGCAAACCGGCGCGGCATGGGGGCTTGATGACACCCAATCCGGCACGATTGATGACGACTACCATCAACGCAGTTCTGTCGGTGTCTCGTTGTCACTGGAAATCGGAATCGTCCCGATATCACTCTATGTCGCAAAGGCCTTGAAGAAAGAGGACGGCGATGAGGAACAGGTCTTCGGCTTGAGTCTGAGCACCAATTTCTGATCCCTCATATCGCTTCGGCATTGGCTGCGCATGATACAGGACTCTGGGCCCCGCCCCCGAATTGAAACGGCGCGCCTTCGGTGCACTGGGGCGTCTATTCAATTTTTCTCCTGTAGAAACAATTGGCTAGTGGATTTCAATATCCTCCGGCAGGGTGAGTTCCTCCGCATATAAATCCGTTTTTCAAAGCGATTGCTCTCCGGCGGAGCTCAGCGAAAGACCCCATAAATAGGTATTTTTGTATCAAAAGATATTTTCTATATACTAACGTATATTTCTTGTGCTAGCCTCAAAACAATCGTGGGCGAGAGACTACATTTCGTGCGTAGCACAATGTCACTCTCGCGGAACCAACGTGATGGATGATGCAGATATGAAACTCTTTCGCTCACACAAACCGCGTCCGAATGTCTCCACCCTTGAGAGCCGTCTTTTCGCGCGGATGGAGATAGAGATGAAGCATGCCAATTGCCCCAGCAACGGCGCTGTGCCTCTTTTGCGTGCAAACCGTGGTTGGGTTGATCCTTCATACAAACACACTTCTTTGACCGAGACCAAAGCCACACGCTGGTTGCCGGTGAACAGAGCTCTTCACACCGGGTAGTTCGCACGCACCAGCTAAATGGTGCAAGGAAAAGGATGTTGCCACATGTTGCGCCAGACTTTCGACACAACAAACTCCGCGCTTGTTACACAAAATGCGCTCGCCGAAGATCTGAACGTGCTTGCTCTTCTCGACTGGGACCACCTGCCCTATGAGCTCAGTCAGCCTGGCTGCGGGTATCGCATGTCACTCTTGCGTGGCGAAGACAGCGATCAGGCCCTCGGCATCCTGCGTCATAGCGAGAACGCGCCAGACATTCTTATTGTCGATGAAGATTTCTTTGGCTCGCCCGAAGCGGCCGCCGACATCTGTATGCAAATCCGGCGCGCGCAGCCTGATGCGTGCATCATCGCGATTGAAAGCGAGATGTGGGAAGGCGAGTCAGTCTTGGCAGAGTTGGGCCTGTGTAATGAAACCCTGCCCGCCAATGCGACCAAGAGACAAATTCTCGAAAAGCTGCGTGCTTTGAACTAAGCCCCGGAAACCCGCGTGCTCTAGATGTAGTTCTTGTCTTGCGCGACGATCACGGCTTGCGTGCGGTTGTTGGCGCCAAGCTTTGTGCAGATCGATTTCACATGCATCTTCACCGTAGCCTCGGCCAAAGACAGCTCTTCAGCGATTTCACGGTTCGGGCGACCTTCGGCCAACAAGGCAAGCACATCCATTTCGCGGGTCGACAAAGGCGATTGCGCTGTGCCCCGCGATTTCATCATATGCGGGTCAAGAAGTTCAACCGGAACGTACCGACCGCCTGCCGCCATGAAACGCATTTCATTAGCGAGATTTTTCAGGGACGTGGTTTTCAGAATAACACCGGAACCGCCCATTTGAAGAATTTCGGAGATGACTTGAGCCGTGGGATCACTGGTCAAGAGCGCCGTGGGCCGCCCCTCGTTTCTATCCAGCGCCTTCTTCAACCCGCCGACGCCATTCATACCGGGCATTTGCAGGTCCACCAAAACCAGATCAAAAGCTCCATGTTCGTCAATAATAGACAATGCAGCATCCAGATCGGGCGCGGTGCGCACTTCAAATTCAGGTAGATTCGATAGGAAATGATCAAACATATCCAGAATCATGGCGTGATCGTCCGCAATCAAGACGCTAATTTTGCTGCCTTGCATGGAACTTGCGGTTGCTTTTGGCATTTAGAGCCTCTCTAAAAATTATTTTGATAGCTTGTCTAATTTCCTACCGCCTAAACGATGTAAACTCAACATAGCTGACAGAAACAGTTTGAACCGAGAAATATCAACATGGTATGAATTAAATTCAAAATAACGACAAGTCTTGACGTCAGATCATTTACTTTTGTTTGAGTGTGTGAATGGCTTCTTGTGTTAGATCAAGACACTCTTCGAGTTCCGGGAAACGAGACGGGAGATCGCTGCCCTCATCAAAGTCGCATTCCATTGTTCTTAAACAGTTTTCAAGCGCACCAAGGCCGGTCAGGCTACACACGCCGGTGGCTGCATGTAGCATTCGACCCGTATCCGGCCCGACCCCGTCCGACTTAAGTTTGGTTAAAATATCTTTCGCTTCTGCATGAGCGCGCTGCATATAGGTCATTGCACCCTCCGTCCCTAACTGGGAGAGCAAATCTTGCACAACCTCATCTTTCAGGACCGGTGTGACGGTTTGCGAGATTTTAGCAATTTTAGGTTGGTGTGGCACAGGTGGCTCCGACTCATCAGGCTTGTGAAGCACAGCAAGGATTGCAGCACTTAATTGCGCCGGACGAATAGGTTTTTCCAACACCTTGGCGATACCGGCCTCATGGCAAGCTGTCACGATTTCGTCCGCAACATGTGCCGTCAGCGCCAGAATAGGCCCATTCCACCCACCCTTTCGGGTTTGACGCACACGCTGCGCAAATTCGACTCCCGACATATACGGTAGGGTCATATCCGTAAGTATAAGATCCAGATTGTCTACAATCTCCGACTTGTCTAGCAAGGATAGCGCCTCGATGCCGTTTCCGGCGGACCAGACCTTTGCTCCTGCGGAGGTGAGGATATGCTGAAGCCAGTCCCGACTCGTCGGGCTGTCCTCGACTAGAATCATCGATACGCCTTGCAAAGATGCATGCTTTTCTGGCGGGGTGCTTGGGCTGAAATTGTCAGCCTTCTCACCTTTCTGGAGCATAAAGGTGGCCTTTATTGTTGTCCCGATCACGTCTTTTGCGTGATCCGCACGGTCGTTTTCTGCGCCCTCGGCGTATCTGTCTGACAGTTCGAGTGTGCCCCCCAGCTGGCGCAGTGCATGGGCGAGCACATTCATCCCCGCAGAGGGACGGTCCTTGCGCTCTGTGACGGCAGGCGGTTGAGCCGCATCGCCTTGCCCCAAAGCCGCGCGCAGTCGTGCCTGTTGTTCGGGAGGAATGCCACCGCCCATGTCCTTGACCGTCAGGATAATCTTGAGACGTTCCACCCCGGTCTCCGGCGACGGCAAGGGACGACAGGTCAGGCCGATCTCGACTTCCTTGCCGCCGTATTTTGCGGAGTTGTCGATGATGTTCTGGAACAGCGCGCGCACGAAACGCACCGGTCCATGCACCCAGATGTCTTCATGCGGATCCAACCAGAGTTTGAGCGCCACATCCTGATTGCGCGCAATCGGCGAAATCATCATGACAAGCGTGCGCAATTCCTCCGTGAGGTTGAAGGTTTCATCAGGGCGTATACCGGCGACACTTTGCTCGCCGCGAATAACGCCAAGCACATTGCTGATATGATCAAGAGCCACTTCGGATGTCTGCTGCAGTTGCTCGCGCGCCTTATTTCGTTGCTCTTCAGAGGCTTGCCCCCCATCGTCCAGCACATTCTCCGCCGTTGCCAGAAGCGACTGGATCGGCGTGCGCAAATCATGCGCTACCCGCATAAGCGTCGCCGCGCGCGACCGGTTGCGCAGCCATGTGGCTTCGAGGTCATTCGAGGCTAGTCGTAAAAGATAGCCATCACCGGCGCCCAGAGACAGGTGGACGATTTCTCCCTCCAAAGTATCCGTCCCCAGTGTCAGTGAAACGGGAATACTCCCTGCCCGATGCGCCTGCGCACAAAGCCCGGGCCAGTCCAGACTGTCGTGAATGCCTTCCTGGTCGAGCAACAACCGCTGCGCAGGCGCATTGGCGAGCAACACCTTGCCGCCCTCGCTCGCGAGAACAGACGGTCTGCGATCCGTGGCGATCATGCGGGCAATCGTCTGAATAATGGGGCGCATATTAAAACCCTAACTGTTGTTTTCAGAAGGTCTGCGACGACTGTTCTGCCGCAGCCAATCCCGAAATTATAAGGCTGTTTGTTGTTCGCTTGCTCTGGTGATGAAGTAGACATCCACCGCCCACAAACCGACTGCAAGCCGGATTTCCAGATTTCTCATAATATGGCGTATCAGCAACATCCTTATGGATAGGTATTATATATTTATTGATTATTTTAGGTGTGACAGGTAATCCTTTTCCCTGTTAACTACATTTGGGTATTGGCCGCAGGGGTCTTCAGCAGAAGGATTTGAAGAATGGCGATGAGTGGATTTGTGGTTGGGGACGGTGTGGACGTTCAGATTCATCTGAACAAAGACAGCGTCAGCCGATATGTGAAATCGGGCAATGATCTTTTGGTTGAGCAAACCAATGGTGAGGTTCTGAACATTCAGGATTTCTATACGCCCACAGAAAATGGCGAAGCGCATCGCCTGATTTTTGAAGACGGCACATTCAGCGGTGTTGAAGGTCTGACGTCCGAAGAAGCCGCAGCGGCAGGGCTCGGACAAGGATTTGCCATCGACGAGATCGGCGCAGGCATCGCAGCCGCGGCCGGTCTTGGCGCAGCCGTGCTTTTGAGCGACTCAGATGATGATACGACAGACGAAGACAGCTCTGACGACAATACCGGGCAGGACGATGAAGACGACGGCACCGAAGGCGACGGCACCGAAGATGACGAAGCCGTAGTAACAACCGGGGCCGTAGATTCATTGTTGAGCGACGATGGAGTTCTTGGAACACTGACCGGAAACGAAGGCAGTCTTGGCGCCGTAACTGGCTCCGAAGGTCTTTTGGGCGACCTCGCTGGTGAGGACGGTCTGCTGAGTGCCGTGACCGGCGAAGATGGCCTCGTGGGCTCCCTTCTCGGCACCGGATTGATTGGTGACGGCACCACTTCGGACGACCCCCTCGCCAGCCTCACGGACCCGCTTCTCGGCGAAGATTCCTTACTGGGTGGCCTGCTCGGAAGCACTGGGCTGACGTCCGGCCTCCTCGGCTCCGAAGGCATCATTGGTGGTCTTTTGACTTCCGAAGGCCTCGTCGGCGGTCTTCTGACGGAAGACGGGCTTGTTGGCGGATTGTTGACGGACGACGGTTTGATCGGTGGACTTCTGGGCGGCAACAGCCTTGTTGGTAGCCTGCTTGGAAATAACGGCCTCGTTGGCGGGTTGCTTGACGGCCTGACCGACGATGATGGTCTGCTTGGCGGTTTGATCAGCGATGATGGCCTTCTGGGCGGTCTCCTTGCCGATGACGGCTTACTCGGTGGTCTCCTTGGTGGCGATGGCCTCGTTGGTGGACTACTCGGTGACGAAGATGGTCTATTGAGTGGCCTCACAGGCGGCGAGGACGGTCTGCTGGGTGGCATCCTTGGAGACGAAGGTCTCGTCGGCGGCCTGCTTGGAGGCGAAGATGGCCTACTCGGTTCTGTGACCGGAGATGAAGGTCTCCTTGGCGGTCTCACTGGCGGTGAAGACGGTCTGCTCGATGGTCTCACAGGTGGCGACGACAGTCTTCTCGGCGGCCTCGCCGGTGACGAAGGTCTGCTTGATGCGGTTGTCTCCGATGGTGGCTTGCTCGGAGATGTCACGGGCAACAGCGGTCTGCTCGGTGATGTGACTGGCAATGACGGCCTACTTGGTGAAGTGATCGGCGACGAAGGTCTCGTCAATGACCTGACAGGCCTGAGCCTCATCACAGACGGAGACGCCTCGGGGTCCAGTGACCTGCTTGGTGGCCTGACGGACGGCCTCTTGGGCGGTGATCTGCTCGGTGGTTTGACTGGTGGCCTGTTGGGCGGAGAAGATGGCTTGCTGGATGCGATAACCGGAGACGAAGGCATCCTTGGCGGCCTCACCGGCGGCGAAGGCGGTTTGCTTGATGGTCTCACAGGCGGAGACGACAGTCTTCTCGGTGGCCTCACAGGTGACGAAGGTCTGCTTGATGCGGTTGTTTCCGATGGCGGCTTGCTCGGAGATGTCACGGGCAACAGCGGTCTACTCGGTGATGTGACTGGCAATGACGGTGTGCTGGGCGAAGTGATCGGCGACGAAGGTCTCGTGAATGACCTGACAGGCCTGAGCCTGATCACGGATGGTGACGCATCGGGCTCCAGTGACCTGCTTGGTGGTCTGACGGATGGTCTCTTGGGCGGTGATCTGCTCGGTGACTTGACTGGTGGCCTGTTGGGCGGCGAGGAGACTGCCTGATTCCACAGAACGACCCATTCACAACAAACGCCCTGCCTTCTGGTGGGGCGTTTTGCGTTTGTGCAGGCCGCAAAAGCCTCACAAACGACCACCGAGACAAAACTGGCCGCATATAATCAACAGTTTGTATTGACTATAAACTATCGTATATGCCTAATACATACTTAAGTCCTCTTTTGAGGCGACGCTATTGTGCGCCGAGTTTTAACCAGTCGGGGGGTGAAAAATGGGTATCAGGAGTGGAACCATGTCAAATCGAATTCTCAAAGCATCTCCGGATCAGGTGCGTGTAAATCTGGATATTGATCAAACCGGCCTCGAAACATATGCGCGAACGGGCGATGATCTCGTCATCAATTTGAGCACAGGAGACCAGATTACGGTCCAGGATTTCTATGTCCCTGCGTCCGACGGATCTTTGCACAGCATTGTCTATAGCAATGACATGACGGTGGAAGGCGATCCGACCGCAGCGGCGGGTCTCGGAACCGGCTTCTCCGAAGAAGGCATCGCCGTGGCCGCTCTGGGCGCTCTCGGTCTTGCTGCTCTGGCCGCAGGTGGCGGCGGAGGTGATGATGATGACGACGATGGTGGTAGTGAAGAAGCGTTCAATGTGAACGATGATGAGGATTTCGTCGATACATCTACCAATAGTGCAGAAGGCAATGTTCTTGCCAATGACACGGGTGAGGGGCTTGTCGTTACACCAGATGCTGACACCACGGAGCTTGGAGGGCAGTTCGTTCTCAGTGAAAATGGTGACTATGTATACACAGCGCCAGCAGACTCAGAGGGAGGCGTAGACGAATTCACATATACGGTCACAGATGAAAATGGTGAGACACAAACTGGAACGGTTCAAATCTACGTTCCATCAAGTCAGGACGATAACACGTCGATTGTAACAAACTCCGATGTGGTAGACTTAGATAAGAACAATTCCTCCGCAGTCATTACTCCTCTTGATAACGACGGTGACACTGATGGAGATGGCGTCTCGGATCAAAACCTTATCATTATGGATGCTGAGAGCGCGGACGGACAGGGTGAAGTAGAAGTTTCCGACGACGGGCAGACAGTCACGTATACACCTGACGACGGTGCCGAACCCGGTGTGCATGTCCTCACCTATACAGTCCAAGATCAAGATACTGGTGAAACGGAAACCCAAACCATTTTCGTCAACGTCGAGAATAAAGATCCTATCGATAATGGATATGAAGCAGATGTCAGTCCTGACAGCTTAGATAACGCGATTAACGCGGATGATCTTGCATCTGACCCTGACGGCGACGATTCCGAACTGACGTTCACCGATGTGAGCGCAGAACATGGAACTGTGACACTCTCAGGTGATCGCAAAACCGTCTATTACACGCCTGATCCCGGCTATGAAGGCGACGACACCCTGAGTTACACCGTCGAGGATGAACATGGTGCAACGCTCGAGTCAGACGTTACTGTTACTGTTGAACCGTCCTTGACTGCAGACACTGAAGAACAAGGCTTCCTTGACCCGCTTATCGGCGAAGATGGTTTGCTCGGGTTTGTCACTGCTGACGGGGCGGCGCTTGGCGACATCACCGGCTCTGAAGGTTTGCTTGGCGAACTGGTGGGGTCGTCCAGCCCCCTCAGTGATCTGAGCAACGAACTCTTGGGGCAACCGCTTCTTGGGGACGGCGTCGGAGAGGATGATGAGGATGGCATTCTGGATGGCTTGATCGGCGATGACGGCCTGCTTGGCCCTGTCACCGGAAATGAAGGTTTGCTCGGAGACATTACAGGGTCCGAAGGACTTCTCGGCGATCTTCTCCTCACTGACGGTGTGCTTGGAGCGGTCAGTGGGCATGAAGGTCTGGTTGGTGAACTGACCGGCACAGGATTGCTCGGTGAAACAGGTGATGCTTCAGACGGGAATAGCGACGAGAGCCCGCTTGACGATCTTCTTGATGGCTTGACGGAGGGGCTGCTTGACGTTGGGCAGGGACTTCTAGACCCGATCATTGCAACAGAAGGGCTCCTTGGCGACCTGACTGGCAATGGCGAGACCCTCTTGGGTGACATCACCGGCTCCGAAGGACTTCTCGGTGACCTTGTGCTCAATGATGGAGCCCTCGGAACACTCACGGGTTCGGAAGGGCTTGTCGGTGCACTGACCGGCACAGGTCTACTGGGCGAACCAACAGAATCCGAAAGCGATACATCCGACAGCGGTTCCACCCTTGGTCTCGACCTCCTGGACCCCGTCATGGACATCGTCAGCGACTTGACAGGTGGGTTATTGGACGACGTGGCCTAACCGGAAAATTCCGCAGTCGGGCGCAACATAGTGCCCGACTGCCTCGGAAAGGCGGTTTACCCCGCCCTTCCACAACAAGATCGCTTTCCTGCCCCACAGGGAAGCGTAGGAGGAGTAACCTGCATTGCTTCTCCATTTGGGGTGTTGCGTTTCCATGACACCCCCCAGAGGCGGATTGTGTCACCCCCCCCCCAACCACTCACCCAGCATGGTCCGCCTCAATCCCACCCCGAGACACATGACACAAGCCATGGATGCATTCGTCTCTGTGGTCGTTTGTGCATCTTGCTTCGGGCATCAAGGGGGTCGTCTGAGGACAAAATGCCAAAGACAGGTTGAACAGGAAGCTCAAAAACAAAACCACCGCGCGAATGGCGCGGTGGCTGTAATTTTGTTACTAATCAGCGACTTAGGCAGCGAGTTCCTCGCCCAGACCGCCCAAGTCATCAAGTCCGCCGAGCAGACCGTCAGTCAAGCCGCCAACAGTATCAAGAACGGTGTCCACCACGTCGGTGACCGTCCCGAGAACCCCGCCAACGAGACCGGTATCCACATCACCCAGCAGCCCTTCGACAGTGTCGAGCACGCCGTCCACGAGAGACAGATCAAGCAGATCGGTCGGGCCTCCGAGCAGCCCGTCGAGAATATCGAGGTTCAGCCCGTCGGTCAGAGTGTCGGTCAAACCCAGATCAAGCGTATCTGTAACGGTTCCCAGCACATTGCTGACAAGCGACGTATCGAGACCGCCCGTCACGGTGTCAAGCAAACCGTCAACGATCGATGTGTCGAGACCACCAGTCACAGTATCAAGCAGGCCGTCGACGATAGACGTATCAAGACCACCCGTCACTGTGTCGAGCAAACCGTCAACGATTGATGTATCGAGCCCGCCAGCCACGGTATCGAGCAGGCCATCAACGACCGACGTATCAAGGCCACCAGTTACAGTGTCGAGAAGGCCATCGACAACCGAAGTGTCCAGACTGTCCGTGACCGTATCCAACACACCACCGAGAAGGTCGGCATCAAGCGTATCTGTCGCCAGAGACACCACATCGTTCACGAGCGATGCGTCGAGGAGGTCGAGACCGGCTGTCCCTGTCAAGCCATCGACGAGCCCGAGAGAGCCTGTCACGGTTCCGACCGTATCGGTGAGGACAGACGCATCAAGCAAGTCAAGATCCAGCGCGCCGGTCACACCCGACAACGCATCACTGACCACGTCACCTGAGAGCAGTGTCCCGACTGCGGGTGTAACGGAACCAAGAGTCGTCTGGAGTGTGCCGGGAATAGCGGCCAGTTGGTCTTTAACAAACGTCAGATTTTCAAGGGTCATTTCCCTCTCCTGTAGTTGGAAGTTTCCTCGCACAACCATGTTTTAGGGCTGCACGAGGAAATCCATACATAAGGATGGGAATAAAACAACTAAAAGTTGTATTTTATATCAACTTAAGGATGTATCCACGAGGACTGCCTCACACGAATACAAGAGAGCCGATAGGCTTACCCTCCCGATTCATCCGGCGCAGAGCCTGATAGGTCCGGATATTTTCCTCGACCTCTTGCGGTGTCATGTCATGCGCCAAGGTTGCGCGGGCGTCATTGTCGCGCCCGTCCAGCCCGTATACCAGCGCAAGGTTGCCCCGCACATAGGGCGCCGCCGCCGGGTCCTTGACCAATTCCTGCAAAATCGCTGTTCCACGCAAAATGTCACCGGAAATCGCCAGAGACAGGGCGTAATTGCTGCGTAGGATGAAGTTTGTCGGATAGTAGGTTAGGCCATCTTCATAGACGCCTTGCGCCTGTTTGTGGCGTGACAATGTATCCAGTGCGACCCCCTTCCCCGTCAGAGCCGACACGTTGCGCCGATCAATGCGCAGGGCTTTGTCATAGATCTCCACCGCCTTCTCGGACTGATGCTGGGCAAGATAGACCCGCCCTAATGTCGTGAGCACCTCGGCATTATTTGGCGCAAGGTCGTGAGCCCGCAACAGAACCGCTTCGGCCCGACTGTTCTGCCCCATACCGGCGTAACTGTTGCCCGCCCCCAAAAGCGCCGGCACAGAATTCGGATCTGTTACGAGCACTTTTTCAAACAAACGCGCGGCGGTTTCATTATCCCCCGTCTCGGACGTGGCCTGCGCCAGCCGCAGGGTTTCCGATCCTCCCGAAGTGCTGCCACCCGTTCCGGCGGGCATGCTCAAAGAACACGCGGACAGGCTTAGCGCGAACAAGACAGGGGCGAGAAGACGGGTCGTCATAAAGGAAATGCGCAAAGCGATACTCCGGTCAGGTTGATCGAAAAAGAGCGTGGCGGGAAGTGGGGTGATGCAGCGTCATTGAACAAGTATAACCTTTCCGCAACTAACACCATCCAATGTCAGATCTCCTTGCCCGATCCCGATGCCGAGGGTGTTGAGAAGGCTGTCTATGGTGTCATCAACGGGACCAAGAAGCTCCGTGATAAGCTGCTCCGGCACGATACCAAAAAGCCGATCCAGAAGATCGTCAACAGGTGGTAACAAAAACCCCAGAAGCGAACCAAGAAGCGAGCTACGCGCACCGATGATCACATCCAGATCTGTCTCGGACACAAGTGAAGACACCGTTGTCCCAAGAAGGTCACCCGTGGAAATCTGTTTGCTGACTTTGTTTTTTTCATCTTCACGGGTGAAGTCGACTTGTTTTTGCTCGGCCGCGCCGACATCAATGTGTGCTTCAAGTTCCACAGAGGCAACGTGGTCACCCAATAAAAGAGATGTCGTCAATGCGGACACTTCTAGCAATGTCGTTGGCGAGAGTTCCGCACTTACCAAAGGAGTTGTTGTGTCCTCAAAATCCGGCTCAGAGAATTCACCAATAAAAACCTCTACCAGACTTGTTCCTGCCCAGTCTTCGCTCAGACCGGTATCAAAGGACGCAATTATATCCGTATCTTCCTGCGCATTGCAGTTGAGAGCCACCAAGGATGCTGTTGCATTCGCCACTTCAACATAAACGGAGAACTCTGAAGAGACCTTGACCACTCCAGAAAGCAATGTTGGAGTAGCTATCTCCAGTTCCAGCTTCAACCGCACCTGCGCAGTGTGAAGGGTTGCGCCGCGTGCGCCGAGCATGATCCAACCGGAATGTGCCTCCCGCTCACCGACGACCAGTTTCAAATCTGTGTTCAATAGGTTGGGAAGACTCAGGCTTAGATTATCTATCTCGATAATCCGGTCCTTATTCACCACATCCAGCGAGGCCTTCAACAAATCCAGCGCATTGACATTGACTTCTCCAAGGATGTCCTCCAGCTGCACCGCGATATTGTCGCCATCAATTCCAATCAAATCCGACGCATTCAATGCCGTAGATGCGGTGCTATTGAGAATTGTCGTCAAGACATCTGTCGAGTCAGTGACAACCCCCGTGTCCAGAATGGCTCCCGCAATATCCGCCAGATCAATGTCGGAGGTCAGAATTGTGTCGTAATCACCAACCGTCGCACCTATGCGGTTTCCCAAGGCATCCGAAAAGGTCAGAAGGTCAATCTGTTTATCCAGTAGGGCCTCATAATCCAGAACGTCCAAATCAACCGTTGTGCCCAATGCGCCGCCCAAAAGCCCGTCCAGCACACTTTCTCCCGTATTGATCGACAAAAGCCGCGACCCGAGACTGAAGGATGCAAAGTCAAAACGCGCGGCTGTGGCACTGGCGGAGAGCGGCGTGCTGTCCGCATCGAGAAAACTCTTCGCAAAAAACAAGGGCGCGGAATCCGCAAGCTCGGCTTTCGCCGCATTAACATCGGCGTCCGTCAGGCTGCCTTCTGTGAACCGGTCCTCGGCAAGCACTGCACTGTCGTAATCATAGCGCCCGTAACTCAAGCCCGTCAGCGCAGCCGCCGACAGTGCATTGCCCGAAACAGTCTGCGTCACCGCCACACGCGGCGCCTCCTCCTCTTCGCTTTCGGCTTCGTCGTAGAGATTCAGAACCGCACTGACAGCGGCCATATCCGCCTGCGTCTGGAGGGTTTTCTGCCGGAAATACAAAGAGCCAAGATCAATGCCCAAGGCCATAAACCCCACCGCCGCTGTCAGGAACAAGGCAACGATGATCACCACGGCACCGGAGTCATCCGCGTTATAACGCTGGAGAAATTGCTTAATACGCAAGGTAGCTCCTTCGTGTAATATCCTCGATTCCGATGCCAAGAAAACTGTCCGCAATGGCGACAGCGGTCCCGTCGAGATCATAGGTCAGCGTGATCTGCACAGCATCGAAATCATTCGTCACGCCGCAATCGGTTTGATCCTCCGGAAAAACGCAAATTTCCGTATTGATGATGTGATCTGCGTCTAGAAAGGAAAAACGCCCCCCCGGAGAGGTAAGAAACGTTTCAGCTCGATCTTTGCGATCCGCAAAATACGGCTCACTCACAGAATAGCGTGCGGCTTCCGCCGCAATTTGCTGGAGACTGTTTGAGATGGCAAAATATTGGCCGAAGGCCACAATTCCGAAGAGCATGCTAAGCAGCAACGGCAGAACAAGTGCAAATTCCACTGCTGTTGCGCCGTCCTCTTCGCGCCAAAACGCACGCCAGTTGAACATTATTGCGATCCCCCGATCATTAAGTTATCCAGAATACTCAATGCCGCCGGACCGATCAGAACGATGAAGAGCGCGGGCATGATAAAAAGAATGAGCGGAACAGTCATAAGCGCAGGCAGACGGCCTGCCTGTTCTTCCAACCGCAATAACCGCTGCGCACGCGAATCCAGCATCAACGACCGCAGTGCCGCCCGAAACGGCGTGCCGTAGCGGGCCGATTGCACCATGGCATTAGCAAAAACCGAAATTTCCGGCAGGGGAAGGCGCTCTTCAAAATTACGCCATGCCTGATCCCGCTCCGGCAGAACCCCGAGTTCGATGACCAATTGCTGCATTTCCACAGCCAGATCCGGACAGGTCGCATAGACCTCCCGCGCCACGCGTTTGAGCGCCGGCATCGGGCCCAGTCCGGCTTCGCTGGCGATCACCAGCAATTCCAACATGTCCGGAAAGCCCCGCCGCACACTGTCGAGACGTTTCTTCTTTCTCCGCGACAGGATCGCATCAGGCGCGCGCGACAGAGCCAATGCAGTGGCGGCGACAATCGTGATCACTTTCAACGGGCTCACCGTGTCGTCCCTATTGAGGACCAGCCACAGAAGGGCAACAAGACCACCGGCAGCCGGCAGAACCAGCTTCAGAAACGCATAGACAATATGAGCGTCCCGACTGCGTATACCGGCAGCTTTCAACAGCGCTGCGGACGCCTCTGCCTCGCCCCCTTTGACGATGGAAACCCGTTCGGCAGTCAACGCCGCCACACGGGTGATACCCTGTGCAAGACGCGCAGTTACGGAAGGCTGAATTGCAAATGGTCTCCCGCCGGAGGCTTGGCGCGAGATGCTACGCGCCAAACGGGACCGACGCGCCCGCTGATCCATCACCCCCATGAACAAAAACTGTAGGAGGCTGAGGCCCAGAACAATCAGGAGGATGACACCGATCTTTGCCATATCAAACATCAATCCGTGAGAGTTTATACATGCTGTAGATGCCCAAAGAGAGGCTTAGAACTCCGGCAAGCGTCATCAGATGCCCACGCGGATCCTCGATCAACGGGCTGAGATAACCCGGATTGAGGACGAAGAGGATCAAGCCAATTCCAAAGGGCAGCCCCGACAGGATCATCGCGCTGACTCGTGTCTCGGCGGACAGAGCGGCGGCTTTCTTTCGCAGCTTGCGCCGGTCGCGCAAAAGCTCTGCAAGGTTTTCGAGCGTCTCCACCAGATTACCGCCGGTTTCGGCCTGAAGGCTGGTCGCCACAGCGATAAACCGCGCCTCCGGTGTCGCGATCCGGTCTGCCATACCCGAGAGTGCTTCGTTCAACGGCAGCCCCACACGATGCTCGTCCCGACAGCGCAGAAATTCCTCCCGCGCAATTCCCGATGAGTGGCTGGCCACAAGTCCGAGGGACTCGCCGAGCGGCTGACCCGCCCGCAGACCGCGGGCGAACACATCAAGGCAATCAGGGAGCGCTTCGGTGAACTGACGCACCCGCCGGCCTTTCAACAGATCAAGAAAGAGATTGACCATCATCCAGCCGCCACCAATCGCGACCAAAACTCTCAAAGGCATGGCCAGAGATGTCATAAAGGTAAGGCCCAGCCCGATCCCGATGGCCATGATCCCCATAGAGAGCAGGACCGAAGCGGGTGTCATGGACAGACCTGCCTCGCGGACCCGTTGTTCCAGAAGCCCCCGCACACCGCCGCGCCTCTGTTTCATAGCTGCGCGTGTGGCATTGCGGGCCGTTTCGGCGACCCGTTGGCGCACCAGTTCGGGCGTGGTTTTGGACTGATCTGCCGAGTAACGGACAAGCCGCGCGCGCCGGATGCGCCGTGCGCGGTCATATAAGATCAGGCTAACCGCGCCGAAGGCAACGCAGGCCGTAAAGATCATAATAAAGGCCGACACAGTTCCGACCATAATCAGACCCTCACAACTTGCCGCAGTTTGGCATCAAGCCCCTGCTCTGCCGCGCGGTCTATGAAACTTGGAAGCATTCCAGTCGGGACAAACTGACCCTTCAACGGGCCACCCTGCAAACCCGCTTCCGGAACGAAGCGAAAGAGTTCCTGTAGGCTGATGACATCATCCTCGCCGCCGACGACCTCCGAGATGGAGGTGATCCGCCGCACCCCGTCGCGCATGCGCGAGATTTGTACGATCAGATGGATGGCATCCCTGAGTTGCTGGCGCACAAAACTTGAGGGCAGCACAATGCCCGACATGGCAATCAGGTTTTCCATGCGTGTCAAAGCCTCGCGCGGATTGTTGGCGTGCAAGGTGCTCATGGACCCGTCATGGCCTGTGTTCATGGCCTGCAACAAATCAAACGCCTCTTCGCCGCGCACCTCCCCGATGATGATCCGGTCCGGTCGCATCCGCAGCGCATTGCGAAACAGACGCCGCATGGGCACTTCACCCTTACCTTCAATATTGGCAGCGCGGGTTTCCAAGCGGACCACATGCGGCTGCTGCAACCGGAGTTCGGCAGCATCTTCGAGCGTGACAATCCGTTCATTTGTCGGAATCTCGCGGGAAATCGCGTTGAGCAACGTCGTCTTGCCCGACCCTGTGCCTCCGGACACCAGCAGGTTCAGACGCAACTGTGTCGCGATTTGCAAAAACTCCGCCATTTCCTTGGTCAGAGACTGGCGCTGGATCAAGTCCGCAAGTTGCAAATCATCTTTGGGAAACTTCCGGATTGTCATGGTCGGCCCGTCCACGGCCAGAGGCGGGATCGTCACATTGATCCGGCTGCCATCTTCGAGACGGGCATCCACCAAAGGCGTTGTCTCATCGACACGGCGACCGACCGCGGACACGATCCGCGTTGCGATCGTCAGCACATGGTCGTTGTCGCGAAAGGAAATATCAGCCAATTCAAGCTGGCCCTGACGTTCGACATAGATCTGGCTCGGCCCATTCACCATGATTTCGGAAATACTGTCGTCCTCCAGCAGCCGCTCAAGCGGCCCGAGCCCGAGCATGTCGTCGACCACATAGTCGACCAGCTCGGCGCTCTCCATTCCGTTGAGATCAATGCGCTGTGTCTGACTGACGGAAAGCACGGCATCCCGAATTGCGATGCGCTGTGCCTCGGAGGGGAGTTCCGCAAGTGTGCGCAAATCCAACAGGTCCATCACCTCCGGCGCAACCTGTGTTCCAAGCCGCATGACACGCTTGGTAAAATCCGGCTGGTAATTGGCGCGGGGTTTGGCCTCCGGTCTCTGTCTGTCCGTGTCGACAGGAGAAGCCTCTGCAAGTGGCACAAGCTGTTGCATCAACTGGCGTTGACGCTCACGCGGAAGAATATGGCCTGTGGTGTCCTGATACCAATCAATCGCCAGACTAACCGCATAGGCGCCACCTTCGCGCCCTTCGGACACAAGTGTTTGCAATCGCTCCGCAATCACCGCGCGAACAGCGTCCATATCCTGACGAGCCATTATGACACTCTCGCTCATCGCTTATGCCTTTTTCTTCCACCATGACGCAGACTGAACGGGGGTTGAGGGGCCAGCAGTCCACCCCTTTTGCAAATCATCGGAAAACTGACGAACGCGGCGGGCATAGGCGCTGCGCGGCGCAAGTGTTTGCAGCGGCTCCCCTTTGACCGAAGCCCGCGCAATATCATTCGCACACAGCGGCAATTCAAAGGACAGCGGGTGATTGAGCGCATCGGCGATCTCTTTGGCACTCAGTCCGGCATCCCGACGGAGATGTGACAGTGACAGCCAAACCCGTGGTTGCGGACTATTGCGACGGTTCAGCCGGTCGAGCAAACGCCCCGCAGAGCGGACAGCGCCAAAACCCGGCGAAAGCACAAGGACAAGATCATCGACTGTCTCCAGCACAGGATGATCGTCCATGACGAACCGTCGCGGCAGGTCCACGACAGAGGAGGTAAAGACATCCTTGAAAGCCCCCATCAGGCTCGCAAGACCTGCTTCATAGCGGGGCAGAAGCGCCGGATCTTCAATCTCGGCGGAATAGACCGACAGACCAGACTGAACCTCATGCATCGTGGCTTGCAAGAAAGTGGCATCCACGCGCTCCGGAGTTGTCAGCGCATCAAAAACGCCTGGCGTCATTTCAACATCCAGTTCGACAGCCAAGGTGCCGAAATGCAATTCCGCATCCAACAGCCCTACACGGGAGGCCCCTGTTTGGTTTTCACCCTTGGTTTTGACCGATGCGGCCAATGCCGCAGCCAGATTGGTGGCCAGAAGACTTGCCCCCACCCCGCCACAAACACCGCAAACCGCAACGGATTTTCCCCGCTGTGTGGGAGGGGCGGTCAAAGCTGTGGAGGCGCTCCACAAGTCCAGCAGGGGGTCGCCTTCCTGATGCGGAACGATGAGATAGTCTTTGGCCCCACCAGCAAGGTAGGCCCGATAGGTCGGCACATCGATCTCGGGTCCGAGAAGCACGATCTCGACGCCATCCGCAACCACGTCCCGCAGAAGCTCCAATGTGTCGCCCAGAGGCGAGGAACCGAGTTCCGCAAGAACAATATCGCCAAACTCGGCCATACCGGACAAACGCGACAAGGTTTCCAAGGTGCCAGTGTGATAGGTCGCCTGATCTCCGTCCGGAGCTTGTCGCATGAGATAGGCTACCGCATCGCGGCCGGCTTCTGTCGCAACGAAGGCTTCGACGCGACGCGCTGTTTGAGAGAGTGGCAACACCTGATTCATTGACCGCTCCCGTCCCGATAGGCCATTGCTGCCGTCGTATCCGGCTCAAGCACATCACCCGGTTCATGGATCATCACAGCAAGATTGGTCGCATTGGCACAGCCCAAATCATCAATTCCCGACCGGCAACTGACACTCAGCCCCTGCGCTCGCGTGACGCGAATAATCCCGACCTGCCGATAGGGAGACGGGCGCGTGCCAAAATTGTTGTCTTGCAGATACTGCGTCTTGGCCGGATACCGCGCCAGAAGCGAGTGCATCACGCCTTGCCGCTCTGCATCAATCTGCGGCTTGCCCGTTGACGGGATGGTGACGATGAGCACATCGCCTGCATCCAGCACAAGCGTATTCAAAAACGATGAAATTCGGCTGCGCTCCCCAGCGGAAAGTGTCGAGGAGCCGGAGGCAAACCGGTATTGGTGCTGCGCTTCGACATAAGGGGCGGACAAACGTTCCGTGACGCCAGAGGCCGGTGCAGGCCCTTCACAGCCTGCGACCAGAAGAACGGCAAGCCCTGCCAGAATAGACTTTGCTTTACCCATATTCATTGCAGCAAAAACCCCGCATTGCCGTTGATATTTTTGACCGAAACAGGGCCGCTTTTGCTAATCGGCTCACCTGCCGAGAGGGAACCCAGAAAATGCCGGTCCAAGCTGTTGGCAGGGGCAAAGCCCTCCAGTGGCGTCTTGAATTTGTCAGGGGCGGCAGGCTCGACGATATAGGGGGTCACGATGATAACCAGTTCGGTTTCTCCCGACTGATAGCTGGTCGAGCGGAACAGCGCTCCGAGGATCGGGATTTCCCCCAAACCCGGCACATCCTTCACATCCTGTTGTGTCGTGGCACTGAAAAGCCCCGCGATAGCAAAGCTCTGCCCGCTGCCCACTTCGATGGTCGTGCTGGCGCTGCGTTCAAGGATCAAAGGAATGTTCTGTGTGTTCGACGTGCTGCCGTTGGAAAAGTCCAACTCACGGATTTGCGTGCGCACGTTAAGCTTGATCTGGTCGGCGCGCAGCACTTCCGGCAAAAACTCTAGCTCGACCCCATAGGGTTCGAACTGCACCGAGCTGGAATCATCTCCCTCCGCGACGGTTTGATATGGAAAGCGGCCACCGGCGAGAAAGCTTGCCTTGTCACCGGAGCGGGCGGTGAGGTTCGGTTCCGAAAGAATGGTCACCAAACCTCTGCTTTTGAGCGCTTCGATTGTTCCGCTGATGGAAAATGCCGTCAACAAGCCGTCGCCACTTTGCGACCGGCCGCCCGATAACGAGGTCCAGCTCACGCCCAAATCTTCAGATACACTGCGCGAGACTTCCGCGATGCGCACTTGCAGGTTGATTTGCGGCGGGGTTTCCAGTGAGAGACTGTTCACCACTGTGACCGTCTCGCCGGCCAGTTGGCGCACAACAGAGTCAATGCGCTCTGCATCGGCAATGGTGCCCACCCGACCGCTTAGCACAATCGCGCCCCCGACTTCGGAGACCGAAAACGACCCGCCCGTCACTGTGGCATGTGCGGCGCGGCTGACGGCATCCATATTGACCGAAACGCCAACCGCGCTGCTCAGAGTGACCTCTTCCTGATCATCAATGACAAACAACGTGGTCTCGCCAATGCGCTTGCCATAGATATACAGAAGCGTCGGTGATTTGATCTCCACATCCGCGACATCGGGATTGGCAAGGAACACGGTTTGCGCCGGTTCATCGAGCTTGATCAGCTTCCCCTGCCCCGCGAACAGATCAATGTCGCGATTGCGCGTCTCTATCAAGGTTTGCGCCACAGCAGGCAGCGCGACAATCATCCAAAGCGTAAACAGGGATATGGTGCGAAACATTCGGAGCAAACCTTTTGAAACAATGGGCTAAAGGGGCTGGCGTCGTGTATTAGTTCTCAGGCGTCGGCGTTTGCGTGACATGAGCGCCCGCACCGGCCGCGGCGGCGGCCAATGCCTCCAAGGTAGCGACATCGGCATCCGCCACCGTGAGCACGTTCACCTGTGTCTGGGTGCCGCGCACCACGGAGACACGCCGGCTTGGCGCTGCGGGTTCGGAATGCTCTGCGCCACCGGAGACTTGGGAGGCGAATATCGGCGTATCTTTGGCGACAATCGGGTCATCCCCCTCCGTCCCGTCGCTTAGAACCAGCATCAGGTCTCCCATTTTCTGGGCGAGCGCCAAGACTTTGGCACCATCTGGAGGCAGTTCGAAGGTGACGATTTTCGGCGATGCCTTGAGCGGTTTCTGCTCACTGCCGTCAGTCGGTTCCGCGACTTGGTCCGTGGCGATAATCCGCACATTGCGCAGCACCGTGCGGATGGCGAGCGCATTGTTTTCGGCTTTATAGGAGAGCATCACATCGACACGGTCCCCGTTGCGCACGAGACCGGCCACAGATGTCGCCTCCGTCACCGGCAAGGAAATCGCCCGCATCCCTTCGCTCAAATGCAGCATAGATGTCTGCACTGGCGCTGGTGTGTCGGGAACCTCCGGCACGACCAGATCAGAGGACACGAAAGGCGTGCCGCTCGGCACCATTCTCACCGCAGACAGTCGCAGCAGCGCCTCACGGTTTGCAGAGGTGTCGCGCAAAAAGCTCTCGGTGATCTGGGCTTCGGGCATCGCGACAGAGACAATGCCATCGTCAGAGATTGGCGCGCCAACGGACAACTCAGCCGCCGCAACCAGCACCCGATCGGATGCAATTTTTACTGCGGCCTGCACGGGCGCGGGCTGTGATGCAGCCTGATCTTCCTGACGAAGACCAAACCACATCACCGATCCGGCGACCAAAGCGGAAACCGTCAAAACGGCACCTATGCGGCCAAATAGTCCGAGGGAGGGGAACATGTTTATGGTGTAGTTGTAGCCGGTGCAATGGCAGTGTTCACCGTCTCAAAACCTGTTTTTACATTTCCACCAAGAGTAGAAACGGTCCCAACAATCACCGCAGAAATTAGAGCAGCAAAAAGTCCGTATTCGATCGCTGTCGCACCGTCTTCTTCACGGTTGAAGCGGTTCATAAGTTTGAAGAATTTCATTGGGCGTAGCCTCCTAAAGAATGGTTTTCATTGAAATCTGAGGCAACCTAACAACTTTGGGCAAATGGCCCCGCATGATGTCTATGTCGCAAAAGATCTACCCAGCCTTAAGATGTAGTAGGCGACTTTTTGCCAAGCCAAAAATCAATAAAAATTCGCGGCATGGTTGTTTGTTACATTAAATCCACACCCTTAAGTATTTTTAGATATATCAGATATATACATTTGATATTAATACATAGCCTAATGAATACTACGGGTTGTTGGTTTTTTCTGGCGCATGAATTAAAGCCTAATTATCGATATTGAAAACCGCCGAACGCATTACTCCCACCAAGCAGCAACACGGTCTGCGCCGACTCCGAAACTCACGCCCACCACAAAAAACGCGCCCCTCACAGTGTGAGAGACGCATTCAGTTTTGATCCTTGGGTTTACCAGCTGCGATCAGACCACAGGGTCGGCATCATCCCCGCCGAGAAGCCCGCTTAGAAGACCACCATCCCCAAGCAAATCTCCGACAAGGGGAAGCCCTCCGAGCAAACCGCCATCATCGCTGCCAAGGAGGCCGCCATCACTTTCACTACTGCCGAGCAGATCACCAACCAACGGAAGATCGCCAAGCAGACCGCCACTCTCGCCTCCAAGGAGACCTCCAACAAGGCCATTATCTCCGAGAATGCCGCCGAGGAGACCATCGTCCCCTTCGCCACCTCCCAGCAAGTCACCAACGAGCGGAAGGCCGCCCAGCAGACCGTCGCCGCCCCCGAGCAGGCCGTCAAGCAGACCGCCCTCCCCGTCTGATACGGAACTGTCGCTTCCCAAAGTGCCGCGACCAGTCAGAGCGCCAACCAGCCCGTCTTCACCTGTAACCATACTCAGGGCACCATCG
Organism: Celeribacter halophilus; assembly: GCF_900114135.1. Taxonomy (GTDB): domain Bacteria; phylum Pseudomonadota; class Alphaproteobacteria; order Rhodobacterales; family Rhodobacteraceae; genus Celeribacter; species Celeribacter halophilus. Next base: position 43,154 of record NZ_FORY01000004.1, read on the forward strand.
TCAGCGATCAGACTTCCAAGTAGCCCTTCAGATCCGGTGACCGCGCCAAGAAGGCCCGAGTTTCCGCTCACAAGGCCCAAAGCGCCGTCGTCTGCAATGATGGGATCCAATATGGCATCATCACCGGAGCCATCCCCGAGTAATGTCAGACCAGTCAGCTCTCCGACCAGTCCCTCCGCACCGGTCAACATCCCAAGAACGCCTCCTGTACCGATCAGATCGCCAAGAAGGCCTTCTGAGCCCGTGATGTCACCAAGCAAACCGTCATTGCCTGTGACATCTCCGAGAAGGCCACCGTCAGCCAAAAGGAAGTCAACAACGCCGGGATCAGCGTTGCCCAAATCAATACCGTCATCAGGATTATCATTGCCACCGGTGTTATCTTCGTCGTCGTCATTCCCGTCGTCCGTATCCCCATTTGTCCCGTCGTCGGAATCATCGTCATCGTCATCGTCAGACAGGCTTGCCGCGATCGCACCGGCACCAAGCAGCCCTGCACCAATCGCGAGCGGGGATACACCGAACAGACCTTCATCCGTTGCTTCCGGCTCATAAATTTCGGGCTCACCCAACACAGGGCTATATCCGCCTGTACTCACGCTGACATATCCGTCAGAAGTCACAAGCGTATCACCTGGCTGAATGTCACTTTCAGCAACTTGGATCTGTCGTCCGTTGCGAATGACAAGGGCCATTGGCACATTGCCCAGACCGACCGTTGAATAATTTTGCATTATTTTGCACCTCACAAACATACTTAAGTTCACGACATGCACTTTAGGAATATATTGGCGCTATTTTAATACACTTAAGCATGGTCTAATTGCCGCAGGCAAATTTTTGCCAACAGCAAATACGTCATCGACAAACTGTTCAGGTTTGCAGGGTGCGCTTGACGATCGCGTTTCTCTCGGATCACTCAACAAATACGCGGAAGTTGTTCCCCGACCAGCATATCAACAATGCGCGCGCCCCCGAATAACGTGCGCATCGTAACTCGCGGCCCAGAACCGGAGTCATGTACGCGACCGATTACCACCGCTCCCTGCCCCTCGGGCACGGAACGCATTGCCGCAAGCGCTGCATCCACGTCTTCAGGCGCAACAAACAGGACCAGCGTTCCCTCGTTGGCCAAATAGAGCGGATCAAGTCCCAGAATTTCACACATTCCTTTGACTTCAGCACGGATTGGCAACGTGTCTTCGGCAATCTCCACGGCCACCCCCGCTTCATCCGCGATTTCATTGAGCGCAGAGGCTAGCCCTCCGCGGGTCGCATCGCGGGCGCAACGCAAGGTTGGACAGGCCTGAGCCACAGCGGCCATCAGATGCCCAAGGCCCGCACAATCCGACGGCATGTCCGCGCTTAATGCCATCTCCCCACGCGCCGCCAGAATAGCTGCCCCGTGATCTCCAAGCACATGATTGACAATCGCAACGTCTCCGGGCTGGACATGCGCCGCGCACAGATCACGGCCTGCCGGAATAACCCCTATACCGGATGTGGTGATGAACACCTTGTCCGCCGAACCCCGGCCCACCACCTTGGTGTCGCCCGTGACAATCCTGACGCCTGCCCTGTCCGCCTCTGCTTTCATCGAGGCCACAATTCGACGCAAAAGAGCAATCTCGGTTCCTTCTTCAATAATAAAAGCCGCCGAAAGCCACAGCGGTGTAGCACCCCCAACGGCGAGGTCGTTCACGGTCCCGCAAACCGCAATTTTTCCGATGTCACCACCGGGGAACTCCACAGGATCAACCACAAAGCTGTCGGTAGTAAAGGCCAGCCGCGCACCGGGCTCCCGCACGGCATCACTCATCAATCGCGCCTGATCTTCTGAGCTTTCCGGCTCGAACACAGAGGTGAAGACCTCACCAATCAAATCGCGCATTGCCTTGCCGCCGCCGCCATGCGCCAACGTCACATGTTGATCCCTCAATGCCATGTCTGTTCTTTCTTTTCTTGGCGTGAATGGCTATTCAGCGGCCTCTGCCGCACGTGCGCCACCATATTGATAGTATGCCGCGCAAGCGCCCTCAGAGCTGACCATCAATGCCCCCAATGGCATTTCCGGTGTGCAGCCTTTCCCGAACTGAGGGCATCCTGTCGGCTTCAGCTGACCGGTCATCACCGCACCACATGCACAGCCTTCCGGTTCCTGCACCGAGCGTACCCCCGCCGCATAACCGATGCCGAATTTATCTTCGGCGTCGAATGCGCGGTATGTGTCGCGGATGCGTAGACCTGAATGATCAATCTCACCTAAGCCCCGCCATTCAAAGGACGGCCGAAGCTCATAGACATCTTCTATTGCCGCCAAGGAGACTGGGTTGCCGTGTTCTGGAACCACACGGGCGTATTGGTTCTCAACCTCGGCCCGTCCGTCGCGCAGTTGTTCAAGCACCATAAGAACAGATTGCAACAAATCGAGAGGCTCGAACCCCGCAACCACGATGGGCTTGCCGTATTCATCCGCGATAAAGTCATAAGGATGTGTGCCAATGACCATCGACACATGTCCTGGTCCGACAAACCCGTCGAGCCTTATATGAGGATCATCGAGAAGCGCCTTGATAGGCGGCGGGACAGTGATGTGATTGCAAAACACAGAAAAATTCGTGAGGTTCTCACGCGCGGCTTGCTGAATGGACAGGGCTGTAGACGGCGTTGTCGTCTCGAACCCCAGCCCGAAAAACACCACCTCGCGGTCAGGATTGCGGCGGGCCAGTTCCAGCGCATCAAGCGGCGAATAGACCATACGGATATCAGCGCCCTCGCTTTTGGCCTGCAAAAGAGATTTCTTCTGTCCCGGCACCCGCATGGCATCGCCGAAGGTGGTAAATATGACCTCCGGTTTCTCCGCAATCTCCACACATTCATCAACCCGTGCCATCGGAAGAACACAGACGGGACAGCCCGGACCGTGGATGAACTCAACACCTTCGGGCGTGAGCTTGTCCAACCCGTAGCGGAAAATCGCATGGGTATGCCCGCCGCAGATTTCCATGATATAGACCGGCTTTTCTTTCGTCGCGCCGATCTCGTCGGCCAGCGTGCTGATCCGTGCCAAAAGCGCCTTGGCGGCTTTCGGATCGCGAAACTCTTCTGCGTATTTCATGCCTGAACCTCCGAAGCGGAACCATCTTGTCTCAACGCCTTTTGCCCTTCGGCCATCGCCTCGAGCGCCTCCTGCGCTTCGCCCAGATCATGAAGCGCCTGAAGAGTGGCCGCGGCTTCCTCCTCGTCGATAAGGGCCATAGCAAAACCGACGTGGATCAAAGCCCACTTCCCGATCAGGGCCTCTATCGCCCCCGTCAGAACCGGTGCGATACTCACCTCGCGTTTGACGCCGGAGACATCAGCCAAGGCCATCATTCGCGCCTCATCGGTGATCTCTACGATCTGCCCCGGAATTCCCAGACACATGGCTATTTCTCCTCGCTTGTGGTGGCATCGTCATGGCGCTTTCGCTCAACCAGCCCGTAGCGCTCTATCTTGGCGCGCAATCCGACGCGGGAAAGACCCAGCTCCGCTGCCGCGCGACTTTTATTCCATTTCAATCTTGTGAGCGTCTCCCGAAGAATACGCATTTCGATCTGCTCCACCCGATCCTTGAGCGTTCCGGTTCCGATCAACACACGATCGACGGCTGTCTCCGGCTCGACATCCCTGGTCGGGATGGCCTGTAAAATATGACGCGAAATCAATTCAGGGCCCAGCAGCGCATCCTGTGAAAAGATCAACATACGAAGAACTTCATTTTCAAGTTCACGCATATTACCCGGCCAGTCATATTCAGACAGGAATTGCAGCGCATCATCGGACAGACCACTGACAGGCTTGCCATGTTGTTCTGCCATCTCGAACAGAAAGGTTTGCGCCAGTACCGGAAGATCTCCCTGACGTTCACGCAAGGGTGGCACGGTCAATCCCGCCTTGGACAGAGCAAAATAGAGCTCGGCATTGAACTGGCCCTCGGCCACTTCAATGCGCAAATCCCGCTCTGTGCCGGTCAAAAGCCGCACCTGAGCATGCCGCATTTCGTGACTGCCCACAGGCCGGAAAGCCCCGTCCCGCGCCGCCCGCAATAACAGAAGCTGGAGACGGGGCGACAGGCTACATACGCCTGACAGATAGAGCGTGCCCCGATCCGCTTTCTGGAACAGTCCAGTTTTGTGACTGGTGATCCCTGACAAAGCCCCGCGACGGGCGCCAAACAATTCGATTTCCAGAATATCGTCATCGACTGAAGCACAGTCGACTTCGAAATAGGGCTTGTCCGATCGCAACGAACTGTAGTGCATCGCCCGCGCCAAATTCCGTTTGCCCGTGCCTGTCTCTCCCGTGATCATCACAGGCACGTCAAAAGTGGCAAACTGGCGCGCCTGTTCGATGACTGCGTTGAGCGGAGAATTGGCCGCACGCAGCACGGTTTCGAACCCCATTCCCTCACGCAGAGCTTTGCGCTGTTCTTCAAGCTTTGCCTCAACCGAACGGGAAAGGTATCGCATTTCCAGAGACATGCGGTCATAGTCGCGGGTCAGCCGGAACAGGTCCGTGGCATTTTTCGCGACCATCATCAAATGGTCAGGGTGCCACGGCTTGGTGAGGAACTGGTAAATCCCGGCATCATTTATCGCGGAAATCATATCACCGGTTTCTGTGTATCCCGTGATGATAATCCGCACCGTTTCCGGCCAGCGTTCGCGCACCTCTGTCAGGAATTCGACGCCAGTTGTGCCCGGCATCCGGTGATCACAGAAAATCACCTGCACAAAATGCTCTTCCATCAGCTCTCGTGCGTCACCCGCATTCAATGCGGTCAGAATGTCGAACTCGTCTTCAAGCGCCATACGCATGGCCGCGAGGCTGTGTTCCTCGTCGTCCACCAACAGAATTGTAGGCAGAGAATTGGCCATGATCAGGCCCTGACCGCCGGTTTGGCTGCGAGCCGGTCGCGAAGCCATTGCACCCAGCTTTCCATCCCTTCGCCCGTGCGCGCGGAAATGCGCAGGATTTCAATCGCGGGGTTCACACGCCGGAGGTTTTCCTCATAGAGATCCAGATCAACATCACAATACGGCGCCAAATCAATCTTGTTGAGCAACGCCACCTCGGACACGGTGAACATGTCCGGGTATTTCAACGGCTTGTCCTCACCTTCCGTGACCGAAATGACAGCCACCTTACAATCTTCGCCGAGGTCGAACCCCGCCGGACATACAAGGTTTCCGACATTTTCAATGAACAGCATCGAATTGGAATCCAGCGTCAGATGTTCCATCGCATGCCCCACCATATGACCGTCGAGGTGACAGCCCTTGCCAGTGTTGACCTGAACGGCCTTGGCCCCTGTGGAGCGGATGCGCTTGGCATCATTCTCGGTCTGCTGATCGCCCTCGATCACGGCGAGCGGCTGATCGCCAAGCATCTCGATCGTCTTGCATAGCAATGTGGTTTTGCCTGAACCGGGAGAAGACACAAGATTGATCGCGAAGGCCCCCTTATCTTTCAACACTGCGCGGTTTGCCTCGGCGTAACGGTCGTTCTTGGCAAGGATATCGGTCTCGATTTCAATCAGGCGCTCTTGCGTCATGCCGGGCACTTCAACACCTGCAGGACCCTGACCGAAATGCATATTGGCCCCGTGATGGTGGTCATGATGATGGTGGTGGGAATGGTCATGGCCATGCCCGTCCCCGTGATCGTGGTGATGACCATGACCTTCGACACTTGCTGTTCCGCATCCGCACACATTACACATCAATGCACCTCCAAATCCTTGATCCGCATTTCATCGCCCCCAACGGGCATCAGCTTGCCACCGCCACAAGTCGGGCAAAGGTCCAGCCGGTTTTCGATCTCAACCTCTTTCATACAATCGTAACACATGGCCCGCCCTGGAAGGTCGATCATCTCCAGCATCGCGCCTTCCGCAACAGAACCACGCATCACAACATCAAATGCAAAAGCGAGCGCAGGCTTTTCGACACCTGCGAATTTTCCGATTTCAACCCGAACAGATTTCACCGAAGAAAACCCGTTTTTTACCGCAGCGTCTTCGATCACAGAGCGGATACCTTCACATAATGACATTTCATGCATCAGCGACACCTCCAACATGTGCGCCGTCCTGCAATGTCACCGGAGAGCATGGGTCCAAGACATCAACCAGAAGCGGCGCCAAATGACGGCTTCGCGCTGGTAGGCTTGCAAGGGATTGGGCCATAATCCCCCCTGCCGCCATCATATGATCTGTCGGGGTGATCCGTTCGAATTGCGCTACGATACCCTCCCGCACACAGGCCCGCATCGCATAGGCTCCCCGCGAAGCCGGCACCACAACCCAGCCATCGTCCAGCCGCTTCGGGGCCGGAACTTCGCCACGCGAACATGTAACCAGATCAAGCATCCGCGCAAAGATCCGCCACAACGGCCCGCGCCCCCGCGTCTCGGCGATATGCTGCATCACCGGATGGGTGCAGTGTCGTGCCGCCACGGAGTTTTCACAGGCTTCAGTTTGAACAATCCGCGCATCATCCGCCAACGGCAGATCCGCCACGGCCTCCCCTGATTGAAACGCGGCATCCAATGCGCGCAACATGGGCGCAACCCCGTCATTCTGCCGAAGATATAACACAAAATCCGCCTCTGTTTCCGGCATCTGCGCCGGCAGGAGACCGTCTATTCCTTGCGCCACAGGCAGGGTAGAAAGCCCGAGGTGACGCGGCAAAAGAAGACCCAGACGAACGAGGTGGTCGCGGACAAAGTCCTGTGCAAGTTTCCGGCGCACATCCGCATCGAGAGGCAAGCCAAAAGCAAGCTTTACTGCAGCCTCCTGCGCGCCTCGACACAGGTTGAACACTCTCGGGATCAAGGTGACCACCTCTTCAACCGGCTTGCCGAGTACGAGCTTTGACACCGGCATAGCCTGTGCCAACGTCGCAATCAAAGCACCGGTACCCGAGGTGGAAACAGCCATGCTCACGCACCTTCCTCGATTTCGCTTTCGTTTTTCGGCGCCTCACTCATTCCGGCGGTCAAAACCTGTCTGCGGGTTGGAGATGCGGTCAGTTCTTCACCACCGACCTCCTGTTCCTCTGCTTCACGTTCAGCCTGCTCCGCGACTTCCTGTTCACGAGCCGCACGAATATCAGCGCTACGATCCGTTTCCGCCCGATGCTCTTCCTGAAACAGAGCCACCATAACGGCCTTTGCGACATCAACGGCCTGAGCCTGTGTTTTGAACTCCCCCATGGGAGAAAACAACGAGCAAGCCTTATAGCCTCCCGTTTGTTCGCGTGTATTGTGAATAAATTCATAGTCACCGGACGGGAAAGAAATAATCTCTTTCTCGCCCGCAATGAGGCCGCTCCAGTCCTCGCCCTCGGCAGGCAGCTGAAGCAGGTTCATGAACCATGGCGAAATCAATACACCCAGCGGGCGGCCTTCATATTCCATGAAGCCGACAGCCTGCACATGCAAAAGCTTGTTCACAATCGGCACGTCCCGCATTTTGGCATGCCAGACTTCGGTGAAATCGCTTACCAATGCCTCGGTCTTTCTGGCCAAACGTGCTGCGGCCTGCATCGCGTCGGAGCCGGGGTCTTCCGACACCAGAAACAGCTCTTTCGGCGCATCACAATTCGGACATTTCCAATCCTCCGGCAAAGCCAGAAACGGCGTGCCCGGCAGGATCGACCGTGTGTCATCTCCCTCCAGCGGGTCATAAGGGGTCCAGCAAATTTTGCATTCCATGATCGCCTGATCCGAAATCTTGTCATTTGCGCCAAGGAACGAACCTTCGAACCCGACCGCGCTCATTGGACTGCCTCCATCACTTCTTGCAGACGTGCGCCACTGTCCACGAGGTCTTCATCCGCAGCAAGCGCCACCTCCGGCATGGACGTGACCTCGAAGGTATCGAGAATGAGGACATCCATCGAATTAAAGAACTGCACCCGCCAGACATGCGGCATCGCGGTCGCCATCACCCGACAGTTGCCATAGCCGCGAGAGAGGATGTCTGTCGAACCCTGCCCCAAGGCCACATCGAGCCACGCCAGATCTTCTTCTGTGTGAGGCAAAAGCGTCAGGTTGATCACATGCGGCCCCTGCGCCGAAGCATGGCTGCGCGATTTGTCTTCGAGCTCGATCAACAACGGTGGCGCATTCACGACAGCGGGACTACGTGGCGCCTTTGCACCCTGCCCCGCACGCAGCGGCTCAAAAGCGCGATCCCGCGCCATTTGCGGGACATTGCCCACCTCGATCGCATCAAGACCCGCCGCCTTGAGCATCCAGACGCCGGCAAAAACGCTTTCCTGAACCTTAATGGCGGGAATACCGCTAATTTTCATCGCGACTTCACCCGCTCCCATCGTCTCTGCGATCAGGGCACGGTTGGCCTCATCGAGACCGGATAGGTCAAATTGTTCAGGAACATGGGTTTGCGCAACCCGTGCACAGGATTTGGAAATTTGCGACAGAAGGTCCAGCGCCGGTTCGAGTGCATTGGTAATTTCAACCTCGGGAATATGCACCGTATAGGTCTGCATGTCCTGCGGCATCGGCATGTATTCGAGCTCGGCTCCGTCCTCTTCAGGCGGTTGCGTTCCCGGACCAAAGCCCATCGGCGGGAGTTGAAAATTGTTGACCATTGGCGAGCTCCCTCAAGCAGCTTGTGGTGTGGGCATGGCAAGGATTTGCACGATGCGATGCATATACTCATCCCAATCCCGAACCTTCGGGATACCGGCGAAAAAGACCCCGTCGCGGTAAAACAAAAGGGACGGGGTTTTGAGAACACGTGTGGTTTCCCGCAACTCGGTTTCAATCGCATCACCAACCACAGCACAGTCAAATTTACCCTGAAAGGCAATTTTGAGTTCCGGCAGGATCACCGCCACATCCGCCGTTTCAAGATTGCGTTTCGCATCTCCGGGCACAAACAGAACATGTGTGCCTGCTCGATTGGTGAATTCGGTCACATCATGGTCCGTGTCCAAGACAGGCCAGCCGAATTCGGTCGTCAGGCGCTCAATCAGCGGGTGGCTCATGCGGTAGTCTCCCCTTTATCATGTGCCGCCTGAAGATGCGGCGGTAGTTGTGGTTCACGAGTTTCGAGATCAGCAAAGGCATCCCCGAGATCGCGCCCTTCTATAAGTGCACGCAATCCGTCCAATGCGTTTTTGATTTTGATGGCCTCCACTTCCGAAAGAACCTCCCGTGCGGTACCGAGAAATGTCAGCACCCATGTGCCCGGCTCCAAAGGACCGGTCAGGGCAAGATCGATCAGATGTGTATGTGTCCCGTCAGAAGCCGTCGCAGCCAGCTCTTCACGGGAGAGAATTTTCATCGGGATGCCGACACACATCTCAAACGTCCTGCGGCAGGAAGCGGTCATCGCCAACACGACAGGCCTCCTCTTCCGAAGGGCGGCCCATTTCATAGGCTGAACGCTGGATGGAAGGATCGGCGAGGTCCGGACTTCTGGTTTGACCCTTTTGCACATCGACACCAAGTCCGCGCAATTTCTCGACCGCAATCTCGATGGCCGGCGTGATCTGGGCAGAGACAACTTCACGCAGCCCTCCGCCGTAATCTTCCAACTCTTCTGGCTGGCAACCAATCAGGATCAGTTTTTCAGGGCAATATCCCATGAGCTGCGCTGTAGCGATAACGTCCTGAAATCCGGTTTGATGCAGCGACATCTTTTTGGCTCCCATATAGGCGGGAACTTCGTCATCCTCGACGATTTTCAACGTGCCCGGCGCAAGCCCGTAGTCCACAGCATCGAATACGAGCAATGTGTCCACCTCTTCCAGAAACGGTAAAAGATAAAGCCCCTGGGTGCCGCCATCGAGCAGCCGGACATCCGGACCAAAGGCGTATGTCTGCGCCAGTCGCTCGACACAGCGCACACCAAAGCCTTCATCAGCCCACAAAACGTTTCCGATTCCTAGGACGAGAACTCTCGCAGTCATTGTGCCCCTCCTCCAAAGGTCATCACATCTCCGCCCGCGTGCTTTTATGTCTATATCGGGTCGGAAGATATACTTTCGACATGTGTTCTAAGTGATCCTAGTCCTTCTGTTCGGGCGCAGCCCAGAAAATTCAGAATACAATGGGATACAATTAAACGCCTAGAAACACAGAGCTTTTCAGAACACACCACTAGGTTGCCACATGCCTTATGGAAGAAACCTATCCATTTTTATATAAATTTGGAAACATAAATTACAAAAGGCGAGGACACGCCCCGCCTCCTGCAAAACCGACGTGAATCGTCATCTATTAAGGTCGCCGGTCCTTGAAACTCCGTGTGCCCGAAATCATGGTCGAAACCATAGATTGACGTGACAGGATATCTTCGCGGATCGCGGCATAGATATGAACGATCATAAACACCACGATGAACCACATGCCCAAATGATGCACGGAGTGGACGATCTGGCTATTCCCAAAGAGCGTCAGAACCCAGCCAGCCATCGTATCGGCAAAACTGCCTTGCCCCGTGCCTTCGGAATAGAGCGCCCAACCCGTGAGGATCATAAAGCTCAGGCCCAAAGTCATGAAAAAGAACATGGCCATTTGTGCCAGCGGGTTATGGCCCACATATTTCTTCGGCTCTTTTTCCAGAAACGCATACCATCTGAGCTCGGTCACGACTTCTTTCCACCACCGCTTTCTCCAAACCGGAATGTAGAACAGCTGCTTGGCGTGATGGTTGCCAACAAAGGCCCAATAGATGCGACCAAAGAAGCCCACCGTTACGATCATGCCCGCCGCAAAATGCGCAAAGCGGATATAGCCCATAACAAACTGATGCGTCGCCTCGGCAATCTGCATCGAGGGCAAAGGCGAGGCGATGAACCAGCCCGTCACACAAAGAATCGTGATTGCCAGAGCATTGACCCAATGCCACACGCGCACAGGCCACTCATACACAAAGATCGACGTCTGATCATGGAGACTTTCCAGATCCTCTGCTGTGGCATCTCCCGTCAAAGGGACGGCCAAATCGCTTTGCGGATAAGGAAGAGTGTCTTGTTCCGACATTTTTATTCCTCCTTACGCTTGGCCTTACGCCCTTTGATCGTGTTCACAGCCAGCCAGACTACGACGACGGCAAGCGCGGCCATCACCAGATGCGCCTCTGTGTGCCCATGTTCTCCCGGCAATGTGGCATGTCCTTCATGTGCCAACACCGGAGACGCCACTGTTGCGGCCAGAAAAGTTGCAGATGCGATATGTTTTTTCATGGTATTTTCCTCCCTTAACGCACTTTGACTGTCGTCAGTTCGGCACCATCCGGCGACATGACATGGGTCGAACACGCCAGACAGGGATCAAAGCTGTGCAATGTGCGCAGAATTTCTACCGGCTCTTCCGGACGCTCCATCGGCGTATCCAGCAGCGAAGCCTCGAAGGCCCCGATATTGCCCTCTGTGTCCCGTGGACTGCCGTTCCAAGTGGTCGGCACCACGCATTGATAGTTCTCGATGCGCCCGTCCTTGATCTTGATCCAATGACCCAAAGCGCCACGCGGAGCTTCGGTCATGCCGACACCTTTGGCCTCTGACGGCCATGTGCTCGGGTCCCATTTCTCCACGTTCGCCGTGGAGCTGTCGCCGTTTTTAATACTGGTGATCAGCTTGTCAAAGAAGTGTTGCTGCAAGCGCGAACAATATTCGGATTCAAGCGCACGGGCGGCTGTGCGGCCCAGCGTCGAGAACAACGCATCCAAAGGCAGGTCCATGGTCTTGAGCAGCCCCGTGACCTGATCGGAAATATCTTCATGCCCTTTCGCATACCCGATGATATACCGCGCCAGAGGACCAACCTCCATCGCGTGCCCTTTCCATCGCGGAGCCTTGATCCAGCTGTATTTGGCAGCCTCGTCCAACTCTTCGATATTGGTGCGGGTACCTTTCGCATTCGGGCCAAGCTCGTAGTTCGGCTCAGTGATCCCGTCCCACGGGTGAAGCCCCTTACCCGCCTCACCATAGGTGTACCAGCTGTGATCCACGAATTCCTGCACCTGCTCCGGATCACGCGGATCAACATCATAGACTGTCGACAGATCACCGTTGATGATTGCGCCGCGCGGCATGTGCAGCTGTTCCGGCGAGAAGTCATTCGGATTTTCAGGAATGTCACCATAGGCCAGACAGGCCTTGGACGACAGTCCGCCGCCATAAAGCCAGTTTTTATAAAAGCCTCCGATGGCGATCACGTCAGGAATATAGACGTTGCGGTTGAACTCCAGCGTTTGCTGGATGATCGACTGGACCATGTTCAACCGTTCCATGTTGATGGCACCAACACCACCCACGCCATCAATATTGATGGGACAAGGCACGCCGCCCACCAACCAGTTCGGGTGCGGGTTCTTGCCGCCGAAAATCGTGTGTATCTTGACGATTTCCTTCTGAAGATCGAGCGCCTCAAGATAGTGGGTTGTGGCCATGAGATCTGCTTCGGGCGGCAACTTATAGGCCGGATTGTCCCAATACCCGTTCTTGAACAGGCCAAGCTGTCCACTTTCGATGAATTTTTTCAGGCGGTTCTGCACGTCGCGGAAATACCCCGGGGAGGACATCGGGTGCGACGGAGACACCGCCTGCTGCAACTCCGAGGTGGCCTTGGGGTCCGCTTTTAGCGCGTTCACCGGGTTCACCCAGTCGAGAGCATGCAGATGGTAGAAATGAACGATATGGTCGTGGATTTGCAGCGCAAGCTGCATCAGGTTGCGAATGGAGTTGGCGTTGTCAGGGATCATGATGCCCAAAGCATCTTCCACTGAACGCACAGAGGTCAGCGCATGGGTGCCGGTGCAAACACCGCAAATGCGCTCTGTGAAGGCCCATGCGTCGCGAGGATCGCGACCTTTGAGGATCACTTCGAGGCCGCGCCACATCGTGCCTGTCGACACCGCGTTGCGGATCACGCCGTTTTCGTCGACATTCACTTCGCAACGCATGTGACCTTCAATACGGGTCACAGGGTCTACAACAATCCGTTTACCGGAATTGTCGATGTTAAAGCCGTTCGGAGTACTGACCATAAGTTACGCCTCCTCTTTCTTTTTATTATCTTGAACTTTGCGCTGCGCGGTCTTGAGAGCAGACACGGCGGCATGTGCAGCAACTCCCGCTCCTACAACGCCAGCGGCGGCCATACCGATCTTGTCAGCGTTTGCTTCTACCCCGAATTGGGTAAGATCGGTCACACGGTCATAGAACGACCCCTGATCCCAGAAACCATCCTCGGAACATCCGATACAGCCGTGCCCCGATTGGATCGGAAAGGACACGCCCTCGTTCCAGCGCACGGTAGAACAGGCGTTATAGGTGGTCGGACCTTTGCACCCCATTTTATAAAGGCAGTAGCCTTTGCGGGCATTCTCATCGTCCCATGCCTCAACAAACTGTCCGGCGTCAAAATGCGGACGACGATAGCACTTGTCGTGGATACGCTGAGAATAGAACATTGCGGGACGGCCCTGACGGTCCAGTTCCGGCAGGCGGTCGAAGGTCAACATATATGTAATAACCCCTGTCATCACCTCCGCGATCGGCGGGCAACCGGGCACTTTGATGATAGGCTTGTCGGTAATGACCTTGTGCACGGGCGTTGCGCGGGTCGGGTTCGGCTTTGCCGCCTGCACACAGCCATAAGAGGCGCAAGCACCCCAACTGATGACGGCCTTGGCATGTTCTGCCGCATGTTTGAGTTGATCGACAAAAGGCTTGCCGCCTACGATGCAATACATTCCGTCTTCATTGAGCGGCGGGTTCCCCTCCACAGCCAGAATGTAATTGCCTTTATATTTCTCGATGGTGTCTTGGAGCGCAGCTTCGGCCTGATGACCGGCCGCAGCCATCAACGTGTCGTCATAATCCAGCGAGATCATCGACAGAACCACATCTTTCGCCAGAGGATGTGCCGAGCGGATAAAACTTTCGGAACAGCAGGTGCACTCCAGACCGTGCACCCAAATCACCGGCGTCCGCGGTTTTGTCTCCATCGCATGAGCGATTTTCGGTACAAAAGAGGGCGACAAACCTAAGGCGGCGGCCGTCAGTGAACAGTATTTCATAAATGAGCGGCGGGTGATCCCCTGCCGGCGCATGACGTCATAGAACGTCTCGATCTGAGCCGAGGTATCGGTCAAGGTGCGTCCCTCCCTGAATTTGGCTAGGCCTTCCGGCCACTTGCGAATACGATGGCATACAATGCCTCGTTCCTCATTTTCGCCGGAGCAAAAGCGCATGCCAAATAAAGACGCGCAAATATCGCCGTTTTATTTCGTCGTATTTTCAGTAGTTTATTTGACGCCTCCAAACACAAGACGGGAAGACGCTAACCGCTCACTGATCTGATCGGAAAGACTCTTACCGGTCTAGATCAAGGTGCCGCGCCGCAGCAACCAAAGCCTGTCCCAGAGCCAGCCCCCCATCATTTGCGGGCACTTTGGTGTGGATCAGAACCGGCACATCGCCAAGCGCCTTGCGTGTCAAATCCAGAAGCAAAGCGTTCTGGAACACGCCGCCGGTTAACGCCACAGCCTCGGCCTGCCCCGAGGTGACAAGCCCGCGTGCGCACGCCGCAAAGGTCTGCGCCAAGCTCATATGAAACAGTGTCGCGGGACTACGCGCCCAATCTCCACCGTGTTCGGAGCCCTCAAGCACACGACGGAACATCTCCGCAGGATCAATCTCCCCCTTGGAAACCGGTAACGGCAAGGCGCAAAGCCCCGATTGGCCATAGCGGGCGATCTCCAACCGCGCCTTTGCCTCAAGCTCCATAGCAGCCTGGCCTTCATATGACTGCGCTCCGACAAAGCCTGTCAGACAGGAAAACGCATCAAACAGACGTCCTGCCGAAGAGGACAACGTTGTATTGACGCCACGCTCCACAGCCTTGCGCAACATGCCCAACAAAGCAGGTTGCGGCACGTAAGTCTCCGCCACATCGCCACAGCCCGCTTGATCCAGCCGCGCCAAGAGGTTTCGCCACGGTTCTTTCGCCGCCATATCCCCGCCGATCAAAGGGGCAGGCCTCAGCCAGAACATGCGCTGCGCCTCGCAATAATCACCTAACAACACCTCTCCACCCCACACGGTTCCGTCCGGGCCCAAACCCAAACCATCGAGGACAATCATGGCAACCTTCCCGCCCGTGAGCGGCCAGCCGTTTTCGCCCAAACACGCGGCTCCGTGGGCATGGTGATGTTGCACCCGCTGGACGGGGAGGCCTTTCTCCTGCGCATAAATCGAGGTGCGAAACTCCGGATGAAGGTCGCAAGCCACCACCTCCGGCTGGTGATCGAACAGTGCGGTATAGTCCTTATCGGCCTGTAAGAATGCCTCGTAGGTCAAGGCATCATCCATGTCGCCAAGATGATGACCCAAGAGCATCTGCCCGTCTTTCAAAAGACAAATCGCGCCTTTCATCTGGCCACCATAGGCCGCAACCTGTGGCGCTTGCTCAAAGCCTTCCGGCAAATGCAAGGTTCCCGGCACTCGCCCGCGCGCACGTCGAAGCACCATTGCCCCATGCGGCGTCACCCGTTCAACAGAGTCATCAAGGCGGCGGGCGATCCTGCGATCATGCAAGAGGAACGCATCTGCGAACCCTGCCAGTTTTTCGCAAGCTTCCTCATTCCCGATCACCTGCGGTTCTCCTGACAGATTGCCGGACGTCATCACCAACGGCCCGCCCACGGCATCAATCAACAGATGGTGTAGCGGCGTATAGGGCAACATCCAGCCCAGCGTATTTTGTCCGGGCGCAATCCCCTTTGGAACACATCGTGCGGGCAAAAGAACAATGGGGGCGGCAGGATCTCTGAGCATGGCTTCCTCCGCATCCGACACGTCGCACCACTGCCGGATCATCTCCAGCGTTCCCATCAGGGCAAAAGGTTTCGCGGGACGGTGCTTGCGCCTGCGCAGCCTCGCCACGGCTTCGTCATCACAAGCATCACACGCCAGATGAAAGCCCCCAAGCCCTTTCACTGCGATGATCTTTCCGTCCCGCAAAAGCTTTGCAGTATTGGTGACAGGGTCACCCTCTATGGGAGGATGTAGCCAAAGTCGTGGACCGCAATCGGCACAAGCCACGGGCTGCGCGTGGAAACGGCGGTCTTCGGGATTTTCATATTCCGCCCGACAGGCCGGACACATCTCGAACGGGGCCATCGTGGTCCGGCTTCGATCATAAGGCAGCTTTTCGACGATGGTGAACCGCGGGCCACAATGTGTGCAATTGGTAAAAGCATAGCCTGCGCGGCGTTCTTGCGGGTCAAAAACCTCGTGAAGACAGGCGTCACAAGTCGCCGCATCAGGCGTCACACGGGTATGCGTGGCACCGCTTTGCGATGCGACGATCTCGAAACCCTCGAACACTGTATCCGTCAGTTGCAGAGACCGGGTTTCAACAGCATCAATACGTGCAAGCGGCGGCATCTGCGCCCGCAAGCGATCCTCGAATCCCGTTGCATCGCCGACAAGACGGATCAGAACCCCTTCGCTATCATTGCGCACATCTCCAGATAGCCCCATGTCGCGCGCGAGTCGCCAAACAAAGGGGCGAAACCCTACGCCTTGCACCTGTCCGCGCACACGGATTTCCAGTCCAAGCAGATCTTGAGGCATCACCTCTGCACTATGGGTCACAATTCTCGCTCCCGCCTCCCGTAGAGACCTCTTCAAAATACTCTAGTGGACCGTACAGACCATGCACGGATCAAAAGACCGGACAATATGCTGGACAGAAACCGGCGTTTCCTCACCGTCGCGCACTTCTGCACCGACCAATGCCGCCTCGACCGGTCCGGGCACACCGCGTCCATCCCGCGGCGAAAAATTCCACGTTGTCGGTGCGATGATCTGATAGGACGTGATCACGCCACCTTCGACCCGCACCCAATGGCCCAAGGCCCCCCGCGCAGCCTCAACCATCCCGACTCCTTCACCATCATCCGGAATTCTGACGTGCCGCATGAACGCTGCCCGAGGATCAATGGAAGCCAGAAGTCGCTCCATCTCGATCTGGGTGCGCGCCAATTCCAACAACCGCCCAATCACCCGCGCCCGCACAGAACCTTCTGCGGCAAGCGCCACAGCCAGCGGATGATCGTCAATTGCTTGCCGCGCCAAAGCCCCTGTTTCAAAGGTCTCTCCGGCAAGACGCGGCGCTTTGCACCAACTGTAGGCATCTTCGCGCATGTCTTCGTCAGGTCGCGTCATACCCCGAGACGGATGTGCATCCTGTCCAAGCATCCAGCTGTGTGTGATCTCTTCTACAATCTGCTCCGGCACCAACTGACTGGAAGTGCCGTCAACCAAGGTTCCGCGCTTGAAGAGCGGGCCATTCGGGCCGGGATAGGCGCCGAACGACAAGTAACGCTTTTCTCCACATCCTGAAGAGTCGAGTGCGAGGTCGTCCGAAATGGCAAGAAAGAGTGCAACATCCCCGCCCGTCCAACCGGACAATTGCACAATCGTTGCCAGTTCTGCGAACTGTTCCAATGGCCCCCCGAACACAACCTCTTCAAGATAGGCGCGAAACGCGGCAAGATCGGCACTGATACGGACTTTATCGCGAACCGAAGGTGCACGGGTCACACCACCGGGCTGAATGGCCAGAGTATGGGGCCACTTCCCTCCCAAAAGGCCGGTAACGTGCATCAATCCGGCCCGCGCTTCGACTGCCCGCTTGAGCGCGGAGCCCTTAGCTGCGGTAAACCGCGTCAGCACCTGATCCCACCAAGGTCGATCCGCATACACAGCGCGGGCAAAATCCGGCATGAAAAACATGTTGAAATGCATCAAATGATCGGAGGCATTTTCAATCATATGCAAAAGCTGTGCCACTTTTGCGCCTTCGGGCGACGGGGTTTTGCCAGCCAAATCCGCCAAAGCCTGCGCGGCCGCCATAGACTGGCTGATAGAACATATGCCACAAATGCGCGGTGTAATGGTGAGGGCATCTATGGGCGATTTGCCCTGCAAAATGCTTTCAAACCCCCGAAACAGAGGCGAATTGGCATAGGCCGCAGAGACACGCCCCTCGCGCACCTCCAGCCGGATTTCGAGATCTCCTTCCACACGATTGAAAGGGCCTACGAGTAATGTGGTCGCATCAGTCATTCTTACGGCTTTTCACTGTGGGCGGGACAACGATACGATCTGCCGCAGCATTTCGGGCCACCCGATCCGGCGTTGCTCGTTTGGAGAGAGACGCCAGCGCCATGAACCACGCTTTCGGCATATCCGTCGGCAAACCAACGGGAATACCCGCAAATTTTGGCGTCTCTGTAAACCCATGTCCCGGTTCTTCAAACTCCGGCGAGGTGCAACTGATACAGGGATAGCCTGCGCGTGTGCAGCTCCCTTCCCCATTCCAGAGCCTGATGTTGCAATCACCTACCGCTTGCGTGCCAACACAACCGAGATGTTCCATCATACATCCCATCTGGCTCAACTCTTCGGCAGAAGCTTTGTATTCGTAAAACTCGTTCTTGGTGCACGCATGATGCACGAGATTGTCCGTGTAGAAGCGGGGGCGGGCGAAACTGTCGAGATCGTCAGCACCAAGACTGTCAGAGGCCAATAACATCAGCGTTTCCGTCACCCAGTCAGGATGGATCGGACAACCGGAGATGTTGATAACGGGCAACCCCGATTGCGACCGGAAATGGGAAGGCAACGCTGCGCCGCTGTGGCGACCTTCATATTGCACTCCGGTGGCATCAGACGGATTGTCGCCCGCAGAGGTCACGCCGCCATATGTGGCACAAGTCCCCACCGCGACCACATGTTTCGCCTTTGGCGCAAGGCTTTGCACCCAGTCAAGCATGGAGCGTCCCGTTCCTGCGAGCATATGATAGCGCCCTGTCCCTTTGGGGCCGTGAACGATGGAGCCCTCAACACACAGAATATCAAGCTCCTGCTCGCCCGCCTCGATCGACGCCAACAGATGCCGCACCTGCGCCCCGCTGGCCTCCGAAAAGGACGGGTGCCAGAGGAATTCGAGCCCCGCTGCCGTAAAGAGATCAAAGACATTCGGGCTTTCTGCACACAGAAGCGACATTGTGCAGCCCCCGCAGCCCGCCGATTGCAACCAGAGAATATTCAAATTTGATCTCCCCGTTTGAGGGTCAGCCGGAAACAGGCCCCTTCTGCCACGTCCGGCAGATAGACCAAAGACCCGCCATGTTCCTCTGCAATTTTGTGGGAAATAGACAGGCCCAGCCCCGTGCCTTGTCCGACCTCTTTTGTGGAGAAGAAAGGGTCAAAGATCGCGGCCCGCAACTCTTCGGGCACACCTGGACCGTTATCACAGACCTGAAGCACTGCAAAATCATCCTGATAAGAGAGATTGACTTGTATTTCCGGTTCCTCGACATCCTGCATGGCGTCAGCCGCATTTTGCACGAGGTTCATAATGACCTGCTGGACATGCCCCAGCCGCCCTAAGGCTATACAAGGGCTTTCCCCCTCAACCGAGATTTTCATCCGGCTTTTCTGACCGCGTTTGACCCATTCCGCCCCGATCCGCGCAGTTTGCGCCAAATCGAACGGCGCCACCTCGCCGGAACCATCAGCCGACAGGCGTCGCAAATCTTCGACAATGTCGCGCACACGTTCCGCCCCGTCGTGCGCCCCTTCAATAGCCACGCGCAGGTTCTTCAAATCCCGTTCGAGTTTCAACTTGGAGCGTAGCTCGACAAGTTCTTCACGGCTGGCCCCGGCCTGAACCTGTTCAAAATAGGCTTCGAACCGGTCGAGATATTTTTGCAGACTATGCGTATTCGCGTAGACGAAAGAGATGGGATTGTTCAGCTCATGCGCAACACCAGCCAGCAACCGCCCCAAAGAGGCAAGTTTTTCGGTCCGCACCAATTGAGTCTGGGCCTGCTTGAGCTCTTCGAGGCTTTGCTCCAATTCGCGATAAGCGCGACGCACCTCACCCAAAGGCCGACCCGTCAGGATAATTCCACTCACCCGCTTGCGGCGATCCAGACGCGGCGCAACACGAAAATCAACCGGACTGGCCCCTCCCGGTGTTTCCAGATCAACCTCGAACGTCTTTTCTTCTTTATCCCGCACAACTTCGGACATCGCCATGCCCATTCGATCGCGCATTGCGCCTTCAAAAAAGGCCACCATAGGCCGTCCGATCAAAGCACTCTTTTCTTCTCCAATCGCAGAACAAAAAGACTGGCTCAAATCGGCGATAAATCCGTCCTTGTCCGTGACCACAAGATAGTCGGAGATTGACGCCATAATCGACCCGAGGAAGGTGCGCAGGCTGGACAGTTCCGCGTTCTGCGCCTCAAGCTGCTCCTGATAATCGACCAGCTCGGCATATGTTTTGTCTACCGCGTCGAGCACATCCACCCACGCCGCGTCATCAAAGCCGGGCTTGAGCTCTTCGCCCATTTTTGTGGAAATGTTCGCCATAGAGACCTCCTGCTCCAAGCGTGTCAGCCACGCCGCAAGGACGCAATAGAATATTGCGATGGCCAGACCTCGAACCCTAGAGGTTTCGGCACGTCACCGACCTGATACCAAGCCTTTTGCGAAATGCGTCAGGCAAGCTCCCGTCATACAAAAAAGAGCCGCTGTGATAAACACAGCGGCCTTGTAGTTCGAGCTGTACGAAGAAATTGGTGTAATGCAACCAACTTGGCAGGTACGAAAGTATATGTATCAAACTGAAATTATAAACGAAAGTAGAATCTTTTCCGAAAAAGACATATGTCGAAATTATGCGCCAAAGAGCATTATGTGACTTGGCGAATATTAACCACTTATCCGTCCCTGCGTATATTTATGCCATGCAGGCACGAGCTATCGTCAAATCTAGGACCCAAGGGCTTGTCATACGGTGGCCTGATCCTAGTGGGATGGCTTGATGACGTCTATGCAATCGACACCTAACTGAACGCTGGCGAGGTGTGAAAAATCGCCCAGCTTACGCCAGTTTTTGATCGCACAGAATTGCCTGTTCACCTGATCTAATGGATATGACAGGGCTTTGTCCGACCATGTCGTCTTGATCTTCTTGCCACGCCGAACACCTTTAATTCCTATGTCGCGTATTTAGTGCTCAACAGTGCAGTGAACGATGTCAAACCTCTCTCGTTACATTGCATGCCAAAGTTTACGTGCGCCATACACCTCACGATCTTTGCTGGTGACGGCTTTGATGGAGGCGGCGAGCACACATTGAATCACTAGGGTAGCGAGGATAACGCTACTCGCCATAGCCGCGCGTCAGGACGGCATCGATATGCAAAAGGGCCTGTTCCAGAGACGACCGCCAGAATCTCCAGTCATGACCGCCCTCGCTGACCCGAAACCGGTGACGGATGCCTGCCTTGCGCAGGGTGACGTGCAGGTCTGCTGTGCCTTCGAAAAACGGATCATCCGCACCGATGTCGAAATAGAGACGCGGCACGCGAGAAAAACGTGCTGCGTCAGTCTGCGCCACCAATGTCTCTCCCTGTATCGCGTCCCCAGCTTCGTTCAGCCGCGCCTTCCCCTCCAGTTCCGCGCCCAAAACACCGGCGTAGCGGCTGCGATAGGCGGCGGGCGACAGTCCGAGAACCTGATCTTCGGTCCGGAAGGCCGAACTGAGCGCGGCAACACCGGCAAAGGCATCCGGCGCACGCAGTTGATAGACCACCCCGGCAAGCGCCCCCATTGATATTCCAAGAATGGCGCGGGCATCACCGCTGGCGATGGCCTTGTGGCGGGTTTCGACGGCGGGGATGAAATCCTCGAAGAACATGTCCTCCCAGAGCATCGTGTCGTCCTGATCGTTCAGAAAATAAGTCGCCACCTCATTTGTTTCATCGCGGCGGCCATCGGGGGCAATGGCAATCAGCGGGCGGATTGTGCCGTCTTCGATCAGACGGTCGAGCATCTTGTCGAGACCGGCAAGCGTGAACCAGTCGCTTGGCTGCCCGCTGCCGCCTCCATGCAGGAGATAAAGGACGGGATAGCTGCGATCATCGGCATCATACCCGGGTGGCAGATAGATAGCGTAACGGACCAGCTCTCCCAAGGTGTCGCTGCGTGCCGCATTGTTAAACCGGACCTCCGCATGGAGCGGGGTGCTGAGTGAACCGATCGCGAGAGACAGGCCGACCAAAGCCATTAACATGAACCGCTTGATCCCGAGGCCCTCCATATGAACGACCGAGAAGATCCCCGGCGCAAGGTTTCTGCCCGTGTTCAAAACGCGGGCACTCACAACCTATGATTGAGGAAAGGTCGGATAATGGCAAGCGTGTCGTTTTCCCATCAATTGGACTGCGTAACTCGCGCAATCATGGGGGAAGGCACGCAGGAAGGAGAACACTTCGCACCCTTAAATTTACACCCAAATGGATAGGAAGAATCGGCAATTATTTAAAAAAACCATTCTTTAGTTGTACAAATATTCCTGAATGGGCAATCCTCAGCTTGGGTGGTGCCGTGATAAAGGATTGATAAAGCATGCCGTATTCAACGCAGTTGCCCAACGGATTGATTACTTTAGATGTCGATGGCCTTCCCGTTGTAGACACCAATTTCATAAGCATTCTCAATAACCTTGGCGATAGTACAGAGTTTACGGACTACAATGTTCCCGAAGAGCAGGGCCCGACAGAACTCAGCTATGGTGATGACTTCAACATAGTCAATGATGACGGGGCAGGCACCAGCACCAGCGTGGATTCGGGCACATATTTAGGAAGTTTTACCCTGTCGACGGCCACTGTTTCGGCAAATCTTCTTGGACTGGCTGGGGTCACCGTGTCGTTAAATCCGATTGAGGGCGAACTTTACCAGGACGAAGACGGAAATTTTTTCATGATAACCGATGAGCCTCTCGACGAGGACCATCTCGGGATCACCATCGAAGTAGATACGTTCCTTGGGGGCGTGACATCTGTTGAACTTAACCTTTCTGACACCTTGGACGATGTTCCTGTCGTCGGAAATGCCGTAGCCCCACTTGTTCAAAGTCTTTTGGATACAGCGGTTGTGACTTTTGAAGTCGATACAACCGGCACGCTCACGTTTAACGATACCGATCTTGTTTGTTTTACCTCGGGTACATTGATCAAAACGGCTCATGGTGAAGTCCCTGTCGAAGCCCTTCAGTTGGGAGACCAGGTTCTGACACTTAATTTGGGGTATCAAGAGATCCGCTGGATTGGGGCCCGTACTCTTTCTTCAACGCAATTGAAGGCGCACCCGAAGTTTCTTCCCATTCGCATTGCCGCAGACGCACTTGGCGTGAACCAGCCTGAGCATGATCTCCTTGTTTCGCCTCAGCATCGGATATTGATTCATTCGATCATTGCGGAGCGGATGTTTGGGCAATCCGAAGTACTGGTGGCCGCAAAGCAGCTTCTTGAAGTGGATGGAATTGAGATCGCAGATGATGTTACCGAAGTGACTTACTGGCACTTCATGTTTGATGCTCATCAGATTGTTTTCGCGAATGGAGCGGCAACAGAGAGTTTGTACACGGGCTCTGAGGCATTGAAAGCCGTTGGAAGAGAGGCACGCCAAGAGATACTCGATATTTTCCCTGAGCTTGGCAAAGAAGGCTTGCATGCCTTTAAACCGGCACGGTTTCTGGTCTCTGGCCGTCGTGGTCGTCGTCTGGCGAAAAGGACGGCGCTCAATAACAAAATGTTAGTGGCGGGACAGGATCCGGCTGTGTCAGCCCAACATTAATTGGAAGTCCATTGAACAGCGAAAAGCATTTTGAAACTGAAGTCCAATATGCCTTGTTAACACGGCGGGCCTAATATTTTGGCGCGTAATGGAGGTTCATAAAGCGGGTGTTCGGTCTATAGCACAAAGCCATCAAATGGGGTTTCTATCCTGCCCGCAAACACAAAAATGCCGCCGGGAGGGGACTCCGGCGGCATTTCAGATTTCCATCCACCCTGAGCACTCAGGCTCAGGGCGAACGGGACCACCTCTTATTGGTAGTTGTTGATGCTTTTGTCGGCGAGAGTTGCGCCATTGGAGCCAACGAGGACGAACTCAAGGTTGGATTGAGCAGCACCTGCGTCGAGGCTCACTTTCACATCGGTGTTTGCGCCGGCGTTCACGTCGGCCGAGCCGAGCAGAGCCACACGCTCGCCACCGTGGACGGAGTAGACTTCCAGAGTTGCCGGAGCTTCGGCACGCACGAGTTCAACGTTCGCAACGGTTTTGGTGGCGGACTGGTTGCCCGGGATGATGTAGTTGGGGCCTGCAACAGCGGCAGTGCCAGCAACAGCAACGATAGCGGCGGCGGTCAGTGTTTTGAGGGAGAATGTCATGGTTGTGGTCCTTTTCATTTCATTTCTAGTTGTGGGTGACGCGGTCTGTTCGTTTTTGCGTCTCTCGATGAAATGATATTTAGGGTATTGTCCTGAATGTTTAAAGGTGAACAAATATAAGGATTTACACAAATTAATGCGCGAAAACGCACATCAAACTTCAGCGACCCATACGCCAATCTTCGTGATCTCTTGTAACAATGTCAAAAGCGATCAGTTTTATGGATTTTCTGTACGTTATCTGTGTATGTGTGAATATGCACGGAATGTCTGAGGCGCGGCGATGTATGTCAGGGATCGTACGCCCTCACGCGTGAAATTCTAGGGCCCGTGGACAATCAACGCGACGCAATTAAGGCTGCCACGAGGTTCCAGTTGGCGGCATAGCTACAATCGGTTTTATCGTAGCGTGTGGCTATGCCTCTGAATTCCTTTATCTTTGCGAAGTAGTTCTCGACCAGATGCCGCCATTTATATATCTCTGCATCATAGTCGCGCTGAATTTTTCGATTGGTTTTGGGTGGGATCACGGCTGTTGAACCGCGTTCGTCTAGGTCTTGTATTAACCAGTCCGCATCAAACGCCTTATCCGCCAGCAGCGCATCGAATGACACGCCCCTGATCAACGGCGCAACACCTTTCATATCATGCGCTTGTCCCGGCAGCAGCAAGAAGCGCACCAGATTGCCGAGCGCATCCACCAATGCCACAATCTTGGTCGTCAGCCCCCCGCGCGAGCGTCCAATGGCCTGAGCCTGAGTCCCCCTTTTGCGCCGGTTGCCTTCTGGTGGACCTGAACAATAGTGCCGTCAATGAGTGCATATTCGAAATCTGGATCACAGCTCACGGCTTTAAAAAGCCTTTCGAATACGCCTGCCATGGCCCAGCGACGAAACCTCCGGAACTGGCTGTTCCAGTTGCCAAAAGCAGGTGGCAAATCTCGCCACGGCGACCCAGTGCGCACCCGCCAGAAGACCGCTTCCAGAAATAGGCGATTGTCCTTTGCCGTGGCTCCGGCATCGCCGACCTTACCCGGAAGATGCGGCTCAATCCGCTGCCACAATTGATCTGTAATCACAAAGCGCTGCTCGATCATTCAAACCTCCTTTTGGGAGACTTGAATCAGAAATCAAACCCGATGGGAATCCTGATTGTCCACAGGCCCTAATTTCCGGATCACATTTTTTTTCCGGATCACATTTTGATCCAAATGCCTGCTCGCTCCGTATTTACTACATAGAACAAGCAGGAAATTGTATGACCCTTGATGCTCCCCCTCTTCGCGCTCAACGCATCGCTATTATTGGCGGGGGCATATCCGGCCTGTCGTCAGCCTATTTGTTGGCGCCACATCACGCTGTAACCTTGTTCGAGGCCGCGCCGGAACTTGGGGGGCACGCGCGCACCGTGATGGCTGGGGCCCGTGGCAATCAGGCTGTGGATACCGGGTTTATTGTCTTCAATTACGCCAACTACCCGCATCTGACGCGCATGTTTCAGGATCTCGATGTGCCGGTCGCCAAAAGCGACATGAGTTTTGGCGCGTCGATCGATAACGGAAAGATCGAATATGGGCTGTCCGGATTGCGGGCGCTGATGGCACAGCCGCGCAATCTGGCGCGTCCCGGATTTGCGCGCATGATCAAAGATATTCTGAAGTTCAATGCCAAGGCCGAAGCGTTGGCCGAGGACGACACGTCCCTGATCGGTGATCTGATGGACGAGATGCAGCTGGGGGAGTGGTTTCAGCGCTATTACCTGTTGCCGCTCTGCGGTGCGATCTGGTCCACGCCGCCGGACGAAATTCGCGCTTTTCCGGCGCGGGCGCTGATCCAGTTTTTCCGCAACCATGCATTGCTCAGCACCTCGGGGCAGCATCAATGGTGGACTGTGGATGGCGGCAGCATCGAATATGTGCGCAGGATGGAGCATCACCTGCGCGGGCGTGGTGTTGCGATCCGCACGGCGACACCTGTGCAAAACGTCACGCGAGAAGGCGGGCAGATCAATGTGCAGTGCTCTTCTGGTCCACATGCGCCTTTCGATCAGGTCATCTTTGCCTGCCACTCAGACCAAGCCTTGCGCCTGTTGCAGAAGCCAACGCCGCAAGAGCGCGCGGCCTTGTCGTCCATCCGGTTTCAGGACAATGAAATGGTTCTGCATTGTGACACCAGTCAAATGCCTCGGAGGCGCGCGGTCTGGTCCAGTTGGAACTATAAGGCCGATACGACACGGCCGGAGCCTGCAATTGGCGTGACCTACTGGATGAACCGGCTTCAGAATATTCCTGACAATGACCCGCTGTTTGTGTCTTTGAACCCGTCCGTCGAGGTTCCCGAGCATTTGATCTATGATCAGAAGGTGTTCCGTCATCCGGTGTTTGATGCCGCGGCGCTGACGGCACAAAAGCAATTGCGTGAGATTCAGGGCGAGAACAACACGTGGTTTGCAGGGGCCTATACGCGCCACGGCTTTCACGAGGACGGTTTTGCCAGCGCCGCACGCATCGCCCGGCAGATGGACCGGCAGATCGCATGACCCATAGGCCGGAATATATCGCGGGTGTGACGATACACGCACGGCGCGGCACGATACGCAATGCGTTTCGATATGGCGTGGACTATGTGCTGATAGACATGGAAGCCAGCGCCAGAACGCCGATGCTGTTTTCGCGCAACCGCTTCAATCTGACCTCGGTCCATGATCGGGATCACGGCGGCCCTTTGAAAGAGGGACGCGGGACGTCTTGGGCGCGTGATGTTCTTGCGGCGGAGGGTCTATGTGATCCGCATGTGCAGATATTGCTTCTGACCCAACCCCGCTTTTTGGGATATAGCTTTAATCCGGTCAGTTTCTGGCTGGCTATGCAAGGTGCCGCATTGGTTGCGGTGATTGCCGAAGTGTCGACCCCCTTCGGAGATCGCCATTCCTATCTGTGTCATCTACCGGAGTTTGCGCCGATCACCAGAGACAGCCGGATCGACAGGCCGAAATCCCTGCATGTCTCGCCCTTCCAAGAGGTCGCGGGGCGGTATGAATTCAGCTTTGATATTCAACCCGAGACCATCGATATCACCATCCTGTATCGCAACGGCGCGGAGGGTGTGGTGGCGACCCTGTCTGGCAATCGCTCACGACTGACCTCCTTCAGATTGGTCAAAGCCGGTTTGCGCCGGCCTTTAGGCGCTCTGCGCACAACTATTCTGATCCATTGGCAGGCGCTGCGCCTGAAACTCAAGGGTGCCAAATATCGCAAGCGGCCCAGCCCCCCAAACAACGAGGTAACCTGATGCTGTTTCTGACCAAGCGCGTAAAGCACGATTTCTTGGAAACTTGTGCGCAAATCCAAGCCGGGAGCCTGCGCCTGCATACACCTGAAGGCGAAATTTACGACTTCGGTCACGGTCAGCCTGCCGCAAACATGCGTATCTACGACTGGTCTGTTGTGACAGCCATTGCCTCACGCGGCGACATTGGACTCGGAGAAACATATGTGGCGGGGCTTTGGGAGACCTCGTCCATCGAAGACCTCACAACCGTTGCTTTGAACAATCTCGGAAACTTCAGCGATTATGCCTATGCAGGGTTCTGGAATAGCCTGAAGTTTCGGGTCGTGAACCGTTTGATGCGGTCCAATTCCCAACGGGGAGCCGCCCGCAATATCCGCGCGCATTACGATGTGGGGAACGAGTTCTACCAACTCTGGCTCGACGAGAGCATGACCTATTCGTCGGCCATGTTTGCCCCCGGCGATGATGACCTTGGTCGTGCGCAAACCCGTAAATATGATCGTGTCTTGAACCGGATCGGAGCCGCAGAGCGTGTTCTGGAGATCGGCTGCGGGTGGGGTGGTTTTGCAGAGCGGGCTGCCGAGACGGGGCGTCATGTCACGGGTTTGACCATCTCGCCGAGCCAAAAGGGTTATGCTGACGCGCGCCTTGACGGACGTGCCGAGATCCGGTTGCAGGATTATCGCACTACCACAGGACAATTCGACAGCATCGTCTCGATCGAAATGATCGAAGCTGTGGGGCAAGATTACTGGCCGACGTATTTCGCAACACTCAAGGCGCGTCTGGCACAGAGTGGCCGCGCCGTCATTCAGGCGATCACAGTGCCCGACAGCTATTTCGACACATACAAACGCAGCTCGGACTACATCCGTCACTATAGCTTTCCCGGTGGCATGTTGTTGTCGAACAAGGTGATTGCCGATCAGGCCAAAGATGCGGGCCTTATTGTGACGGGGAACCATGCTTTTGGGGGCGACTACGCCCGCACCTGCGCCATCTGGAACGACAGGCTGACGCAAAAAACCGATCGCATTCTGAAGCTCGGATATGACAAGAACTTTCTGCGGAATTGGCAATTCTATCTTGGCATTTGTGCGGCTTCTTTTTCGGTCGGGCAAACCGATGTTGTTCAGGTGGAGTTGACCCATGCCTGATGTAGAAACAATCTGGATCATTGGCGCCAGTGACGGCATCGGCGCGGCTTTGGCGCATGAATATGCCAAACGCGGAGCGCGGTTGATTTTGTCCGCGAGATCAGGCGACCGGTTGCAAAAGCTTGCGAGCGCCCTTGGACCCGACCACATTGCGCTCCCTCTCGATGTTGAAGACCGTGCCAGCTTTGAGGCTGCGGCGGCGCAGATTGCGCAAATCGGGCCGCTGGACCGCGTGGTGCATCTGGCCGCGCAGTATGATCCGGGCAAAATTAGCGACCTCGACCCGAACATGGCTGCGCACATCGTCACAACCAACCTGACGGGCAGCTTTCATGTCGCCCAAATCGCACCGCCGCTGATGCGGGCGGGCGGGCAACTGGCGCTTTGTGGTTCAGTGGCTGGCTATTTCGGATTGCCTCAAGGGCAGATTTACTCGGCCACAAAGGCGGGCGTGATCAATCTTGCCCAATCTCTGCGCGCGGAACTGGCCGGACGTTTCGATGTGCGTCTGATCAGTCCCGGCTTTGTGGACACCCGCCTCACACAGCGCAATGACTTTCGAATGCCTGCCATGGTCACTCCGGAAACGGCAGCACGCGCCATATTGAACGGGTTGAACAGACGCAGGTTTGAGGTGCATTTCCCGCGCCGCCTGACCCTCGCGCTGAAGCTGTTGCGCATTCTGCCCTACTGGCTCTCTCTGCCCTTAACCGGAAAGCTGACACAATGAAAATTCTCATCCTCTACGCTGTCACCGCCATAATATTCTTCACCGTGGACGCCATTGGTCTGCGTGTCTTGATCAAACCGGTATTCGAACGCCACATCGAACATTTGTTCGTAGACCCCTTTCGAGGCTTGCCTGCGGCTTTATTCTATATGGGCTATGTTGCCGGACTTTTGTGGTTCGTGTCTGTTCCGGCCTATCGTTCAGGTGATCCGATGGCAGCCTTGGTTGGGGGTGTGCTCTTGGGACTCATGGCCTATGGCACCTATGAGTTCACCAATTACGCAACATTGCGGGACTGGTCGATGGAGCAGGTGGTCGTCGATACGCTCTGGGGTGGAGTACTGACCGGATTGTCCGCGTGGGCAGGTGTTATGCTGGTGCGCGTGCTATAGTCACTGGCAGCGTGGGCCAAGTTCCTCTGGCTTAAAAATAGGCCCCTTTTCCCTAAAGTGATCCAAACCACGCCAGCAAACGTAAACATGGATAGACGGCTTGAGGTCGTCTTCGACGTCCGAACTTCACAAGTTAGAAAGGAAACGACCATGAACCGCCGCTTTGCAATCAGGACTTTTGCCGCCCTCGGTGTCGCTGCGTTTGCCGCCGCCTGCGCCCCTATGATGGATAATGGAGACGATATTGTCGACATCGCTGCATCGAATGACGACTTTTCAACTCTGGTCGCTGCCGTGCAAGCTGCCGACCTTGTGGATACTCTGAAAAGCGACGGTCCCTTCACCGTCTTTGCTCCCACAAATGCAGCTTTCGCGGCTCTTCCCGAGGGAACAGTGGAGAACCTTCTGAAGCCGGAAAACAAAGATCAACTCGTTTCTATCCTTACCTATCACGTCGTGCCGGGTGCAGTGACTTCAGATCAACTCGCAGGCAAGCGCCTCTCTGTTGCAACCGTGGAAGGCTCGAAGGTGCATATCAACGGCACAAATGGCGTAACGGTAGAAGCCGCAACGGTTACAACGGCAGACATCATGGCATCCAACGGTGTCATCCATGTAATCGACGCAGTGCTTCTTCCGTAATTTTGAGCATGAACATGTGATCGAAGGCTCCGAGGTTTCGGGGCTTTCACAAAAATGCCGCCGGGAGGGGACTCCGGCGGCATTTCTGATTTCCATCCGCCCTGAGCACAAAGGCTCAGAGCGAACGGGACCACCTCTTAAAGCGTTTCTCAAAAAGCTTGGGGTACTCAATTTTTGAGAAACGCAGCAACATCAAAGAAGTGTGGAAACGTTTCTCGCTTAATCTGATTCAGATTAAACGAAAGCCGCTTTATTGGTAGTTGTTGATGCTTTTGTCGGCGAGGGTTGCGCCGTTGGAGCCAACGAGGACGAACTCAAGGTTGGATTGAGCAGCACCTGCGTCGAGGCTCACTTTCACATCGGTGTTTGCGCCGGCGTTCACGTCGGTTGAGCCGAGCAGGGCCACGCGCTCGCCACCGTGGACGGAGTAGACTTCCAGAGTTGCCGGAGCTTCGGCACGCACGAGTTCAACATTCGCTACGGTTTTGGTGGAGGACTGGTTGCCTGGGATGATGTAGTTCGGGCCTGCAACAGCGGCAGTGCCTGCAACAGCAACGATAGCGGCGGCGGTCAGTGTTTTGAGGGAGAATGTCATGGTTGTGGTCCTTTTCAATTCATTTCTATTTGTGGGTGACGCGGTCTGTTCGTTTTTGCGTCTCTCGATGAAATGATATTTAGGTCATTGGCCAGAATGTTTAAAGCTGAACAAATATCAGGTTTTTATCCACATATCTGTGCGTATACGCATATCAAATTTCAGCGATCCATACGCCGGTCTTCGTGATATCTTGTAACAATGTCGAAATCGATCAGATTTATGGATTTTCTGTGCGTTATTTGTGTATGTGTGAATATGCACGAAATGTCTGCTGCGCGGCGGTGCGCATGTTTTCACCTATGGTGAAGAATGGCCCAGACAGCGATTGCCCTTTCACGGGATTTGCCTGTAATTCACCTCAATGACTGCCAGAATATTCTCGATTGAGGCGCAGCAGGACGGCGGCGCCAAACTCACGCTCAATTATAAAGTGGCCGGACAAAGCGGCTTGCAGCGCATGTCCTGCGCTGTGTCGCAGGATGACCTGCTGCAACTGGTGCTTTATGCCGAGGCGCTCAGCCTGCGTCGGCACTTCGGGCATCCTGTGGCATCAGAGGTATCTGTTGACGGGCTAACACTGCGCTATGATCCGGACAGCCCTGAACTGCATGTGGAGCGCCGCTCTGGTTACACCTCACAAAGCGCAACGATCCCCGCGCGCAGCTTCCTGTCCCGAATGGCAGACATGACCGACATTTGCATTGCCGAGGGTGAGGCATCGAAACATGGCCCTGCCCTGAAGGCTTTGCTGGGCGAATGTGCCAGACCTTCCGGGCTTGGAGCGATTGCGGAGCCGGACGCCGCCGATCAGGCCTTGCACCAGATACAGGAGATCGCGTTTCTCCTGTTGGTTCAGGACGCCTCCACGCGTGGCTCGGAACTGGCCCGCAACCTGCGCAAAAAGGCGTTGAGGGACCAAGCGCTGGAAATGGTAAATGCGACCCTCTGCGCGCTTGTGACCGAGTTGCTGCCGCTTTCAGCAGAGTAAGGTGTCGAAGCGGCTCAAGCGGTCTGGATCAACGTTTTTCGCATACGCCATTCTTAGGTAAGTGCGATTGACACCTCTCGGGCTGCACCATACCGCTGGCGCTAACACGCATCACACGGATACTTGCAATGCCCACGGTTGCGCCTGCCGCTCCTCTTGCCCATCTCTCTCGTCGCCGCCGGTTGTCGATCTATGCGTTCATGATGATGGCGCTGTTCATGGCGACACTGGACAATCAGATCGTCGCAACCGCGTTGCCCACGATTGTCGCTGAATTAGGGTCTATTGAACGCTTCGGTTGGGTCAGTGCCGCATATCTTTTGGCGCAAAGTGCCATCATGCCGGTGTATGGCAAGCTGGGGGATTTGTTCGGCCGCAAATATGTGATGATGTTTGCGATCTCGCTCTTTGTCGTGGGCTCTCTGAGTTGCGGTTTGGCGTGGTCGATGGAAAGCCTGATTGCTGCACGTGTTTTGCAGGGTCTGGGCGGCGGCGGTATTATGGTGTCGATTTTCTCGATCAATGCCGATTTGTTCGAACCGCGTGAGCGGGCGCGGTATCAGAGCTTTTCCAGTCTCGTCCTCATGGCGTCAGGTTCCATCGGTCCAACGCTGGGTGGGGCCATGAGCCAGTATTTCGGCTGGCGCTCAATATTCCTTGTGAACCTGCCTGTCGGGATTCTGGTTTTGTCTGGTATCTTCCTTTTGCTGCCCTATGTCCGCCCGAACCGCCAGCCGAAGATCGATTATGCGGGGGCTGCGACTTTAGCGCTGACGATCGGGTTGATCGTGCTTTGGGCTGACGGGGCGCAGATTTTCGGAGGAATGTTCACGCCCGTGACTTTCGGCATTCTCGCCTTGGCCACCATATCCGCCATTGCTTGGGTCCACATCGAGCGCCGCACGCTGGAGCCAATCATTCCGCTGAGCCTGTTCCGCAATCGCAACTTCCCGCTTTTGCTGATTGTGGCGCTGACATCGGGCGGGATCGGGATCGGCCTCGTCAACTATCACGCGCTGTTTCTACAAATGACCACGGGGCTCTCGCCCGCCCATGCGGGTCTGTTCTTCATTGCCATCACCTGCGGTATTGCTGCCGGATCACTGACCGCGGGGCGCCTGATCGAGCGCACGGGGCGATACAAACCGTTCCTGATCACCGGCACGACGCTTTCCGTTCTTTCTTTGATCGGGGTTTCTCAAGTTCAGGTGGGAAGCTCGCTTTGGCTGATTGGAGCCGTACTGGCAACATGCGGCTTGGCCATCGGTCTGGCGCAGCAATCTCCGGTCATCGGGGTGCAGATGGTGGCCCCGCAGGGCGACATTGGTGCCGCGACGGGTGCGGTGACGCTGTGCCGGATGGCAGGGGCCTCATTGGCCATTTCGATCTACGGCGCGGTCTTGTCGGCGCGACTAATTGCAGGGGCCGGAAATGTGAGCGATTTGCCAGATCCCTCCAGCCTGTCTCCCGAAGCCCTTGCGGCCCTACCGGAGACCAGCCGCATCGCAGTCAGTATGCTGTTCTCGGATGCCTTCACATGGCTCTACATGGTGGCGGCGGGGCTTTCGATCATCGGGCTGACCGCCGCAATCCTCCTGCGCCCGACGCTTATGCCGGTGAGTGAGCGGACGGGGTAAGCGCGATGGTATCGCGTGCATCAATAAAAAGTTTGATGCACATTTGGGCCGGAACCTTGTGTTTTGGGGCGGAGGCTTTGAAGCACTGCGGCTTCAAATGGAGCAATAGCCACGTGCGCAGCTCTCAAATTGCGCACGTAGCCATAACCGGATCGCCGCTTACCGGTATGGTGTAACTTGAATTTGTTTCGTGCAACTCACACGGTGCCATTATCCACCCGAACAGGCACCCCTTGTTCATACGACTGGGCCGCAGCATCCGCTAACACCTGTGCGCGTAAGCCATCCACGATCCCGGGCATGATGCGCTTATGGTTGGTGACGGCATCGACAAAGTAAGTCATCTCGGCTCGGTAAGCCGCATCATATCGTTCAAGGAAGAAGTGCTGAGCTGGTGCCCTTTGAAACCCAGCCTCCGTAGCGATCTCTACGGTGCTTTCCAGAACATTCTCTGCACGCAGCATGCCTTTCGCGCCGTGCACTTCGATCCTTTGATCATACCCATAGCTGGCGCGGCGCGAATTGGTGATTTGACAAATCTTACCGCTTTTGGTGGTCAACGTGACCGCCGCGGTATCCACGTCCCCCACTTCCCCAATTTCGGCATCAACAAGGGAAGCACCAACCGCGTAAACCATCACAGGATCCTCTCCCAAGAGGAAACGCGCCATGTCGAGATCATGGATCATCATATCACGAAATAGACCACCGGAGCTCTTGATATAGCTGATAGGAGGCGGAGACGGATCACGCGACTGGATCGTCACAATCTCAACGCCGCCAATTTCTCCAGCCACGATACGAGACTGTAGATTTGCAAAATTGGGGTCAAAGCGGCGGTTAAAAGCAGTCATGAATGGCACACCGGCGGCCTCGACAGCCGTGATGCACTCCCGGATCCGGTCAGCGGACATATCCACCGGCTTTTCACAAAAGATGGCTTTGCCTTCTGCTGCGGCGGCATGGATTAAATCATAATGCGTATCGGTTGGCGTCCCGATCACCACAGCATCGACATCTGCATGAGCGATAAGTTCAACCGCAACCATAACCTTTGCGCCCGTCTTCTCAGCCAGCGCCATAGCTGGAGCTTCAAAGGCATCGGCAACAGCCGTAACCCGAGCGCCGTCGATCTGGGATATTGTCCGGCCATGGACCTGTCCGATCCTGCCGCAGCCCAGAAGTCCGATATTTAACATGTTATTCTCCTTTGAAGGCTTGCAGGACAGTGCGGGTGGCAGCCACCAATGGATCGTGAGTGTCTTTCAGAATTTGGACACGATCAAAGCGAGTGGCATCGCGATTGACTGCCTCACGCAGAGCTTGACCAAACGCCATACGCAACTCTGTGCCGATGTTGAATTTACAGACCGCTGAACTCCGCGCCAGCGCTCGACGCTGAGCTACCGGCACTCCGGACCCGCCATGTATGACCAAGGGGACACTTGTCACAGATTCAATGGCACGAATACGGTCTTCATCAAGCCCCCCTTGTTTGTCTTGTTGCAAGTGCACATTTCCCACCGAGATCGCCATAGCATCGACCCCGGTCTCCCGTGCAAACTGCGCGGCCTCCTCAGGGTCGGTTCCGGCAGAGCCTTCCCCACCGGAATAGCCCACAAAGCCAATTTCCCCTTCGCAAGACACCCCTGCATCATGCGCCATCCGGGCAATCGCGGCAGTCTCGGCAATATTCTCGGCCAAGGGTTTGCGCGAGCCGTCATACATCACTGAGGTAAAGCCACTCTCAATGGCAAGGCGGCAATCTTCGACAGAATAACCGTGGTCCAAATGGGCAACGACTGGGACAGAGACATTTTCTGCAAGATAACGAAACATGGCTCCCAGAACGGGCAAAGGTGTGTGTTCCCGACAGGATGGCCCTGCCTGCAGGATAACGGGCACGCCCTCGGCCTCAGCCGCCGCCACATAAGCGCGCATGTCTTCCCAACCTAGCGTCACCAAACCCGCGACAGCGTAGCCTTGACGGAGCGCCGGTTGCAGCACTTCTGATAGCGTTGCGATACTCATTTGAACTTTGCCACCATATCCATAATGCCCGGAATCGTGTGCAACTGAGCTGCATGGGTGGGCTGGAAATATTGTTTCAGGCTGCGTTGGCTGAGCCCTCCGAGAATAGTGAAATAATACATTTCGTAGCCGGGCAACACGCTGCAGGGGTGATAGCCCTTGTCGATGCAGATCGTCGAGCCATCGACGATGTGATAGGCGTCTCCGGGTTCATTGTCCTCACGTTGGAGCATCTGAAGACCCGATCCATAATTCGGTCTAAACCGGAAATTATAGGTTTCATCATGGCGGGTTTCTACCAATTCACCGTTCTCGTAGCGATCGGTGTCATGTTTGTGCGACGGGAAACCCGACCAGCCACCAGCACCGACAGTGTACAGCTCACTCACCAACAGGCGACCAACCTTATCGTGATGGTTGGCGCCTAGAATGTGCTTGATCTTGCGGTGAGTTTTGGTGTCATCCGAGCCGTATTGGACAATATCAATCTCTACGTCACGGACCTCGAACGGTTCCAGCACCTTGTCGTATTTGGCGCCGGCGATAAACGTCTCCGTTTTATCCGATACACAGGTGATACGAACCTTGGCACCCACGGGCACATAGACCCCCTCGGGCTCACCGTCCCAAACATCGGCATTGCGATTGCCAAGATGGGTATAAACCGCACCCTCGACATCCACATCGACAGTTCCCGTAGCAGGCACCACACAGGTCTCATATCCCGCAACCGAGTATTCAAAAACCTCGCCCTTTTGCAGTTTGACGATGTTGAAATAGTTCAATGGCACAAGATCGTGATCAACATCAACGATAGGCATATTGGCATTATCATGGGGCGCGATATGCATCGGGCTTTCCTTTCAGATATCAGTGGGGCCGGAACACGCGGCCAAAAAGTCATTGAGTTGTGAAGTTGTCGGCATGGCTGGAGCACATCCCGGACGGCTCACCACCATTGAGGCGCAGGCTGAGCCACGCAGCACCGCTTCTTTCAGTGGTCGTCCCTCGGCTATGGCCGCCAACAGCCCAGCCATGAAGCTGTCGCCTGCGCCGTTCGGCTTGATGGCGGTGACGGGATAGATGCCGGTACGGATCTCTTCGCCATCGGCGAAGGTCAGCGCTCCCTCGTGCCCCATCTTGTAGATCACCATCTTGCCTTTTGCGGCGAGCTCGCGGGCTTTTGCCAACCCCTTGTCCATACTTCCGGCCATGAAGCCGAATTCCTCGTCGTTGCCGACGATCAGGTCGCTTTCCTCGCCCGCGCGGGTCAATACCACGGAGGCAACTTCAGCCGAGGGCCAGCTATAGGGACGATAGTCTATGTCGAAGATCACCGGCAGATTTGCAGCGCGGGCGTTCTCGAAAGCGCGGAATGTGGCGCTGCGCGAGGGTTCGGCGGCAAAGACTGTTCCTGCCGTGATCAAAGCACCGAAATTATCATAGTTCACCCGATCGACGTCTTCTTCGGTTACCTGAAAGTCCACCGCGTTGTTGCGGTAGATGACCAGCTGAAAATCCTCAATGCAGCTTTCATAGACCGCCAGAGATACCCGCGCCTCACCGCCCAGCACTTTCAAATACTGCGTATCCACGCCGTAATGGCGCAACCGGTTGGTGCAGAACCGCCCGACAGCGTCGTCGGAAACCGAGGTGACCAGCGCCGATTGCATTCCCAATTTGCACAGCCCTGCACAGATATTTGCAGAGGAGCCACCAAGGTCGGCGCGAAAGGTATCGGCCTCGTCCGCACGGGTGCCGGGGGGATCGGCAAACATATCCATCCCCGCGCGGCCGAAGACCACGAAACTGCCTTTGCGGATACCCGCTATCAGGGCGCTCATTACACGCCCCTCCGTTGTTTGTTGCGTGACGCTTCCCAGTCTTCATGCGCTTTGCGTACACGCTCGCTTTCGGTGACAGTTGGCGTGCCAACCTCCCACCAAGCATGACCTTCAGTGGTCCACCCTTCGTAGGGGTCGACATCCATTGCGATCACATAGGTCTTGTCTGATGCTTTGGCGCGCTTGAATGCATCGCCAAGTTCGGACGGATTGGTGACTTTTTCAGCTTGCGCCCCCATCGAAGCCGCATGTGCGACAAAATCCACGCCAAAGGGTTCGGGAATGGTCGGGCAATCTTCCAGAAGGTTGTTGAAACTTTCATTTCCAGTGTTGTTCTGGAGTTTGTTGATCACGGCGAATCCGCCATTGTCGAGCACCAGAACGATCAGTTTCTTACGGCTGAGAACCGATGAATAGATGTCCGAGTTCAACATCATATAAGACCCATCGCCGCAAAAGGTGATGGTGTCCTGCTCAGGCTCCTGCTGCGTCTGTGCAATGCGCGCGCCCCAAGCTCCGGCGATTTCGTAGCCCATGCAGGAAAAGCCGAATTCCACATCCACAGTCCCTACGTCCAGCGTGCGCCAGTTGGCCGTGACCTCGGCGGGCAATCCACCAGCCGCGGCCACGATCCGGTCGCGGGGAGCGCAGAGATCGTTCACCACACCGATGGCTTGGGCGTAAGAATTGGGTCGGTTCCCCGGCTTGACGTTCTCGGCGACGTAGGCATCCCATTTGGACCGTTCGGTTTTGGCGAAGTCCACCCAGCTTTGCGGTGCGGTATAGTCCAGCGCTTCGGTCAGCGCAGTGAGCGAAAGCTTTGCGTCCCCCACCACAGGTAGAGACATGTGTTTGCCTGCGTCATGGCGCGCCGCGTTGACCGAGATGATCTGCGCATCCTTGTCAAAGGCGGTCCACGATCCGGTGGTGAAATCCTGAAGCCGGGTGCCCACGGCAAGGATCACATCGGCCTTTTCGGCAATCGCGTTGGCGCTGTCCGATCCGGTCACACCTATCGGGCCGATGTTCAGGGGATGGGTCGCCAGCATATTGGCGCGACCTGCAATGGTTTCGACCACGGGGATGTTGTAGGTCTCGGCGAATGTGGTCAGCTCTTCAACCGCGCGTGAATACTGCACCCCGCCGCCGGCAATGATCATTGGACGCGCCGCTTCCTTCAACGCCGCAACGGCGTCGGCGATCTCGGCCACGTCAGGGGACTGACGGCGGATGCGGTGGACCTTCTTCTCAAAGAACTTTTCCGGATAGTCATATGCCCAGCCCTGCACATCCTGTGGCAGACCGATAAAAGCAGGGCCGCAATCGGCGGGGTCCAACATTGTGGCCAGCGCATTGGGCAGTGATTGAATGACCTGCGCCGGATGGGTGATGCGGTCCCAATAGCGCGTGACGGGTTTGAATGCATCATTCACGCCGAAAGTCGGATCATAGAAGTTCTCCATCTGCTGAAGAACCGGATCAGGCAGGCGTGTCATGAAAGTATCTCCGCACAGCAGCAGCATCGGCAGGCGGTTGGCATGGGCCAGCCCTGCTGCTGTGAGCAAGTTTGCGGTTCCCGGCCCCGCACTGGCAGTGCAGAACATGAAGCGCTGGCGGAACCACTGTTTGGTATAGCCTGCAGCGGCAAATCCCATGCTCTGCTCATTCTGACCACGGTAGAGCGGAAGCTCCTCTTGCACGCTGTTCAGCGCCTCGCCCAAACATGTGACATTCCCATGCCCAAAGATGCCAAATCCGCCACCGCAGACCCGCATCTGCTGGTCGTCAATCTCTATATATTGGTTTGCCAGCCAACGAATAACCGCCTGAGCAGTCGTCAACCGAATGGTGCCCTCTGTCTTGGTCATATGTGAGAACCCTCCCTGTAAAATCTTGTTTGCCGATCAATTCCAGCTTGCGCGATGTTTAGACTCACGATACACATTTTGCAACCGGTTGCAAATTATATTCGCAAAAAAGGGAGGAGCGACATGGCTGACATAGGGATCGGCATTCTTGGCGGGGGCTATATGGGCAAGGCGCACGCCGTGGCTATGTCTTCGGTAGGAGCGATTTTTAACACCACTCTGCGTCCGCGACTGGAAATGGTCTGCGCCTCCAGCGCCCAAAGCGCCGAGCGCTATCGCAAAGCTTACGGTTTTGCCAGCGCAACAGACGACTGGCGCACCCTTGTCAACGACCCCAAAATCGAGGCCATTGTCATCGCCACCCCACAAGAAACTCACCGCGAGATTGCAGAGGCAGCGTTTGCTCTTGGAAAACCCGTGTTTTGCGAAAAACCCCTTGGCGCTTCGCTAGAAGACAGCGCCGCAATGGTCACCGCCGCAGAAGCCTCTGGCGTCGTCAATATGGTCGGCTTCAACTATATCCGCACCCCCGCCAGCCAATTCGCCCGCAAGCTCATTGCCGCAGGAGAAATTGGAGACATTACATGGTTTCGTGGCGAGCATACCGAAGACTTTCTAGCCGACCCAAACGCACCCGCCAACTGGCGCACCAGCGGTATGGCCAACGGGACGCTCGGAGATCTGGCACCGCATATGATTAACGGTGCCTTGGCTTTGATGGGGCCTATTGCTCGAACAATGGGGCTTTATGAAACCGTTCACAAAGCACGCCCCGGCGGCACAGTCACAAATGATGATCATGCCCAGATGATGTGCCGTTTTGAAAACGGCGCCATGGGGCAGATGTATTTCAGTCGCGTCGCGACGGGGCGGAAAATGGGATATGCCTATGAAATTTCCGGCACCAAGGGCGCGATCCGCTTTGATCAGGAAGATCAAAACGCGCTTTGGCTTTACCGCATGGACGGACCGGATGCCACGCGGGGCTTTACCAAAATCCTGACTGGGCCAGACCATCCTGATTACGAGCCATTCTGTCAGGGCCCGGGACACGGCACAGGCTATCAGGACCAGATCATTATCGAGGCAAAGGATTTCCTGCGCGCCATCGAAACCGGAGAAGCGCTTTGGCCGACATTTCGTGACGGACATGAAGTCAATCGGGTGATTGCCGCGACAATCGCCTCGGCCGACAGCGGAACCTGGAAAGAAATTAGTGACTTTTGATGATGGGAGACATCGAACAATGACAATCAGAATTGGCAATGCCCCTTGCTCATGGGGTGTGGAATTCGCCGAAGATCCACGCAATCCGACATGGCAGCACGTCCTGAAAGAATGCGCTGAAGCCGGATACAAAGGCATCGAGCTTGGCCCTGTAGGATTCATGCCTGAAGACCCCGCCCAACTGAAGGACGGTCTAGAGGAACACGGGCTCGAACTGATAGGTGGCGTGGTCTTCCGCCCCTATCATGACCCAGACGCATGGGATGAAGTTCTTGACGCCACGCATCGCACAGCCAAAGCGCTCAAGGCGCATGGCGCTCAGCACATGGTTTTAATTGACTCGATTTCGCCCCGCCGTGCACCAACCGCAGGTCGTTCCAGCGAGGCCGAGCAAATGGACAAGGCCGAATGGACCGCCTTCCGTGATCGTATTGCGACCAGCGCGCGGGTCGGAGCAGAAGAGTATGGGCTAACCGTAGGTATTCACGCTCATGCAGCAGGTTTCATGGATTTCGAACCCGAACTTGAACGCCTATTGGATGAAGTTGATGAAACCATCCTTAAAATCTGCTTTGACACAGGCCACCATTCCTACGCCGGATTTGATCCGGTAGCATTTATGAAAAAACATATCGACCGGATTTCATACATGCATTTCAAAGACATAAATCCGGTTATCAAAGCAGATGTGATCGAAAAGCGTACTGGGTTTTATGATGCGTGCGGTCAGGGGATCTTTTGCAATCTGGGCGAAGGAGATGTCGATTTCCCGACCGTTCGCCAA
The DNA here is from genome assembly GCF_900114135.1 of Celeribacter halophilus. Lineage (GTDB taxonomy): Bacteria > Pseudomonadota > Alphaproteobacteria > Rhodobacterales > Rhodobacteraceae > Celeribacter > Celeribacter halophilus. The sequence continues at coordinate 84,691 of NZ_FORY01000004.1, forward strand.
ATACTTCTGGATGCTGACTTCCAAGGGTGGTGCACGGTGGAACAGGATTGTGACCCCTTGTTGAATCCGGACACATTGGGCGATGCTCGCAAAAACCGCGAATACCTTGAATCCATCGGGTTCGTCTGAGGAGGAAGAACATGACTAAACTAAACTGGGGAATGATTGGCGGCGGAGAAGGCAGCCAGATCGGGCCCGCTCATAGGCTTGGCGCACAAGCCGATGGCCTTTTCAACCTTGCCGCCGGAGCTCTGGATCACCGTCCTGAAGAAGGTCGCGCCTATGCACAACGCCTCGGTATTGCTGCGGATCGCGCCTATGGCGACTGGACCGAAATGCTGGCGGGCGAAAAGGACCGTCAGGATAAGATTGATCTGGTCACCATCGCCACGCCGAACGCGACACATTTCGAGATCGCCAAGGCTTTTCTGGAGGCAGGGTTTAACGTGCTTTGCGAAAAACCCATGACCATGACGGTCGAGGAAGGCGAGGAAATCGTCCGCGTGGCAAATAAAACCGGCAAGATTTGTGCGGTTAACTACTGCTACTCCGCTTATCCAATGGTGCGGCAGGCCCGCGCAATGGTTCGCAACGGAGAGATTGGCAAAGTCCGGTTGGTCGTCACCAATTTCAGCCACGGCCACCACGGTGATGCAACCGATGCGGACAATCCGCGCGTGCGTTGGCGCTATGACCCGAAGATGGCCGGTGTTTCAGGCCAGTTTGCCGACTGCGGCATCCATGCGCTGCATATGGCCAGCTTTGTCTGTGACGACGAAGTTGAAAAACTATCTGCCGACTTTGCTTCGACCATCCCCTCGCGTGAACTGGAAGACGACGCGATGGTCAATTTCCGCATGGCGAGTGGCACGGTCGGGCGGCTTTGGACCTCTTCTGTTGCAATCGGACGCCAGCATGGTTTCGATATTCAGGTCTTTGGTGAAACGGGCGGCCTACGCTGGGCTTCGGAACAGCCGAACCAACTGATCTATACGCCAGTCGGCGGACGCACTCAGATCATCGAGAAAGGCGAAGCAGGTCTGCACGAAGACGCGCAACGTTTAAGCCGTGTCTCGATTGCACACCCGGAAGGTTTCCCGCTCGCGGTGGCCAATATCTATTGTGATCTTGCTGATGCCATTGCTGGCGAAACGCGTAATGGCTTGCCAACAGCAGAGGATGGCGTGCGGTCGATGGCCGCCGTACATACCGCAGTTGCTTCCGCCCAAAACAAAGGCGCATGGCTTGACGCGCGCCCGCCGATGTTCCGTTAAGTTTTCGGAGCGGGGCGTAACGTGCCCCGCTCCACCACTGCACATGAAAAGATACGCGCCTCCGGAAAGCGTTCAGGATCGGCAAGGGTTGCGGCCATCAGTTCGATAGACGATGTCACGATTTGGCGAATAGGTTGACGGATCGTTGTCAAATTAATGTTGTTCCAACGTGCCATCTCCATGTCATTTAGCCCGATTATTCCGACATCCGCCGGACAATTCAGGCCGCTGTCGCTAATCGCAGACAGAGCGCCGATCGACATCACATCATCGCCGCCGAAATACGCTTGTGCCGGAGAATCCTGCAGCAAACGCAACATTTCGTCACGTCCGGCATCAAAGGAATAGGCTTTCGCAAAAGAATAGGTGGCCTTGATATTCGGGTGCGCAGACATCTCGGTCATAAAGCCCGTGTAGCGATCTTGTGTAGACGTTGATGATTCCGGCCCCCCCAAGAAGCCCACATTGGTATATCCCCGCTCCACAAGCGTTCGCGCCGCCAAACGTCCGGCTTCACGGTTATCGATCCCCACGACATGCACCTCGGGGGACGAAGAATACCTGCCAAAAGCGTGAACCACTGGAACGCCTGCGTCGCGAAACGCCCGCGCAAATCCCGGTGGCAAGGTCGACGAGGCGACAATGACGCCATCCACAGAATACTGCCGCAGCATCCGAACCGACGCGTCCGGTTCGGTTTCATCCGACAGATTCACCAGCAAGGGGCGCAACCCTCGATCCTGAAGCCCTCGCGTAAAAAGGTCAAAAACCTCCAGGAAAATCGGGTTATGAAAGTTGTTCGACACTAGTCCGATCAACTTGGTTCGACCCGTGGTCAGTGACGATGCCAGAGCGTTCGGACTGTATCCCAATTCCCGCGCCGCCTTTTCAACCTTGCGCCGCATTGCGTCAGAAACCGAGGCCCCATCTGTAAAGGTACGTGATACGGCAGAGCGCGATACACCAGCTCTTTCCGCAACCTCTTTCAATGTTACCGCCAACCTACTACCCTCATTTATTACAGTATTTTCGACAATCTACCTTAAGTTTTAGAGCAGAACATCCCCAAAATGCGATTAGTTTATGCAACCGGTTGCAAAAATATCTGTTCCGCGTTAGCTTGCATGTAGAGGCATAGGCCTAGCCGCCTCTGTTTTAAAAGTTCCAGGGAGGAAGAAATGAAATCGACTGTCAGGAAAGTTGCGTTGGCCACGGTCGCCGCCGCCGCGCCCCTTATCACCGCTGCAAGCGCATATGCCGATGGCGAAAGATACGTTCTCGTGAGCCATGCGCCAGATAGCGATAGCTGGTGGAATACGGTTAAAAACGGCATCGCTCTTGCCGGCGAGCAAATGGATGTTGAGGTTGAATACCGCAACCCGCCGACAGGTGACCTTGCTGATATGGCGCGGATCATTGATCAAGTCGCTGCATCTGGACCCGACGGGATCATAACGACACTGGCAGATGAGGACATTCTCGAAGGTCCGATTCGAAACGCGATTGACAGTGGCATCAATGTCATCATCATGAATACCGGCAGCCCTGAAAAAGCCCGCGAAATTGGCGCTTTGATGTATGTCGGTCAACCGGAATATGATGCGGGTTACGCGGCAGGGCTGCGCGCCAAAAGCGATGGGGTTGGCTCTTTTCTCTGCGTAAATCATTACATTGTCCAGCCGGCTTCAACAGAGCGCTGTCAGGGTTTTGCAGATGGTCTGGGTGTCGAACTCGGCAATCAAATGATCGATGCGGGCCAGGATCCGTCCGAAATCAAGAACCGCGTCATGGCTTACCTGTCGTCCAATCCTGACACCGATGCCGTTCTGACCCTTGGTCCGACATCCGCCAACCCAACGCTCTTAGCGTTAAACGAAAATGGCATGGCTGGTGACATCTACTTCGGCACATTCGACCTCGGCGGAGATATCGTCGAAGGTATCAAGTCCGGAATCATTGAGTGGGGCATCGACCAGCAACCGTTTTTGCAAGCCTATCTGCCGGTTGTGATCCTGACCAATTACGACCGCTACGGCGTTCTTCCGGGCAACAACGTGAACTCCGGCCCGGGGTTTGTCACCGCTGAAGGTCTTGAAAAAGTCGAAGAGTTTGCGGGCGAATACCGCTAATTCCCGTCTTGGAAGGGCCAACCATAGCGGTGAAGCCCTTCCGGTTTTGTTCCTGAAAACCTAGTCATTGGGGAGATGTCGTATGTCAAACGCGGCCCAACCCACGGCAAAAACCGACGAACGCATCAAGGATATTTCCGCGTTCAGGAAGGCGTTGATCCGTCCCGAGCTGGGCGGCATCGTTGGAACCATTGCCGTGTTCACCTTCTTTCTACTGTTCGCATTCGATAGTGGCATGTTCAACAGCCAAGGTGTGATGAACTGGTCAACCGTATCGGCCCAGTTCATGATTATCGCCGTCGGTGCCTGCTTGCTCATGATAGCCGGTGAGTTCGACCTGTCAGTCGGATCCATGATTGGCTTTGCGGGTATGATGATCGCGATCTTTTCGGTCACCTACGGCTGGCCCGTCTGGCTCGCAATCATCATAACCTTTGTGCTTTGCACCGCAATCGGCGCACTCAATGGCTGGATCGTCGTTCGTACCGGTCTGCCAAGCTTCATTGTGACACTGGCCTTTCTCTTCATCCTGCGAGGGTTCACCATCTTTTTGCCTCAGGTCATCGAGCGCAAAACAATTATTGGCGGCATCATCGATGTCTCCGAAGGTGATTGGCTGGCACCGGTGTTTGGAGGCAAGATTTTTGGAGGGCTTTTCACCTGGCTCGCAGATGCGGGTATGATCGCCACCTTCGAACGCGGCACCAAAGCCGGACAACCGGTGGTCGACGGCATTCCAATGTTGATCGTCTGGGCAATCATACTCATCATTTTCGGCCATGTTCTGTTGACGAAGACCAAATTCGGCAACTGGATTTTCGCGGCTGGAGGGGATGCAGAAGCTGCGCGGAATTCCGGCGTTCCTGTTAACCGTGTCAAAATTCTGATGTTCATGTTTACCGCCTTTTGCGCCACCGTTTTCGCGGTGTGTCAGGTGATGGAATTTGGCTCTGCTGGCGCCGACCGTGGCCTGCTCAAAGAATTCGAGGCCATCATCGCCGTTGTGATCGGCGGTGCGCTTCTGACCGGTGGATATGGTTCTGTTCTGGGGGCGGCGCTTGGTGCTCTGATCTTTGGTGTTGTCCAACAAGGCCTGTTCTTTGCTGGGGTGGAAAGCTCGCTCTTCCGAGTATTCCTTGGGGTCATCCTGCTTGGCGCAGTTATCTTGAACACCTACATCCGCCGCATGATTACAGGGGAGCGTTAATATGACCGCTGAAACCAAGTTCCATCATGGCGATCCTCTCAGCGATGTGAAACCGATCATCGAGATGAGGAACATCGAAAAACACTTCGGGCGCGTCATTGCGCTTGCCGGGGTCAGCTTCGACGTGAAGCCGGGTGAGTGCCATTGCCTTTTGGGTGATAACGGCGCCGGGAAGTCGACCTTCATCAAGACCATGTCGGGCGTCCACAAACCAACTGCAGGTGAAATCTATTTCGAGGGGAAACCGCTACATTTCGAAGATCCCCGAGATGCCATTGCTGCAGGGATCGCAACTGTGCACCAGCATTTGGCGATGATCCCCATGATGAGCGTCAGTCGAAACTTCTTCATGGGAAACGAGCCGACGCGTAAGGTCGCTGGCCTCAGTTTTCTGGACAAGAAAAAGGCCGATGCCATCACTATGGAAGAAATGCGCAAAATGGGCATTAACCTCCGCGGTCCAGATCAGGCCGTTGGGACTCTGTCCGGTGGGGAACGTCAGACCGTAGCAATCGCACGGGCGGTACATTTTGGCGCCAAGATCTTGATCCTTGATGAACCCACTTCCGCTCTGGGGGTGCGCCAAACCTCAAATGTTCTAGCCACGATCGACAGGGTTCGTAAACAAGGCGTAGGTGTCGTCTTCATCAGCCACAACGTTCGACATGCTCTGGCAGTTGGCGACAGGTTCACCGTGCTCAACCGAGGCAAAACTCTAGGCACGGCCAAACGGGGCGAAATCTCTTCCGAGGAACTCCAAGACCTTATGGCGGGAGGACAAGAGTTGGCCCAGCTCGAAGGTTCACTTGGAGGCACAGTCTGACTTCAAGGCGAATGAAAATCAAAGATGCCGCTGGAGCCATTCTCTTTCCGGCGGCATTTTTTACGGTAGATTAAAAGAAAAGCAGTCACGACCTTGTACTTCAAGCAGGACAGTTGAACCGCCACAGTTCTTGCGGACCTATCGGCTCCACATCCCGACACTCCTGACACCATTGAGCATTGGTTGAGCTGGCCGAGGAGTAGCCTGTGGTATCAGTTCAGATGATTGAAGCGGGCGCAAGCATCTATGGTTTGTGGTGTTTTCAGAGCTTCCTGAAATCCCGAGGGATCAGATTAAAAGTTTATGTTTTAAAAAAACTTTCTGACAACCATCTCGAAAAATTTCGGGAAGGGGCAGCCTTCTGCCGCCGGACACATCAGACATCACGTGATAAATTAAATCTGCGCCAGCGCTCAATAACGTGAACTACGACACAACTCCGTCATGATGAATTGGCAGATCAACAAAGAATGTTGTCCCCTTGCCAAGCTCACTTCCGTAACTGAGCAGCCCATCGTGCGCTTCGACAATTTTGCGTGAAATATTTAAACCCAATCCTGTTCCCTCGAATTTCCTCGACGCCGAGGTGTCGAGTTGGTTGAAGGCTTCGAAGATGCGGTCTCCTGTGTCTTTTGGAATCCCTATTCCTTCGTCCGTCACAGAAATACGCGCGTAATTGCCGAACTTCTCCAGTCCCACGGTAATCTTTCCGCCAGATTCAGAAAATTTGGCAGCATTGGAGAGAAGGTTGCTGATAACCTGTTCGATGCGTTTCTCGTCACAGTCGACAAAGAAATCCTCCTCGGCCACCGTTTTGCGCACCGTTACCCCCTTGTAGTCGGCAAAAGGAAGGAAACGGTCAACAACGTCCTGAAGGAAGGCGTTGAGCTCGACCCGCTCAAAGGTGAAGTCTAACCGCCCTGCATCAATACGTTGGAGCAGGAGCAGGTCTTCGACCATGGCAGACAGGCGTATCGCATTGCGTTGCGCGATCTTGATCGGAGATTGCATTTTGTCGGGGACGTCTCCCAATACTCCCGAATTCATCAAGTCCAGAGCCCCTTTGATCGAGGTAAGCGGCGTGCGAAGCTCGTGACTGACGGTACCGACAAACTCGGTTTTGGCCTGATATGCCATTTTCACCTGTTCGTGCTTGGCCTCAAGATCCATCAGGTTTTTCAGAGAATCGCTATAGTTGGCGACAAAATTCCGAGCCAGTTCGACCAAAAATCCCAGCACGAAAACCACCGTGAAAAAATGCAGCCAAATCTCGGACCCAAGTGGCGCGGAAGTCACCACAAGATCATGAATCGGAATATAAATGATAGCTGCCACATAAATAAGCAGGCGTGTGGCCAAGAGCGATAGGAACTGATGATTGTGCATGGTTGCAAAAATAGATGCGGAAACCAGCATGAACATTGGCATGAAATGCCCGCTTTCAGGTGATTGCTGCATGGCAAAAGAGATCGCGAAAAGCGAGATGGTTATTCCGCTTATTACCGTGCCTAGGAAAAGCTTGAACAAAGCAGAGCGAATGGCTTTGGCGGTCCATGCTTTTTGCGCACGGATGCGGCGTCCAACGAAAAAATCATAGGTCTCGAACAGCATGACCAAGCATAAGAAAACTGCGGCCAAAGGCCAGCTATAATAGGCGCCCGACAGAAGGATTGCGATTCCGTAAATCACAAACCGTTGAACAAAGAGACGCTGTCCCGTTTCCGCATAATCGAGAAGACGGCGTTGATATTCCCCTCTCGGGAGGTGGCGTTCGGCCCCGAGTGCCTTCTTCAAAAATGCGTAAAAAGATTTCATTGAGCCCCCGTCTTCAGCCAATAGACCCTCACTGTTAACACAACTTCAAATTGCACGAAAGCAACACAGCCCTCCAATAGGATGAATTATCTATTGGAAATGTGGCACAAATGTGTTCATTGATCATAACAGCTAAGCATAAGGCGACACGAGAAAATTTTAACTGAGGCACAAACATATGGCTTTGCATTCGGATTCCAGACGGGGCTTACCCGGACATGATCGACTTCCCGACCTGATGCCATGGGCGGACACTGGTACCGCAGGTGACGCTCAGACATATCAGAAACGTCAAAAGGCCATCGCCGCCAAAGCCGCGCAGAATGACCACATCCGAGCAACGGTTCTGTCGGTTGAGAACAATCATTTGCATGGCGAGCTTTATGTCGAGGCACTCAAAGCGCGCAAACGGGTTTTCATCGACAACAAAGGCTGGGACCTGCCGCAGACCTCCGGCATGGAATTCGACCAATATGACACGCCCCAAAGCCGCACGATTGTCCTGCATGAATACGGGCAGGTGGTGGCAGGGATCAGGCTTTTGCCCACAACGGCGCGGTGTGGCTGCTATACCTATATGCTCAAAGACGCCAAGGACGGCGTTATTGATACGATCCCGCCCTATATCCTCTACGAAGACGCGCCCGTCTCCGATTGGGTCTGGGAGGCAACACGTCTGTTCATCACACCGGAAGTCCCCGCCAACCGGCGCATCAGGGTGCAGACGCGGCTCATGCATGAAATGGCCCGCACCGCAGTTTCCGAAGGCGCGACCCATGTGATCGGCATTGTCCCCTATGTGTTCAAACGCTGGCTGGAACGACTGGGCATGAGCGCCCTACCCGTTGGTCCGCGTGTGACATTCGACACCGATATTTCACAAGCCGCCTTGATGCATGTCGCAAAAGTTGGCGCAATATAGAGACAGCGGTTCATTGCTTTTCGGATTATACATCTGGTAATTGCGCCGATCTTCACCCATCCTGTAGAGCGAGTAAGCAATCCGTTATTCTCTGAAGGGTTGTAGTAGAGTATTAAGTCTTATGCGGAGCGGACAAGGTCGGCCACGCAGCAGGAACCGGTTCAATATTTATGCCACAAAAGATCGCAGACAAACTGATCGAGTGCCTTATTGAGGCTGCGTCATATATCGCAATCATCCTCATCTGCATCGCGGCATATCTTATGCTGTCCTACACTGAATTGAATGAACTGCGCGAGGAACAAAGGCAGGATCTCTTCGCCACACGCTCCGAAATTGCCGCCAAAATCCAGCAGTCGTTCAGCAACAAACAACTGATTGCCCGTAGTGTTTCGGCTGCGCTCACCATCAATCCGGACATAACCCAAGACGAATTTTACGCTTTTGGGGAGGCCATAAATGTCGAAGATCCATCCATTGACACGATCGCAATCGTACGCGGCACCATAGTAACGCGTGTCTATTCAACGGTATCTATGAAAAACCTGCTCGGACGTGACCTTGCAGAACGCCCGAACCAACTTCCGGACTTGGAAAAGGTCCGTCAGGAAGGCCGCACCCGTCTGAGCGGGCCGACATGGCTTCTCAGAGAATATCCCGGATTTGTCATGCGCCAGCCTGTCTCCACACAAAGCGCGGACCGAGATAACTCGGAAAATATTGATATCGTCTCTCTCGTCTTTTCGTTGGAAGCATTTCTGAATGAGCTGGGTCTGAATAAGTTCTCTGAACGATACAATATTGTCTTGAGTGTGGAGAGTGAAACGCAGCCACAACAGGCCATCTACGGAGATCTTACGACACTGGATGATGCGCAAGCCGTATCAACACTCCCGATCCTTGGAATGGTCTGGAAACTGGCGCTTATGCCACGCGAAACGCTCAGCCTAATTCCCTCCCGAGAAAGCCGGATTGTTCCACTTCTTCTTATCGGTGGCGTCCTCGCGATGATGCTGACCAGATATCTTCATGTTTTACGCCGACGGAACAGGCGTGCAGCACACCACATCAAAACGGCCCTCGACACCGCACCATCGGGCTTTGTCCTGTTCGATGCAAATGATCGCATAGAATTGTTCAATGACCGTTTTGTCGAATTGCTCGGCGACGCTGCGCCCTCGGTCCACAGAGGCGCGTCCCGGGAAAACCTGCTCCGCGCAACGCTGCGCCACAACCTTTTCATGGTTCCTATTGAAGATGAAGAGGGCTGGATCAAAGAGCAAATGAAGCACCTCACTGTGCGCGGTGAGAGGAACACTGCCGCCATGAGCGACGGCACATGGCTACAAATTCTGGAGCACACAACCAGTTCCGGCGGTCGCGTCATGATCCTGAACGATGTCACCGAAACACTGCAAAGCCGTGAACGCGCAAAAGTGGCGGAACAACGACTGAATGACGCGATTGATGCGCTACCTGTCGGCTTCTGGCTTTTCGATGCCACGGATCGACTGATCCTGTTCAACACAGTAGCACGCGAGAAATTTGAAGGCGTAAAGCGCGATCTGGCATTGGGCCGCCCGATCGGTGACCTTGTCCAGCGTCGCGTGGAGATCGCTGAACTTGTTCTGGTCAACGGCAAGCCTGTCAACGATTATAAACTCATCACAAAAACACTTCAGGAAGAAACATCTGAGATCGAAGCCCGTTATAGCGAAGGCCGATGGTTCCGCTATTACACACGGCGCACGTCCGAAGGCGGGCTCGTTATGTTCCGTGTGGAAATTACGGACCTTCGCGAGCAACAACGCCAGATCGAGGCATCCAACACAGAGCTGCGCGCAGCCCTGCGCAAACGCGATGAGGCGGAACAGCGTTTGCAAGCCGTGGCTGACATGACATCGGAATGGTATTGGGAACAAGACACTGAAATGCGTCTGGTCCACATTTCGGAAGGGTTTGCGCGTGCGATGGAGGTGGACCCCAAGGATTACATCGGCAAAACCCGCTACGAGATTTTCGGCACCCTCCCGAAAACTGCCGAGACGCCCTTTGGCGAGATGGTGCAAAAGATGATCGCCCATGAGCCGTTTCGCGATATCATTTTCAGCCACAATTTCGAGCCCAACAAAACCAAATGGGTGCGCATGAGTGGCAAGCCGCTTTATACCCCCGAAGGTCTCTTTACTGGCTATATCGGAATGGCTGCGGACGTCACGCCGCTCTACGAAGCATTGCGTGAAGCAAAGCAGGCCGACGAGGCCAAAACACAATTTCTTAATATGATAAGCCATGAACTCAGAACGCCACTCACAGCCGTTCTCGGGTTCAATAGCTTTCTCGCTAATCACTCCAAACTGCCCAGCTACAACGCGTTGAGAGAGGCCCTGCCCTCTGGCGACGAGGCCACCATCAGAGCGGCACTGGAACAGTTTGAAAAGGACCTCGGCCAGTTTACCGGACGGATACAAGCCGCGGGCACACAGTTGAAAGCGCTCATCGACGACATGCTCGATCTGGCGCGTATCGAAGCCAATAATTTGCGGCTCAATCTGGGGTGTGTCGAAAGCGCTGCGGTCGCCCGATCTGTGGTTGAACAGACCCAGACGCTCGCCTCCGAGAAGGGGCTTGAGATCAAATTCGACCTGATAGGTGCGCCCATTTATGCCGACGAAACGCGGTTTCGCCAGATTCTGACCAACCTTCTGGGAAATGCCTACAAGTTCACGGACGAAGGGCTGGTCGAAGTCAGAAGTTCCCTACAAGGCGATATGGTTGTGTTCGAGGTGCAGGATTCCGGCATCGGAATTTCAAAGGACATGCAAAACCAGGTCTTCGACCGCTTTGCGCAGGCCAAAGAAAGCACGGACCGCAAGAATAACGGCGTCGGCCTTGGCTTGGCGATTTGCAAGGATCTCATCTCTGCGCAGAATGGCTGGATCAAAGTCAAAAGCGAGATCGGCATAGGGACGACGATGAGCTTTGCGCTACCTCTTTGGAAGCCCAAACCCTAAAACCTATAGTGGCTCGTCCCCAAATCTCTTTGACATAGTTCTTGCTTAATTTTTCCTTATCAATGCTCTGTTTGGAGTGAATAAAGACGTCCAGCATCAAAATACAAATTATGATAGTAACGTAGGCAACGCGTATTAAGTACTTTTGGGGTATCGACATATGAACCATACGAACAGTGATTTCAATCCAGCCGACACCCCACATCTGGCGTCTCAATCCCCCCTGCCCTCACCCGAAGACCTTTGCGCCGCAATGCTGACGCCCGTCCTAATGTTCAAAGGTGACTTGGACCATCCGATATATCTGAATGCCGCCGCGCTGGACTTATTGGGCGAAGAGCACATCGAGAGCGCCATTACAAAACTACACAGCAGCGCACTTTTTGGGTCGAGTGAAGAAAAAGAAAAACTCATCGGCACGCTGCGGGCTTCCGGATATGCCGAATTCAGCACCCAGCCGCGTTGTGTGACAGACACGATCATCGGAAATATTTACACATCTGCCGATCAGAACGGCGTGCCATTCTATATCACCTTCCTTAGACTTGAAGCTAAGCTAAAGAAACAAAAACAATTTGCGCAGGACGTGAATTCCGTCATCACCCATGAGCTGCGCACCCCGCTCACCAGCATCAAGGGCGCGCTGGAAATGCTGCATCCGAAGGTCGTCGGACCTTTGAGCGACAAGGCCACAGCACTTCTGAAAATTGCACATACAAACTGTGACAGGATGCTCGAATTGATTCAGGACATGCTGGATTCCAACGAGCAGACACAGACACAGAAAACCGCGGAACGTGAAGTTACGGCGCTTGCCCCCGTCCTCAGCAACATCGCCACGTCTTTGCAAGGCTACGGCACCTATCACGGCGTCGAGATACGTTTAAAATCTGTTGACGATACGCTTGCGGTGAATGTTGTACCCTCGCATCTGATCAAGATCGTCACCAACCTGATTTCCAATGCGGTTAAAGCTTCTCAAAAAGGTCAGCATGTCGAGTTTTGGGCGGAATCCTCCGAGGACAAAATCAAAATTCTGGTGAAAGACAATGGCAGCGGCATTCCTGCGGAGATCCAGGACCGACTCTTCGAGAGATTTACACGTAGCCAATGGCTCAACGAGAAATCCACTGGCAGTTCCGGGCTGGGACTGAATATCGTGAAAACGTTGGCAGAGACGATGGACGGGAACGTGTCATTTGTCTCTGATGCGGGAAAAGGCACGACGTTCTGCGTTACACTGCCGAAAGCCTTATTGACTTAGAGCCATGTGCAAGTCACACCAAGCAAAGACTGGCGGTAAATGGCCTTCTGCGAGAGACTCGGTGTAGGGCTTTGTCATGAACAATCAGCGCATATCGCGTCATGGTTAACTGGCGTCAATGATCGCGTCTTCCATATGATCCAGAAGCGTCTCGACCTGACCTGTTAAAATGTCTTTGACGTCCGCAGATTGATCAAATTGCGCAAGGATGCCCTCGATCTCCGCTGCGGTTGCACCAAGTTCCGGATACCCCACCGTTGCGGCAATACCGCTAAGCCGGTGGACGATGAAAGACAGCTTTTTCTGCGCCTCCACATCAGCGGGGTTGCGCAGGATTTCGATGTGAAGGGCTTCGACTTCAGGCAGTCGCCCACAGACAGTCTCAATGAAACGCAAGCGGGTCTCTTCAATCGCTTTTTGAAGAGCGGGTGGCAAATCGGAGCGGGCAGAATTCTGGGTTGTCATATCTCGCAATCCTTTGCACGCAATGCCTGCCCGCCCCCACGCAGCATGTCCGTGCGTATTCCGGCCTTAAGCGAACATCATATTTACGCTGGCTCTTCTGGCAGTATTCCGTTCCTTGGACACGCTCACAAGAGCCCGATTGAACATTTTTTGCGGCGTCGAGTCAAACATCGACATTTTAACCACATCGCCCGCTGAAACTGTAACATCCATAGGGACGGTTTCCCCCCCGATCAAACCAAACTCGCGCAAAGTCAGGGTCAACTCGGCCTCAAGCTCGTCGTGATCCAGCTGAACTGTGCGCGGAAGAACGGCGATGAATTTACCTTCACCGGCATAGGAAATCATCGGGTCATACTGGCGGGTATTTTCAAAAATGGCCTCTGCCACATCGGTCAGAATGTCATAAAATTCAACGGGCGTGCTCAGAGAGAAGAGCCGCTCGGGACGGTCGATCTGAAACGCAATTGCGCTAAACATGAACCGCTGCACATGGGACATACGGTGGAGATAGTTTTCCATTTCCGTGCTGCCGATCACGCGAGGGACGTCGTAAATGATCACAGGGTCTGCAAATTCGAACTGTGTATCGGAAGCAGGGTGCGCGCTACCCTCCATCCCAAGACGCAAATTTGCCTCGCGGTTTTGCGCCTCTCGCGCCCGCATTTGTTCCTCATACAACATCTGCGCCACACGCAACCGCGCATGCATCTCGGTGATGTCGATGGGCTTGGTCATATAGTCGGTGGCACCCTGCATAAAGGCGGCGTCGACATGAGCCTTGTCCTTCATGGAAGTTAGCATGATGATCGGTGTCTGGCGATATTCGGGAAGTGCGCGGATGTGACCACAAAGCTCGATCCCATCCATTTCCGGCATTTGAATGTCGAGGAATATGGTCGAGAACCGATCATCACCTGCGATAATAAGCTCAAGCGCCTCGCGGCCACTTTCTGCACAGTGAATGTCTTCGTAACCATCACTCCGGAGAATCTCTTCAATCAGAGTCCGGATATTTCGATCATCATCAACCACCAGTATTGCCATATCAGCCTCCAAAGCCTCAGGTAAACAGCCCTATTGCTTTAGAACTATCGGCAAAGTTGTCACAAAAGCGGGCCGAAATACGGCAGAACTAAGTTTTGAAGAAAAAATGAGGAAGCTGATCACTTCAACCCATTTAATGCAATGATTTCATTATAAAAATAATTTTGCAAAATAATTATATTTTTGACTGCATTGACAGAATTTCGTGTGTCTTCATGGTGGCCAAAGGCAGAAAAAAGTCCAAAAGGAGAGCCATTCAACGGGCAGAGCGCGATTTTTCGATTCCACTTTGGCGTGTGCTTGTTTGAAGCAAGCGAAAGGTGTATTGAAAAGCTATGAGTGAATTACGCCGCATCATGCACATCGAAGATGATCCTGACATTCGTGAAATCACACGCATGTCACTAGAACTCGTGGGCGGGTTTGACGTCATTCAGTTCGCGGGAGGCGATATCGCCCTTGAAAACCTGCCGGATGATGCTCCCGATATGATTTTGCTTGATGTCATGATGCCGGTTATGGACGGGATCGAGACATATGCGAGGCTCAGAGAAATCGACGCCTATAAGGATGTGCCGATCATCTATGTAACCGCCAAGACATCCAAGTCGGATTTCAAACACCTGAAAGAAAACGGTGCGCTGGACGTCATTATAAAGCCCTTTGAGCCGATGGAACTGCCAGACCAGCTCCGCACAATCTGGGCCAGCATCGCATAGGCACGCCCTTTTCGCAGCAAAGTTGAAACCAACCTAGGCGCTGAGCCGTAGGCATAGACTTTGCGGAAGCCTCTCATTTGAAGCGTGGCGTCGCAAATTTGTGATATGAAAATTTATATACTTCAATATCTTAATGCCGTTTCTGGAGCAGGAAAGCCCCTCTTCATGCCAGGTATCACAAATGCGACTTACCCTCCAAACACGCTATCGGCGATTTTCCACCCAAAGAGAGCACAAAGCCGCCCATGACAACTTTAAGCTGCAATTCACCATAATTTTGCCAAGGTTGAACTATAGTTTTTACTTCAACCATTGCGCATGTGCGCACAAAATCGAGTGAAATTCTAACCTTAGCAGGGAGAAGTTATGCGAATCCTTATTGTTGACGATGACCCGCTCATTCGTGATTTGGTTCGCACCGTGCTGCGGCAGGATCAGACCAACGAAGTTGTCGTCGCGGACTCTGGTCCCGCAGCGCTGGATATTCTCCAGCATGAAGACGAGCTTTTCGAGATGCTCATGCTCGACATCGAGATGCCGGAAATGGACGGGATCGAACTGTGTCGGTCCATCAGAAAACTCCCCGATTACAAGACCACTGCAATCGTCATGCTCACGCGAAAGTCCGGCGTTTCGGATATCGAGGGGGCCTTTGCCGCCGGTGCGACGGATTACATCACCAAACCCTTCGATGTGAAAGACATTCAGCCGCGCCTGAGAATTGCACAGCGCAAAATGCGCGATGACTGTCTCACCGTGGCCCGCGAGGTTCTGACAGATCCGACATCTGAAGACAGCAAAACACTCGATTTTGCTATGGAGACTCCAGTTCGCATCACCGATGTCGAACAACACACCGACCCTTTTTCCCTCGGCAATTACCTCTCGCAACTCAACCGCAAGAAAATCGATCAAAGTGTTGTCTTCGCGGTGCAGATCAATTCATTCAACCGGCTCTTTGCCACGCTTGCACCACTCGAAGTATTATCGATACTCGTCGAGGTCTCGGAGGGGATCAGCGCGACGGCCAAGGGGCGTCGCCTTCTGAACGCCTATTTCGGTTCCGGCGCGTTTCTGTGCATCAGTTCAAGCGATGCGCTTGAAGACTGGCATAACATAGGGAACAACATAAACGAAATTCTTGGTGCGTCCGATGCTGTGCGCGCAATGGATATTGGTCGAGATATCACCGTGACGGTTGGTCGGCCCTTCCGCCCCGCGGCCCACCGCACCCAAAGAGTGCGCAAGACCTTTGATCGCGCTCTGGTGCAACTCGACAGGCGGGCCCAGGTCGGAAAGCGTTCTCCGTAAGAGCAATCCTGCTCCCTTTCGGCCCCTCTTGATCAGAGACGAAACCAGCGCAGGCAGGTCTTGCGCTGGCTCTTGCCAGTTCCTCGTAGGCACGTTCATAGCTAGAAATCTGCGGGTGCCATCCCGACTGCGCGCAGAGCAAACTGCAATTTGCTCATATTTCATCTCAGATACATCTTAAAACGAGAGCAATGCCCTAAAAGTTCGCGTTTTAAGTGTTCAAGCTTCTCAGTTCTGTCTAACGTCGGCAGAACCGGCTGATGAACATGCAAACAAAGTAGGGGTCTGTGGGGAACAATGATGACGTGCTTAGAGGGGGTCCCTGCAAATCCGGTTTTTTGGTCTGTCTGCGGGGTCTGTGCGGTTGCGGCTCTAGGTTTGTTCACAACGCTGAAACTCCAGAAGTTTAACGGCAAGTTCTATTACGCCCATACTTTCGGTGCCTTGATCTGGACATTGCTTGCAGTCGGGTTTGAATCTGCGTCCACAGATTTCGACTGTCAGTTCCAATGGGCTATACTGGCATGGCCGGGCAATGCGATGGTGCCAATCGCGTGGTGTTTCTTTGTCTTCGCCTATGTCGATCATGCCGCTTGGCTCAAAAAACGCATCGTTTTCGCGGCACTCACCTTGATCCCCTTGGCGATCTTCACATTCGCGGCCACCAATCAGTGGCACAATCTCGTCTATACGGATGAAACGCGTATACTGCCCGGGGAAGACCACATTCAATATGTTCATGGTCCCGGCTTTTATGTCATCGTCACAATCCTCTATGCATTTGTCGTTCCGACCCTTTGGTGCCTCGCCAAGGCCTTTAAGCGTGCGAAGCGGACAGCATGGCCTCTTCTGATCACGCTATTGTTGATCACCATCACACCACTGACCGCGAATGCGTCCTATGTCATTTTCGGCTTTACCATCTTCGGACTAGACCCAACCTCCTTCATGTTCACTCTGGGCATCATCATTTTCACATGGATGCTCCTGACAAACAAAACCATGGATATGGCTTTCGTAGGCCAGTCCGCCCTATTTAATACGATGACAGAGCCGGTCATTATGATCGACCGTTTTCAAAATATCATGCAGATGAACGCGGCGGCCAAGCAAAGCGGCCTGCATCATAACTCGGGTCGAAACCTCAAAGAGTTACTTGCGAACATCAGGGACATGACCCCTTCCGGAAGCCCCGATCAACTCTGCATCGACGACCGTATATACGAGCCTCGCATCCGCGAAATCGAAAGCCCGCTTGATCCTGCGAAAACCATTCTGGGCTGGAGCATCACCTTTGTCGACATCACCGACCGCATTGCAGTCAGTGCGGCTCTCGAAGAAGCCTTGCAACGGGCCGACGAGGCCAGCCGCGCGAAAGACGAGTTTATCTCTGTCGTCAGCCACGAGTTGCGCACACCTCTGACCTCGCTCACAGGTGGTTTGTCTCTTGCTCTGAGCGGTCGCCTCGGAGAGGTCAACGATCCCATCCTGTCACTTCTCAAGATCGCGCATCGCAATGGCCTGCGGCTGACGCGGCTGATCGACAACATCCTGCTGACCCAGAAGATCAACGTCAATGCGCTGAATCTTGAGAGCAAGCCGGTCAAGCTTGCTCAACTGCTTGAAGAGAGCCTCGAAGAAAACAAGATGTTCGCGACCGAACGTGGCATCGAGCTTGCCCTGAAAGATGTGGATCGGAACGCCGTCGTCATAGGAGACGCTTTTGCCATTCGTCAGATTGTCGATAACCTCCTCTCGAACGCCATCAAATTTTCCGTCGAGAACGGCGTTGTGGAGGGCTCGGTCATTGCATCAAACGGACAGGCCACACTGTCAATCACCAACTCCGGTCGTGGCATTCCTGCCGGTATGGAAAGTCAGGTTTTTGGTCGTTTCGAGCAAGTGAACGACAAGGTTGAAAGCTACACTCAAGGGTCCGGCCTCGGCCTGCATATCTCAAGAAATCTGGCCGAAAAAATGTTGGGAAATATCTTCTACGAAAGCGAAGAAGGCCGCAAAACAACATTTTTTACCACTTTCCCCATCGCTGCGACACCTGACAACGCCTGAGGTTTCACGCGCACCGCTCTGCGCCGGTGAGTATATCGAAACGCCCTGCGCGGCAAAAGGCAATGAGAGTCATGCCAACCTCCTGCGCGGTTTCGACGGCCAGACTGCTTGGTGCGGAAACGCCGATCAATGTCGGGCAGCCGATCATCGCCGCTTTCTGCACAAGATCCACCGAAAGCCGCGAGGTCATCACGATTGCGCCGCTTTGCGGAGCAATCCCGTCACTGATCAACGCGCCGCAAAGTTTGTCCAGCGCATTGTGGCGACCGACATCTTCGCGGGCCAGATATATCCCTTGTTTTGGGATGAGAAACCCGGCCGCATGGGCCGCGCGGGCTTGATCATGGAGAGGCTGACGCGCGCGGAGTGCGTCAGGGGCCTGCGCAATCTCTTCTGCCGACATCCGGACACCGCTCCCCACTGGGGGCACATTGCGCAGCGCTTCATCCAGACTGTCGATCCCGCAAAGCCCGCAGCCCATCGGCCCCAATGCGGCACGACGTCGGTCCAGAAAGGCATCTGCGGCAGTATCCACAAGCCAGAACCGCGCTTCGGTGCCTTTGTCATGAACAATCTCTTCGAACCGCTCGATCTCGGCGCGGCTTTTCACATAGCCCTCGGTCAGCGCGAAGCCCAAGGCAAAGTCCTCGATATCTTGCGGCGAAGCCATCATCACCGCCACAGTCGTGCCGTTGAACACAATCGCCACAGGCCGTTCGACCACCAAATCCCGCGTGGTCTGGTGCTCTCCCTCATGGGTCCATGTGGTGCTCGCGTGGCGCACCACGACATCAGGAACGGTCGGTTCAGTCATCTTTCGCCTCGAAAAGCGCATCTCCGGCATCTGTCAGCCGGTAGAAGACGCGCGACGTGCGCACGTCTTTGCGTTCGGTTTCAATGAGACCCAGCTCTTGTTCGAGACTGGTGCATTCGCGGATCACCAAGGCATGGGCCAGATCGAAAATCCGCGCAAAACTCCGGCTGTCTCTGGCAACCCCGAGATGCGTGGCTGCCAATATCATCGGCCCCATAGGGCTGAGATATGGCAGGCCAGTGCTGTGCGCGGCGTGAAAGGCCGCTTCTAAGTCTTCTTCTTGCGACATGCCTTATGCGCTTTGATGCGGTTCGATTTTCACAATCACCGATTTCGAGGTCGGCGTATAGCTTTGATCGCCCACAGTCTGATGCGGCACCAGTTCGTTCATTTCGGGATAGTAGCCCGCAAGACAGCCATAGGGTGTGTCATAGGGCACGACGCGGAACCCCTTACAGGCGCGGTGGCGCCCGTCATCGAAGCAACCGATCAGATCGACCATATCGCCGTCCGACAGCCCGTTCTTCTCCATATCCTTTGGATTAATGAAGACAACATTGCGGATGCCGTAGACGCCACGGTAGCGGTCGTCCATGCCGTAGATCGTGGTGTTATACTGGTCGTGCGAGCGGAAGGTTTGCAGAACAAACTTGCCATTCTCGCCTTTGACCTCCTGCCACTCCGTCCGGTCCCGCAGATCATCCGTGCCGAAATTGGCGAGGCCCGTCGTGGTTTTCCACTCGCGATGAGAGGCCGAATTGCGCAACCAGAAGCCCCGCGGTTTGCGCACCTGCGTGTTGAAATCTCCGAAGCTCGGCAAAACCCGCGCAATCATGTCGCGGATCTTGTCATAATCTTCGGCCATCTCGTCCCAGTTCACCACATCGCTACCCAAGGTCGCCTTGGCCATGCCGGCAATAATGCCGATCTCGGACTTCAGCGATTTGGATGCGGGCAGATTGATGCCCGACGAGCCATGCACCATCGACATGGAATCCTCGACGGTAATCATCTGACGCTCGCCTTTGGAATTCCGGTCAATCTCCGTGCGGCCCAGACAAGGCAGGACGTAGGAGGCTTTACCCGGCATAAGGTGCCCGTGGTTGAGCTTTGTGGCGATGTTCACCGTCAGATCTAGATTGCGGAAGGCATCCGCGACCAGCGAACTGTCCGGCACCGCGCGCGCGAAATTGCCACCAAGCGCGACAAAGGCTTTTACAGTCCCTTCGAGCATGGCGCCAATGGCGTGGGTCACATTGTGCCCCGGCTCACGCGGCAAGGTGACGCCAAGTTCTTTTTCCAGAGCATCAAGGAAGGCCGCAGGGGCCTTTTCGTTGATCCCCACTGTGCGGTCGCCCTGCACATTGGAGTGCCCGCGCACCGGACAAAGCCCCGCACCCTCACGGCCGATATTACCTTTGAGGAACATGAAAGAGGCAATTTCGCGGATGGTCTGCACGGAATGCAGGTGTTGTGTGACACCCATCGCCCAAGTGGTAATGACGCGCTCGGCCTTGAGATACATTTCAGCAGCGCGAGTGATCTCGTCGCGGCTCAGGCCGGATTGTTCTTCGATAATCTCCCATGAGGTCGCGCGCACCATATCGCACCAACCTTCGAAACCGGAGGTGTGTTCGCGGATAAAGTCATGGTCGAGAATGGGCGGACGCCCCTCGGTCATAGCGCGGTCTTCGGCCTCAAGCACGACCTTGGACATGCCACGGAACACCGCCATATCACCCCCCAGACGCGGGCGGTAATAGTCGGTCGATGTCGGCTCGGCCCCGCCTGTGAGCATTTCCAGCTTTTTCTGCGGGTCCGCGAATTTGGTCAGGCCCTTTTCCTTGAGCGTGTTGAAAACACAGACCTTCGCCCCACGCTCCACCGCTTCGCGCAGGCTGGCGAGCATACGCGGGTGGTTGGTGCCGGGGTTTTGACCGACGCAGTAAATCAGATCACATTTCTCGAAATCATCGAGCAACACGGTGCCCTTACCAACGCCAATTGCCTGCGTCAGAGCGACGCCGCTGGCCTCGTGACACATGTTGGAACAGTCGGGGAAATTGTTCGTCCCGTAGAGACGCACGAAAAGCTGATAGAGGAAGGCGGCCTCGTTGCTGGCACGGCCAGAGGTGTAGAACTCCGCCTGATTGGGATTTTCCAAGGCATTGAGCGCTGCGGCAATGCCATCGAATGCGTCCTGCCAGCTTACCTCTTCGTAGTGGTCCGTTTCCGGATTGTAACGGATCGGCGTGGTCAGACGGCCCGCATGTTCGAGATCATAATCTGTCCAGCCCTGCAATTCCGTGACGGAATGTTCGGCAAAAAATTCAGGTGTCACGCGGGCCTTGGTGGCCTCCCACGCAACGGCTTTCACACCGTTCTCGCAAAACTCGAAAGACGACCCGTGCTCGGGATCGCCCCAGGCACAACCGGGACAGTCGAACCCGTCGGCCTGATTGAGGCTCAAGAGCGTCTTTGCGCGGCTCACCGGGCTGCCGGTGCCCATCAGTTGACGGCCCACGCTTTTCAATGCGCCCCATCCACCGGCCGCGCCGGAAGGCTTTTTGATACAATCGTCTTTGGTCATAGTGCGTATCCCTTGCTTAGCTTTACGCCTGTCTCTTGAGGGGACGTGGCGCAGGGCCACCCTTGAAAAGAGCGGCCCCACACAATCGGTTTGTGTCGCTTATTCGGCGGCAACAGCCTCTGGATGCGTGCGGCTGACGTGATGCTTTTCGTGCACCGGTCGTACCAGCAAATTCGCAAAGAATGCAATCACCAGCAGTGCAGCCATGCAATACATCGTAGTGTTATAGAGCGTCGATGTCGGGTCAATAGTCCCTGCTGGAGCAATTTCGAGCAGGTTCGCAATCGTCACCGTATTCGCCGCCATCAGATCATTCAGCTGGCTGATGGGCGCGCCGAATTTCTCAGCAAATGTCGCGGGATCAACCTGAGATGCAAGATCGGCGATGGCGTTTTCCTTGGACATTTTGCGCAAGGTGGTGATGGCCAGCGGACCAAGCACCCCTGCGGTGGACCATGCGGTCAACAGACGCCCGTGGATGCCGCCAACGTGGAAGGTCCCGAAAACATCTGCCAGATAAGCCGGAATGGTCGCGAAACCACCGCCATACATGGTAAAGATCACCATGGTTGCAACGTAGAACCCGATCAGCGCCGGAGTGCCCCCCATCGAGGCAAAGAACGGCACGGAAAGGTAGAGCGCGGTGCCCAGCACGAAGAAGATGTGATAGGTGTTCTTGCGCCCGACAAAGTCGGATGCGGAGGCCCAGAAGAAACGGCCCAGCATGTTGAACACGGAAATCATGAACACATAGGTGCTGGCGAACGCTGCCGTCACGATCGGCAGGTTGCCGAAGATTTCGTCCATCATGGTTTTTGCCACACCGATCACACCAATACCGGCGGTCACGTTGAAACAGAGCACAATCCACAGCAGCCAGAATTGCGGCGTTTTGAGCGCCTGATCAATGTGGACATGGTTTTGCGACACCATGCCGGAGGTGGTGGGTTTGGGTTCCCAGCCTGCCGGCTTCCAGTTTTTCGCAGGGACGCGATATTGGAACGAGGCGATCTGCATAACGACGAAGTAGATGATCCCCAAGGTGACAAAGGTCGCAGCCGCGCCTGTATCCCCAGTGCCGACCACATAGACACCCGCTTCACCGCCGAACGGAGCGGCTTGGGCGGCTGTGGCCACAATGACCTCGACTGTGCCGTTTGCGGTTTCAGCGAAACGCTTGCCGCCCTCGGTGATGAGGGCTACCGCACCTTCAGCGCCAAGGAAGTCGGGGGCTTTCTGAAAGGCGGTGAGCAGCTTGTCGATCAGGACTTTCCCGACCATCGCGCCGCCACCAAAGCCCATGATCGCCATGCCGGTCGCCATACCACGACGGTCAGGGAACCAACGCAGCAAGGTGGACACAGGAGACACATAACCAAGGCCGAGACCGATCCCCCCGATCACGCCATAGCCAAGGTAGATGAGCCACAATTGGTGCGAGGCAATGCCCAGCGAACCGATCAGGAAGCCGCCACCCCAGCAAAAACCGGCCACAACACCGACAAAACGCGGACCGACTTTTTCTAGCCATTTGCCGCCAAAAGCAGCCGAGAGGCCAAGAAACAGAATGGCCACGGAAAAGATCCAGACCACGGAGGTCAGCGACCAATCCGACGCGGCAGGCGTCAGAACGCCAAATTCGCGGGTCAAGGCGGGGTTGAACAAGGACCACGCGTAAACCGATCCGATACACAGGTGGATCGCGATAGAAGCCGGCGGCACGCGCCAGCGGTTATAGCCCTCTGGGGCCACGATATTCTCTTTGCGCAGGAAGCCAAGCGGCCCCGCTCCTGAAACTGACATGAAGTTTCCTCCGATCTGTGGGGCTCTGCGGCCCCTTCTTGCGTGCGCGACCTGATTTTGGGTGCGTACAAACGTCACTCCGCGACCAGATGTCGCGCAATGATTGAGGAATTGCCATTTCGGGTCTGGAATTGTCAAACTAAAATCATAAATACAATCAACAGGTTACAAGAATTCACCGCAGCGCAGAAAGGTAAGAATTACCATTTTCCGCCGATGAACCACTCGACCAAATGGACAAAATGTCCACTTTTCCAGAGCACCTCACTCTTCGTCAGGACAGAATGACGCAACCGGACACCAGACAGAAAAACTTGTGCCGCGTCCGCACATGCTCTCGACCGTAATGTTTCCCCCTGCCCGCTCGATCAAAGCCTGACTGATCGACAACCCCAAACCTGTGCCTTCGGCCTGTTTTGTGGTGAAAAACGGATCGAAAACATGGTCGATCTGTGCGGCGGGAATGCCCGGACCGGTGTCATGCACCAGAATCGCCACACCATCCTTGCCGCCCTGCGCAAGGGGTTTCACTTCGACCGTCAAAGTACCGCCCTTGCTCATGGCCTGCGCGGCATTGATGAAGAGATTGACCAGCACCTGTTGCAATTCATTTTCAACAATCTCGATCAGCGGCACGTCGCTCTCGATCCGCCGCGTCTCGATCTTGTGCTGGCGCAGGTCTGCGGCGACCAGAACCAAGGCACTGTCCACCGCTTCCGAGACATTCACCAAAGAAGAATGATCCGACATTTCACCTGATCTGGAAAAACTCAACAGCTTGCCGACAATCGTATTGATCCGCCGCGTCTGGGTCTCGATCAGATCCAGCTCGGTCTCCACCTCAGATTTGATCTCGTCGCTCAAACCCAGACGCAAAAGCTCCATATTGCCCTGAATGACAGCAATCGGGTTGTTGATCTCATGGGCCACGCCGGCGGTGATTTCGCCCAGAGAGGCCAGCTTTTCCTTCAGGATGAGTTGGGCATAGGTGTCTTCGAGCTTCTGGTTCGCCTCGCGCAATTCCTGTGTCCGCTGGTCCACCAGATCATTGAGGTGATCGGCATAGTCGCGCAACGCCTCGTCGCGCTCTTTCACCTGATCCAGCAAGCGATCCAGATGGCGGGCCACGGCACCGATTTCATCCTCGGCCTCAACTGTGCCGATGCGAGCACTCAGATTGCCATCTTCGACCTGTTTCATTGTAGAAGTCATGCGCTCCAACGGCGCGAACACCTCCCGCGCCATACGCAGGAACAGCGGCGCGGCGAGGCACAGCACCGCCAGAAACGCCAGTCCAAGTGCCACAACCGTGCCGTTGCGCTGATCCGCAAAGGGCTTTTCGAGAAACCCCGTATACAGCATCCCGACACGTTGCCCCGTCACATCGGTCAGTGGCATATAGCCCGAAACATACCAGTCATTGACCACAAAGGCACGATCCAGCCAAGGCTGCCCCTGCTCCACCACCTGATGCCAGACCACCTCTGTCACGCGCGTGCCAAGGGCGCGGTCGCCCTCGAACAGGCGCACGTTGGTGGAAATCCGGACATCATCGAGAAACAGCGTCGTTGTGCCTGCTCCCGACGGGGTCTCCGAGCCTGCGCCGTAAATCAGTGCGTTCATCCGGTCGATCACATCAAGGTTGCGGTTTAAAAGCCTCCCGCCAAAGAGATAGCCGTCTGCGCCCTCAATCTTATACGCCGCCCAAAGGATCAATCCGCGGTCTTCATGCTCCCTCTCCAAAGGCCGCGCGCCGGAGGTTGGCACAATGCTCAACCGTGCCCGTTCTGACAGCCCCTCGCCCAGCCGATCCAATTCGGAAGGTGTGGCCACGATGAGACCGGAGAGCGAGGGCGCCGCTGAGGCTTCCAGCAACTCGCGCACGGCATCCGGCACATTCGTCTGCGGCCCCAACGCATCCATTATCAAAAAGTCCAGCCCCATGCTGCTTTGCGCATCGGCCAGATAGCGGTTTAGGGCGTCCTCGCCTTCTCCCATTGCCTGCGCCAACTGCCGCGAGTCTCCGACCGCCACAATGCTCTGGGCCTGCGCCTCTTCGATTTTCAGGAAATATTGCTCTGCAATCCGCAGGTCACTGGTGACTTTCGCAATCAGAAGATCATCGAGCCGCCCGATCCAATGCCACATAGTCACGCCCAAAAAGATGGGCAGCAGCACTGCAATCGGCAAAAGCGCCAGCGCCAGAAGTTTCAACCGCACATGAGTTTTGAGACGCGCAAGAAGCGGGGTCATATGTTAAAGGCCCCACGCCTGACATTTGCGATCAATGGTTTTGCGCGCTACACCCAGAATGCGCGCGGCCTCGGCCTTGTTGCCACCGCAGGCTTGCAAGACATTGAGGATATGGCGCTGTTCTACAGCTTCGAGGCTTTCTGTCTCGGTTCCGCCCACGTCCTGCAATGCCCGGTCAAAACCTCCCTGAATGATGGCCCGCTCCACCACATTGCGCAGTTCCATCACATTGCCCGGCCAGTCATGCGCCATCAGCCGCCGCTTCACCGAGGCGGTCAACTCCGGAGCCGCGCCACCCATGCGTGAAGACAGCGTTTTCAGAAAGAATTCCGCAATTTCGATCACGTCGCTCGGACGTTCACGCAGGGGCGGAAGCCAGATTTCATGGACATTCAAGAGGTAATACAAATCCGTCCGGAACCGTCCGCTTTCCACCGCCTCTTTCAAGGACTCCTTGCAACAACAAACCACACGGATGTCGCTCTGGAAACTCCGACCACCACCGACCGGCTGGAACCGGCCTGTGCTCAACCATTCGACAAGCGTATTCTGGCAATTCGCGGGCAGCATATCCACGTCTTCAAGGAAGAGAACACCTCCTTCAGCCGTGCTCAAGATACCTTCCGTCCCTGACGCATGCGACCCGTCCACCCGCCCGAAAAGGCGTTCGCGGAATTCCTCCTGCGTGATACCGAAGCATGGCAACCAAGTGAAAGGTTGGTGTGCACGAGGCGAGACGCTATGCAGCATTCGCGCGGCGATATGTTTGCCGGTGCCGGTCTCGCCTTCGATCACGACATGGGCGTTGATAGCAGCGGCGCGTTCAATTGTTTCCCGCAGAGCCTGCGCCACCTGTGAAGACCCGATAAAGCTGTCCCTCTGGCGCAAAAGATCGCTGCCCGCAGCGAGTTCCTGACGCAGCACGGAGTTTTGTCGTTTGAGCTCGGTCTTGGCGAGGCTTTTGGAAATCGCATTCAACACCTGATTGGAATGGAAGGGCTTCAACAGAAAGTCACTGACCCCCAGTCGCAACGCCTCGATGGCCGTGTCGAGATCGGCATAGGCCGTCATCAGGATGATGTCGGAGCGCAGCCCGATCTGCCATTGATCCGCCAGCCATTCTAAGCCTGTCATCCCCGGCATGATATTGTCGAGCATGATGACATCATAGCTTTTACCATCCAGACATTCTGAGGCCTCGGCAGGGGTCGCCGCCACCTCGACAAGGCGGCATTTGTCCGCGAGCGTCTTCTTCAGGAAATGACGCATACCGATTTCGTCATCCACCACGAGGATGGACGCCTTGGCCAACTCTGGTCCAAAGGCAGCTTTCACCCCGTTCTGTCCGTCTTCTGTGTGCGTGTTTTTATTCATAAACGCATCTTTAATGCGTTTTGCCAAAAACGACATCACAGATTTTATGCAATTTCGGGCAGGCTGGCCTTAGCTCAGGATTTTGCGGAACCTCGCCAGGACCAGCACCAGCGCGATCAGGGACATGGCCGCGATCTTCAGCAAATCGGGATAGACCAGATCAAGCCCCGCACCCCGATACAACACGGATTGCGCGAAAGACACAAAATGGGTGGCTGGGCTGATCAAATGCATCACGAACTGAAGCCACTCCGGCATGGATTCAAGTGGAGTGATCCCACCTGAAAGCAGGATCATGATTACGATCACCGGAATAGCCAAAAGCCCGAACTGCCCCATGTTATGGGTAAAACTCGCCAGCATCAGGCCAAGCGCCCCCATTGAGATCACATAAATCGCTGCTCCGAACACATAAAGCCAGATAGATCCCGCAATCGGAACCCCCATAGCGCCCTGCACAACCAAGATGAGACCGAGAACAGAAGCAATGAGGATCACGCCACCGGTCGCGAGGATTTTGGAAAACACAATCTCATGCGGGCGCACAGGCATGACCAGAACATGCTCAATCGTGCCGCGCTCGCGTTCGCGGATCAGGGACGAGCCCGACAGGATCATCATCAGGATCGTAACGTTGTTCATCAACTGCATCACAGCTGTGAACCATCGCGCGGTCAAATTCGGGTTGAAGCGGCTGCGGAACACCACGTCCACAAGATCGTCGCCTTCCACACCCGGCGTCAGGTAATCCGACACGGTCTCGGCCAGAAGCTCCGACATAAAGGTGGAACCCGTCCCCGCGAAAGCAACAGCGGTAGCATCGGCAAGGATTTGAATTTCCGCCTCATCACCTCGGCGCAGGTCGCGTTCGAGATGTGGTGGCAGGGCGACGACAAGCACATAGTCGCCATCAATCTGTGCTTGCTCAGCCTCTTGCGGACTCAAAAGCGCAGGCGAGGCGAACAGCGGCGCACGAATTTCGTCTATGATCCGCGCCGTCAACGGGCTGTGATCTTCGTCCACGACAGCGACCGAGAGGTCTTGCACCTCTGTCGATCCGGCGTCGGACACCAGCCAGACGGCCGCGCTGAACACATAGATGATCAGCACAATCATCACCAGATCGCCACGGATCGCACGTAGTTCCTTGACCGTCAGGCGGAGAATGTTGGCGAGGCTTTTTAACATCTCAAGCCTCCTGCTTGCGCAGGGCAAGCACCGAGAGAACAAGATAGATCAGACTGAAACCTGCAAGCATCAGGATATTCAGCGCGACATCGCTCAATCCGAATCCTTTGAGGAAAATGCCAACGGAGACCGGCTGAAACCAGGCACCCGGAAAACTCAAACCGATAAGACGCCCTATGGGTGCGAGCGTCGAGACAGGGGTGATCAGACCGGAAAAATTGACCGTTGGAATAATCGCAATCACCGCCGTGGCAAAAACCGCCGAAACTTGCGTGCGAGTGAACGCCGACACCAACTGGCCAAACCCCGTGGTCGCAATGACAAAGAAAAGCGCAGCAAGGCCAAGCACTGGCAAGCTGCCATACCAAGGCACTTCAAAAACCCAAAGCCCCAGCCCCACAAGCACCCAAAAATTGAACCACGCAATGACTATATAGGGCAGTTGCTTGCCGACAAGGAATTCCACCTTGCGCACGGGCGTGGCGCGGAAATTGGCGATCGTGCCGGTTTCCTTTTCACGCACCACGGCGATGGTGGACATAATCGCGGGGATCAGCATCAGGATCAGCATGATCATCGAGGGCACCATCGCGTGCGCGCTTTTGAACGCCTGATTGAAAAGATAGCGTGTCGAGATCGACAGGCTGGCGGAACTCTCTGTGCCGGTTTCGGCTTCAAGATCCTCGGCAAACTGGGTCAGCAAGCCCAACGTGTAGCCCTCGGTTGTCTCGCCGCGAAACGGCATGGAGCCGTCGATCCAGATCGAGATTTCCGGTACTGTCAAACCTTGGTGCAGGGCCTTGCCGAACCCGTCGGGGATTTCCATAGCTAAGGTCACATCTCCGCGCTCCATCAACTGATCCAATTCGTCGAGAGAGGAAAAATCCTCCTGCTGTTCGAATTGCGGGATGGAGGAGAAGGCCTCGACCAAACGGCGGCTTTCCGGTGTGCGGTCCATGTCATTGACCGCAAAACTCAGCTTATCCACATCAAAGGAAATCCCGAACCCCATTGTGAGCATCAAAATGATCGGTCCGGCCAACGCAAAGAACATACGGATCGGGTCACGGACCAGTTCCAGCGTCTCGCGTGTCGTATAAGCCCAAAGCCGGCTCATCGCGCGATGTGCGGCACTGGCTGTCTTGGTGGCCACATCTGCGGTCAGACCGGCGGTGTTGGACGGGGCGTCTTCGTCTTGGGTCTCCCCTTCCAGCGCGGCGATAAATGCCTCTTCCAACGTCTGTGCTCCGCGGCGTTCGGTCAGTTCCTGCGGGGTACCGACATCCAACACTCGTCCCGCGTGCATGAGCGAAATCCTGTCACAGCGCTCCGCCTCGTTCATGAAATGGGTGGAGATAAAAATCGTCACGCCCTTGTCACGAGACAGCGAAATCAGCTTGCGCCAAAAGGCATCCCGCGCCAGCGGGTCCACGCCGGAGGTCGGCTCGTCAAGAATGAGAATACGCGGCTCGTGGATCGTCGCCACGGCAAGCTGCAACCTCTGCCGGATACCCAGAGGCAGACCATCGGGCAGCGCCTCGGCAATCTCGGTCAATTCGAATTCGTCCAGCACCTCGCGCACCCGAACGGCGCGGCGTTGCGCCGGAATATGATAGAGCTTGGCATGCAACTCAAGGTTCTGGCGCACGGTCAGTTCGGCATAGAGCGAAAAGGCCTGCGACATATAGCCGATGTTCTGACGCGCGGCCATGTCACCGTTTTCAAGCTCTTCGCCAAAGAGTTTCGAGCGCCCCTCGGTCGGCTGCAATAGGCCGGTGAGCATCTTCATCGTTGTCGATTTTCCGCAGCCGTTGGAGCCGAGAAACCCGAAAATTTCGCCTTCGGGGATCGTGAAGCTGACGTGATCCACGGCGGTGAAAGTGTTGAAGCGTTTGACCAGATCGAAGGCTTCGATTGCGGGCACGGCCCCATCCTGTTCGATGCGCGGACGCAGGGTTACGCCGACCTCCTCGCCTTCCTCTTTCGGCAGCATCTCGACGAAAGCATCTTCCAACGTCGCCTTGCCCGCTTTCGTGCGGATGTCTTCGGGACTGCCGGTGGCAATCACCTGCCCGTCATTCATCGCGGCCAGCCAGTCGAACCGTTCGGCCTCTTCCATATAAGCTGTGGCCACCACTACGCTCATGTCTGTCAACTTGGCGCGAATGCGGTCGATCAATTCCCAAAACTGCCGCCGCGACAAAGGGTCCACGCCTGTTGTCGGCTCGTCTAGGATCAAAAGATCGGGATCATGGATCAGCGCCGCGCAAAGTCCGAGCTTCTGCTTCATCCCGCCCGAGAGTTTCCCCGCAGGTCGATCAAGAAACGGTGCAAGCCCCGTGGCCTCGGTCAGCATACTGATGCGGGCGTGGCGTTCCTCCCGTTTCTGACCGAAAAGCCGCCCGAAGAAATCGAGATTTTCGCGCACGCTCAAAGACGGGTAAAGATTGCGGCCAAGCCCCTGCGGCATATAGGCGATCTTTGCGCCCAAAGCGGTGCGAGCACGGGCGTCGCGCATGTCCTGTCCGAGAACCGTCACCTCCCCTTCCTGCGCACGGCGCACGCCAGCGATCAGCCCCAGAAGCGTGGATTTTCCCACCCCGTCCGGCCCGATCAAACCGACAACCTGTCCGGCAGGAATGTCGAGCGTCACATCGTTCAGAGCGAAGACCGCCTTGTAACGGTGCGACACAGCGTTCAGGCGTGCCACATGCTCCATCGCGGCTTACTCCGGCACATTGACGGCGAGATGGTCCGGCCAGTCCATATCCGGCTGGCTCCGCACAAAACCGATGCCGCGCACCCCGCTTTTGATCAATTCCTCATATTTTACCAAAAGCGCGCGCGGCACAGAGAGTTTGACACGGAACACAAGGTCTTCGCGTTGCTCCTGTGTCTCGACATTCTTCGGCGTGAATTGCGACTGTGGCGATATAAAAGTGATCGTGGCGGGCACGACGATATCCGGAATCGGATCAAGGATCAGCCGCGCCTCATCGCCCACGGAGAGCGTTCCAGTCACCGTCGCGGGCAAGTAGATGTTCATATAGACATTGCTCAGGTCAAGCATTGTGACGACAGGATAACCCGCGTCAATCACCTCGCCCGGTTCGTGCAGACGATACAACACCCGACCACGGATCGGCGCTTTGATGGTCAGATCATTGAGGGCGAGCTGCACCTGTTCCTGATCGGCCTCGGCTGCGGCGATGGAGGCCTTGGCATCCTCGATCTGCGCCTTGGCCATTTCGACGGAGGCTTTGGCACTGTTGAGCGTATTGGTCGCATCATCCAGCGTGCTTTGTGGCGCAGTGCCGGTTTCATGCAATTTGACCACGCGATTATAGGTGGTCTGAGCCATCGATAAGGCACTTTGTGCCTGCATGAGAGTCGCCTGCGCCACGGTCAGCCCCGCATTGGTGCGCAGCACAGCGGCCTTGGCGGCATTGAGCTTGGCCATCGCATCCGCCGTGTCCATCTGTGCGATCTCGTCCCCTGCGGCCAGAATATCCCCTTCTTGGGCGGTGACACTTTCGATCCGTCCGGCGTATTTCGTGGCGACATCCACGGTCTGCGCCTCGATCCGGCCATTAGAGCTATAAATGCCCTCATCCCCGTTCGACTTGCCGAATTTTTCGAGCAAAGCGTCAAAGCCGTTTTCGGCCTGCGCGGGGGTAGCCAATGTAGAGAACGCCGACAGGAGGCACATCGCTATGACCGGAGGAACAGAGGCCAGACGGTGAAAAAGCTTTTCGGACATGGGGGATATTTCCTCGTGCTATGGACGTGGACAATGTTGAGACAAAGGGTTGTTTGCGCGAACTGTGCGCCTCTTCTGGTTGAATCGCAATGTGACATTGTTGTCAATTTTACGCGCACCTTCAGAAATGACAAATCAAACGAGTTTCAAAGCCCCCCCCCCCCCGCTCCGGCTCGCGGTCAGGGTGCTCGAAAACATCTCCAGAAATGCGCCCTTAACACATCTTGAAATCCGATTTGGGGCTTACTTCCTAAGAAACAGCCATATCAACGTCGGCAGGTAATTCGTGCAAATCATACCCAAATGACTTGGCGCGACGCTTGAGGTTGCCGAGGACGCGGTTGCGGTACCGTTCCTCATAATGTGATGCGCCAGGATCCTTATAGGTCATGCCGTGTCGGAGAGTGTTGTAAAACAGAACTGCAATCTTGCGCGCCGTTGCTGTGACGGCTTTGGCTTTGCCCGCTCGTGCTGCCAGCCGTCGGTAAAACGCACCCAGCGCAGTATCACTTCGCCCGATCGTAACAGCTGCCAATCGTAAGAGGGCCGCAGCGCGGCTGGATGATCGTCGGGTTCGAGAAGACAGCACTTTGCCGCCCGATATCTTGTTGCCCGGTGCAAGGCAGAGCCACGACGTGAAGTGTTTGGCACTTGGCCATGCGCGCAGGTCAGTCCCACATTCCCCAACCAACTTGAGCGATAGTGAAGGCCCCATCCCATGGATCTCGGTTAGATCAACACCAAGAATACCGAACAGCGCCGCGCGTACATCAAATGACGGCGTGCTGACCTGCTTGGTCTTTGTGCGTGGACGGGGAAGCTGGCTGGGGTCGTGATCTTGGTCTGCTGCCAATGCGGCTAGCGTAGCCTCAAGATGGCGGTCGCATTCCAGCATTTTATTTTGGTAAAAGTCATAAAGCTCCAGCGACTGGGTCAGCGCAAAGATGTGTTCCGGACGATCGTTGCCGTTCAGGGCAGCTTTGATTGTCTCAACAGATGCGCGACAGCGGACATCGCGATGAGATGCCAAAACATCCAAATCCCGTTCTCCTGCGACAATGGCGCGGATGATCTTCATTCCGGTTACACCGGTGATGTCAGACACAACGTGATGTAGTTGCAGGTTCATCTCCATCAGTGCCTTCTGCATGTGTTGGATATGCGCCGCCGCATACTCTACCAGCCTCTCCCGTTGGCGCAGGTATGCCCGCAGTGTGGCAATCTCAGCTGATGGACGGAAACTGCCACGTAGCAAACCGTAGGAATGCAGTTGCCGCAACCAACTGGCGTCACTGACGTCGGTTTTGCGACCTGGCACATTCTTGGCGTAGCGTGCATTGACCAAGATGACCTCGAAACCATGCTGCTCAAGTATCTCGTAGGCCGGGATCCAATAGACGCCTGTAGATTCCATAGCAACGCTGGTCACGCCGTGCGTTTTGAACCAGTCGGCAAGATCATGCAGATCATGGGTGAAGGTGCCGAAGGCCTTTACAGGCATGTCGGTCACCTCGGGACTGACTGCCGCCATGTGTTCACGCGAACCGATATCAACAGCCGCAGCACCGACGTTCACCGTCTCGATCGCTTGGGCCTTGCGGGTCTTTTGCTTTGCCATCTTTGATCCTCCTGTTGGCAACAGAAGGGCGTGGGCTATGCAAATCCGTCATCTTCCTAACCGGGATCACCGCAAAGCAGCGTCACCACTCTCAAGTCCGCATCAACCCATGGACCACGTTTTTTAACGGGGTTCTGCCCTAAAACAGACCACCAATAAGCGAACGGTCGCTGCCCTTCATGGCGCAACTCTAGCACAGGCTGTTTCTACCGCGCACAGGCGGGCTCCAACCCGGAACGGTTATTTAGAAGGTCCATCGCTGAATTCCGGCGACGTCAGACTTTCACCACTCACATCATCGTCATCTGTTAGGGACACTGAGTCGATGTTGATAGATACGCAACACACAAAAACAGGTCAGAACTCACAACCAGCTCCAACCCACGTCAAACTGACGCCAGAGTACAGAGCCAAACCTTGGGGCCGTCGTGACGGCCTTTGGGCACCGGACAGCGCCCAGCCCTTGGGCGAAGTCATTTTCAAATCGGACACCAGCGGTCTTGTCCTCAAATGGCTCCAGACCAGCGAACCTCTGTCCGTACAAATCCACCCGCAGCGCGGCCCCGGTCGCAAACATGAATGGTGGTATATTGCCGATGCCAAACCCGGCGCATATCTCCAGCTCGGATTGAAGGAGTCAGCCACTCCCGAAGACATCCGACGCGCCGCGCAAGACGGCAGCCTCCCTGGCATGCTGCGCCGGATCGAACCGGCTGTCGGAGATACCTTCTTTATCGAGGCAGGGACCATCCATGCGCTCGGACCGGGATTAACCGTGGTCGAAGTGCAGGAACCCAGCGATGTCACATGGCGCCTATTCGACTATGGCCGCCCACGGGAATTGCATCTTGATCAAGCGCTCCAAGAGGCCATCCTCGATCCGCAACCTCTGACTCCGATGCCAAACGGCACAGCCCCTTTCCAGATCACCCACGAGATGCTCGCCCCCGACCAGCGCAGCATGTTGGTCGCTCCGCGCGCGAGCGTCATGGTGGCCGAGGGACGCGGCAGTTTCGGAACCGAGTCTTATGCCCCGCACCAATGCTGGGACTTCACCGATGCGATGCCCGTGCACACGACGGAACCGACGGTGCTGATCCTCGCGGAGCCGGTGGAGAGCACCACGGATGATGAAACACTTTGGAGGGCCCGAAAATGACAGATACACCATCACCAGTGCGCCACATCGCCCTGATCGGGAATTACCCGCCGCGGAAATGTGGCATTGCGACCTTTACGGCCGATCTCCGGTCCGCCCTGATTGCGGCAGACCCCACGCTGAGGATCACTACAGTCGCGATGACGGATCCGGGACAGACATATGCCTATTCCTCGGACGTAGATTACGAGATTGAGCAGGATCAC
Source organism: Celeribacter halophilus (assembly GCF_900114135.1). GTDB lineage: Bacteria > Pseudomonadota > Alphaproteobacteria > Rhodobacterales > Rhodobacteraceae > Celeribacter > Celeribacter halophilus. Next base: position 119,516 of record NZ_FORY01000004.1, read on the forward strand.
CGTGACGCCTATCGCGCCGCTGCCGACCATCTCAACGCGCTGAATCCGGACGTGGTCCTGCTACAACACGAGTTCGGCATTTTTGGCGGGGCCTCCGGCGATTATCTTCTGGAGCTAACCGAAAGGCTCCGCGCGCCGCTTGTCACGACACTGCACACTGTTTTGACGGATCCTAATCCCGACGAGCGTCGTGTCATGGACGCGCTGGTATCGCATTCCGCCCGTTTGGTGGTCATGGCAGAAAAAGGCCGCGCCCTGTTGACGGAGCATTGGCATATTCCCGACGCGCGCATCGCGGTGATCCCCCATGGCATCCCCGATCTGCCCTTCCTTGATCCGGCATTCCAAAAACACCGTTTCGGTTTGGACGGGCGGCAGGTCATTCTCACCTTCGGACTTTTATCCCCCAACAAAGGGCTGGAACACATGATCGCGGCCCTGCCCGATCTGGTGCGCGGCCATCCGGACCTGACCTATGTCATTCTCGGCGCCACCCATCCGCACCTTCTGGCGGCTGAGGGCGAAGCCTACCGCGACCGGCTCACGGCACAGGCGAAAGCGGCAGGGGTCTGGGAACATCTGCGGTTCGTCAATCAATATGTGGACACCCCGACGTTACAGGCATGGCTGTCTGCGGCTGACATCTATGTCACGCCCTATTTGCACGAGGCGCAGATCACCTCCGGCACATTGGCCTATGCGGTCGGGCGCGGCAAAGCTGTGGTATCCACACCCTATTGGCACGCGACAGAACTGTTGGCGCAGGACACTGGCGTGCTTGTGCCCTTTGCCGATTCCCGAGCGCTGGCCGAAAGCATCGGCGCGTTGCTGGACGATCCCGCCCGCCGCGACCAGATGCGTGCCCGCGCCTACGAGGCCGGACGGCATATGATCTGGCCGGAAGTGGCACGCGGTTACCTTGGCCTGTTGGGAGAGGCCCGTGGCGTGCGCCGCCCCACAACAGCGGTCCATAGCCTGCGTTCCGGCATGAATATCCCGAATGTCTCGACGCTTCGAGCGGTGGACCGGATGGTGGATGGATGCGGCATGTTGCAACACAGCAGGGCCTCGGTCCCCCACCGTCAGCATGGATATTGTCTGGACGACAATGCCCGCGCTCTAATGCTCGCCGTCGAGATGAAAGCCGAAGGGATCGAGACCGAACGTGCGGACCGCATCATCGACACCTGCGCCGCGTTTGTGGAGGACGCGTGGAACGAAGAGACCTCCGTGTTCCGCAATTTCATGGATTACCGGCGCAACTGGCTTGAGACACAAGGCTCCGAAGACAGCCACGGTCGCGCACTCTGGGCGCTTGGTCGCGTGGTGGCCGACAGTGACGATCAAAGCGTGAAGCTCTGGGCGACGGGATTGACCGAAAGGGTTATCCCCGCCAATCAATCCCTGTCGGCACTACGGGCGCGGGCCTTTGCCCTTCTGGGGCTGATCAGTTGGCTGTCGGTCTATCCGGGGCACCGTGTCGCGCAAACCATGGTGAACCGGTTTGCCACAGAGATTCACACGCGGCTGAAAGCAGAACGACGCACGGACTGGAACTGGTTCGAACCAACCCTCTCCTATGACAATGCACGTCTGCCCGAAGCCCTGATCTCTGCGGGGCAGTTGCTTGAGCGGGAGGATATGATTCAGGACGGGGTAGATGCCCTTAACTGGTTGGCGAAGGTGCAGACCGGCGCGAATGGGGTTTTCCGCCCTGTCGGCACGGAGAGTTTCGGTCGTCCACATGAGCGGCCTCGTCCCTTTGACCAGCAACCACTGGAAGCTTGGGCCATGATTGGTGCTTGCGCCACAGCGCATGATGTGACCGGCCACCCCGTCTGGCTGACGCTGGCCAAGGCGGCCTTTGACTGGTATCTCGGTCTCAATGATCTGGGGCTGCGCATGGCCACGTCCAACGGCGGCTGTTTCGACGGGCTGGAAGTGGATCGGGTCAACCTAAATCAGGGAGCCGAGTCGATCCTCGCCTTCCAGTTTGCTGCCTTGGAAATCCAGCGGTTGAAACGTCTTCCGAAAATCCAGCCTGTCAAACCGACTGTCGTGAGAGGATGATATGGTCTGCGTCAATCTTCTTCCCCAACGTCTCCATCCCAATGCCGAACGTGTCGTTGTGCGCGCCTATCCGCTCCCGCCGAAAGGGCGCGCCATTGATCCCTCGGTGGATGCCCGCGCCAGACGGATTGTCGAGACCGTGCGGAACATGGACAACCGCACCATTCAGGCGGAACTGTCCTTTGTGCTCTCGGATTTCGAGACCCGTCACCGCAAGGTTCGCGAGTATTTCGAGGCGCGATATGACTCCATTGCCCGTGACCTCGGCCTCACCGCCGCAACCCGTGAGGCAGAACGCGCATTGATCGGGGCATATTTCTGCCACGAGTACTCCTATCAGGCCGCGGCACTGATGAATCCGAGCGTCGTGCCCCATCCCGACCAGACGGGGCTGAAACCCGGCGAATTACGCTTTCTCATGTCGCTGCGTGCGGTCGGGGAAGGGCATATTTCCTCGATCACTTTCCGCGAAGGGGTGCTGAGTGCAGACTGTGATATGCAGTTGGTCGAACCTTCCGAATTTGCGGTCGCCGCCCGTCCGCATGAGATCACCGAGGACAGGATCAGCCTGATCCGCGAAAGCGACGGGCCAATGAACGAAACCGTTCTCTTTCCGGTGACACAGGCCCAAAGGGGCGGTTTGGAAGACCTGCGTCTGGTGCAGTTCCGCGATGGTGAAAACCAGTTCTATTGCGGCACCTATACCGCATGGAGCGGACACGACATTGCCTCCGAACTGATGGTCACGCAGGACTTCCATCAGTTCGAGCTTCGCCGTATGAGCGGTCCGGCATCAAGGGACAAGGGCATGGCATTGTTCCCGCGCAGGATCGGCGGGCAATATGTCATGATCGGGCGACAGGATCGGGAAAATATTTTCCTCATTCGCTCGGACGATCTCACCCATTGGGGCGAAGGCGAGAAACTGGCGGGGCCGCGTTACCCGTGGGAGCTGATCCAGATCGGCAATTGTGGTGCGCCGATTGAACTGGAGCAAGGATGGTTGTTGCTCACGCACGGGGTGGGCGCAATGCGCAAATACTGCATCGGCGCGATGCTTCTGGACAGGCAGGATCCCTCCCGCGTTCTGGGGCGCTCGCAAGTGCCGCTGCTCTCTCCTTCGGATGCGGGGCGCGAAGGCTATGTGCCGAATGTGGTCTACACCTGTGGCGCTCTGGTGCATGGTGAATATCTCTTTGTGCCCTTCGGCATCGCGGACAGTTCCATCGGCTTTGCCACGATCCGCGTTGACGATCTTTTGGCCTCATTGGTGTGAGCCATGCCGCAGAGAGGTATCCTCATGACACAGCAAGGGGCAAGACGATGCGTGTAGCCATGCTTGCCCCGATTGCGTGGCGCACCCCGCCATGGCACTACGGCCCTTGGGAGCTTCTGACACATTTGCTAACCGAGGAACTGGTGGCATTGGGCGTCGATGTGACGCTATTCGCCACCAAGGACAGCCAGACCTCCGCCCGTCTCGATGCGGTTGTTCCTGCTCCCTACAGCGAAGATCCGTCAATAGATCCAAAGGTCTGGGAATATCGGCATCTGTCGCATGTGTTTTCCAAGGCAGGTGATTTCGACATCATCCACAACCAAGCCGATTTCCCCGCCCATGCCTTTGCCCCTCTGGTCGAAACGCCGGTCGTGACAACCATTCACGGCTTTTCCTCCGAGCGCATCCTGCCGATGTATAAACCCTTCGAGAACCAAGTGCATTTCGTCGCCATCAGCGAAGCCGGCCGGCATCCGGACCTGCGCTATTCCGCCACGATCCACCACGGCATCAAGATGGAGGATTTCCCCTTTGATCCGGTCGGCAGCGAAGACCTGCTGTTCTTCGGGCGCATCCATCCGGACAAAGGAACCAAAGACGCCATCGAGGTGGCCCGTGCGACAGGGCACCGGCTCCACATCTACGGCATCATTCAGGATCAGGGCTATTTCGACGCTCATGTGCGCCCTCATCTCGGTGACGGACAAATCCTTTGGCATGGGCCGGTCGGTGGCATCGAACGCGCCAAGGCGCTCGGATCGGCCAAGGCGTTGCTGCATCTGATCGGTTTCGATGAACCCTTCGGCCTGTCGGTGGTGGAGGCGATGGCCTGCGGCACGCCTGTGATCGCCTACCCGCGCGGTTCCATGCTCGAACTGATCCGTGACGGTCAAACTGGCTTTCTGGTCGACACCCTCTCAGAAGCCATTCGCGCGGTGGAGCAGGTCAGTATACTCGACCGCGCCACCGCCCGCGCCCATGTGGCCGCGCACTTCACCACACGACGCATGGCCCGCGACTATCTCGCGCTCTATCAATCCGTGCTGGCGTCGCGCTGATGATCCGTCAGTTATGCCTCAACCGGCGCAGCCGCAAAATGACAGGCCGTGGCGTGAGTTCCCAGCATTTCCGTCTCTGGCACAGTCTCGCAGATTGCTTGCGCCTTCGGGCAACGGGTGCGGAAAACACAGCCTTTGGGCGGTGCCATAGGAGAAGGCAGATCCCCTTCGAGGGGGATCACCGTCTTGTTCCTCTCGACTTTCGGATCGGGGATCGGCACGGCAGACAAGAGTGCTTGCGTATAGGGATGCCGCGGATCGGCGAACAAGTCGTCAGAACTGGCCTTTTCCATCATGCGTCCGAGATAGAGCACCATCACGTCATCAGAAAGATGCTTCACAACGGAAAGGTCGTGGGCGATGAAAATAATCGTCAGCCCCAATTCACGGCGCAATTCTTCAAGAAGCCCCACAACCTGCGCCTGAATGGAGACGTCAAGCGCAGAAACCGGCTCGTCGCAGATCAACAGTTTCGGCTCGACCACCAAAGCCCGAGCGATGCCGATGCGCTGACACTGTCCGCCGGAAAATTCGTGCGGGTAGCGGTTTACCTGATTGGGCAAAAGTCCCACACGTTCCATCACGGCACGCACTTTTTCCTTGCGCTCTTTCGCACTCATGTCGGGACGATGTGTCCGCAGCGGCTCGGCGATGATGTCCCCCACCGTCATGCGCGGATTGAGTGAAGCCAGCGGGTCCTGAAAGATCATCTGGATGCGCGAACGATATTGCAACATCTGGCGCGGTGACAAGGTCAGAAGGTCGGTGCCATCCTCCCAGATCACCTGACCGGTCGCAGGCAGCATACGAATGAGCGCACGCGCTAGCGTAGACTTGCCGCAGCCGCTCTCCCCGACTATGCCAAGCGTCTGCCCGGCCTCTAGCGAAAAACTCACGCCGTTTACAGCCTTGAGCAACGCCGGAGGGGTCCACGGCAGATCGGAGGGACGACGGATTTCAAATGTCACCCGCAGATCACGGGCCTCGATCAACGGACGGCTCATGCGACGATCTCCTCGACAGGGCGAAAACAGGCGCGGGTTCGATCCGGAGCAAAGTTCACAAGCTCGGGCGCCGTACTCCAGCACGTTTCCATGACGCTCTCGCAGCGCGGTGCGAAGGGACAGCCCTGCGGCAGTCCCGTCATATTGGGCGGGTTTCCGGGGATCGCGCGCAGCGCGTCCTGATCCTCATCGACTCTCGGAATCGCGTCCAGAAGTCCCCGTGTATAGGGGTGGCTCGGACTTTCGAAAAGTGGGTCAACCGGCGCCTCTTCCATGATCCGGCCACCATACATCACGATGGCCCGCTCGCAGAACCCTGCCACCACGCCAAGGTCATGGGTAATCAGGATTGTCGCCATGTCGAACTCCCGTTGCAACTCGGCCAGAAGCTCCATGATTTGCGCCTGCACCGTCACATCAAGCGCGGTGGTTGGTTCGTCGGCAATGAGGATATCTGGGCGACAGAGCAATGACATGGCAATCATCACCCGCTGGCGCATCCCGCCGGAGAACTCGTGCGGGTAGAGACGCACGCGGTTCTTTGCATCCGGAATTTTCACCGCATCGAGCATATCGACACTTTCCGCAATCGCCGCGCGTTTGGACAAGCCTTTGTGCAGCATAAGCACCTCGGCCATCTGCTCGGAGATGCGCATATAGGGATTGAGCGAGGTCATCGGGTCTTGGAAGACCATAGCGATACGATTGGCACGTATCCTGTTGAGGTCGCGTTCCGACATCGACAAGAGATCTTGTCCCTCAAATATCGCCTGCCCCGAGGTTCGGCCATTGCGGGCCAAAAGTCCCAGAAGCGCAAAGTTGAGCTGGCTCTTTCCCGAGCCGCTTTCCCCTACAATACCCAAGGTCTCGCCCTGTTCCAAAGCAAAGCTCACCCCGTTGACGGCGTGAATGTTTCCCTCAGGTGTATCAAATTGAACGGAAAGGTTTTTAACGTCCAGAAGTGCCATGTTTAACGATCCTTCGGGTCCAAAGCGTCCCGCAGCCCATCACCGACAAAGAAAAAGCCGAACAGCGTGAGAACGAAGAAAAGAAGTGGGAAGGCCAGTTGCCAAAGCGTCCCGTAGGAAATTGTGCCAGACCCCTCAGAGATCAACGCACCAAGTGACGTCATCGGTTCCTGCACACCGAGACCAAGGAAGGAAATGAAACTCTCGGTCAGGATCATGTTGGGCACCAGAAGCGTGGCAAAGACAGTCACGACACCGATCAGGTTGGGCAGGATGTGACGGCGGATAATCACCGGTGCAGGCACACCGATGGCGCGCGCTGCCTCGATATATTCGCGCCCTTTGAGGGTCAGGGTTTGCCCACGCACAATCCGGCTCATTTCCAGCCACGAAATAAGGCCCACTCCAACGAAGAGCATGGTGATGGATCGGCCATACATGACCAGAAGCAGGATCAGCACAAACATATAGGGGATCGCCAGCAGGATATCGACGGTCCGCATCATGATGTTGTCGATCCGTCCGCCAAAATAACCTGCGGTGGCACCATAGATCGTGCCGACCACCACTGCGATGGCAGAGCCGATGATCCCCACAGCCAGCGAAATCTGCGTTCCTTGCACTGTGCGGGCGAACAGATCGCGCCCCAGATCATCCGTGCCGAAATAGTGTCCGTTGGCCAGCGACGGCCCACCCTGTTCAGCCACCATTCCCATGACGGAGAAATCGATCTCTTCATTGGACCACTGTGCGACAAAATTGCCGAAAATCGCAAAAAGGCTGACGAAAACCAACAGGACCAAACCGAATATCGCCGCCTTGTTGCGAAAGAACCTGCGCCGTGCATCGGCCCAGAGGGAACGGCCAACCACGTCCTCGCGGGAGGTGGCTTCGGCCAGAGACTTCATTTTCTCACTGTCGATGACCATGGCTCAATACCGGATTTTCGGGTCGATCCATCCGTAGATGATATCGACGAGGAGGTTGAAAAGAATGGTGAGTGCGCCGACGAGGATCGTCACCCCCATCATCACGGCGTAGTCACGGTTCAAAGCGCTATCGACAAAGGCTTTACCGATGCCGCCAGTGGAGAAATAGATATCCACGATCACGGACCCTGTAATCATCGCCACAAAGGCTGGCCCGAGGTAGGAAATCACCGGCAAAAGCGCGGGTTTGAGTGCATGACGCCAGATCACGCGATGCCCCGGCAGCCCTTTGGCGCGCGCAGTGCGGATGTGGTTGGAATTGAGCACCTCAAGCATGGAGGAGCGCATGATCCGCGCAATCGAGGCCATATAGGAGGTCGAAAGCGCGATCACCGGCATGATCCAGTAGGACGGATCTGTGAAACGCCAGCCACCACCGGGCAGCCAGCCCAGAAACAGTGTGAAGACAATCACAAGGATCGGGGCCATGACGAAATTCGGCAACACTTGCGCACCGATCGAAATGCCTACGGCGAAATAATCGATAATGGTGTTGTGCTTGACCGCAGCGACTGCGCCCAGCGTCACTCCGGCGAGCACCGCCACCACAAACGAAACGCCGCCATATGTCAGCGTCACCGGAAAGCCCTGCGCGATGATCTCGTTCACGGTGCGGTCCTTATAGACAAAGGACGGCCCGAAATCGAAATGCGCAACAATGCCCCAGATGTAATTCCAGATCTGTTTCCACAGCGGCTGGTCGAGACCATATTTGGCGTTGAGATTGGCAAGCACCTGTGCAGGCAGTTCACGTTCCTGCGTAAAGGGCCCGCCGGGGGCCGCATGCATCAGCAGGAAAGAAAACACAATCAGCAAGAGCAGCGTCGGAATGGCAATCGCCAGACGCTTGAGAATGTAGACGATCATACGGTTTTTCCTATGGGTGGACGCGGGGGGCATCCCCGCATCCTGCCTGATTTATACGATCCGGATCATTCCGCGACACGGTAGAGGTCTTTGCCATACCATGTTTGCATCACGTTCTCCGTCGGCAGACCTTTGATATCCGAAGAGATCATATCCACTTTCGCATAGTGATAAATCGGAACCACCGGCATTTCTTCGGCCAGAATTTGCTCTGCCTGCGTATAGAGTGGCTGCGGATTCTCGGCTGTTTTCGACTCTTTCATCAGCGCGTCATATTCTTCGCTGTAGAACTTGCCGCTGTTGTGCCCCGAGTAGGAGGTGAACAGATCGAGGTAAGTCGACGCCTCGTTATAGTCTCCACACCACGCATAGCGCGCCATATCGAAATCTTGGCTCTGCATCTTGTCGGTATGCACCTTCCACTCCATGTTGTTGAGCGTCAGGTTGATGCCAAGCGGGCGATAGAATTGCTGCGCAGCGATGGCGATCTTCTTGTGATCGTCAGAGGTGTTGTAGTTCAACGTCAGATCAAGCGGGTTGTCGGGGCCATAACCTGCTTCGGCCAAAAGCTCTTTGGCTTTCTCGTTGCGCTCTTCCTGTGTCCAACCCGCATAGTCGATCTCGGGCATTTCAAAGCCCGCTGTCGCCCAATGGGTCCAGTTATAGGCCGGATGCTGACCACCTTGCAGAATGTTGTTTACCACGACATCGCGGTTCATGGCATAGGACAACGCCTTGCGCACACGCACATCCTTGAGTGCTTCGGGACCCTTGTCCGACAGGTTCATCATGTAAATGTAGGAACAGGAATACGGCAGCGAAGTTGCCTCATCGGGATATTCCTTTTTCAGACGCGGATACTGGCCTGCTGGAATATTTACACGGTCCAGTTCACCGGCCAGATAGCGTGTCAAAGCCTGATTCAGGTCATTGACGGTTAACGCGGTGAGATGGGTCATCACTGTTTTATCCGCATCCCAATAGGTATCGGATTTGTCCATCTCGACCCGCTCGCCAAGAATATGCTCGGTGAGAGTATACGCCCCGTTGGTCACCATGTTTTCCGGTTTCGTCCAGTCCGAACCGAATTTCTCGATCACATCCTGACGCGCAGGGAAGGTCGAGGCATGCACCAGCATCTGCGGAAAATAGGGCAGCGGCGTCTCGATCGTCACTTCAAGCGTATGATCGTCAATCGCTTTCACGCCAAGCTCTGACGGCGGCACTTCACCTGCCGTGACCTTGGCGGCGTTTTTCACCTGCATAAGCTCCATATACCACGCATATTCCGATGCGGTTTCCGGATCGGCCAGACGACGCCACGCATATACGAAATCGCCTGCGCTCACAGGCTTGCCATCCGACCAGACCGCCTCGGGGCGCAGGTGGAATGTGTAGGTCAGACCATCTTCGGACAGGTCATGGCTCAACGCCACTGCCGGCACCAAAGCGCCTTTGGCATCTTCGTTATAGAGGCCTTCAAAAAGGTTACGCAGAACATCGGAGCCTTCAACATCGGTGTTGATTTGCGGGTCCATCGACTTGATCGCGTCCAGAAGCCAGAACGTATAGGTCTGGTTCTCGGACAGCACAGTGCCTTCTGGCACATCGGCAGCAAATGCCGTCGGTGCAGCCACGAGCAGGGCCAGTGCAGACAAAGCAGTGGTAAGTTTCATAAAGACCTCCTGTGGGCAGGTTTTTCATCTTTGCCGGACGTTGGAATGCGTAATGCGCAACCGTCGCAACGTGGGGCAACACTGCGCAGAAGGAAAAGTATTCCGCGGCAGAAGACAAGACATCTCATGAAAAAAGTGATCGCAATCTCAATAGCCGCCACCCCACGCCTCGGTCACGTGAGGCATGGCGCTGCGGAAAATTGGACCTGTTCAGCCTATGCAAAATTGCCGATTTTGAACGAATTTCACTGGAAATCACTGCAATACAACCGCGAACAAGGCCCTCGTGTATAAAAAACATGCACGGTTGATTGACACTTTGGCTGGAAAAAGAAAGAAACCCCTAAATTATTGGAGGAAGTTCTTATGTTTCATCACAGCAAACTGAGCTGCATCGCCCTCGCCGCCATCTGTGCCGCAGGACCGCTGGCCGCCGAAGACTGGCCGTCTGCCCCGCTGCATCTCTATGTGGGCTTTCCGGCCGGATCGTCGCCCGACACCATCGCCCGTCTCGTGGCCGAGCCTTTGGCCGATGCGCTGGGGCAGCCTGTTGTGGTGGAAAACAAACCCGGTGCCGGTGGTGTCATCGGCGTGCAACAAATGCTCGCCGACAAAAACGACGGGTTGAGCTTTGCCGTGACAATCAACGGACCGCTGACCACCGCGCAGCGCCTTGTGGAAGATCTCAGCTATGATCCCGCCACGGATATCGCGCCTGTGGCCCTGATCGCCACAAGCCCGCTGGTTCTGGGCGTCACGAGCGATTTCCCGGCCGACACGGTCGCAGGATTTATCGAGCAAGCCACGGAAAACCCCGGTGATATTGCCTATGGCTCCGTGGGGCACGGCTCCGGCGCGCATCTAACCGCCGAGTTGTTCGCAAATGAAGCAGGCGTGGAACTCTATCACATCCCGTTCCAAAGCTATGCAGAGGTCACGACCTCCATCATCGGACACGAGATCGACGGTGGTTTCATGGCGCCTTCCGCAGCGATGCCCCATGTCGAAGCTGGCAAGATGAAAATTCTGGGCATCACCTCCAGCGCCCCCTTCCCCAGCCTTCCCGACGTGCCCGTCATGGCCGGTCAGTCGAGTTTGCCGGAAGATTTCCGCGCCGAACTCTGGAACGGTTTCATCGCGCCGAGCGGCACCGACCCCGAAATCATCGAGCGTCTGAACAGTGAAATCGTGGAAATCCTCGCGATGCCCGAAGTGGCCGACAAGCTTCTGGCTATGGGCTGGCAGGTCCAGCCGGGCAGCACCGAAGCATTTGCCACACGCATTGCCGAAGATACTGCTCTTTGGGGTGCTGTGATCGACGGGATCGAAGCGCGCCAGTAACGCCACGAAAGAGGGCCACCGATGCGACGTGATATTGACGATGTGCTGTGGGGCGGGATTCTCGCCCTGCTCGGGCTTGGCGTCGCAGCCTATGCCTCTGTCCAGTATGACATGGGCGATCTGCGGCGCATGGGGCCGGGGTTCTTCCCGATCGTGCTTGGCGTGGTCCTCTTCGGTCTGGGGCTGGTCATCGGCCTGCCCGCATGGTGGCGCAAGGCGGAGGCAAAACCGCTCGCGTGGCGTGAAACGCTCGCTGTTGCGGCGTCCCTGTTGTTCTTCGGATTCGCGCTGGACCGTGTCGGGCTCTTGCTGACAACGGCAATCACCGTCCTTCTGGCCAGCTCTGTTGCCCCGCACAAAGGCATCCTGTGGCGCGTGGTCCTGTCGTTGGTCATCACGCTTCTGGCCGCAGGTGTCTTTATTCTGGCGCTGCAAATGCCGATCCCCGTCGGGCCATGGAGCCGTTGATATGACCACGTACGAAGGCCTGATGCACGGCTTGTCCGTTGCCCTTCATCCCTCTGTCCTCGTCTATAGCCTGTTCGGCGCGATCCTCGGCACATTCGTCGGCGTCCTGCCCGGCATCGGAGCGATGGCCGCCATCACGTTGCTGTTGCCGATCACCTATTATGTGTCCTCCGAAGCCGCGCTGGTCATGCTGGCGGGGGTTTATTACGGGGCGCAATATGGCGGAGCGGTGGCCTCCATTCTGCTGCGCCTTCCCGGCACGCCGCAATCGGCGGTGACCACGCTTGACGGTTACCCTATGGCACAAAACGGTCGGGCGGGGCTTGCGCTGTTCACCTCCATGATCTCGTCATTCTCGGGCTCGATGCTCGGGATCATCGTGCTGATCTTCCTTGCCGAATGGCTAAGCGGCGTGGCGACGAAATTCGGTGCGGCGGACTATGCGGCAATGATGATTATGGGGCTGGTCGCGGCCTCCACGGTCGGCTCGGGCCGCCCGGCCAAGAACTTGGCGATGGTTGTCCTCGGCCTGATCATTGGCGTTATCGGGACCGATGTGAACTCCGGCCTTCAGCGGTTCACCTTCGGGCGCACGGAACTCATGGACGGGGTCAACCTTGTGGCACTGGCTATGGGTCTTTTCGGTGCGGCGGAAGTGATTTCCAACATCCGCAACACAGAGCGCAGCACTCCCGTCGCCCGTATCCCCTTGCGGGAACTTCTCCCCTCACGCGCGGAACTCAAACGCCTCCCCGCCCCGATCCTGCGCGGCAGCACCTTGGGCAGTTTTTTCGGCGCACTTCCGGGCACAGGTTCGACGATTTCCTCCTTTCTCAGCTACGCGTTGGAACGCCGCGTCTCCCGCGAGCCGAAGAAATTCGGCACCGGCCAGATCGAAGGTATTTCCGGCCCTGAAGCCGCGAACAATTCCGCCTCCATCTCAGCCTTTGTGCCGACACTGACGCTGGGCATTCCGGGGGACCCGATCATGGCGCTCATGCTCGGCGCTCTGGTGATCCACGGGGTGCAGCCCGGCCCGATGATGTTGGAGAGCAATCCAGACATGTTCTGGGGACTGGTCGCCAGTTTTGCCATCGGCAACCTGTTCTTGCTCTTCATCAACCTGCCGCTGATCGGCATTTGGGTGAACATGCTGCGCATTCCGTTCCGCTGGCTCTATCCGGCCATCATCGTGTTCATTTCGATGGGAGTCTATTCCGTGCGTGGCTCCAGCTTTGACATTGCGATGGTCGCGGGCATTGGCATCATCGGCTACGCCCTGTCACGGGCGAAATTCAGCCCTGCGCTCTTACTGCTCGGCTTCGTGCTTGGGCCGTTGATCGAGACCAACCTGCGCCGCGCAATGCTCATTTCCCGTGGTGATCCGATGGTCTTTATCGAACGCCCTATCGCCTGTGTCTTTGTCGTCCTGACAGCGGCGCTGATCCTCTGGTCCCTGATCTCCGCGTTCCGTAAATCCCAATAGTGACGGGCCTTATGTGGGCGCATAAAAAAGCCCGCCCCGAGACGGCCAAAGGCGATCTCTTGGGGCGGGCCGGTTTTCTCTGTGTTCGGTCGCGCAGAGCGTTCAATCGGGCAGCGCGCCGCAGAACCCGCCCGAGGCGGCAATCCCCGAGCCAAGCGCCAAGGCAGGCGGGGCATGATAGGGGTTGGGCGGAGCGCTCATCAGGTCAAAGCCGACGAGAAGAAACAGACCGACAATGGCAAGAGTTGCAGTGAAACGACGTGTCATGCGCGTGCCTCCAATCCCAGTAGGGGCCGCAAGCGGATGCCGACAAATGCCCCTGCAAATGCAGAGATAAACCAGACCCAGCCGTGCAGGCTGCCTGTTGAAATCCCCGAGAAGAACGCCCCGACATTGCAACCAAACGCAAGCCGTGACGAATACCCCAGCAGGAACCCGACCACCATGGTCGCGATCCAAGCGCGGGCGGGATAGCTTGGCAATTTCGCAGTCAAACCGCCGCGCCGCCATGTGGCAACGCCGAAAGCACCGGCGATCAGGCCGATGTCGGTCAATGAGGTGTAGTCGGTCAGCAGGCTAGATTGCACCCGTTCAACGGATCCCGATGCTGCCCAAAAGGCCGAACCGGACAGGTCCGCGCCCGCCACGGTGGCAACTTTCGCGGTCCATAGGCCCAGACCATAGACAACACCCCAAGGCTGTCCCGCGACCACAAGATTGCCAATCGCCAGAACCGCAAGCACGATTGCCGCAATGCCGTGACGACGGCTCAGACGCACGGTGCCGGGGGCTGCGCGCCAAAGCACGATGGCGGCGGAAATGGCCAGCAACACCAGAGTCAGGCCAAGCCCCGTCATGCCGCGGAATTGCAGGATCGGCAGAGCTCCGAGCGAGGTCCACCAGACCAGACCATAGGCGCCGAAAAAGCTACCGATGCAGAAAAACGGCAGGGCGAAAACCGCAATGGGATTGCCGCTGCCCGCATTCACCAATGTGCCGGACCCGCAGCCCAGCAAAATCTGCATACAGGCCCCGAATACAAACGCACCGCCGACCATCGCAAATCCGACAGCGGCCTGTGCGCCCACCAATTCACCGGGGTGCGCCGAGAGCAAGGGGATGGCCACTACAGAGACCAGCGCAATCGCCAGAAGCTGCGCCAGCATCCCCGACGGTTCACGCCGCAGGATCATCGCACGCCATGGTCCGGCAAAGCCGAAGCGCATCCCTTCCAGCACCACGCCGAACCCGAGGCCGACGGCCAGCAAAAGCCCGTAGCGCGCGCCGACAAATACCGCAACAAGCGCCACACTCACCAATGCGGCCACAACCAAAGCGGCACGGCGCGAGATCACACCGCTGCCAGTTTCCAGCCGCAAATCAGGAGAAACCGCCTGCGTCATCAATTGCCTCCGCGAAACTGGTTGAACAGGTTTTCGATGAGACCGGGCGCGTTCGCCATCTCGCCGCCCATGTTCGAATATTCGACCATAGAACCGGGGTAGAGCTTCACCTGATCCAGTTGCGCCAGTTCACTGAGAGCGAACCAGTTTGTCGCTGCCCAATGCCCAGTGTTGCAAAAGGAAATCACGTCCTGGCCGTCACTGATCCCCAAGGTCTCTTTCATCTCCGGCGTATAGGACTCCGCCGAGATTGCGGAGGCATCGGGCCGGAAGAAATTATTGTAGGGATAGTCTTTCGCTCCCGGAAGCGTCCCCGGACGGGCCGCAGCAGCATGAGCCTGTTTGCCCTCGAAAAATGCCGCAGGACGGGCATCGAGCAAGAGAGCATCCGCCGCTCCGTTCACAACATTCTGCACATCGGCGGTTTCTGCCGTCCAACTGTTATCCCAAGTGATGGAAAGTTCTGTCGGCACGGGCTCCACGGCATCCGTGGACACGGGAAGCCCCGCATTAACCCATGCCAGCTCGCCGCCATTCAGAATGGACAGCTGTTCAAAACCAGAGCTTTTCAGGGTCCAATACACCCGTGCAGCCGCACCAAAATCGCTATCTGTCTTGCCATCGGTCACAATCACCACTGGCTGGTCCAGCGTCAGTCCGAGTTGTTCGTAAGTGTCCTCAAGCGTCTCAACGGGCACGATCTGGCCGGGGTTGTCTGCCGGTCCGCGAAACAGGCTATAAGGCGCAGACACAGCACCTTCGATATGGCCTTTGCTATAGGCATCGCCCCGAATGTCCAAAAGGACAGGCGCACCCTCCGCATCTTCGAGTGCCGCGTTCAATTCGATGGGGGTTACCAGCGGGCCAAGGTCTGCTGCCATAGCGACACTGGCAGATAGAGCGACCGCTGCCGCCGCGATAGAAATCATGTTCAAGGTCATACGAAGCCTCTTCATCCAAACGGGTTTGCAAGGCATCTCGACCCGATAGTGTGAGAGGTCAAGGAATGGTCCGCGTCACCCCGCCCGTTGAGACCAGACAAAGTTCCGCATCTGCGCCGCTGCGCATGAGAGGGATTTGTGTCGCATGACTTTTCGGAAAAACTGTCTTGGTCGGAGCGCAAGAACCGGAAGGATATTCTTTTTTCGCCTATTGCGCCCTTTCAAGGCGGATCACACGCCATAGGTCGCCATGAACATCCGTACAGCTTCTCTGGCGGTGCGAGTGATTTCTTCGGCTGAAGGCTCCGTGCGCCTACGCCCGAAGATACGCGCACGCCATGTTCCGGCGGTGGCAAGTTCGATAAACTGCGCAGCCGCAAACTCCGGATCAGGCACAGCGAGATGTCCAGCTTCGGTCTCCGAGCGCAAAAACTCGGCAAGATGGCCGAGGAAATATCGCGCCCCCGCGTCATAGAACCGCGCACCGAGATCGGGCATCCGCTCCACCACACTGATGACAATGCGTTGCGCGCGGATGACATTTTCGGAATTGACCTGCATGGACAGACCAGTGGCATAGGCCAGTAGGTGATCCTCTATCGTTCCGGCGTCTTCA
Source organism: Celeribacter halophilus (assembly GCF_900114135.1). Lineage (GTDB taxonomy): Bacteria > Pseudomonadota > Alphaproteobacteria > Rhodobacterales > Rhodobacteraceae > Celeribacter > Celeribacter halophilus. The sequence continues at coordinate 135,682 of NZ_FORY01000004.1, forward strand.
AGGCGCTCGATAATGCCCGCGAAAAAAGCCTCCCGCCGGTCTTCGACCAGAGCGACAAAGAGGTCTTCCTTGTTTTTGAAATAGACATAGAGCGTTCCCTTGGACACGCCTGCCGCCTTGCAAATTCCGTTCATCGTGGCCGCGTCAAAGCCTTGATCGACAAAGACCTGCCAAGCACCGCTCAGGATCTGGCGACGTTTTTCGGGGTCTTTGCCCGCAGGATGCCGGCATTTCTGTGTGGTCGCTTCACCCTGTTGCGTAGGACAGGCCGGAGACTCGGAACATTCTTCACTCATGTTTTGAATATAGTCGAACCAATCGGTTCGATGAAGGCTTGATTTTGATTTCCGTTCGCCCTAATTTCTGTCGAACCAACTGGTTCGATAACGAACAGCCCAACGCACTCATTCCTGAAACCGGAAGCCTTCACTCATGACACAAAACGCATCCCCCACCCCTATGGAGTCCGAAGCACCGAAAAGCGGGCGCAAAAAAATCATTCTCGGGTCCATCGCCGTCGCAGTACTTCTGGCAGGTGGATATACGGGGATGAACTGGTGGACACATGGACGGTTTATGATCGAGACCGATGACGCCTATGTGCAGGCCGATGTGTCTCTGGTCTCGGCCAAGCTGCAAGGTTATGTGGCCGAAATTCCGGTCAAGGAAAACCAACACGTCTCCAAAGGCGATATTCTGGTTCAGATCGACGACAGTGATTACCGCATTGCCTTGGCCCAAGCGCAGGCTGACCTCGCCTCACTGGATCAAACGCTCGCGCGGATTGATGCACAGATCATAGCGGCAAAAGCGACGGTCACACAGGTCGAAGCCGAACTGGCTGCTGCTGAAGCGGCTTACCAAACCGCCAAAACCGCACAGAAACGCGCGCAGGATTTGAACGATCGCAAGGTCAGCTCGCAAGCCAGCCTTGATGACGCCAACGAGGCATTGGCCACGGCCCGCGCCAACCGCGCCGCCGCCCAAGCCGCCATCACAGGGGCAAAAGCGGAAATTGATGTGCTCAAGGCCCAGCGTGCGGAAACCGATTCCAATCGCCGCACCCTAGAACTCAACGTCGCCAAAGCACAACGAGATCTCGACCATACGATCTTGCGCGCGCCCTTTGATGGCACCGTAGCCAATATCGCCATTGAGGCCGGTGAACTTGTGAGCGTTGGCGCAAGCCTTGCCGCCGTTGTTCCCGACCACGGGCTCTATGTCGAAGCGAATTTCAAGGAAACCCAGCTTGACGGCATCAGCCCCGGTCAATCCGCGACAGTGCGGGTGGATGCGATGGGGGGCGAAGAAATCGAAGGGCGTGTGGCCTCTGTGTCTCCGGCGACCGGTTCCATCTTTTCGCTCCTGCCCACGGACAATGCCACCGGCAACTTCACCAAGATCGTGCAACGTGTACCCGTGCGCATCCTGCTGCCCGATATGGTCGAGGGTTTACGCGCCGGCCTGTCCGTTGTGGTCGAGGTGGACGAGCGCACAACCCCCGCCGATACAGGCACAAATCTGGCACAGGCAAGCAAATGACCTCCGCCGCAGAAGCCGTCGAACCAAAGGTCACCCCGCGTCGGGTGGCGGCCTTTCTGGTCATGGTCTTCGGCATGTTCATGGCCATTCTCGACATCCAGATTGTCTCCGCCTCCCTGCCGGAAATTCAGGCGGGTCTCGGTGCTTCTGCCGATGAAATCAGTTGGGTGCAGACCGCCTATCTGATTGCAGAGGTCATCATGATCCCCTTGTCGGGGCTGCTTGGCCGGATGATGTCCACACGCTACCTCTTTGCCGCCTCGGCGGCGGGATTTACCGTGGCTTCCTTTCTCTGCGCCACCTCCGGCAGCATCAATGAAATGATCCTTTGGCGCGCGGTTCAGGGTTTTCTCGGCGGTGGCATGATCCCTGCCGTCTTCGCCGCCGCCTTTACGATCTTTCCCGCCTCCAAGCGCAACGTGGTATCCCCCATGATCGGCCTGATTGCCACGCTGGCCCCCACGGTGGGGCCAACCGTGGGCGGCTATCTGAGCCATACGCTGAGCTGGCACTGGCTCTTTCTGGTCAATGTCCCCGCAGGCATTGCCGTCACCATCGGGGCCTTTGTCCTGATCGACTTTGACAAGCCCAACTGGTCCCTGTTCGACAATTTCGACTGGATCGGGCTGGGGGCGCTGGCCTGTTTTCTGGGAGCTATGGAATATGTGCTGGAGGAAGGACCGGGAAATGACTGGTTCGACGATGAACTTGTCGCAGGGCTGTTCGTCGTGATGATTGTCGGCGGGATCATAACCTTCTGGCGGGCTTTCACGCGCAAGAACCCCGTGGTGGATTTCTCCGCCTTTAGCAATGTGAACTTCGCCGTCGGCTCCGTGTTCAGCTTTGTGATGGGGATTGGGCTTTATGGTATGACCTATCTCTACCCGCTCTATCTATCCCAAATCAGGGGCTATGACAGCCTGATGATCGGGGAGACCGTTTTCGTCTCCGGTCTGGCCATGTTCATGACCGCTCCGATTGCAGGGGCGCTGGCCTCGAAACTTGATCTGCGTGTGATGCTTCTGGCAGGGTTCATCGGTTTTGCGACCTCCTCATGGATGCTGACCGGCATGACCGCAGACTGGGACTTCAACGAATTGCTCGCGCCGCAAATCCTACGCGGCATATCCTTGATGATCTGCATGGTGCCCATCAACAATCTCGCACTGGGCACGCTGCCGCCGGACAAGATGAAGAACGCATCCGGTCTCTACAATCTCATGCGCAATCTTGGCGGGGCTGTCGGGCTGGCTGTCATCAATACATTGCTCACCGACCGCAATGCGTTGCACAGCGCCCATCTGCGCGAGGCTTTGAACTGGTCCAATGCCGAAGCCCTCAGGCAACTTGATCTCATCTCCTCCCTGTTGAGCCTCAATGGCGTGGATGGAGAGACGGGTGCGCTCAAATACATGGCCGCCCGCATATCGCAGCAGGCCACGGTGATGTCCTTTATCGATGTCTTTACCCTGATCACCCTGTTGTTTGCAGGGCTGGCAGTGCTGGCGCTGGCCATGCAACCGCCGCGCAAAGGCGCCAAGGCCGGGGGGCATTGATCCCCCGTGCCCTACTTCACCTCGCGCAAAGCCGGAGGGCCGGCTCGGCCCGCCCTGCGACCCCTGCAGGCGCTTGGTAGATGACCCCCTGCCCCGCATCGGGCGTCTCCATCCCTTCGCGCGCGGTGGTGACAAAAAGCGTCTCGAATGTCAGCCCGCCAAACGCCGGACAGGAACAGTGCCGTCCGGCAAGCGCGATCGCGCGATCAAACCGGCCATCGGGCAGGTAGCGTGCCACTCGGCCCGCCCCCCATTGCGCACTCCAGAGTGCGCCTTCGCAATCGGTCTGTGCACCGTCTGGGTTCAACCCTTGCGCAGTCAAATCCACAAAAACATCCGGCGAGGCATCCGGCCACCCGTCCGCATCCAGAGAGACCGTCATGATCCTGCCTTCCGCCGTATCCGCGAAATAGGCCCGTCGCCCGTCCGGCGCAAAACATATCGAATTCGGGATAGTGATTTCGGGAAACAAAAGCTCCACGGCACCGCCATAATAGCGGTAGATCGCGCCGGCCTTGGCTTCGGCATGTTTGCCCATGCTCGACACCCAGAACCCACCCATAGGATCGGCCCGCCCGTCATTGCATCGGGTCTCATTGCGATCCGCTTCGATCCCGATCAGCGGCTCATGCGCGCCCGTTGCAATGTCAAAACGGCGCAATCCGGTTTCAGTCGAAATGACCAAAGCCTCCGCATCTACCCACGCGGCGGCTGAGGCCATCTGGCCGATCTGCCATTCCAGCGGCTTTTGCCCTACACGGCTCAGAAGTCGTCCGGCAAGAATATCGAACCAGAAAAGCTGTGCGCGTTCGGGGTGCCAGAATGCGCCTTCGCCGAGGAAACACGGCCGGTCATCAAAAACCTGCGCCGTCATGTGCCGCAAACCTCATTAAGGCAGGACACCAACCGCCGCGCCTTTTCGGCCACGGTTGCGGCACTATCGCCGGGTTTGTAGATTGACGAGCCGATCCCGTAGCCCACCGCACCTGCCGCGTGCCAGTCGGCCATGTTCTCCACCGAGACGCCGCCTACAGCAAACAGGGGCACTTCTTTGGGCAGAACCGCCTTCATCGCCCGCAGCCCGATGGGGCCGATCAATTCGCCGGGAAAGAGTTTCAAACCATCTGCACCCGCGTCCAACGCGGCAAAGGCCTCGGTTGGGGTCATCACACCGGGAAAGCTCTGCAATCCGGCGACCTTGCTTGCGGCGATGACCTCCGCGTTGCAATTCGGGGAGACGATCAGTTTGGCCCCCGTGGCGGCAACTGCGTTTACCTGATCGACACGCAAAACCGTGCCCGCGCCGATCAACGCCCGATCTCCGAAGGCAACGACCATCGCCTTGATGCTGTCCAACGGGTCAGGCGAATTGAGCGGCACTTCGATCCGCGTCACACCTGCCTCCAGCAAGGCTTCTGTCACAGGCAGGGCTTCCGGCGGGGTAATCCCGCGCAGGATCGCAATCAAGGGGCGGCTCATGTCTGATCTCCTATCGTCTGTTGCGCGGCGTAGAGCCCCGCGAGCGTTACATCTTCGGCATCATGGACCGTTGCGCTGATCCCGCAGAGCGCCAAGGCGCGTTTGTAGAGCGGGCTCAAAACCGGACTGCCGATCAAGGCGACAGAACCTCCGGACCAGATTTCATGGGTCGCGGCCAATTCCCACCCGATCAACAAACCCGACAGCCGCGCCGTGGCGGCATTGGCGTCCAGATCACCGAGCAAAGCCCCCGCCCGCAGACCGAACAGCGCGCCATAGGCAAGGGCCGGGTTCGCATAGGCGTCAGAACAGGCGGCCTCGAAAGCGGCAAGATCATCTCCTGCCCCGCCCAAAGAATGCCGTAGCACCGATTGACGCGACAGAAGGTCGAAGATTTCGCCGGTCATGCAGCTTTGAAAGCGCATGATTTTCCCGTCACGCAGCCCGACCCATTTTGTGTGGGTGCCGGGCAGGCAGACCGTTCCGTTGAAGTCCGGCTCGCGCAGCAAAAGCCCCGCGATCTGGGTCTCCTCTCCGCGCATCACATCGGGCGGGCTGTCCTGACGCACGCCACAGGCAATGTAGACAGGGCGGGCCTCATGGTCGGGAACGCGCACCAGTCTTGGCGCGGCGGCGCAAGGCACAGGCGCATAAGGGGCCTCGAACCAGCCCTGACGGGACCCGACCATGCCGCATGTGACGACCGGAGCCGCACCCCAGCCCTCCACCGCCGTTTCCAACACCGCGCCGAAATCCGCAGGGGACAGCTTACCCATGCCCTGATCCGTGGCGCGTCGCTCAAGCACCTCGTGCCCGCGCATGGCCCAGAGCCGCAAATGCGTGGTGCCCCAGTCCGCAGCAATCCAGTCCGGCATCGTATGACTCATAGTCTTTCTCCTTCGATAACCCGGATGCGCTCGGGGAAACTCCAAGGCAGGGTGAGCCCCTGGCCCATCAGGGCCTGACCGCTCAATTCCAGCGTACCGGTCTTGAGTGCGGGGCTGCCGCGGGACAGATGTGATGTCTCATCCGTATTGATCAGCCGGACACGATACCGCGCCTTGGGATCAAGCCCGCTCAGGCGCAATGGACGGGGCAACACATGATCCGAGGGCGTCACCTGTCCTGCAAAGACCACGAAACGCTGACCATCTTTGGCCAGTTGCAACTCTGCAATCACCGCCGGATCGGCGCTTTCCAACCGGAGAATATCCGCGCGCATACGCCAGTCACGGTTGGCTTTCCACCATGCAGTGACGGAGGAGAGAACCTTGGCCTCTGTGTCAGTCAATTCGCGGGGGTCCATCTCGAAGCCCATATGCCTTTGTGCCGCAACCCAGGCGCGGGTGTGAATATCGATCTCCCGCCCCGAGGTGTGACAGACGCGTGGGCCAACGTGGCTCCCTGTGACCGAAGCAGGCAGGAACAGGGCGGCGTCATGTTGAATACGCAACCGCTCCAACGCGTCGTTGCTGTCGGAAAGCCAGACCCGTCCGGTGCGTTCCAGAATACCGAAGTCGATGCGCCCGCCGCCCGAGGCACAGCTTTCAAACTCCACCGTGGGATGCGCGCTGCGCAGTTGGTCGAACAGGTCGTAAACCCCACGCGTCTGGGCCGCATCCGGTGCGGGCAAAACCCGATTGTGATCCCATTTGATATAGCTGATGTCACAATCCGAGAGCAGCCCGTCGATCACCTCGAACAGATAGGCCCGCACCTCAGGGCGCGCCAGATCAAGCACGCGCTGTTGGCGGCCTTCGATCTGGTCTTCCGGCCCCAAGATCCAGTCAGGATGTGCCCGCGCCAGATCGCTGTCGCGGTTGACCATCTCCGGCTCGAACCAGATACCAAAGCTCATGCCGAGGCTTTTCACATGGTCGATCAACGGCGCAAGCCCGTCGGGATATTTGCGCCGGTCAACCTGCCAGTCGCCAAGGCTGGTCGTGTCATCATCCCGACGCCCGAACCAACCGTCATCCAGCACAAACCGCTCTGCACCAAGTGCCGCTGCACGGCTGGCGATCTCTTGCAACTCGGACAGGTTATGATCGAAATAGACCGCTTCCCAGCAATTGTAATGCACAGGGCGCGGGGAGATTTGCGGCGCGGTGTGCCGCAGGTGCCGCTGGAACGCGCGGGCGCAGCCGTTTGATCCCTCTTGCGAAAACGCCGCGAAAAGCGTTGCGGTTTCAAACCCTGTGTCCGGTTGCGGCTCCGAGCCAGAGGCATGGCCGAACTGGATTTGGCGGCGCCCGTCAGGCAATTCTTCCGCCACCATTCGGTGACCACCTGACCAGCCATAGTGGAAGGCACGGGTCTCGCCCGCAGTCTTGGTTGCTCCGCGTGCGGGCAGGATCAGGCCGGGGAAATGTTCGTGGCCTGTGCGTCCTGTGTGGTTGTCCCGCACTCGTTGCCCCGCTTGCCAAGGCGTAGGGGCAATCCGGAATTCGCCGCACCACCGACCCGAAAACTCCAGCATCTCGTCGGCCAGTTGAGGGGCCGGAAAGACCGGCGCGGCCAGCCAGTGCAAGGTGATCGGCTCCGCACTTTCAATGGCAGCCCGCGCAGAGACGAGACCGGTGCGTGGGTCAAGCGCAAAGTTGGCCCGATAGCGCAGCCCCGTCGCCCCATCGGCATAGATCAAGGTCACGCCGTTCTCATCGCACTCCTCCGCCTCGAAGCGCAACGCTGGGCGCAGCGGGCGGCCTTTGGCGTCATAGGCGATCAGACCCGGCTCTCCCAGAAAACTTTGTGTGCTCTCCGGACAGATCGAAACCTCCGGCGCACGGTCCAGCATCCCCCCCGTCACATCGGGACGGCAGGCCTGCGCCAGTGAGGTCAGGTCTTCGCTCGCAGGCAAGGCCGCGCCCCAATAAATGATCTCGGGAAGGCGATCATCATGGCTGGCCAGAACAAGGCTTTGCTGCGGGTCTTCAAGATGCCATGTGCGGATCATTTGACCGCCCCGAGCGTCAGCCCCGCAATGAAGTGTTTCTGCATCAGAAAGAACATCGCAACCGGCGGCAGCGCGGCAAGGATGGAGCCCGCAGACACCAGATGCCAGGCCGCGACCCATTGACCGTTGAGCGATTGCAGCCCTGCAGTGATCGGCTGCGTATCGGCCCCTGTGGTCAGGACCGTCGCCCAGAAATAGTCGTTCCAGATAAAGGTGAAGACCAGAACGGAAAGGGCAGCAATGGCCGGACGGACCAGCGGAAGGACGATATGCCAGAAAATCTGCCATTCTCCGACTCCCTCGACACGGGCGACTTCGATCAGTTCCTTCGGCAGAGCCTTGATAAAGTTGCGCATGAACAAGGTGCAAAAGCCGGTCTGGAACGCCACATGGAACAGCGCAAGCCCCGTGATCGAGTCATAAAGACCCATGTTCACCGTCAAATCCCGCACCGGCACCATTAGGATCTGAAAGGGCACAAAATTCCCCGCGACGAACATGAAAAAGATGATGAGGTTGGAGCGGAATTTATAGACAGCAAGCGCATAGCCCGTCAGGCACGACAGCGCCACAGCGCCGATCACAGTCGGGATGGTCACACGGAACGAGTTCAGCATGTAGCTGGCGAAAGGCGAATTTTTAAACACATCAAGGTAGTTCGAAAAGGCCAGTGCCGAGGGCATGCCGAAGTAATTGCCCTGCGCCAGATCGCTGGACGGACGCAGAGAGGTCACAGCCACCCCCAAAAGCGGCAGGAGCCAGATCACCAACATGACCGGAAGCGCGACTTGATAGGTAAGCCGTGCAGTCCGACTCATGGATTGGACAGGTTTCGGAAACATCTCAAAGCCCCCTTTCGTCGCGCCACATCTTCCAGATGAAGCCCGAAATGAAGATCATCATTATCGCGAAAAGCACCACCGCAATCGCGGCGCCATAGCCCATGCGATAACCGTATTCGGAGAGTGCCTGTTCATACATGTAATAAGACAGCACACGCGAGGAGCCGAAGGGTCCGCCATCGGTCATGATCGACACGAGATCAAAGCTGCGCAGCGCTCCGATCACCGTCACAACTACGGCGATAAACGTGGCCGGACGCAGTTGCGGCAAGACCACATACCAGAGCATCTTGATCCCCTTGGCCCCGTCAAGACGCGCGGCCTCGATCTGATCGGGGGCGACGGCATTCAGGCCGGTCAGATAGAGGATCATGCAATAGGCGATCTGTGGCCAGAGCCCCGCGACGATGATCCCGTAAGTGACCGTGTGGGGATTGGCGAGGACCGCAATGCCTTCTCCGCCGAAGATTTTCGTCAACTCGAACAACAGACCGAACCCCGGCGCATAGAACCAGGAAAAGATCAGCCCCACCACGACTTGCGAAATCACGAAGGGAAAAAAGAACAGGGATTTATAGATGCGTATCCCGCGCACGGTCTGGTTCAGGAAAAGCGCGATGAACAGCCCGAAGGGGATCGCCAGCATATAGAGCACCAGCCAGATCACATTGTTTTTGAGGCTGGTATAAAAGGCCTCGTCATCAAGAAGCTCGATATAGTTCTCGATCCCGACCCAGCTTTTGGGGCTCAAACCGTCCCATTGAAAAAACGAGATCCACATCGACTGGCCGATGGGAATGATGACGTAAACCAAAAACATGATCATGCCCGGCGCAAGGAACAGCCACGGAGCCAGTTTCCGGCCAAGTTTGCGACGGGGGGTAAAAGCGCCGCTGTTGCGCGACGCAGGGACGGATGAATCGGTCATCACGGCTCTCCTCGATTGGGGACACAAGGGGCGGCACCTCAAAACAGGCACCGCCCCCGGGGAGGATCAGTCTTTGTAAATGCGCTGACGCATCTTCTCGAGACGCTCGAGGATGGCATCCAGATGATCGGGATAGGCCATGAATTCCTGGAAGCCTTCCATTCCGGCCTTGGCCATCTGGGCCGGCGCATCGCGGTCAAAGAACTGGGCAATGCCGCCCTCTGCCGTGGACAGAACCTCGAACCCCTGTTGCAGGAAGGGATCGTCGCCAACTTCGCTGTTCTTGTTGATCGGCAACTGGCCAAGCGTGGCATTCACTGCACTTTGAACATCCGCGCGCGCCAGATAGGCGAGGAATTTCTTGGCATCCTCGACGTTCTTGGCCCCTGCCGGAATGTGAATCGTGTCCGTGGGAGCCTCTTCCGCGCGGGGAATGTTGGGATTGATCGTCGGGAAGTCCATAAAGCCCAATGTGTCATTGGTCATCCCGCCATCCTTGAAGGTGGCGACCGCAAAATTTCCCATGACGTAATTGGCGGCCTTGCCCTGAACAATGTTCGAGGCGGCGTCCTGCCAGTCAATCGCAGCCACATTTTTCGAGGTATAGGGCACCACTTTGGCCCATTCGGCAAAGACATTGCGCACGCGCTCATCGGTCCACGGCACTTCGCCGTTGGTGAGCTGCATGTGGAAGTCATATCCGTTCGTGCGTAGATCGAGATAGTCGAAAATCCCCGCAGCGGGCCAGAGTGCCTTGGTCCCTGTGGTCAGACAGTCGACGCCGATCTCCTGAAACTTCTCGCAATTCGAGATGAATTCGTCCCAAGTGGTCGGCTCTTCAACGCCCGCTTTGGCATAAACGTCTTTGTTATAATAGATGCCCCACTGGTAGTAGGTGTAAGGCACGCCCCATTGCTTGCCATCAATGGTCATCGACGAAAGCGCGGAACTCAGGCTGTCTTTCAGCCCGTTTTCTTCCCACACATCCGACACATCCACGAACTGTCCCGCTTTTACAAAGGGGGCCATACGGTTGCCCGCATACCAGTTGGCCAGATCCGGACTGTCTGCTGTAAGAAAGTTGCGGATCGCGGTTTTGTAACCCTCGTGATCAAAGGTGTTCACCTCGACAGTTACATCGGGATTTTCGGCTTCGAACCCTGCCACAAGCTGTTCGAAAGCGGCTTTAGGGGCGGGGTCAGAGGCATCTGTAAAAAGCTTGAGCACGCGCTGTTCGGCCATCGCCGGCATCGCAAGCGCACCCACCAGCGCGGTTAGCGCCGTTGTCTTCAAAATATTCATTCGGTTTCCTCCCGTTTTGCAGCACAGGCTCCATATTTTAGTTTCAAATATTGGAACCATGTTTTACATATTGAAATGTTGCCGCGAATCTTTCATCCTGTCAACAGTCCTGAGGAGGAACCATGACCGACGCATCCCGATCCCTTGGCGAAACGACCGAGCAGACCCCTGCACGTTCAGCGGGCAAAACCGACGGCACCGTCGGGCGCACCTTGGCCGTGCTGGACCTTGTGGCAGAGTTCGGGCGGCCCGTGCGGTTTGCGGAACTGTTGCCCAAGGCAGGCTTGCCGAAAGCGACACTTTACCGCTTTCTGCAAACCCTCACCAATCAAGGCATGCTGGCCTATGATGACGAGCGCCAAGCCTACAAACCCGGACTGCGCCTCGTGCGTCTTGCCCATGCGGCTTGGGCGCAAAGCTCGCTTGCTCCGATTGCCGCTGGTTATCTCGACCAGCTTTCGCAACAGACAGGCCAGACCCTGCACCTTGCACAATTGGATCAGGGCATGGTGCTTTATGTGGACAAACGCAACGCCGCCCGTCCGGTGGAAATGTTCTCGCAATCAGGCAAGGTCGGACCGGCCTATTGCACCGGCGTGGGCAAGGCGATGCTCGCCTATCTGCCCGAGGATGCTTTGCAAGACGCGCTGAAGCGTCAGAGTTTCCACCGCTTCACCGACACCACCTTCACGGATGCCGAGAGCCTGCGGGCCGAGTTGGACAATATCCGCGCGCGCGGTTTTGCGTGGGACAATGAGGAACACGAACCCGGCATCCGCTGCATCGCCGCGCCGATCCTGTCGGCGCAAGGCCGTGTACTGGGGGCGATTTCCATCACCTCGGGCCAGAACGACAGCCACGCCCAACTCGAAACCTACGCGCCACTTCTAAAGGAAACAGCAGAAAAAATTGCGAAGGCCGCTATGGAGTGGCGCTTTCCCGAACAACAACGTGCAACAGAAACAGCCTGACAGGACCCAATCGCGCACGGACAAACCAGACAGCGCACCAGATATAACGCCAGTAATAAGGGAGGAGACCTTGTGAGCGGAGTGACCTTAGAGAAGATCGTCAAGAAATATGGCGATGTGAAAGTGATCCACGGAGTCGACCTTGTGGTCGAACCGGGGGAATTCTGCGTGTTTGTCGGCCCGTCCGGCTGCGGCAAGTCCACGCTTTTGCGGATGATCGCGGGGCTGGAAGAGACCTCCGGCGGCTCCATCCGCATCGGCGGGCAGGACGTGACACATGTCGAACCCGCAGAACGCGGCATTGCGATGGTGTTCCAGACCTATGCGCTCTACCCGCATATGACCGTGGCCGAAAACATGGGCTTTGGCCTGAAAATGAACGGTCATCCCAAGGAAGACATCGCTGCTAAAGTCAAAGAGGCTGCGCAAATTCTCAAACTTGAACCGCTGCTGAACCGCAAACCTGCGGCTCTGTCAGGCGGACAACGGCAACGTGTGGCCATCGGGCGCGCCATCACGCGCGGGCCGGAGGTGTTTCTGTTCGACGAACCACTTTCCAATCTTGATGCGGAACTGCGTGTTGAGATGCGGGCCGAGATTGCCCGACTGCACCGCGAGATCGGCGCGACGATGATCTACGTCACCCATGATCAGGTCGAAGCCATGACAATGGCCGACAAGATCGTGGTGCTGCGCGCAGGCTATATCGAGCAGGTCGGTCGTCCGATGGACCTGTATGACGATCCTGACAACCGTTTTGTTGCGGGGTTCATCGGCTCGCCCTCGATGAATTTCCTCGCTGCAACTGTCTCCGGCGGAAAACTCGACATTCCCGCCTTGGGGCAGAAATTCGACAGTCCGGTGACCTTGCCGCCAGAAGGCACGGCGCTTGAGATCGGTATTCGCCCCAATGCCCTTGAGTTGAGCGGAACCGAAGGACCATTCAGCATCCAGATGGCCGAGAACCTCGGTGGCGTCAGCTATGCTCATCTGAGCGCCTCCACCGGCGAGCGCGTTGTGGTGGAGACCGACCAGCGCCTCGAAACCTCCGGCGGCGGCACGGTGGGGCTGAATTTCGATCCCGCCTCGCTCTACCTGTTCCGTGCTGACAACGGCGCAAGGGTGCGCGGATGAGCCTTGCAATCGGTCTTGTGGGGCTTGGTGCCATTGCCAAGGCCCAGCATCTTCCGGCCATTGCTGCGACCGAAGGCGTGCATCTTGCCGCCATCGCCAGCCGCAACGCCACCCTGCCCGATGCGCCAAGCCACCACGGTTTGACCGAAATGCTCGCGGCACATCCAGAGCTCGACATCGTGTCCCTTTGCACCCCGCCGCAGGGGCGGTTCGAACAGGGGATGGAGGTGCTGCACGCAGGCCGTCACTTGATGCTCGAAAAGCCGCCCGCCATGAGTTTGAGCGAAATCGAAACCTTGCGCGAGACTGCGGCGCAAGCCGAGTGCACGATCTTTGCCACATGGCATTCACGCGAAGCCGCTGCTGTCGAGCCCGCGCGCGCGTGGCTTTTGGAGCGCAAAGCCACGCGCATCGCGATTGCGTGGCGTGAGGACGTGCGCAAATGGCATCCGGGTCAGGAGTGGATCTGGCAACCCGGCGGGCTTGGCGTTTTTGATCCGGGCATCAACGCCCTGTCGATCCTGACGCGGCTTCTGCACGATCCTGTCCATCTCAAATCCGCAACACTGAACATTCCCGAAGGACGCCAGACACCGATTGCTGCAGATCTGACACTGTGCGCAGGCGACACCCCCGTCACAGCGCAGTTCGACTGGCGCGAAACCGGTGACGAGCTTTGGCGTATCACGATTGAAACCGACGAGGGCGATCTGGCGCAGCTTGACAAGGGCGGCGCGGAGTTTTCGGTCAACGGCGCGCAGATATGCCGCGGCAACAACCACGAATACGCCCGCCTCTATGCCCGCATGCGTGATCTGGTGGCACAAGGGCAAAGCGATCTCGACCTCGCGCCGCTACGCCTTGTGGCCGATGCTTTCATGACCGCCCGTTTCAACACTGTCGCGCCGTTTGACACCGAAGCGGCCCAATAAGTTTTTCCGAGGATAGACTATGAAAATCACCGCAATTGAGACCTTCATCGTGCCCCCGCGCTGGTGTTTTGTGAAAATCTCCACAGACGAGGGCATTTCCGGCTGGGGCGAACCTGTTCTGGAGGGACGTGCAGCAACGGTTGCGGCCTGTGTCGAGGAACTGTCGGATCTTCTGATCGGTAAGGATCCCGGCCATATTCAGGACCACTGGACGGTGATGTATCGCGGCGGGTTCTATCGCGGTGGCGGCATCCATATGTCCGCCATCGCAGGCATTGATCAGGCGCTTTGGGACATCAAAGGCAAAGCCCTTGGTGTGCCGGTCCACGCGCTTTTGGGCGGTCAACAACGCGACCGGATTCGGGTCTATAGCTGGATCGGAGGCGATCGCCCCGGCGACACCGCACGCATGGCCCGCGACTGTGGGGATCGCGGCTTTTCGGCGGTCAAGATGAACGGCACGGAGGAGCTTCAGTTCATCGACAGCCATGCCAAGATCGACGCGGTTCTGGAACGTGTGCAGGCCATTCGCGACGAGATGGGACCGGATTTCGGCATCGGCGTTGATTTTCATGGCCGTGTGCACCGCCCGATGGCGAAACAACTGGCCAAAGAACTCGCGCCATTCAATCTGATGTTCATTGAAGAACCGGTGCTCAGCGAACATGCCGAAGCCCTGCGCGAGATTGCCAACCATTGTGCCGCGCCCATCGCCTTGGGCGAGCGGCTCTACAGTCGTTGGGATTTCAAATCCGTGTTGCAAGGCGGCTATGTCGACATCATCCAGCCCGACCCGAGCCATTCGGGCGGCATCACAGAGACCTACCGCATTGCGGCCATGGCCGAAGCCCATGACGTCGCGCTGGCGCTGCATTGTCCCTTGGGGCCGATTGCCCTCGCAGCCAACCTGCAACTGGATGCGGTCTGCTACAATGCCTTTATTCAGGAACAATCTCTGGGCATCCATTACAATCAGGGTTCCGACCTGCTCGACTACCTGATTGATCCTTCCGTCTTCGAATACAAGGACGGTTTCGTGGCGATCCCGCAAGGGCCGGGATTGGGCATCGAGGTGAACGAAGCCAAAGTCCGGCAAGCCGCCGCCGAAGGTCACCGCTGGCGCAATCCGGTCTGGCGTCACGCCGATGGCAGCTTTGCGGAGTGGTAACATGAGAGAGATTACATCCCTGAATACCGGCTGGACCTTTGCCGCCGGTTTCGATCCCGCCCATATCAACGCGCCAATGGCAGGCGAAAGTGTCACCCTGCCCCACAACGCGGTAGATCTGCCGATGAGCTATTTCGACGAACGCGCCTATCAGAAGCCCTTCACCTATCAGCGCGAAATCCGGTGGTCTCCGGCATGGGAGGGCAAATGCGTCCGCCTGCGGTTCGATGCTGCTATGGCCGATGCGACGGTCTGGCTCAACGGGGTCGAGACCTGCCACCACCGCGACGGCTACACGCCCTTTACCGTCGATCTGAGTGACGCATTTGTGGACGGGAAACTCCTCGTCACCCTGCGCGTTGACGGTGCGGAAAATCCCGAGATCCCGCCCTTTGGTGGCCGGATCGACTATCTCACCTATGCCGGCATTTACCGCGATGTCTGGTTGGAAGTCCTGCCTGCGCGCCACATCACCTCGGTCAAAATCGAAACGCCTGATGTGCTGGCCGCAACCAAGACCGTGATTGCCAAAGTCGCGACCAGTGAGGCGGGGCCGGTCGAAGCACAGATCACCGATGCCCAAGGCCGCGAGATCGCGCATAGCACCGGCGAGGGGGATATCCGCTTTAAGGGCCTGACAGACATCACGCTTTGGTCCACGCAGACGCCTGCGCTTTACACGCTAACGCTCACCCTGCCCGACAGCGGGGACCAGATCACACAACGCTTCGGTTTTCGCGAAGCACAGTTCACGCCGGAAGGGTTCTTTCTCAACGGCGAACGGGTGATCCTGCGCGGCCTCAACCGGCACCAGAGCTTTCCCTATTCCGGCTATGCGCAAGGCAAACGCAGCCAGCAACGGGATGCAGAAATTCTGCGCTTTGATCTGGGCTGCAACATCGTGCGCACGTCGCACTATCCGCAAAGCCCCTATTTCCTCGACCGCTGCGACGAGATCGGCCTGATGGTCTTTGAGGAAATCCCGGGCTGGCAGCATATCGGCGGCCCCGTGTGGCAAGATGAATCCCTGCTCGATGTCGAGCGCATGATCCGGCGCGACTGGAACCACCCCTCTATCATCATTTGGGGGGTGCGGATCAATGAAAGCCCCGATGAGGATGCGTTCTATACGCGCACCAATGCCCTCGCCCGCGATCTCGACCCAACGCGCCAGACCGGCGGTGTGCGCTGCATCCCCGACAGCACATTGCTTGAAGATGTCTACACGATGAACGATTTCATCTTGGGCGATTTCGAGATGCCGTTCTCCAACCGCCCGCGCACCGCGTTGCGCGATCAACAGGAGGTCACGGGCCTGCCGGAACGTGTGCCCTATCTGGTCACCGAATATAACGGCCATATGTTTCCGACCAAGGCGGGTGATCCCGAACATCGCCAGCACGAGCATGTCATTCGCCATCTCGAAGTGCTCAACGCCGCTCATGATCCGGCCACCGGTCTGGCGGGCTGTATAGGGTGGTGTATGTTCGACTATAACACGCACAAGGATTTCGGCGCCGGAGACCGGATCTGCCACCACGGTGTCATGACGATCTTCCGTGAACCGAAATTCGCCGCCTATGCCTATGCCAGCCAGCGCGATCCCGAGGACGAAATCCTTATGGAGCCCGTCACCGTCTGGGCGCGTGGGGAGCGCAATATCGGCGGGGTGCTTCCGCTGATCGTGCTGACCAATTGCGACGAGGTGGAACTGTCCTATGCCAATGTCACGAAACGCGTCGGGCCGGACCGTGAGCGTTTCCCGCATTTGCCTCACCCGCCGGTCATCATCGACCATCGCCATTTCACCGAAGACGAGTTGGGCGACTGGGGCGAAAGCTGGCACGCGGGACATTTGCGCGGTTTCCTGAACGGGAAGATGGTGGTGAAGCGTTTCTTCCCCGCCGACGCCGTGCTGGACCGGCTGGAACTGGCGCCCGATGTCCAAGAGGCCGAGGCCGACCCAAGCGACGACATCCGCGTGATGATCCGTGCGCTGGATCAGGCGGGCAACAAGCTCCACTTTCTGAACGAGCCTGTGTTTCTGGAGGTCGAGGGCCCCGCGACGCTTATCGGTCCGAACTGCCCCGTCTTGCAAGGCGGGACCACCGGATGCTGGCTCCGCCTCACGGGAGAGCGCGGCACGGTGCGGCTCACGGCAACGCTGCGGGATCATCGGGAGAAAACCCTGATCGAAGCGCGTAAATTCGGTGCGTTGAGGCAGGTTAGTCCATCGCGAGGATTGGACACAACCGACAAAGCCCCGCCTCCCCTCTCATGACGGGAGGCGGGCCAGTTCTCCCTATTCGTGCCCCCGCGTCAAAATTTGACGCGTTCCGACTTCGGGTCATAAAACGGCTTCAGAGAAGCACGCGCCGCCACGCGCTGTCCGGCCACTTCGACCTCATAGCTGGAGGCCAGAAGCTCCGCGGCGCTTTCCCCTTCACAGGGCACATAGCCCAGCCCCATGGCCCCGCCGAGCGTATGCCCGTAAGCGCCGGAGGTCAGATAGCTGACGATTTCACCATCACGCAGCAAGGGCTCGGCATGATAGAGTAGCGGCTCGGGATCAGTGAGCAGGAATTGCACCATCCGCATCCTGAGCCCCTCTTCGCGCTTTTGCTCCACCGCAGACCGCCCGATATAATCCACATCGGTTTTCTTGATGGCAAAGCCCAGCCCTGCCTCCAGAATATGATCCTCCGAGGTGATGTCATGGCCGAAATGGCGAAAGCCCTTTTCGATGCGGCAACTGTCCATCATATGCAGGCCGCAGAGTTTGGCATCCATGTCTCGCCCCGCCTCGTGCAGCACTTCGAACACATGCGCGGCCATATCAGTGGACACATAGATTTCCCAGCCAAGCTCGCCCACATAGGTCACACGATGGGCACGCGCGAGGCCCATGCCGATCTCGATCTCCTGACAGGTGCCAAAGGGGTTGGTCGCGTTGGAGAAATCATTCGGGGAAACCCGCTCCAGAAGCGCACGCGCATTGGGCCCCATGACACAGATCACCGCTTCTGCGGCGGTCATGTCTGTGATGGTAACGTTGAAATCCCCTTGATGACGCCGCAGCCATGTCTGGTCGGCCAGGCACGTCGCCGCAGGGGTAACGATGAGATAGGCGGTCTCCGACAGGCGCGTGATGGTCACATCCGCCTCGATCCCGCCTTTGGTGTTGAGAAACTGGCTATAGACGATTTTGCCCACGGGCACAGACAGGTTCGAGGCGGACACATAGTTCAGAAAGGCCTCCGCATCGCGCCCCTCAACCCGCAGCTTGCCAAAGGACGACATATCGTAAATCCCGACATTCTCGCGGATGGCCTGATGTTCGCGGGCGGCATTGTCAAACCAGTTCTGGCGTTTCCACGAATACTCGTATTCGGCCTTCTGCCCCGCATCGGCAAACCAGTTGGCGCGTTCCCATCCTGCAAATTCGCCAAAGACAGCCCCTTCGGACTTGAGCGCCTCATGCAGCGGCGAGCGGCGGATGCCCCGTGCGGTGGCTTTCTGGCGGTAGGGGAAATGGTCGGCGAACAACAGGCCCAAGGTCTCTTTGGAGCGTTCGAAGAGATAGGTCTTGTTGCCTTGAAACGGCTGCATGCGGGAAATGTCCACATCCCCTAGATCGAAAGGCTTCGACCCCGTGTCCATCCACGCGGCCAGCGCCATACCCGCCCCGCCCGCTGACTGGATGCCGATGGAGTTGAACCCCGCTGCAACCCAGACATTGTCCATCTCGGGCGCAAGACCCAAGTGATAGGAATCGTCCGGCGTAAAGCTCTCCGGCCCGTTGAAAAACGTGTGTATTCCCGTCTCGGCCAAAAGCGGTAACCGGTTCACCGCCGCCTCAAGGATCGGCTCGAAATGGTCGAAATCTTCGGGAAGCTGGTCAAATTCGAAATCTTCGGGAATGCCTTTCATCGCCCAAGGTTTCGCCATAGGCTCAAAAGCGCCCAACAGGATTTTGCCAGCGTCTTCTTTGTAATAGGCACATTCCTCTGGCACACGCAGGGTCGGAAGCTGTGTCAGCTCCGGCACCGTATCCGTGACGATGTAGAAATGTTCACAGGCATGAAGCGGCACGTTGACGCCCATCTGGCGCCCGACCTCATGGCCCCACATACCAGCGCAGTTCACCACATGGTCACAGGTGATGCGGCCTTCGCCCTCGGCACTTTCCCAGTTCACAGCTGTGATCCGGCGGTCTTGCTTTTCGAACCCTGTGACCTTTGTGCGCTCCAGAACGACTGCGCCGCGATCCTTGGCCCCGCGCGCCAGTGCCAGCGCGATATTGGCCGGATCGCCCTGCCCGTCCTTGTCGAGATAGACGGCGGCGGTCATGTCTTCGACATTCACATGGGGATAGCGTGCCAGCACATCGTCAGGTCCGATTTCCTCGACCTCGACCCCGAAAGCGCGGGCCATAGACGCCTGACGCAGGATTTCCTCGCGGCGCTCTTGCGACAGCGCCATTGTGATCGACCCGTTGCGCCGGAACCCTGTGGCCACGCCTGTTTCGTCTTCGAGCGTGCCGTAAAGCTCCTGCGAATATTTGGCGAGCTTGGTCATATTCTTCGTGGCACGCAACTGGGCGATCAGCCCCGCCGCATGCCATGTTGTGCCCGAGGTGAGCTGTTTTCGTTCCAGAAGAACCACATCGGTCCAGCCCAATTTGGTCAGGTGATAGGCGACCGAACAGCCGATCACCCCACCGCCGACGATCACGACACGCGCGTGTTTTGGAGGCATTGCCATTGTCATAGTCCTTTCAGATCAAGCACGCAGACGCGCGTTTTCCGCGTCCCACAGGGTCGCATTGGCTTCAACCACGGCTTTCAGACGCCTGCCGTAGACTTCGATCTCAAGCTCCGTGCCCGCTGCCGTTGCCTCTATATCCAGCATGGCCAAAGCGATGGCCTTCTCGACGCGGTAGCCATAGGCCGAGGAGGTCACCTCCCCCACGCGCTGGCCGTCCTTGAACACGGCGGCCATATAGGGCGCGTCCTGCTCTGCGGTCTCGACGGTCAGGGTGACAAGGCGTTTGGAGACACCGGCCTGCGCCTGCGCTTGCAACGCGGCCTTGCCGGCGAAGTCCTGCGGCTTGTCGAGTTTGACGAAGCGATCTAGTCCGGTTTCCAGAAGGCTGTAATCCGTGGACAGATCGCCTTTCCACGTCAGATACCCCTTTTCGATCCGCATCGAATTGAGCGCATACATGCCAAAGGGCGCTGCACCGGCCATGCGGATGGCTTTGTAAACCTCCGCCGCGTCTTCGGTGGCGCAATGGACCTCCCAGCCCAGTTCGCCGACAAAGGACACCCGTGCGAGCGTGACGGATTTGCCCGCGATCAGCGCCGACTGATGGGTGAGCCAGCCAAGGGACAGGTCCGCATCCGAAAGCTGCGCAAACAGATCGCGGGATTTCGGACCGCTCACGAGCATGACCGTCACGGCCTTGGTGTGATCGCTCAGGTGCAGCCCGTCCGTCAAATTCCGCGACAGGATCTCGAAGTCATGCCATTGCGCCAGAGCGGCGGTCATCAGGGTGAAATTTTCCTCGTCATGACGCATGCAGGACATTTCCGTCAGAACCCGCCCCGTCGGCGTGGCAAAATAGATCAGGTTCATCCGGCCAATCTTCGGCAGCGCCCCCGTGATCCGTCCGCGCAGCCACTCGGCCGCACCTTCGCCCGACAGGGTGAACCGCGAAAAGCCGCACATGTCGATCACGCCAACGCCATCGCGTACCGCTTCGACCTCTTCACGGACACGCGGCGTCCACGGGCCGGTGCGGTTCCATGTATGGGTGGCCTCCTCAGAGGTGTCGTCACCATCTTTGGCGAACCAGTTGGCGCGTTCCCAGCCGTTATAGGCCCCCATCTGCGCCCCGTCCGCAATCAGGCGCTCATGGTTCGGGGAGAGTTTCTTGTCCCGCGCGGCGGGCCATTCGTGATGGGGGAAATGCATGGCATATTCATGACCATAGGTTTCCATAGCCTTTTTCATGCTGAAATCGTGATCGGCGTGATCTGTGAACCGGCGCGGATCAATGGACCACATATCCCACTCGGTTTGCCCGTGCATGATCCACTCCGACAGAACCTTGCCCGCACCGCCACCTTGGGCAATGCCGAAGGTGAAGCTGTGGCCCTCGAAAGCATTGGGCACACCCGGCATCGGCCCCACCATCGGCAGGCCGTCCGGCGCATAGGGGATCGGGCCGTTGATGTTGCGCTGGACGCCTTGCGTGCCCAAAAGCGGCACCCGTTCCATCGCATCCATAATATACCATTCAAGGCGGTCCAGATCGTCGGGATAAAGCTGGAAGCTGAAATCTTCGGGCATTTCCTGCCCCGAGGCCCAGCCGACCTGACAGTTGCGTTCATAGGGGCCGAGGTTGAGACTATAGGTGTCCTGACGCAGGTAATAGGACGAATCCACATCGCGCAGCATCGGCACTTTGCGCCCGTTCTCTTCCGTCCATGCTTTGATCTCTGGGATGGCTTCAGTAAGGAAATACTGGTGGCTCATGACCGTGAGCGGCACCTCGCGCCCGCCATGTGGCAGGAACCATTCTCCCACCCGCGCGGCATAATACCCCGCGCAGTTCACCACATAGTCACAGCGAATATCGCCTTTCTCCGTGTGAACCACCCATTCCCCGTTGTCGCGGGATACGCCCGTGGCCGGTGTGAACCGTGCAATCGTCGCCCCAAGAGCGCGTGCGCCTTTGGCCAGTGCCTGCGTCACCTGCGACGGGTCAATGTCACCATCGAGCGGATCCCAAAGCCCGCCTTCGAGATCATGGGTCTCCATGAAGGGGAAATGCGCCTGCAATTCCTCCGGCGTGCACATATCCATCTCAAGTCCCATATGCGCCGCCATGCCTTTGACCCGCTCGAACTCCATCATCCGGTCATGGCTATGGGCCAGCCGCACCGCGCCGGTCAGATGGTAGTTGATCGGGTAGTCCACCTCATCGGCCAGATCGCGATACAGCGCCAGACCGTAACGCTGCATATTCATCACGCTGTAATTCGCTGCAAAGTTCGGACAGTTGCCCGCCGCATGCCATGTGGAGCCTGCGGTCAGTTCGTTTTTCTCCAACAAAACACAGTCGGACCAGCCCGCTTTCGCGAGATGGTAGAGCGTGGAGACACCGATAACACCGCCACCGATAATGACGACACGAGCTGTAGAGGGAAGAGACATGGGGAGACCTCAGTATACAGGGGGAGAAATGACCCAGACCGCAATGGCCGGAGTGTCATAGGGATTGGCCCAGCGGTAGCTGTCGCCACGAATGCGGAAACTGTCTCCAGCGGAGACTGTGAACTTTTCACCGTCGATCCAGAGCTCCAGCATGCCGGAGATCATATAGGCGACTTCGGTGGTCGGACGCGTGATGACTTCTTCACGCGCGGCACCCGGTTGAAAGGTGGAATGGATCACCTCGAAATCATCGGTCAGGTCCGGCGAGATCAGGGTTTCCACCAATCCGGTCTCATGTGCGCCGATATGGCGACGGGCCGATGCCCGCACGATCCGGCCCCGCTCTTTTTCCGGCGCAGGGGCGGTGCCGAAAAACAAGGACAGCGGCACATCGAACACCCGCGCAATGTCGCGCAGATCATCCATCGTCGGGGTCGAGAGGTTGCGTTCCACTTGCGACACCCAACCCAAGGACTTCCCCAACTTCTGCGCAAGGGTTTCCAAGGTCATTTTGCGGGCCGTGCGCAAAGCGCGAATATCTTGGCCGAGGTCGGGAGTGTTAGGCATGGGGCTCTCATCTTCTGGCGGGCAAGGGGTGAATCAGCACCTCTCTGCGTCATGAAATTTATCTCTAAATTTTCACAAACAGTCATGAAAATTCTTAACAAAATTTCACGAAAACCCATAGGTGAATATTTTTTGAGCAAAACACAGGGCAAAATGCGCACAGAAAACACGCAAACGGCCTCAACAACATGTGCCAAGGCCGTTTCAATTCAAAATTGAGGTCTCGCTCAGAGGTAGGCAGACAACCCGCGCCAGCCGGAAAGCACTGCCGCCACGGCCATCACACCGATTGCGATTTTGCGGTATTGATCCGAACCAAGCCGCTTGAACGCCTCTGTGCCCAGCCACGTTCCGAAGATCAGCCCCGGCACAGACACGACCACAAGCACCAGCATGTGCAGATCAATCGCTCCTGCCAAGGCCAACCCTGGCGTGGCAATCAGGGATGAAAAGAAAAAGAAGATCAGCAAAGAGGCGCGGGTTTCTTTTGCGGGCATCCCTACTCCGAGATAGTAGGCCACAGCGGGCGGTCCGGGCATGGCGGCCAAGCCGGAGAACACACCCGAAGCAACACCTGTCACCGCCGCGAGATGTCCGCTCGGGCGCGGCTCGGCGGGTTTGTAGCGCAGCAAAAGCAAAAGTCCAAGCATGACCGCCACGGAGATCAGCACGCGTGCGGCATCCGGCGACAGAACCGCCAGCGCATAGATTCCGATGGGCGTTCCGATCAGAGAGCCAATCGCCAGCCGCAGCACAGATGGTTTGTGAATGTCTTGGCGCAACGCATAGACATCATGAAAGCCCACGATCAACTGCGCCAGAACGGCGAGAGTAACAGCTTGCAGCGGCGGCAGAACCAGCGACATGACCGGCACGGCAACAATCGCGAACCCGAACCCCGCAATGCCACGAATAAAAGAGGAAAACAGAACAGCAATACCAACAAAGAGAACTATCATAACGGTCATGCGCGGCGCTCCATATGCGAATCGTCCTTCTTTAGCGCGAAGGCCCAAATCAGGATCGGGCCAGAAAGGGTATATCCATTGGGCCAGCCAACGGAACGAACCGTGCGGCCCTATCCTCTTAACGCCTCTCGTTCGCAGACGTCTACAGACGCGCGGCGATTTCTCCGAGTTTGCGCATTCCGGGCACAATCGTATGCGTTTCGATGACAGACAAGCCCAGTCGGAAAAAACGTCCGCTCTGGCTCGGATCCACGAAGGGGTCGCCGCTTTCGAACAGGATGCCCTGCGCCATCGCTTCCTGCAAAAGCTGATGTGCGTCCACCCCCTCGGGGCATTCCAGCCAGACGCTTCGGCCGGGATGGCAGGGGTCGGGGGCGCGGAAACCGGGCATCAGGTCGGGGAGATGCTCCATCACCGTTTCCCAGCGCGCCTGATAGGTGCTGCGCAATTTACGGACCAGATTGCGGTAATGTCCCTCGGCCAGAAAAATGGCGGCGGCGCGTTGGTTGTTGAGCGGCGCCGAGCGGTGAATCAGTCGGCGCAACCACCGTGCTTCGCGGATAACCGGTGCCGGTGCCACGATGTAACCGAGCCGTACACCGGGTGCCAAAACTTTAGACAAAGTGCCCAAATATAGCACGCGGCCCTCTTTATCGCGCGATTTTAAGGCAAGGTCTTTGGCGAAGGAAATATCCCCCTCATAGTCGTCCTCGACGATCAGAAAATCCTCTCTTGCGGCCAGCGCGAGGGTCTCGTTCCGGCGGGAATCCGACATCACGGTCATGGACGGGCAATGCGCACCGGGGGTCAAAACCGCCAGATCCAACCCCGCATTCGAGGGGATCAACGCCCCCTCTGTATCGAGGTCCAAAGGCACAATTTCCGCCCCTGAAAGATCGAAGATAAACCGTGAATCCGGATAGCCCGGCATCTCGCATCCCACCCGTTTTCCGGCCCCCGAAAGCAGTTGCGAAATGAGGTATAAACCCTCCTGTGCGCCCAAGGTGATCATCACCTCTTCAGGACGGGCATAGATACCGCGATCCGGTAGAACCTGTGTCTGGATCTGCTCGATCAACATAGGGTCGTCATCCACCGCGCGATCCGCTCCCCACCAGTCCACGGAGGCTCGTCCCAACATGTCACGAGAAGAGGTCCGCCATGCGTTCAAAGGGAACAGTCCGGGATCTACCTGCCCATAGATAAACGGGTATTTATAATCATGCCAATTCAATGACTTGCGAATATGGTTCAAGCGCGAAGGATGATGGTTCAGACGGCTTTCCCAATCGAGCGTGACCGCCGAATCCACCCGGTCCGTGACCGGCGGCTTGCTGTCGCTGACGAAGTAACCGCGACGGGGGCGTGCCTCCAGATAACCACGCGCCATAAGCTCCTCGAACACCGCCGAAACCGTGTTGCGCGCAATGCCCAACTGGTCGGCCAAAAGCCGTGTCGAAAGCATCTTCTGGCCCGGTGCCAACTGACCTGTGCCAATGGCCGTGATGATGCCCCGGCGCAGCTGGCTCTGGATCGGTTCCTTGCTGGCGCGATCAATGGAAATAGGCAGCGAATGAATGGCGGGCCTCATCGGTAAATAGGTTGGAGTGCGGGCAGCCTCGCTTGCACGGGTTTGACCCTGTGACATTGGGTGCAGTGAGGCGGCGCATCTGTGTGGCGCTAAGGCTGCGATCATTTTCCGCCCGATGCAAGACGTTTGGCTCTCAGTCGGCAAACTGGCCCAATTCAAACTCTAAAACTGGCTCTGTGTGGGCCACTGGCAGTCAGGCAGGGGACCGAGACGCCAATGCACAAAGAATGATCACATGCCCCGTCAAAGCTCGAACACTCCATTCGCACAAACGATGCCAGCTGCCAGCCTCAACGGGCATTTGCACATCACCGAACCCCTTGACCGCGCCGTCTCTGCGGTCGGGTCGGTGCGCCTCGTGACGGTCGGAATGCCTCCCCTGTTCCGACCGTCACACCCCGCAACAAGAACCGAAAATATCGGTCGGACACATGTCGGACTTTGGTCGGACATGTGTCGGGCATTTTCGAAACGCTTGATTTCTGGGCAGGGAAATTTGCGGCAAATTGGATGCAACCCCCAAGCGCAGGTATCTAAGACATGAGAATAAAAAGAAAATTCACGAATTTCAGGAGAAGCCCTTTCGATCAGGCGTTCAGATTTACAGGTTTTTCCGTTCTGATTTCCTGAACGAACGCATGGCTGAATTGACCGTTTCGATCCCGCGCCCCTTAGGTTTTGTAATGAGTTTGACCTGTATATCTGCCCGCCTCGAAAGGAATTGCTCAGAGGTGCGCGCCAAAACCGGGTATCACCTGCCCCAGAAGAAGGACCGCACATCCGATCTTGATCAGACATGTCGCACAATCGCCGACACGCGGAACCGGATTTAACCGCTTACAAAAACCGGACACGAAAGAGATGTCCGACCCCAACAAGGAGAACTGAATGACCAATTTTATGAAACCGCTCTTGGGCGTATCCGCCATTGCACTGGCCAGCTTTGCCGCAGCCACTCCCGCCGTTGCACAGGACAGCCTGACCGTTGGTTACTTCCTCGAATGGCCCATGCCGTTCCTCGCCGCCAAAGCCGATGGCGCTTATGAAGAGGCGCTCGGCATGGAGGTGAACTGGGTCAGCTTCGAGACCGGCACCGCAATGTCCGCCGCGATGGCCTCCGGCGATGTGCAAATCTCCATCAGCCAAGGCGTGCCGCCCTTCGTGGTTGCCGTGTCCTCCGGCCAGCCGTTGCAGATGATCGACGTGGCTGTGAGCTACTCGGAAAATGACAACTGTGTTGTGGCGACCGAACTTGAGATCGACAAGGACAGCGCCGGAGAGCTGGCCGGCAAGAAAGTCGCCGTGCCGCTCGGCACTGCGTCGCATTACGGCTTCCTCAAGCAGATGGACCACTTCGGCGTCGATATCTCCACCCTTGAAATCGTCGATATGGCTCCGACTGACGGAGCCGCAGCTCTGGCGCAGGGCTCTGTTGATTTCGCCTGCGGCTATGGCGGTGGCCTGACGCGCATGAAAGAGCATGGCAACATCCTTTTGACCGGTGCGGAAAAAGAAGAACTCGGCATTCTGGTCTTTGACGTCACCTCGGCGCCCTCCGATTTCATCGTCGAAAACGAAGAGCTGGTCTCGACCTTCCTCTCCGTTACAGCCGAAGCCAATGCGACATGGAACGACTCCCATCCCGCAGAAATGCTGTCCAAGATCGCAATGGAATCCGGCATGGACGAAGAGGCCGCTCTGGCGTCGATCTCCGGCTTTACCTTCCCGACCATCGAAGAGCAGATTTCCGAAAAATGGCTTGGCGGTACGGCAGCCAGCTACATGAAGGGCGTTGCGGATGTCTTCGTCGAATCCGGCGCGATCCCTTCGGCTCTTGAAAGCTATGAGGGCACGATTGCCCTCGGCCCGCTCGAAGCGATCGAATAATCGCCTCGGCAACAAACAGAACATACGGCGTGACTTGCGCCGTATGTGCATCCTTCCAACAAACCATCATGGACAGGGAGATCCCGAATGGGTGCTCTGACAATCAATAACATCTCCATGCGTTTTGAATTGCCGGACGGCTCGCACGTTCAAGCCTTGCAAGACGTTTCACTCGAATTGAAAGAGGGCGAGCTTCTCTCCGTCCTCGGCCCTTCGGGATGTGGTAAATCCACCCTTTTGAACATTCTCGCGGGATTTCTGGCCCCGACTTCGGGCACTGTGACCCTTGGCGGCAAGGACGTGACCGGCCCCGGCCCCGAGCGCGGCATGGTGTTCCAAAAAGGCGCATTGTTCGAATGGATGAGCGTGCGCCATAACGTGGAATTCGGCCCGCGTATGAAAAAAATGGAAGAGACCGAACGCAACACGATTGTCGAGAACCTGCTCGACACCGTGGGTCTGCATGATTTCAAGGACAAGGCGGTTTACGAACTCTCCGGCGGGATGCAGCAACGGGTCGCTCTGGCGCGCTGTCTGGCCAATGATCCCGATGTGATCCTGATGGACGAACCTCTGGGCGCGCTTGATGCGCTGACCCGCGAGAAGATGCAGGGGCTTGTGCTCGACCTCTGGAAGAAGACCGGCAAGACGATCATCCTCATCACCCACTCGGTGGACGAGGCGCTATTGCTGGGCGAACGCCTGTTGGTGATGGCCCCGCGTCCGGGGCGTATTTTCAAGGAATACAACCTTCCCTTTGCCGACAAGGCCGTGGGCGCCGATCTCAGAGCGGTCAAGGATGATCCCGAGTTCGGGGCGACCAAGAAAGAAATTCTCCAGATGATCTGGGAAATGGAAGAAGAAATCATGGGCGGAGCGGAGAGCTGAACATGTCTGGTATTATCGTTCTATTGATCTATGTGGGGCTGTTTCTCGGGGCCTATGTCCTCGTGAAAATGGCCCGCACCTTCATGAGCAAGACCACCGATTTCACCTCGCTCAAGACCGTGACCTTCGGGGACGAAAGCGCGGTCATACCGGATCGGGCGGCATCGATCATCTCGGTTCTGATGATCTTTCTGGTTTGGGGGGCCTTCACGGATTCCAAACTGGTGCCGGTCCATATGCCCGGACCGTTCAAGGGGGAGACAAGTTTCACATACACCTCCGAGAACCCCGCCGGCGAAACCGCACAAGCCACGGTCAATGTGATCGTGCATGAGGCGGGCGAAAAGGTTGAGGCCCCCGAAGCCCCTGCCGCCAGCGGCTTTGCCCAAGGTGACGCGGCGAGTGTGGCAGCATGGCGCTCTGTCCTCATTCGTGCGCAGGCCAATGACGGCGAAGACGCCAAGATCGTCGCCATCGAAGGCAAACCCATTGCCGCAGGCGAAACGGTCAAAGTGCCCCACGGTGACGTGACCATGACCGCCAAAGGCTCTTTGAACTTCTCCCCCGATGCCGGTTGGCAGATGGAGCCGATCTGGCTGCCCTCCCCTGAATCCGTCTTCTCGCGCTTCTGGGAAATCGCCACGGACGGCTATCAGAACGTCTCGCTCTTCGAACATGTCGGCTGGTCCTTGTGGCGGGTGTTCGCGGGCTTCGTGCTTGGCTCTCTCGTGGGTATTCCCTTGGGCTATGCGATGGGCCTGTCGGGCTGGGCACGCGGCTGGTTCGATCCCATCGTCGAATTCATGCGTCCCGTGCCGCCACTGGCGTTGATCCCTCTGGTGATCATCTGGTTCGGCATCGGTGAAAGCGGCAAGATCGTGCTGCTGTTCCTCGCGGCACTCTGGGTGATGATCATCTCGGCGCGGGCCGGTGTTTCCGGCGTCAACATCACCAAAGTGCAAGCCGCCTATTCGCTGGGCGCGAGCAAATGGCAAATCCTGCGCCATGTGATTGTGCCCAACTCCCTGCCGGAAATCTTCACCGGTGCGCGTGTGGCGATGGGGGTCTGCTGGGGGACCGTTGTGGCCGCCGAGCTGGTCGCTGCGGAAAAAGGCGCGGGCAAGATGATCGTGGCCGCCTCCAAGTTTCAGGCGACAGATATCGTCCTCATGGGCATCGTGCTGATCGGTCTGATCGGCTTTGGCATCGACATCCTGATGCGCAAGGCCGAGGCATGGCTGGTGCCGTGGAAGGGCCGCAGCTAACGCCTCTTTCGCATCTCATGAAACAGCAAACGGCAGCTTGACGGGGCTGCCGTTTTCGTTTTACCGTTTCGGCTTTCTGATGGCCCAAATACTCAGGAATACGCGCCTGCCGAATAGGTCAACTCATAGCTGTGGCTGTAAAGCTCGAACACAATGCCGAAAGGGTCTTCGACATAGACCATGCGGTAAGGTTTCTCACCGGGGAAATATTCGCGCACGGGCATCCGTTGCTTGCCTCCGGCCGCGACGATTTTGGCCAGCGTGTCTTCCAGATTCGGGTCCTGAATCGCGAAGTGGAACGTGCCGTGCTGACGGAAATCCAGATTGTTCTCCGGCGCGTGGTGCCCGTCGAATTCGAACAATTCAAAGCCGATCCGGTCCGCCGAGGCCAGATGCGCGATGCGGATGCGGGTCCAGCCTTTGCCAAAAACATCGGAACACATCCGGCCAATGTCGCTGTCGTCTTCGAGAATCTCGGTCGGCTCCATGATGACATAAAAGCCCAGAACATCGCGGTAAAAGGCCACGGCCTTGTCGAGATCGGGAACGGACAGGCCGATATGGGAAAAGCTGCGCGGGGTCGGTATCATGATAATCTCCATTTGGGTCTGGAGACAGAATTACCTCGACGGATCAATTTACAAAAATTATCATTTATCATTATTTTCATAACAAAATGGATCAACATGCTGAACGCGATCTGGCTGGAGACTTTCACCACCCTGTGCGAGGTCGGGCATTTCACCCGCACCGCCGAACGTATGGGCATGACCCAGCCCGGCGTGTCGCAACATCTGCGCAAGCTGGAGGCGCAAGTCGGCAAGCCGCTCATCCTGAAAGACGGCAAGTCCTTTACCCTCACGCCTGCGGGCGAGGCGGTGTTCGAACTGGGAAAGTCCCGCCGCGCCGAGGAACGCGCACTCAGGGACGCGATCAGTGCGGATGATCCGAAGGTCGGAGAGTTGCGCATCGGATGTTCCGGCAGTTTTGCCATGTGGGTCTATCCGCATCTGCTCAAAGCGATGCAGGACGCGCCCGAACTGGTGATACAGGTCACCGCCGCGCCGCAAGCCAGCATCATATCGCAGGTGTTAGAAGGCGCATTTGATCTGGGCGTGGTCTCGGACAAACCGGATCACCCACGGCTGGAGGCCACCCCCTTGGCGCGTGAGGAGCTTTGCCTTGTCCTGCCTGCAACCTATGAGGGCGACGGTATTGATCTGGCGCGGCTGAATGCCTTGGGTTTTGTGGGCCATCCGGACGGGTATGCCTATGCCAACGAGTTGTTCGCGCTCAATTTCTCACAGGAGTATCTCGGCTCGGACCGGCTCAGGCTGCGCACCTTCGTCAACCAGATCGGGCAAATCCCGCTCCCCGTGGCGCAGGGGCTGGGCTATACGATCCTGCCACGCTCCGGCATTGATCCCTTTCCGCATCAAGACGCGCTCAAAATCCTGCCCTTGCCGAAGCGTCGCTATCATCGGCTCTGGTCGATCTCGCGGCGGGGGCGTTCAGGATTTGCGCGGATCGCAGCGGTAGAGGCTCTGATGAAACACACGGCGCAGGCTTTGGGCACGCCCTGACGCCCTGCCCCGCTATGGCATGTCATGCACTTCCAGAGCATCGGCCACATTTGGCGCGGTTCTGGCAAATTCCGGGAACAATTCGTTTTGCAGCAAAATCCGGAATTGCTTGGCCAGAATATCCGGCAAAGCACCCAATTCGTTCATCCGGCTGATGAGATAGATCGGACGGGACAGCCCCGTAAACGGCAGCGGATAAATGTCCACGTCTTGACGAAAGCGGCTGGCATCGAGGATGCTCAGAGGTGTGGCCAGTGTCCAGCCCCCTGCCCGCGCGACCGTAGCAATCACCGAGCGACTGGTCTCGAAAGCAAAGCGGCGCGGCACGTCAAAGCCGATACGTTTGAGGTGTGTGGCGACAAGCTGGCCCACGGGCATGGCATCGGAATATTGCACAAAGGGCAGTTGCGAAAGCGTTTCGCGCCAGTCATCGGAGGGGCGGTATTTGCTTCGCGCCGTGACCAGAACGAATTGTTCGCGGTAAAGCTCCTGAATGTGGAATTTGTGGATGTCGGTGGGGATGCTGGCGGTCACCGCAATATCCGCCGCCCTTGAGATGAGCCGCGATGTAACCTGATCGGAGCGGCCCGAGAAGGTGCAGATATAGCTGTTGGCCAGATGCGACTGCAGGGCTGTCGCCATGACGGGAGCCAGAGAGGCGTCCAGATCATCGATAATGGCGAAGTTCAGAACCGGCAGGCTGTCGACATTGAATTCAGCCAGAGAGGCCTCCGCCGCCGAGACCATCGCCATGATGCGATGCGCGTGCAGACTCAGCACATGCCCCGCCGGTGTGAGGGAAATCGGCTTTTGCTTGCGGTCGAAAAGCTTGGTTCCGAGGTTCTGTTCCAAAGTGGTGATGTTTTGCGAAACATTGGATTTGCTCAACCCCAGAACCTTGGCCGCTTCGGCCACCGAGCGGACCTCTTCCAAAGCAATGAACACCCGCAGACCGCGCAGGGTCAGCCGGTCCGAGAACTCCGTCAGAACCCGCGATGATTGAGTCGACTCTGCCATTTATCCTGTCACACCCTATTCTTGTTTGATGAACCCGAAACAGGTCCATTTTCAAAATGCCCGTATTTCAGGCACAATTTTCCGCCGTGGCAATTTCATGGGATATGCCGCCAGAATCCCATTAAACCCTTAAAAATACAAGAAACAAAGCAATTTTAACGCCTGAACGATCTTTTCGAGATGTTCGCATTTCATTTTTTACCCGTTCTGTTTTCCTGAACCCGCATTTTAATCAATTGACCCAAATCAGGCGGAAGGATTTAGCGGAAGAAAGAATTTTTCCAGATGAGGTCGATATGAAGACGCGAACGAAAGTTGTTGTTATCGGTGGCGGTATTGCTGGCTGTTCCACGCTTTACCACCTGACGCAGGAAGGTTGGACGGATGTCGTTCTGGTCGAACGCAACGAATTGACCTCGGGCACCACTTGGCACTCTGCGGCACAGGTCACCAACTTCGGGGCCACGCAGACCATGGTCGGGCTGAAGTCCCACTCCATCGCGCTCTATAAAGAGCTGGCGGAGGATCCCGAGTATCCGATCAACTACCACCACGCCGATGGCGGTATCCGCCTTGCCAACACCGAAGAGCAGATGGAAGGCTACCGCCATTTCATCAGCGTTGCCAAAGGCATGGGCGTGGATTTCGAACTGATCGACGCCGAAGAATGCGCGCGCCGTCACCCGCTGGTGTCCACCGACAACCTTCTGGGCGGTCTTTGGGATCCGCTCGACGGGGACATCGACCCTGCGCAGCTCTGTCAGGCTTTGGCGCGTCGTGCGCGTCTGGCCGGTGCGGAAGTCTACCGCAACACGCCGGTGACCGGTCTGACCCAGCACAAGGATGACACATGGACCGTCCACACGGAACATGGCGACATTGATTGTGACATTGTGGTCAACGCCTGTGGCTACCGCGTGAACGAAGTGGGCGCGATGATGGGTGTGCACCACCCTGTTGCCTCTATGGAGCACCAGTATTTCCTGACCGAGCCGATCAAAGCCATCGAAGAGTCCGATTTCCGGATGCCGCTCCTGCGCTGCCCGATCAGCGACTACTACTGCCGTCAGGAGAAAAACGGTCTGCTCGTGGGCTTCTATGAGCAGGATTGTAAGACTTGGGGCATGGACGGGATCGACCCGAACTTTGTCAACGCCCTTTGTCCCGACGATCTGGACCGCGTGATGGATGTGCTAGAAGGCGCGTTTGAACGTATGCCGGCGCTGACCGAAGTGGGTATCCACTCCATCGTCAACGGCCCGATCACCTACACCATCGACGGCGCCCCGCTCGTCGGCCCGATCCCCGGCAAGCGCAATGCTTTCTGCATCATCGGCCTGCGTGCAGGTCTTGGCGAAGGCGGCGGTCACGGCTGGCTTCTCGCGCAACAGATCGTGCATGGCGAAGCCTGCTACGACACATGGGTGATCGACCCACGCCGCTTCACCGGCCACGCCAATGTGGAACTCACGGCCCTTAAAGCCATCGAGGATTACCAGAACGAATTCCGCTTCCACTTCCCGCACGAACACCGCCCCGCAGGTCGTCCGGCGAAAACCACGCC
This sequence comes from Celeribacter halophilus, assembly GCF_900114135.1. GTDB lineage: Bacteria > Pseudomonadota > Alphaproteobacteria > Rhodobacterales > Rhodobacteraceae > Celeribacter > Celeribacter halophilus. The sequence goes on from NZ_FORY01000004.1 coordinate 169,043, forward strand.
GATCACTCCTGTGCTGGCCGCAGAAGGTGCGGAATTCGGTGTCGTCAACGGCTGGGAACGGATGGAATTCATCAAGCCGACACCGGATTTCCACCAGAGCTACAGCTTCAAATTCAACGAGACCTTCGACGTGGTCGCCGAAGAGATCAAAGCCGTGCAGACCTCTGTCGGCCTGACCGAGGTGAACGGGTTCAACCGGTTCGAGATCACCGGTCCGGGCGCGCGCGAATGGCTGGACACGATTGTCTGTAGCCGCGTGCCGAAAAAAGTCGGCAAGGTTGGTCTGACCTATCTGTTGAACCACCACGGCAATGTCAAAGGCGAGGCCACGCTTGCGAACCTCTCCGAAGACAAAATCTGGTATGGCTCGGCAGCGGCGTCCGAATATCACGACATGGACTGGCTGCAAAAACACCTGCCCGAAGACGGCTCTGTTCAGGTCAAATCCCTGACCAACGACTACACCATCCTCGTGATCGCAGGGCCGAAATCCCGTGATGTCCTCTCTGCCGTGTCCCGTGGCGACTGGTCGAAAGAGGCCTTCCCGTGGCTCTCCGTGCGCGAAGCCTTCATCGGCATCGCCCCTGCTGTGGTCATGTCGGTGAGCTTCTCTGGCGAACTGGCCTACGAAATCCACGTCCCGAACAACCAGCTCTATGCCGCCTACCTTGCCCTGAGAAAAGCAGGCGAAGAATTCGGCATGAAACTCTTCGGTGGCATGGCAGTGGACTCCATGCGTCTCGAAAAAGGCTACCGTCACTGGAAGGCCGATCTCATCACCGAATACAACCCGTTGGAAAGCGACCTGTCCCGTTTCGTGAAACTCGACAAGCCCGCCTTCATCGGCAAGGACGCCCTGCTCAAGATGAAGGAAGAAGGCCCGCGCCGGAACTTTGTCTCTATGGTGATCGACTGCACCCATGCCCCGGCTCAAGGTGGCGACAGCATCGTGGATGCCGATGGCAAATGTATCGGCACGATCACCTCTGGGGGCTGGGGCTACCGGACCGGCAAGAACATCGCCATGGGCTTTGTTGATCCCGACTTCGCGCCCATCGGCACAGATCTCTTTGTCGAAGTGATCGGCGAGCCGATTGCGGCGAAAGTGGTCGAGCCGGACCTCTACGACCCTGAATATGCACGGATCCGCGCGTAAGCGCGGACCTTCCTCCCCCTCAAAAGGAAATGAATACATGAAAATTCTCGTGCCTGTGAAACGCGTGATTGATTACAATGTGAAGGTCCGTGTGAAGTCGGACGGCAGCGGTGTCGATCTTGCGAATGTAAAAATGTCGATGAACCCTTTCGACGAGATCGCGGTGGAAGAAGCTGTGCGTCTCAAGGAAAAAGGGATCGCGACGGAAGTGGTGGCTGTGTCCATCGGGGTTGCCAAGTCGGAAGATGCGCTGCGCACGGCGCTGGCTATGGGGGCGGATCGCGCCATCCTGATCACGGCGGCGGACGATGTGCATACGGACATCGAGCCTCTGGCCGTGGCAAAGCTTCTGGACAAGGTTGTTGAAGTCGAAGAGCCGGGTCTGGTGATCGCGGGCAAACAGGCCATCGACAATGACATGAACGCGACGGGTCAGATGCTGGCCGCGCTTCTGGGATGGGGTCAGGCGACTTCGGCCTCTGCGCTGGAAATCGCGGACGGCACCGCGCGTGTCACCCGCGAAGTGGATGGCGGTCTGCAAGTGGTGGAAGTCAAGCTTCCGGCCATCGTAACCTGTGATCTGCGTCTCAACGAGCCGCGCTATGCCTCCTTGCCGAACATCATGAAGGCCAAGAAAAAGCCGCTCGAAAAGATGACACCGGCGGATTACGGCGTGGATGTCACACCGCGCCTTGAGCTGGTCAAGACCGATGAACCCGCCGCGCGGGCCGCAGGTCAGATTGTGGGCTCTGTTGATGAGCTGATTTCCAAACTCAAAGAAGCAGGGGTGGCCTAATGTCTGTACTTCTCGTCGCTGAAATCTCCGGCGCAAATATCGCGCTTGATGCCACGGCCAAAGCTGTGGCGGCTGCAACCGCTCTGGGGCCGATCACGGTTCTGGCCGCAGGCGAAGGTGTCGATCCCGCGCCGCTGGCTGCACTTGATGGCGTTGCCAAGGTGCTGCATGTCGAAGGCGCTGATTACGGCCACCAGATGCCCGAGGCGCTGACCGATCTTCTGCTCTCTCTGGCTCCGGGTTTCACCCATATCGTGGCGCCAGCGACCACATCGGCCAAAGCCGCCTTCCCGCGTCTGGCCGCCCTTCTAGATGTGATGGTGATCTCTGATGTCGTGGCTGTCGAGAGCGCGGATACGTTTGCGCGTCCGATCTATGCGGGCAACGCGATCCAGACCGTAAAATCCAACGATCCGGTCAAGGTGCTGACCATCCGGACCGCCGGTTTCGATGCCGCGGGGTCTACCGGTTCGGCTCCGGTCGAAACACTTGATCCGGTCGCCGCAAGCGATCTAGCCTCGTGGATCGAAGACCGTGTTGTGACCTCGGACCGCCCCGAACTGACCTCCGCAGAGGTCGTGGTCTCCGGCGGGCGTGGTGTCGGCTCCGAAGAGAGCTTTGCACTGATCGAAGGTCTGGCCGATACGATGGACGCGGCTGTTGGTGCTTCGCGTGCGGCTGTAGACAGCGGTTATGCGCCCAATGACAAGCAGGTCGGTCAGACCGGCAAGGTCGTCGCCCCCGATCTCTACATCGCCTGCGGCATCTCCGGTGCGATCCAGCACTTGGCCGGCATGAAGGACTCGAAGATCATCGTGGCGATCAACAAGGACGAAGAAGCGCCGATCTTCCAGGTCGCCGATTTCGGTCTTGTCGCTGATCTCTTTGACGCTGTGCCCGAGATGACGGAGAAGCTCAAATGACAGCGCAGATCATCGACGGCAAGGCGCTCGCAGCGGACCTGCGCAGCTCCGTCAAGGATGTCGTCGCACAGATCAAAGCCGAGCACGGGGTGATCCCGGGCTTGGCCGTTGTCCTCGTCGGCAACGATCCGGCCTCCGAGGTTTATGTGCGCTCGAAGGGCAAGCAGACTGTCGAGGCGGGGATGAACTCCTTCGAATACCGGCTCTCCGAGGACACCAGCGAAGAGGAGCTTTTGAACCTCATCACACGGCTCAACTCCGATCCGGAGGTGCATGGCATCCTCGTGCAACTGCCGCTGCCTGCACATCTGGACAGCAAGCTGGTGATCAACGCCATTGATCCGCATAAGGATGTGGACGGGTTCCACACCACCAATGTCGGCATGGTTGGCACCGGACAGGACGCGATTGTGCCCTGCACGCCGCGCGGCTGTATGATGATGCTGGCGCAGATCTACCCTGATCTTCGCGGCAAGACGGCACTGGTGATCGGCCATTCCAACATTGTGGGCAAGCCGATGGGCCGCTTGTTGCTCAATGCCGATTGCACGGTGATTGTGGCGCACAAGTCCTCGACCAACATTCCCGAACTGGCACGGATGGCCGACATCGTTGTGGTGGCTGCTGGTGTGCCGGGGCTGGTGAAAGCCGAATGGATCAAGCCCGGTGCCACTGTGATCGACGTGGGCATCAACCGCATCCCCGCGCCCGAACGCGGCGAGGGCAAGACCCGTCTTGTGGGCGATGTCTGTTTTGACGAGGTTTCCGAAGTTGCCGGAGCCATCACCCCTGTGCCCGGCGGTGTCGGCCCGATGACCATCGCCTGTCTTCTGGCCAATACGCTGAGCGCCTGTTGCCATCTTCACTCTTTCCCCGAACCAACGCTTCTGGGCGTTTGATAAGGACCCCGTATCTATGACCAACTCCTGTCTTACCGTCACCTGCGCACGCCAGCGCGGCATTGTTGCGGCCATTTCCGGCAAGCTTGCCGAAATGGGGTGTAACATCACCGACAGTTCGCAATTCGACGACCCGCAAACCGACCAGTTCTTCATGCGCGTGAGCTTCACGCCGGAAACCGGCATTGATCTGGCCGAGATCGAAGAGAGCTTCGCCCCCATCGCCAAAGACTTCGGCATGACCTACGCCTTCCACGACGAGAGCGTAAAGATGAAAGTGGTCATCATGGTCTCGCGTTTCGGTCATTGTCTAAACGACCTGCTCTACCGCGTGCGCATCGGCGCGCTGCCGGTGGAGATTGTGGCAGTGATCTCGAATCACATGGATTATCAGAAGGTTGTGGTGAATAACGACATTCCCTTCCACTGCATCAAGGTGACCAAGGAGAACAAGCCCGAAGCCGAAGCCGCGATCATGAAAGTGGTCGAGGACTCGGGCGCCGAGCTGATCGTTCTGGCGCGCTACATGCAAATCCTGTCGGACGAGATGTGCCAGAAAATGTCGGGTCGGATCATCAACATCCACCACTCGTTCCTGCCCTCGTTCAAAGGCGCGAACCCCTACAAACAGGCCTATGCGCGCGGCGTGAAACTGATCGGGGCGACCTCTCACTATGTGACCGCCGATCTGGATGAAGGTCCGATCATCGAACAGGACACCGTCCGCGTCACCCATGCGCAAAGTCCGGAAGATTACGTCTCGCTGGGTCGTGACGTGGAAAGTCAGGTGCTTGCCCGCGCCATCCACGCCCACGCCAACCACCGCGTGTTCCTGAACGGCAACAAGACGGTGGTCTTCCAGGCATCACCGGGCAGCTATAGCTCGGAAAGAATGGGGTGAGAACCGGTCCGGCTTTGCCGGATTCAAAGGTCCAGTGGACCTTTGAAAGGTTCGAACGCGCCCGCAAACCTGCGGGCGCAGGGTAAACGCGCCCGAGCACACTTGCGAGGGCTGAGTCATAACCCCCCGAAAACCTGTGGGCGCAGGGTAAAACATACCCTCCGCCCCCCTCCCCACACAACACATCAAGGCCGCCCACGCATATCGGGCGGCCTGCCCTTCAAACCAGACACATAAGGACAGCCAGCCGTGACCGAGATAACACGCGAAGCCATGGACTATGATGTCGTGATCGTCGGCGCGGGGCCTTCGGGCCTGTCTGCGGCGATCCGGCTGAAACAGATCGACCCCGCACTTGAGGTCGTGGTGTTGGAAAAAGGATCGGAAGTGGGGGCGCATATCCTGTCGGGCGCCGTGCTTGATCCGGTGGGTCTGGCAACCCTGTTCCCCGACTGGAAGGACAAGGGCGCGCCTGTGACCACCGAGGTCAAGGAAGATAATTTCTACATGCTGAGCGCTTCCGGCAAGGTTCGCATTCCCAACTGGCCGATGCCGAAACTCATGTCAAACCACGGCAATTACATTGTCTCGATGGGCAATGTCTGCCGCTGGCTGGCCGAACAGGCCGAAGAGCTTGGGGTTGAAATCTTTCCCGGCATGGCCGCCTCGCAGATCGTCTGGGACACGAATGAGGACGGTTCCCCGCGTGTGGCAGGGGTTGTTGCAGGCGAGTTCGGGCGCGAGCCGGATGGCTCTATCGGCGCGAATTACGAGCCGGGCTTGGAGTTGCGCGGCAAATATGTCTTCTTCGGCGAAGGCGTACGCGGCTCTCTGAGCAAGGAGGTGATTGCCAAGTTCGATCTCTCCGCGGGCAAAGAGCCGCAGAAATTCGGCCTCGGCATGAAGGAAATCTGGGAAATCGACCCTGCGAAACACCGCGAAGGCACGGTGAGCCACACGATGGGCTGGCCTCTGGGCAAGAACGCGGGCGGCGGTTCCTTCATCTATCATGCGGAAAACAATCAGGTCTTTATCGGGCTTGTGACCCACCTGAACTACGAAAACCCGCATGTCTTTCCCTACATGGAATTCCAGCGCCTCAAACACCACCCGATGATCGCCGATCTTCTGGAAGGCGGCAAACGCGTGGCTTACGGCGCACGCGCGATCTCCGAGGGCGGCTATCAGTCGCTGCCGAAGCTGAGCTTCCCTGGCGGTGTGCTGCTCGGCTGTTCGGCGGGTATGGTGAACGTGCCGCGCATCAAGGGCAACCATAACGCCATGCTCTCCGGTATCGCGGCCGCAGAAGCCGCGGCCGGTGCCATCGCGGCAGAGCGGGCGGGCGACGAACTGACCGCCTACGAGACCGCCATCCACGAGGGACCGGTCGGCAAGGATCTCAAACCCGTGCGCAATGTCAAACCGCTCTGGGCCAAGCTCGGCCTCATGGGCTCTCTGGCCTTTGGCGGTCTGGATATGTGGACCAATTCGCTGTTCGGCTTCTCTTTCTTTGGCACGCTCAAACACGGCAAGAGCGATGCGGAAGCCACCGGCCCCGCCGACAAGTTCGAGCCGATCGACTACCCGAAACCCGATGGCGTGCTGTCGTTTGACCGGCTGACCAACGTTGCCTTCGCGGCCACCAACCACGAGGAAAGCCAGCCCTGTCACCTCAAACTCGCGCAGGCCGATGTGCCGATCTCGGTCAACCTGCCGAAGTTTGACGAGCCCGCACAGCGTTACTGCCCCGCAGGCGTCTACGAGGTGGTGGAGAAAGACGGCAAACCGGAGTTCGTCATCAATTTCCAGAACTGCGTCCATTGTAAAACCTGCGACATCAAAGACCCGTCGCAGAACATCACATGGACCACGCCGCAAGGCGCAGACGGGCCGAATTATCCGAATATGTGAGTAGAGCGAGGGCCGGTGTCCAATTCGGACACCGGCGACTTAGTTCGGTCGCGGGCTACTTTGCGCCTGCTCGGCGCGGCAGGCCTCTTCCCATTCCGCGCTTCCGGCCCCGACCACGCAACGCCCGTCTTCGCGCAGGCTCAGGCGCAGGCGGCACCGTTTGATCTCGTCCGTGAATTCGCTGGCGGGGATGGACCGGACCGCATCGACAAGCCCTTGATGAAAAGCGTCATCCTTGGGGCTCAGGGTATAGAACACCCATTTTCCGTCTTTCTCGGCACGCACCAGTCCCGCTTTCAACAGGATCTTCAGGTTGCGCGACATATTGTAATGGGTCTCGCCAAGCACATCCATCGCCTCGGCCACACAGATCCGCTCGTTGACTTGCAGCAATAGCCAGAACAGCCGCAAACGATGGGGCTCGGCAATGGCCTTTAGCGCTTCGACATAGCGGTCGTCCATTTTATCCCCCATCGAAAATCCTCTGTGCGAAAACTAACCGAGCGGGCACGGAACAGCAATGCGTCCGCTCCCGTGCCCTGCGCAAATGGCGTTATGCTGGCGGATCGCGGCGCTCTGGATCGCTGTGGTCTTTCGCCAGCCCGATCACCAGTAATATGACACCGATCAGCACCACCACACCGGAATGGATGGCATGGAAGGTCAGTTCGCTCCGGCTGGCACCGGTGAAGAGCGCCAGCCAGAAAAAGGGGCAGAACAGGCCCAAGAGCGTGACAAAGGCTCCCGGTCTTGCGGAGTCGGGCAGTTTACGCTCCACCACCGCGCGTTTGCCCGCCCGCCAGAGATGCGTGTAGGGGCAGAGGTTCAAAAGCCGTTTCAAGGTCAGGCCTCCTTGGTTCGGGGCAGATCACGCGATGACAACAAAGAGCCCGCCGCCGATCATGGCCAGCGTCAACACGGTGACGACAAAGGCGACCACGGCCTTGGGCTTGAGCACCGAAGAGATGATCGCGATTTCGGGCAAGCTGGCCCCCGTGCCGCCAATCAGAAGCGCCATGGCCGCGCCCATCCCCATGCCTTTGGCGATCAACACCTGAAGCAGGGGCAGTGCCATTTCGATGCGCAGATAGAGCGGCACACCGATCCCCGCCGCAATCGGGATTGCATACCAACTGTCGCTGCCAACATATTTCTCGACGATTTCGGCGGGGAGGAAGGCGGCCGATATGGCGCTGATCACGGCACCGATCAGCACATAGGGAATGATCCGTTTGAACAGCGCCCAGGCAAAGGGCATGGAGGCACGGATCCGCTGGGCATGGGGGAGCGTGGCATGGGTGGAATTTGCCGTGTCCGCCGAAAAGACGATGGGCACGCCCGTATCGTCGCAGGCGGAGGCAGAGGCTGGAGCCGCAGAGCAGCTAGCCGTGGCCATTGCTGGTGTGCCGCCGCATGTGGGCGCAGGGGTTGCGCCGCAAGACGGGGCGGGCGCGGCACTACAACCACTCGCAGGGGCGGTCATGTCGCGCCGGACCGCGTGCTTCAGCGGCGTAAATCCGATGAGATAGCCCGCGAGAACCGCCCCGCCCAACGTGATCGCGATATAGATAAGCGTCACATTGAGGCCGAAGGTCGCCAGAATAAGCCCGACCACCACGAAGTTGCACAGGGGCGCGGAGATCAGAAAGCCGAAGATCGTGCCCATCGAGGCCCCCATCTCCGCCATGCCCATCACCACGGGCACCATCGACGCGCTGCAAAACGGCGTCAGCGTGCCCAGAAGCGCCCCCATCAACGGGCCGCGGTTTTCATGTTTGGCCAGTTTCTTCTGAAGTTTTTCCTGCGGAATATATTCCCGAATGATGCCTGTCACCACGGAGACAACGGCGATGATGACGACAAGAACGCCACCGACATGGAGGAATTCATTGAAGGCTAGTGTCCAAGGGCTGTCTTGCATTTTTGCGACCATATCCAGTTTCGACTCAATTATTCGCTCATTAGCGCAAATGTGCATATATTGAAAGAGGCCACGCCGCGCAAGACTGTTGTAAGGCGTTCCCTGAAAGGCGGCCCCTTCTTGCAGCGCTCTCTGTCAGGTCGCGCCTGAGATGGTGTCGATGAAAGTCTCGAAATGGCGTATGGCCACAACAGCGGCGAGCCCCGCAGACCGGTCTCGCGCGGCGATCAGGGACAGGTCGAGATCAGAGACCCCTGCCCCGCGCAGCGGCAGGGCGGTCAGCCCTTCGCCCGGACCGGAGAATGTCGCGGGACAGGACAGAATGACGCTGTGACCACTGCCTTCCCGCACAAGCTGGCGCAAAAGTTCGAGGTTGTTTGAGGTCAGCCCCAGTTTGAAATCGACTCCCGCCCGCGCCGCCGCGATGTCGAGAATATCGCGCAAATGGCTGGTCCCGTCCGGCATCAGGATCGGGCGGGCGAAGAAGCGTTCCAGAGAGATGCTTTTGCGTGTCGTGCCATCCGCTGGCGTCAGCGCGAAAATCTTGAAAGCCAATTCGCGCAGGATCAGAACTCCGGGCAAGGGGCGCGGACTGAAGGTCAGGCCGAAATCCACCTCCCCGTCGATCACCATCTGGCGCACCTGTTCAGAATCCACGGTCTGGACGGTGATGTTGATTTTGGGATTGTCGTGCAGAAAGGCGCTCAAGGCCTGCGGCAGAAAGCTCACAACCGTCTCCTGCGGCACCGCGATACGGACCTCGCCACGGCGCAGCCCCTTCAACTCTTCGATCTCGGCCCCGACCGCACGCATGTCCTTTTGCCATTCCCGCATCCGGTACATGAGCAATTCTCCGGCGGAGGTCAGTCGCACGCCTCTAGGATGACGCTCGAAGAGCTGAAGACCTAAATCCTCCTCCGCTTTGAGCAGTTGCTTGTCGATTGCAGAGGCCGAGACATGGAGTTTATCCGCCGCCTGACGGATGGAACCGAGGCGGGCAATTTCATCCATATACTTGAAAAAACGAGAGAAAAATACGCGCTCCATAAAGACGCCTCTATCCGTGAGCACCATAAGGCGCAATCATCGCAGAGTGTAAACTAAAACTCAACGCTGTGTTGGATTCTTCGCGTTTGTAACGCTTCCGTGAATGTCAGAGGTTATGACCTGTATTTACGACTCGAAAGGTGTGTCTCTTGCGGTTGATCGCTCCGGAATACTATGAGGTGAATATTGCAGGCGAACCGACGTGCCTGCCGATGCTACAGCTTGACGATCAACGGGCGATTGCGCTTCTGATGGACATCGAGATGGGCTTGGCCTTTGGCGACCGTGTCGGCAAGGCGCTGGCCGAGAAATTCGCCCCGCTCAAGCCCGAGGTTGTGATCGGCAGCGCGACGTTGGGCATTCCGGTGGCGATGGATGTTTCCCGCCATCTCGGACTGGACCAGTATGTCATCTTGCAGAAGTCTCCGAAATTCCACCTTGCCGATGCTTTGGAAGAGCCCGTCCGGTCCATCACCACGGACAAGCCCCAGAGATTGCTGCTGGATCGCAGGCAGATTTCGCTGCTGCAAGGCCGCCGCGTGGTGGTTGTGGATGACGTGATTGCCACTGGTGCAAGCATGTCGGCAGCGATGCGGCTGGTGCGGCGGGCGGGCGCAAAAATTCTCGCCGTCGGCTCCATTCTGACAGAGGGCAACCGCTGGCGCGAAGCCTTGGCGCAGGACGCCGCTCTGGTGCACCGGCTGGGCCACATTCCGCAATTCCGCATCGTTGACGGCGAAGCGCGCATTGATCTGAGCAGCGCGGACCCGAGCCTCGCCCCGACGCAACCACTCATGGCGGAATAGACACGACACTAGCGCGAAGACGGTTGGGAGGAGGCCAGATCGCATACGACACCACCCCAAAGGCACAACGCCTCCCCTTAACCGACAGGACCAACATCATGACCAACACCGCTCTTCCCGAGGAGAATGGCTCCAGCCTCTTTCCCCTCGTTCTCTCCATCGTCGCTGCCGCCGCAACAGGCGTGTTGTGGACCTATGCCAACCCGATCCAGCTTGTTCCGGGGATCATTCAATGGCGCATCTTTGCCTTCCTGCCGCCTTTGATCGGCATCCTTCTGGGGTGGAAGAGCGGGTTTATTTGCGGCTATCTCGGCACCATCATCTGGTCGCTTCTGGCGGGCACGTTTATTCCGGCCCATTCGCTGATCGTCGATGGTCTGGCCGTGGGTCTGACAGGTCTGGTTCCGGGGCTGTTGTTCAATCCTGCCACAACCACATTCGACAAAAAGACCCTGATCCGCATTGCGGCCGTATGTCTGGGTGTCGGTCTGGTGATGGTTGTTGCCGTCTCCGCAAGCCTTGCATTCCTCAACATCTTCCCCTTCTGGTGGGCTGTTGGCTATCTCGGCCTGTCGGACATTGTGCCGATGTTGATCGGGACGCCTCTGTTGGTGGCTTCCGCGCAGAAAATCCTGACTGCCGCACATCCGGCCGGCTTCAAGCGCTTCTGATTACATGTCATTTTTCTCTACACAAAACCTGACATTGGGGTTCGGCGCGTCCGAACCCCTTCTGTCTGATGTCACCTTTGACCTCGACCCCGCGCAACGCCTGTTGATCTGTGGCGCGACAGGGGCAGGCAAAACCACGTTGATGATGGCGCTGGCCGGCATCATCCCGAAAATCATTCCGAACCAGAGTTATTCCGGTCGGGTCTCTCTCGAAGGCCGCGCGCTGTCCGAAATGGGCAATGACGCGCTGTTCTCCCATATCGGTTTTGTGGCCCAGACCGTCGAAGACCAGCTTTGGGACCTTTCGGTCGAAGACATCATTGCCTTCCCGCTCGAAAACCGTGGCGTGGCGCGGGCCGAGGTCCGCGACCGTGTGCGGGATTTGATGGAACAGCTGGAACTGACCGAACTGGCCGGACGCCGCGTCCTGACCCTGTCGGGCGGTGAGCGGCGCATGGTGGTTCTTGCGGCGGCTCTGGCCCCTCATCCGAAGGTTCTGGTCCTTGACGAGCCGACGACCGGTCTTGATCCGGCGGCACGGCAGCGCCTGTGTCACGCTTTGTCACAGGCCGCAGAGACCGTGTCCTCCGTAATCATTGCGGAACAGGATCCGACCCATCTTGCCTCCGTCACAGAGCGTCTGGCCATTCTTTCGAAAGGCACACTGTCCCCGATCAGGCCTCTGCGCCCTGCGCTGGAGGAGACCGCGTTGTGGCAAGACGCCGGACTTCTGGCACCGCGCCGTCCGGCCCGCACCCGTGCCGCACAAAGTGTTGGCGCCGAATTGCTGGGCATTTCAAACCTGCGTACAAAGCTCACACGCGCTTCCGGCAAGCCGGTTCTGGACCAGCTTGAATTGACCCTGCGCGAAGGCGAAGTCTTGGGCGTTATCGGTCGCAATGGCGCGGGCAAGACCACGCTGATGCGCTCTGTTCTGGGCCTGTCCCCTGTCGCCTCGGGTGAAATCACGCTGGCTGGCACGCGGGCGGACGGATGGACCACGGCACGGCGGGCACGGTCTATCGCCTATGTACCGCAAAGCATGCGACAAATCCTGTTCCATATGACCGTCGCGGAAGAGGTGCGCTTCGCGCTCTCCATGGGTGACAGTCACGAGGAGGAAGAGACCCTGCTGGCCCGCTACGGCTTGGCCGGTCTGGGCGAGACGAACCCCTTCGCACTCTCCGCCCGCCAGCAAGGCCAGCTCGGGCTTGCCTGTGCCGATGCCAGTGGTGCGGTGATTGCCATCATTGACGAACCCCTGCTGGCACGTGATCTCGAAGGCCGCGCGCTTCTCGAAAAATTCCTTGAGCGGATGACACAGGCCGGACGCGCGGTGATGTTGGTGTCCCATGATCTGGAACTGGTGGACGATGTGTCGACCCGCCTTGTGATTGTCGGGGACGGGCACATTCCGTTCGACGGCACATGCGAGGACGGCTGGAACAGTCCGGCCTTTGCGGCGCTCGGCTGGCCCGCGCCCTACGCCGCTCAGAAGGAATGCGCCGAATGACCCGCTTGCATGACCTGAATTTCTTCGTGAAACTGGCCTTCGCCTTTGCCCTGATGACCGTCGCGTGGTTTGCGCCGAACTGGCAATATGGTGTGCCCTTTGCACTTTTGTGTCTGTTTGGTCTCTGGGTTACCAAAGTGCCCAAACTGCGCAGCTATCTCAAAGGGGCCGGATTGCTCACGGTGATGGTAATTGCAAGCTGGATGGTGAACCTCCTGCTGCAAGGCACCGCGCCGCTCGACGCGCTGGCGATTGCCGCCAAAATGGCCGCACGGCTGGTGGCCACGACGGCGCTGTTCTACTTCGTGATGGAAACCTCCAGCCCCGGTGCGATTTTGGCCGCCTGCTCTGCCGCGCGCCTGCCCGCCATTGTCACGCTGGTTCTGTCCCTGACCTTCGGAATTATCCCGATGCTCCGCGACGAGTTCGAGCGCATTGCCGACGCCCAGCGCGCCCGCGGCATGGAGATCGACAATGTGGGCCTTGTGAAAAAGCTCCGTTTTGCACTTGCGCGCGGGGTGCCGCTTCTGGTGCAAGCCATCCGCACCGCCCATGCCATCTCATTTTCACTGACCCTTTACGGCTTTGATCTGTCCCGCAAACGCACAACATGGCGCGAGGTGGGGTTGATGGTCGAGCCGCATATGTCCTGGAAGGATAAGACCCGATGACCGACAAAACCGCCCCCCAGACATGGACCGTGGATGTTCAAGGCTATTCTCTTGATCTCCCGATTGTGCCGATCAACCCCGACTTTGCCATCTCCCTGATGATGGTGATCGACCTTGGCGTGAAGTTTGGCGAGCATATCGGACGCTGCCTTGCGGAACAGATCGCGCCGCTTCAGCCCGACATCATCGTGGGGCCGGCAACCCTCGGCATTCCTGTGGCTATTGAGGTCACACGGGCGCTCGGGCTGGACAAATATGTGGTTTTGCAGAAATCCCCCAAACTTCACTTGTCCGATGCGCTGGAATACAAACTGACCTCGATCACATCCAAGGGTGAACAGCGCCTCCTGCTTGATCGGGCCGCGATCCCGCTCATCAAGGGCAAGCGCGTGGTGGTGGTCGATGATGTTGTGGCCTCCGGCTCCAGCCTCAAAGCGGCTCTCGAACTGGTCCGTCAGGCGGGCGGTGAAGTTGTCGGCGCGGGCGTTATTCTGACCGAAGCACAGGAATGGCGCAAAACACTGGGCGAGGATGTGAACCATCTCGTCTCCGTCGCGCATATCCCGCAATTCGCACCAGACGAGAACGGAAACTGGCAACCGATCGCGGGCACCTGAGGCCTCTTTCGGCGGGTGGAAACCGGCAATCGGTTCCCCCGCCAGAACACATCCATCGGCAAGGTCAAAGCGCAGATTTGCGCCAGGGCTTTGCCGACAGGCGTTTCTATTGCCGTGTTTATTCCGCGTAACGGTCTTGGAATGTGCGAATCCTTGCGGCGTTCACCCCTTGGTCACCGCGTCCGACTCTCGAAACGCTGCGCATATCGACACGGCTGCCATCGCCATCTGCCGTGACAACAACCACAATATCATCGGCAAAATGGAAGACCGGCGTATGGGCCGTCGCTTCGAAACGAAGACGCTCCGCATCCGACGCGACAATGTCCCATCCCATGTCTCTGCCGACGCTCAAGGCGCGCTCAAAGGCCTCTTTCGGGGACAGATCCGTGTTCAGAGGTGCGATGTCGGGATAGCCGGCCTCTTGCGCTGCGGCCAGGTCCGCTCCGCCGTATTCAAGCGTGTTTTTCGCCCCTGCACGGGTCTCATCCAACACTTCAAACACAGGCGGATTGACCGTGTCCGTCGAAATATCATGGATAGGTGGCGCTCTGAGGGGCGGATTGAGTGTTCCGGCGATCAAAGGCATCAGACAAGCCAGCCCGATGAGCGCGGCAAAGCCACCTGCGACAGCGCTGCCGCTTTCTTTGCGTATAAGATGAAGGACAAGTGCGAGAAGCCCTATTCCGGTCAGGATGGCCCCCAAAGGGTTGAGATAGGTTCGGTAAAGGCCAAACCCCACAATCGGCTCCCAAAACCCGAAGCGCGCCCCGAAGAGCATCACCCCCACGGCAATAGCGCCAACCAGAGCAATCAGGAGGGCAAATTTTCCGGCGTGTTTCATGAGGGCCATATTCCTTTTGTGGCCCAAGCCAACGGGATTTGTTCCGTTGTGTTAAAGCAGGCATAGCAAGCGAGGTTCACAGAACCAAGGCCGGATCAGCGCCAAGGGTGACGGATCAGGTCATCGTGATGAAAGCCCATGCGCAAAGGTTTAAAAACGGAACATATACGCCCATCATCTCGGTCCATCGGCAATGTGCATGAGCCGCCTGCCACCAATCGCGCGGGAGGCCGACAGTTCGCCTTGATCGTGCATGGAGGAAACGGGTATTGAGGAAGCCTCTGTTTTCCCGCAATGAAAGCTTCCCCATGCGCATCTGGATTCCCCTCATCGCCGCCGCGACCGCTTCTGCGGCCCCTGCTGTTGCCCAGACACAGGCCGAACTGGACCGCTTTGCCGAATTGTCGGCGCTCTACCAGAGCGCAACCATCGTCGGTGAGCCGAGTGTTGAACCTTGTATCCTGTCCCAAGGGGCCCAAGCGCATTGTATGAAGATCACCGTGGTCGCCGCGCCTTCCGATCACATTACAGGCCCCTATTGCCCTCTCAACATCAATGACACGGCCGAAGATGGTGGCACATGGTTTGTGGATGGTGAGGTGCGCGATGTGGATGGCGACTTCATCGCTAATCTTGCCGAGATCTATCAGGACGATGCGTGGCATATGTTTGATCCCGAAACCGGCGACATTTATGTCCGCAACAATGAAATCGGCTGTATCGTCGCGGGGGATCCCACCAACGAGACTGGGCAGCCGGACAATATCTGTGTTGATTGCAGCCTCGGCTTCATCGGCAAGACAGTGACACGGACCTATTTCATTCCGCTTTCGCCTGTCCCGACCGACGGGCAGAAGGGGGATGTTCACGGAGGTATCGGGGTGGCGCTGAATGGTGTGAAGGTCGAAGGCCCCGCGCCTCTTGAGCTTATCCTTGGCGAGCATACGCTGGGGCCGTTTGATGATTGTGGCGGGCATATCAACCCGAGCGAAGGCTATCACTACCACGGGATACAAGAAGACTGCGGTGCCCGCGCCGACGCCGCCTTGAGCGGTCATGCCGCGCGCCTTGGTGTCGCTCTGGACGGCTACGACCTCTATGACCAACACGACCTCGACGGCACGGAACCTGCCGATCTGGATGCTTGCCGCGGACATATGACCGAGGGGCTGGGCTATCACTATCACGTTGAGGCTGCGGGCACGAACGAGATCCTGCCTTGCCTGACCGCGCAAACCGGATGCAGTCTGGACGACCCCGACGCAAGCTGTAACGCCTCAATCGGTGGCGGCAGACCGGCAGGACCGCCGCCGCGCAACGACTAAAACCGACACGCTCGGCCTCTTCGCAACCTCATGGCAGCGCAGAGGCCGACAAGCTGCGCGTCAAAAAAACACGCGCTCGATTGCCCACCAGAGTCCGATCACGGCGATGACGGCAGAGACAGGGATAACGATGTAGGACCGATACCAGGGCTTTTGCCCGAAGGGCAGGCCCACCAACAGCAACGCGGCGCAGATCACGGACAGCTGCCCCAGTTCGACGCCGACGTTGAAGCCCACCAGACCGATCAGGAATTGCCCTGCGGGCAGGCCGACATCGCTCAGGACAGAGGCAAATCCCAGACCGTGCAGCAAGCCGAAGCCGAACACGACCGCAACCCGCGCAAGCGATATGGCGCCGCGATTTGCAAAGAGGATGTTCTCCAACGCCACATAGACAATCGAGACCGCAATGAGCGGTTCGACGATGCTGGCAGGAAGGGAGACGATGTTCAGGCTCGCCAAGGCCAGCGTGATACTATGGGCCAGCGTAAAGGCCGTTACCTGTGCCAGAATGGGTTTTATCCGCAAGGAGAACAGGAACAGGCCCAAAACGAACAGGATATGATCGGTGCCTTTGGGAACGATATGTTCGAAACCCGAGACGACGAAACGCACAAAAAGACTTGATGCGGATTGTTTGACAGGGGCGGCGCGAGGCATGAACTGGCTTTCCTGCCCGCCTTGCAAAAGCTCGGTGTAACCGTCGCCGTCTCCGCCTGCTTGGTGAATGCTGAAGGGGCCGAAGTCAGCGCGCCATGAAAAGCGCACGGGCGTGTCATCTGCGGGCAAGGCGGCGGTCATGGTCAGACTGCTGAACCTGAGTTGCAAGGGATCGCCAATCTCGGGCACCGTGACACTGTCCAAACTCAACTCGAGTCGGGTGTCTCCGGCATAAACGTGAAAGTTGGCGGAAATCACGTCCCAATTCTGGCGCAAGACCTCTTCCAGAGTGGCCGGATCACTGGTCCGCAAGTCCCGATACAGGCTGTTGACGCGCTCGGCATCCGCGTTGGATTTGGGATCAACCTGCGATATGGCGATGAGGGGTTCCAGAGCATCGCGGATCGTGATCTCGACATGATCGCTCTGCACCAGCGCGGAGATGACCGCAGGGTCCATCTGGTGACTGGCGGCGGGGGTGACAAAACCCAGCGCCATGACGCAGGCCAGCCACAACATGACGACAGGTTGCAGGGCTTTGCGAAAGTTTAGAAGATATTCCATGCGCGCACATCCTTGGTTGCAGACACCGAAAATTGCTCTGTGAGACATGCGGCATGAGCTTGGTCGCTTTGAGGGCCGCTGCACTTCTGGCGGTTTAACGCTGTGCTCCATAAAGATGCGCAGCACGCGCGACAAGTCATTCCGGCGCTCATCACGATGTCATGAACTTCGGCCACAAGAAACCCGCCCCCATGTCTGAGGGCGGGCCGGTTGTGCATAGGGCTATATGCCCGTGGGTTTTGCGACTGAGTTAGGCGAAATCCTCGCGCAGCCATTTGAACAGGGAAATGACCGACATCACCAAGATCGGCACCAAGGGCACAGCCACGACCACCGAGGCAGATTGCAGCGCCGAGAGCGTGTCTTTCCCGCCCACATAGAGCAGGGAAAGCGCCACGCAGGCCAGCACGATCGCCCACAGGAAACGGTGCCAGCGGGCGGGTTCATGACGCACGCCGTCTTCCTGACTGGCCACCGCCGCCAGCGTATAGGCGGAACTGTCCATTGTCGTTGCACCAAAGATAAAGGCCAGCACCACGAACACCAGCACAAGCAGCCAGCCCAGCGGCCAGATCCGGTCACCCAACAGCTTGATGGTCTGGATGATGGCTTCGGGCGCCTGCCCGTTGGCAATCATGGCGTTGACATCCATCGTCCCGTCCAGTTGGAAGAACATGGAGGTATTGCCCAGCACCGCAAAGAACAGCCAGCAGCCAATCGTGCCGGCCACAAGCTCGGCGGCGATCAGTTGCTGGAACGTGCGACCGCGGGAGATGCGGGCCACGAACAGACCCATAAAGGGCGCATAGGCGATCCACCACGCCCAATAGAACATGGTCCACCATTCCGAAAACGTGCCACTGGCCGCGACATAGGTTTCTCCGGCAGCCTGAGCGGCGAGAATGTTTTCTGCCTTGGTGACAGGGTCGGAGTTGAAGCTCATGGAAAGGTAATGCTCAAAGAACAAACCAATGGAATTGGTCAGCATATCAAGCTGGAACATCTTGGGACCAAACAAAAAGGCACAGCCCAGCAGGACACCCACAAGCCAGACATTGATGTCGGACAGAATGCGGATGCCTTTGTCGAGGCCGGTGTAAACGGAGAACCCGAACAACCCGCCCCAGACACAGATCACCGCAGCGTCCAGCATGAAGGTGCGCTCAATGCCCAGCAATTCCGACAAACCGGCAGAAAGCATGGGTGTTCCGAGGCCGATTGTGGTGCTGATGCCGCCGATCAGACCGAACATGAACATCACGTCGATCAGCTTGCCCGCGAAACCTTCCGACGCGTGGCCGATCACGCCCGAACAGGCGGTCGACAGACGCATGCTGGGTGTGGTGCGGTTCCACAGCGCATAGCCCAGAGGCAAGGCCGGAAGGCAATAGATCGACCAAGCGGCCACGCCCCAATGAAACAAACCATAGGCACCGGCCCATTCCAGCGCATCCTTGCTTTTCGGCTCAACACCAAAGGGCGGGCCTGCGTAATAATAGGCCCATTCGATTGTGCCCCAATACATGACACTCGACCCGATGCCCGCGCAAAACAGCATGGCGATCCAGCTCAGGGTGGAAAATTCCGGCGTGGCCTCAGCGCCGCCGAAGCGGACATTCGCATATTTTCCAAAGGCAAAATACAGTAGAACAGCCAGCGCGCCGATGGCGAACCACAAGAACATCCAACCAATAGTTTTCGTCACCCATGACAGGGCGGTGCCGAGCAGGGCCTTGCCCTCGGCGGGCCAAAGAACCAAAGGGGTGGCAAAGGCCAGTATGACGATAAACGCCATACCGAAGATCAGCTTGTCCACCTTTGGATCAGCAGTTTGTATGTCTTCCATATAGAAGGCTCCCGTGTTGTTTTTATAATGGGTATTGCGGCGTGCGTGTTGTGCGTAGGTGCCGAATGACGTGACGGCCGGACCGGCTCTTACAGGCCTGTTCGGGTCCAGCCCCAACGGTTCAGTCGCGCAGGAACGCGACTGTTCCGAGCGTTTTACAATGGCAGAAAATTGACCTCAACCCATTGTATTTGCTGTTATTTATGTGGCATTATCGGAGAACCTGTAGACAATGTTGTCAAAACAGCTTTCTGCAAAACCATAGGCAAAGCGCAGACCTTCCGCGCTGGCGTTGACGGAATGTTCCGCATCTCCGGGGATATAGATCGCAATCCCTTCCGAGATCGGATGCGCCACACCATCGACCGTCACAACGCCGGAGCCGCTCAAGCCGAAATAGAATTCCGCAGAACTGTGACGATGCGCCGGAAGCAGGCCTTCGGGGCCGTATTCGGCAATGCCGAAGACAAACTCCGGCGTTTCCCGTTGCTCTCCACCCATAAGCGTCCGCCAGCGCACGGTGCCATAAGCCGGATCATCGCCGCCCTCTTGCGGGACATGTTCGACATGCACGGAAAAGGCATCTCTTTTCCGGCATTGCATCTCCTCAAAATCGCACCCGTCCAAAATCTTACCATCGACGTCGATTTGTGATGTTTGATTAGGCTGCATCTCGCTGCCTTTCCCCTGTTTGTTGCCGCACTGCTATTTTTCTATTGACCCCAAATCTGCACAGCAATCTCCATAAGATATTCGTCATTATGCGCTGAGGTTATAATGATTTCCCGACACCTGCCCTTCGCCGGACTGACGGCATTCCGCGCAGCCGCGCTGCATAAAACCCTTGCGAAGGCGGGGGCTTCTCTCAACGTGTCGCAACCCGCGATGAGCCGGAGGTTGAAGGAACTGGAGAACGATCTCGGCTGTCCGCTGTTCGACCGATCGACCAAGCCCGTCTCGCTCACGCCGGAGGGGCGGGAGCTTCTGGACGCGTTGCAGCACGGGTTCGGAATTGTGGAGTCCACCACGGACCGGCTGCGCCAGAAAACGGCGGTTCCCTGCGTGACAATCACAGGGCCGACAGGGTTTCTGAACTACTGGTTCTTGCACAGGCTCAACGAGATCAATCAGGCCTTCCCCGACATCAACATCAAGGTGATCGACAGTGACACCAGTGGCTCGGACCTGATCGGTGATATTGATATCCGGTTCATCAGCTCGGCCAGCGACCAGCCTCTGCATCGAGAAGGTGAACAGATTTTTAACGAAGCCGTGTTTGCGGCGGCCAGCCCTGCCTATCTTGCGCAAAGAGGGGGCGTGGACCTGCGCCGCTTTACGCAGGATCTTGTCTTTCTCTCAGTCGATGCGGGGGACCGGTGGTATAGTTGGGATGTCTTTTTCAAGAACCTCGGCGCACCGGAGCAACACCCGCGCCGCAAGGTGGAGTTCAATTCCTATTCCCTGTTGGTCAATTCGATGCTCGCGGGACATGGCGTCGGTCTGGCATGGGAAGGGTTGCTGGACACCTATTTTGACACCGGCGCGCTGGTCCGGCTGAGCGATGTGCAGCTTGCGACGAACCGTGGCTACTACCTCTTTCTGCGCGACGACAGGAAAGCGAGTGCAAAGGTCCGGAAAGTGGGCGAATGGATACTGAGCGCAGCGACAGCCGAGCATAGCATAGCGGTATAAAACGCCCTCCCCGTCCCGCGCCACAGAGATGGGGCCAAAGACAGGAAGGGCGCAAAGGGGTCAGGCCGTTTGCGTCAGTCTTTCAACGACGAGAGAAATTGCTGAAGCTCCGTGGTTTTCGGATTTTCGAACAGCTCCGACGGATGCCCCGTTTCATGCACCAGACCCTGATGCATGAACACAACGCGATCACTCACTTTGCGGGCAAAGTTCATCTCATGGGTCACCATGAGAAGCGTCATCCCCTCATTGGCAAGCCCTTCGACCACGCGCAGCACTTCGCCCACAAGTTCGGGGTCCAGCGCCGAGGTTACCTCGTCACAGAGCAGCACCTTCGGCTCCATCGCCAAGGCGCGCGCAATCGCGACACGCTGTTGCTGCCCGCCGGAAAGCTGGTCAGGCATGGCATCGAATTTGTCCTCCAGCCCCACACGTTCCAACAGCTTTGTTGCTATCTCTTCGGCGGCGGCCTTGTCGCGTTTTTTGACCAGCGTTGGTGCGAGCATGATGTTGCGCCCCACGGTCAGATGCGGAAAGAGGTTGAAGCTCTGGAAAATCATCCCCACGCTTTGACGCAGTTCGCGCATCGCCGTGGCATTGTCATACAAAAGGGATTTGCCATCGACGGACAGCCCCCCTTCCTGAAACATTTCCAGCCCGTTGATACAGCGCAGCAATGTGGATTTCCCCGAGCCGCTTCGCCCGATGATCGAGATCACTTCGCCACGCGCCACGCGCAGGTCGATGCCCTTGAGGACTTCCGTGGAGCCGTAGGACTTCCGCAGCCCGGCAATGTCTACGATTGTGGGAACGGCATGGGATTCAGCGGCTAACGGCATGCGTTTTCCTTTCAAGATAGCGGGCATAGGCACTGATCGGATAGCACATGATAAAATACATCAATCCGACACAGGCGAAGACGGTAAAGGGTTCATAGGTGACATTGGCGATCATGTTTCCGGCGCGGGTCAGTTCTACGAACCCCACGACAGAGGCCAGCGCCGTGCCTTTGATGACCTGCACGAGAAACCCGACAGTCGGCGGGATCGCAATGCGCAGGGCTTGGGGCGCAATGATATAGCGCATCTGTTCACCAAAACTCAGCGCAAGACTGGCGGAGGCTTCCCACTGGCCTTTCGGAATCGAGGCCACGCAGCCACGCCAGATTTCCGCGAGGAAGGCCGAGGTATAGAGCGTCAGTGCCAGAGACACAGAGACCCAGACCGAGACCTCCACCCCAAACAGGCGCAGACCGAAATAGCTCAGGAAAAGCTGCATCAGAAGCGGTGTACCCTGAAACAGTTGCACATAGATGGCGAAGGGAAGCTTGAACGCGCCGGGGCGCCACAGCCGCAGCAAAAGCCAGAACAGCCCGACCAGCCCGCCACCGACAAAGGCGATCAGCGACAGAAGAACCGTCCATTGCGCCGCGATGATGAGGTTTCGCAGGATATCCCATAGTGTAAAATCGACCATGATCTCACCTTCCGAAGATGAAACGCGGTCCGGCCCAATTGAGCAGGCTACGGACCATGAGGGCCAGGACAAGATAGATTGCCGTGGCAATGATATAGGCTTCGAAGGTTCTGAACGTGTTGGCCGAGATCACATTGGCCGCATAGCTCAGTTCTTCGGTCGCGATCTGACCGCAGACCGCAGAGCCCAGCATGACAATCACGATCTGGCTCACCAGCGCGGGCCAGACCTTTTTCAACGCAGGCGGCAGCACGACGCGGGTGAAAATCTGGAATTTGGAGAGCGCCAGCGACAGCGCCGCTTCGATCTGTCCTTTCGGCGTGGCCAGAAGCCCTGCGCGAATGATCTCGGTCCCGTAGGCGCCGAGGTTCAACACCAGAGCGATGCCCGAAGCCACAGGCGGCGAAAAGCGCACCCCCAGAGCCGGCAATCCGAAGAAGATAAAGAACAGCTGCACAATGAAGGGTGTATTGCGCATCAGTTCTACATAGGCGGCAACCGGAATTGCCAACCATTTGGGGCCTTCAGTGCGCACCCATGCACAGGCAACTGCGACCGTCAGGCCAACGACGATCGCAATCGCCGTTAGCCCAAGTGTCCAGATGACGCCCGTAACCAACATGGGCCAGTCCTGAAAGACGGCCAGAAAATTGAGTTCTACTGTCATCTTTACGACCTTAACGGAGTCTTATTCGGTCAACGGCAGGTCGCCAGCGGCCTTGCCCAACCACTTCTGGCTCATCGCATCAATCGTGCCGTCGGCTTTGGCCGCCAGAATGATCTCGTTGACCTTGCCACGCAGCGCATCCTGTTCTTTGGCGATACCAACGAAACAGGGGCTTTCCTTGATGATCTTTTTCAACTCGGCATCAAGATGCGGGTTCTTCTTGGCCATCAGGGCCGCATTCGAGGTCGAGGTTGCGATCACATCGGTCTGACCGGCCACAAACGCGGCTGTCGCAGAGGCCTGATCTTCGTAACGTTTGAAGATCATGCCATCCGGCCCGAGCTTCGCCAGTTCCGGCTCCTCCATAGCGCCTTTCGCCACGGCGATGGTTTTGCCGTCGAGATCGTCAAAGGTTTCAATCGCCATGGATTTCGGACCGTAGACGGCTTGGAAGAACGGTGCATAGGCGTGGGTGAAGTCGATGACTTCCATCCGCTCGGCGTTTTTCCCCAAGGTGGAAATCACCAAATCGACCTGACCAGTTTGCAGGTAAGGAATCCGGTTGGCGCTGGTCACTGGCACCATTTTAAGCTCTACGCCCAATTTTTCAGCAATGAGCGAAGCCATATCGATGTCGAGCCCCTGCGACTCAAGGTTCAGACCAACGAATCCATAGGGCGGGTAATCTGTCGGAACGGCGATGCGGATGACGCCCGAGCTCATGACGTTTTCAAGAGCATCCTGAGCCTGAGCGGCAGCACCGGCGAAAGTCACCAGCGCTGCGGTGCCGGCAAGAAAGAAACGGCGATTAAGTGTCATTTTTAGTTCCCTGTAGTGCTTGAAAGCCAACTATAGACCGGCGCAATGGTCCTCTGGCTCTGTTATTTCATACTTCATTTGACCACAGCCCGCGCCTGCGCTCCGGTCAATGATCGGCGGACATGCCGACCAACGCATAGGATCCGGCCTCTCGTCTGGAGGAGGGAAAAGACCGCCGCGGTTTTGCGTAAATCCTACTTGTAACAAACATTGTCTATTCGTATTGTGAATTGTCAACACACAAACTCATAACGAAAACGCATAGAGTTTCGGCCGGATACGGGAGGTGGAGATATGAAAAGCGACCTCACATTGCGCGAGTTGGAAGTGCTGCGCGCTCTGATGGATCACAACACAGCCACCGCTGCGGCGGAAGCCTTGGGCCTGTCGCAACCCGCGATCAGCCGGACCCTGTCCCAGATGGAAGCCACTCTTGGCCGCAAACTTTTTCTACGCGAAGGCGGGCGGCTGCTGCCCACAGACGAGGCGCGCAAGATCGACTCGGAGCTGGATGTCATATTCGCCGCGATCTCGCGTATCGAAACGCAATCGACCGACCTGCCCCCTTCCGAGCGGCCCATGTATCTGGCCACACCACCGACCATCGGGCACGGGTTCCTCCCGCTGGTCATGGCCGAGTTCAACCGACGCTTCCCGCGCCAGAAAATCGTGGCTGACATCGGCTCCAGCGACAGCCTCGTCACCCAAGTGGCCGAAGGGCGCTTCGATCTGGCTCTGGTTGACAGCGAGCCGAACCACCCCGGTGTTTGGGCCGAGGCCTTTCGCACCTCCGATCTGGTCTGTGTGATGCGCCGCGACAATCCTCTGGCGGAGCGCGATGTCATCACCCCGCGCGATCTGGACGGGCAGCCCTTTGTCGCCCAGACGCGCCGCCACACGGTTCGCGCCGCCCAAGACGGTGTGCTGGCCGCCGCCAATGCCCATCCCGATGCCATTTTCGAGGTCGGCACCGTCGTGCTTGCCACGCAGCTTGTGCTGCAAGGCGCGGGCGTGGCGCTGATCAACCCTTTCCCGACGATTTTGCGACTCGATCCGGCGCTCTGTGCGCGCCCCTTCCGGCCGCGTGTTGCCATGCGGACCTGGTTCATGACGCCAGCCTCCAGCCGCCCGAGCGCGGCCGTGTTGGCCTTCATGAAACTGGTGCGCGAAACTGTTGCCTCACAAAAAGGATATTTCGAATGACCGCCCCCCTGCGCCCCGGACCAGACACGCTCACCTCGCTGGACCATCTGATCGGGTTCAACACCACCAGCCGCAATTCCAACCTCGCGCTGATTGACTGGGCCGAGGCCGAGCTGACTGCCCTTGGTGCGCGCTGCGAGCGCGTGTTCGACGCCACGGGCACAAAAGCCAGCCTCTGGGCCACATTCGGTCCGACCGACACGCCCGGCTGGGTGCTTTCGGGACACACGGATACGGTGCCTGTTGACGGGCAGGACTGGGCCACAAATCCGCACAAGTTGCACGCAGAGGGCGATTATCTTTACGGGCGCGGCACATGTGACATGAAAGGCTTTCTCGCCTGTTGCATGGGAATGGCACCGAAAATCTCCAAGATGGATTTGCGCGTGCCCATTCATTTCGCCTTTTCCTATGATGAGGAACTGGGCTGCATCGGTGTGCGCGGGCTACTGGAAGAACTCGCCAGCCGCCCCGTCAAACCGCTGGCCTGTGTGGTCGGAGAACCGACTTCGATGGCCGTGGTGATCGGGCACAAATCCAAACGCAGCTTTCACGTTACCGTCAAAGGCACCCCCGGTCATTCCTCGCGCGCGCCGGAATTCGTCAATGCCGTGGAATATGGCGCAAGGCTGATAGTAAAAATGCAGGAAATCGGCCGCCGTCTGGGGACGGGGGCGTCCGACACTATGTATGACATCCCTCATTCCACCGCCCATGTCGGCACCGGCCACGGGGGCACCGCACTCAATATCGTGCCGGAGGTCTTCGAGATGGATCTGGAATTCCGCACCATTGCCGCCGATGATCCCGATGCCTTGGCCGATGAGTTGAAAGCCTATGCCAGCGATGTCCTTCTGCCCGAAATGCGCGCGGTTGATACCAGCGCGGATATTGTCTTTACCCCTCTGGCGGCCTTCCCCGGCGTTGACACCGCCCAAGATGACCCTGTCGCGCAATCCGCGATGCGGTTTGCGGGATCCAACGAGGTCAAGAAAGTCGCTTTCGGCACAGAAGGCGGGCTGTTTCAAACCATTCTCGGCATTCCCACGATCATCTGCGGCCCCGGCTCTATCGCTCAAGCGCACCGCCCGAACGAGTTCATCGCCGTGGATCAACTCGCCCGCTGCGAGACCTTCATCGACCGTTTGATCGAAGAGTGCGTCTGAGCACGCGGCGTGTCTTGAGCGAGATGCGGCGGCGGTGAGGGCATGGGAGGTGGCTGTCGCAGCCCTCTCACCGCCGTCCCAACACCCGCGCGAAAGGCACGGTGGCCCATGCGCGGTAGGTGTTCCGGCCCACGACCTTGACCAGAATCCCGTCCTCCACGGCGCGATCGATGAGCTTGAGCGCCCCGCGCGGGCTGATGTCGAGACGTGCGGCCACTTCGCCGCTGGAGACAATCGGCTGCACCATCAAAAGCCGCATCAATTCGGGGGTTTTGGAGCTGCCGTGGGCACTGGCTTCAAGCTTGCGCGCATGGTCCAGAAACCTGCAATGCAGGGCAAGCGATCCGACGGCGCGTTCAAGACTGTGTGTCAGCCCCGCCACCAGATCAGCCACCCGTTCCGGACGCATCACCGACCAGAGCCGGAACCCGTTGTCCACCAGCGCGACAGAAGGCTGCACCACCCAGTTGCCACGCGGCGCTGCGATCAGATGCCTTGGGGCCTCGACCTCTCCCAGCATGAACCGCCCCGACCCGCGCAAGCTGTGATCTGCGGCGACGAAAGCCAGCCGCTCGACAGAGGGCGCCTGCCCTTCCGTGAATTCGCTGACCAGTTGCGCGACTGCGATGGCCCCGAGAATGGGGCTTTCCGCATCGCGCAAGGCGGTCTGGATGCGGGCGCAATCCGCGGTTGTGAAGGGCGCGTCGCCGGTCACCTCGCGCATGGAGAGCGCCCAGATGCGGCTCATCACCTCTTCGGTCATATGCAGAAGATCCCCCGGCGAATGCAGCCCGCGCAAAATCCCCGCCGCAGAGAGTGCCGCACGGTCCTGATCAGGATCGCCAACCTCGGCACGGAAATCCCGCACCAGAAGCGTCTCGGGCCGGACGGGCAAATCTTCAAGCCATGCCGAAGCGCAGGCCTCCTGCACAGCTGCCTCGGCGCGCCAAAGCATCGCAAGCTCCGCATCGGCCCGCAACGCGCCCTCCAGCCGCGCCGCAAGGATTTCGGCGCGGTAAACGTCAGCGAGAGACATGATTGTCGCTCCGTTATCCATCCGCTCTTGGTCCGCCATCCGCCCCATGCTCCGCGCCTCCTGCGCTCTCTTGTCTCTCACACACAGGTAAGGACATTTTGCGGAATGATAAAAGGGTTTTTGTTCCGCTAATCTGCGTTTTAAGCCGAATTATGCGGATAAAGTGAGGTGTAAAAAAAATTTGACCAATCCTGAATATCGCATTCAAACGGGTGAAAATCATTAGTTTTCACATGTGGTTACAACGCAGACAGGGCTCTCCGGCACGTTGACCGAGTTGCTGTCATCCTGTGATCCCCTACGGATGCAGTTTTCTGAATTTTTTGTAAGCGTTTAATATAGACGCCCCTTGCTTTAAGGGAGTTCATGTAAGCAGCACTTACTCTGGGCGAAACTATTTATTGGGCTCACGCATCAAAAAATGAGTATAGCATCAAAAAATGAATTCACACACGGACAACTGGGAGGTTGAATGCCCGAGAGGCATTAGGTCCGGATGTGAAGGACAAATGGGAGGAAAACATGAATATTACGAAAATCTTGAAAGGGGTTCTCGCATCAGCTGTGCTTTTGGCTGGGTCCGGACCGCTTTTGGCAGACAATGATTGGCCAAGCGATATTAAAATCGGGACCGCCAGTCAGGGTGGCAGCTATTCCATCATTGGCAGCGGGATTGCCAGTCTGATCTCGGACCAGCTTGGCATCAATGCCTCTGCCGAGATCACCGGAGGGCCGGTTCAGAACGTCACAATGGTTGAAACCGGCGACCACCAGATCGCGCTTGCCACGCTCGGACCGGCCAAGGCCGCATGGGATGGTCAGAGCACGCTGGCCCCCGGCATGGAGCACAAGAACCTTCGGGCGCTGTTCCCCATGTATGTCACGCCGTTTCAGGTGATTACCCTGCGCAAATCCGGCATTGAAACGGTTGCCGATCTGGAAGGCAAACGTATCAACTTCGGACCGGCCACGGGCACCGGAGGCACCTACTGGCCCCTCATTCTGGACACGCTTGACGTTTCTTATAGCGAGCGATTTTCCGGAGGGTCGGATGCCGCAGGACAGTTGACCGATGGTCTGATCGACGCCATCGCCTTTGCCGGTGGTGTGCCTGTGCCGTTTTTCTCGCAGCTCACGGTTGAGGCCGATGTGCTTATGTTCGGATTGACCGAGGAGGAGCGCCAGACGGTGATGGCCGAGATGCCGGTGTTCGCCCCGTTCAACATCGTCGGCGGGACATATCAGGGCCATGACTATGATCAGGAAACCGTGGGCATGTGGAATTTCGCCATTACCAGCGGCGAAATGCCGGAAGACATGGCCTATGAAATCACCAAGACGGTTCTGACCAACCATGAGTATATGACACAGGTCCATTCCGTCATGAAGGACATGGTCGCCGACAATTGGGAAGCCAATCAAGTGATCCCCTATCATCCGGGTGCCGCACGGTATCTGCGTGAGGCCGGATTCGAGATCCCTGATGAATTGATTGGCCAATAAGCGGAACGGGAGTCGGGCGTGAGGACGCCCGCTCTCTAAAACCTTATCCCCAACGCTGGAGTCTTCCATGACAAGTCGAACTGAACTGGGGAACCTTGTTTCCCAACTTGAGAAAGATGTCGAAAAGCCCCCGATCTTGTCACACGGGGCCGATATCGAACCTGCAGGGCCGAACGACCGGATATTTGAGGGAGTTCCTGCGCTTTTATTCGGGGCGCTCTGTGTGGCCTATACGGCGTTCCACCTGTTCGTAATGAACGTCTATCCGGTGGAACAATGGACCTATCGCATCATGCATATTGCAGGCGGACTGGTCCTCGGATTTCTGCTGACCGCGCCCCGCCCATGGCAGCATGACACCGCCGAGACATCCTTTCTGACGCGCTTTCGCCTTGAATGGCCTGTCGGCCTTTTCGCCGCCGCTTTGATTTTCGGGACATTTGCCCTGCAAAGCTACGGGATGATGGTGAAGTCTCAGGATGCCCGTGCGGTCTTACCCGATATGGTCACCAACGGGTTCGGAGCGGCTTTGCTCATCGGTGTTCTGCTGACATTGGCTGCGTCCTGGTCAGGAAGCTCCGGCAAACGCGCATGGTTCCATTGGTCCGACATTCTACTGGCGCTGGCTGCGGTCACGGTGGCGCTTTACCTGATTTCCAATCTCGGCATTATCCGGATGCGGGCGGGCACGCCCCTTGCGACGGCCGGTGATGTCTATGCCGCGCTGACGGGGACGCTGCTTATTCTGGAACTGACGCGCCGCGTTGCGGGATTTGCGCTGGTCATCATTGCCGCGATTTTCATCCTCTATTGCTTTGTCGGCCCCTATATGCCCGGCTTCTTGCAACACAGCGGATATACGTTGGACCGGATGATCACCTACATCTATTCCGACAACGGTATCCTCGGGCCGACAACGGCGATGTCATCGACCTATATCATTCTGTTCGTGACCTTTGCGGCCTTTCTTCAGGCCTCGAAAGTCGGGGATTACTTCGTCAACTTCGCCTTTGCCGCCGCCGGTCGGAGCCGTGGCGGTCCTGCGAAAGTGGCGGTGTTCGCCTCCGGTCTGATGGGGATGATCAACGGTACCTCTGCGGGGAACGTCGTCTCCACCGGTTCGCTCACCATTCCGCTGATGAAACGTGTGGGCTATCGGGGCCAGACCGCTGCCGCCATCGAAGCGGCCGCGTCTTCGGGCGGGCAGATCATGCCGCCGATTATGGGGGCTGGTGCTTTCATCATGGCGGAAATCACCGGCATCGCCTATTCCGAGATCGTTATCGCCGCGATCATTCCCTCCGCGCTCTACTTTGCGTCCATCTACCTGATGGTGGATTTCGAAGCCCTCAAACGCGGGATGAAAGGTCTTCCGAAACACGAGTTGCCAAAACTTGCGCAGTTGTTGCGGCAGGTCTATCTGTTCACGCCGGTGATCATACTGATCTACGCGCTGTTCATGGGCTATTCCGTGATCCGTGCGGGCACTCTGGCTATGGCCGCCGCCGCGATGGTGAGCTGGCTGACCCCCAATCGCATGGGGCCGCGCGCGATCCTGCATGCCCTGCAACTTGCCGCGCAAATGTCGATCCAGCTTGTGGCCGTTTGCGCCTGTGCCGGTATTGTCGTGGGCGTCATTTCCTTGACAGGTGTCGGCAGCCGTTTTGCCTCCATTCTGCTGGCGGTGTCGAGCCACAGCCATCTGCTCGCCCTGTTCTTTGCGATGTTGCTGGCGATCATTCTGGGCATGGGGATGCCGACAACAGCGGCCTATACGATTGCGGCCTCTGTGATCGGGCCGGGGTTGATACAATCAGGGATCGAACCGCTGACGGCGCATTTCTTTATCTTCTACTTTGCCGTCATGTCCGCCATCACGCCTCCGGTCGCACTGGCCGCCTATGCTGGCGCGGCACTTGCCGGTTCCAACCCGATGAAGACCTCGGTCGAAAGTTTCCGCATCGGTTTGGCGGCGTTCATCGTGCCCTTCATGTTCTTCAATGCGCCTGCCCTTCTGATGCAGGGAAATCTCATGGATATCGTGCACGTCAGCATCACCGCAATGGTCGGGATTCTGATGCTGTCCTCAGCTGTCTCGGGATATTGCTTTGGCACAATGTCACCCCTCGGGCGTCTGATGCTTTTTGCCGGAGCCTTGGCGATGATTGATGGCGGGGTGATCTCTGACATCACGGGGATCGGTTTTGGCCTGATCATTGTCCTGTCGCAAAAACGGAAAAGAGCGGCAGAATCCGGTTACGAGACCAGCTAACGCAACAGGGCCATCCGGCCCGTGCAAAAATACAGACGGAAGGACTTGGCCCGCCGGTTTTGGCGGGCCAAGTGCCGTAAAAACACGACCTTGCCCCCATGTTTTCTGTCGTAGGAACGGTAAGTTTGGCATCAACGATAACTCACTCTTGAACAGCGCCCGAGACAGGAAAACGTCTGGGCGCACAGATGGGATGTCACTCCAACTCTGTCTGAAAAACCTATCTTTTACAGAATATTAGTCTCCGTTGACGAAAGCGGACAGATTTCAAATATTAAGCTAATCTTACACATATCGTTAGCTTAATGCGCTTTATTAAAATCCCCTAACACCATAAATTTTTCTAAAGAATTGTTCGGAGAGAAACGCATGTCATTCACCCTCGCAAGCTGTGCACTTTTTAAGCAACAGGCGTATCATTCGGGCCAATGGCTAGATGCCAAAGACAAGAAAACCTTCGAAGTCACCAATCCGGCGACCGGAGACGTTTTGGGCACTTGTCCTTCCCTGACAGAAGAAGACGTTGAAAACGCGATCTCCGCAGCGCAGGAGGCCTTTCGCAGTTGGTCCGCGCAAACAGCGGCCCACCGCGCGTCCGTGCTCAAGCGCTGGCATGGCCTCATACTGGCGCATAAGGAAGATCTCGCGCGGATCATGACAAGCGAGCAAGGCAAGCCGATCACAGAATCCCGCATTGAAGTCGATATTTCGGCAGCCTATGTCGAATGGTTCGCCGAGGAAGCCCGTCGAGTTTACGGCGATGTCATCCCCTCGCCGGTCGGCGGGCGGCAGACATTGGTCACCAAACACCCCGTCGGCGTGGCCGCCGCCATCACGCCTTGGAATTTTCCGGCATCGATGTTCACCCGCAAACTCGCGCCCGCGCTCGCGGCAGGTTGTGCGATGATCGTGCGCCCCTCAGAACGCACCCCGTTCGTGGCGCTGGCCTTTGCCGCGCTGGCCGAAGAAGCGGGGCTTCCCCCGGGAGTGTTCAGCGTTCTCACGGGCAGTTCGCGCCGTATCGTCAAGGTCATCACAGAAAGTCAAACGGTCAGGAAAATCTCTTTCACCGGATCGACAGAAGTCGGGAAAAGCCTCATCAAACAAAGCGCCGATACGGTCAAACGCATGTCGATGGAGCTGGGGGGCAACGCCCCTATTCTGATCTTTGACGATTGCGATATAGAGGCCGCGATCTCCGGATTGATGGCCCTGAAATTCCGCAACGCCGGTCAGACCTGTGTCTGCGCCAACAGGATCTTTGTGCAAAACTCCATCCGTGATGAAGTTGTCGCCCGCTTTGCCGAACGCGCGGCGGCCTTGAAGCTCGGTGACGGTCATGCCGAAGACACAGATATTGGTCCGCTTATCACCCCTGATGCGGCGCAAAAAATGCACGAGATCGTTCAGGATGCAGTGAAAGCTGGCGCGCGCATCGTCACCGGAGGGCAGATGGGCTGTGAGGACGTTGCCCCGAATGAGAAAACAGCCTTCTACCAGCCAACAGTGCTCACCGATGTCACGCCGACTATGGACGTTGCGCGCAACGAAATTTTCGGGCCGATCGCACCTGTTCTCGGGTTTGACACGGAAGAAGAAGCCATCGCTCTGGCCAATGACACCCAATATGGCCTCGCCTCCTATATTTACACACAGGATCTGGGCCGCGCGTGGCGTGTGTCGGATGCTTTGGAATACGGGATGGTCGGCGTCAACGAAGTGGCCATTTCCAACGAGGTCGCCCCTTTTGGCGGCATCAAGGAAAGCGGTTTCGGGCGCGAAGGCTCCAAATACGGGATCGATGAATATCTGGACATCAAATACCGCTGCATGGGTGGTCTGGCGAAACCGGCCTGACCCGAAATGCCACGCGCTCCGCTGTCGCCTGATCCGACACACCCGGACCGGCAGCGGGGCGGCACACTCCAACCTTACAACCTGATCGCGCCCCCGGACGCGCACGCACAAAAGGGACTACCAACATGGCAAAAATCGGCTTTATCGGTCTTGGTCAAATGGGAAGCGGCATGTGTCGCAACCTGATCAAGGGAGGGCACCAACTCAAGGTTTACGATTGCGCCGAAGCCGCCGTTCAGAACATGGTTGATGCCGGCGCGGAAGCCGCAACCAGCGCACGCGCTGCTGCCGAAGGTGCAGAGGTCGTGTTCACGATGCTCCCGATCGGTGACATTGTTTACCAGACGGTCTTCGGTCCGGACGGCATTGCCGAAGGCATTTCCAATGATGCGATCTATGTGGATATGAGCACCATTCTGCCCGAAGAAACGCGCAACATTGGCCGGAAGCTCGCGGAGCAAGGCGTGGCGATGGTGGATGCTCCCGTCGGGCGCACCTCGGCACATGCGGTTGCGGGCACGTCAACCTTCATGGTGGGCGGGGACAAAGAACATGTGCAACGGGTCATGCCCTATCTGGAGTGTATGGGAGAATGCATCACCCATTGCGGCCCTCTGGGAACTGGTGCGACCGTGAAACTCGTGAACAATTACATTTCTGCGGTGTGCAATCTGGTCACGGCGGAAGGTATGGCGCTTGGTCTGGCGGCTGGAGCGGATCAGGACACGATGGTGGAAGTCATCTCCCAGACGCCCGCAGGGCTCGGGCATATCAAGACCACATGGCCGGCCAAGGCCTTGGCCGATGACCCCTCGCCTGCGTTCATGCTGGACCTTGCGCGCAAGGATTTGGGGCTGGCGCTGACTGCCGCGGCCGACGCCAAAGTGCCATTGGCCACCGGCAGCGTCACCCGTGAAATCTATAATATTGCGAGTGCTGCCGGACATGGCAGGGAAGACTGGACCACCGGGATTTACCGGACGGTCAAACATCTGGCCAACGCCACATAGGCCAGCATTAAAACGCCGGATTGACTAGGCACGGGCATGATGTCTTTCGGAGGAAGAGGCATCGCGCATCAGGCATTCCCAGAGGCAGACGGCCTGATCAACAGGCTGATTTACCGAAATTTGGAGGAGGACCCAATGAACATCTCACAAAAACTGAGCCGCATCTCACGGCGCGACCTGCTTAAACTGGCCGGACAATACGGCATGTCATCCACCCTGCTTGCCGCCGGAAGTTTCACCGGTGCCGTGACGCTGCCCGGATTGGCGCGCGCAGCGGAATCGACATACGAGAAGCGCTATGCCAAACCTGCAAAACACACACTGAAATTTGGCGGCGCCGGTTTGAACCCCCGCAACTTGCTGGTCGAGCGGGCCGGATGTCTGGAATTTGCACGCGATCTGGAATCGCGCACGGATGGAGAAATCCGCGTTGAATTCATGGGAGACAACCAGATCTGCGGGCAGTTGAGCTGCGTCGAGAAAGCCCAGAACGGTATTGTGGATATTTACACATCAGCCACACAGAACTCCGCCAGCGGGGCTCCCTATCTCAATGTTCTGGATTATGCCTATGTTTTCCCGAGCAGGGCCTCGCAATACCATTTCCTCTACAGTCCGGAATCCAACGCCCTGTTGCGTGAGCCTCTGGAGAAACGTCACGGGCTGAAATTCCTGTTCAGCCATTGCGAACTTCGCGGGCTCCAGATGGGCAAGAGCTTTGAGGACAAGCCCACCGTCACGCGCATCGAGGATCTCTTTGGCACCAAGAACCGCGTGACCGGCACCCAAATGGGCCGGATCGCCATGCGGTTGATGAACCTCAATCCGGTTCCGATCGCGTGGGAGGAAACACTGGACGGATTGAAAACCGGCCTGATTGACGGGGCCGAAACATGGGCCTCTGCTGTGGCCTATGCCAATATGTCCCCAGTCGTGTCGCAATCCATTGACCTGCGGTTCTTCAGCGGCACAGAGCACACCGCCATGTCGGCAAAGGTCTTCGACAAGCTGGACGGCTATCTGCAAGATGCCGTGATGGAATCCGCCTATCTGGCGCAGGTGCATGTGCAGGCGGCAAACGAAGCCTCTCTGGTGAACACTGTCGGCTACACGGCCCCGCCCCTGTCCGGCACCATTTTCGAACAAAACAATGTGCGCACCGCATTCCTCGCCCCCGACCAACTGAAGGTCGCAGAGGAAATGTGTTCCCCTGAATTCAATCCCAAACCTTGGGAGAAATGGCGCGAGCGCATCAATAACTGGGCAGGCGGCATTGATACATACACCGAGTTGCACCGTGTCGCCCGTGAAATCCCGGCCGATATGCGCGCAGAAAACGTCGAGCCGCGGCGCTGGTGGAAAGCCTGATCCCGACACATTGACGCACAAGGGGTGGCGTGTCTTCCGACGCGACCACCCCAAAGGAGGAGGACCACCATGTTCGGAGATATTTGCGAAATACTAAGTGCCGTTCTATCGAACGACGCCTGGATGATCAGCGAAGCACTGACGTCAAATGCTGTTTGGGTCTTGGGCGGCGCGGTGACGCTGCTCGGTGGCGTATTGTTTCTTGTTATTTACCACTATGTGCCGTGGCTTGAGCGGAATCTGGAAGCCTCGGTAATGGTCTCAACATACCTGCTGATCGGGGTCATTATCTTTGTCGAGGTGTTTCGCCGTTTCGTCCTGAATGTTCAGTCATCATGGTCGACAACCCTGCCCCCGTTCCTCTTTCTCATCATGACGTGGGTGGGCTGTGCCTATAACGTCAAGACCCGCAGCCATCTGACGTTTTCAGAATTCCGTCTGAATATGCCACGCAAGCTCCAGTTCCTCTGTCTGTCGCTGGATGCTGTGCTCTGGATCGGTTTCTCATGGATCATCGTGGTGACATCGACACAGACGGTTGCGAATTCCGCCGCTAATTTTCAGGTCATGATGGGAACCGACAATCTATTGCAGTGGTGGTTTCTCGCCTCCGTGCCGCTCAGCTTCATCCTGATCTCGGCGCGCACCATCGAAAACTGGCTGCTCGACCTGAAAAACTTCCGCGCTGGCAATGACCTGATCGTCACGTCCGCAATTGGCGCAGACTGAGGAGACCACAATGACTGATGGATCTTGGACCACACTTATTTCCATTGCCGTGACACTGTTGTTTATGCTTGGCGTTCCAGTCTTTCTCGTGATCGGCTACTGGGTCATTGGCATGAGTTTCGTGCTGGGCCTGCCCCTGATCAATACGGGGTCGGCCCTGGCGGATGTTTTTACGGACGGCTTTGCCCTCTTGGCCATGCCGTTGTTCATTCTGACCGGCGATCTCATCAACCGCTCCGGTATTGCACGGCGCTTGTCGGATTTTGCCTATGCCTGCCTTGGCTGGCTGCGGGGCGGTTTGGCCATGGCCAGTCTGGGGGCCTGCGGGTTGTTCGCGGCGATCTCCGGTTCCAACTCGGCCACAACGGCCACCATCGGCTCCATGCTGCATCCGGAGATGGTCAAGGGCGGCTATGACGAACGGTTCTCCGCCGCAACCGCCGCAGCGGGGGGTACGGTCGGCATCATCATCCCGCCCTCCATCATCTTCATCGTCTACGGGTTCTTGCTAAACCTGCCCATTTCCGAACTGTTTGTCGCTGGCATTATTCCCGGAGCCATGATGGTCGGCGCCATGATGCTGGTGGCCTTTATGATCTGTAAGCGAAACGGCTGGGGCTATCTGATCCCGCTGCAACTCAACCGGATCATGAAAACAGCCATCGGGGCATGGCTCGGCTTTTTTGCCATCGGTCTTGTCCTGTGGGGCATCTACACCGGCAAGTTTTCCCCCACCGAAGCGGCGGGCGTTACTGTCGGGTTCTGTATTGTTGTGGGATTTATCAGCCTGCCCGTCTATCGCCTTATGGGATCGCCGTCTGAAGATAGACCCTACACAGAGCGCAACATGTCGGAATATCTCGTCGTGCAAGGGTTTACGCCCGTTGAACTGCCCTCGATCACCATGCGGTCTGCCCAGATTGCAGGGGTGCTGGCGCCGCTGATTGCGGTCTCGGTCATGATGCAGCAAATCCTGTCCGTGCTTGGCGCGCAGGAGATCATCGGAGATTTCGTGCGCGGTATGGGTGGCTATTATGCGGTGCTCTTCACCTCGATGGCGATTGTGTTTGTAGCGGGGATGGTGCTCGAAAGCCTGCCCGTGACCATCATCCTTGCCCCGATCCTCGCGCCGGTGGCCCATTCTGTCGGGGTGGACCCCGTGCAATTTGGTGTGATCTTCCTCGTGGGCGCCTCCATCGGGTTCATCACCCCGCCTTACGGGCTCAATCTCTATGTGGCCTCCGGCGTCACAGGGGTGCCCTATCTCAAACTGCTGAGATACACCGTGCCCTACCTCCTGTCGCTCTTCGTGGTCTGGATCATGATTGCGTTGCTGCCCTTCCTCACCTCCATTCTGATCCCGTAAAGGGAAGGACCGGCGACACTTCACCACTTCGGTTGGCAGTTCACACCTATTGCCAACCGGAAATCCCGTAGGTCGGACGGCATTTACAGCCTGCGCGGCCACAACAGGAAAGTATTGATTAATATATGTCCGTATGAAATGATTTTTATGAAACAATTACTTACGTTTAGGGTGAGAAAATGTCCATTCGCATGCTGCGCACGCTCATTGCTATTGCTGACCACGGAACCTTCAGCGCCGCGGCGGACGCTGTCTTTGTCACCCATGCGGCCGTGAGCCAGCAGATGCGAGCACTGGAAGAACAATGGCAGGTCCAGATCTTCAACCGCGCCACACGCACCCCTGAATTCACACCGCTCGGTCTGGCCATTCTGGAGAAAGCCCGAGAAGTCGTTCAGGCCTATGACGATATTGTCCCCTCCGTGATCGGGGATGACGGGCTGAAAGGGGAATTCAATCTCGGCGCGGTTCCGACCTCCATGACCGGACTGGTCCCCCTGGCCAGTGCAATGCTCAAAAACAAGTATACAGATCTCCATGTCAGCCTCTATCCGGGTCTGTCCAACCACCTTATCAATCAGGTGGAGCGCAATCTCCTGAACGCCGCGCTGATCTCGAAGCCGAGCGTGATTTCCAAGAGCTTGTCATGGACACCTCTCGCAGAGGAGCCCATGGTCCTGATCGCGTCTCAGGATGTCGAAGGCGACGATGCGCAAGAGATTTTGCGCACCCATCCGTTCATCCGCTTTTCTCGTGACGCTGTCGTGGGGGACATTATCGAGAACTGGCTTCAGTCCAACAACATCAGCGTTGTAGATACGATGGAGCTCATCAGCCTCGAAAGCATTTCGAGCATGGTTATGGCCAACCTCGGCGTTTCCATCGTTCCCGATCCTTGCGTGGTGCCCATGAACGGCCTGCCTCTGCGCAAAATTCCACTCTGCGCGACCCCGCCGACACGTCAGCTTGGCCTCATCCAGAGCAAATCCAGCACCAAGACGCGTGTTCTGGAAGAAGTCACCAACGCGCTGCGCGAGGCGATTGATGTCGGGCTGTTTTCATCCGATACGATTTCAGGACCACACTAAATGACGTTGGAATTCATTCTTATGCTCGTTTGCGGCGCTGTCGCTGGCGGATTTATCAACGGTCTGGCGGGGTTCGGCACGGCGCTGTTTGCGTTGGGATTCTGGCTCCAGATCATGCCCGCCCCGCAAGCGGTGGCCATCGTTGTCATTGTCTCCACGCTTTCCGGCCTTCAGGGCGTCTGGATTGTGCGCACAGATATACGCGCCCGCATGGGGCGTCTGCTTTTGTTCCTTCTGCCGGCCGTTATTGGCATCCCTCTCGGCGTAGAGCTTTTGTCATGGATCGACAGTCGCACCCTCAAAGTGACCATTGCCGCTTTCATGCTGCTGTTTGGCGGGTTCTTTACCGTCAGAAGAACGCTCCCGAAATTCACCCGACCGACTCCGGTTCTGGACGCAGGGGTCGGTTTTCTGGGCGGCGTCTTAGGCGGTGCAGCCTCTTTGTCGGGAGCTTTGCCAACCATGTGGTGCGCCATGCGACCGTGGAGCAAACAGGAAACCCGTGCTGTCTTGCAGCCGTTCAACGTCATCATCCTGTGTCTCACCGCGATACTGCTGGCCTTGCGCGGTGAATACACGCCACAAACCTTGTTGTTTCTGGCAGTTGCCCTCCCTGTCACCATGCTCTCGGCCCAGCTCGGCATCTATGTTTTCAAACGGTTGAGCGACCTCCAGTTCCGCCGCCTTTTGATCGCTATGATGTTCCTGTCCGGCGCGCTCCTGATGCTGCGCGAGCTGTTCTGAACGCGGACATAAAACAAGGCGCACCGAAAACGATGCGCCTTGTCTCGGGGGACAACGTCAAAGTGGTCAGTCGGCCTTGAAGAACGGGGCCGGAACCAGAATTTTATTCTCGATATGATCGACAAGCGGTCTCATTTGCACCGCGTAGTCCTGCCATTCCTGAGAGGCCTGAAGGGCTTTGCGCCGTTCCCAGCGATCATCCATGCTCTTGTAGCCCCACATATGGACAATCTGGTTCAGCGGCCCGATGTCCGTAAAGTAATACCCCACCATCTGCCCCAGAATACGGGTCTGGACCTCCAGCCCCTCTTCTTCATAGAGTTTCAGGAATTTCGGCACATTGCCATTTTTGAGCGTATAGGTACGCATATCAACGAACATGGATTTCCCTCGTTTGTAGATCACAGGTTAGATAAGAAACAGGTGGATGGCGCTGAGCACGAAGACGGCCAAAATCACTGTTGAGAGACAGATGACGATAATGGCCCGCGCGCCGACATCTCCGAGTTTGCGCAGGGATGTTTTCATCCCGAGCGCGGCGATGGCTGTCACAAGACACCAGCGGGACAGATCCAGAAGAAAGGCAACGGCCGTCTCGGGGATCACATCCGCGCTTCCGATCAGAACCAGAGCCGCAAACCCCAGAACAAAAAACGGAATGGGGAGAGACTTCTTCTCCGTTTGTGCGGATGCGCCGGAGAAGACCAGAGACAGGATGATGACAACCGGCACCAAAGTCGCAACACGCAGCAGCTTGACGAATGTTGCGGTCGATCCGGCCAGATCAGACACAGAATACCCCGCCCCGACCACCTGCGCGACATCGTGAATTGTGGCACCAAAGAACACGCCCGTCATTTCATCGGACAGTCCCAGAACCCCTGACAGGATCGGGTAGAGGATCATCGCCAGCGTGGAAAGTGCCGTCACCGCAATCACCGTGAACACAGTGTTGCGTTCCAGATCCGGATCGTCTTTGGGCAGCACAGAAGAAATGGCCAGAGCCGCAGAGGCCCCGCAAATCGCGACCGCGCCTCCGGTCAGAAGACCGAAACGCGCGGAACCACCCAACACACGCGATAAGAGGATGCCCACTGCAATGGTCAGCCCCACACCGCTTAATGTGATCAACAAAACCCCGAGACCTGCAGAGGCAATCTGCTGCACCGTAATGCCCAGTCCCAAGAGCGCGACACCAAAGCGCAGCAGTTGTTTCGAGGCAAATTCAATGCCGCTGACCGTATGCGTGCCCGCATCCGACAGGAACGCAAAGGACATGCCGATCAGCAAGGCCATGAGCATGACGGGCGCGCCGTAATGCTCCGACAGGAATTTGGCTGCCAAGGCAACAGTGACCGCAGAGAGGACTCCGGGAAACAGGGTTTGCAGTTTTCTGAACATGGCAACATGCGGGGCGCTGGAATTGAGAGCCTCCTTCATCCGATCAACTCTTCGGACCGGTCGTCCGTTTCACCGAACCGTTTGAGAACCGCCGGACGGGTGCCTTCGTAAATCCGGTCGAGATTGCGGGAAATCTTTTCATTTTCCTGTTCGAACAGGCAGTTCCCTTCGAGATCGGACGCCACAAAAAACGGCCCCATATGGTTGCACCGGATGACCCACATCGCCTGGGCGAGCCCGAGTTCCTCATGCCAATGCACGGCCTCGACCTTCTCGACTCCCCGCCCCAACAATGCGCCGGTGCCGTAGCCTACGGTCGACAGGTAAATGGCCCCGTGTGGCACGAAATAGGATTTGTAATCTGCCGAAGACATGCCGCCTTTGCCGATGATCAACTTGGCACCGCTTTTCTCCAGCCATTCCGGCAACCATTTGGCGAACCGGAAACTTGCCGTTGCGGTCACGGCCCCCATGTCGAAAGAACCGTCTTCACGGATCACAGCCGCCGGAGAACAATGGAAATTTGCGGCACTTTGCGAAGGCAATTCCATCGGGATATTTGCCTTGTCCTCCAACGCCCGCATATAGACGCCCTCACGCGCGGTATACATCAGCCCGTCCAGATAAACGACGTCGCCAAGGCGCAGCTGGGCAAGCTCTTCCTGTGTCGGGGTTGTGCTCAATACGATTTCGCGAGGTTTCATTCGGCTGCCTCCTGCATAGTTCCATCCCATTCAACGGTTTCGCGCCGCTGATAGGGCGTGAACCAATCCGGATCCGTGCGATGTTCGACCCGTCCGTCAGGGTAAATCCGCGCCACGGCACGACGCGAGGACAGGCAGAACGCATGGACAGACATCTGCATCCCGCCGGTGTGGCAATAGCCCACCTCGATATTGGCATCGATCACCATGTTCTTGCCGACAAATCCCATGGCGCCCATGCCGATAGAGTTCCCCAGTTCCTTCAACTCGTCTTCAAGCTCGGCAATACGCGGGTCGGAATTCCGGCTGCCAACCGTACGCAAACAGGCGGCGCGCTTGCCAAGGACCATACATGTGTCCTTGCACCCGCCCAGACCGATGCCGATGATCGCAGGCTGACACGCCAGCCCCCGCTTTCCGAAGGCCACAAGGCTATCGAGATAGAACCGTTTGATCCCCTGCAATCCGTCTGACGGGAACAGCATCCGGTAGTCTGTGCCGAACAGTCCGCCTTTATGAACCGTGATCAAATCGATCCAGTCGCCGTCCGGCTCATACCCGTATTCGATTTCGGGAGCGCCGATGCCGACATTGTTGTTATGATCCGTGCGCCATAGCGGATGCACGCGATTGGGGCGCAGCGGAACGGCACTGGTGCTACTCGCCGTTGCCCGACGCAATGCCGCCTCCAGCGCGACAGGGCCGCCTT
This sequence comes from Celeribacter halophilus, assembly GCF_900114135.1. Taxonomy (GTDB): domain Bacteria; phylum Pseudomonadota; class Alphaproteobacteria; order Rhodobacterales; family Rhodobacteraceae; genus Celeribacter; species Celeribacter halophilus. Next base: position 210,924 of record NZ_FORY01000004.1, read on the forward strand.
CCACGCGGGCATCATTGCCCATTTTGACATACCAACGCGGCGTGCCCGTATCGCCACACATCGCACGGTGGTCCTCTTTGGCCGCCTCATAGTTTTCCAGCATTGCCTGCAACACAAACGAGCTGAGGTCTCCGTCTTCCGTATTGGAGGCGGATTTCAATCCTTCGAGGTAATCCTCGGGGATTTCAATGGCCGCTTTCGCCATCAGATCTTCGGCAGTGGATTGGATGATATCTATCGGTATCATGCTGACCGTTTCCTTTTCCTTGCTATCTCGGCGCTCCGGCCCGAAGGCCGCACCGATTTACTGGGCCGCAACCAATGTTTCGGGTTCGTCGTCCGGAAGAATGGTTTCGCCGGGTTTTACGATGGTGAACTGGACATCTTCCCTGCTGACAGTCAGCTCGTCGCCCTGCTTTTGCACCACGGTGAAGTAGGAGGCTTCCAGTTCGCCCGGCTCGGGGAAATCTTCGCGGAAATGCGCGCCTCGCGAGTTTTCACGCGTCAAGGCGGCGCGGTTGATGACTTCGGAAATATCGATCAGAGACGCCATATTCAGCCAGTCATGCCACGTCAGGTTAAAGGCCAGATGAGAGGCGTCCACACCGGTTTCTAGCAATTCTCCGCGCAGATCGGCAATGCGGGACAAGCCACGTTCCATCCCCTCGCCGGTGCGCATCACGCCCACGTCTTCCCACATGGCTTCTTGCAAATTGTTGCGCAGGGTCTGGATGTTGGCAGGCTTGTTGCTAAACGGACGCATGGCGCGTTCGACTTCGGCGGAGAGGATTTCTTCGTCCGGATCGCGCAGAGTGGGCATCTTGCGGATGTCAGCGCCCATCGTATCACCGGCAACGCCGCCATAGACCGTCGAATTGGCCACACCATTGCCGCCCAGACGGTTGGACCCGTGCGCCCCGCCGGCATCCTCGCCCGCAACATAGAGGCCTTCCATAGCGGTGCGGGTATCGGGATCAACCACCACGCCCCCCATGAAATAATGCGCTGTGGGCACAACCTCGACCTTGCCTGCGGCCAGATCAAAGCCCGAGTCAGCACAGCGTTTCACCATGCCGGCAAATTTCTGGCGCACGTTTTCCGGTCCCAGATGGCCCATGGAAATGAACATGCCGACCTGTTCCGGATTGTTGTTCTTGCGCATTTCGGCATAGATGCCGCGGCTCACAACATCGCGTGTGGCGCGTTCGCCGCGGTCGTCATAATCGAACATGAACCGCTTTCCGGCGGCGTTGAGCAATTGCCCGCCCGCACCGCGCAGACCTTCTTCCAGAACCGTGCCGGTCATGCGGGTGTGTTCTCCGGCCAGAAGCCCTGTCGGATGGAACTGCACCATCTCCATGTCGCGCAAAGGCAGACCGACGCGCAGCGCCATCGCCAGACCGTCCATCGTCTTGTCGCCTGAGGGCGTGTGATACTTATACATGGTCGGCCCGCCGCCCGTGCCCATCATCACGCATTTCGCCCGCACGAAACGGAACTTTCCGCTGCGCATATCAATGAACAAAACACCTGCCAGCGCATCGCCGCTCTTGTTCGGGATCAAGCCGATGGCGCGATGTTCCTGAAGCTTTTCAATGGGGCGGGACAGCACCTGTTCCATCAGACGGTTGATGATTTCGATCCCCGTCAGATCGCCTTTGTGCACCGTGCGGTCCGCCGTTTGTCCGGCAAAGGCCTTTTGGTGCAACTGGCCATTGGGCATGCGGTCAAAGAAACAACCGATTTCATTTTCCAGCTCCCGAACACGCACCACGGCTTGTTCGCAAAGCTTCCAGGCCATGTCCTGATTGGGCAGCCATTTGCCGCCCTGAATCGTGTCCATGAAGTGACGCTCGACCGTGTCACCGTTTCCAAGCGCGACATTGTAGCCGCCCTGAACCATACGGGTGCACCCGCACTTGCCGATCAGGCCTTTGACGGCCAGCGTGATCTTGGTGCCCGCAGGGGCGCTTTGATGCGCGTGCAATGCGGCGAACAGGCCCGCACCACCGGAGCCGAGGATCAGAATATCCGTGTCATAACGTTCGATATCGATTTTCAAAGGCATAGCTTACACCGCTCGCAAGAGGAAAGAACCGGAGACGAGGAAAGCCCCCGCCAGTGCCGCCGCTGCCGCACTTTTTTGCCGTCCGGACCATGGAAGAAATTCAAGAGCCAGAAGGCGCAGACCGCCAAACAGGTGGACAGCCAGCAAAAAGACCAAACCGAATTCGGCCAGCTTCACGATCGGGTTGTCGGCAAATGCCAGAAACCGGTCCAGGCTGGCAGGTCGTGTCAGTGCCATTGCCAGAACATACAGATGCACGGGCAGGAACAGGGCCAGACCGAGCCCCGAAAGGCGGTGCAGCATATAGGCAAACCAGAGCGGGTGGGTTCGATGAGGACGGATCATAGCATTGTCACGGCCATTACAGCACGTGCCCCCAAAAACAGGATGGAAATTCCAAAGGCCCACATGACAAGCTCAAGGGCGAGACCGCGCAGCTTGAGAACTTCGTGGACAATCACCCGCATACCGATTGCGGAGTGGATTGACACGGCCACCACAAAGCAACCGTAGAACAGGAACCACCACAGGCTTCCCATGGTGCGTTCAAGGATTTCAGCCGTGGTCAAACCGCCCTGAATGGCATAGATCATCACGCCCAGATGCCCGAAGACCAGCGGGACCATGACCATCGCACTGAGCCGTTGCGCCATATAAAGTCCGAGATTCATTGTCTGTCCTCCTTGGATTTGAAGAGGAACGACTTCGCGCTGGCCCGTTTGAGCCCTGCAATTGCACTCAACGGGTCCAGTTCGTTCGGGCAATACTGTGTGCAGCTGCCTTGGGTATGGCAGTTGTGGCAGCCGTTGTTTTTGGACACAGCGTCCAGAACGGCCTGCCGGTCCTCGACCTTGCTGTCATTGTAAAGCGTCCAGGCCCGTTGCAGCGCCGCCGGCCCCAGATAGTCGGGCGTGTTGGCCACCGTATCGCAGGCCGCGTAGCACACCGAGCAATTGATACATTCGATACCTTTGTTGGCCTCGACGCGTCCGGGATCCTCGGGAGAGACTTCGGCAATAGGTTCTGCACGGGAGCGGCTGGGTGTATGGACACCACCGGCCGCGATCCATTTGTCGAAAAACGGGTCCATATCTGCGGCAAGGTCCTTGATCGTCGGCAGATTGCGCAACGGACCGATTTGCAGCGCCCCGTCCCGCGTGACCTTCTTGACATGTGTCCGACAGGTCCAGCGCGGCTCGCCGTTCACCATCATGGCGCAGGACCCGCACATCCCGACCCGACACGCATAGCGGTAGCTCAGCGAGGGATCGATTTGCTGCTGGATCCATGTCACCACGTCCAAAACCGTCTGGCTTTCACGCGCTGGGACCTGAAATGTCTCGTATTCTCCAGTGTCTCCAGTGCCTCTCCAGACCGATACTTCAAGAATGTCTTCTTCGCTCACGGCGCACCTGTCGTTCTTCAATGGGTTATGAAAATACATTATGAGAGAGTTTAACTAACACAAAGGAACTAATTCTAACCATTTATGTAATAGCAACTTACAATAAGGGCGCAGCAGGAAAGCCCTGTTAAAGTGTTGATGAAAATAATGTTTATAGAGGAATTCCGCGTGGCCCGACGGTCAGCGCTTCGGTCGCGCTCTGGCCAGCGTCTCATCACCGCATATGGCATGCGCGTACAGGGTGGCGACCCTCACACTGGCCCCACAGTAGCTCCACAATGACCCGCATTGCGCAAAAATCTGCGGCACAAAAGGCCGGATCAGCCCGCCCCCGCTCACCCTCACCTGTTACAAGTCGAGACGCATACGGTGTGAGGGAGAATAGGATTGCTGAACCAGCGTGATCGGTGCGGCCTCCAGCCATGTCACACGGATCATCGTCATCACCGGATCATCGGGTGCACAGACAAGATGCTGGCCCCGCGCCCCTGCGGTTTCCGCGAAAAATTCCATTGTGCCATGCGTGTAAGGGGCCTGCCGCACCAGCCATTCGTTGGCGCTGGTCTCTGTCAGGTCCACGTCTTCGATGTCAGGCACAGTGTCCAGAACAATCCAGCGGTCTTCAAACATATGCGGCACGTCATCAGCGAGGTGGAGGCTCTGCACCCGTAGTAGGCGCTCCGAGCCGGAGAGTTTGAGATGTTCACGCACCAGCGGTGGCGGCGTGTCCAGTTTGCGCTCCAACAGGCGGTATTCATAACGCGCACCGCTCGCGATAACATCGGCGCGCGTCAGGGGGATAGCGAGCGTGGCCTTGCGGCGCGGTGCCTCGCGCACACGGGTCCCCGCCTTGCGGCGGCGGTCCAGAAACCCCGAGGTCGCAAGGTCGCGCAAGGCACGGTTGACCGTCGCCCGCGCACAGCCGAATTCCGCAGCAAGATCCACCTCGTTGGGGATCAACTCTCCGGGCGCATAGTCCTGCGCGCGGATACGGGCCATCATCGTATCACGAATAGATTGCCAGCTGACCGAACTGTCGGCCTTGCCCTCTTTGCTCAAGCTCACACCTCATGTCCAAGCCGCTCCATGACCTGCGCATAGGCCGGCACAATCGCGTCACGTTCAATATGACGCCCATCTTGTACCATATGACGCCCCGCTGACCAGACATCGCGCACCGATCTGTCGTCACGCGCGAAAATCCATGTGTCCAACAGGCCATCACCGGCCTTGGCGCAGCCATCCGGTCCCAGATCATCCAGCGCCAGAAGGTCGGCCCAAAGCCCCGTCGCGATGGCACCGGTTTCGCGGCCTGCCGCCTGCGCCCCGCCTTCGACCGCGCCTTGAAACAACACCCGTCCGGTCGAGCGACCCGCATCGGCCAGAACGGCGCGCCTGCGGTCGCGCAGACGTTGCGAATATTCGAGCGTGCGCAATTCTTCTGTCAGAGAAATGCGGATATTGCTGTCCGAACCGACACCAAACACCCCGCCAGCCGCACGCCAGCGCGCTCCATCGAAAATCCCGTCCCCCAGACTGGACTCGGTGATCGGGCACAGCCCCGCTACCGCCCCCGTCGCGGCAAGCGTCTCGGTCTCGGCGGGCAGCATTTGGGTGGCATGGATCAGGCACCAGCGTTTATCGACCGGAGCATTTTCCAGCAACCATTCGACAGGGCGACGTCCGGTGGCGTCCAGCACCTCCTCCACTTCCGCAACCTGTTCGGCAAGGTGGATATGAATCGGTGCATCCCCCGCAAGCGAGATCGCGGACTGAAGCCCCGCCGCATCAACGGCCCGCAGACTGTGCGGTGCGATGCCCAACCCGCTATCGGCCCCGAGCGTTGCGACATGGCCCCGCGCCGCCTCGACAAGGCGGGCGAAGCGGTCGGGATCATTGCCGAACCGGTCCTGCCCCGTCACAAGCGCGCGGCGGTCCAGACCGCCGTAGCTGTAGAGCACCGGTAAAAGGGTCAGCCCAATCCCCGTTTGTGCCGCTGCCGCCGCGATCCGGCCCGCCATCTCCGCCAAATCGTCATAGGGACGACCATCCGGCCCGTGATGCAGATAGTGGAACTCCACATTCGTGGCATAGCCCGCCTCCAACATCTCCATCTGCACGAAAGCCGCAATGGCCTGAATGTCATCAGGGGTCAGCCGGTCGAGAAAGCGATACATCAACTGGCGCCACGTCCAGAAACTGTCTTGCGGATCATCGCCGCGCCGTTCGGTCAGACCGGCCATCGCTCGTTGGAACGCGTGGCTATGCAAGTTGGCCGGCGCAGGCAGCAAAGTCTCGACCCGCGTTGCCTCAGGCGGGCAGTCCGCTCCCACGACCACAGCCCCGATCCGGCCATCCTCATGAATATCGACTTTCACCGCCTCTGCCCAAGAATTCATCACTAGCGCCCTGCGGGCCCAGATCGTCTGCATGCTCGTCTCTCCGTGTTGACAGGATTATTATGTGCAGACATATTAATTTCAAATCAAGAGAGAATCGAGATTATGACCCAAATCACCCTCACCAACGCAACCCTTGTCCCTTGCACCGGAGATCGCGAGAACCGTGCCTTTCGCGGCTGGATACGCATCGAGAACGGACGAATCGCCGCACTTGGTGAAGGGGATGCCGAGGGCGAGGATCTGGGCGGGCGGCTGGTGACACCGGCGCTGGTCGATTGTCACACCCACATTATCTATGGTGGCAGCCGCGCACGGGAATTCGAACAACGTCTCGAAGGTGTCAGCTATGAAGACATCGCCCGCAGCGGTGGCGGCATCCTCTCGACTGTGAATGCGACACGCGAGGCCAGCGAGGAGGATTTGGTGGCCACGGCCCTGCCCCGTCTCGACACGCTCCTGTCCGAAGGTGCGGCGGTGGTCGAAGTCAAATCGGGCTACGGGCTGACGATTGAGGACGAGATTAAAATGCTGCGCGCGGCACGGCGTCTTGAAACGCTGCGCGATGTGCGTATCAAAACAACATGGCTCGCGGCCCATGCGCTGCCCCCCGAATATAAGGATCGCACAGAGGCCTATATTGACGAGGTGGTGATCGCCGGATTGCGCACGGCCCACGCGGAAGGGCTGGTCGATGCCGTCGACGGGTTTTGTGAATCCATTGCCTTTTCTGCCGACCAGATGGCGCGGGTCTTTGATGTTGCTCAGGAACTGGGCCTGCCGGTCAAACTCCATGCCGAGCAACTCAGCCACCAAGGCGGTGCACAGCTTGTTGCTGAACGAGGCGGGCTTTCGGCCGATCACATCGAATATACAACAAAGGCGGATGCCGAGGCGCTGGCCAAAGCCGGCAGCGTCGCAGTCCTGCTCCCCGGTGCGTTCTATACATTGCGCGAATCGCAAATGCCGCCGGTTTCAGCCTTTCGCGCGGCGGGATGCACGATGGCGCTGGCCACGGATTGCAATCCGGGAACCTCGCCGCTGACATCGCTGCTGTTGACGATGAACATGGGAGCGACCCTGTTCCGCATGACGCCGACCGAATGTCTGGAAGCCGTGACCTGCAACGCAGCAAAGGCCCTTGGGCTGGATGATTGCGGGCGCCTTGCGCCGGGGCTGCGGGCCGATCTCGCCATCTGGGATGTCACTGACTACGCCGAGCTGACCTACCGCATCGGCTTCAACCCTCTTTACAGCCGTTATTTCGGAGGCCGCAAATGCTGACCCTCATTCCAGGCGAGACAACACTCGACCAACTCGAAACCCTCTGGCGCACAGACGCCGCGGCACAACTTGATCCGCGCACTGCGGCGGCCATAGCAACATCGGCCGGACGGATTGCCTCTGCCGCGTCAGGGGATGCGGCGATTTACGGGGTCAACACGGGCTTTGGCAAACTCGCCTCTGTCCGCATTGTCCCCGATGACACGGCCACGCTGCAACGCAATCTGATCCTGTCGCATTGCTGCGGAGTGGGCGCGCCCTTGGCCGAACAGACCACGCGGTTGATGATGACGCTCAAACTGCTCAGCCTCGGACGCGGGGCCTCAGGCGTGCGTCCCGAGATCATCGCGCTGATCGAAGGCATGCTGGCCCGTCGCGTGACGCCTGTTGTGCCGGAACAGGGCAGCGTTGGCGCCTCGGGCGATCTTGCGCCACTGGCCCATATGGCGGCGGTGATGATCGGCGCGGGCGAGGCCATGTTTGAAGGTCAACGTCTCTCCGGTGCAGAGGCGCTTGCGCGTGCTGGACTGGCTCCTGTAGTGCTGGGCGCGAAAGAGGGGCTCGCGCTCATCAACGGCACGCAATTCTCCACCGCTCTGGCCTTGGTCGGTCTGTTCCGCGCCATGACCTGTCTGCGCACAGCCATTGTCACAGGGGCAATGTCAACCGATGCGATCATGGGATCGACCGCACCGACACGCGCCGAAATCCACACCCTACGCGGCCATCGCGGCCAGATCGACGTTGCCGCCGCCATGCGGGATTTGCTCGAAGGCAGCGAAATCCGTGAAAGCCACCGCGAAGGTGATGCCCGCGTGCAAGACCCCTATTGCATTCGTTGCCAGCCCCAAGTCACAGGGGCCGCGCTTGATCTGCTGCGTTTCGCGGGTCAGACCCTGATCACCGAAGCCAATGCGGTGACCGACAACCCTCTCGTTCTCTCGGATGGCAGCATCGTCTCCGGCGGCAATTTCCACGCGGAGCCTGTGGCCTTTGCCGCTGACCAGATCGCACTGGCCGTGGCCGAGATCGGTGCCATCGCCCAGCGCCGTATCGCGCTCATGGTCGATCCGGCGCTGAGCTTCGGCCTGCCGCCCTTTCTGACGCCGGAGCCGGGGTTGAACAGTGGCCTGATGATTGCTGAGGTCACGACCGCCGCCCTGATGAGCGAGAACAAACATCTCGCCAACCCCTGCTCGGTGGATAGCACCCCCACCAGCGCCAATCAGGAAGACCATGTCAGCATGGCCGCTCATGGCGCACGGCGGCTGGGGCTGATGACGCGGAACCTCTCGATGATCCTCGGGGTCGAAGCGATATGCAGCGCCCAAGGCATCGAATTCCGCGCTCCTTTGACAACCTCCGCGCCGCTCACACGGGTGATCGAGGCGCTGCGCGCTCATGTAGACGCGATAGGTGCTGACCGCTATCTCGCGCCCGATCTTGAAAAAGCACAAAGCCTCGTCGAAGATCAAGTGCTTGTCTCGGCTGCGGGGTTGGAGGTGGCCTCATGAGCCGCACTATCCCTGATCCCGTTGAAGTTACTCAAGGCGACAGCCCTGTTATTCTGGGCCTTCCGCACACGGGCACCTATGTCCCTGATGCGGTTCGGGCCAAACTGAATCCACGCGGACGTGCCTTGGCGGATACGGACTGGAATATCCATCACCTGTATGACGGGCTGCTCCCGAATGCGACCACCGTCCGCGCCACCTTCCACCGCTATGTGATCGACGCCAATCGCGGACCGGAAAATGAAAGCCTCTATCCCGGCCAGAACACGACGGGCCTTGTGCCCCTGACCGATTTCGACGGCGTACCGATCTGGACCGAGGAACCTGATGCGGCCGAAGTCGAAGCGCGTCTTGTGCAGTTTCACACCCCCTATCATGCCGCCCTGCGGGCCGAGATCGAACGGGTCCGCGCTCGGCACGGTGTGGCGATCCTCTATGACTGCCACTCGATCCGCTCGCATATCCCCTATCTCTTCGACGGGAAGCTGCCGGATCTCAATATCGGCACGGCAAATGGCACCAGTTGCGCGCCGCAAATCGAAGCTGTCACTGCAGAGATCTGCGCCCGAGCTCAGGGGTTTACCCATGTCGTTAACGGGCGGTTCAAAGGCGGTTGGACCACGCGCCACTATGGCCAGCCCGAAACAGGCGTCCATGCCATCCAGATGGAACTGGCGCAGTCCACCCACCTGACTGCCGAGGCTCCGCCTTGGGAGATCAACGCAGAGAAGGCCGCACGCCTGCGCCCCTATCTCGCCGAAATTCTGACCGCCCTTGAAACCCTCGCTCCGGAGCTGACGAGATGAAACCGCTCGAAGGGCGCAAGCCTGTGGCGGATACGGCTTCACGCGGGATTTCCCGCTGGAGCGCCACCTTCGCGATCTGCGGATCATGCGCATGAAGGCTCCTCTGAAATTCAACGCAACATCATCGCGGGCAGATTGCTCGCCTGAGATGCAGAAAGGATCGAACTGATGAACAATCCGCGTCACAACACCCGCGACATCTTCCCCGCAACCGGCACCGAGATGACGGCCAAGAGCTGGCTGACCGAAGCGCCGCTGCGGATGCTGATGAATAACCTGCATCCCGATGTCGCCGAGAATCCGCATGAACTGGTGGTCTATGGCGGGATTGGCCGTGCCGCACGCACTTGGGACGATTTCGACCGGATTTGTGCCGCATTGCGCGAACTTGACGACGACCAAACGCTGTTGGTGCAATCTGGCAAACCGGTCGGTGTATTCCAAACCCACAAGGATGCGCCGCGCGTTCTGATTGCCAACTCCAACCTCGTGCCGCACTGGGCGAATTGGGAGCATTTCAACGAACTCGATAAAAAGGGTCTGGCGATGTATGGCCAGATGACCGCGGGGTCGTGGATTTACATCGGGGCGCAAGGGATTGTGCAGGGCACATACGAGACCTTTGCCGAAGCCGGTCGCCAACATTACGACGGTGATCTGCAGGGACGCTGGATTCTGACCGGCGGTCTGGGCGGCATGGGTGGCGCGCAGCCGCTGGCCGCTGTGATGGCCGGAGCCTGCTGTCTGGCAGTGGAATGCGACGAGACCCGCGCCGATTTCCGCATCCGCACCCGCTATTGCGACGAGAAAACCCATTCGCTTGACGAAGCGCTGGCGATGATTGATCGCTGGACCAAAGCGGGCGAGGCCAAATCCGTCGCCTTGATCGGCAATGCCGCAGATGTTTTCCCCGAAATCCTGCGCCGGATGCAGGCTGGCGAAGCGCTTCCCAACGGCCGGCCTGACATTGTGACCGACCAGACCTCGGCGCATGATCCCTTCCACGGCTACCTGCCCAAAGGCTGGACCGTTGCGCAATGGCGCGCAGAGCAGGAAAGCAATCCCGCCGCAGTCGCGAGCGCCGCACGGGCTTCGATGCGCGATCATGTCGAGGCGATGGTAGGGTTCTGGAACGCGGGTGTGCCAACGCTCGATTACGGCAACAACATCCGCCAGATGGCGCAGGAAGAAGGGCTGGAAAATGCCTTTGCATTTCCGGGCTTCGTGCCGGCCTATATCCGTCCACTGTTCTGTCGCGGCGTCGGGCCGTTCCGCTGGGCCGCTCTGTCGGGCGATCCCGAGGACATCTATAAAACCGACCAACGCATGAAGGAACTGTTCCCTGAAAATGCCCATCTGCATCGCTGGCTGGATATGGCCCGCGAGCGGATCGAGTTTCAGGGGCTGCCCGCACGGATCATGTGGATCGGGTTGGGCGAACGGCACAAGGCGGGGCTTGCGATCAACGAAATGGTCCGCAACGGCGAGTTGAAAGCACCGGTCGTCATCGGGCGCGACCATCTCGACAGTGGCTCGGTCGCATCGCCCAATCGCGAGACCGAGGCCATGAAGGACGGCTCCGATGCCGTCTCCGACTGGCCTTTGTTGAATGCTCTGCTCAACACCGCGTCAGGCGCGACATGGGTCTCGCTGCATCACGGTGGCGGCGTCGGTATGGGCTTTTCGCAGCACTCAGGCATGGTCATCTGTTGTGACGGCTCCGAAGATGCAGACCGCCGCATTGCGCGGGTGCTTTGGAACGATCCGGCCACGGGCGTCATGCGCCACGCCGATGCAGGTTATGAGATTGCCCGTGATTGCGCCACTGAACATGATCTCAACCTGCCGGGGATCCTGAAATGAAACTGATCCGCCGCAGCGATCTCACCGCACAGCCATGGAAAAATGGCGGCGGGCTGACATGGAAAATCGCCGCCTTCCCCGCCGGGGCAGGCTTTGACGATATGCTGTGGCGGATCAGTATGGCCGAGGTCGCGACCGAGGGCGGGTTCTCCGCCTTTACGGGCATAGACCGCACGTTAACGGTTTTGTCCGGCACGGGTCTGCATCTCGATTTTGCGCAGGGCGGGTCTGTCACACTGGACAATCACACGCCGCCTTTCTCCTTTCCCGGAGAGGCCGCACTCCATGCTCGCCTCAGCGCAGGTCCGGTTCTGGACTTCAACGTCATGACGCGACGCGGGGTCTGCACACATCAGGTCGTGATGCTGGCGGCAGGTCAACCTGTGCCAAATTGTGCAGTTGCCCTTGTCACGCGCCACCAACCGGTTAAAATTGGCGATCTCGTCTTGCATCCCGACGAAATTATAGTTTCAGATCAAAATCATGACCTGAGCGGCCAAGTCGTCTCCGGTCCCGTGATTGCCGTCATTGTGCGTCATCTGACATAGAAAATTCCGACGCCGGGAAAACCGGCGCTGGTCCGACTGTCCGGCACCCAAGGGGCGCGGTGCCGGAATGAAAAGCCCCGCCAACAGGAGAGACAATATGACCTTTTACACAACTGTGAAATCCGCGCTTCTTGGTCTGGGCGCACTTGCTTTCACCACTTCAGCGGTTCTGGCAGATGATCTGGCCGACATCAAAGCCGCAGGCAAAATTGTCGTCGCGACAGAGATGCATTACGCACCCTTCGACATGCTCGAAAACGGTGAATATGTCGGGTTTGACCGCGACCTGTTTGACGAGATCGCCAAGGAACTGGGCGTCACGCCGGAATATCTGGACTTGCCGTGGACCTCGATCCTGCCGGGTCTCGAAGTCAACAAATTCGACTTTGTTCTGGCCCCTGTGACCATGACCGCCGAACGCGCAGAACGCTACAGCTTCACCCTGCCGATCGCGGATGCGACCGTTGCCTTTGTGCAGCGTAAAGATGGCAAGATGACAGGGCCGGAAGATGCCAAAGGCATGACGGTCGGCGTGCAAAAAGGCACGGCGCAAGAGAAACAGCTTGAAGCCTATGGCGAGAAAATCGGCGGTATTACTGTCAAAGGTTACGGCACACCGGACGAAGCCTATGCCGATCTGATGACCGGTCGTCTTGACGCGGTTGCGGGGTCTGCACCGCTTCTCAGCTACCTTGCCAATACACGCCCTGACAACTTCGCCGTTGTCACCCCGCCCTTCGGCACACCCACCTATTTCGGCTTTGTAGCCCGCAAAGGTGATGGCGATACACTGGTTGCCGCTGTGAATGACGCTCTTGAAGCGATCAAGGCCGATGGCCGGATGGCCGCCATGCAAGAAAAATGGTTCGGCATGGCCACCGAACTTCCGGCGACAATGCCTGAACTCTAAGATATAACCCGCGCGGGCGGGGCCCACTCGCCCGCGCAACGCCCTCCCCATTCTCAAGGCATGGCAATGTTTTCATTCCAGACGATCGTGGAAAATTTTCCAGTGTTGCTCGGCTCGGCCCGCTACACGCTCCTGATCTCGGTCCTCGGCTGTATCGAGGGGCTCATTCTCGGTGCGGTGATCTGTGCTGCGGCACTGTCGAACAAGCGCTGGATGCGCCGGATTGCGGCGCTTTATGTCAGCTTTTTTCGCGGCGTCCCGCTGCTGATCCAGCTTCTCGCGGCTTATTACCTGCTGCCTGTGATCGGCATCAATGTGCCCGCACTGGCCGCGGCGGTCCTGACCGTCGGGCTTTGTGCCGCCGCCTACCTGTCTGAAGTGCTGCGCGGGTCTCTCAACGCCATCCCCCAAGGTCAGGCGGAAGCCGCCGCTGCCATCGGCATGGCGCCCCGCGATGTCTGGATCCGTATTCTGCTGCCGCAGGCGCTCAAGATCGGCCTGCCCGCTATCGTCAACGAATTGATCCTGTTGGTCAAAGCCAGCTCCCTTGTCACCGTGGTCGGCATTGTGGAAATCACGCGCATGAGCCAGTCCATCGCCGCCGCCACCTATCGTCCCCTCGAAATCTACCTTGCCGCCGCCTTTATCTACCTCGTGATCAACCTTGTGATTGCACAGGCCGGACGCATGCTTGAACGGAGGCTTACGGTCTGATGACGGAGATAATCCAACGCTACGGCCCTGATCTGCTTACAGGCTTCGGATACACCATTCTGAGTTGGGCGCTGGGGACACTCCTCGGCCTTGTACTCGGTTTCATGATCGAGATCGCCCGCCGGTTTGGCCCCGCATTCCTGCGCTATCCGATCCGCGCCTATGTCGAATTCGTCCGTGGCACGCCCTTCCTCGTGCAGCTTTTTGTCCTGTATTACGGTGGCCCGCTCATCGGGCTGCGTCTGGACGCCCTACCCGCAGGCATCCTCGGGTTGACGATTTACGGCAGCGCCTATTTCACCGAAATCCTGCGTGCGGGCTTTGATGCCGTACCCGTCGGTCAGGTCGAAGCCGCCCGCGCCATCGGCTTTCGCAACACGACCATTATCACCCGCATCATGGTGCCGGTCATGATGGTCTCCGCCCTGCCCGCACTGGTGAATTTCGCGATCATCCTGACGAAGGAAACCGTGATCCTGTCGATGATCACCGTTCCCGAGATCATGTTCCAGACCCAAACGATGATGAGCGAAACCTTCGCTTTCGTCGCCCCGATCCTGATCCTTGCCTTGTTCTTCTGGGGCTTCGTCGAATTGATCTCGCGCTTCGGCCGCCGTCTGGAGCGCCGCTTCACCCATTACCTTCTTGATCGGAGCTGAGAGATGACCAGCCAGACCGCCGCCTCCGCCCATTTGCGCAATGTCAACAAATTCTATGGCCCGTTTCAGGCTCTGAAGGACGTCAGCCTCGACATCCCGCCGGGCAAGGTGACCTGCCTGATCGGCCCATCCGGTTCGGGCAAGTCCACATTGCTGCGCTGTATCAATGTTCTTGAACTCTACGACAGCGGCGAGGTGCGGATTGACGACCAGCTGATCGGCTATGACAGCCCCGGCGGCAAAGTGATGGCCGCAAACCGGTTGCGCGAGATGCGCCGCGAGATCGGCATGGTGTTCCAGCAATTCAACCTCTGGCCGCATATGACCGCCTTGCAGAACGTGGCCGAAGGGCTGGAACGCGTCCGTGGGCTGAAACGCCCCGAGGCGCAGGCCCGTGCACGCGAGGCTCTGGCCAAGGTCGGGCTGGCGGACAAGGAAGACAACCATCCCAGCCATCTCTCCGGCGGCCAACAGCAACGGGTCGCCATCGCTCGGGCCATCGCAATGGAACCGCGCATTATGCTGTTTGACGAACCGACAAGCGCACTTGATCCGGAACTGGTGGGCGAGGTGCTCGGTGTGATGAAACAGCTTGCCGCCGAAGGCATGACCATGGTCGTGGTCACCCACGAAATGGGATTTGCCGCGCATGTGGCCGATAGGGTGGTGTTCATGGAACGCGGAGAGATCGTTGCAACCGGCTCGCCGCGCGATGTGTTCAACAACCCGACCGACCCGCGCCTCGCCAGCTTTTTGCAAGGCTATCGCGAACGCAATTCCCTCGACTTCTGAAACGTATGCCCGCCCTTTGGCGACGGAAGCACTCCGGGCAGCTGTGCATTACAGGATGATATCGGACATCGCCCCAAGTGGCATTGAGATTCGGGTAAACGCCAGCACCATCTAATGCATTGATTTATAGTTGATAAATTAAATTACAAGAAAATGATTGACGTATATCATTTTTGCGTCAACTCTAAACCCGTGCCAGCAGGAGGAGTGCTGCGCACGGGAGGAAAGATGAAAAACCCGACACTTCATGATGTCGCCGCTTTGGCGGGCGTCAGCTATGCGACTGCGGATCGCGTTGTGAACCGGCGCGGCAATGTGGCCGAGAAATCGGTGCGCAAGGTCAATGATGCCGTCGCTCAGCTTGGCTATGTCCGCAATATCGCCGCTGCCAAACTCTCCAAAAGCCGGCACCACCACCTCGCTTTCGTTCTGCCTGACAAATCCCACGACTTTTTCGGCCGGATGCATGACCAGCTTGCAGCCGCCGCATTGCATCTCAAAACCGCCGGAGTGGTGCTCGATGTGATCGAGTTCGAAGCCTTTGACGCGCGCGCTCTGGAGCAGGCTCTCTCCGGCTTGATCGGAAAAAACTATGATGGTGTCGCCTTTGTCGGGCAGGGTCTGGACAAATTCTCCACCTCCCTCACGGCTCTGCGGGCCGAAGGGACGAAAATTGTCACGCTCGTCTCTGATGTGCCGGAGAACAATCGCGATCATTATATCGGGATTGATAACGTCAAGGCTGGCCGCACCGCCGGACGCCTGATCGGGTTCTCACATGGCGGAAAGCCGGGCCATGTTGTTCTGACGGCAGGATCTCTTGATCTTCGCGACCACAGCGACCGGATCAACGGGTTTCGCGAAGTGATAGAGGCCGACTTCCCCAATATCGGGATTTCCGAAGTCATCGAGACCAAGGACCAAGCCGAACTGATGCAGCAAAGCCTGCACCAGAACCTGTCCGACGCCTCCCCAATCACGGCAATCTACAATGCTGGCGCGGGCAACGAAGGTCTGGTGCGTGCCCTGCGCGAACGTGATCCGGATGGCGCAATTTTCTGCATCGTCCATGAACTTTCCACAACTGTCTGCGATGCGCTCCAAGACGGTTTCGTTGATGTCGCCCTCGACCAACGCCCCGAGATTGAGATGAACCGCGCTTTGGCGCTGCTGCAAGCCATCGCAGATGAAATGCCGCCACCCCCATCGCCGGAGCTCATTCCGGCGATCTATGTGCGCGACAACCTTCCAACCGAAATGAACTGATCAGGAAAGTGCCCCGATGACCGACTTTTTCAAAGACATCTCACCGCTTCGTTACGATCCGCAATCCGACGGGTTGGCTTTCCGTCATTACAATCCTGACGAGGTCGTCATGGGCAAGCGCATGGAAGACCATCTGCGTTTTGCTGTCGCCTATTGGCATTCCTTTGCCTGGCCCGGAGATGATCCCTTTGGCGGGCAAACCTTTGAACGGCCATGGTTTGGCAACACGATGGATCTGGCAAAGATGAAAGCAGATGTCGCTTTCGAAATGTTCGACCTGCTCAATGTGCCGTTCTTCTGCTGGCATGATGCCGATATCCGCCCTGAAGGCGACAGCTTTGCCGAGAGCAAGCGCAACTTCGAAGAAATGGTCGACTATCTCAGCGAAAAGATGGAAAGCAGCAAGACCAAGCTGCTTTGGGGAACCGCCAACCTCTTTTCCAACCGTCGTTTCATGGCGGGCGCGGCCACCAATCCCGACCCCGATATTTTCGCATGGTCTGCCGCAACGGTGAAAAACTGTATGGATGCCACGCATAAGATGGGCGGCCAAAATTATGTGCTCTGGGGCGGGCGCGAAGGCTATGAAACCCTGCTCAACACCGACCTGAAGCGCGAACGCCAACAAGCCGGACGGCTCTTGCAAATGGCGGTCGAGTATAAACACAAGATCGGCTTCAAAGGGGCGATCCTTGTCGAGCCCAAGCCCCAGGAACCAACCAAGCACCAGTATGATTTCGACGTGGCCACTGTCTACGGCTTCCTCAAGGAGTTCGGCCTTGAAAGCGAAGTGCAGATGAACATCGAGCAAGGCCACGCGATCCTTGCCGGTCATTCCTTTGAACACGAACTGGCGCTGGCCTCTGCTCTCGGAATATTCGGTTCCATCGACATGAACCGCAATGACTATCAGTCTGGCTGGGACACCGACCAGTTCCCCAACAACGTGCCGGAAGTGGCCTTGGCCTATTACGAAGTACTCAAGGCGGGCGGTTTCACCACCGGCGGGACCAATTTCGATGCCAAACTGCGCCGTCAGTCTCTTGATCCGGTGGATCTGATCGCCGGACATGCTGGTGCAATGGATGTCTGCGCTCGCGGTTTCAAAGCCGCGGCGGCCATGCTGGAGGATGGCACGCTCGAAGCAATGCGCAGCGAACGTTACGCCGGATGGGACACGCCGAAAGGTCAGGCACTTCTCAAGAGCGATCTGGCCACAATCGCTGCACAGGTCGAAGCCGACGCGATCAATCCGCAACCGCGGTCCGGTCGTCAGGAAATCTTGGAAAATATTGTGAACCGCTTCGTTTGAACGCGGTTGAATAGGGAGGAGGAAAATCATGAAGACCATTCAAGGGCCCGCGCTGTTTCTGGCGCAATTTGCAGGTGACGAAGCTCCGTTCAACTCGTGGGACAGCATCACCAAATGGGCGGCGGACTGCGGCTATAAAGGGGTTCAGGTGCCCAGTTGGGATGCGCGTCTGATCGACCTCGACAAGGCCGCCGAAAGCAAAGACTATTGCGACGAGTTCAAGGGACAAGCCACCGAAAACGGCGTCACGGTCACCGAACTGTCCACCCATTTGCAAGGCCAGCTTGTTGCCGTCCACCCCGCCTATGACGATGCGTTCGACGGTTTCGCGGCTCCTGAAGTGCGCGGCAATCCGAAGGCGCGTCAGGCATGGGCGGTCGAGCAGGTCAAGAAAGCCTTGTCTGCCTCCAAGAATATGGGCATCGGCGCACATGCGACCTTCTCCGGCGCCTTGGCATGGCCCTATATCTACCCGTGGCCACAGCGCCCTGCCGGTCTGATCGAAACCGCATTCGAGGAACTGGCCAAGCGCTGGCTCCCAATTCTCGACCATGCCGAAGACTGCGGCGTTGATGTCTGTTATGAGATCCATCCGGGTGAAGATCTGCATGACGGGATCACCTATGAGATGTTCCTTGAGCGCACCGGTAATCATGACCGTGCCTGTATGCTCTATGACCCGTCGCACTATGTGCTTCAGTGCCTCGACTATCTCGACAATATCGACATCTACAAAGACCGCATCCGCATGTTCCATGTCAAAGACGCGGAATTCAATCCGACGGGGCGACAAGGTGTCTATTCCGGCTATCAATCCTGGGTCAATCGTGCCGGACGGTTCCGCAGTCTGGGCGACGGTCAGGTGGATTTCGGCGCGGTCTTCTCCAAAATGGCGGCCAATGATTTTGATGGCTGGGCCGTGGTTGAATGGGAATGTGCGCTCAAACATCCCGAGGACGGTGCGCGCGAAGGGGCGCAATTCGTGAAAGACCACATCATCCGCGTCACGGAACGCGCTTTTGATGACTTCGCAGATGGCGGCACGGATGAGGCTGCAAATCGTAAAATGTTGGGGATCGACTGATGAAACGTATTCGTTTGGGTATGGTCGGCGGCGGAAATGACGCCTTTATCGGCGGGGTGCATCGCATCGCCGCGCGGATCGACGACAGGTTCGAACTGTTGGCCGGGGCGCTATCCTCGACACCGGAGAAATCCGAAGCCAGCGCCAAGGCACTCGGCATCAACCGCAGTTACGGATCATTCACCGAGATGGCCAATGCAGAAGCGGCACGCGAAGACGGGATCGAGGCGGTCAGCATCGTAACCCCGAACCACGTCCATGCGGCCGCCGCGAAGGCTTTTCTCGCGAAAGGCATCCATGTGATCTGTGACAAGCCTTTGACCTCGACGCTGGAAGACGCGCAAAGTCTGGCACAGTCCGTGGCTGACAGTGACGCGCTTTTCATCCTGACACATAACTACACAGGCTATCCGATGATCCGTCAGGCCCGCGACATGGTGCATGCCGGTGATCTTGGCGATATCCGCATTGTTCAGGTCGAATATCCGCAGGACTGGCTCACCAGCCCCGCTGAGAAAGAAGGCGTCAAACAGGCCGAATGGCGGACCGACCCGAAACGCTCCGGTGCGGGCGGATCGGTCGGTGACATTGGCACTCATGCCCACAACCTCGCCTGTTTTGTCACGGGTCTCTCGGTCGAAAAACTGGCGGCAGATCTGCAAGCCTTCGGGGCCGGACGCACACTTGATGACAATGCCCATGTGCTGTTGCGCTTTGCTTCTGGTGCACGCGGGATGCTCTGGTCGTCTCAGGTCGCGCCCGGCAACGAGAACGCGCTCAAGCTGCGCGTCTATGGAAGCAAGGGCGGGCTGGAATGGTCTCAGGAAGACCCGAATTACCTCTGGTTCACCCCGCAAGGAGAACCCAAACGTCTGATCACCCGAAATGGTGCAGGCGCCGGTGCCGCAGCCTCTGCGGTCAGCCGCATCCCAGCGGGTCATCCCGAAGGCTATCTTGAAGGCTTTGCGACCATTTACAACGAATCCGCCGAAGCCATTCGCGCGGTTCAGAACGGCACCGACAAAGCAACCGCTATGGGGCTCTTGCCGGGGATCCAGGCAGGACTGGAGGGCATGGCCTTTATCTCCGCCTGTGTGAGTTCCTCCGCGCAGGATGCGGCTTGGGTGACGCTCTGATGTCACATCCTGTTCTCGCCCTGTCCGGCGTCAGTAAGAGCTTCGGCCCGATCGAGGTGCTGCACGAGATTGATCTGTCCCTGAGGGCCGGAGAGGTGCACGCTTTGATCGGGGAGAACGGGGCGGGGAAATCCACGACGATGAAAATCCTCTCCGGCTATCAGCCCGCCACAAGCGGCAACGTGATGTTGGACGGAACGCCTGTGCGGTTTGACAGTCTGCATGAGGGTGAGGCGGCTGGTGTCGTGATGATCCATCAGGAGTTCAATCTCGCTGAACAGCTAACGGTCGAGCAGAACATCTTTCTGGGGCGGGAACTGCGGCGCGGCCCCTTGCTTGATAAAGCGCGGATGCGGCGACTTACACGCAGCTATCTTGAACGGGTGAAATGCGCCGTTGATCCGGATGCGCCGGTGTCCTCTCTGTCCAACTCGGAAAAGCAGATGGTCGAGATCGCCAAGGCCCTGTCGCGGGATGCGCGTGTCCTGATTATGGACGAGCCGACAGCAGTGCTGACCACGCGGGAAACCGCGGTTTTGATGGATCAGGTCCGCGCTCTCAGAGAACAGGGAACCGCAATCCTGTTCACTTCGCACAAGCTCGATGAAGTGGCCGGTATTTCCGATGTCGTGACCATCATGCGCGACGGGCGTGTGGTCCATTCCGGGCCGGCCAAAGAGATTGACGAAGATGGCATGGCTACAGGCATGGTTGGCCGCGATGTCTCCGACCTCTACCCTGCCAAGCCCGAAAGCGGAGTCGGAGAGGTGGTGCTGTCAGTCCAGAACCTCACCGTGCCGGGATTTGCCGAAAACGTCTCTTTTGACCTGCGTGCGGGCGAGATTCTGGGGCTGGGCGGATTGATTGGCGCGGGGCGCACCGAAGTGATGGAGGGCCTTGCCGGTTTGCGACCCGCCTCGGCGGACCGGATCACGATTTTTGGTAACACCGTTAACATCCGCACCCCTGCAGATGCACAGCGCCACGGCCTTTGCTACCTGACCGAAGATCGCAAACTGCGCGGTCTTCTTTTGGGATGGGGGATGCGTGAGAACCTGACCCTGCAAACGCTGGACAGGTTCGGTGCGCGTTTCATTGACCGGAAGGCCGAGGAAAAAGCGCTGGATAACGCCATTGACGAATTCGATATCCGCGCAGGCCGCCGAGATGTGAAGGTCGGCAATCTTTCGGGCGGCAACCAGCAAAAGCTGCTTCTGGCGAAAGTCATGCTTTCCGAACCGCGCATCCTGATCGTGGATGAACCCACCCGTGGCATCGACATCGGGACGAAACAACAAATCTACGCCTTCTTGCGTGATCTGGCCGCCCAAGGCGTGCCGATCATCGTCATTTCTTCGGAGATGCCCGAACTGATGGGCCTTGCAGACCGGATTCTCGTGATGCGTCTGGGCCGGATCAGCGGAGAAGTGACCCAAGATGCCATCACCGAAGACGCCATTGTCCGCCTGTCCATGGGGCTGAGCGCGACGTCCGAACAATCCCCCGTCTCCGCGACGCAAGGAGCTTGACCAAATGACTGATGTGACCTCAACACCAGCCGGAAAGACCCGCGCCAAACTGCCCTCCATGTCCGTGCTCGGACCGGTGCTGGCACTGGTCGTGCTGATCGCAATCGGGGCCATGATGAACCCGAACTTCCTCAGCGCGGCCAATATCACCAATGTGCTGGCCCGCTCTGCCTTTATCGGGATCATCGCCGTTGGCATGACCTTTGTTATCACTGCAGGCGGGCTTGACCTCTCGGTTGGCTCTATGGCGGCTTTTATTGCCGGATTGATGATCCTGACCATGAACGCCGCTCTGCCGAGTTTGGGAGTCGGCGTGCCCATCATTCTGCTGGGCATGGCTGTGGCGCTTGTTGCCGGTGTGATTGCAGGTCTGCTCAACGGCTTTCTGATCACGACATTGGGCATCGAAGCCTTCATCGTCACCCTTGGTTCTATGGGCATCTACCGCAGCCTCGTCACATGGCTGGCCGACGGGGGCACCCTGTCGCTGGATTTCGGTCTGCGCACGTTTTACCGGCCTGTCTACTTTGACGGCATTTTCGGGATCAGTTGGCCCATTATCGTCTTTGCCATCGTGGTGATCGTCGGAGAAATCATCATGTCGCGCACGGCCTTCGGGCGCCATTGCGCCGCAACAGGCTCTAATGAACACGTTGCGCATTATTCTAACGTCAATATCAATCGCACACGGATGCTGACCTATGCGGCTCTTGGGTTGCTCGTCGGGGTCGCCACCATCATGTATGTGCCGCGCCTCGGGTCTGCCTCGGCCTCCACCGGCGTGCTTTGGGAACTCGAAGCCATCGCCGCCGTTATCATCGGCGGCACCGTGCTCAAAGGCGGATTCGGACGGGTCTGGGGCACTGTGATCGGTGTGCTGATCCTCAGCCTGATCGACAACATTCTGAATTTGACCGACTTTGTTTCACCCTATCTGAACGGCGCGATCCAAGGGGTTATCATTATTCTCGCTGTTATCTTGCAGCGCGAACGCAAGGCGGCACAATAGCTGTCAGAACCAAGCTCAGGGAGGAGCAAAATGAAACTTTCTGCCAAAATCATGGCCGCAACAGTGGCCACTCTCATCGGGACGTCTGCCTATGCACAAGAGCAGGACACGAAGGTGATCGGCGTGTCCATTCCTGCCGCCACCCACGGCTGGGCTGGCGGGATGAACTTTCATGCCAAGCAAACCGTCGAGCGGCTCGAAGAGGTCTACCCAGATCTCGACTTTGTCCTCGCCACCGCGCCAGATCCGGGCACACAGGTCAACGATATCGAGGACATGGTCGCCGTGCGCAATATCGACGCTCTGGTCGTCCTGCCCTTTGAATCCGATCCCCTGACCCCGCCCGTTCAGGCCGTCGCCGAATCCGGCGCTTGGGTCACTGTGGTGGACCGTGGCCTGTCGGTGCCCGGCATTGAAGATCTCTATGTCGCTGGTGACAACAGTGGCTTCGGGCGGGTCTCCGGCGAATTTATGGTCTCCCAAATGCCCGATGGTGGCGACATTGTCGTGCTGCGCGGCATTCCGACCACGATTGACAATGAACGCGTCGATGCTTTCACCGCTGCAATCGAAGGCTCCGGCATCAATGTTCTGGCGATGGAGCATGGCAACTGGAACCGTGATGACAGTTTTACCGTCATGGAAGACTACCTGTCCAAATACCCGCATATTGACGCGGTCTGGGCCTCTGATGACGATATGGCCATCGGTGTGCTCGCTGCAATCGAGGCGGCCGGACGCGATGATATCCAGTTCGTTCTCGGCGGTGCGGGGATGAAGGAAATGATCAAGCGGGTTGCAGATGGTGACCCGATGATCCCAGCCGATGTGACCTATCCGCCGTCCATGATTTCAACGGCGATTGAGATGACGGCTGTCGGTCTGACCTCCAACGCGGCCGTGTCGGGCACATTCACAATCGGCTCTGTTCTGGTCACACAAGACAACGCGATGGACTTCTACTACGAAGACAGCCCGTTCTAAGAGCGGCGTCACGGTCTGGCGGGCGGCTATGGCTCGCCAGACAAACTCTTTGTAGTGGTTGGAGACGTCAGCCAAACCTCGCGGATATATCGCGTAATGAAAAAGATGCTAGGGCGCGTCCTCCGCTTTAAAGCTGTCGTGCCATTTGGCGATGAACTGGTCACGTCTATGTGCATCCATCGCAACCAGCAATGTCGGCGCAATCGGAATGTAGCGATCATTGCTATCCGATCGAGCGTTCTCCGCTTGATCGCTGTTCTGAATAAGGTTTGCCTCTTGCAAAAGCGCACGCCCTTCTGGTGAGAGGAGAAAATCCAGAAACTGTGCTGCCGCCTCTTTGTGACGGGCATCTTTCGGTATCATAAGTGCGCGCGACAGATACATCGTGTAATCTTCAGGAAATATGACGCCAAGGTTTCTGTAGGATTTTATGTCCACATAGGAACCAAGGACATTATACGCTATCTTGTACTGACCATCATTTACGCTGGCGATCAGCTCTGCAGAACAACAAGTGGCAACAGCATCAGCACGCGAGAAGGATTCCAGCATCCCGCCAAATGTGGTTGCCTGCTGACTATCCATAAACGCAAACAAAAAACCGAGGCCGGAGCGTTCAATGTCGTAGGTTGCAATCTTGCCCCGATAGGCATTCGAAGGACGTCGCATCAGATCAAGAAGCGCAAACCTCGTGCGGGGCACATCCGCGGCAGGGACAAGGCTCTTGTTGTAGACAATAACGGCCGCCTCCCGAGTAATCCCCCAAAGCTCGTCCCGCCATTTGCGTTGGACGGGCAATTGCGCTGTGAGGTCAGATTGGTAAGCGCTTGCACAAGCGCGATTGACGAGATCGACCATCTGGTGAACGCCGGAAGAAATGACCACATCCGCTGACTGACGCCTGCCGTCACAGGCGCTGAGGCTATCAGCGTAGAGATTGTTCGAGCCCCATTGCTCATAATAGAGTTCAACGTTCGGATGGGCCGCGACAAATGCATCAAGAATCTGTGCAAAAGTGGCAATGTCCGTTGTCGACCGGACCGAGAGCGTGATTTCCGCTGTATCCTCAGGAGACGAGAAAATCGCGGTGGCCTCTTGCGCATGACCGGGCAAGGAAAAGGCGCAAGCAATCAAAGTGGTGACGAGGCTTCTGACAAATGTCACGCGCTTCATGGCAAGCTGTCCTCTTCTTGTGCGGGAAATGACAAGGTGACACGAAATCCCGTATCAAGATGTTCCATCAGAACCTTGCCGTTGAACGCTCTGGCAACAGCCTGAACAATCGACAATCCGAGACCGGCGCTGTCACCTTTGGAGGCGGCGGAGCGCTCGAAACGTTGTCCTATTGTGCTCATGACTTCGTGTGGAGGGCCTGAGCCGGAATCCTGAACCCAGATCATGGCACAGCCTTGTTCCTTGGAAACTCCCAAAGTGACAGGAGAAACTCCATGTCGCAGACCGTTGGTCAGCATGTTTTTTACGGCCTCAGTAAGAGAAATGTCATCGGCAATCACGATCACCGGATGCTCTCCGATCGAAAGCCCCACCTCAATATCCGGTGCGAGAAACTCGTGATCTCTTTCTTCAAAAATACGCAAGGCAATATCTCGCAAATCAATGGACGCGGGTGGCGCATTGTCTGTGCGGTGGATGACCAAGGCGCGGGACAACATTTGATCAAGTAACGTCCCCAGAGAGCGTGTGCGTTTTACCAAACGTTCGAGACGCTGGACCCGACGGTCTTCTGCATCATCTTCTATGGCAAGTTCTGCCTGTGCGCGGATGGCCGCAACCGGAGTACGTAATTGATGCGCCGTATCGGAGATAAGATGCTTCATAGCGTCAACTTGACGATCCAGCCGTTGCATGAACCGGTTGAGGGCATGCACCATAACAGCGACCTCTGCCGGTCCCTGCGTCGACATGGGCGTGAGATCATATGGATTGCGTTGGGAAAGCTCGCGCGTAAGAGTTTCCAAGGGTTTCATGGAGGAGCGGATCACAAGAAACGCCCCCAAAAGCAGCGCCAAGCCGCCGAACCCTGTCATCACCAAGGCCCCTTTCGTCAGACCCAGCGCCATAGCATTGCGCGCTCTTAGCGTATGTCCGACCGTGACATACACGGCCCCCGAAAAGTCACGCTCCGAAAACAGCCGCGCCACAGTGACAAACCGCGCCCGCTCTGCTTGCATCCGGTTGTCATAAAACACGGGTGAGGTAAGCGTATCACTGAGATTGGCCGTTTTCGCCCCGCCCGAATATCCGGTGAGTACGGCACCATCAGGCCCCTGAATCGAATAATATATGCGGTCGTTCTCTGCCAGCGCCAGCAACCCGAAGGCAGATGCCGGAATATTGGCAACCGGTTGGCCGTCTTGGACAATTAGACTTTCGGCAATATCATTGGCCGCGCCGAGGAGGATTCTATCAAACGACTGGCGTGCGGCGTTGCGACCATAGGCGAAGGCTGCAAGGGCGACCACAATGCCACCCATTGCCAGAAGCGTGAACACTCCCGCCATCACACGCGCAAGTAAGGATCGTTCGCTTCCCGCCGTACGAGCGGCGATGGCGTCGAGAGGATCATCCATCATTGCAAATCCGGTACCCGACCCCACGGCGAGTCTCGATAGAGATACTCGAATCGGCGAGTTTCTTGCGCAAACGCGCGATATAAAGCTCGATTGCATTCACGCCAACATCCGCATCCTCAAACGCAAAAAGACCGTCATAGAGGCGTTTCTTGCTCAACGGAGTTTTTTGATTGCGCAGCAAAAGCTCCAGCAGAGTTGCCTCCCGCCGGGTGAGGTTGAGAGGCACGCCCTCCAAGGTGGCGGAAAGTCCGGCAGGCGAGAACTTGAGCGGGCCAAGCGTGACGACATCGGATTTTTGCTCAGCCTCTCGACGCACCAAAGCGCGCAGCCGCGCTTCGAGTTCGCGTTGATCGAAGGGTTTGATAAGATAGTCGTCTGCACCAAGATCAAGTGCTGTCACGCGATCATCGACAGAGAACAAAGCCGTCAACATCAGCACAGGCGTCCGGTTCCCGGAGGCACGCATGTCTTGCAACAATTCGGTGCCGTTGCGGTCAGGCAGGTTGATATCAAGCACAACCACATCATAGCGCTGAACCGCAAGGTAGTCTTCCGCAGAGTCACAGGTGTCTGCAATATCGCAGGCCATTCCGAACTTGCCCAAGCGTATGGCAATAGCTTCGGAAACATCCGCTGCATCTTCGACGATCAGTACCCGCATGCTTCCTCCAAAAACCGATCCTTGTCGCTCATGACAGGTTCGTGACAGGTTTGCCGATTACATCTCTCTCATAACCTTTCGCGAGGAGACCGAAAAGCTACGGTGCGAAAGTTTCGGACTTCGGGCGGCCATACGGCCCGACAGAAAACTATGTGGAGGAGTAAAACACATGATTATCAAGGCCACACGCCTCACCCTCGCTGCTGCCCTGCTCGGCGCATCTACATTCGGTGCATTTGCTGACGGGTTCACCCTTGAAAACCCTGAATGTATCGCACCGGCCAACCCCGGCGGCGGTTGGGATTTTACCTGCCGTCAGGTGGGTAAATCCATGCAAGACCTTGGCTTGCTCGACAAAACCCTTCAAGTCGTCAACCTTGCCGGCGGTGGCGGCGGCGTTGCCTTTGCTGAAGTCGTCAACAAACGTAGCGATGACGACAACCTGATTGTCGCCGCATCTTCGGCGACCGCGACCCGCTTGGCGCAAGGTGCATTTCCGGGCAACACGATGGATCAGGTGCGCTGGCTGGCTTCTGTCGGGGCGGATTATGGTGTGATTGCCGTGGCCGCAGATAGTGACATTGCGGACCTCCCGGCCCTGCTTGAGATGATCAAGACCGATTCTACTTCGGTTTCGGTCGCTGGCGGCTCTGCTGTGGGTGGCTGGGATCACCTGAAAGTTCTGATTGCTGCTGACGCCTATGGTGTCGAAGATGTGCGTACCGTAAAATACATCGCCTTTGATGGTGGCGGTGAAGCCGTAACCCAGCTTCTGGCCGGTTCGGTCCAAGCCTTCACGGGAGACCTTTCCGAAGCCAAAGGGTTCGTCGACAGTGGCGACATTCGCGTGATTGCGGTCCTCGCTCCGGAGCGTCTGGCAGGTGAATTTGCGGACTTTCCGACAGCACGAGAACAAGGTGTTGACGCCATCGGTGCAAACTGGCGCGGATTTTATGCCCCCGGCGACATGAGCGATGAAGCCTATGATACTTGGGTCTCCAAAATCGGCGCGCTTTATGCCTCCGACGAATGGAAAAACATCATGACGAATAACGGCCTCGCACCTCTTGATCTGCAAGGCCCCGAGTTCGAAGCCTTCGTGGCAGACAACGTGGCTCAAATCCAGAAAATCTCCAAAGAGATCGGCATTCTCAGATAAGCCTGTCTCAAGTGATCGTGCTGAGCGTCGCATTTTATGTGCGGCGCTCTCCTTTAGCGGCAAACGTGCCGTGTCTCATCCCTTATATAAGGAGAC
Organism: Celeribacter halophilus; assembly: GCF_900114135.1. GTDB lineage: Bacteria > Pseudomonadota > Alphaproteobacteria > Rhodobacterales > Rhodobacteraceae > Celeribacter > Celeribacter halophilus. Next base: position 238,716 of record NZ_FORY01000004.1, read on the forward strand.
CATCATGAGTGATCGCGTTTTTGGTCTTTTCGGTCTTCTTCTCGCCATCGGGTTCGCCTTTGCGTCCTTGGCGATTGAAGAAAGCTTTCTATCCGATGCTGTTGGACCCAAAGCATTTCCGTTGATTATCGCCACCATTCTGGGGCTGAGTTCCATCGGAATCGCACTCAAGCCCGACGCATCGCCATCCTGGCCCGATCTCGGGCGTTTCGTTGAAATTATGGCCGCAGTTGTCGTCATGGTCCTCTACGCCGAGCTTCTTCCCGTCATCGGCTTTGTTTTCTCGACCGCATTCGCCGCGACCTACCTCACATGGCGGCTGGGTTCCGGTGCCGTTGCCTCCGTTGTGACCGGTGTCGGCACATCACTTGGCATCTACGTCGTTTTCCACCTTCTCCTTGGTCTTTCGCTCGCGCGCGGACCGCTCGGCTTTTAAAAGGAAGAGTCACATGGATACTCTGATTTCTCTTGCTGACGGCTTTGCTATCGCGCTGACGTGGCAGAACCTCCTACTTGCTCTGTTGGGATGTTTTCTGGGCACAATCATGGGTGCATTGCCCGGCCTCGGACCATCGAATGGCGTGGCTATTCTTATCCCATTGGCCTTCACACTCGGGCTCGGAGCCACCCCTTCCCTCATTCTCCTGACGTCCGTGTATTACGGCGCCATGTATGGTGGGCGCATCTCCTCGATCTTGCTCAATATCCCCGGTGACGAACCGGCGATGATGACGTGTCTTGATGGGCACCCTATGGCGAAAAACGGGATGGCAGGGCAGGCCCTGTCTCTTTCTGGTATCGCCTCTTTTGTCGGGGCCTTCTTTGCCACTTGGGGTCTGATTTTTCTGGCCCCTCAACTCGTCAAAATTGCACTTCTGTTCGGCCCTGCAGAATATTTCGCCCTCTTTGCTCTGGCCTTTATGACCCTTGGCGGAGTTTCCTCCACCAATCAGGCCAAATCCGCATTTGCCGCAGCTCTGGGGCTTGGCCTCGCGATGATCGGCGTGGATACTCAGACCGGCGTGCCGCGCTTTACCTTTGGTGAAGTGCATCTCTATGACGGGTTGGATTTCCTTGTGGCGATCGTAGGTCTGTTTGCACTGTCTGAAGTCTTCATCTTTCTTGAGCATCGCCACGGGGATGCAAACGGAAGCGCCGACAAAATTCAAGTGGGACGTCTCACCCCTCCGCTGTCGATGCTCAAACAAACCACACCCACCATGATCCGCTCCACAGCCCTCGGTTTTGTCGCCGGAGTTCTGCCCGGTGCAGGGGCTTCGCTCGGCTCCTTCATCTCCTATGCGTTTGAAAAGCGTCTGGTGGATAGCGAAGGCAAAACATTCGGCAAAGGCGATCCGCGTGGTGTTGCCGCCCCTGAAGCAGGCAACAACGCAGCCGCAGGTGGCGCACTCGTGCCAATGCTCGCGCTGGGTGTGCCGGGGTCTGGCACAACCGCCGTCCTGTTGGCTGTGCTCCTCTCGCTCAATATCACTCCGGGACCGTTGCTGTTTTCACAAAATCCGGACGTGGTCTGGGGCCTCATTGCAGCACTCTTTATTGCAAACATCATGCTGCTGGCGATGAACATTCCAATGATCGGCCTGTTCACGCGCGTGTTAATGGTACCGCCCCGCATCCTGATGCCGATTGTTGCAATGGTTTCTTTTGTCGGCATTTACGGGATTTCCGGATCGTCTTTCGATCTCCTCGTCATGATCGGCTTCGGCGTCATGGGGTGGGTGCTGCGCAAACTGGATGTCCCCTTGGTGCCGATCATTCTCGGAACGCTTCTTGGCAACTCGATGGAGAACAACCTGCGCCGCGCCATCAGTATCGATAACGGCGACTGGATGACCCTAATTGACAGCCCGCTGTCGATCACGCTCTGGCTCATCGCAATCATCGGGTTCATCTTGCCCTTGATCATCGGGCGCAAGGTGAAAACAAAGATGCATAGCTCGCGCGATGAAGAAGGCGCAATCTCGGACTGAAAACAGGCAGACGGCACAGATTGAGTGCCAAAACCGCCCATGTCCCAGATTGAAATGCTTAACACCGGCCCCTCTCGGAGCCGGTGTTTTGACATTCTGCAAATACCTCCCGACATATCGGGAAAGGTATCACTCACCCAAGAGGCAATCTCTGACGCACCAATGTGGTCCAATAGGAGCTGCCCCAAGGAATAACGTCATCATTGAAGTCATATTTCGGATGATGCAATGCCGCCGAAGGGCCGTTGCCGATGTTGATCATCGCGCCGGGCACTTCGTTGAGCATGAAGGAAAAGTCCTCTCCCCCAAGAGTTTGCGGCATGTCGAGATGGACATTTTCGACGCCCGCAACCTCCTGCGCGGCTTTCGCGGCCAGTTCGGTTTCATGCTCGTGGTTCACCGTCACAGGATAGTGCCGGATATAGTCGAGTTTCCCCACCGCACCGAAGGCCGCCGCGATATTGCCGGTCATGATGTGGAGACGTTCTTCGATCATATCGCGCACCTCTTCGCGCAATGTCCGCACAGTGCCGGTCAGGGTGACATCTTGGGGAATGACGTTGAACGCATTGCCCGCCTGAATGGTGCAAAGCGAAACCACCGCACTGTCAATCGGGTCCATATTGCGCGAGGTGAGGGTCTGCACCGCTTGCAAAAGTGCGCCCGCAACCGGCAGCGGGTCAATGTTCTGCTCGGGCCGCGCCGCATGGCCGCCGCGTCCGGTGATGGTGATCTTCACCTCATCGACAGAGCCCATGATCGGACCCGAATTGATGGTAAACTGTCCAAGCGGCAGATTCGGGCGGTTGTGCATCCCGTAGACCTCATTGCAAGGCCAGCGGGTGAAAAGACCGTCCTCGATCATCGCGCGCGCACCGGCGCCGCCTTCTTCGGCGGGCTGGAAAATCACGATCACCGTGCCGTCAAACGCGCGGCTTTCGGCAAGATGCCGTGCTGCGCCCAAGAGCATTGTCGTGTGGCCATCATGCCCGCAGGCATGCATCTTTCCCGCCACTTGCGAGGCGTAGGGCTTGCCCGTTTCCTCGATGATGGGAAGCGCATCCATATCCGCGCGCAGACCGATCATGCGACCGGATGCATCGCTCTGGCCTTTGATCACACCGACAACGCCGGTCTGGCCGATGCCTTCATGGACCTCGTCCACCCCAGCCGCACGCAGGGCTTCGGCAACCTTCTGGGCTGTACGTTTGACGTCATAGAGAAGTTCGGGGTTCATATGCAGATCGCGGCGAAACTCCGTCAGATCGGCAACCTGCTGGGCAACCCAGTTTTCAACAGCCATAGCTCAGGCCTCCTTTTTCATGCGGTAGCGGAAGTCGCAATGGCTTGCGCCTTTCATGATGGTCTGAGTGCGTGTCATCTCGATATCGGGGTTGTAACCGATGCAGAAATCCCCGTCGCGATTGCACGACAGAAGGTGCCCGATGTCGCCCAGTCCCATCTCCTGATACATCTCCGCATAGCGGCATTTCACAACATTGAAATCCATCTTTTCTTCGGACATTTCGATGGTCTCGATCCTGAGCGCGTCCTCGCGGATCCAGTTGGGCTGGATCGCCGCAAAATCCGTCAGATCGGGGGCATGGCCCAACTCGTCGGCCAGCATCTTTCCCTGTTCGATTGCGGATTTCGACACGGCGGCATCGAGTACAGCTTCGGCTTCTTCCCGCCCCGACCGTTCACTGATGACATCAAACACATGCTTGAGGATCATTGCTTCGATCTTCCGACGTAGAAGGATCGGAATGTCGTTTAAATCCATGCCTTTGGCTTCTGCCATGGGTGTCTCCGTCACAGGTTGATCTCCTTATGGTCCTGACGTTTGAGCCAGGTTAAATAGGTGGGGGCGACGCGCCGCACGATCCCGTGCATCGGGAAGGGATGCGGCTCGGTCACCGGCAGGGCCAGTTCATCTTCGGGCTGTCCGGTTGCCGCACGGGCCAACTCGCGCCCCAAGGACGTGCCAAGCGCCACGCCGCGCCCGTTGCAGCCGATCCATGCCCAACCATCAGGGCCAAGCCTGTGCACGCGCGGGAAGCGGTCCCAGTTCATGCCGATATAGCCGGACCAGACATGGGTCATCTCCGGCACCCCCAGTTCGGGGAAGGCTTCGGCCAGATTTGTCGCCGCTTTCCGGCGCACACGGTTGGCTACATCAATAGAGCCGATCACAGCTCCGCCAGTGATCAAGCGGTTGCGTGCGTCATAGCGGAAGAACCGCAGATCGCCACGGGTGTCCGAGACGGCCTGACGTCCCGGCAGGAGTTTCTGGCGCAGATTGTCGCCCACGGGTTCTGTCGCCATTTGCCAGCTCAGAACCGGCACGATCGAGCGGGCAATGCGCGGTGCAAGGCGCGGGGCCAACTCGCCCGTATAGGCGTTGCTCGCCATAATCAGCGCGCGGGCTTTCAACGTGCCTTCGGGCGTTTTGATGATCCATTGACTGCCCACACGCTCAAAAGAGGTCGCGGGGTTTTCCTCATGGATCACAGCGCCCAGATGCTCCGCCACACGCGCCATTTCACGCGCCAGCGCCAGCGGGTTGATATGGCCGCCGGTCGGGTTATACATCCCGCCATGCCAGAACTCCGATCCCAGAATATCGGCACAGGCTTGGGCGTCTTTCAATTCCGCCGGAAACCCGTAACGCTGCCACGCATCGACCCGTTTCTGCGACAGTTTCACACGACCCGGACTATGCGCAGGTTGGAACCAACCACTTTGCTCGGCCTCGGCCTGCATTCCGAATTCACGCACGAGATCAAACAGCACATCACCCGAATTGCCTATGAGGCGCACCATACGTTTGCCCGCGTCTCCATAGCGCGAGACCCAGACATCCGGCTCCGCAGAGGTCAGAATCGGAATGACCTGACCGTTGTTGCGACCGGAGGCGCCCCAGCCCGCAGCCTTGCCCTCGATCACAGTGGTCGCATGGCCACGCTTGCGGGCTTCAATGGCCGCAGACAGGCCTGTAAACCCTGCGCCAATGATTGCGACATCCGTTTCTTCGACGCCTTGCAGCGGGGAAGACAGGGGCCGCTCCGGCGCGGTTGCCGCCCAGAGCGATTTCGGAAACTCGACAGCCATCACGCAGCCCCTTTCGTTTTCTTGTCAGTCACCTCATGAGGCAACCAGAACCAGCGCAGCGCCTCTTCCTCGGAGGATAACTCCGGCCCGTGGGCACAGCTCTGTTTTCTGGCCTCTTCCGCCAGCCGGCGAGCCTCTGCCAGACAGGTCTCGAAATCGGGCACCAGATCGGCAGATGCTCCCTGCCCCAGCCACAGAGCGGAAAGTGCGGAAGGGCATGTGTCTTCGAAAGCAGGTGTGGCGCGCCAGATGCCTTCGACCGCGTCGAGGCGATAATAAGCCAGCATGTCGAGCCCGTGTTCTGCAACAAAACGGATTGCGGCGGCGATCTTGTCCACGTCTTCTTCGTCAAAGAACCAGTTGATCCCGAACCGCGCCCAGCCCGGACGGAAGATCGAATGACCATGCTGCACCGCCGCTTCGTGACGTGCGCTGGTGGTCTGGTCAATGTCGAGCAAGGCATGTCCGTAAGGACCGGCACAGGAGCACCCGCCTCGGGCTTGAATCCCGAAGAGATCATTGAGCAGCGCCACAACATAGTTGTGATGCAACAGCCGCCCTTTGACCCGCAGGTTGAAAGAAAAGATCCCGAGACGCGGCACATTGGACGGCCCCAGAAGCTCCATACCCGGAATGGCTCGCAGGGCGTCTTCCATCCGGCGGGTGAGCACAGTTTCGCGGGCCTCGACGCGGGTTTCGTCCATATCCCGTTTGAGTTGCATCACCATGCCTGCACGAATGTTGTCGACAATAGCAGGTGTCCCGCCTTCCTCGCGATGTTCCGGATCGGAAATATAGCTATGCCCTTCGGCAGTCACATAACTCACCGTGCCGCCCCCTGTCAGGGTTGGGCGGGCGCTGTCAAACAGGCTGCGCTCGGCAATCAACAGACCGGAGGCACCGGGACCGCCGGGGAACTTGTGCGGCGAGATCACCGCGGCGTCGATCCGGTCGCCCGCGCCCTTGACGCTTTCCGCAAGCTCAACGGGCATATATGGCGCGGCCGCCGCGAAGTCTGCCACGAAGAACGCGTCATGCGCATGAAGCAACTGCGCTACTGCACGCAGATCAGTGCGCACGCCGGTGACATTGGAAGCCGCCGAAAACGCCCCGATTTTGAGCGGCGCGTCCGCATGGGCCGCAATTTCACGCTCCAGCGTTTCAAGACAGATCGTGCCCGCCGCATTCAAAGGCACCCGCACCACCGTCGCGCCGCTTTCGCGCCAAGGCAGATCGTTGGAGTGATGCTCATAGGGGCCGACAAACACAACGCCGTCCGAGAGTCCCTTCATCGAAAAAGCACGCACCAGCTTGTCCACCGCGCCGGTCGCCCCCGATCCGGTGAAGATCACCGCATGGTTCTCGTCTGCCTTGACCGCTTTGCGCACCGCCTCGCGGGCCATTTCGCGCAACTGCGTGGTGCGCCGCCCGACGAAAGAGGTCTCTGTGTGGGTGTTGCCGTAATAGGGCAGAACATGGGTGCGGATGGCATCTTCGATAAAGCTGAGCGCACGTCCTGAGGCGACATAATCGGCGTAAATCAACGCGCGGGGACCGAAGGGGCCGGAGATTGACGCCCCTTCGCCGATCAACGCGCTGCGGATATCTTTAAATTCCAGTGACATTTCAGATCCTTAAGCAACATCCACGTGCAGCGACGGAGGTGTCCAGTCGCGGCCCGGAATAGAAGACAACAGATTTTGCGTGTAGGGGTGCTGCGGGTTGGCGAAGACTTCGGCGGTCAGGCCGGTCTCCACGATTTCACCCTTTTGCATGACGATGACGCGATCACAAAGCTGGGCTGCGACCCTGAGATCGTGGGTCACAAACAGCAGCGAGAGGTTCAACCGATCGCGCAAATCGGCAAGCAATTTAAGAACCTGCGCCTGCACAGACACATCCAGCGCCGAGACAGGTTCATCGGCAACGATGACTTTCGGCTCAAGCGCCAACGCGCGCGCAATGCCGATGCGCTGACGCTGCCCGCCGGAAAACTCATGCGGGAAACGGTTGGCCGCAGCGGGAGAAAGTTCGACAAGCTCCAAAAGCTTTTTGGCCTCTTCACGGGCCTGCGCCGGATCGGTGCCATGCACAATCGGCCCCTGAGCAATCAGATCAACCACCCGCTTGCGGGGATTGAGCGAAGCCATCGGGTCTTGGAACACCATTTGGATATGCTGACGCAAAGCCCGCAATTCTTTGGGTGTTGCCGCCAGCAGGTCACTGCCGTCCAGTTCGACAGAGCCTTGGTCACATTCCAGGAGCCGCGTGACGATCCGCGAGACCGTGGTTTTGCCTGAACCGCTTTCGCCCACAACACCAAGTGTTTCCCCCTGACGCAACTCAAAGCTCAGATCCTTGACCGCAGTCACGGCCTTGCGCTTGCCCGCAAACATCCCGCCTCGTGCCGCAAAGGTCTTTTTGAGACCTGTGCCCTTGAGAACCACTGGCGCGTCAGACGCGATTTTGAGCGGCGGCGGCGTCAGTGCCGGCACGGCGCCGATCAGGGCCCGTGTGTAAGGGTGTTGCGGATGGTTCAACACCTGATCCGTGGTGCCGCTTTCGACCAGTTCGCCACGGCACAGCACGGCCACCTTGTCAGCGATTTCGGCCACAACACCGAAGTCGTGGGTGATGAACAGAACCCCCGCGCCTTCTTCTTCCTGCAATTCCCGAATGAGTTTGAGAATTTGCAACTGCGTGGTGACGTCGAGCGCCGTGGTCGGCTCGTCCGCAATGATCAGCTTGGGCGACAAAACGAGCGACATGGCGATCATCACCCGCTGACGCTGCCCGCCGGAAATCTGGTGCGGGTAGGCGTTGTAGGCCGATGCGGGATCAGTGATATGCACCCGTTCGAGCATCTCGATAGCGCGGGCCTTCCGATCAGCCTTGCCCAGTTTCGTGTGCAGACGCAACACTTCGTCGATCTGCCAACCCACAGTCTTTTGCGGGTTGAGAGCCGTCATCGGCTCTTGGAAGATCATCGAAATGTCGGCCCCACGCAGATTGCGCATTTCGGCGTCGGTTTTGCCGCGCAATTCTTCGCCCAGAAACCGGATCGCACCGCCGGTAACGCGCACATGCGGCTCCGGCAAAAGCCCCATGATCGCACCGGCGCAAAGCGATTTGCCCGAGCCGCTTTCCCCCACAAGGCAGACGATCTCACCGGGTTCAATGATCAGGTCAAGCCCTTCGAGGGCATAGGGACGGTCCGCGCCTTTCGGAAGCGAAATTTCAAGATTGCACAGTTCGAGGACGGGAGGAGGTGTCTTGGTCATTTTTTCTGCCTCGGATTGAGCGCATCATTGAGCCCCTCGCCCAGAAGCGAAAAGGAAAGCACGGTGAGGATGATCGCGATGCCGGGGATCACGGCGCAGTAAGGTGCGGAGCGCAGCACAGCACGACCCTGACCAATCATATTGCCCCAGCTGGCATAGTTCGGGTCTCCAAGCGCAAGAAAGGCCAGTGCGCTTTCCATCAGGATCGACAGCGCCATGATGACGGAGGCGTAGACCACAATCGGCGGCATGGCATTGGGCAGGATTTCACGAAAGATGATGGAGGTGTTCGACACGCCCAGATTGCGCGCGGCATCGACAAATTCGCGATTTCTCAGGGACATGAACTCGGCACGCACCATACGGGCGGGCGCGGTCCAGCTCACGATGCCGATGGCCAGCGTGATCCATTCGATCTTGGACCCCATGATCGCGACGAGTGTCAGCAGAAGGACAAAGTTCGGAATGGTCTGGAAGGCTTCGGTAATCCGCATCAGGACATCATCGACCCATCCGCCAAAATATCCGGCCAGAGCGCCAATGACGACACCGATCACGATGGCAACCAATGTGGCAACCACCCCGATCAAAAGGGAGATGCGCGCGCCGTAGAAGACTCCTGCGAGCACATCCCGCCCAAGTTGATCCGTGCCCAGAGGCGTGGCCCAGTTGACGAAAGGCGGGGTCAGCGGATCGCCTGCACGACGCAGCGGGTCTCCCGGCTCGATGAGGCCAGCAGAGAGCGCCATGAGCACCACGACGGCAAAGAGAACGAGGCCCAGAACGGCAGCACGGTTGCGTTTGTAGCGGCGCCAGAACATCACATAGCGCGGCGGCTCGGGCGGGGCGATTTCAGTATCAGCAAGGGTCATGCGAGTTCAATCCGGCTGTCGAGACGTGCGTAAAGCAGGTCGGTGAGAAAGTTGACGACGACGACGATGATGGCGCAGAGGAAGATGATCCCCATCAAGGTGTTCATGTCGCGCTGCACAACAGACTGGTAGGCAAGCTGTCCCAGTCCGGGCAGGGTGAAGATGGTTTCGACCACGATAGAGCCCCCCAGCACGGTGGAGAATTGCAACCCCAGAAGCGTGATCACAGGTAACAGCGCGTTGCGCATGATGTGGTGGATCATGAGGCGGCCTTCCTTGGCGCCTTTGGCCCGTGCGGTGCGGACATAATCGAGATCGGCCACTTCCATCACAGAGGCCCGCATCAGGCGTAGGTAGAAGGCCAGATAGATCAGCGACAGCGCGGCGGTCGGCATGATCAGGTGGCGAATGACATCCCAGACGTGATCCCAACCGGTGTAGAAAGCGGCAATGGTCTTGATCCCGCCCACCGGCAACCAGCCGAGTTTGACGGAGAAAACCAGCATCAACATCAGGGAGAGGAAAAACGATGGCGTTGCGTAGAACACGAGGCCCAGAACGGAGATCAGGTTGTCCGTCGCGGAATAGGCGCGGCGCGCAGCAATCGCTCCAAGCGCGATACCCGCGGTGAAGGCAATGCTCAAAGACGCCGCCATCAGCATCAACGTGGTCCCGAGGCGTTCCATCAGGACCGTTGATACAGGTTGTTCATAGACAAAGGACCAGCCGAAATCAAAAGAGGCCAGCTTGACCATATAGCGCCAAAGCTGGACCCAGATCGGTTGATCCAGCCCGTATTCGGCCCGCAGTCGCGCAATAAATGCGGCATCGGCCCCGCCCATATCACCGACCAAAGCGTCCACCGTGTCGCCCGGTGCGAGTTTAAGCAAAAGAAACGTGCCAATCATGATCAGGATGACCACGGGGATGGCCTGAGCCAGACGCCTCAGCGCGTAGACCAGAATCGGAGGCATGTGCAGTGTCATTGTCGTTGGATCCTTCGGGATCGTGCCATTGGAAAGTCTTGGAAAAAAGGCGGGCGCGAAGGGTCACGCGCCCGCCAGAGAACAGGTCTTACTGTTCGAGCCAGAGGTCATACCAGCTCGACGAATTCCACCGCGGCGTGTTGTGGTGGTTGTGGAGCTTTTTGGAGGTGACCGAGATGAACGGATGCTCGATCGCGAAGATCACCGGCAGCTCTTCCATCGCTTTGGTTTGAATCTCGTGATACATTGCTGCACGTTTCTCTACGTCCAACTCGGACGCCGCAGTATCGATCAGTTGATCCATTTCATCGCTTTTCCAGCCGAACTGGTTGGTCCAAGGAGTGCCTTCCGGTTGACCGGAGCGCAGCCAGACCATTGTGGACACAGCAGGGTCGGACCGGAACTGGTGCCAGCCGTTCGCTGTATCGAAATCATGGTCACGGTAAACACCGTTCAAAAAGCCCGGCGCATCGTTGGTGAGGATCTCAACATCAATGTCGATCTCTTTCATCGCTTGCGAGAAATACTCGGCCCAAAGCTGGGTATATTCCCCCCAAGGCGCCGGACGGTGACGCAGGTGGAAACGATAGCCATCATCTTGCACCGGATAGCCGGCCTCATCGAGCATGGTCTTGGCCAGTTCTGTGTCATAGGCATAGGTTGGCACTTCATCGGTGTAATTGATGCCACCTGCACTCGGCACAGGACCGCGGCCCGGTTTTGCAAAACCGTGCATGACAGTTTGGATCGCATAATCGATGTCGAGACCGTGATACATAGCCTGACGCACTTTCACGTCGGCAAGGATCGGGTTGCGGTGATTGAACTCGACCGTGGAGTGGGCAACGTTATTTTCATAACCCTGTGTGCCAACATCGAACCGGTCGTCTTTGCTGAAACGGTCCACATCAGCCATGGACACACCGATAAAGCCGGATTCATGCACTTCGCCCGCTTCCAGAGCGGCGGCAGCGGCGGATTTGTCCTTGATAAAGCGCCAGACGATCCGGTCGAGATAGGGATAGCCCTCGCGCCAGTAGTCGTCGTTTTTTTCCGCCAGCACATATTGGCCGCGCTGGTATTCAACAAACTTGAACGGTCCCGTGCCAACCGGCGCGGTATTGTATTCGTTCTTGAGAATGTCCGTGCCTTCATACAGGTGTTTCGGCACTGGATGCCCCAGATCGGGCATGGCCGCGACGAAAAGCTCAAGCGGCATAGGTTTGGAATAGTTGAACACAGCCGTATGCGGATCGGGGCAATCGACGCTTTCGAGATTGGCCTGAAGCGCGGAGGAGTAGTTCAGAAGACCTTTCCAAAGCTCGATGGCGGAAAAGGCAACATCGTCACAAGTAAAGGGCTCGCCATCATGCCAGTTCACGCCCTCGCGCAGTTTGACTGTGATCGCCTTGCCGTCTTCAGAGCCTGACCATTCCGTCGCCAGAACGGGTTCGTAGCCCTCGTAGCTCTTGTCGATCAGCGGCTCCATGATTTTGCCGGTGATGTTATAGACGCCGGTCGAGGCACGCAGGCCCGGATTCAGGATGCGTTGCTCGGAAATCATATGGATGATCGCCGTGCCGCCTTTCTGGACTTCTTCTTCCGCATTGGCCACATAGGCCACGGAACTCAGAGCCCCCGTCATGGCAAGTGTGAGCCCTGCCTTTTTCATATTGAATGTCATCGTCTCTCGTTCTCCCGATTGATGGTCTGGATCGGCCCTATTGCGCTTGGCCTTATGCTTTGTTGGTGCAGTGCGTCTTGTAGCTTCAAATGACGAGATGGATCACGTATAGTCAACATGTAAAGCTAAATATTTTAGATAAATTGGGATTTTATCCTACACATTGCTCAAAAAGTGGTGTTACGATCTTTTTATTGCGGATAATTCGGGAAAAAATATGAAGAAAGTAGCATGGATCACCGGAGCAGGGTCGGGAATCGGCGCTGCGATGGCCGCTGGATTTGCCCAAGCGGGCTATCGCGTGGCGCTCACCGCCCGCAATCAAGGCGCTCTCGAAGCTGTTGCCGCCGAAATGCCCGCGGCTCAAGATGTTTTCATCCGCGCCGGTGATGTGACGAATCGCACGGATATGGCGCAAGCCGCCCAAGACATCGCCGCATGGAGTGGCAATCTGACGGTGCTTTGTAACAATGCCGGATTGAACATCCCGAAACGCACATGGGCGGATCTGGACTGGGAAAGCTGGGATCAGGTGATTGATGTGAATATCACCGGTGCGCTCAATGTCATTGCCGCCTGTCTGCCGATCATGCGCGCGCAACAGGACGGGGTGATGATCCATACCTCAAGCTGGGCAGGACGGTTTCACTCTCCGGTCAGTGGTGTGGTGTATGGCGCGTCGAAACATGCGTTGTCCGACCTGTCGCTGAGTCTCAACGACGAAGAGGGCAAGAACGGCATCCGCTCGACAGCCCTCTGCCCCGCCGAGGTCGCCACACCGCTTCTCGCCAAGCGCCCCGGCTTTGACACCGACAAACTCGCCGCAATGATCCAACCCGAAGACATGGCCAAAACCGCCGTGTTCGTCGCAGAGATGCAACCCGGCATCAGCCTGCCGGAAATTGTGCTCTCCCCCGTCCGCAAATAACGCCGCCAACCATTTCTTTGGAGAATTTGAAATGACCCACCCTGCCAAAGGTATCGACCATTGCTTTGCTCTCGTCGATGATCTCGATGCTGCCGCCGCGCAATTTCAAGCCCTCGGATTTACGCTTTCGCCCCGTGGTGCCCATTCGGCGGCCAAGGGCACGGCGAATTACACCATCATGTTCCCGAACGACTATTTTGAATTGCTGGGCATTTTGGCCCCGACAGAACTGAACGCGGCACGCCGGGAGACCTTGGCAACACAGGGGCAAGGGCTCCATGCCGTCGCCTGCCGCATCGACGACGCGGAAGAGGCTGCGAAAGCCCTGTCCGCACGTGGCATTGCAACGCAAGGCTTGGGCAGCTTCTCCCGCCCCGTGCCTCTGCCCGACGGCTCCGAAGGGGTCGCCGCTTTCTCGACCGTTGCCTTCGCACCAGAGGAGACACCCCTCGGCAGCGTCTTTATGTGTCAGCACAAAACGCGGGAGACCGTGTGGATTCCGGAGCTTTTCGACCACGCGAACACCGCCTGCGGCCTTGATGCCATTCTGGCCATCTCCGAGACCCCCGAAAAAGATGCAAAAGCCTTCGCGCGGCTCTGGGCGGCGGGACAAATCTCCGAAGTTGAAGGCGGCTACAAGGTCTCCACCGGCCCGAATTCGGCCTCCCTGATCCTGTGCACACCGGACGCAATGGCAGCCCGTTATCCTGCGACAAATCTCGCAGCGACCGCGCAAGGGGCTTTCACAACCCTGCGCCTCAAGACCCACGACCTTGACCGCCTGAAAAGTTGCCTTGAGCAGTCGGATGTGGCTTTTTCTGAAACATTGAAAGGTGTCTGTGTTGGCCCCGAATTTGCAGCAGGAGTAGTTATGGAGTTTGTTCCCGCATGACAGAACCGCGCCCCCGCAAGACTGGATCAAAGCCGATCGAAAGCATTACCTTCGATGAAACAGATCGGCGCATTCTGGAAATCCTGCAAAGAGACAGCGACACGCCGATTCAGGCCATTTCCGAAGCGGTAGGCCTGTCAGCCAACCCCTGTTGGCGCCGGATCAAGAGGATGGAAGAGGCGGGCGTCATCAAAAAACGGGTCGCTCTGGTGGACCAGACCCGCGCCAATGTGCCCTTGACCGTGTTCATCGGCGTTAGCACCTCGCATCACGAAATCGACTGGCTGAACAAGTTTCGGGAATTGATCGACGAAATCCCCGAAGTGGTCGAAGCCTACCGCCTGACCGGCACGGTAGATTATATCCTCAAAGTCGTCGTGCCGGACATGGCCCGTTATGACGCCGTATACAAACAGATGATCCAGAAACTGGAGTTCAGTCAGGTCAATTCCATGATCTCTATGGAAGAATTGAAATTCACCACCGCCATCCCCACGGCGTATCTGTAACTTTGTCCTGCAAGTCAGCCCCCTGAAGCCCGTGCAAAGGGTGCGCGGATTTTGAGCGGAGTTGCGTCTGTTGCATATTGGGTATCTGCATTTTCGGGGTGCTCAATCGCGGCGCCGCGCCCCATCTTATAGGCAGGGAGGAAGAGACCGAGTTACATAAGCGGAGTTCTTCCAATGGCATATGCCAATGCACATCATCACGGATCCAACCTGCGCCACAAGCTGGCGCGGCCTTTCATCGCGATCAACCACATGCTCGACAACCTTGCCGAAGCGGTCGCAATGACACAAGAAGCGCGCCGCGTTGCCGACATGTCGGACGATGCTCTGGCCGCCGAAGGTCTGACACGCGCCGAAGCCATCCAACGCGTGTTCCTCAAATAAGCACTGCGCGACCTGCGCACTAATCCGCACCAAATGCGCCCCTTAACTCCGCCGGCGGCGCGTTTGGTGCGATGGCTTTTTCAGCCCGGCCCAACAGAAAACATCCTCTCTCAGGCCCCACCCGCTTTCAACGCGATGACAGGGCCGCCAGCTGCGGCGGCATCTTCGGGGTCATGGGTGACGAGCAGCGTCGGGATGGCACATGATCTCACATGTTCGAAGGTAAAACTCCGCATATCCTCACGCAGCCCTGCATCCAGTTTCGAGAACGGTTCATCCAGCAGCAAGGCCGCAGGTTCGGCCAACAATGTGCGCATAAGCGCGGCGCGGGCACGTTGACCGCCCGACAATGTCGCCGGATCACGGTCATAAAGCCCCTCCAGCCCCGCCTGCGTCAAAGCCGTTTCCACCGCGGCGCGACGTTTTGCTCGCCCACGCAAACTGCACGGCAGACCAAAAGCCAGATTGTCGCCAACCGACATATGCGGAAAGAGCAGTGCATCCTGAAACATCAATCCGATCCGCCGCGCTTCGGCGGGAAGACTAGTGACATCACGCCCGTTCAACCGCACCGCGCCGGAGAAGTGAAATCCGTGACCAAGATGCCCGCCAATTGCATCCAACAGGGTCGATTTGCCCACACCGGACGGCCCCATCACAGTCACCACCTCTCCCGCCGGAATCGTCAGGCTCAGTGGGGCAAACAACGGCTGCCCGTTCATTGCACGGATGGATAGTGCATCAAGATCAAGGCTCATGTAGCAGAAGCTCCGGAAAGGGCACGGCGGTTGCGATGCAGGACCGCAGGCAGCGCAAAGGCGACGAGATAAGCGGCAAAGGGCAGGCCCGCTTGCAGCGTGGCATAGACTCCGGTGACACGACGATCCGAGCCGGAGGACAGGGTGACGGCTTCCGTTGTCAGCGTCACAACACGGCCCGCCCCCATGAAAAGCGTCGGCAGGTATTGCGCCACTGAGACAGCCACCCCGATGGCCGCAGAGGTCAGGATCGGACGGAGCAGAACCGGCAGTTTGATAGCCCAAAGCCTGCGGTTCGGCCCTGCCCCCAACGCTGCTGCGGCGCGGATCATACGCGGGTCCAACGCGCGCCAAGGATCCGTCAGCGCGATCATCACGTAGGGAAAAACAAAGAGAACCTGCCCCCAGATCACGGCCCAGAGACTGCCCGACAGGCCGATATGAAGGAAACCGGCATTCAACCCGTAGAGAAAACCGATTTGCGGGATCAGTAGCGGCAGATAGATCATCGCTTCGGCCCAAGGAGCGCGGCGGCGGTTGGCGCGATCCTCACCCTCCAGCCACGCAATCGCCAGCGCGAGCGACAGCCCAACGGTTGCCAGCGCCAGAACCAGCGTGGTTCCAAGCGCCTCCATCCAGCCGCCTTGCGCCCGCGCCCACGGCTTTGGCGACCAGCTTTCCGGCCATATCTGCGGAAAGGACCAGCGCCACGCCAGCGACCAGATCACAAGCGACAGGATCGCCAGCACCCCCAATGCCATCAGCGTCATCACCACCACAGTGGCCAGGCGCAATCCCGGTTCAGTCGACAGTCCCCGTCCTCCGCGCCTGAGCCACCAGCGACCAAACCTTTTGGCCAGAGCTTCCAATCCGATCAACAGCGCCACTGCCCCACCTACGATCACAGCCTGCAAAATCGCACCGGCAGAGGCGGGCAGGATCATCGCCGGATCAGGATCACTGAACCAGCGCGTCACAGCCACCGCCAGGGTCGGCGGAGTCGAAGGACCAAGGATGATGGCCATATCCACGACCGAGAGCGCATAGGCCAGCACGACCCAGAGCGGCAGACGGATCAGCGGCCAGACCTGTGGCATGATGACCTTGATCCAGACAATGCCCCGCCCGTAGCCAAGCGCACGCCCCGCCGCCATATGACGCGCCACGGAGATCTGGCTGAGCGCGGAGAGAATCACCAGCAACAGAAACGGCAATTCCTTGACCATCAGACCGATCATCAAACCCAGCCCCCAGCTGTCATTGACGGTGGCAATGTCCGGCGGATGCGCCCAGCCAGCAATCGGCGCAATCATCCGTGCGATCCAGCCGGAGGGAGCCAGAACAAAAGCCAGCCCCACCGCCATCGCCGCATGGGGAATGGCCAGAAACGGCGTCAGCATACGCGCGCCTGACGAGGGTGTGATCCGCGCATGGACGGCGGCGCAAAACCCGACCGCCAGCAACAGAGAAAGCAAGGTCGAGCCAAGCCCAGTCACCAATGTCAGGCGCAGGCTGGTGGCAAAACCCGGAAGTTCGACCAAGGCCCGCCACGGATCAAGCGAGACCACGTCCCGCCCCAAGGCCGGCAGGATGCCGAAGGCGGCGCGTCCTGTCTGCCACAGGCCAAGGGCTATCGGGGCGATCAGGCCAAGCCCGACCACTGCCAGAACAGCCATGCGCAGCAGGCGACCTTGGTGTTTCATACGGTGCGGCTCATTCGACGTAACGCTGCGCCCAGACTTCCGTCAGCCGCGTCATCCAGCTTGCATGCGGCTCCAGAAGCGTCGGACCAAGCTCCTCCCGTGTCGGCAAGGCTGGCGCACTTGGCAACGCGTCAAACACGGCTTTGGCCTCCGCATCCAGCCGCGCGGGGTCCAGCACGGAGAAGGAGCCCAACACTTCGATATTCTGCATATGAGCCTGCGTGGCGGGGTCGAGCAGGAAGTTTGCGACGACCATCGCCCCTTCAGCATTGGCTGCGTTATAGGGGATGGCGACGAAGCTGATGTTGCCGAGACTGCCGCCTTCTGGAACAAAGACGCGGGCACTTTCCGGCAACAGCCCGTCTGCGATGGCGGCGGCGGTCGAGGCGGGATCAAAGGACATGGCAATATCCACCTCGCCATCATTGAGCAACTGTTGCTGCACGGATTCATTGGCCGGATAGGTCTCTCCCCCGCGCCACAGGTTCGGGCGCAGTGCGTCATACCACGCCCAAAGCGGTGCTGTGGCTTCGGCAAATCGGACATCGGTGACGGGTTCTTGCAAGATGTCGCGATCAGGAGCCAGTTCGATCAGGGCTTGTTTCAGGAAGGTCGCGCCCATGAAATTGGACGGATCGGGGTGGGTAAACCGCCCCGGATGCGCGGCGGCCCAATCTGCGAAATCGGCCATAGTGCGCGGCGGCTCTGGCACACGCGCGGAGTCATAGCTGAACACAAAGCGCGCAAGTCGCCACGGGCTTTCCATCCCCTCAACAGGCACGGTGAAATCGACCGAAGCGGGCGAGTCCGGCCCGAGGTCGAGATAGCGCGCATTGGGCAGGTCAGCCACGAAAGGACCATAGAGCAGGTCCTGTTCCTTCATCGCCAGAAAATTCGGCCCGTTGATCCAGATGAGATCCACACTCCCGCCCGTATCCTGACCCGCGGATTTCTCCGAAAGCACGCGAGTGACAGCTTCGGCCGTATCGCTCAGTTTGACCTGTTCGACCTCAACGCCATAGAGCGCTTCGGTCTGGTCCTCCACCCAGTCAATAAAGGCATTGGTGCGCGCATCGCCGCCCCATGCGTTCCAGTAGACCGTCTGCCCTCGTGCGGCGTCCAAGGTCTGTTGCCAATCGGCCAAGGCCGGTGTGGCAAGCAATGACAGGGCGAGGATGAGAGAAGTTTTCATAGGGTCTCCGAAACAAGTTTGGTCGATACAGCCGCGCAGTTGCTGCCATTATTTCCGTGATGAGAAGGCTTGCCAACCTTGGTGCCAGCGCAGGACGGTGGTCAAGGCACATGCCGCTGCGTAACCATAGGCCAGCAGCGCAAAGCCCTGCGGGAAAAGACACATCACGACAAACACCGCAATGGTCTCGAACCCTTCGGTCAGGCCACCCAGATAGTAGATGCCTTTGGACGGGAACTCCGTTGCCGTCTCCCCGCGCTTGGCGGCGATGGCCGCGAAGGCCAGAAAAGACGACCCCGTGCCGACGAAAGCGGCGATCAGGACGGCTGTGGGCAAAGCATTCTGTATCGGGTCCGCAAGCGCAAAGCCCAAGGGGAACAGTGCATAGAAAACAAAGTCGAGCGCGATATCCAGAAACGCGCCACGGTCGGTCGGCTTGGACAGGCGCGCCACCGTGCCGTCCAGCCCGTCCGCCAGCCGGTTTACCAAGAGCAGAGCCAGGGCCAGACCATAGACCCCGAAAGCCAGCGCTGGAATTGCCAAAAGGCCAAGGCCAAAGCCAGCAAGCGTGATGTGGTCCGCCTGAACACAACGCGCGACCAACCACTGCCCCATCGGGGTCAGCAAGCGTCGTTGCAACGGCTGAATTGCCGCATCAATCATACCCGTCTCCAATCATACAGCGGTTCGCCAAAGCCCGCTGCCTCGAACACATAATGTCCGGACCTCACGCCGCAGCTTTCCTCCTCGGCAAAAATTCGCCGAGCGCAAAGTCGGCTTGATATAGATGGCATATCACATTTTACCAAGCCCTGCCCCTCACGGGATAGGGGCACGGCAAAGCTCGTTCCCAATGTTTGCCTCCTTGCGCCCATTCCGAACGAGGAAATGCAGTGGGAGCAATCAGTGGTATTCTGATGCATTGCCAACACGTTAGGACAGGATGAGACATCGTTTCTCACAGGTGACGGCAAGATAACAAGGAAGTGAAGTGCCTTCGCGCGTCACAGGCAGAGAACATTCAAATGTCGCGTCAAACCCACGGGGCCGCAGTCCTATTCCGCTCCCAAAAGCTGTCGCAGATAGCCTGCCAGTTTGACGGGCTTAAAAGGCTTGTGCAGAACACGATCCGCCCCCAACGCCTTGAGCTCCTGTTCCGTCTCTTGGGAAGTTTTCGCCGTGCACATGACAATTTTCGTGGTCTTGTGCGCCGGAAGGCTGCGCGCGGTGCGGAGGACTTCTTCTCCATCCGGCGGCAGCATCATCACATCAAGAAGGATCGCATCGAAGGTTTCCGACTTCAGGATCTCAATGGCCTCGGCACCACCGGACGCGAAGGTTGCGTCGATATCCTCTTCGACCATCAAAGCGATTTCAATCATCTCACGGATATCGGCCTCGTCATCGACAAACAGAACTTTCATGCGGTTTTCTCCGTTGCGGGCGCAGCGGGGCGTTTGAAGGTGACATAGAAAACGGTGCCCGTGTCCTGTTGCCCGTCTTCCTCCGTGCGCGTTTCAAAGGTAATCTGGCCGTCCTGCCGCTCGACCAGTTGCTTGGTGATCGCAAGACCAAGGCCCGTGCCGCTCATCTGCACACCGCGCCCATGCAGCGGCGTGGTAAAGCGTTCATAAAGTCGATGGCGGGCGGCTTTCGGGATGCCCGGCCCCGCATCGCGCACATAGAATGTGACCTCGTCACCCGTCTCCTGCGCGCCGATCTCTACGATCCCCTCGGGGCGGGAATATTTGATCGCATTCGAGATGAGGTTCGAGAAAATCTGCTGCAACCTGTCCGGATCAACAAACACATCGCCGGAGACAGAAGCGATGCGTTTTAGTTTCACACCTGTGGCTACGCCATAGCCGGAATTGGTCGAAATGGCTTCTTCCAAAGCAGTCTCCACCGAGACAGGTTCAGCATCCACATGGAACTTCCCCTGATCAATGGCTTGCAATGTCAGGATGTCATTTACCAGCAAAAGCAAACGGTCCGCATTGCGCGAGCCCATCGCCAGCAAACGCCTTGCAGGCGCAGGCAGGCTCTCGGCATATCTGTTTTCCATAAGCTCCAAGGCACCAGCAAGCGAGGTCAAAGGTGTGCGCAATTCGTGGTTGATGGAGGTGATAAAATTGGTGCGCGCCGCTGCGAGCCGCTCTTCGGCCGTGACATCGGTGAGCACACAATAGGCAATTTCCTGATCGCCGGTTGTCAGCTTCATCACTCGACATTGCACCGCTTGATCCGGCTGCGTCTCGTCAGTTTTGATGCGATGTACTTCGAAATCACTGTTGATATCCGAAAACTCCGGCAGAAGCGTGCGCAGTCGTGCAACAGCCGCTTCGTTCTGTTCCGCCCCCAAAATTTCACGCGCCATCTTGTTGGTGCGGTTCAGGGTTCCATCTTCGGAAAAGATAACGATTCCGTCTCCGACATTGTCAAAAATCGTGTTGAATTCACGCTGCGCGGCGACAATGCGGTAGTTATCCTCTTTCGAACGATGCAATCCGGTCGCAAGTTGAACGGACTTCGCCTTCAGGCTGATGGCCATACCGATTGCTGTGGCAAACAGTATGATCGCAACGGCGATAAAGCCGGCGGTTCGAAAATAGAAGGCTGACATGACGGCATGTTTGCTGCGGCTGACATCAATCGTCAGCCCCAGCGAGGCAATCTCTCTGGTGGCGCTGATGATGGTCGAGCCGATTTTGCGCGGGGCTTCGTTTGAATGGAATGCCGCGGCTCCGTTCGAGGCCTGAATATCGACATGCAGATCAGGTGGAAACTCGGTCAAAGTCAGAAGGTCCGAGAAATATTCTTCCCCCAAGGACGAAACGATCACGCCAAGCACCCGCCCATAGGGCGAAACCACCGGCCAAGCAATTGGCGTCACACGCCGCCCGCTTCCTCGCGCGATCAAAGGCACGCCGACGGCATATTCCCCCTCCCCCAGACGTAGAGCCTCCCGGAAATACTGACGATCTCCAAGATACCGCCCACTGAGGTTATCAACCGAAGCCCAGATCACATTACCATCGGGGGCAATTAGGACCACGCTATTGATCTGGTCGATTTCCTCTACGGTCTTGCGCAACAAATCACCATAGCGGCTTTCGATCTCTTCCGTCGTCCCGAGTTCCGCCAGAGCGATTTGGTCAATCATGCCCCACATATGCAAATTGGCGACAGCCAGCGTGGACTCCACCGATTGCTCAAGCAATTCAGCGATATAGGCAAGCTGATCTCCGGATTCATTTACCGTGCGCTTGTAATCGGAGCGCACCAAAAGGGTGATCCCCGCAACGAACACCACCACAAGAGACAAGACCAAGGCGATAAACACACGGCCGCTATCTGGCTTTCCGTGGACCGTGTAGGGTCTGTTGAACATATGGCTCATAGGTCAGGCGTCATTCCGTTGGGGTGTCAGGACAGTTATGGTCTGAAGCTGGCCCGTCTCACACACGTTCTCCACCAATTGAATGGCTTTTCCAAGGCGGTGACCAATCGTGCCGGTTTGTTTCGGCGCGAGAACCGCGCTGATGGACACAGGTGTCTTTTCCCAAGTGCCCGGTGTGATGATTTGTGCGGTCTGAACAGCCTTGATGAAAGACTGTGCCCGCGCACGCAGATCATCCTCGGAGGCGCTCGGGCTTGCAAAACAGAACAGGCCCTCCTCCCAATGCACGAAGTTTTCTCCAGCAGAAATCGACACTTGAGCCAAAGCCTTTGCCGTGGCCTGAATGACCTCCGCCTTTTGAAAGTCTGTCAAAGCCCGCTTTTCGCATAGGCTGTCGATCTTCAGAACCACCAAGCCCAAATCGGACTGTGCCTCCGGCGACATAGCTCTAAAATCCGCTTGCAACCCTGCCTGACTGCCAAGCATTACATGCGAGACCTCTGATTGCGACGCGCTTGCAGCCCCCTGCCCAGCGCGTCTAGTGTCGCGATGTTCGATGGCACGTCGGCGATCCAGTTCGGACTTGAGACGCAGACAACTACGCATCCGCGCTTGCAACTCGATCCGGTCAAACGGCTTGGTCACATAATCATTCGCACCGGCCATAAACGCGCTGGACAGGGCGTCCATATCTTTGCGACTGGTCAGCATGATGATCGGAATATCGCGCCATGCGTCAATCACCCTGATCCGCGCGCAAAGCTCGATCCCGTCGATCTCCGGCATCATGATATCCATCAGGATCAAATCAGCCTCGGCCTCTCCGCTCTCGATCGCCTCAAGGGCCGCACGCGGATCCATAAAGCTGACAACATTTTCGAAGCCCAGTTCAGCCAGATTGCTTCGAATAAATTCCTGAGCAACATCAGAATCATCGACTGCCATGATGCGTTGGCTCATTTACGTCCCCTCACGATTCAATCCTCCTAAAAACCCGCCACCGATCATTCATGAAAACCTCTTCATAAAATGCTAACCGACCGTTCTTCAGTTCGGGAAACCGGCGCAAAATGCGGTCTTCTTCGATCATGCCGCCCTGCATATTCGGCACAAGAACATAGCGGGCTTGCAGTCTCCCCCCCTCCAACGCCCAATCGTAAATTGTTTGGCCGGAGACTAAGAGCCTATGTATATCATCAATTTGCGGCACGATCTCTGGGTTTCGCTCCACATCAACCATGATACCGTCTTTATCTTCGAGAAAGGCGGCAAGATCACGGGTCGCAGCGTGATCCCCGATGATGTCCCCTTGCATTGCGGCCACCCAGTTGCGGGTCTCTGACACCGGATTGGCGCGCAAGGAAACCACCCCCAGCGCGACCCCAAGCGCCAGAAGCGCTACGACAATCGGTTCGCGAAGTGCTAGCGCGGGCCAGAAGCGGATGGCAACAACCAGCACCGCCAGCATCGGGGCAAGAGCCAGTGTCGGATCAGATTCCACATGCCACACGCTGTTGAGCAGGTAAGCGCCAAAAGTCGCACCGAAGGCCGCTACCAGCGGCATGACATAATGCGGAGTGAAAAGACTGCGCAGCGCAGCAACGAGTGTCAAAGGAACAAGACCCGCGAGGATCACAAGATGGTTCTGCATCGAGATCGGCACGGGTTCTTCGGTCAGCAAGGGCACCAGCACACTGTCAAAGACGCTGCTGATGAAAGCCATAGACAGGATCGCCGCCACCACAGGGTAAAACATCGCAAAGAGATAACCGATTGGCGAGGCCACCAGCATACTGGGACGTGCGGCGACGACCATGAAGGGCAAGGCACCGAGGCCGATCAGCAAACCATAGCTGTTGGACAGAGACACAATCAACAGGCCAACGGCGACTTTCATCATATCTGGCGCATTGCCGGAGAGCCGCAAGTTGACGATCCCTCGTGCGAAAATCCATGTGCCAATCAGGGTAAGAACCGCTTCCGGCCCCTCTGCCAGCACACGCAGGAAAAACGGGTTGAGCGCGAGCAGAACCAGCGCGAGACAACAGGTGAGAACCGAAATCCCGCCATTTGTGCGCAGATTGTCATACCACATCACCAAGAGCCACGCGCCAAGGCCAGCGGACAGAAGGAAGGGGATCGGAACCTCGGTCCCTCCGGTGATCCATTGCAGAGCAATAGAGAGGACAAAAGGCAATGGCGGAAAGAACGCATCGGTCGAATTGAAACTGGCCGGCCCGTCCACCTGCATGATCGCCTTGGACCAGAGCATCACAGCTCGCGCGGAAATGAACCCGTGCGCCTGCGCCCATGCAAGGCTCAGCAAAAGCATGGGAAACAGCATGACAAACACTGCCAGACGTCCGGAGATCCGCATCATCCCTTGGCCTCCTCAACATCAGCACTCGCTTCGGCCACTTCATTGGCAGTGTGTTTGGACAGACCGTGCTGGGTCTTTTCCCAGTAGAAGGGATTGAACACCAGTTGCGACAGCGCTTTGTAGGAGGCAATGGTCATCAGCACCCAATATCCAATGACCGTCACGCCCCAAGGAGCCAGATAGGTCCAGCGTCGTCGGAATGGCGCCACCATCGTCAGATAGATCAGAAGCGCATTGCCGGCTAGAAGGTTCAGCATGGACAGGTAAAGCACCGGCAGCGGGAAATAAGGTGAGATGATATCCTCGCCAAAGATCATCCAAATTGCGAAAACCGCCCAGAACACCGGATTGAGCAGACCGGACAAAAAGGTGCCACCAATAAAGAAAACAAAACCAAACACCCCCGCCGGACCAATCGAGCGCCACAAATGTATGGGACGGCGGCTATGAACCAAAAAGGTCTGCATATAACCTTTGATCCAGCGCGACCTCTGACGGATCCAGTTGGGGATGGAGACATTGGCCTCTTCGAAGGTGGTGGAATCGATTACCCCCACACGGTAGCCCTTTTGCGTCAGGCGAATGCCCAAATCCGCGTCTTCCGTCACATTAAACGGATCCCAAGCATTCAGCTCGCGCAGCACATCCATGCGAAAATGGTTCGAAGTGCCCCCCAAAGGGATCGGCACTTTCAGCCGTTCCAACCCCGGCAGCATGAGATCGAACCACAGAGAATAGTCCAGCGTGAACATCCGTGTCAGCCAGTTCTCACGCGCGTTGTAATAATTCAGGCGACATTGGATGCAGGCGGTGTTGTCGGGCGACTGGTTGAAGGCCGCGACGACCTTTTTCAACTGGTCCGGCTCGGGCTTGTCCTCGGCATCGAAAATGACCAGAAAATCCCCCTGCGAATAGCGCAGCGCGAAATTGCAGGCTTTAGGTTTGGTCTGCGGGTGCGAGGCAGGCACACGGATGATTTCAAAGACGCCTTCGAGGTTCAGACTCCGCGCCGCCTCGATGGTCTCGTGATCGCCTTCTTCAAGGACAATCTTGATGTCCAGCTTGGCCAAGGGATAGTCCAGATTGCGCAGCGCCTGCGTCAGGATCGGCAACACTTCGGGCTCACGGAACATCGGGACCAGAACTGTATAGGTGGGCAAATCCTCATCGCGCAACAGGCCCGCTTCCGCCGCAATGGCGCGCGAAGAGGACTCTTGCGCCGCCCCTCCGACCCAGACAAGCACGGCCTTAAACAGGAAATTCCCCGTGTAGAACACCGTCAGAAGCACGTTGAGCACGATCAAGGTCGGGACAGGAGCAAAAGCAATCCCCAGCAGGAAGATCGAAAGCAGCAGATAGAGCACCAGAATCTGCGGCGGCGTGATGACCTGTTGGGCGGACATCTCGGGGTCAATCTCGGCCAGTGCGAACACCGCCTCATGGGAATGTTGCTCACGGAACGCACGTTGCAGCGACCACGACAAATCGAAATGCGAGGCAATCACCATGTGCACGCGCGGCCCGTAGGTCTTGCGCACATAAAGTAGGGTCTCCGGTCCCGGACGCGCCGTGGCAACAGTCAGAACGCCGTCACTCTCCTTGATCGGAACGGTCATCCGGTCGTTCATCATCCGCGGGTCATATTTGCGGATCAGTGTGTCATCAGGCCGATGCTCCATGAGATCGACCAGCGGCAAATCATAGTGATAGGACAGCTGTTCATAGAGTTGGTCAGAGGTGATCCAGCGGCGCGACAAGAGCACCTTGACCAAGGACACCCCCCAGTCACGGGCATGGTCCTCCGCCGTCAAAAGCTGATCGGGAGACAAAATCCCCCGATCCAGCAACAATGTGCCAATCGCTTCGCTTTCGGCATCAAGCGGCATCTTGATCTATGTATCCGTTGAAGAAGATGAACGACGACGGCGGTATATCCTCTGGAAGGCTGCCAAAACGATCAGGGTCAAGGCCAGCCACAACCCGCCCACGATCCACGGACGATACTGATCGAGAATCTGCTTCAGGTTGGTGCGGTCGGGATAGACCACCTCAATCAGAGGGCTGCCATTCGTGGATGTCGCAACGATCACGCCTTCTTCCGCAATCAGGGCCACATCCCCGCGATCCAACACAAAAGGCGTCTGCGCAGATGTCACTGGCGCAGGGCCGCTTCCGGGACGGACCCAAAGGCCATGCACCCCGTTGCGCGTCACGATCTGCACAATGCCGAGACGGTCCAAGGCTTCGCCGTCGAACATCACATTGCCTGCTCGGTCGCGGATTTCGATCCGGCCTCCGTCCACCGTGATCAGCGGATCGCCATCACCGGGGTTGGTATCAGAAAGGATGATAAAGGGCGTGCCTGCCTCAATGTCAGTCAAGGCATTGCGCGGAATGATCGGCGCTTGGTCGGGAACCATTGTGCCCGCCACATTGCCGAGCCACGGCAGCACATCGCTATGCGACAGCCCCATGTCAGGATCGACAAAAATCTGTGCGCCGCTCTCGAACTCCTGACGCAGTTGATAGAACTGATCGGTCCCGCCAGTCGCCTCGGAGAGGATCAGCTTGCTGCCCGGCAAGACCTGCGCGGGATAGGATTGGGGCATCTCTCGACAAGCACCGCTCGAAACCTGACGCTGGATCAGCACGCGCAGCGCATTGTCCCGACCGACAACGCCCGAAGGCACAGAGAGTTTCACACGTTCCGGCTCCCCCTTCGCTAAGGGGCGCGAGCCGAGCAAAGTGTCGTTGAGATAGACGGTCGCCGTTGCCCCCGCACCGGACGGATCAAGCCCCGCCGCGAGTATCAAGTCAACTTCGGACACGGTCTTGCCGACAGGAAGGTCAGAGGACTGGAACGGGACTTGGAATTGCGTCGACGATGCCACAAGCCTTGCTTGCAGATCCGCACCCAAATCCGTCAGCGCCAAAGCGTCTGCGTCAAAGGCACCGCCAGAGATGGCGCCCGTCACACTCGTAGGAGCGTCCGCCAGTTCGGCCCAGTCGGAGGAGATTTGCCACAGTCCGATCTGGGGATCGGTTCCGCGTAGATGCAAAACGGGTTTCCCGCCCTCCTGCACGACTTCCATTTCGCTGGCCGTGCCCGATGTGGTGACGTCCAAGGCAATCACACCGGTCTCCCAGACATAGCTGCTTGTGTCGACAGGCTCCGTCCCGAAACGCACGCCGCCTTGCTCGGCCCCGAAGAGGGTTGCCGCACGCACTGCTGCCGCCAAGCCCGCCATCTGGTCGCTTTGTGGCATCTGCACATAGATCTGCGCAGGACGCAGCTCGTTGAATTCCCAAGGCGTGTCGATCTCGTCAGCGGCAAGTGTCAGGGACAACGTCGAGTCCGGCGAAATTTGGATAAAGTCGCCAGAGGCCCGCTCGTCGATACAAACAAACTCGGAGAACCCACCGGAATAAGACAAGGTCACGGCCACAAAACCGCCGCGCAAATCGTCAGGCCGGATCGAAACAGGCACGGAAAGCCGCCCCCCCTCCTCCGGCAAGCCGACCGAAGCAGCGATGCGTTCACCGATCCGGACCTGCAAGAACCGCTCTACCCCGTTTGTAGCCCCGTGCTCGAAATCGAGGCTCAAGAAACCGTCGCGCATCGGAGCCTCATCAAGCACTGGAAAATAGACCGTCGCTTCGCCCGACAGGCGGCTAAAGGCGAAGCCATCCCGAAATCCCAAGTCCCGCAAGGATGTGTTGCGGATCAGGGTGTTCCCCATGCGTGAGGGCGCAGCCGCAGCGGCGCCTTCATTTTGGGTCAAGGAGGTGGTTTGCGCCTGTGCGCCGAAGGCCAGAATACAGAGCGAGACGGTTGCGAAAAGAACGTGTTTCATGTCGGTCTAAATTGCTCTTTCAATTGAACGGCGACAGCTTGAGCTTGCTCAATAATCGCGTCTAATTCGTGTTTCTCTACATCAGTCAGTTCGCTTTGCGCCGCATCAACCCGCTCCGCGATATGCACCGCCGGACGCACGGCACTTTCCAGCACCTCAATCTCCAACATTGCGGCGCTTCCTGCCATATCGTGGAAAAGGCGGTGGATCGTGCGCACATGACTGTCGCGCGTGCCCTCCTCCGGCGCGGAT
Organism: Celeribacter halophilus; assembly: GCF_900114135.1. Taxonomy (GTDB): domain Bacteria; phylum Pseudomonadota; class Alphaproteobacteria; order Rhodobacterales; family Rhodobacteraceae; genus Celeribacter; species Celeribacter halophilus. Next base: position 266,893 of record NZ_FORY01000004.1, read on the forward strand.
TTGAGCGCGGTCCGGATTTCCTCGAACCGTTCAGCCAGACTGTCCACAAACCGCAACCGGATATGTGCGATACGGTCCTCGTAGGGCAGGTCTTCCATCGGGTCACTCATTACTCGGTTCCGTTTGTCTGGGGATTGCGGGTGATCGACAAAACATAGGGGCTAATGCTTTATATCTGCTGAATGACCGGCCAGAGCGCCGATAGTTCCGGCGGAGAGGTGTAACCAGTTCACGTCCGCGCAGTGAATTCAGGTGGCTAGGAGGTTAACGCACGGTCAATTCAACCTTAACGCGAGATTCTCGGTGTGGCAACGAAGGAATGACGTTTTTTGCAATAGCCTTGCAACGCGGGCTGGCTGTGAAAGCCCACGACATCAATATGTTGCATGGCACCCCTAGGAACCTGCGCTGCTGCCTCACGAAATGCCTTTTCACATCAATGCAGGGATTTGATGCCTATTTCAGCACATAATCCAGAAATGCCTGCGCCGCGCAACTGACATGGCGCTGGTCGGGGCGCAGGGCATAGAAGCGGCGTGGCGGAATCGGGACATCAATCTCCACCAACTGTCCCGCAGCGAGCGGGACTTTTACGACAAGGCGAGACAAGGCAGATACGCCACTGCCGGCAATGACCGCAGCGCGCACAGCTTCGTTGGATGGCAGTTCCATCCGCACATCCGGCACAATCCCGACCCTGTCCAACGCCTGTTCGAGCACCGCCCGCGTCCCCGACCCGCGCTCGCGCATCACCCATTTGGCGGCGGCCAGCTCCGCAACCGGCGTGGCGGACACCACCACAAGCTGATCTTCCGCCGCAGGCAACAGAGTAAAGGCGGGCGAGCTGACCTCATCCTCGACAAAGCCCAGATCAGCAGCGCCTTCAGTGATGGCCTGCCCTGCATCATGGGTGTTCATGATCTGCAAATGCAGTTCGATGCCGGGATAATCTTCGTGAAAACCCTGCATAAGCGGAGGCAGCCAATAGTTGGCGACAGTCTGGCTGGCGACAAGCCGCACCCGTCCGCGCTGTAACCCTGCCGATGCCGCGAGAAAGGCGACAGCGTCCTCGGCCCGCGCAACCACCGCCCGCGCCTCCGGTAGAAAGTCACGCCCCAGTGCGGTCAAGGCGATACCGCGCCCAACACGGTCGAACAGTCGCACATCATGACGCTCTTCCAGCGCGGCGATGGCAGCACTGGTGGCCGACTGGGTCAGGTTCAGCGCCCGTGCCGCGTCTGTCATATGTTCCCGTTCCGCGACGGCGATGAAAATACGAAGCTGTTCGAGGGTCATGCTCTGCCTTGCCAACAAATCTTGCCGATCAATCGAAAAACCCGATCATAATGACAGCTTAAATCCGTTAGATTGATCAATCAAGCTTCGCTATCTCCTCCTCAAGGAGATTCACCATGACCTTTCAAAACACGCGCACCAACGACTGCTCACATCGCCCGCTCAATCAACTCCAACACCCTCGTGAAGTGATCCGGCAATTCACCCCGAACTGGTTTGCCGCCACAATGGGCACGGGCATTCTGTCCATTGCACTCTCTAAAACGCCTTTCTTTGCTCTTGGTGAGGCTCTGTGGCTGTTCAATATCCTCCTCTTCACTCTGTTCAGTGTCTTGCTTATCGCCCGATGGGTCTTATTCTTTGGCGAAGCCATGCGCGTGTTCAATCACCCTGTTGTCTCCATGTTCTTCGGCTGCATCCCGATGGGGCTGGCCACGGTCATAAACGGATTTCTCATCTACGGGACCGCTCACCTCGGAGAGACAGCCGTCCACATTGCAGAGACCCTTTGGTGGATTGACGTCGGCTTGTCTGTCCTGTGCGGCATTGCGGTCCCCTATCTGATGTTCACCCGACAGGATCATAGCGTTGAACAGATGACTGCTGTCTGGCTCCTGCCGATGGTGGCCGCAGAGGTCGCCGCAGTCTCTGGTGGATTGCTGGCCCCGCATCTTGTTGCGCCGCAGATGCAAATGATGGTCTTGGTCCTGTCCTATGTGCTCTGGGCGCTGTCCGTGCCGATTGCTATGGGTGTGATCGTCATACTTCTTCTCCGGCTTGTCCTGCACAAGCTTCCCCATGCCTCGATGGCGGCGACCAGTTGGCTGGCGCTCGGCCCCATCGGCACCGGCGCACTCGGTCTGATGACCTTGGGCGATGCCGCTCCGGCTATTCTGAGCGCGCAGGGGCTTGAGCAATATAGTGCGACGTTCACCGGCGTTGGCCTGATCGGCGGGCTGCTCCTGTGGGGCTACGGCCTCTGGTGGCTCTCCATGGCGACACTCATCACCCTGCGTTACCTTCGTGAGGGCCTGCCCTTCAACCTTGGTTGGTGGGGCTATACATTCCCGCTCGGCGTCTTCTCGGTTGCCACGGTCAAAATTGGTGTTGACCTACGCGTCGCTTTGATCGGAGGGCTGGCCGCTGTCCTGATCGGGGCTCTCGCAGTTATCTGGCTCATCGTCGGAACCCGCACAGCCCTTGGCGCATGGCACGGCACCCTCTTTTCCTGCCCTAGCCTGTGTCAGGACTAGGCAGCAGACTCATAAAATTCGATCCAGAGCCTGACGGATGCCAGTTTGATCATCGACATGAAATTTCGTGATGTTTTCTCGTATCGGGTTGCTATGCGGCGAAACGAGGCTTTCAGTCGCCCAAAGAACCGCTCGATTCTGTTGCGTTCTCGGTAGATTGCCGCATTAAATTCCGCGGGCAGTTTGCGGTTGCTCTTGGAAGGTATCACGTCGATAGCGCCCTGCTCCCAGATCATGTTCCTGATCCAGTCAGCGTCATATGCCTTGTCCGCCAGCACAAATTGACCGGGCTGCAGCTTGTCGAGCAGTGTCTTGCACGGCGGTGCATCATGGGCCTGGCCGGGCGTCAATTCATATCGGATCGGTAACCCGTCCTGATTGGTAAGTGCATGTATTTTCGTCCCTAACCCGCCCCGTGAACGACCTAAACAGCGGCGCGGGTCTTTTTTTGAGCGTGGTGGCAGAATGATGCGCCCGCACGCTGGTCCCATCGACCATCACCATGTCGACGTTGTGAGCGTCGGCAATGGCCTCCATGATCCGGTCCCAGTGGCCCGCATAGCTCCACCGGTTGAAGCGGTTGTAGACCGTAGTCGGCGGGCCGTATTGTTCGGGGAGATCAGCCCAAGGAATGCCGGTGCGCAGGACATAGAAAATGCCATTAATCACACGGCGGTCATCAACGCGTTTTTTGCCCCTTGTCTTGTTGGGCAAGACCGCCTTGATGAATTCCCATTCAAGATCGCTCATGTCGGACCGTGCCATTCGTCTCCTCCCATACTATGTCCGTCCGGAAGTGAATCACAAGACTATGCTATTAAACAAGAATTAATGAGTGTGCTGCCTAGCCGCCAACAGCCTCGCACCGATCCCGAATTGCATGGCCTTCCCACGTCAAAAGGCCATGCGCCACCATATATCAAAGGAAAATTCACGAAGCTTGCGTCACGAAAGACTACCAAGTTGACAAGGATAGGGAATTTGGCAGATACAGCCACCACAAGTGCGGGCCGTTAGCTCAGCTGGATTAGAGCAGGGAACTTCTAATTCTCAGGTCGGGGGTTCGAGTCCTCCACGGCTCGCCATTTTTCATGATAGTGTAGATGGTGTCGTCCGACACGGGAATTACGTCTTTACGACAAAAGTCGGGTTTTTGAACTAATCCCCGCTGGAACAGTTTTCGGGCTCCCTTCTACTCTTGCTCGACGATCCCGTTTCTAAAAGGATTGCTTTGCTGCCAATTAGGCTGTTTCGGCGTACTGCGTGAGTTGGTGCTTGATGTGCGCACTTATGGAGGTCTTGAGATCGCTCTCGCAGAGCGGCACTGGACATCATGGGGCCAAACATCGCTCTGGACCACGTCCTGCGCCGCAGAATAGAGCTTTTCAAACAGATCACCGCGGGCCGCGGCCAGAAGTTCATCTCGCTCGGCAATGAGCGCCTTGACCTCTTTCTGCCCTTCCCTAATCGCCGCCGCGTCGTGGATTCCCAGTGTCTCCAGAGCAGTGATGACTATAATAGCCGTTTCAAGTTCCTTACGCTTTTCGCCACCTTCCGCTGTTTTGATGGCTTCCTTGATGGCATCAAAGTCTATTTTCTCCTGCGCCTTATCGCCGAAGTGTCCCTTGAGAAGTTCGACATTGCCGAGAGCCAGCGCGACCTCGGTAGTGTACTGGTCCAGCCTGTCTACATCTTCCAGTGGCTTTCCCCCTCAGTCAGGATAGTTGCCGGTTGGTTTTCAAACTTTCATAATGGTCTGAGGACGGCGGAGAACGGATACGAACGTGGCTTATTCAAGAGAGCGTAAGGCATCAGTGATTGCGAAGATGCTTCCCCCTCACAACTTATCTCTGCGGCAACTTTCACGGGAAGAAGGGATTTCCGAGGGAACATTGTCGCGCTGGCGCGCAGAGGCGCGCGCTCAAGGCAAACTTCTTCCCGACGGCCAGTCAGGCCCAAAGGGATGGACTGCACGTGACAAGTTTGCGGTGGTAGTCGAAACAGCAGCGCTGAATGAAGCCGAGTTGTCGGAGTATTGCCGAGAGCGAGGCTTGTACCCGGAACAGATCCAGACTTGGCGCGCAGCGTGTGAGCGGGCCAATGACTGGGATCAGGCCGCCAGCCGTCAAATTGCGAAAGAGACGAAGGGCGACAAGAAACGCATCCGGGAGCTGGAACGCGAACTCTTGCGTAAGGAAAAAGCACTGGCAGAGACCGCCGCGTTGATGGTGTTGCGAAAAAAAGCCAATGCGATCTGGGGCCAGTCGGAGGGAGAGGACGAATGACCTCTGCTTCGGATCGCAAGAAGATTGTTTCCCTCATTGATGAGGCTATGGCGGCAGGCGCACGTCAATTCAGGGCCTGCGCCGAGTTAGGGCTTGATGCACGGACAGTCCAGCGGTGGAAATCCCCTGACGG
>NZ_FORY01000004.1:272514-293819 GCF_900114135.1 Celeribacter halophilus
GCCTGGTACAACACAGAGCATCGCCACAGCGCGATCCGTTTTGTGACGCCAGATCAGCGGCACCGTGGTGAGGACGTGCAAATGCTTGCCGCCAGACGCCATGTATATCAGGCAGCCAAAGAGCGGCATCCCGAGCGCTGGTCTCGTGGCACGCGGAATTGGCAGCCTGTTGGCTCGGTATGGCTCAATCCCGAGCGGCCTGAAGTCGAACGCAAAGCCCATGGGGCCGGCGACGCGCTCTCCCATAAAGCTGGCGGCGCCGGCCCCATGGAGCAAAACGAAAAACGGGCAGCATGATAAATTATCAAGCGGCAACTACCTTGAAAAACACCGGATGCGGGCCTTGTGACAATTGCCGGGACCGACACCGGCAAAGGGGCCTCCCAAGTCATCCCGACCGCGCTGACTTATCCGGGCTCTATGGTGTTATCCTCGATCTGAAAAGGAGAAACTCGGGCAGTTACAGCCCGCGCTCGTCACCAGATGAGACAAGAAGTTATTTCCATTGATCTGTTCGGTGACGGGACCGGTTCGCTCAATCCGATGGAAGTGATCGAACCCACATCGCAAGAGGCTTTCGAGCAGAGCAAGCGAATTGCCGCATTGATCCGCAGGACCACCAGCGGAGATTATTCAGACCCATTCTGGGATGATCTTTCAGAGAGCTTGATTGCAGGATCGATACTGTTTCTGGCGACACATATCCGTCCTAAGGATCTCGATCTGTCCTTGTCTACCGGATGTGGGGTGTGGCAGACCAGCTCGATGATATGCTGGACTGTATGCATTCATGCAATTTGCATGGCGACGCCATGGTCGCGGCAGCCAAGGCATATACAGACGCCCCGGAAAGGCCTGCAGCATCCATTCTCACAACATTACGTCGACACATCGGTCTGGCCTTTGCGGGAGCCAGAGCCGGCCTGCGGGGTGGCAGAGGCCTTCTGCAGCGCATCAGAGAGGCGCACCCCATGACCATCTACTGAGGATCCCGCCGCATCTTTTGGCAAGCCAGAGGCCCGTTTTGAGACTCTGGATCGGCTCCATCCTCTCGACAATCGCGGAACGCAGCGCAAGGCCTGCCATTCCGGACCTCTTTCTGGTCGGTGAGGCGGCAACACTGGGCCATATGGATATGTTGCTGACCGCGGCCTCATTGCTGCGAGGCTATCCTTGGCTAGGCTCGGGTCTAGCATCCACGGGGATGCCGCGATGGGATTGGAATGCGGGAGAAATGGCGTTGGCCGTATCCTGAAGTTTGGGGATGATTTCGCGCTCGATCGCAGCACGCGTCCAAGTATGGGCCGATATCGAACAATGCACTGCGGCGAAGGCCCTTCCGTCATGTCCTATAATCGGGGTTGAGACGCCAATTTCGTTCAATATCATCTGTCCATCGCAGATGGCAAAGCCCTGCTGCGCGGCGCGTTCGATACTGTCGTGAATTTGTTCTCGGTCAAGAGTAGTGGCTGGAGTGAAGCGGAGCACCGGCCATGTTTCGACGGCGTTGCGACGTTCTTCGGGAGGGAAGCTACCCAGTATGACACGTCCGGCTGAAGTGCAAAGCGCGGGTAGGTGACGGCCTATGATGGTAGCGGCGAATTGGGTGCGTTTGCAGGGCAAGCGACTGACGTAAACGATATGATCCCCTGACAATTCGGCCAAATTTACCGTTTCGCCCAAGTCCTGTGCGAGGCTAATAAGCTTGGGCATGGCTTGCCCGACCAGTGGATCGGACCAGTAATAGGCATAGGCCATTTGCAGCCAGGCATGCGACGGACGAAAACGTCGTGTGACGGGATCTTTGTCCAGCATCCCTTCGACATGTAGCGTGTTGGCCAATCGTTGAGTCGCGCTTTTTCCTAGACCGGTAATTCGTGCGAGTTCCGACAGGGACATTTCCGTATGACTTTCGTCGAATGCCCTGAGAAGTTGCAATCCTTTGGCCAAAGACCCAACAAAAAGCGTATCTTGTTTAGTTTTCATGCACCCCCCGAATTTTTACCTACCTGAAAGGATCAAGGCTTGACGCAGCCCGTTCTGTCAGGATTACTTAATCATATTAAGATGTCGCGTATCATTATACGATACACCCATCAAGCGGCAAAGAAACACGGATACCATTATTCGTGACCGACCAAGACAGGGAGACGACCAATGAAAACTTCATGGCTCAAGACCTCAATTGCCAGCCTTGCGCTGCTTGTCGCCTCGGGTGCGGCTGTGGCTGAAAAGGCCAGTGACACCTTGCGCGTCGCTTTCACCAAGGAGTTGGAGAACGTAGACAGCTACTTCAACTCCTCGCGCGAAGGTGTCGTCTTGCAGCGCGCGGTCTGGGACGGACTAATCTATCGTGACCCGATCACCAACGAATACAAGGGTAACCTTGCCACCTCGTGGGAATGGATCGACGACATCACACTGGAATTCAAGCTGCGTGAAGGGGTGACCTTTCACAACGGCGAGCCGTTCAACGCCGATGACGTGGTCTATACCGTCAATTTTGTCGCCAAGGAAGAAAACGGCGTAAAGACACAGCGGAACGTGAATTGGATGAAGTCCGCCGAAAAGATCGATGACTACACCGTGCGCATTCTGCTCAAGGAAAAATTCCCTGCCGCCATCGAATTCCTGTCGGGACCGGTGTCGATGTATCCCAACGAATACTACGCCGAGGTGGGGCCGAGCGGTATGGGCCTCAAGCCCGTGGGTACCGGCCCTTACAAGGTGGTATCGGTGGTTCCCGGTCAACACTTTGTTCTGGAAAAGAACGAGAACTACCATGACAGCCCCAAGGGCAATCCCGAAATTACCAACATCGACATCCGCACCATTCCCGACGTGAACACCCAGATGGCCGAGTTGTTCAGCGGTTCGCTTGACCTGATCTGGCAGGTGCCCACCGATCAGGCCGAGAAACTGGCTACGATGGATCAGTTCACCGCGATGAACGAATCCACCATGCGCGTCGGCTACTTGGCGTTCGACGCGGCGGGGCGCTCGGGCGACACACCGTTGACCGATGTGCGTGTGCGTCGGGCCATCAACCATGCCATCAATCGCGAAGAACTGGTTGGCGCACTTCTCAAGGGGAAATCCAAAGTTATTTCAACGCCATGTTTCCCCAGCCAGTTCGGTTGTGTCGAAGAGGCCGCAGTCAGTTATGACTACGATCCCGACAAGGCCCGCGCCCTGCTGGCCGAGGCTGGCTATCCCGACGGGTTCGAGATTGAGTTCTATGCTTATCGTGATCGCGAATATGCCGAAGCGATTATGAGCTACCTGAACGCAGTCGGCATCAAGACCGATTTCAAGTATCTCCAGTATTCCGCGCTGCGGGAATTGAACATGAAGGGTGAGGTGCCGTTGTCGTTCCAAACCTGGGGCAGCTACTCGATCAACGATGCCTCGGCTATGGTTAGCCAGTTTTTCAAGCACGGATCGCTTGATACTGCGCGTGACGATCAGGTGCTGGCAGATCTGAACATTGCCGACAGCGCGACAGATCCTGATATCCGTGTCGAACATTACACGGCGGCAATCAAACGGATCACCAACGAGGCCTATTGGGCGCCGATGTTCTCGTACAACACGAATTACGTGTTCACAAAGGAAGTGGCATACACGCCCACCGCCGACGAGGTTCTGCGCTTTGCCACGATGTCGTGGAATTGATCTGAACCCAGTTTCTGGGGCAGGGGGCGCATGACGTGGCCCTGCCCCGTTGCTCCCTTTTTCGATCCGCTCTGCACACGCAGTCTGCGTGCGAGCGATGATGCAAAGGTATCCCCGTGCTGACATTCATTTTGAAACGTTTGGGCCTTGCCGTGCTTGTGGCCTTTACCGTCTCGTTCATCAGTTTCAGCCTGTTGTTTCTGGCTGGAGACCCTGCGGCGGCGCTGGCCGGTGAAACCGCGAGCGGTGAAGACATCGAAACGCTGCGCAGGCTCTATGGCTTTGATCGGCCGATGCTCGTGCAATATGGAGATTGGTTGTTTTCGGCCCTTCGCGGAGATTTCGGCGAAAGTTACTATTTCCGTTTGCCGGTCGCGTCCCTTATCGCGGAACGGCTCAGTGTGACAATGATACTTGGGGCTTGCGGCATCAGCTTTGCCCTGCTGACGGCGGTGCCGCTTGGCGTGGCCGCCGCGATCCGGCCCAATTCGATCATCGACCGTGTGGCGCTGTTTCTGTCGGTGGCTGGTCAGGCAATGCCCAGCTTTTGGTTCGGACTGATCCTGATTGTGGTCTTCGCCATCAAACTGGGGTGGCTGCCACCGTCCGGCGCGTCCTCAGCTCAGCATTTCATCATGCCAACGATCGTGCTGGGATATTACGCGATGCCAGCCATCATGCGCCTGACACGAGCCGGGATGCTGGATGTGCTGTCCTCCGACTACATCCGCACCGCGCGAGCTAAGGGCGCCCCCGAGGGTCGCATTTTATTCCGCCACGCGTTGCGCAACGCGATCATTCCGGTAGTCAGCCTTGCGGCAGTGCAGATGGGCTTCATGCTGGGTGGTTCGATCGTGGTTGAGTCCATCTTTGCATTGCATGGTGCGGGATATCTGGCGTGGGAAAGCATTGCGCGCAACGACCTGCCCACTGTGCAGGCGCTGATCCTCGTCTTTTCCATGTTCTACATCGTTTTCACCTTTCTGGCCGACGTTTTGAACGCCTGGCTCGATCCCCGTATGCGGAGTAGCTGACCAATGGCGCACACCAATATTAACGACCCGCTGCTGCAAGAGATCACCGGCCCGACCCCCGGCCAGATGTTACGTCGACGCATTCTTGGCCATCAGGGCCTTCTGATCGGCGCAGTGGTAATGGCAATTCTGTTGATTGTGGCCATATTCGCACCACTGCTGGCTCCACATGATCCCTACGCGCAAAGCCTGATGCACCGGATGGAACCTCCGGTATTCCTAGGCGGCACATGGGATCACCCCCTCGGCACCGACCATTTGGGCCGTGATTACTTGTCACGTCTGATTTACGGGGCTCGCGTCTCGTTGATGATCGGCACCATCGCCGCGCTAATCTCCGGGGTGATAGGCACCGCCATGGGGGTGGCCGCAGGCTATTTCGGCGGGCGCGTCGATATGGTCGTGACCTTTCTGATCAACGTCCGGCTGGCCATGCCGGTGGTGTTGGTGGCGCTCGCGGTGGTGGCCATCATGGGTGGCTCGCTGCAAGTTGTCATTGCGGTTCTGGGCCTGTTGTTATGGGACCGCTTTGCCGTGGTCATGCGCGCTTCGACCCTGCAGGTGCGCAGGCGCGAATACGTGGCAGCGGCGCAGGCCATCGGCGCCTCCACCCCTCGTGTGATCCTGTCCGAGATGATGCCCAACATCGCCAACAACCTAATTGTCGTCGTCACGCTGGAAATGGCCCATGCCATCCTGCTTGAAGCGGCCCTGTCCTTTCTCGGTCTCGGGGTGCAGCCGCCGACGCCCAGCTGGGGGCTTATGGTCTCTGAAGGCAAGAACATGATGCTGTTCGAACCGTGGCTGGTGCTGATCCCGGGGGCGGTATTGTTCCTGTTGGTGCTAGCGATCAACCTTATGGGCGACGGGCTGCGCGACGTGACTGCCCCAGAAAACAGGAGCTGAGACAATGGAAAAACCTCTGCTGAGCGTCCGCAATCTGACCATCGACATTCCCGTCGGAGGCGGCACCCTGCACGCGGTGCGCGGGATCGACTTCGACCTGAACCGAGGCGAGACCCTCTGTATCGTCGGTGAAAGCGGATCGGGCAAGTCGCTGACCTCTCTGGCGGTGATGGGCCTTTTAAGCAAGACCATTCGTCGCACCGCCGACCGGATGGATTTTGACGGCACCGATCTGACCCGCGCAACCCCGCGTACGATGCGGGCCCTGCGCGGTGCTCGGATGGCGATGATCTTTCAAGAGCCGATGACATCGCTTAACCCAGCCTATACGATCGGTGACCAGCTAACCGAGGCGTTATTGCTGCACAAGCCGGTGGGCCGAGAGGCGGCCCGAGCCCGTGCCATCGAGCTCTTGGAAAAGGTGGGGATCACCGCTGCTGAGAGCCGTCTGTCGCAATATCCCCACCAGCTTTCCGGTGGGTTGCGCCAGCGGGTGATGATCGCCATGGCCCTAATGTGCGAACCCGAACTAATCATTGCGGATGAACCCACCACAGCGCTGGATGTGACCATCCAGGCCCAAATCCTGCGCCTACTCTATGATCTGGGCCGCGAGATGAACATGGCGATGATCCTGATTACTCACGATCTTGGGGTCGTCGCGCGCGTGGCTGATAAGGTTGCAGTAATGTATGCTGGTGAACTGGTCGAAACAGGACCGGCGGCAGAGGTGTTCAATATGCCGTCGCACCCCTACACCCGCGGTTTGCTGCGTTGCATTCCGTTGCCGGGCAAGACCGAACGCGGCAGCAAGCTGGGCACCATTCCCGGCATCGTGCCATCGCTGGTCGGCGATGTGCAAGGCTGTGCCTTTCGTACGCGCTGCTCCTATGCCGAGGCAGCATGCCACGGCGATATCCCCCGTCAAGGCAGCGGGGGTCACGCCTTTCGCTGCATCCACGAAGACGGCAATCGACATTTCGAGGAGGCCATCGCATGACCGGGCACCCACCCAAAAAACCGCCGATTCTGGAACTGCGCAATGTTGGCAAGACATATCAGGTCAAACAGGGTCTGTTCGGCAAAGCACGGCCGTTGACGGCGGTCAACGATGTATCCTTGTCACTGTCGCGCGGCGAAGTCTTGGGCCTCGTGGGCGAGTCCGGTTGCGGTAAATCTACCCTGGCGAAAATTCTGTTAGGGCTCGAAGCACCGACGACCGGTCAGGTTTTGGTCGACGGGCAGGAGATCGGCGATCAGGACCGGTTGAGCCTTGCGCGGCGGATACAGCCGATTTTTCAGGATCCCTATTCCTCACTCAATCCGCGCAAGAGCATTTTCGACATCGTGTCACTGCCACTGCGGGTGCATGGCATCGGGGACCGGACGCAATGGGAAAAGCAGGTGCGCGAAATTCTCGACATCGTGGGTCTACCGGCGCGAGTGATGAACACCTATCCCAGCCAGATGTCGGGCGGTCAGCGTCAGCGTGTGGCAATTGCTCGGGCGCTGATCATGAAGCCCGAAATCGTGATCTGCGACGAGCCGACCTCGGCACTGGATGTGTCGGTGCAAAGCCAGATCCTGAATCTTCTGGGTGAACTGCGCCGCGAATTTGGCCTGACCTATCTGTTCATCAGCCATGATCTTGCCGTGGTCGAGCATCTGGCGTCGCGCGTTGCGGTCATGTATCTGGGCCGGATCGTTGAAGAGGCCGATGTGGCTGGCCTGTTCGATCACGCGCGACATCCCTATACGCAGGCGCTGCTTCAATCTGTGCTGACGCCCGAGCCTGGGCTTGGTGTCCCAGATACCCAGCTTGGCATGGCTTATCCCAATCCGATTGATCCGCCGTCGGGGTGTCGTTTCCATCCTCGTTGCCCGTTGGCCACCGACCACTGCAAAAGCCATGCCCCCCGTCCGATACGAACGGAGCAGGGGCTGGTGGAATGCCACCTGTATGATCCGGAAAGTCAAATGTACAAAAACGAGGCCGCCTGAAATGTCCGTGAACTTGTCGCGCACCGCGCAGACCCGTAAAACCGTCATCAAAACCGAACATGGCGTTGTCGCTTCACAGCACCGCCTTGCGGCTCAGGCCGGGGCAGATGTGCTGGCCGCCGGAGGTGATGTCGTAGATGCCGCGATTGCCACCTCCTTCGCAATCGGGGTGCTGGAGCCATGGATGAGCGGGCCGACAGGCGGCGGGGCATTGATGCTCTGGCGGGCCGACACTGGCAAGGCACAGGCACTCAACTATGGTATGCGCGCGCCCAAGGGATTGAACCCGAAAGACTACCCGTTGAGCGGTGAGGGCGTGGCCGGCGACTTGTTCCCGTGGGAAAAGGTAGTGGATGACCGAAATGTGCAGGGGGCCACGGCGGTGGCGGTGCCCGGCCTCGTAGATGGTATGGGCCAGATGCATGAACGCTTTGGCAAGATGCCTTGGGCCGATCTAGTCGCACCAGCCATCGGCTTTGCCCGCGAAGGGCTTCTGGTGGATTGGTATGCGGCGCTGATCATCGCCTCGGCCACCCGTGCTCTTGCCACCGATCCCGACGCGGCGGCTATGTTTCTGGAGGACGGTCAATGGCCCACGATCAGCGGTTGGACCGCGTTGGCCGAGAAACGGCTGGACCAGCGCCGCATGGCCGACAGTCTGGAGCAAATAGCACGCGGCGGGGCACGGGAATTGTACGATGGCGATCTCGGTGCGGCCCTAGTTGCGGATATTCAGGCGAAGGGCGGCTGTCTAAGCCAGGAAGATCTGAACGCCTATAGTGCTCAGTTCAGTGACCCGTTGAGCTTTGATTATCGTGACGCACGCTTCCACGTGGCGCCGGGGCTAACCGCTGGGCCCACGTTCCGCGACGCAATGGCTACGGTGGAACAGGCCACGCTTGGCCATGTGCCGGACGAGCAAGCCTTTGCGGCCTATGTCGATGGGTTACGCAGGGCCTATACGGAGCGGCTCACCAATATGGGCGACACTGGTGAAACCGAGCCGAATTCGGGCTGCACCACGCATTTTTCTGTCGTGGACCGACATGGCAACATGGTGGCGCAGACGCAGACCCTGCTCTCGATCTTCGGGTCGCGGGTCGTGTCGCCGTCGACCGGCTTGCTGATGAACAACGGCATCATGTGGTTTGATCCGGTTCCGGGGCGCCCCAACTCACTGGCACCGGGAAAACGGTGCTTGATGAATGTCTGCCCCATTCTGGGCGAGAGCGGTGACACGCGGTTCGCCTTCGGGGCTTCCGGCGGGCGCAAGATCGTCTCGGCCATGGTGCAGATGGCATCCTTTGTGACCGACTTTGGCATGGATATCGGCGAAACCTTCCATCATCCGCGTATCGATCTGTCGGGCGGCAAGACCATCGTGGCGGATGAGACGTTGCCGACAGAAGTTCTTTCCGCGCTTCAGGCCAAACTTCCGGTGCACACAACAAAACGCAGCCCCTTCCCTTATGCTTTTGCCTGCCCCGCAGGCGTGATGCGTAAGGGCGCAATCAACAGCGGTTGCACCGAGATTATGTCGCCTTGGGGCGATGCCGTTGCAGAAACGCAGGTAGCTTGAGTATGACACGACAAACCGCAATTGAGCACATTTCCACCTATTTCGATGAAGGCCGGTTTCAGGCTGATCTCGCCGATCTCGTAGCCTATGAAACCGAAAGCCAGAATCCCGAACAGGCACCGGAACTGGAACGGTATCTGAGACAGGCGATGATCCCACGGTTGACTGGCATCGGGTTCGAAACGCACTTGCATGACAATCCGGCACCAGGTGCAGGACCGATCCTCGTGGCACAGCGGCATGAGGGCGACGACCTACCCACGGTGCTCATCTATGGTCATGGCGATGTGATACGTGCGCAAACAGACCAGTGGCGTGATGGGCTGAGCCCGTTCCGCCTGACCGAAGAGGGCGACCGTCTGTATGGACGCGGCACGGCCGACAACAAAGGCCAGCATCTGATCAACCTTGCCGGGCTCGAGGCCGTATTGAAGACCCGTGGCAAGCTGGGATTCAACAGTAAGGTGGTGATCGAAACCGGCGAAGAAACCGGCTCACCCGGCCTGCACGCGTTTTTCGAACAGCATAGGGATGAGTTGCGCGCCGATGTTCTGATCGCCTCTGACGGACCGCGCCTACAGCCCGAAACGCCCACCATGTTCATGGGATCGCGCGGCGGAACCAGTTTCGATCTGGTTGTCGACCTACGCGAGGGGGCGCACCATTCGGGCAACTGGGGAGGGCTTCTGGCCGATCCGGCTATGATCTTGGCACAGGCGCTATCCACCATTACTGACAAGCGAGGTCAGATCCGGCTTCCTGAATGGAGGCCCGACAGCCTGACCGATGAGATACGCACGGCCTTACGCGATCTGCCGATCGATAGCAGCGACGGTCCGGCGATCGATCCCGACTGGGGTGAGGAAAGCCTGACCCCGACCGAGCGAGCCTACGGCTGGAACAGTTTTGCGATACTGGCGATGAAAAGTGGCGTACCCGAGGCTCCAGTGAACGCGATTTCGGCCCATGCGCGAGCCACCTGCCAGTTGCGCTTTGTGGTGGGCACCGATCCTGAAGACGTCTTGCCCGCGCTGCGCCGCCACTTGGATGCGCATGGTTTTCATGCTGTTCAGATTGAGCAGCATGACCGGGGCTTTTTCCCCGCGACGCGGCTGAACCCGGATCACCCTTGGGTTTCCTTCGTCGCCGCTTCGCTAGAGCGAACAGCGGGAAAGGCGCCACATGTTCTGCCCAATCTAGCTGGCTCGTTACCCAATGACGCCTTCGCCGATATCCTGGGCCTGCCCACCATCTGGATTCCACACTCCTACCGAAGCTGTTCACAGCATGCTCCGAACGAACATGTGCTCAAGCCGGTGTGCCGCGATGCGCTGCAGCTGATGGCTGGGGTTTTCTGGGATATCGGCGCGGGTGGTAGCCCGCGCTGAGGGGGGCCGGATCTCTCAGACCGTACCGTTATGAAAAACGAATTCGCAAACTTTTTAATCGTGGATTTTATCACGTTTAAGGCTGAGGATGGCTTCCATTTTCGAGCTTCCGTCAGAAATACGCTTGGCAACATAGTCTTGGGTTCGATGGCCCAGTCGCAAACGTCCTATGGCGATGATGTGGGTCGCGCTGTTGGCGGTGCGATCACCGCTCCTGTTGAGCCTATGTTGAACTGTTTTCCCTGAAGAATCCGAATAACGACGGGGCCGTAAGTGGTTGCCGCGCACACTAGACATCACGCGGATGCCGGATCATGAGCTCAAGCAGCTCTGCGACGACACATCGATACGCCCCGAAAATGCGGAAACTATTCGCTGTGGCGCATAATGATGAATTATACGATACATCGCATATTGATCATTTACCTGCCCCGGCGTATATTTCTGCCATGCAAGACCTCGCACGCACATCAAAGCAGATCGGAGCCATCATCCAGCGCACGCGGAAGGCGCGTGGCTGGACGCAAATGCAGCTTGCCGAACAGGCGGGACTGCGGCAGGCGACGATCTCAATAATAGAAAGCGGCGACAGGCCTGCTAAACTCGACACGATCCTTGCCGTTCTGGCCGCGCTTGATCTGGAATTCAGGGTCGAACCCCGCTCCAAAGGCAGCGATTTGGACATTGAGGAGTTGTTCTGATGGGCCGCCGTCCAGCCTATGCGCCTCTGCGAGTCTATTTGAACAATCGCCGGATCGGCACACTGAGCCGTGAAGCAAGCGGGGCCATCAGCTTTGCTTACCATGAAAGCTGGCTGGCGTGGGACGCGGCCTTCCCTGTCTCGCTGTCTTTGCCTGAGCTACCCCCCGAAATTCGGACAGTGACGTAAGCTACGATTTGCAGTCTGCTGATCTTCGACGAGAAGGAGATCAGAGATGTCGAAACGCAAACAACATGCGCCTGAATTTAAGGCGAAGGTCGCGCTGGAAGCCTTGAAGGGTGAGGAGACCGCCGCCGAGCTGGCAAGCCGGTTCGGGGTGCATCCGACGATGATCCATCAATGGAAACGTGCGCTCTTTGAGGGCGCCTCCGGCGTGTTTGAACGCGGTGGCAGAAAGAATCCCGAGATCAATGAGGAGCAGGTGAAGGAACTCCACGCCTAGATCGTGGGGTAAGTCCGCGAACGCCATGCGTTCGAGAGAGCGGGCGCACGCCGTGGCCAACGGTAGGGGGGCTTGCGAGGCCCCACTGGGGCCACGGTCCCCCTAGCTTTGTCACGAAAGCTCAAACCATGGACCGGCAAGTGAGGCACGACATGATTGAGCCAAATAATTCCATTTTGTCCATCGGGCAGCAGTGCAAGCTGCTGTCGATCTCACGCTCGTCATTCTATTACACGGCGAAGGGCGAGACCGCGCAGAACCTTGATTTGATGCGGCGGATCGACGAGCAGTTCCTGGAAACACCCTTCTTCGGTGTCCGGCAGATGACCTGGCACCTGCGTAACGATGGGCATCTTGTGAACGAGAAGCGGATACGCCGGCTGCTGATGCGCCTCATGGGGCTGATGCCGATCTATCAGAAGCCTAATACCAGCAGGCCGGCGAAAGGGCACAAGACCTATCCCTACCTACTGAAAGGGTTGCGGGTGGATCGGCCCAATCAGGTCTGGTGCGCCGATATCACCTACCTGCCGATGCGGCGCGGGTTCCTGTATTTGGTCGCCATCATGGACTGGCATACCCGGAAGGTCCTGGCTTGGCGCATCTCGAACACGCTGGAGGCCGACTTCTGCGTCGAGGCGCTGAACGAGGCCATCCACAAGTTCGGCCCGCCCGAGATAATGAATACCGATCAAGGATCTCAGTTCACGTCCTTTGCCTGGACTGACCGGCTACGCCGATCCGGCGTGCGCATCTCAATGGATGGGAAGGGCCGCTACCTGGACAACATCTTCATTGAGAGGCTCTGGCGAACCCTGAAATACGAGTGTGTCTATCTGCATGCTTGGGAGACCGGATCAGAAGCGAAGGCAGGTATCCGGAAATGGATGACCTTTTACAACAACAAACGCCCACACTCAGCCCTTGGCGGCAGGCCACCAGCCGTGGTCTATTGGCTGAGAAATGACAAAACACAACCCGATCAGCAGGAGCAGAGAGTAGCTTAATTTACGCCAGATCCTGTCCAACAAATGGGGAGTAGCTCATTATGCGCCAGATTTTCTGCGACAGAGTGACCGTAGCGAGAAGTCTGGCATTTTATCCCGCAGCTCAAGTGTTTTTGATAGACGCATCACTACTACGAACAGGACACAGGCTTAGAAAGCCTGGTGCAGCAATTTAAAAAACACAAATGGCGGTTTTAGACTATATCTATCATTTACTTAAGTTGCCCTATCGCCACACCCCTCACTTCGCCCTTCTTGCTTCCACGGTGCTTCCAGTTCGCATATCCTAGAAACGGCAAAAAGCCACCCGGAGGTGGCTAGCGTGTTGATATATATTGCAATTATTGGTTGCGGGAGTAGGATTTGAACCTACGACCTTCAGGTTATGAGCCTCACAGGCTTATGTTTGACGTAGTTTGTTGATCTTATTTCTTTATATGTTTATCAATATGTTATGAGACGTATACTTTGTTTTAACCTTACTCAATATTGTCCAAATTTGCTCTCTAGTGTAGCACCATAGTAGCACCACTGTAGAACGAGCATTTGAGGATTGTGATTTTGGCCAGCCATAAATTGAACTTCACCAAAGCCGCTTTGTTGAAAGCCCCCGCCCCTTCCAAGGGGAAGCGCGATTACTATTCCGACCTGAAAGAGCAAGGCTTGCAGATGGCCGTGACCTCTGCCGGAGCCAAAACCTTTTATCTCTACAAGCGCGTGGATGGACGGCCTGAGCGCATCTTGCTGGGACGCTTTCCAGATATCAGCGTCGAAAACGCGCGAAAGGCGGCGGCAGAGGCCAAGGGTAAGATCGCCAGCGGGCAGAACCCCCAGAAAGAGCGCCGCGCCATTCGGGATGAAATGACCTTTGCGGCGCTGTTTGATGACTACATGACCAAATATTCCAAGGTGCATAAGAAGTCTTGGAAGTACGACGAGCGGGAAGTGAACAAGTTCCTGTCGCATTGGTTCAAGCGCAAAATCTCTTCGATTGATAAGGCTGAGATTGAACGGCTTCACGCCAAGATCGGCAAGGACAACGGCACGACGCAAGCCAATCGGCTTTTGGAGCGTATCCGGTCGATTTTTAACAAGGCGATTGATTGGGGATGGGACGGCACAAACCCCGCCGTGGGCATTAAGAAGTTCAAAGAGAAAAGCCGTGATCGGTTTTTGCAACCCGACGAGCTGCCCCGCTTCTTTGAAGCGCTGGCCAATGAACACAACGAGGCTGCGCGTGATTTCTTTATGGTGTCGTTGCTGACAGGCGCGCGCAAATCCAACGTCTTGGCGATGCGATGGAAAGATATCAACTTCACCACCTCCACGTGGCGGATTGAGGAAACCAAGAACGGGGAGGCGCAGACCGTCCACCTGCCTTCTCAGGCTATGGAGCTGCTGAAAGAGCGCAAGCTGGCTTCAGACAGCCCTTGGGTCTTTCCAAGCGCAAGCGCGTCCGGCCACTTGGCGGACCCCAAGAAGGCGTGGAAGCGTATTTTGAAGGCGGCAGGGATTGAAGACCTGCGCATCCACGACCTGCGCCGCACCTTGGGCAGCTATCAGGCCGCCACGGGGGCGAATGGCTACATCATTGGCAAATCGCTGGGCCACAAAAGCCAGCAATCCACTGCGATCTACGCCCGCCTCAACCTTGATCCTGTGCGCGATAGCGTGAACAAAGCCACGGACGCGATGTTTGGATATGGGAAATAGGGCGAGAGATTGTCGCTCGCTGCGCGCAACACCTAAGCTGACCAGATTGCATCTTTCCGACCCTTGCCGCACATGTGCAAATGTACGGTTTGGAAAACGGTTCAACAAACGCTGGTTTTTGGAAGTGGTCGGCAGACCAGTAAAGGGCACTACTTTTCTAATTTTAGGCTTATTTCACAGAGAACGCCGAGGACCAAACCTGCAAACACCATAATTGAACCTTGCGTGAACAAGAGCGTCGACTGCCTAAAGTTAAAGGACTGCCGATCGAACTCTGGGGAAAGCAGATCAGATGGAAAAAAGAACGATCCAATGAAAGCTGCAAGCCCAAGCGCAACGACCACAAAGCCGACAATTCTTCCAATTTTTGTGAACATCTTTTTCTACTCCTCAATGCTAAAAGCTGTCCCACACATCTACAGGAGCTTGCCTTCATGATCTATCTGTGGGTTTTATATCTTCATGAAAAAAATTATGTACTTGGCGTTTACGGCCTCCACACTTCTCATTAGCACTCCTGCTCAATCGAAGCCTGTAGACTTAACTGGTCTTTCTTGTACACGTGAAACTGCGTTTGGTCCAAATACATGGGATTTTTATGGCGATATTGCCGTAAGGTCTTACGCTGACGGCCAAGGACGGCCACAGCGTTTCATCCGTGTCGGTGAAGGTGCGTACGAAAGATATAGCCGCATTGATGGAAAATGGGACGCTGTTTACTACTTTTTTGATGTAGGTGACGGCATCACAATGCGCATTTTTTCAAGACCGGGCCTCATCGCTCGAGAAGAGAACCCAAAAGCGTCTTGGGAGAAGAACGCGTTTCCTTTTGCTGCTGACTGCCTGCCGTTATGGGAGAGTAATTAAAACCAATAAATCTGCCACTTTTCCAAATTACTCAACAATCCTTCCCTTTTCGAACCCGCAAAAACGGCCCCTTTTAACGCTGCCCAAAGCACCCCCAACCTCTTTCCCCTCATATATTTTTGCGGATACCAGACATGTAACATTCACAGCCCAAAGAGCTTTATTTTGCCTACCAGCTTCACCGACCGCCTTGCCGCGTTCTATCCATCTCTGAATGTGAATTTGGATGAAGATATTGCCGACCAATTGGACACCCTGTTTGACCCCAGTGAGTTGGCTAGCTTTGCTACAGCATTGTCTTTGCGGCACGACGCAGAGAACGCGGCCACCGCGATCATTCAGCAAGCCACGCTAGCCTATGTTGATGGCGTCTTGGACCGCCTCAATCAAAAGCCGGAGAAGCAAGACACCGCCGCCCTTATAAAAGTCGCCAACAAATCCGCGCAGCTTGAAGAAGCCTTGTTGGCATTGACGGAACACCCGCACTTGGAAGCTCAACTTGAGGAGCGCATTCGCGGTTTCCACGCGCTTGCCAGTAATTCTGACGGGGTTTCGCTTTCAGATTTGATTGGGAGCCGTCACAACATCTTTCAATTTATGCGGGACATGTTGATTGACCTGCAAACCTGTGCTGAAGCCACGACCAACCGCAAACCCAAAAGAGAAGACTATTCCGAGGACTTCGTTTTTGGCGACGCGCCAACTGCCGAACAACAGTACAATCGAGCTGAAGCCACATGGAAGCGGCGCAGCAAGGCTCGCAACTTAGGGGCAGACCATCCGCTGCAGTGCTTTCTGCTCACCGTTTACCCGTATTGGGTGGAACATTCCGCTCACCCATTCACCGAGGGCATGTATTTTGCCGAAATTGGCGAGACAATTTCGCCCGTGATTTCCGTTTTGGACCCCATTCTGTCCAAAATAGACAGCGAAATTACACCTCAAAATATCGCAACAGCGATCCGAAAACTGCGCGAAGAGGGCAAGTTTACAAGCCTATCGTAAGACCTAGGAAGGTTTCCTTCCCGACTTATACGATCCCGTTTTCTGTACTTTGATCAATGTTTCTCAATACTTACCGATACATCGAAACGTGTATTTTGGAGAAACACATGAGCACTTTAAGAAAACAAAACCTACTTACCCCGCAAGACGTGGCAGATCGCCTAGGGGTCTCAACAACTACCCTTGCGACGTGGCGCTGCACCAAGCGCTATCCACTGGCCTATGTGAAAGTGGGCCGCTTGGTCCGCTACCGCGCAGGCGATGTAGACGCCTTTGAGATCGCCCGCTTGCAGGAGGTGATCGCCAATGACAACTAATGCCCTAAACACAGCACCACGCAACAAAGGCCCGCGCCACATTATCTTCGTTGTGGTCAATGACGCTTGCATGCGCAACTTTTGGGAGGTTCTGGCCACATGGTTGCCGGATGGCAAACAGGTGGGCCGCGAATGGGTGGCCCGCAATCCGACCCGCGCAGATCGCAAAGCGGGATCATTCAAAATCAACATGGACACAGGCCGCTGGGCCGACTTCGCCACGAATGACGCTGGTGGCGATCCGGTGAGCCTCTACGCCTACCTCAGAGGCCTCACACAAATGGCGGCGGCACGCGAGTTGATGAACCTTTGGGGGCTGCGCCCATGAGTGTTAACATCGCAGAGCTGCGCCACCCAAAGGCTGGCAAACCTACGTCGCAATATGTCTACCGTAACGAGGACGGCACCGCCGCCCTTGTCGCCAATCGATTTGATCGGGGCAGTGAGAAATTCTTCATTCCTTACGATCTGGTGGCCAATGATTGGAAAGCGCCGGAGCGCCGCCCACTCTATCGCCTAGATGAATTGGTTGCGGCAAATGAGGATCGGGCGGTGATTGTCACCGAGGGCGAGAAATGCGCCGACGCGCTGGCCTCTTTGGGATTTGTGGCCACGACGACCTACGGCGGGGCGCAAGCCCCGCATATGTCGGACCTCTCCCCTCTTAACGGGCGTAACGTATACGTATGGCCCGATAAGGATGAAGCCGGGCAATCCTATGCGCAAAAGCTCTGCGCTACGTTACGTAGCGTGAGCGGCACTGTGGCGAAGGTCATTCCCATCTCCGATCTAACCCTACGTAGCGTTACGTATGGATATGAAGGCAAGGAAACCTCTAACGCCCGTAACGTAACATACGGCAAGGGATGGGATGCAGCGGACGCGGTGGCGGCAGGCTGGACCGTGGGCAATGTGAACACGCTTCTAAAGCTGGCCGCGCCCTATGAAGGCAGCAGCTCTGAGGATGGGCCACAGATCGCAACACCAATGCCCGCCAATGACAACGACGCGCCGGAGCTGTTTGAGGGCATAGACCTTTGGCATACGCCGGAGGGCAAACCCTACGCTTCGATCAAACGCGGTGACGGCTCTGCACCGTGGGAAACCTTCGCCTTGGAGAGCGCCGCATTCAAACGGCTCTTGGCGCACGCGGCTTATCAAACAAGCGGCAAGGTGCCACCCGCAGCCAAACTGGATGACCAAGTGCGGCAGATGATCGGAGAAGCGCTCTTTGAAGGAGAGCGGCGCGAGGTGTTCACCCGTATCGGGCGCGGCCCCGATACGTTAGGACCGGACAGCATTGTCTTGGACCTTGGGCGGCCCGATTGGTCTACGGTACGTATCACAGCGGAGGGGTGGTCGATCCGTAACGGGGCGATACAGACCACAACCGCGCCGCGCTTCAAACGCGCGCCGAGCATGGCCCCGCTACCCGTACCGATACGGGGCAACGCTGGCATTGATCTGCTACGCCGTTTTGTGAACGTGGCCACGGATGATGACTTCCGGCTTATGGTGGGGTGGCTCATGGGATGTTTGCGACCAAGCGGCCCTTACCCGCTTATGATCCTGACGGGCGAACAAGGCAGCGCCAAAAGCACCACATCCAAGGTACTGCGCGCTTTGATTGATCCGTCTACGCTGGCCACGCGCAGCTTTCCAAGTGACGAGCGGGATTTGGTGATTGCAGCGCAAGGCGCACACGTGCTGGCCTTTGATAATATCTCCAAGGTCAAACCCGCGATGGCGGACGCGCTGTGCCGCTTGGCCACGGGCGGCGGCTTTGCCACCCGCAAGCTACATAGCGATGCCGACGAAGTTCTATTTGACGCCACGCGGCCCGTGATCTTGAACGGCATTCCAGCCCTTGCGGAACGGGCGGACCTGTCAGATCGCGCAATCTCGTTGCACCTACCGACAATCCCGCCGCATGGCCGCGCCTTTGAAACCGACTTTTGGGCAGAGTTCGAGGACGCGCAGCCGTTGATATTGGCGGCTCTCTTGGATGCGGCCAGCCATGCGCTTGCCAGTGTCGCCCATGTAACGCTCTCAGAGCGCCCCAGAATGGCGGACTTCGCCAGATGGGTCACGGCATCGGAACCTGCCCTTGGATGGACACAGGGGGCGTTTCTGGAGGCCTACGCGGCCAACCGGAAGGAGGCGGCAGAGGTTGCGCTTGATGGCAACGCCGTGGCTAGCGCTGTTCTCATGCTTGTACGGGAGCAAGGACGCTGGCGCGGGACCGCCACAGACCTCACAAGCCACCTGCGCATGCTCTACCCCGCTCTCACAGAAAGCGCAGAAGCCTTTCCACGGCAAGCCGCTGCCTTTGGGGCAGAGCTGCGCCGCGTGACGCCCCTCCTACGCACTCACGGAGTAGAGGTTGCGCACCTGCGCGAAGGCAAGGAACGGCGGCGCGTGGTGTCAGTATCGAAAAGAGAAGGTTGGGAGGGGGAATAGCTAAGTAATGACCTGGGCGCTGCGCGAGGCGCGCGGCGTCCTAGGTACATACCGACTTAGGGGCGGTATTGGGGCGGACAGCAAAACAAAACCTAATCACTTTGCTGTCCGCCCTGTCCGCCTGCCGTCCGCCCCTATATTCAACAGGGTTTGGTGGCGGACAGCGGCGGACAGGGCGGACAGGGCGGACAGCGATTTAGGTAGATTTCAGGAATACTACGGTTTCCCTTACTTGAAACACTCAGAAATCGCGTTAACAGTTTTGTTACCACATTTCTTAGGGGGAATATTATGAAAACGAAAATTGCAGCGGCAATCTTGGCCGCAACTTTGTCAATGCCCGCACATGCAGGCATTGAAATTCAAGCCACCACTGAAACCGAGTTCGGACATGGCGGCGGCTGTCGCAAAAATTCACCTCCGGGCCAATGCTGCCACATGCAGACAAGCACGGGCACAGTTCACTGTCATTGATTTAGAGCGGAACTATCGCTCAGACGCTACGCCTATTGCGTAGCGTCTAAAATATACATGTCAGGACGTTCTCTCACGAAAAACTGCATATTGGACACAATCCAAACAATACTTAAACGAAACACCATGACACTTAGGAAATTATCATGAAATCGGCCACCTTACCTATTCTTATCGTTTCCGCATTAGCTGGCTGCGCACCACTTTCTGACGATGTTGCAGGAAACGTAGTGTCTTTTACTGATACGATGGTAGTGATTGAGGCATATGGCGGATTTCATTCAGATGATTATATCAAACCTCCCTCAGCAATGCAGGAGAATGCACAATCTCTGTGTCAAAGCCGCGGGCGGGACGCTAAATTCCTAAATGCCGGTTTGAAAGACACAGGATCAAAAACAATTACAGGCCCATTTGGCACTAGCTATGTCAGAGGCCAAGAGTCATTAGCTCCAGTTCAATATAGATTTGCTTGCATTTAATTCAGAAAATTCAGCCTAGATAACAGCCAATTCACATAACAGGTCAAATTGTAGCTGGAAATGATTTTAAAACTACAGCGCTGCCGAGGGTCCCAACGAGTTCGAGACTTGCTTTGTGCGCTAGGTAAGCTTCTTGGAGGTTGGAGCTATATTCATATCGAGCTGATGCTTTCTGAGGTAGTGCTTCAAGCAGTTTGGAAAGCTCGGAGATGCCTTCAAGTGACTTTTCGAGTTCATTGAAAAGTTTTTGTAGGTCATGCCTTTGCTTGGGATTGCCTTCACCGATCAAGGAAATCAGCCCTTTCATATACTTTTCGGCCATTTGTGACGATGAATACAATGACTGGCCAAAGTCCGGCTTCTGTGAAGTCAGATGTAAAGTCGCAGCTGACCAATCAGCTTCAGCCTTCGCAAACAAAACATCATGCTTCATAAACATTTGGAACACTTTTCGGGCGCGAAGACCCAAATTATACAGCAGAACAACCTCATTAATATCATCATTGGAGAAACGAGAGAGCCGGGATTGCGTTATTCCTGCAAGGTGAGCACAAGGGTTAAATATCTTTGGACCCTGTCTATTTTTCTCGGAAACAATCGTCAGATCACGACTAGGGGCTAAAAGTCCGCCCAACATGATAGGTATGGGTCCCTCCCAAATATCTCCGTTGGCATAGATTGCCACTCTCGCATTTCCAGCAGGATCAAACTTCAGTCTATCTCCGTATATATCCTCATACCATTCGTGAATCTGCCGTGAGTAATGAACTGTTTCCATCAATTCCTTCGGCGCACCAGGCAAAATGCTCTTTGTGAGAGGCATGGAAATCTCAAAACGATTTCCAAACTCCATCACTGCGCGCAAGGGCCGGGCATGAGGAGCAACTCCTTCAGCTTTTAGGCATGCGTCAATCTCAGTGAGAATGGAGTTTATGTCGTCAGGAATTTTTTTCATACTAATTCAATACTTGGATACAATTTAAGAAAATACCCTGCTTCCAACTACAAATAGGCTATATAAACCACACCGCACTGGCAACCCAGTGCTCTATCACGCCCGCCCATAACGCCTATCTCTTTCGACCCGCCCCACAAAAGTAGCACCATCGTAGCACCGAGCGGGGAGCTAAAAACGCAAAAAGCGCCCCTTGGGGCGCCATCGTTTTGTTTTATATGGATATTTTTGGTTGCGGGAGTAGGATTTGAACCTACGACCTTCAGGTTATGAGCCTGA
>NZ_FORY01000032.1 GCF_900114135.1 Celeribacter halophilus
GCGCGCGGGGAAAGCAAAGCATTGGCGCGCGGGGAAAGCAAAGCGCGCGGGGAAAGCAAAGCATTGGCGCAGGCCATGCGAGGTTCAAACTTTCCAGCCGAAAATTTATCTTTTTGTCAGAGCGCCACGCCCACAACCCTGCGGACGTTTCCGTATGGCCGTTGGAGCGTTTAAAATTTTAGGGCAACACGCGCCCAAAAATCTCCCAAAACAAAAAAACCTCAAAAAACGACCCTCAGAGGTCTATAAATGCGTTTTGGCTACCCAAATACCCAAAAGAGCCCAAAGGCCATCCATCGGGCCGCATATCGCCTCTGCGGCCGCTTATGGCGGCGGGGGAGGCGGTCAGTGTCGAAATTCGCGGAACAATTGGCGTGTTGGCAATCAATCAGCTCGAAAAACAGAGCTTGAAAACGCCCGATTTGGTGACGGGATTTGGGGGGTCGCCCGTTACCGGTTTTTGAGACACCGAAAATCGGAAAAATTCAATCATCTCTCGTACATAGCTTTACGGCGTTGTCAGGTTTCGTACATAACTTTACGGCGGTATAACATACTGTTCGGCGTAATCGTATGTACGAAAATAACTAAAAATGGCCTTTTCCCGTCAGCGGTTTTTGAACTTTTAGGGGGCGATTTTGAGGGTCCGTTTGGGGTGCATCTACAAGCTGGATTCCGAGGCGGATTTGAGATCCGGGAAGCCTCAGTGAAAAGCCGCCTTTCTTGGCGACCTAAAATTCCCCAAAACAAAAAACCTCAAAAAACGGCCCTCAGAGTTCGCCAAAAGCCTTTTGGCTACCAAGCACATAAAAAAGCTTAAAGGCTATCCAGAGGCCCCCATATCGCCCCTGCGGTCGCTTTTAGCGGCAGGGTAGGGGAGTAAAGCCGAGGTTCGCGGAGCATTTGGCGTGCTGGCAGTCAATCAGCTCGAAAAGCAGAGCTTGAAAAATGCCCGATTTGGTGACGGGGTTTGAGGGGTCGCCCGTCACCGGTTTTTGAGGCACCGAAAATCGGAAAAATTCAATGTTCTCTCGTACATAGTGAAACGGCGGTGTAGGGCTTCGTACACTTCCAAACGGCGGTATAACATACTTTTCGCAGTTTACGTCTGTACGAAAAAAACTTAAAATGGCCTTTTTCCGTCAGCGGTTTTCAAACTTTTTAGGTGTCAAATTTAAGCGCTTTTTCGCGGTAAAAAATTAGGGGGGGCCGACACGCTGCAGTGAGCCGGAATTGAGGGCGGGAAGCCTCAGTGAAAAGCCGCATTCATCGGCGGCCAAAAATTCCAAAAAAGAAAATCTGCAAAAAACGCCTTTCAGAGGCCGGTAGAGATCATTCGGCTACCTAACCTCATAAAAGCGTCCAAACCTCGTCCAGAGAGCCGCATATCGCCTCTGCGGGCGGCATTTTTGCCAGTGGGCGGGGCTATGGGTAGGTCGGCCTGGGCTGCGCGGCAAACTCTGAAAATGTCCATGCGCCGAATTGCGGCGCTCAATCACATGCTTTGCAACTCTTCTTCCACGTCCTTGAGCATGGCAATGAGCGCCTGTTTGGTGCCCTCAAATCCAGAAATATCCGCTTGCGAAATGGCGATGAGTAAATGATCGCGGAATTCAGCCAGGTCGCCCTGTTCAGATAAAGACGAGGCTAAGGCGCGAAATGTTGCCTGATCCGTCCCCGCTGGTCGTTCTGGTTGCAAACCGTCCTCTGCAGGGCGCTGGAGCGAAGATTCAGGCTCGAGAGGTTGCGCTGGGGGAGGTGTGAAGGTGCGACGAAACATGCGAGGAGCTTAGCATCTGCATGAGACCGCGCAACAGCGCGAACAGAAGCGAGTGTTGGCTGGCAGGCTGAATGCGAACGGTCGTGAGCGGCGTGGTTTTCTAGTGAGCAAGCCTATATCCGCGTCGCTGCTTTTCAGTAGTGAGTTTGGCCATGGCCTTTATTGCCTCGGCTTTTTCTTGATGGGTGTCGACGCGTATTTGTCCGCGAGACCCGATGCGTCCCCACTCCCGCAAAAGACTGATATTTCCGAACAAATCAGGCTGAAGCGACATGCGATAGAAGCGGTGCATGTTCTGTGTCTCGTCGGTCTTTTTCAGCTCGATCAGTATAACAATATCTTCTGATCTTTCGAGCGTTTCCAGCATGCGGCAGATCCTTCTTGTGCCTGAAGCTTACCAGAAAATGCTGTATGTTTCTATAATGTTCTTCAGCGTAAAGTTCGCGAGCAAGGAGGGGCGGCTTTAAGCAAGTCGCTTAGCCAAAGCCGGGTTTGGTCTGATAGTGGGGATGCTCAATGCTGGCGAAACTGGTGGCTTCACCGGAGTTCCTTCGAATCTTTACCCGTGAGCTTTTTGTGTGTCCCGCCTCGCCGGCTTTTTGACCCCTTGCGCGTGAGGTTTTGCAAGCATGGGGTGGAGCAGCTTTATTAGGCGTTCGGGTATTTTAAATAGCTATTATTTTCAATTTGTTAATGAGTTTTTGTGCTTTCTGCCATCAAAGTATCCCAGAGACCTCAATTCAATAACTTCTCAACATATGAGAACTAAATATAGTATTTGACAATATTTGAGAGAATTTTTACGTTCCGCCCCACAGATGGATCCGCAGGAGGCTGATCCATGGAATTAATCTCCCCCGCCAAGTGACATTCAGGGGAGAGATTTGATCTGGGAGGATTGACATGACGTTCAATAAACTTTCCGCGGCTTTGCGCGGAACAATGGCGGCTGCGCTGATGGCAGGAACAAGCTGCTTCGCCTCGGCTGCGCTGGCTGAGCCCGACATGTTGCTGCGTGCGGGGCATTCTTCGGCCCTGACGAGCACCGGGCATGCAGCGCTGGAGATGCTGAACGATCGTCTTATGGAGCGGACGGATGGCCGTATTGGCATCCAGATTTTCCCGAACAGCCAGCTTGGCGGTGAACGTGAGCAGATTGAGTCAATCCAGCTCGGAAATCTTGACATGGCCTATGTTTCCACTGCGCCGGTGGCGAGCTTTGACCAGGACTTCTTCGTCCTGGATTTGCCGTTTGCGTTCAAGGACCGTGATGCCGTTTTCCGCGTTCTCGATGGTGAAGTCGGTCACGATCTTCTCGATGGTTTGCAAAACGTGGGCCTTGTGGGGCTCGCCTTTTGGGAGAATGGTTTCCGTCAGCTCGCAAACGACAAAAAAGTGGTGCATACCCCTGACGATCTGGCGGGCATGAAGATGCGCACAATGGAAAACGAAGTGCATATTGCCACCTGGCGTGAGCTGGGCGCGAACCCTTCGCCGCTGTCCTTCTCTGAGCTCTTCACATCGCTTCAGCAGGGTACGTTCGATGCGATGGAAAGCCCGATTAACCTGTTCTACGACATGAAGTTCAACGAAGTTCAGAGCTACATTTCGCGCACCAATCACCTTTACGGTGCTTGGGTTCTGTTGATGAGCCCGGACACTCTGGCGATGTTGTCTGATGAAGACCGCGAAATCTTCATGCAGGCTGTTGCGGAGACAACGGCAGACCAACGTGCCCTTGCGATTGAGGCTGATGATAAAGCGATGGCCGCCATGCCTGAGGTGACGATTACCGACCTGACTGATGAAGAGCTCGCAGCCTTCTCGGAACAAATGGCTCCGGTTTACGATCTCGTCGCAGAAAAAGTTGGTGACGAGTTGGTTCAAAAAGTCGTGGCCGCCGCGAAAGGCGAATAACTCTCCTATGCCCGCCAGCATCAGAACGGCGGGCATCTCCTTTCCCAGACGCACCTTAACATGTGGCCCATGGCCCAGGCAGGTGCGTCTCACGACACGGATGCCCCTTAACATCTTCTCCCACCTGAAGGACCGGGTATCCAGCGAGGCAAACGATGAAATTTCTCGATGACCATTTGGAAGAGGCGTTGATCGTCATTCTTCTTGCTGTGATGAGCACCCTAATCGTGATGCAGGTGATCATGCGATATGTCTTCTCCGCGTCGCTCTCCTGGTCTGACGAAGCTGCGAGATACTGCTTTGTATGGATGACCTACCTGGGCGTGGCCTATGGCGTGAAACACAGCGCGCATGTCAATGTGACCGCTGCAATTGATCTTTTCCCGGAACGTTTGCACCCGTGGTTTCGTATGCTTGCGATCTGTCTGATCGGTGTATTTGCCTTGCTGGTCGTCTGGGAGGGTTGGTTCTTAGTGGAGAAATTGCTGCGTTTTGGCCAGAAATCATCATCTTTGGGCATCCCCATGGCTTGGGTCTACATGGCACCGGTGGTCGGGTTCGCTCTGGTCCTGGTACGTCTGGGGCAAAAACTCCGGGTTGAGATCATAGCATTACGCACGGATGAAGATACGAACGACAAGAACGGGGGTGCATCATGATCTCCCTTACGCTTTTCGGGCTTTTCATCCTGTTTCTCCTCGTTGGTACGCCAATTGCGATTTCACTCGGACTGGCCTCCACCGCTGCACTCATCATTTCCGGTAAGGTCGGAACAAATTTCATTCCGCAAGGGCTCGTCACCTCAATTGACAGTTTTCCGCTGATGGCGGTCCCCTTCTTCATTCTCTCTGGTGAACTGATGGGACAGGGGGGATTGTCACAACGACTTTTGAACACCGGCAAGATTTTCTTTGGCCGCTACAGCGGTGGGTTGGCGATCATCGCCGTCGCGACCTGCGTGTTCTTTGCAGCCATTTCGGGCTCGGGTCCGGCAACTGTCGCAGCTATCGGGGCGATCCTGTTTCCGGCTATGGCACGTGAAGGCTACCGGCCATCTTTCTCGGCGGGGCTTGTGGCTTCTGCGGGTAGTCTCGGTGTGATCATTCCGCCAAGCATTCCCATGGTGATCTACGCGACCTCTGCAAACGTCTCGGTGACCAAAATGTTCATGGCGGGCATCATTCCCGGCCTTCTGATTGGTGTAAGCTTGATCCTGTTCGCATGGTGGCAATCGCGCCGCGACGGACAGAAACCGCAAAGTGAACGCATTAGCGGTCGCGAGGCGCTGGTGATCCTGTGGGATGCGAAATGGGCGCTGCTGGTGCCGGTCATTATCCTTGGCGGGATTTATGGCGGGATTTTCACACCGACTGAAGCGGCCGCCGTCGGGGTAGCCTATGGATTGATCGTTGGTCTATTTATCTACCGTGAACTGAAACTGCGCACTCTATACAAGATCTTTGCAAGCGCGGCGCTGACCACGGCCACAGTGATGCTGATCGTCGGCACCGCAACCGTTTTCGGCCGGGTTCTGGCAATCGAGCGCATCCCTGCGATGCTGGCAGAACTGGTCACAGAAACGGTGTCGAACCCCCTCGTTCTGCTGGCGATTTTGAATGTTCTTCTGCTGATCATCGGGACCTTCATGGAGACCCTGGCTGCGATCATCATCATGACGCCGATCCTTCTGCCGCTCGTTACCGCGCTTGGCATTAGTCCAGAGCATTTCGGCATCATCATGATTGTTAACCTCGCAATCGGCATGGTGACTCCACCCGTCGGCGTGAACCTCTTTGTCGCGTCTCGCGTGGCGCAGATTTCCCTGACCGATGTGATCCGAGGAGCCATGAGACCGCTGGTTCTGCTGCTCATCCTGTTGCTGATCATCACCTATGTGCCGGGCTTGTCCCTCTGGCTGCCATCGCTCTTGGGCATGTAATTTTGGAGATCTGAGATGACGCAAAAATTGAAAGTAGCAGTGATCGGATCCGGCAATACCGGAATTGACCTCCTGATGAAACTACAGGGGTCGGAATGGCTTGAGCCGATTTGGATGGTGGGGCTTGATCCGGATTCGGAGGGCTTAGTGCGGGCGCGTGACATGGGCCTAAAAACCTCGACCGAAGGAGTGGATGCGCTTCTGGCGCATGTGCGCAACGATGATATCCGCATCGCCTTCGATGCGACCTCGGCTTATGCGCTTGCGGCAAGCGCACGCGAACTCAATGCGCTTGGTGTATTGATGATTGATCTTATGCCGGCAGCCACCGGGTCGTATTGCATTCCGGCGGTCAATATGAGGGCACATACGGGCAAGCTTGAGATGAATGTGAACATGGTGACCTGCGCTGGTCAGGCCTCCATCCCCATGGTTGCTGCGATTTCACAGGTGCAACACGTCACCTATGCCGAAACAGTGGCCACAGTGTCTTCCAAATCTATCGGGTCGGGCACGCGTAAGAGCATCGATGAATTTATCCGAGCTACAGCCAATGCCATCGAGCAGGTTGGTGGTGCGGACAAGGGTAAAGCAATGATCATCGCAAATCCCGCCGAGCCGCCGCTTTTGATGCGCGATACGATTCATTGTTTAGTTGAAGGCACCCCCGACGAGGAAGCAATCCGCGCCTCCGTTGCCGCTATGGTGCAGCAGGTACAGGACTATGTTCCCGGTTACAGGCTTGTCAACGGACTGGTCTTCACGGGCAATCGTGTGTCGATCTATGTCGAGATTGAGGGGCTGGGTGATGACCTGCCGCAATATGCGGGCAATATCGACATCATGACCTCGTCAGCTTTGCGCACCGCTGAAACCTTCGCCATCGAAGTGAGCTCTCAGGCGATAACACTGCCTGAGCGGACTGCCTGAGGAGAGCCGGATGTCACTTGAAAATCGCAAAATTACCCTGCACGAAATGAGCCTGCGCGACGGGATGCACCCGATGCGTCATCAGATTAGTAAGGACCAGATGGTCGCAATCGCCAAAGCGGCGGACCAGGGCGGCTTGCCGTGGATTGAAGTCACTCATGGCGATGGCCTAGGCGGTGGATCGGTCACTTACGGTTTTGGTGCGGAAACGGACGCGAGCTATATCGCCGCGGTACGCGACGCAGTTAGCCAAATCCGTATCTCCGCGCTTTTGATCCCCGGCATTGGTACGCTCGACAATCTGAAAGAGGCGATCGAAGCAGGCATTTCCGGCGTTCGCGTTGCCACTCATTGCACGGGGGCTGACACTTCCGAGCAACATATCGGTGCGGCGCGCGAAGCCGGCTTAGATACCGTGGGTTTTCTGATGATGTCGCATCGCGCGGATCCGGAAACGTTGGCTGCGGAAGCATTAAAAATGGAAAGCTACGGTGCGGGCTGCGTCTATTGCACGGATTCAGCTGGCTACATGCTGCCTGCCGATGTGACCGCCCGGATCGGTGCGCTCCGCCAGGCCCTACGCCCGGAAACGGAGCTGGGATTTCATGGCCATAACAACATGGGTATGGGCATTGCCAACTCCGTGGCGGCAGTCGAGGCGGGGGCGAACCGGATCGACGGTGCTTTTGCCGGTCTCGGAGCTGGCGCGGGGAATGCCGCCACGGAGGTTCTGGCTGCCGTGTTCGAGCGGATGGGGGCCGATACTGGTACCGATCTGTTTACTCTGATGGATGCTGCCGAGGAACTGGTGCTGCCCATGATGCAGCGCCCGATCCGCGTTGACCGGAGCTCCCTGATCCTGGGCTATGCCGGTGTTTACAGTTCTTTCCTGCTTTTCGCGGAACGGGCCGCACAACGTTACGGCGTGCCCGCCCGTGACATTCTTCTGGAGCTCGGCCGTCGTGGCATGGTCGGCGGACAGGAAGACATGATCGAAGACCTTGCCTTGACAATGGCCGCCGCATCCGGGGCCACACACAAAGAGAAGATAGCGTGATGACTAAAATCAAATCCGTTCGTACCCGTGTCTGGAACTGGACCGGGCCGACTGTTCCGCCTTCGGGAAATTTCTGTACGAATGCCTCTGACGTGATCCACCGTGGTGGTGATGCTATGGGCAGCTTCCGTTTTCACCAATGGTTAACGGTGGAGATTGAAACTGAGGACGGCACCATTGGTATCGGCAATGCGGCTCTCGCTCCGCGTGTTGTCAAAGCGGCTATCGATGAGTGGTTCGCGCCTCTGGTCATCGGCGAAGATCCGTTTGATTACGCTTATATCTGGGAAAAAATGTATCGCCGTAGCCATGCGTGGGGGCGCAAGGGTATCGGCATGACCGCAATTTCGGCCATCGACATCGCGATCTGGGACCTGATGGGCAAGCTGGCTGGCAAGCCGGTGTTCAAGCTATTGGGTGGTCGTACCAAGGAAAAAATCCCGGTGTATTACTCCAAGCTCTATTCCGGTTCGGTCGAGGCAATGCAGGCCGAGGCGGAAGAGGCGAAGAAGAACAACTACACCGGCTATAAGATGCGCTTTGGCTGGGGTCCTAAGGATGGCATGGCGGGCATGCGTGAAAACCTTAAACGGGTGGAAGCGGTGCGCGAGGTCATTGGCTACGATGTCGACCTGATGCTCGAATGCTATATGGGCTGGAACCTTGATTACACCAAGCGGATGTTGCCCAAACTGGCCCAGTTCGAGCCCCGCTGGCTTGAAGAGCCTGTCATTGCGGATGATGTCGCAGGATATGCCGAGTTGAACGCTCTGAATATCGTTCCGATTTCCGGTGGTGAGCATGAATTCTCGGTCATCGGCTGCAAAGACCTGATCGAGAAGAAGGCGGTTTCAGTTCTGCAATATGATACCAATCGCGTGGGCGGCATCACTGCCGCGCAAAAAATCAACGCTATTGCTGAAGCCTTCCAGGTTCCGGTGATCCCGCATGCCGGACAGATGCACAATTATCATCTGACCATGGCCAACACCAATTGCATGATCTCGGAATACTTCCCTGTCTTCGATGTCGAGGTTGGCAATGAGCTATTTTACTACATTTTCGAGGGCGATCCGGATGCGGTCGATGGTTTCCTGCAACTGGACGACGACCTGCCCGGCCTCGGGATCTCCATCAGTGACAAACACCTGCATAATTTCGAGATTGAGGAATGACGATGACTGTTCAAAAGACCGGCGCTTGGCCTGTTGCCCCTACGCCCTTCAATGACGACGGGACACTGGACCTGGATGGCATGAAGAGGGTTCTGGATTGCATTATTGATCAAGGCGCCGATGGTGTCTGTATTCTCGCCAATTACTCCGAACAGTTCCTGATTTCGGATGAGGAGCGCGCAATCCTGACCCGGTTGTCTCTGGAACATGTGGCCGGGCGCATTCCGGTGATGGTGACTGTGTCGCATTTTGCCACGCCTATCGTAGTAGAGCGTGCGCGGTTCGCCAAGGATTGCGGTGCGGCCAGTGTCATGATCATGGCCCCCTATCACGGGGCTCTAATGCGGGGCACGCCAGAGCAGACTTTTGAGCAATTCAGAAAAGTCGGTGAAGTCGGCATTCCGATTGTGGTGCAGGACGCGCCTTTGTCGGGTGTTGAGCTTCCGGTGTCGCTCCTGGTCAAAATGGCTCGCGAGATTGAGATGGTTCAGCACTTCAAGATTGAATGCACGGGGGCGGCCACGAAATTGCGGGCGCTGATCGCAGAGGGCGGTGACGCTGTCGTCAGCCCCTTGGATGGTGAGGAAGGCGTGACCATGCTGGCCGATCTGGACGCCGGCGCTGTCGGCACCATGTGTTCGGCCATGATCACGGAACACATCCGGGGCGTTGTACAAGCCCATCGTGAAGGTGATCGTGAACGCGCGGTGGCGGGCTATGCCCGTATTTTGCCTGCAGTGCAGCACGAAAACCGGCAGTGTGGCTTCCGTGCTGCCAAGGCTGCAATGGTCGAAGGCAAGGTCTTCGCCTCAGAATTCTGCCGTCATCCGATTGCACCACTGGGCACAGAAACCCGCAATGAGCTTCTTGGTCTTTTGCGCCCTCTAGACCCGATTGCAATGCGCTGGGGTCACTGAACTCCGAGCGTGACCGGAGCGCATTCCTGCGTTCCGGTCTGATACGTCATAAAAATCGAAAGGATGCAGCATGACTGATACGTCTGTTTTCACTCCGCACGGCAAACATCTTGTGGCGGGCGACTGGGTTGCCAGTGCAGAAACCTTTGCCTCTGAACCCGCTCACGGGCCGTCGTATAAGTTTAGCGTCGGTACGGTCGATCTCGTCAACACCGCCTGCGAGGCCGCTGAAGATGCCTTCTGGACCTATGGATATACCTCTCGGGAAGAGCGTGCGGTCTTTCTAGAGGCTATTGCAGACGAAATCGAAGCTCGTGCCGAAGCAATCACCGAGATCGGCACACAGGAAACAGGTCTTCCAGAAGGTCGCTTGCAAGGTGAGCGTGGCCGGACTACCGGGCAGTTGCGCCTGTTTGCGACCCATATCCGAGAAGGTGCTTATCTCGACCGGCGCATCGACGAGGCATTGCCCGATCGCCAACCTCTCCCGCGCCCCGAACTGCGGATGATCCAGCGCCCTATTGGCCCTGTGGCGGTCTTCGGCGCTTCAAATTTCCCCTTGGCCTTTTCGACCGCTGGTGGGGACACAGCAGCGGCGCTGGCTGCTGGTTGCCCGGTTGTGGTCAAAGGGCATTCTGCCCACCCCGGCACTGGTGAGATTGTTGCCGAGGCGATCCACGCTGCGATTGACAAGACTGGCATGCCAAAGGGTGTCTTCTCTCTTATTCAAGGCGGGAAACGTGATGTCGGCACTGCACTTGTACAACATCCTCTGATCAAGGCCGTGGGCTTCACTGGTTCTTTGGGAGGTGGGCGTGCGCTTTTCGATCTATGCGCACAGCGCCCTGAGCCAATCCCCTTCTTCGGCGAGCTAGGCTCCGTCAACCCAATGTTTATCCTGCCTGAAGCTGCTGCCGCGCGCGGTGACACCATTGGCGCGGGCTGGGCCGGTTCGTTGACTATGGGAGCAGGGCAGTTCTGTACCAATCCTGGCATCGCGGTGATTGCCAAAGGGCCTGATGGAGACGCCATCGTTGCTGCTGCGGCACAAGCATTGAGCGCCGTTGCGCCTCAAACCATGCTCACTGATGGTATCGCGGCAGCCTATGCAGCAGGGAAAGCACGGTTTCATGACCGTAATTCTGTTCGTCCGGTGCTTGAGACCGAAAGCGAAGGGCGCTGCGCCTCTCCGAACCTATATGAGACCGATGCGCAAACCTATCTGCAGGATCACGCTCTGGGCGAAGAAGTCTTTGGGCCGCTAGGTCTGGTCATCCGTACCGAGACGCCGGAGCAGATGGTGGAGCTGGCCAAGGGCTTTGAGGGGCAACTGACCGCGACCCTTCATATGGACGCTGGCGACGCGCTGTTGGCACGCAAGCTTTTACCGGTTCTGGAACGCAAGGCTGGCCGGGTCATGGCGAACAACTTCCCCACTGGGGTTGAAGTGGCTGATGCTATGGTACACGGCGGCCCTTATCCGGCGTCGACCAATTTTGGCGCGACTTCGGTCGGCACGATGTCAATTCGTCGTTTCCTGCGCCCGGTTTGCTTCCAGAACATCCCAGAGGCCGTGTTGCCTGCGGATCTTGTTTAACAGCAAGCTCTCTATGAAACCGAGTGGACCGGCCTTCATAGCCGGTCCAGATCACCCACAGGCATCCGTCAGGAGCAAAGCCACCATGAGCAAAGATGGGCTAATTTCAGAACTCCAGTCGATTGTCGGCAGGGAGCATCTTCTGACCGGAGAGCGGTCCACGCGGCGCTACCGGACAGGCTTTCGCTTTGGGCAGGTACGAGCGCTGACCGTGGTGAGACCTGGAAGTCTGGTTGAGTTGTGGCGGGTGTTGAAAGTGGCGGTTGCTGCCGAGGTCGCGATCATTGTGCAGGCGGCGAACACCGGACTGACGGGCGGCTCGACCCCCTCCGGGGAATATGATCGGCCGGTTTTGATCATTAACACCATGCGCCTGTCGCGTATCGATACCATCCATGGGGCGAAAGAAATCGTAGCCTTGCCGGGCGCTACGCTCGATCGTTTGACACAACAACTGAAACCTTTCGGACGTGAACCACATTCGGTCATTGGATCGACCAGTATCGGCGCTTCGATCGTGGGCGGTGTGTGCAACAATTCCGGCGGGTCTCTGGTGCAGCGCGGACCGGCCTATACCGAGATGTCGCTTTATGCCGAGCTTGGTGCGGATGGAACACTTAGACTGGTAAACCATCTCGGGATATCTCTAGGCGAGACTCCGGAAGACATCCTGCGAAGGCTTGATGCTGGGGCTTATGACGATGGCGACATTGAGGATGCAGGCGAGCGGCGTGCATCAGACCGCGCCTATCAGAGCCATGTTCGAGACATTCAGGCTGATACGCCAGCCCGTTACAATGGCGATCCGCGTCTTCATTTTGAAGCATCGGGCAGTGCCGGAAAAATTGTAGTTTTTGCGTTAAGGCTGGATACGTTTGCGAAACAAGACAACACGCGGGTGTTCTATATCGGCACCAATGATCCCGACGAGCTTACTCGAATTCGGCGGCATATACTGAGCAGCTTCGAAAACCTTCCTATTGCCGGTGAGTACATGCAGCGCGAGGGCTTTGAACTGGCCGAACGCTACGGTAAGGACGTGTTTCTGCTCATCAAACATTTTGGTACAAATGCGATCCCCAAGGCCTTTGGTCTTAAAAACTGGTTTGACGGTATCACAGAGCGACTTGGGTTTGGCGCCGGCATTTCCGATCGCCTCATTCAAGCGCTTATGCGCATCACTCCCAATCATCTCCCCAAGCCAATTCGTGCCTATAACAAAAGTTATGAGCATCATCTCATTATTCGTATGGGGGGCAAGGGCGTAGAAGAGGCCCGCACTTATCTAAGCTCAATCTTCCCGACCGCGTATGGCGATTTTTTTGAATGTAGTGATGCGGTTGGCGACGCGGCATTTCTGCATCGTTTTACCTTTGGCGGGGTGCCGGGACGCTATAAGGCGGCGCATTCGCGGCAGGTCGAAGACATTCT
Source organism: Celeribacter halophilus (assembly GCF_900114135.1). GTDB lineage: Bacteria > Pseudomonadota > Alphaproteobacteria > Rhodobacterales > Rhodobacteraceae > Celeribacter > Celeribacter halophilus. The sequence continues at coordinate 12,744 of NZ_FORY01000032.1, forward strand.
AGCGCTCGATGTGGCGCTGCCGCGTAACACGATGGACTGGTTGCCCGAATTGCCAGAGGATATCAATTCGGACCTTGTGGCGCGCTCTGTATGTGGCCACTTTTTCTGTCATGTCCTGCATCAGGAATATCTGGTCCGAAAAGGTGTATCTGTAGCAGACCTCAAGGCGCGGATGCTGCAGCAGATGGACGAAAAAGGTATTCGTTATCCAGCGGAACACAACGTGGGGCACCTTTATGATGCTCCGTTAGAGTTGAAAAAGTTTTACCGTAAGCTCGATCCAACCAATACATTCAATCCAGGCATCGGTAAAACCAGCCGTCGAAAAAACTGGCAATGATCTCATACCGAGACCATTGACCGCTCCGAAATCAAAAGAAATATTTGTAACATCTGCCGAGAGAACATTGGCTCTGTAAAGCCAGGCACGAAACATTCTCGTGTATTTATATGTTGAGGTTTATCAGTGAGAGGTTGCAATCCAAATATGAGGGACGCCACCGTGGCAGAAGACAAGCCGCAAAAAAGCCAAACTCTGGTGCGAGGGCTCGATGTGCTGGAGGCCGTTGCACGCGGGGCAAGCTCACTGTCCGATATCTCAAAGGACACGGGCATGTCCTATAGTACAACCCACCGGTTTGCGGCGGTGCTGGCTGAGCGCGGTTTTTTGCGCACACCGCGTAACCGAGAGTATGAGCTGGGGCCTAAGCTGATCGAACTGGGTTTTAAAGCCAGAGGCGACATGGATATCGTGCGCATAGCGCATCCTTTTCTCAAGGCACTGGCTTCTGAAGTTGGAGCAACTGTACACCTTGGCATCCGAAGTGGCCCAGAGGTTGTTTATCTGGACAAAATACAAGGAAATCGGCCGGTCGAAATCAATTCGCAAGTCGGTGGCCGCCGGCCGTTGACGACGACTGGCATTGGCATGGCACTAATGCTCGATGACGATTTGGTAACCCTCAAAGAGGTGCTGCATCTGAACCGGGCATCAGAGCCTCGCGATGAAGACCCCGCAATTTTCCTGACACGGATGGAGGAATATTGTGCTGGCGGCTATGCTTTGGACCTTGGGGATGACAGTCCAATGATCCGATGTGTTGCAGCGCCAGTCCGGGACCATATGGGGCGGATTGTTGCGGCCATTAGCGCCTCTAGCGCTGTTGCGTATCTGCCCGAGGTGCGCATGAGTGAATTGGTGCCACATGTGAAATCTGCCGCAGACCACATCAGCCGGGAAATCGGATTTTGTCCCCGCTAAGTGTTGCCTGACATCTTCTTGACCAGGGAGCACCGCTTTCACTAACTTGCTGAAGTCGCCCTGTCCATCGGGCGTGTACGGATTGCGTCAAATGGCGCTACCGTGGTCTGATCCGTAACCAGAGCAAGGTTGTTATTAGCCGACAGTCTGTTCGGTTTATGCGATATATGCTACAATTCCTTCTCGCGCCTATGTTCGGCAGCAATATTAATCGCAGCTCCTTAAGCAAAGGAGTAGCGTGATTGGGAGGGTATCATGTTCCAAAAGACTTTTTCAGCGACCGCAGTTGTAGTGGCTTTGTCCACTCCCGCTTTTGCCGACCCAACCGTCGGCTTTGGTCTTAACTTTACGTTTGGTAGTGGCGGGGTGAATACTGGTGTCGGTGTTCGCGTGTTCTCTGATGATGAAGAAGACAAAGCTGCGGCATCAATCGGTATGGACTACATGTTCGGGAGCCAAAGCTGGCGCGGCTCTGTCGGGGCCGCCTATCTTATGGACAACACGTATGTTGAGTTGAACGGCGGCTATCATTTCGGGTCTGGCGAGTTTGATTTTGGTCTTGGCGGCGGCTGGGCTGATACAATGGATGGAACATCATCCAATGATGAAGACGACATGCCATCAGATCCTGGGGACAATAACCAGAACCCTGTCTAATAAGGACATTGCCTTAACATCTTCCCCGGCCTTCAGGCCGGGGAAGATGTTAATATCCGGACAGTCAACAAATTAGCGGCATCACTTCTGTTTTTCGGCGCACGCGATCAACCATTTACGTAGCGTTGGCGCTTGGTCGGTACTTGTTTTGAAATCCGCCGCCTGTTCAAGGATTGCTCGCATAGCTTTGCTCTCCTTGCCGAGAGATTTAATGGGCCAGTGGGATTTGTGGGCTTCCCAAGCCGTGAGATAACCGTCTGCCCATATGGAGAACAGGATCGGATCGGATGGGAACAATTCATCCAAAGAGGCCTCATCACGAAGCAGCGACAGGCGGTGATTGTAGGCAAGCACGATCAAATCGAGAAGCTTTTGCAGGTTGTCGTCTGAGTCTAGATCTTCGACCACGATGTTGAAGATCGTGACGACCCATTCAGAAGGCTTGATAAACTTGGGGGCCGTGCAAAGGCCACTTAGAAAGCCCTCCATCCAGGGCAACGTGATCTGCGTGGAATGCAAGAGCTTATCCAGCGCCTTTTCTTCCTGTGCGCCAAATGGTGCGACTGCGGCATACGTTTCCGCTGGCAAGCGCTCTTCAGTGACCTCAAGACCACCAGACTGCATTTGTGGCCGATTCTGATGAAGCCAAGCTTCAAAGCTTGCCATATGCACGAAATGCATAATCGGCGTCTTCCTCAAATCGCGACCGTCCCTCATGGCTTGGGCAACTGCGACAAACTCGGGGGCTGTAGGATCCTTTGCGGCCGCCAGCAAGGCGGCATTGCGAGCAAAGATCATGGCCCAAAAATCACGACGGGCCTCCAAATGCTGCCAAAGCTTACGGTTCATCACATTCTGTGTCGTCGCGTTTTCAATAGCGGCTGCCGATGCGTCGCTGTCCTCGAACCAGCTATCCGAGATATCGAAGAGATCAGGCCAACATTCACTGGCCATGATCAGGCTGCCGCGTGCGCGGGCTGTGAGTGCGGATACTTTACCGTCTGGGTCGGCTTCAGACACAATATCTGTGATATCTGCCTCTCGCGGGCGCAAATCGCCAAAACCTGCCGTCTCAATGACATCGAGCAGCCCTGCAGCGGGCATGGTTCCGTTTGCCTGTCCGTCTGCAAGCCCCCATGACAAAGCGGAGAATGCGTAGTCCGCTGTTGTATCTACCGCGCCTGCCTCATCCAGGATCTGTCCGATCATTTTTTTTTGCTCAGTAGCGCTAGCGCACGGAACCACAAAAGCGTCCTTGACACCAAAACTCTGCTTGAGCAGCACGACCGCCAGGGCCCGACGGCTTCCGGATTGAATTGCCATAGAGATGCTCTGAGCGCCGCTGCCATCGATCAGGGAAGAAACGACACGATGAATTTTGGGCTTTAAGCGCGCCTCGGATGTCTGTGTCCCGCTCTTAAGAGCAGACCGGATGATCTCGTCGACGCCGCACAAGCTCCCTTCGTCCTGCAGCCAGCTTCGGATCAACGTGATCCTTGAGAATAAGGTTTGCGATAAATTGCCAGCCTCTGCGCGCATAACAAGGCCTGCCTGCGCGCCAGCACGCAGTGAGGGATCGGTAGCAAGTAGTAGCGCTGCGACAGCTTCTCCACACTGAGGCTCTGAGCAGATGGCTAGTTTGCGAATAAAAGCGAAACGGGCCTCAGGTGGTAGAGTGGGCAGCATCTCATCGAGCAGCGCCAACATGGCCGAAACCGATTGTTCCCCGATCTCGTTGAAGCCTTTGAATATCCCGTCAAACATTTCGTCAGGGATGTCTGGAATGCCATCTGTGCCAGCGAAAGCGTCCGGATTTACGGGAATGACCGAATGGGCAAGAGATGGTGGCGGCGTGAGGCCCGCGCGCGTCCAGGCGGCGGAAAGCGACAAGGCCGCTTGAGAGGTCAGGTCGGTACTGAGCACGGCCACTACATCGCGCATGTCATCAAGGAAGGCCCGCCCTTTGCGCTGCGCGTTCTCATCGGACATGCGGGCCTCCTCCAGTGCAGCGCTCAGCACCAACATTTGGCCGTCCGACAGTGGCCCAGTTTTAACCTCCTGGATCAGATCTGTGCATAGATCTGGCCTCGCAAGTAAATCCTTGCCACAGCGCCGCAAAAGCTCTGATTGTTTGGTTGGCACATTTGCCGCTTCAACGGCCCGAACCATTTTAGAAATATACGCATCCATCCTGATCCCTCCTCAGCTAGTGTTATTGCAATACAGAACGCTGCGACTTGGCCAAGGCAAAACCGCGTTCTGGCTCAAGGTTTCGGCAAAATTTTGGAGATGATGTAGCTATCCTGTTAAAGCCCTATAGCTAGCCCAGCAGGGCTGAACAACTTGGCAATGCCCTTCAGGAAGGTACGCCTAGCAAAATTAAACGACCACAACATGGTCTTGGCTGTGGTTTTTGTGCGTGCGGCTACGTGTGAGGCACTCTTCGGAGTGGCGCTTACAGCCCAACTTTCGCGCATGTTATGTGCGGGATAGTTGAAATTTCATAACGAGCGCGATAAAAAATCAAACTATCTCGTACTTCAAATTCGCGAAAGTTAAAATATTGCTCTATCTTATTGGCGAAAACCTCGACAAGAACCGTGCTCACTACCAAGCTGAGACAGGAAAACTTGTTCAACTTATGCGAGGCATCTATGTCGACGCCGACGCTGACATAGATGCAATTGTTCTGCGGAATGCGGTGCGGATTGCACATTATCTTTATCCAAAGGCGTATCTCTCGGCAGCCAGCGCTACTCTCCTCGCACCGACGCGAGATGGTCGCCTATTCATAAGCGGGAAACGAAATCAGCGTACTCGGATCAGGTCTCTGGAGATCATCCAGAACGTAGCGCCAGATCAGCCAGCGGTCGCGACTGCCATTGTCGATGATGGGGCAGGGGAGTTCAAAGTCGCCGTCTCGTCGATGCGGCAGAGATTTCTTGAAGCCTTTCGGCAACGCAGCGAGCACGCTAGCGCGATTGATGCAGGGATGCGGACCGAAATCGCCGCGCGTCTCATTGAAGAATACGGCAGCCCGTCTGCTGCGGCGGATGCAATTTGGGCGCTAGCGCGCGAAAACAAATGGTACCGCGAGGGGGAGCAGACAGAGCGATATTTGTTGCGTTCTGCTGTCGCGGTGGATGTTCGCAATGAAGCAGCACTGACGTTCTCGGTTGCTTGGCATGGGCAAATCGTCGGTCAGCTGGGTCATGACGGTTTTGAATGGCGTTGGCAGCCACAAGACAATTTCAATTTGCCGCTCGTGCAACAGCGGGTTCCTGGCAGGCTACCCCCCTTCATCCTCTCACTGTTGCCCGAGGGATGGCTCGAGAAGGTTCTCAAAGACAATGACGAGCGTGCGCTTCTGCGCTCGGGCAAACGATATATGTCCAACATTACGATCAGCGAAGACGCAGCTGAGCTCACATCGCTCCCCGTAGACATGCTGTCCGTGTCGCTGTCCCGATATGCCCGCGACGGTGTGTTTACCGGAAACTATGCCGGCCCCGGACGCGGCAAATTTGAAGCAGATTTCGAGGCCGGGCTGGCGCGCCTTTATGAAAGGCCAGACACACCGCGCCTATCTGGCGTTCAGATCAAGGCGCCAATGTATTTGGCGCAGGATGGCCAATTGTCGCCGAGCGCGGGCTTGCCGTTCACTCACATTTTGAAGCCGGCGGGAACTAGCGGATTTCAGGCGCTTCCCGTTATCGAGTATCTTGCCATGACTCTTGGCCGTGCTTCAGGGTTGGAGGCACCAGACATCGCTTTGGTAGCAATGCCGGATGACATGCCCCCTGCCTTACTGGTTGAGCGTTTCGATATTCGCACATCGCCAGAGGATGAACGCCGCTTTGCTTTGGAGGATCTTTGTTCGGTCCTCGGTCTGCCCCCCGATGCGAAGTATGATGGAACCATCGAGAAGATAACGCGTGCTGTTCGACCGCTGTCAACATCTGCCGGGGAAGATCTTCTGTTGGTCATCAAGCGGACCTTATTCGCTTGGTTGATCGGCGACGGCGATATGCACCTGAAGAATTTAGCGCTCCTAAAGATTGCCAGCCCTGTTGCGGATCGCTTCAGCACAATCCGTCTCGCGCCGCTCTATGATGCGGTAACGACCAGGGTCTTCCCGAGCCTTGAACATGATCGCATGGCCTTGAAGCTGAACGGCAAAGATGACCGGTTGCGGCGTCGTGATTTCATGCAGGTCGCGGCGATTGCCGGTTTAGCCACAACCGGCGTAGGCGAAGAGATTGATCATTTCTTGCAGCGCTTCGCCGAAGCCATAGACGGCGTTTCTCTGCCTGATCTTCCTGGTATGGACCGCGATATCGAGGAGCGGGCAGATGCTATGGTTGCCCTTTGCAGGGAGCGGCTTGCGGCATTCACATAAGTATAGCGGGGGCATTGCCAAGTTGTTCAGCCCTGCTGGGCTGGAGCAGTCTCTGCCCCAACAGAGTGCGCCGACAGGCCGTAAAAACCGACTGCGCGTTCCTCCGTATCCACGGCGCACCAGACCCGCAGACGGTTGGTTTTGACCTGATCGGTGATGCTTGCCTTGAACCAGCGATCTGTCCCCGCCACGCCACAAGAAAAAGCCTCGCAATCATGCGAGGCCTTGTCGAACCACCCAACCCGGAACTTTGGTTTAGGCATCTGCGATCGGCTCATTAAAGTAGACATTAAAACCTCTTAAGTTCATCTAACTGAACATAGATTTGACAGAAACGCTCCATTCGGTGTATGATGTTTAATAAGTTGGACGCAAAATAATCTCGCGTCCATTAAACAGCACAAAGGCAGATTGCCATGAAGCGCAGGAGAAGCTACTCAAAGATCACGCGGCAAGCTTTGTCGATCCTCGGCAAGAGGATCCGCGTTGGCCGCGCAGAGCGTGGCATGACCGCCCAGGACCTTGCTGATCGCGCCGGCATCAGCCGCACGACGCTCTACAACATCGAAAAAGGCGCACCCGGACCCGAGATCGGCACGGTCTTTGAGGTCGCCGCACTCGTGGGTGTCCGCTTGTTCGAATTCGACGACCGGACGCTCGCTATGCACAATGCCCACCTCGATGAGAAACTGACGCTTCTGCCGAAGAGCGTCCGACCTTCAAAGCAGGAGGTCGATGATGACTTCTAAGTTGACACGGCGCATAGAGGCCTATGTCTGGGTTTGGCTTCCGGGAGAGACAGAACCGGTAGTCGCCGGTCGCATCACGCAGAACGGTGACCGCTACGCCTTCAACTACGGCGCCAGTTACCTTGACCGTAAGAACGCGATCCCGATTTACCAGCCGGAGCTCCCGCTCCGTCGAGGTTTGATCGAACCGGCTGCTGGTCTGTCTATGGCCAGCTGCATTCGTGATGGCTCTCCTGACGCCTGGGGACGCCGTGTCATTATCAATCGCCTCGTCGGCGCGAAGGCTGCCGAAGCCGCCGCGCGCGAGATCACTGAACTCACTTATTTGCTTGAATCGGGCTCGGATCGCATCGGTGCGCTCGACTTCCAGCAATCCGCGACAGAATACGTCCCGCGCCTCAAAGCAGAAGCCTCGTACGAGGAACTCCTCGAAGCCGCCGAACGGATCGAAAAAGGCGTCCCTCTTACGCCGGCGCTCGACCAGGCCTTGAACCACGGCACGTCAATCGGCGGCGCCCGCCCGAAGGCGCTGATCGACAATGGCGATACCAAACTGATCGCGAAATTCTCCTCGAGCACGGACCTCTACAGCGTCGTGAAGGCTGAATTCATCGCCATGAAGCTGGCCGCTGCGTGCGGGCTCAATGTTGCCCCTGTCTCCATGACCGCGGCCGGTGGCAAGGACGTGCTGCTGATCGAACGCTTCGACCGCTCAAAATTAAATGACGGATGGCAACGAAACGCCATGGTTTCAGCTCTAACGATGCTCGGCCTTGATGAAATGATGGCGCGCTACGCCTCATATGAAGAGTTGGCTGAAATCATCCGCCACCGCTTCACTGAGCCGAAGGACACGCTCAAAGAGCTTTACGGCCGGATTGTCTTCAACATCCTTTGCGGCAACACTGACGACCATGCCCGTAACCATGCTGCGTTCTGGGACGGCAAGATGCTCACGCTCACGCCTGCCTATGACATCTGTCCACAAGGCAGAACGGGCAACGAGGCAACGCAGGCCATGCTCATCAAGGGCGAGAACCGCATGAGCACGCTCCAAAGCTGCCTTCTTGCTGCCTCAGACTTCTTGCTCACGGACGATGACGCAACAGCAGTCATCGCGGACCAGATCTCAACTATTGCCGGCGAGTGGAACGCCATTTGCGATCACGCCAAGCTGACCGAAACCGACCGCAAGCTCTTTGCCGGCCGGCAGTTTCTGAACACCTATTGCATCGAAGGACTGGACGGTCACGCCGCTCTGCGGGACATGTTTCTCGCTGCAAAAGGCGCACTGATCGCTGCCGGAGACGGTTGATTTAACATCTTCCCCGGCCTGAAGGCCGGAGATTTCCGGTTTGGCTCTTTGCCTCACCGATAGTTCTCGCTTCCACGGAGACCCTATGGCCGGCTTGCTCGATGAGTTGTCGCGCGCCGGATCGTAAAATCTCGGTCAGTGGGTCAGTCGAAAATCCGGATGGATCAGGCAAGCTGGTGATGGTAGTCTTCGTCATGTGGCATATCCCTTTCTCTATGGAGAATTGACGGCGTTCTGAACACCGCCATGATATGCCGCCCCTACGGGCCGTCACCAACTTTTA
>NZ_FORY01000051.1 GCF_900114135.1 Celeribacter halophilus
GGGAACACCAAGTCAAGTTTTTGTATGTGTATGCTTTTGATATGTCCGTAAATTTTGCTTTTACTGGATCAAATCAAGCCTATCGAGCAATTAGTACCGGTCAACTGAATGCATTGCTGCACTTACATCTCCGGCCTATCGACGAGGTGGTCTACCTCGGCTCTCAGGGATACCTTGTTTTGAGGGGGGCTTCCCGCTTAGATGCCTTCAGCGGTTATCCTTTCCGATCATAGCTACCCAGCACTGCTATTGGCATAACAACTGGTCCACCAGTGGATCGTTCACCCCGGTCCTCTCGTACTAGGGGCAACTCCTCTCAAGTATCCTACACCCACGGCAGATAGGGACCGAACTGTCTCACGACGTTCTAAACCCAGCTCACGTACCTCTTTAAACGGCGAACAGCCGTACCCTTGGGACCTGCTCCAGCCCCAGGATGAGATGAGCCGACATCGAGGTGCCAAACACTGCCGTCGATATGGACTCTTGGGCAGTATCAGCCTGTTATCCCCGGCGTACCTTTTATCCGTTGAGCGATGGCCCTTCCACTCGGGACCACCGGATCACTATGGCCGTCTTTCGACTCTGCTCGACTTGTCAGTCTTGCAGTCAGGCTGGCTTCTGCCATTGCACTCAACGAGCGATTTCCGACCGCTCTGAGCCAACCTTCGCGCGCCTCCGTTACTCTTTGGGAGGCGACCGCCCCAGTCAAACTACCCGCCACACAGGGTCCCGGATCCGGATAACGGACCGCGGTTAGACATCAAGCAGAACAAGGGTGGTATCTCAAGGGAGGCTCCACCGAGACTGGCGTCTCGGTTTCAAAGCCCACCACCTATCCTGCACATGTTCGGCCTAATGCCAGTGTGAAGCTGTAGTAAAGGTGCACGGGGTCTTTCCGTCTAACCGCGGGAAGCCTGCATCTTGACAGGCAATTCAATTTCGCTGAGTCGATGTTGGAGACAGCGGGGAAGTCGTTACGCCATTCGTGCAGGTCGGAACTTACCCGACAAGGAATTTCGCTACCTTAGGACCGTTATAGTTACGGCCGCCGTTTACCTGGGCTTCAATTCGGAGCTTGCACTCCTCCTTTTAACCTTCAGGCACCGGGCAGGCGTCAGACCCTATACGTCGTCTTGCGACTTCGCAGAGCCCTGTGTTTTTAGTAAACAGTCGCCACCCCCTGGTTTGTGCCCCCAGCCAATACTTGCGTAGAAACTGGGCCTCCTTCTCGCGAACTTACGGAGGTATTTTGCCGAGTTCCTTCAACATCGTTCTCTCAAGCGCCTTGGTATTCTCTACCAGTCCACCTGTGTCGGTTTAGGGTACGATCTAATGAGAGGCTATTTCCAGGAACCGCTCAGCCGCCCATTCAATCCGATAAGGATGAACGACCTCTGCGATCCGTCACTTCTCTCTGGCCCAGGAATATTAACCTGGTTCCCATCGACTACGCCTTTCGGCCTCGCCTTAGGGGTCGGCTTACCCTGCTCAGATTAGCTTTAAGCAGGAACCCTTGGACTTTCGGCGACAGGGTCTCTCACCCTGTTTGTCGCTACTCATGTCATCATTCTCACTAGTGATCTCTCCACCGGATCGCTCACGCGCCAGCTTCACAGAAAGCTCCGTGCGTCCAAGGCTTCCCGAAGGAAGTTAAGGACGCATGGAACTATGTCACACTACGCTCTGCTACCATGCCTTACGGCATCCTCGGCTTCGGCTCATGGCTTGAGCCCCGTTACATCTTCGCCGCAGGACAACTTATCTAGACCAGTGAGCTGTTACGCTATCTTTAAAGGATGGCTGCTTCTAAGCCAACCTCCTGGTTGTTTTGGTCGTCCCACCTGCTTTCCCACTTAGCCATGAATTAGGGGCCTTAGCCGGAGGTCAGGGTTGTTTCCCTCTCCACTACGGGCGTTAGCACCCGCAGTGTGTCTGCCATCTAGTACTCCCGGGTATTCGGAGTTTGGTTAGGATCAGTAAGCCGGTAAGGCCCCATTACCCATCCAGTGCTCTACCCCCCGGGGTATTCGGATGACGCTCTACCTAAATAGATTTCGCAGAGAACCAGCTATCTCCGAGTTTGATTGGCCTTTCACCCCTAGGCACAACTCATCCCGACCTTTTTCAACAGGTGTGGGTTCGGACCTCCAGTTAGTGTTACCTAACCTTCATCCTGGTCATGCCTAGATCACTCGGTTTCGGGTCTGATCCCACGAACTCATGCGCCCTATTAAGACTCGCTTTCGCTACGCCTACACCTAACGGCTTAAGCTTGCTCGTAAGACCAAGTCGATGACCCATTATACAAAAGGTACGCCGTCAGGACTCGAGGTCCCTCCGACTGCTTGTAGGCGTCCGGTTTCAGAAACTGTTTCACTCCCCTCGTCGGGGTGCTTTTCACCTTTCCCTCACGGTACTGGTTCACTATCGGTCAGTAAGGAGTACTTAGCCTTCGGGGGTGGTCCCCCGATCTTCAGACAGAATTTCACGTGTTCCGCCCTACTTAATACGTCACTCAAAGCTTCCTATACGGGGCTATCACCCGCTATGGCCACGCTTTCCAACGTGTTCTAGTCACTTATCATGCTCGGCTGGTTCCCGTTCGCTCGCCGCTACTAGGGAAGTCTCTATTGATGTCCTTTCCTCCGGGTACTTAGATGTTTCAGTTCCCCGGGTTTGCTCTTATAAACCTATGTATTCAGTCTATAAGTACCTGGTTCAGCAAGATATTGATTACCAAGGTAACAATATCGAACTGTCAGGTGGGTTCCCCCATTCGGAAATTCATGGATCAAAGCCTATTCTCAGCTCCCCATGACTTATCGCAGAGTATCACGTCCTTCATCGCCTCTTACTGCCAAGGCATTCACCAAACGCCCTTCTCGCGCTTGATTTGATCCAGAAAGAGCAAAACTGCATCCGAAGATGCGCCGCTTTGCAGACAACATAAGCTGGTAAGCAATGTTGCGCGCTTCCCGAACCAAAAGCATACATTTTCCCGCGCTTCCTTGCATACGAGACCTCATGTCGGTGAGGCCTCACAAGAAAGCACTTACGTCCAACCGTATGTCTACGGCAGACGCGGTGACATCCTCTCTCGAGAATGCACCTGGTTAGTGTACTTGACTTGGGCAACATCATCTTTTCGCGCCGCGATATGTTAAGAAGTCCGAGGAAAGGGACCGCAAAACACCTTCCTCCCAAATTCATGAGGGGAAGCGACGGAGGTTAACCCACACTTGGGCAACCAACGATGTTGCAATTAATCTCTCTATACGATGTCAGATA
>NZ_FORY01000040.1 GCF_900114135.1 Celeribacter halophilus
CCTCGGCCAACGCCTGCCGCTCACCGAGAGCCTCGATCAGGTCCTTCATCGCCAAAATTATATCGCCATGCATGCCTGCGCTCCTTATGTGGATTTCTTGTCGTAGCAAGCGTGGCAGCAAGGCTTGCCGCCGCTCTCCCCGATCCAGTCGTCGTGCGACGGTCCATCATTAGACGGGCCAAAACAGTAATGCCCACGCGCACCGCAAGTGCCGCAGGTGCCCAGCTTTCCGTCACGATCTTCTGTGTTTCTCATGCCATTGCTCCTTATTTGGACACTTCTGGTGGATACCAACGGCGCAAAGCACCATCTGGATCTTGGCAGAAGAAAACATGCCCCTGCATTTCCCGAACCGCATCACGCAGCCGCGAGTAGTCTCTCATATGCATGGCATCGCCTGAAATCAGCGAGGCGGCGCGCTCCAAACGATCTGCGTCTATCTTGCTTTCAGCATTATCAGACATTTCCAACAATGCGCGCGCCAAGTCCGTTCTGCTTTCTGTCATTTCAATGTCCTCTCTCCTTATTTGGATTTATTCATCTTGGTCACTCTGATCATGGGGCGAATTGGATACGACCATCGCTTGCCATTCCAACGGGTTTTCTTCCCGTCTCGCCGCCGGACCCACGCAAGCCACTCCGCAGCCGTGGGCCAAAATTCGTCCATGTCCCACGCAACCGATTGCGAAGTTTCACCGCAAATAGACGAAGGTCTGCGCGGGAAATTTCCTACCTTATCGCACCTACGGGACATGCCTTTTGCTCCTTTTTCAGATCAGCATCCAAACGACCAAGCCGGATACGGCAATCGCCAAGGGGATCGCCACCGCCAACATCGGTATGAATGCGCCAAGGCCAGCGTCAGACCACCACCCCCAGTGATCCATAGCCCGCAGCGCGACATTGAAAACGACAAGCGCCACCACCACCGCAATCGCTGCAATTCCTATAGCTTCAACCATCCCATTCTCCTTTTATAGATCACCGGTCGTCGGTGTCGTTTTCGATTTCCAGCGCCTTGTGCGCCTTCACCCAATTATAGAGGGCCGCGCGCTTGATCGGCGGGCCTTCCATTTCTTGCAGCGCGGGCAGAATATCTTTCACCACATGAGCGCCATCGGAGAGCATGGCCTTGGCCTTCTCGCACCGCTCGTCAGTCATGGACGCGGGCCGACCGTGCGCCTTGCCCTCGTCACGCGCCTGCCGGAGACCGGCCATCGTGCGCTCGCGGATCAGCTCACGCTCATACTCGGCCAGAGAGGCCATGATATGCAGCACCATGCGCCCCATAGGCGTCCCAAGGTCCAGCCCTTCGGTGAGGCTCACAAGGCGGATTTCCTTGTCCGCCATAAGCTGCACGGTCTCAAGGATGCCCAGAAGCGACCGGCCAAGCCGGTCCAGCTTCCACACGACAAGCTCGGTGCCATCGACCTGCGCCAGCTTCAAAGCCTGCTGCAAGCCCGGACGCTCGCGCTTTGATCCGCTCATTTTGTCGGTGAATATCAGCCCCTCGGATACGCCCGCGCGCTTCAAAGCCTCGATTTGCAATTCAAGGTTCTGGTCCTGCGTCGAGACCCGCGCATAGCCGACCTTGCGGCGCGTATTGTTGGAATTATCGGTCACTTTCTTACCTTGTTTTGCGCTTCCATAATCAATTTATAGAACACTTACTAGACAAACTCAAGCGCTTGCGCTACAGTTATTGGAACACATTGTAGACAATGCAAAACGGAGAAACGCCGTGCAAATTTCATACGTCCCGTGCCGAGACTTTTATGTGTATCTCCACAAGAAGCCCGATGGCGAGGTGTTCTATGTCGGGAAAGGTCGCGGCGTCAGAGCATATGACCATGACCCGCGAAATAAGGCGTGGAAACAGATCGTTGATGAGTGCGGCGATTACGTTGTCGAGATAGCTCGCGCAGGACTTCTTGATGATGAGGCGCGAAAGCTGGAAGCCATCATGATCAAGAAATATGGGCGAGTTGTTGACGGGGGGACTCTCACAAATTCGCGCGAGGTGGACGATGCATTCCACTGGCGAAAATATTACGTCACTGAAAACTTGGCCGAAATACAGGCAGAGATTGACGCCATGATCAAATCTGAATGGAACGATATTCCGGGAGATTTGACGGAATACCCAAAGGGCATGCCGGTGGCACCGTTCCGCCTTCATCACTCTGGAATAATTGTTGACGCCGCAGGTCGGGAAGTATGCCACCCCGTCGATGGAGAATGGGAAGATGATCTAAGCGTTGCATCAATGATCTGTGAACACATGAACCGCGCGGCAAGCGCGTCCAAATAACGCAGAAAGGGAAACATATGAACCTGCAACCACACGAAGAACGAGTCCTTGTTGAGCGCGGCGAACTGGCCGAAAATCTCGACCGCCTCAATGCTTTTATCGAGGGGGAAGTGTGGCACAAGATGCCCGAAGCAGACCGCGACCTATTGATCGAGCAGCGCAACCACATGACCGCATACCTTGGCGTTTTGCAGCGCCGTGCTGCGCGGTTTTTGTGCCCGTCCAAATAACGCAAAGGAGGCCGATATGGCAAAGAGACCAGCGCCACCAATGAAGCGATATCCAGAAGTTGACCGGTCAGACGGCGCTATAATTGCCGCAGTGTTCTGCCTCGGCATCCTCGCACTTCTCGCTCCGATTGCCATGTCGATGAATGAGACGCCGCGCAGCATTTGCGAGGGTCAGGGCAAAATCTACATTGGAGACGGGCTTTGCATTTCGCAGGATGATGCGCTCGACCTGATACGAACGCAACTCAATCCATAAAACGACCGTCAAGGAAACCTTGACAATTCGGCGCAAGATTTGCGCCTTATTGGAAATAACGAATTAGACAGCTTTGATTAGAGAAAGGGAAAGCGATGAAAGACGGAAATGAAATGCAAGAAAGCATTGCCGCGAAACTGGCGCAGGCCGAGCAATTGCAGAAGCAATACAACGAGTCGACAAAGGCCAGCTGGTTCTGGGCGCTTCTATTCGGCCCCATTTACTTTGCAGTCCACGGGTTCTGGGGGCGTGCCGTAATTGTGCTGGTGCTTAACTTCGCAATCATCGGGTTTATTGTCGCCCCGTTCATGGCTTACCCCGCATGGCGCGCACGAGCCGAAAAGAAAGCGCAGAACGCCATCCAAACCGCCGCGCTCATGCGGGGATGATCAATCCGAGCCAAGCGCCTCACGCGCGCCGTTGTATGCCTCCACGGCAATCGAGCGGCGCGCGTTGCAGTCAATGAGGGCGTCCCCGATCCGTCCGATCATGATCTCGTCCGACGCGACCGTTCCGGGGCCTGACGGCAAGAACATCGACGGGTGAGGGCAAGCCGCATCGACGGTGGCAGGCAAAGGGTCAAGGCGCAGCCCATCGACTCCGAAGCCTTTGCAGCCCGTCAGAGCCGATACCAGGGCGAGCGCCGTCAGGGTCTTGTAGAGCAGCATTCTCCAACTCCATCACTAGGGCCGCCTGCTCCGAACGCGAAGCCTCAAGGGCGGCGGCAAGGGCCGCGATCCGCTGGCCCGATTTGAACAAATCATCCTGCAGCGCCAAGCGCGCCTCCAAGGCGTCTGCCTCGGCCGCGCCATAGCCCGCAGAATAGCGCACGGCTCCATACTGCCAGAAGGCAAAGCCAAGGGCCGCGACAAGCGCGGCACCGACATAGAGACGCCACATCAGCGCACCTCCTCCAAAATGCGCCGCCGCAACTCGTCACCGACCGTGACAGGATCACCGGGTCGATCCATTCCGGGGATCCATGCAATGTCCCACTTTCCTCGCTGCCACACGCCAAGAGTCGGCTGCACCTCGGCGTGAGACAATACTGTCCACTTCGACACGGGGATGTCGTAGGTCATGCACAGATCGGCCACCTCGCGCGCGAGGGCGTCAACCTGGGCCTCGGTGATCGGCGCAGAGCCTGCATCGAACGGAACCTCATTCGCACCGGCCATGGCATCCACTGCCACGCCGATGCTGCCGGTGTTAAGCGCCCGCGTGTGGGCAACATAGGAACCGTCCGACACGTCCGCATTGGACTCCGGCTTCAAGAGACCGGGCCATGCGCGGCCGTCCTTGTCGATCAGAATGTGGTAGTGGGCAAGCTCGTCCTTCAGGACAGGATAGGCCCCTGCGGTCCAATGCATGATCACGCGGTGCAGTCCGGACGGGTGAAAGAGCGCATCTGCGCTATACACGCCGCGCGCCTCCATTGCCGCACGGACGGCCTGCTGAGTGCGCACGCCCCAAAGGTTGTCGATCGGGCCAGGATCAAAGCCAAAGGCGGCACAGCGCGCCTGCAGGTCGCGCACGGAATATCGGCTTGGTTTCTCTCTCATGGTCACGGCCCCTCCTTCGGGCACAAAAAAAGACCGCCCTGGGGCGGCCTTTGTTGAAGTTTGAGTGGGATCAGTCCCGGCTTACGATCCGGCGCCTACGCCGTGGCGGGTAAAGCCACGCGATCCAGAAAGGCCATTTCGGCCGGTCCTCTTCCGGCACCATCAGCTGCAAGGCGCGAAGGGCGCGATAGCAGCCATATGCAAAGACCAGGTTCCAAAGGTTGTTGACCTCCCGGCCGCCGAACGAGTCCCGAAACACGGGCCAATGCTCATCGACCCATACAGGGACGGCATCCCAGAAAATGGAGCGCCATGCGAAAGCCGACACGACACAGAAAATCGAGATCGACATATGGCGCACGATATCCGACGCGCTGCGCGAAATGCGCAGGTAGGCGTAGCCGATCGGAAGGCTCATGATGAACGCGAGATACGCGCTGAGATAGCTGAAAGTCATGCCTGCTTTTTTTCCTCTCTGGCTTTTGCGAGCTCTTCTATGGCCCGCATGACCTCGAGGCGCTTCTCCTGAACCGCCTTCACTGCATTTTCATTCGCGCGCCTGCGCTCGGCGCGTGAACTTTTCTCCTTGGTCCGAAAGAGCCACGAAACAAAACTATGAGCCACGCTTAACCTCCTCAGTCAGTGACCGAATAGCGGCGGCGCTGGCGTGAAGCCCCTCTGTGGCCTCCTTCGATATTTTCATGATCTGGGCGTTATTCTCCTTGGTGTCTTCACGCCACCAGTTGAGAACGCGCCATGCGAACAGTGAAACGACCACAATCATGACAGCCGCCGGACCGCCGCCCAGCTCTTTGATGATCTCGGAAAACTCGGTCATGGATCAACTCGGTGCCCCCACGGTCAAAAGGTGGATGGCAATCTCGACAGCGCCGCCGGTGAAATCCGATCCATTGGCCGTCAGCACGACCGGCGTGTCAGAATAGAACGCTTGCGGTCCGATCACGCCCTTATTTGTGGATCCCGACGCGATGCCCAAAGACCCACCGAACTTTGACACCTCGCCAGAGATACCGCAATCGAAAGAGGTGGCCCCGGTGATCGCCGTGGTGGTCTTCACAGAGACGCCAAGACAGATCGAACGGTCCGGGATGACGATCGAAGAGGTCACGGTCGGGCCGGAAAGGCCTGAAAGCGTCTCTCCGAGCGTAGACAGGCCCGTGGTGGCCCCGTTGGCCGCCTTGGACACATCCACGCTCGGAGCCTGCGCCAGCCCCCCCAGAGCGGCTGAGAACGTCGCCCACGCGCCGCTGTAATAGACCAGAAGCTCGTCGGCGCTCTGATCCCAGACGCGATAGCCCGTGGCGACCGCAATCCGATACCATGCGCCATCGGCCCACATGGCGATATCATTCTCCCATCCCGCCCATTCATCGGTGGCCGTGGCCGCGACGATATAGCAATCCCCGTCTGAGGGTGACGCGGGCGGCGTCGAGGTGGTGGCGTTGATCACGCTCGCCTGAACCATTCCGTCCAGAAGACGGATCGCGTCATTATGGGTGACATGCTTCTGCGCCTGAGACGCCATGATAAAAGGCAGATCAAGCCTGTTCGAATAGTCTGCCATGATCGGCCTCCTTAAAATCTCAATGTGACCTCGGCGGGCGCGCCTCGGCCGTAGGTGGTGGAAAGCTGATAAACCCGAATGTCGAGCGTATCGCCCGGCTCAAATTCAGCGCCAAAATCCGAAATCTGGTGTGCAGAAGTATAAACAACACTCGGTGTTGTGGATGATAGAGTGCGAACGACCGTCGATCCATCCAAAATATCGACCTCATAGGATTCAACATCCTCACCGATCGGAACCTCGGCCACGACCCACGAATCCGCAGATGCATCGCGCGACCGCCTGATCCACGAAATATCGAGATCGCCGGGCGTCCGACCCTTGCGCCACGGCTGCGACACATGAACCGGCGCAAAGGGCTGACGGGCACGGGCCATCGGCGTGAAATTCATGACCAGGGTCGAGTCGTCACTCAGGGACTTAGAGCCGGATGAAACCGCCCAATAATAGTCCACACCCACATCCGTCGCGGAAATCGGAGCATAGCTCACCCCGCCATCCAGAGTGACCAGACGCGCGCCACTTGGTAGATTGTCCACCATTTCGCGTTCGGTGCCATATTGCCCACGCAACAGACGCGACAGACGATAGGTGTTTGACCCGACAAGCTCCACCTCTGCGGCCTGAATGATCTCCCACTTTCCGTCACTCGTCTCGAGAGCGAACGTGTTTGATCCGGCCAACAGGTCGATGTCCTCGACGCCATCGATCGTGCCAGTATAAACCCGCACATAGAGCGCATTTGCATCGTCCCATCGCCCGACAGGACCGGCCGCGAAATCCGCCGTGGTCACGCCCATCTGGGCGGCGGCGCTGGTGCTGGTCAAGAGCGTGTATCCGGACTCTTCCGGGCTTTTCCACAGATTGATCTCACCCGGCCATGGCTTCGCATAGGCCGCAAAGAACGGCTGATAGTCCAGACCGTCCTGAGTGATCCACGGAATGTCGAGGAACTCGAAGATCGGATCGCCGTAGATGTTGGACGTCCCGCGAGCAACAGAAGCGCCAGAGCGCGCACGACCAGGGGGCAAATCATAGACGAATTTGTCCTGCATCATGGCCGACACGGTGCGTTCTTCGCCGTCATTGATGGTCTGCGCACGGAACAAATAGCTCCGATCATCGTGCAACACCTCAATCACGTCCGTGGCATCCAGAGCGAGCATGGACGGCGGCAGTTTAAAGGACGCCGTCTCGCGCCCGACCCACGTCTCCTGCAGGGCGCGGCGCACGTTGCGCTCCGCATCTTCCGGCGGCATGGCAAAGCTGAAGGACTCTGCCGTGATCCGGCTCGAATTCACAGTCTGACGTCGCGCCTCAACCTGCGCCGTGTCGTAGTCCTCGTCCGAAGACGCAACCGCCCACTTCAACCCCTGCGCAAGCTCGGTCTCCTGCGCGCGCTCGAACTGGATCACCTCGCTGTCGCTTGCAACCATATCGCCCGGAGAGACCGTGGCGCTTGGATTTGCTCCGCGCATCTTGAAGACAATCCGACCCTGCGTCTCGGTCGCGTCGAAACCGTATTGTTTCGCCAGAGAGGCAATGGTGGAGCGCGGGCTGGTCAAAGAGACGATGGAGATACCCTGAACAGCGCCGCGAAGATCGGACACGTCGAATTCATCCGTATCAAGACCAGCCTGAATGCAAAGACGGGACACAAGGCTGCGCAGACTTGAAGACCCAAGTCGTCCGGTGATCCAGTGGCCAAGCGTCCAGTTGTCCGCATCCCCCCAAACAGGATCCCCATCATCGTCCGTGGTGTAGGGAAAGAAGGGGAACGGTCGGGCATCCCATGTCCAGACGGTCATATTCGGCACATCAATCATCCGATCACCGGTCACGCTCGACACCGGGTTGTTGGCATCATCGCCCCAATAACTGAACGTCGCCTCGAGATAGGCGCGCTGGATCGCATCATCGCGCCAGCCGCGAGAGAAATACGGGATCGCAGACTCCGAAGACTTCGCGTCAAAGAAGACATTAGGCTGGTTCGGCCCCCGATCGACCGCCGGGCACCCGACCTCGGTGAACCAAAACGGCTTGGACTGCGGCACCCAATCCGTCGCGGTCGCCTCCTCCACTCCACCGGGTCGGTTGTAATGCTGGTTCGTCCACCAGGACCGCAAATCCTTGGGGCGATAAACCCACGGCTTGCCATAGGCTCCGTCCGTGATTGGCGTGCGAACCTGATCGACCCGGTCTGTTGATGTCGGGTAATACCAGTCGAATCCCTCACCGCCCTCGATGTTGCCGCGAAGATAGTCGAGATCATAGGTCGTCAGGTATTCCTGCGCATCCAAGTGATCGAAGCCGTCGCGCCAATCTGCAATGGGGAAATAGTTGTCGATCCCGATGAAATCGATATCGTCATGCGCCCAGAGCGGATCGAGGTGGAAATACACGTCGCCGCTTCCGTCAGACGGGTGGTGCCCGAAATACTCGGACCAATCCGCCGCGTAACTGATCGCGGTGCCGGAGCCAAGAATGCCGCGCACATCCTCGGCCAATTCCTGCAGCTTCGATACCACGGGATAGGTGCCAGATGCGCTCCGGATCGTTGTCAGGCCGCGCAATTCCGATCCGATCAAGAATGCATCAACGCCTCCGGCCGCCGCGCACATATACGCATAGTGCAGTATCATGCGCCGGTATCCCCAATCATTGCTGGATCCCGAAAACGATACATATTCTCCAGCTTTTCCTGAGTTTAAAAACAGAGACGCAAGAGCCGCCAGGAACTCTTCTAAGCTCGAAAAATCGCTGATTGAAAGGTTGTCACCAAGGTCTCGAACGATAATGAAATCATCCGGGTCCGCATTGCCGAAGAAATCATCCACCTGATCGGCAGCGGCGGAGGTCTTGTCGACCGTCCCGACATAGCCGGGCGCGGGGTGGCAGGTGATCCGGCCGCGCCACGGGAAAACAGGTTGACCGATCTCTGCACCGTTGTCGCTGTATGGATTGGGCAGGGTGTTGTCCGGAGGCACGTCCATGAGGATGAACGGATAGAACGTTACCTTGAGGCCGCGCGACTTGATCTCTTCGATTGCCTGGATCACAGAGAAGTCCGCAGGCGTGCCCCCGAATTGCGGGTCTCCATCGATTGCAGTGACTAGAAGCGCGTCCGACCGTTTGGCCCCGCTGACGATCCATATCTTGCTCAGATTGCTCTTTGAAGATTTCTCAACGCCTGGCTTGATCTGGCACTCACCGCAGCGCAGATCAGTGCCGAACCACGACACGACCAGAGAGACGGATTCAATGCCCGGAACGGATGCCTGCAGACGATCAAGCGCTGCGACGATATCGGACTCCGTCTTGTCGTTGTGGGAATTCTCAGCAATCGTCTCGCCGTCGCTCTTTGATTTCACAATTTCCGTTGCATAGGCATACTCGCCCGTCGACGGAATGATCGTCACAGAGCGCACCTGGCCCTCGGCCACGTCTTCATCATCCAGAGCGTTGAAAATCTCCACGTTGATCTGGGGCAGGCGGTTGCCATAGTCCTCGAGCAACAAATCCTCGAAGACGATATAGGCCGTGCCGCGATAAGCCGGAGCGCCGCCCATCATCGCATCAATGAACGGATCCGGCTCTTGATCCTCATCGCCGTAATAGATGCGATAGGTCACATCATCGAGGTCCATGACCTCCCCGTCCGCCCAAATGCGACCAATGCCCGTGATCGGACCCTCACAGAGCGCCACAGCGAAAGAGGCGTAGTAGGTATAGGTCGTCGTGGTGACCTTGCCGCCGCCGCCCTTACCAGCACCCTGCGTCTCCTTGTTCACCTCTTCGCGGAAATCGGTAGCCCAGATCACGTTGCCGCCGACGCGCATGCGACCATATACCTGCGGGATCACCGCCCCCTCGGTCGAAGAGGTGACCTTAAGCGATTCCAGCTGCGCGCCGTAGTAATTCTGGTTCGGCTGCATAGACTGCACGATCCACGCATCCACCGCAGAGCCGACCGCAGATCCGATCGCGCCACCGATCGCGGCATAGGACATGCCCAGGATCATCCCCGTGCCGAAAGAGGCACCGATCGCTGTTCCGACCGCGCCCAGAACAAGAGTCGCCATTTACTGAACCTCCGGCCGTTCTGCGGGATAGTCGTAGGCATAGGCCAGACGCCGCCGCCACGGCTCCGTCAATTTCTGCTCGATCACGCCAAGGCGATCGTATGAATGGATGAACATGCCGTCATAGGACATGATCCCGAGATGCTTTGCGATCGCCCCGCGCCGCATGCGAAAGACCAGGACAGACCCTGGACCGATATCGGACAGAGCGATCGGCAGAAGCCAATTCTTTGCGCCCAGAGCGATCACCTCCACGTCGCTGGTCTCGCCCCAATCCCGAGAATAGCGCGGCAGCTTGTCCGGCTCCGGACCGACCACCTCGCGCCAGACACCGCGCACAAGACCCAGACAGTCGCACCCTACGCCGTTCAGGCTTGCCTGGTTGTGGTAGGGCGTCCCAAGCCACTCGCGCGCCGCAGCGATTACTTTGTCCGGATCCGCAGTCGTCATAGCGCGCTCCCTGTGTTTTTCCGGTTCTTGGTCGCATAGCGCAGAACCGTGTCGCTGCCGGGGATGTGGGGGAAGCCCCTGAAATTATCCCCGTTGGAAAACTTCGACACGCAAGACTCGAAGTGCTTGTCGCAGCCCGCCGTGATGGTGAAGGCGTCACCGACCTCAATGGCCCGCACAGGCTCCTCCAAGAGCGTCACGACAATCTCGCCGCTGGACACGTCATGGCGCGCCACCTCGGCCTTGCGGCCCGCATTGGCCCCGCTCGTCCACTCCACGATGCCGCCGGAGAACCAATCGGCGTCATAGCCGTCAATCGATACCGAAGTGAACGCACGTCCATACAGCACGCTGTCGATGGTGCCCGACGCGCGATACTCCGGCCCCGACAGATCGACCTTGCACTTTGAATCGCCCAAAGCCGCCTCGCAGCTATACTGAAAGGTGCGCCCGACCGTTTGATCGAGCGCGTGAGACATGGAACGGACCTCGGCCACGAAAGAGACGCGTCCACGGCTGATCTGCCCCGTTACCCCCTTGCGCAGAAGGACGCGCTGCGAGGTGTCCTGCCAGTTGACGCGCCACACCTCGACCTCGGCCCCGTCCCAAAGACCGTCGATGATATCGGTCTCGGTGATGAGG
>NZ_FORY01000042.1 GCF_900114135.1 Celeribacter halophilus
CCTTCGCCTGGACCGACCGGCTCCGCCGATCCGGCGTGCGTATCTCAATGGATGGGAAGGGCCGCTACCTGGACAATATCTTCATTGAGAGGCTCTGGCGAACCCTGAAATACGAGTGTGTCTACCTGCATGCTTGGGAGACCGGATCAGAAGCGAAGGCAGGCATCCGGAAATGGATGACCTTTTACAACAACCAACGCCCACACTCAGCCCTTGGCGGCAGGCCGCCAGCCGTGGTCTATTGGCTGAGAAATGACAGAACACAACCCGATCAGCAGGAGCAGAGAGTAGCTTAATTTACGCCAGATCCTGTCCAACAAATGGGGAGTAGCTCAGGTAGGTCTAGCCCCCACTTTAAACGGTGGGGGCTTTTTTGTTTGTTATGATTTGTCGTAAGCCGAGTACCATTCAGCAGTTGTCGCGCTGAGTTTTCTAAATGCAATGTTCGTGGCAATTCTAGCAATTTCTTCTAGCGGTTCTTATAGCTGTTCAATGGTAAGATGTTCAGCACCAGATTCTAATTCCTCTGGCGTGAGGGGGGCTTGAGTTAAGTCAAGCTTCAGATAATCTGCAAGCGCAGTAATCTCTCCTAGCTGGTCCAACAGGTCTTTAAGACTTTTGACTTCTTAACGCGCAGCCTCACTTGGGGTCCATAGAACTACGGAGTTTGAGCCAGAGTAGACGCGCAGTTGGGATCTTACTATCCCACGAGATACAATAGAGTAGCTCAAACCATTGATGTTAATGCAAGACGTACCTAGGAGTGCGGACATTTGCCGAGAATCGTTGGCGACTGCTGCTGATATGAATTCAGACAGAGATTCCTTACTGGTACAACCGACATAGTTACCTGAGACCGTACCGGACTGCGCATGTGCGATACTTGCACCTAAAAGCAGTGACAAAGCTAAAGGTGTTTTAAAGAAAACGTTCATGGACATACCTTCAATAATCAAACGATGTATTGGCAGTATTAAAAAAGAAAAATAATTAACTTTCAATAATCAAACGATGTATTTGTAGCATTAGAAAAGAAAACTAACTGATTTTTAGCTTAACTTTAGTTGTTCCCCCAGTGTTCCCCCAAGGGGTTAGAGCAAAGAAAAGCGGTTAGCTGAAATTCAGCTAACCCCTTGAAATCTTTGGCTCCGGCGGTAGGGATCGAACCTACGACCAATTGATTAACAGTCAACTGCTCTACCGCTGAGCTACGCCGGAACATGTGGCGGTGTATAGCTATGTGATTTGGGCCGTGCAAGTGGGTTTTGTGACAAAAAGATATTTTTTGCGAATTTTTTGCTCACCGCGTGGAAAAGACTGCATTTTCAGAGAGTTCCGGTGTGGCGAGGATGCGGTTTCTTTGGTGGAGGTCGATCAGATGCGCCAGCGTGTTGCGTGCGGCGGCGGGAATATGAGTCGCCGGAAGCTCTGTGTAGACTGTTTTTGTCAGCGCGATGAGCGACTGGGGCCGTGCAGACAGGGATTCGAGGATTTGCGCCTCCCGATTTGCGCGATGGGTGAGGAGAAAGTCGATTCTCCGCACCGGCATCTCCACCTCCGCGCCATGTCCGGGGTGGAGACGCGCGGGGGCAAGATCGCGCAACAGGGTGCAGCTGTTGCGGAAGGCGGCGGCATCGCCATCGGGCGGGGAGATCAGCGAGGAGGACCAGCCCATAATCAGATCGCCGGAAAAGACCATGTCCTGCCAGTGAAAACATAGGTGATTGCCCATATGGCCGGGGGTGTGCAGCGCGGTGATCGAGCCTGCAGGGGTTGCAAGCACCTCTTTATGAGCCACGGTAACATCAGGACGAAAACGCGCATCCACCCCTTCGCCGCCGCCAATCTGTTCGGCGAGCGAGGCCATGATCGGGCTGCGTCCGCTGCGGAAATCTCCGAAGGCATGGACGGGTGCGCCCGTGAGTTGCGACAGGGCCTGTGCCCCTTCGGAATGGTCACGATGGGCATGTGTCACAAGAATATGGGAAATCCGGCCACCTTGGGGCAGGGTGCCCAGAATGGTCTCGCGATGCGCCGCCAGATCCGGTCCCGGATCAATCACCACCCGCGCAGCGCCTTCGCCCAGAAGATAGCTGTTGGTGCCCCAATAGGTCATTGGCGAAGGGTTGGGCGCGAGGATGCGGATCAGGTCCGGCGCCAGACGGGTCACGCTTTCGGGTCGGTTCTGCACGCGATTTTCCTTTTCTTTGCGCTCCTTGACGGTCTACCAATACAGCGTTTCGCGAAAAATCTGAATCACGGATTTTGGGTCTCGCGATCAGGCGTGGTGGCGCCTCGGGTCTGTCTGCTTCGGACCCGCATATCATCCGAAGGGACTGGGCATGGTGTTCAACTGGCTGAAAAAATATATGCCGCGCGGGATTTACGGGCGGGGAGCCTTGATCCTTCTGGTGCCTGTGGTGGTGATCCAGCTTGTTGTGATCGTGGCCTTCTCGCAGCGTTATTTCGAGGACATCACCCGCCAGCTCAGTCGCGGCGTGGTGGCAGAAATCGGGCTTTATGTGGAAACGGTCGAAGGCATTCCCGCCGATCAGGTGCCTGTGGCCTTGCAACATCTGGACACGCGGTTGAATTTCAAAACCTCGGTCGGAAGTGATACTGCGGTGGAAGATCGCAGACCGTGGTATGATTTTTCCTCGCGGGTGATTGCCTCCGAATTGCGCAGCCGGATCGACGGGGTCGAAGGCGTCGATGTGGCCAGTGATACGCGTCTTGTACGCACCTCGATCCTGACCGATGGCGGGCGGCTGACTATTGAATTGCCGCGCAGTCGGGCTTCGGCCTCCAACCCGCATCAGCTCATGGTCTGGACGGCGTTTACAGGTCTGGTGATGACGCTGATCGCCTTTATCTTCCTGCGCAACCAACTCCGCCCGATCCGTCAGCTTGCGCGGGTGGCCGAAAGTTTCGGGCGCGGAGAGAGCAAGCCCTACCGTCCGGCTGGAGCTGCGGAAGTACGGGCAGCGGGGGCGGCTTTTCTCAACATGCGCTCACGCATCGAACGCCAGATCGAACAGCGCACCTTGATGCTCTCCGGCGTGTCGCATGATCTGCGCACGCCGCTGACGCGCATCCGGCTGGGCCTGTCGATGCTTGATGTGCCAGAAGAGGACACGGCGGAGGTTGCGGCGATGCAGGCCGATCTCGACGAGATGGAGCAGCTCATCAACGCCTTCCTTGATTTTGCACGATCCGAGGCGACGGAGACGCCTGAAGAGGTCGATCTGGTGGATCTGGTGCTGTCGGCCAAAGAGCGTGCGGAACGGGCAGGGGGCGAGGTCAAACTCGGCGCCATGCCCGATGGGCCGGTGATGCTCAACCTGCGCCCTGCGGCGCTGTCGCGTGCGCTCGATAACCTCATGTCCAATGCGCGTCGATATGGCACGACTGCGCAACTCAGCCTGACCGAGTTTGACCGTGCCGTGGTGATCTCGGTCGAAGACAACGGTCCGGGCATTGCCCCTGACGTGCGCGAGCGGGCCTTGCAGCCTTTCGTCCGCCTCGACGCCGCCCGCAACCAGAACCGCGGTTCCGGTGTCGGGCTTGGTCTGGCCATCGCCCATGATGTGGCACGGCGACACGGCGGCACCTTGCGCCTAGGTGAGAGCGAAGAGCTGGGCGGGTTGAAAGCCGACATCGTTCTGGCACGTCAGGCCTGAGGCAAACGTCTTACAAAGAAGCAGCTAAGCCTCTTAGCCGCACAGGTTTTCCACGTCAGGGTCAAGTTTTCGGCCCATTTCTCCGGCATAACGCAGTCGTATTTTAAGACTTGGGGTTTATGATGGCGCAATCTGTCGCGGTGCTTGTTGATGGCGATAATATTAGCGGAAAATATGCTACAGATATTTTGACCGCAGCGGGAAAACATGGCGAGCCGAGTGTGGTTCGTGTTTATAGAGATGCGCAGTCTCTCTCGGATTGGCACAACGCTTATGGTTACCGGATGATACATGCCGGAACCGGCAAGAACGCAGCAGATATATTGCTTGCACTGGATGCGATGGAGTTGCTTCTGGTCAGGGAGATGCGTTGCTTTGTGATCGCAAGTTCGGATGGTGATTTTACCCATATTGCCACAAGATTGCGAGAGAACGGCGCGAAAGTGATCGGGCTTGGTGAAGAGAAAGCACCGGATGCGTTTCGCGCCTGTTGCAGTAGTTTTGTGGAGCTTGGCACGCGGAAGCCTGTTGCCCCGCCGCGTCTTGTGCCGAAAGAGAATATGTCTGTAAGAGCATTTGATTTGAATGTGCGGACTATAATCGCAGCACTCAGTAAAAACGGTACAGGAGCGCAGATTTGCGAAGTGGGTCAGTTGATGAAATCCTTACACGGAGTGACGACCAGCGGCTTTCCCGAGAAAAACTGGCGAAGCTATTTCAGTGCGCGTCCGGAACTATACGATTTGGATCCGCCTGGTGCCGAAGCAAAGGTGCGTTTCCGTCCCGAAGGGTTTTCACACGCGACTACGGATGCTCAGCGCAAAATAGCCTGATCGCGTTCAAAAGCCGACATCCATCTGGCGCGGCAGGCCTGTGGCCGACGGGTGTCCGACACTTTTCCGACGCTTTGCAGACATGAGATTTCAGCCACGAATGAGGTTCTGCGCTTTGACGTTTTCGGCCTCCCGAATGACGAAATCCACCGGCGCACAAAGCTATCTGGATGTGCGACAGAACGGGAAGCTATGGCTCTCATCGTGAAATTCTCTAGCGACCCGCTTGCCCGACCCGTGCATCGGCCTTAAACGGGGAAGAGCAACGATACCCGCGCGGCGCCCTGACTGCGTAGGTCAGAGCCAAGGGGATAACATATTGCTTTTCTTCACCATCTGGCCGCTTTTCGCGCTGATCTGCCTTGGCTATATCCTTGTTCGGCGCGGTTTTCCTGATCCGGGTTTCTGGCCCGCCGCCGAACGGATCAACTATTTCCTGTTTTTTCCGGCGCTTCTGGTCAGCAGTCTGGCAGATGCCCCCGTCCGCGATCCGCAGGTGCTGCGTCTGGGCGGTGCGACCGTTGTCGTCATTCTGATCGCGGCATGTGCCCTGAGCCTGTTCCGGCGCGCTCACCCCATCCCCGCAGCCCGTTTCGGAGCAGTGCTACAAGGCGCGGTGCGGTTTAATACCTATCTGGGGCTGGCCATTCTTGCCACCCTGACCGGCCCCGTAGGGATCGAGCGTGCGGCAATTTACCTTGCCATTGCCGTGCCCTTGGTCAACGTCCTGTCGATCATGGCTTTGACCGAGGCAGGGCAGGGGCGCACACTTTTTTCGATGCTGCGCACTATGGCGCTCAATCCGCTTATTCTGGCCTGTCTGGGGGGCATCGCGCTGGCGCTGACCGGATGGGGGCTTCCGTTTGGCACGGGGCGTTTTCTTGATCTGCTCGCGCAAGCCAGCCTGCCGCTTGGCCTGCTCTGTGTGGGGGCTGCCCTGCAACCTGCCACGCTGCGTCGCGACGGGGTTACATTGGCAGCATCAGGCGCTCTGCGTCTGCTACTCATGCCCTTGCTCGCAGCGCTCATCGCGCGTCTTGTCGGGCTGAACGGCGTCGAGGCGCTGGTGCTGGTCGTTTTCTCGGCCATCCCCACAGCCCCCACATCCTATGTGCTGACCCGTCAAATGAACGGCGACGGCACATTGATGGCTGGAATCGTTACCTCCCAAACCATCGCCGCCATCGCGACAATTCCACTGATTCTGTGGGTGCTGGGTATTTGAGGTTTAGGGGCGTGAACGGCTTATAACCAAGGGGATCCGAAAAAGTTCCAGTCGCTGGAAAATGCGTCAGACTCCAAGCGTCTTCATACATTCCGGGAAACGCAAATGACATGTTTTCCGTGGTTAAGGCTTTAGGGCAAAACTCGGTTCCCAAGATGAAATCAAAGCATGTTGGCTTCACCCTTAAATTTCACAATGATGAGTTGTCTATCAGATTCTTTAGTAGGAACGTTTGGGATGGGGCGTGTTATGTTTTCTTTCTGTCATGTCTTGTCGCCACGGATAAAGTTCCGGGGATGTTGGTATATGTCCTTGTGAGGGAGTTATCGGGAGATCCGTGGACCTCGATGTGAGAAGTTTCCACAATATTTTGGCTGAAAAAACGAGCTAAATGCGCAATGAAAAGGAGGAATGTGGATTTCATTACGTGATTTTAAAGAATGTATTGAGGCATGTGACAAACTGACATGTAATCTATTTTGAGTAATGTCTGCGGACACTGCTGTGGTCATAGTGTGAACGTTTACGAAGCAAATGAGTGTTGATGAAATGGTTCCGTCAGGAGATAAGGCTTATTCCAGCATAACCTACCCCGTACATTGTACACACTCTGAAGTGGCGCGAAAGGCGTTGTATAGGCTGGATGCCAAAAAGCGCGATCACCTGCTGCTGACACTTTGGCTGATTGTGACGTTCAAGCAATTCCCTATGGATGAACTGATCCTTTATCCTCTTTCTCTTTATTTCGGTTATGCGTTTGTTCGAGACATCGATGATCTTTTCCCGATTGTAGCGAAATCATGGGTTCTGTTTCTGTTTCCAACATGGTGCATCATGTCAGTGCTTTGGGGTGTGAATCCAGGAGCTATATTGAAATCGGCGGCGCAAGGGTTTCTCACGGTAATGATCTGTTATTGCGTCGCGCTCAGGTTGGATCGCAGGGATGTCCTTGTTTCACTGGTGATCGCGGCCGGAATTTTTTCTATTGCCTCTCTGGTATTGCCCGCAACGGGAGGGAAAGCTTCTCGTGGGGTTTTCGCTTCGAAAAACTCTATGGGCTTGAATATGGTTATTCTGTGGTCCGCTGCGCTGTGTGTCGCGCTGGATTACGGGCAGCGCCGTTTCTTTCGACTTGTCGCCGGTGTGTTGGCGGTCTGTGCACTTGCGCTGGTATTTATTTCCAATTCTGCCACAGCTGTCCTTTTGGCCTTTGCTCTTTTGATCCTCATTCTGTTGTCAAAGATGCTGGATGGTCGGGGGCTGTTTCATCCGGTGATCTTGTTCTGGCTTACACTGGGATTGAGCCTTCTGCTGATAGGAGCGTCTCTTTTGTTTTCAGCGGCGAATATTGATGTGATCGGCCTGGTTCTTGATAAGTTCGGAAAAGACGCGACCTTGACTGGGCGAACTGTGCTCTGGGGATATGCCTTGGACCAGATAAAAGAAAATCCGTTATTGGGAGTTGGCCATGGCGGTTTTTGGAATCCAAAGGACTGGACCCATGTGTCGCGAAAAATTTTTGTTGAATTTTATAAGGATTTCAACGCGACATTCACCTTTCATAACGCTTATCTACAGACCGCTGTGCATCAAGGTCTGATTGGTTTGGGGATTGCGCTGTTGGCCTTTTTTTATGCAATCTGGCAGGTCTTTGTCGCTATGGTTCGTAGATGCGAGATGCCTCAAGCGTTTTTCGTCTCAATCGCTGCCATGATCCTCGCACGCAACATGACTGAGCCCGGTCTGATGACGCCTTTCTCGCTTATGACGATGGTTCTCTATATGGGGGCACTCATTAGTGTTCGAGAACGGGTGTTTGGCATCTCCTGATGCTGTTTTGGTTTGGCGGCATAATAAACGTTTCATCCGATTTGCAGCCTGTTTCTAAAGGTTTCGTGCTTAAAAAATAATCTGAGCAGGGATTGGTTGGACAGAAAGGGGAAATCTCTTGATCGGGCGCGCATGAATGAGAACATTGTTGGCAACGCTCACTGCAGATCTCGTGATAGAGTATGCACTGTGTTTTTTATAGTTGTGCCCGAACTTGGTTTTGGGCTTGGGGGTTTTGAGTATGAATCATCAAAGTAGTGTCCGGACAGTCCCGACGAACGAACAGGTGCCGCTCCGGGACGACGTGCCAGCCAAGATGCGCTTGCAAGATTTGATCTTGTTGCTGAAAAACGGGCGCAGAACTGTTCTGGGCTTTACGGCGACGGCTATCATTCTCACAGGTCTGTTGTTGTTGAATGCGACGCCGCGCTATGTGGCGGTCTCTCAGATGCTTCTCGGGGAGCAGGGTTTGATTGCGCGCAACAGTTTTGATCTGGTGGAGGAGCAACAGAATTTAACAAATTCTGTAATCGAAGGGGAGCTTGCAGTTTTACGCTCCAATGTGCTTTTGCATCGGGTTGCTGAACGGCTTGAGTTGGAAAATATTCCAGAATTCAATCCGGACATTCTGGATCAAGAGAAATCACCTTCATTTGTTGACGGCGTTAAAGTCTGGGTGAAGTCGCTTCTAACAGATTCCGATTTGGACATAGATGCTGAGGTCGAAGACTTGCCGAGCCAGATATCGGCGGCCGCTTCGGCAAGTGCATCGCAGTTGGGAGAATATAAGGATATTGTCAGCAAATTGCGGCGGTCTTTTTCTGTGCGCCAGCAAGGCACATCTTATGTGGTTCAGGTGACAGCAGAATCCGAAGATCCCGAACTGGCAGCCGCGCTCTCCAATACTCTCATGGACGAATATGTGAAATTCCTGACAGACAAGCGCTTCGACGCTGCGCGTGAATTCACGCACTGGTTGGAGACGCGGGTGACTGATCTCGCGGTGACACTTGAAGAGTCAGAACGAGCGGTCGTGGACTATCGGGCAAGAATGGAAGCCGATGCGGATTGAATTGCCCCGAGTTTGCCGGAGACCTATAGCTTCATTTCACGCGACCATATCGAACACGTCAGTAAGCGTTCGCAGGACATCACATGCAGCTTAGCTTGACAGCTTGAAGTTCCACGGCAGCAGATCGTCTATGCTGTTTTGCGGATGGCCATTGG
>NZ_FORY01000007.1:0-18554 GCF_900114135.1 Celeribacter halophilus
ATCGCAGCGGTCAACGTGGTCTTACCGTGGTCAACGTGACCAATGGTCCCGATGTTCACGTGCGGTTTCGAACGCTCAAACTTTTCCTTAGCCATGATGGCCTCCTGTTTCATTCTGTTTGGGGATCAGGTCGCCCTGACCCCCGTGTTGGGTTCTGGCCCCGCTTACGCGAATTTGGCCTGAATTTCTTCCGAGATGTTCGAAGGCACAGCTTCGTAGTGATCGAACTGCATCGTAAACTGCGCACGGCCCGAAGACATGGAACGCAGCGTGTTGATGTAGCCGAACATATTGGCCAGCGGCACGAACGCGTCGATGGCAATCGCGTTACCGCGAGTGTCCTGCCCCTGAACCTGCCCGCGACGGGAGGTCAGATCGCCAATGATACCGCCGGTGTATTCTTCCGGGGTGATCACTTCAACTTTCATGATCGGCTCGAGCAGTTTCGCGCCGGCTTTCTTCATCCCTTCACGCATACACATACGTGCTGCAATTTCGAAGGCGAGGACGGAGGAGTCCACGTCGTGGAACTTACCGTCGATGAGGGCCACTTTGAAGTCGATCACAGGGAAGCCTGCGAGCGGACCGGAGTCCATCACCGAGTTAATGCCTTTTTCGACACCCGGGATGTATTCTTTCGGAACCGCACCACCAACAATCTTGGATTCGAAGGAGTAACCTTCGCCCGGCTCTGTCGGAGTGATGATCATTTTCACCTCAGCGAACTGACCCGAACCACCCGACTGTTTCTTGTGGGTGTAGGTGTGCTCGACTTCGTGAGAAATTGTCTCACGATAAGCCACCTGCGGCGCACCAATGTTGGCTTCGACCTTGAATTCGCGCTTCAGACGATCGACGAGAATGTCGAGGTGAAGCTCGCCCATGCCCTTCATGATGGTCTGACCGGACTCGAGGTCGGTTTCGACGCGGAAGGACGGGTCTTCGGCAGCAAGACGTGCCAGACCTGCGGACATTTTTTCCTGGTCGCCTTTGGTCTTCGGCTCGACAGCAATCTCGATCACCGGATCGGGGAAAGTCATGGTTTCGAGGACAACCGGTTCCTTGACGTCACAGAGCGTGTCGCCGGTGGTGGTGTCTTTGAGACCTGCAAGCGCGATGATGTCGCCTGCAAACGCTTCTTCGATCTCCTCACGGTTGTTGGAGTGCATCATCATCATACGACCGACGCGCTCTTTCTTACCTTTGGTGGAGTTCAGGATGGTGTCGCCTTTTTTCAACACGCCGGAGTAGATCCGGGTGAAGGTCAAGGAGCCCACGAACGGGTCGTTCATAATTTTGAACGCCAGACCGGAGAAGGCCATGTCATCATCCGCACGACGCGGGATGTCACGGGTTTCCGTTTCGTCGCCCGGTTTGAAGCCCATGTAATCAACAACGTCGAGCGGGCTCGGCAGGTAGTCGATCACAGCGTTGAGCAGGGACTGAACGCCTTTGTTTTTGAACGCGGAACCACCAAGGACCGGAACAAAATGCAGAGCCAGCGTCCCTTTGCGCAGAAGCGCACGGAGCGTCGGCACATCGGGTTCGTTGCCTTCGAGGTATTCCATCATCGCGTCGTCGTCTTCTTCGACGGCGGCTTCGATCATCTTACCACGCCACTCTTCGGCCATATCCTTGAGAGAGTCGCGGATCGGAGCTTTGATCCAGGATGCGCCAAGGTCTTCACCCTGCCACAGCCACTCTTCCATGGTCACGAGGTCAATCAGGCCCTCAAGCTCGGTTTCCGCACCAATCGGGATGCCGACGGGAATGGCACGCGCACCGGTGCGGTCTTCAATCATGTTCACACAGTTGAAGAAGTCGGCACCGATTTTGTCCATCTTGTTGACGAACACAATACGCGGAACCTTGTAGCGGTCAGCCTGACGCCACACGGTTTCGGTTTGCGGCTCAACGCCGGCGTTGGCGTCAAGAACAGCCACGGCACCGTCGAGCACGGCAAGCGAACGTTCCACCTCGATGGTGAAGTCCACGTGACCGGGGGTGTCGATGATGTTCATCCGGTGCTTCGGTGTTTCGGCGGTTACGCCATCTTCGGTGCGTTCCCAGAAAGTGGTCGTCGCAGCCGAAGTGATGGTGATACCGCGCTCCTGCTCCTGCTCCATCCAGTCCATGGTGGCTGCACCATCGTGCACCTCACCAATGTTGTGGGACTTGCCGGTGTAGAAGAGGATGCGCTCGGAACAGGTGGTTTTACCTGCATCGATGTGCGCCATGATACCGAAGTTGCGGTATCGGTCGAGGGGAAATTCGCGTGCCATTGGTGTTCGGTCCTAAGGGCCTGAGTTGAGTTACCAGCGGTAATGGCTGAACGCTTTGTTGGCGTCGGCCATTTTGTGGGTGTCTTCGCGCTTTTTCACAGCAGCGCCACGACCGTTTACTGCGTCAAGCAGCTCACCGGCAAGACGTTCTTCCATCGTGTTCTCGTTGCGAGCGCGCGATGCGGAGATCAGCCAGCGGATTGCCAGAGCTTCGCGACGTTCGACGCGCACTTCAACAGGCACCTGGTAGGTTGCACCACCCACACGACGGGAACGCACCTCAACAGAGGGTTTTACGTTGTCGAGGGCTTCGTGGAACACTTCAACCGGAGCTTTTTTCAGCTTGTCTTCGACGCGGGTCAGCGCGTTGTAGACAATTTTCTCGGCGGCAGATTTTTTGCCATCGATCATCAGGTTGTTCATGAATTTGGTCAGCACGCGATCGCCATATTTGGCGTCGGGCAGGACTTCGCGCTTCTCAGCGGCGTGACGACGGGACATTCCGTGATCTCCTTATTTAGGACGCTTAGCGCCGTATTTCGAACGACGCTGTTTACGGTCTTTGACGCCCTGGGTATCCAGAACACCGCGCAGGATGTGGTAACGGACACCCGGAAGGTCTTTCACACGGCCGCCACGGATCAGAACCACGGAGTGTTCCTGAAGGTTGTGGCTTTCACCGGGGATGTAAGAGATGACCTCGAAACCATTGGTCAGACGCACTTTGGCGACTTTCCGCATAGCGGAGTTCGGTTTCTTCGGGGTCGTGGTGTAGACGCGCGTACAAACACCGCGCTTCTGAGGGCATTGCTCCAAGTGTTGGGACTTGGAAACCTTACGTTTGGGCTGACGCGGTTTGCGGATCAGCTGCTGAATCGTTGGCATAGGGTGCTTTCCCGTTTCCTAACTAGATGAACCTCGGTGGCGACCTGACGGCCCTGCCGGGGCGATTACGATGTCGATGTGCCACACGCGTCCGCATAACACGAAAACCCGCAATCGTTCCCATTCCGAGGTGAACGACGCGGTGAGTTCCCAGAGGACCAGAGCGCCTCAAATTGCTCGGGTCTTGATCACTACGATTTAGAAGTCGGCGAGATAGGGACGTCCCCTATGCCGGATGGGTGGCCGTATATGGAGAGTCGGGGGGCTTGTCAACACTCCGCGCCCGTTTGTGAGCCGGAAAGCCCTGGTCGGGAAACCGCAAGCCCGAAAGTCGGGCGAGCGCCGTGTAACGCCTTGACCTCGTATGGCTTTCACAATCCCCCTGTCAACGTGTTTATCGCGACGGATTTGATGTGCCGCGACGTCGCAGGGCGGCCTCGCGCAGGACCGTATAGATGCCCGTTCCTGCGATGATTCCGGCTCCTGTAAAGGCCAACGCGTTGGGCCATTCCCCGAAGGCAAACAAGCCGATCAGCAACGCCCAGATCAACGCCGTATAGCGGAATGGCGAGACAAAGGACATCTCGCCCACCCGCATCACAGCCACCGAGGTCACATAGGCCACGATCAGAAACGCCGCAGAGCCTGTGATCTGCGCCCATGCTTTGACAGAGACCTGCTCCCACCCCTGCCCGATCGACAAAAGCCCCGATGCCACCCACACCGCGAGGATTGCGCCAAGGGTCACGGTGGTGGTGGGCACGGAATGGTCGATCTTGCGCACGATAATATCTCGTAAGGTCACGCACAGCATGGCCAGAACTGCGAAGAGTGCATAGCCGCTGAAACCGTCTGTGCCGGGCTGCACGATCATGAGCACTCCGAAAAAGCCGATCACAATCGCCACCATACGCCGCCAGCCCAGCGGATCGCGGAACAAGAGCCAGCCCGCAATGGTGATTGAAAGCGGGAGCGTCTGCATGATCGCCGTGGCATTAGCCAAGGGCATGTTGCTGACCGCAGTCATAAAGCACAGCGCCGCACCGATCTCGGCACAGGACCGTATCCCGATCATCACCCAATCCTTGCGCGGAAGATCCAGCCGCACCGGCCCAATGAGCGGCACAAGCACAACAAACAGCATCACAATGTTCAGAGTGGCTCGAAGAAACAGCCCCTGAAACAGCGGCACCTCGGCCAAGGCCCCCTTCATGAAACTGTCGTTCGTGGTAAAAGCCGCCATGGACAGCGACATGATCACAGCCCCGCGGGTGTTGTCCGGCAATTTCGACAAAAGATTGAACATGCTGCGCCCCCTTCCCTTTCCCGCTATCATCGCTTTTCTTCTTCGGAAAGAGGCTTCGTCTTTGTCTTGCCCTGAAAAACCTTGCGTGCATAAATCCTTTCGAAATTCATGTGAGATAGAAACGGATTGTCGAAGGCTCACGCGTCATTAGTGCAGGACAGGTGCAACATATGAATGAACGACTCGTCGTTACAACCATGCGCAACGAAGGGCCGTTCATTCTCGAATGGGTCGCATGGTATCTCATGCTGGGCTTCGATCACCTTGTCGTCTTTTACAACGACTGCACCGACCACTCGCCCGAACTTCTGATGGCGCTTGACGAGGCCGGCATCCTGACCGCCGTGCCCTACACGCCGGAGCCGGACCGCCCTGTGAAGCGCACAACGCTGAAACTCATGGCCAAGCATCCCCGCATTCGGGCGGCGGAATGGGTGTTCAATATCGACGTGGACGAGTTTCTGGTGATCCATCGTGGCGACGGTCTCCTGCCCGACCTGTTTGCCGCATTCGACATGGACCAGACCCACGGTATAGCCGTGCACTGGCGCTGTTTCGGTGATGGGGGGCATCACAACTGGGAAGACGCGCTGACCCATCGTCGCTTTACCCGCGCTTCGGAGCGGCGGCACAGGGGGAACGCCTTTTTCAAAACGCTGGTGCGCTGGCCAAGCCATTTCTGGCGTCTGGGGGTTCACTCGCCCAAAGGCTGGCGCGGACCTGATGATTGGGGCACGGCGCCCAATCTGCTCAAACGGTGTGATGGCGCGACGATGCGCCGCTATCATCCGAAGGAAAACCCCGTGATGATGACGCAGCCGCGCTGGATCACCCATGACTATGCCCAACTCAACCATTACGCCTCACGGACACAGGAGAGCTTTGCGCTCAAGATGGGCACCAAGTCTACCGTAGCGGGTAAAGACCGATACACAGAGGCGTTTTTCAACGGCAAGAACCGCAACGAAGAGCTGGATGACAGCGCGTTGAAATATGCCGAACGGTTTGACGCGACCTATGCCGAGATCACCGCCCTGCCCGATGTCTTGCGCCTGCATCATCAATGCTGCGCGGATTATGTCGAGCGGCTGGCGGAGAAACACGGGTTTGAAGCCAAAGGCGACCCGCGCTGGCAGCATCACATGGCAAAGGCACAAGAGGCCTGAGACACGCCAGAACACCACAATGATCCTGCGGCATTCCCCGCAAAGCAAAAGGCCCCGCGTTTCCGCAGGGCCTTTCATATTCATATCGGTCTGACTTAGTCGTCGGAACCTTCGGGTGTGTCAACAACCAGCGTGTCGTCGCCAAAGCCCGTATCCGCTTCCACCACCGGAGCAGCGAGTTGGGCAGCTGCTTCGGCCTCGGCACGGGCCTCTTCGATCACCACGTTGTCGCGTTCCTGAGCGATACGGCGGACACGTTGTGTCGCACCACCGGTACCGGCCGGAATGAGGCGACCCACGATGATGTTCTCTTTGAGACCCACCAGTTTGTCGCGCTTACCTTGGACAGACGCCTCCGTGAGCACACGGGTGGTCTCCTGGAACGATGCCGCAGAGATGAACGACCGCGTTTGCAACGAGGCTTTGGTGATCCCCAAGAGGATCGGCTGGCCTTTAGCCGGACGTCCGCCTTTGGCTTCCGCCTTGGCATTGGCTTCTTCGAACTCGACCTTATCGACCGCTTCGCCTTTGAGCAGAGTGGTGTCCCCGGAGTCGAGGATTTCCCACTTCTGCAACATCTGGCGCACGATGACTTCGATGTGCTTATCGTTGATCTTCACGCCTTGAAGACGATAGACCTCCTGCACCTCGTCGATCATGTAATCGGCCAGAGCTTCGACACCCATGATGGCGAGGATGTCGTGCGGTGCCGGATTACCGTCCATGATATACTCACCCTTCTGGATGAAGTCGCCTTCAGCCACAGGGATGTGCTTGCCTTTCGGCACCATGTATTCGACGGTTTCCTTGGTCTCATCCGACGGTTCGATCGAAATGCGACGCTTGTTCTTGTAGTCCTTGCCGAAGCGCACATAGCCATCGACTTCCGCGATGATGGCGTGGTCTTTCGGACGACGGGCTTCGAACAATTCGGCTACACGCGGCAGACCACCGGTGATGTCCTTGGTCTTCGCACCTTCACGCGGGATACGGGCCACAACGTCACCGGCCTCGATGTCCTGACCATCCTCGATAGAGAGAATGGCATCCACGGACATGAGATAGGCCACAGGGTTGCCTGCATCATTGCGCATCGGCTCGCCGTCTTCGTCCAGAATGAAGACTTCAGGCTTCAGATCGCCACCGCGCGGCACAGAGCGCCAGTCGGTCACGATTTTCTGGGTCATGCCGGTTGCATCATCGGTCTCGTCACGCACGGACAGGCCCGAGATGAGGTCGACAAATTTGGCTTTACCGGCTTTTTCCGCGATGATCGGAAGCGTGTACGGATCCCATTCAAAGAGCTTGTCGCCGCGGGCAATGGTTGCGCCCTCTTCAACAAACACCTTGGTCCCGTAACCCAGCTTGAACGAAGCGCGTTCCACGCCGTTATCGTCCACAATCGCCATCTGCATGTTCCGCCCCATGACGATCTTCTCGCCATGACGGTTTTCCAGAAGGTTGGCTTCGCGGAAGACGATCTTGCCTTCCTGGTTGGCTTCCTGGAAGGACTGCTGACCACCTTGGGCCACGCCGCCGATGTGGAAGGTCCGCATCGTCAGCTGAGTGCCGGGCTCACCAATGGACTGGGCCGCGATGATACCGACCGCTTCACCTTGGTTGACCATGGTGCCGCGGGCGAGGTCACGACCGTAGCACATGGCACAGACGCCTTCCTCGGCCTCACAGGTCAGCGGGCTACGGATACGCATGGAGGCAACACCAGCCGCCTCGATCGCATCGGCTTTACGCTCGTCGATCAGCTCGTTCTTGCTGACCAGCACCTCGTCGGTACCCGGACGCAACACATCGTCCGCAGAAACACGGCCAAGGATACGCTCGGCCAGCGTCGCCACAACCTCACCGTCGTTCACAGCCGCTTCGGCGGTGATCGCAAGTTCGGTGCCACAATCGACTTCGCGCACGATGCAGTCCTGTGCCACGTCAACAAGACGACGGGTCAGGTAACCGGAGTTCGCGGTTTTCAGAGCCGTATCCGACAGACCCTTACGGGCACCGTGGGTCGAGTTAAAGTACTCAAGCACGGTCAGACCTTCTTTAAAGTTCGAGATAATCGGCGTTTCGATAATCTCGCCCGAAGGTTTCGCCATCAGGCCGCGCATACCGCCCAGCTGTTTCATCTGGGTCACAGAACCACGCGCACCGGAGTGAGCCATCATGTAAACCGAGTTCGGCTCCATTTCGGCGCCATTCTCATCGTACTTCTTGGCGGAGATGGTGTTCATCATCGCCTCGGTGACCTTGTCGTTACACTTGGCCCATGCATCGACAACTTTGTTGTACTTCTCGCCCTGAGTGATCAGGCCGTCCATGTACTGTTGTTCAAAATCTTTCACCTGATCACGGGTGGAATCAACGAGACTCCATTTGTTGTCCGGAATCACCATGTCGTCCTTGCCGAAGGAAATCCCGGCTTTGAACGCTTCTTTAAAGCCCAGAGACATGATCTGGTCACAGAAGATCACCGACTCTTTCTGGCCGCAGTAACGGTAGACAGTGTCAATGACACGCTGCACGTCTTTCTTCCGCAGAAGCTGGTTCACCAAGGAGAACGGTGCTTTTGCGTTCAGCGGCAACAGAGCGCCAAGGCGCAAGCGACCGGGGGTTGTCTCGTGACGTTCCCATACCTCTTGGCCGTGCTCGTCGATCTGTTTGATCCGCGCAGTGATTTTGGCGTGAAGATGTACTTCGCCAGCGTTCAGCGCGTATTCGACCTCTTCGATGTCGGAGAAGACCATGCCTTCACCCTTCATCCCATCACGTTGCATGGTGATGTAGTAGAGGCCCAAGATCATATCCTGCGACGGCACGATGATCGGTGCACCGTTGGCAGGCGACAGCACGTTGTTCGTGGACATCATCAGGACGCGGGCTTCGAGCTGTGCCTCAAGAGAGAGCGGCACGTGAACAGCCATTTGGTCCCCGTCAAAGTCGGCGTTGAACGCAGAACAGACGAGCGGGTGAAGCTGGATCGCTTTCCCTTCGATCAGTGTGGGTTCAAACGCCTGAATACCAAGACGGTGAAGCGTCGGCGCACGGTTGAGCATGACCGGATGCTCGCGGATCACCTCGTCGAGGATGTCCCAGACTTCCGGACGCTCTTTTTCCACCAGTTTCTTGGCCTGTTTCACGGTCGAAGACAGCCCCTTGGCTTCAAGCCGCGAATAGATGAACGGCTTGAACAGTTCGAGCGCCATCTTCTTCGGCAGACCACATTGGTGCAGCTTCAGTTCCGGACCGGTCACAATCACCGAACGGCCGGAGAAGTCGACGCGTTTCCCCAAAAGGTTCTGACGGAAACGACCCTGTTTACCTTTGAGCATGTCGGAGAGCGACTTCAGCGGGCGTTTGTTCGCACCGGTGATGACGCGGCCACGACGGCCGTTGTCGAACAGGGCGTCGACGGATTCTTGCAGCATCCGTTTTTCGTTGCGCACGATGATGTCGGGCGCACGCAGTTCGATCAGACGCTTGAGACGGTTGTTCCGGTTGATCACACGACGGTAAAGGTCGTTCAGGTCGGAGGTTGCGAAACGGCCACCATCGAGCGGCACCAGCGGGCGCAGCTCTGGCGGGATCACAGGGATCACCGTCATGATCATCCATTCCGGACGGTTGCCGGATTCGAGGAAGGACTCGACGATTTTCAGACGTTTGATAATCTTTTTCGGCTTCAGCTCGCCCGTCGCTTCCTTGAGGTCTTCGCGCAGCTGTTCTGCGGTGGACTCAAGGTCGATGTTGGAGAGCATTTTGCGGATCGCTTCGGCACCGATGTCGGCCTCGAATGCGTCCATGCCATACATGTCCTGAGCGTCCATATACTCTTCTTCGGTCATCATCTGACCGTAGGTGAGATCCGTCAGGCCCGGTTCGATCACAACGTAGTTTTCGAAATAGAGCACGCGTTCCAGATCACGCAGCGTCATGTCGAGCATGAGGCCGATCCGGCTCGGCAGGGATTTCAGGAACCAGATGTGAGCCACAGGCGCGGCCAATTCAATGTGGCCCATGCGCTCGCGGCGCACTTTCTGAAGCGTAACTTCAACACCACATTTCTCGCAGACAACGCCGCGATACTTCATGCGTTTGTATTTGCCGCAAAGACATTCATAGTCCTTGATCGGGCCAAAGATACGCGCACAGAAAAGACCATCACGCTCCGGCTTGAATGTCCGGTAGTTGATGGTTTCCGGTTTCTTGATTTCCCCGTAGGACCACGACAGGATGCGTTCCGGCGACGCGAGAGAGACTTTGATCTCATCAAAGGTCGACGGCTGCGCCAGCGGGTTGAACGGGTTGGTTGTGAGTTCCTGGTTCATCTTATGAGTTCCTCAGATTGTCTCGGAAAGGGAGGGAGAAGAAGGGCCGAAGCCCTTACTCCTCGCCCTCCGAGTCCAGGAGTTCCATATTGAGGCCGAGGCCACGGACTTCTTTGACAAGAACGTTGAAGGATTCCGGCACGCCGGCTTCAAAGTTGTCTTCGCCCTTAACGATCGACTCGTAGACTTTCGCCCGTCCAGCCACGTCATCCGACTTGACCGTGAGCATTTCCTGCAAGGTGTAGGCGGCACCATAGGCTTCCAGAGCCCAGACCTCCATCTCCCCGAAGCGCTGACCACCGAACTGCGCCTTACCACCGAGCGGCTGCTGGGTGACGAGCGAGTACGGACCCGTGGAACGGGCGTGGATTTTGTCGTCCACAAGGTGGTGCAGTTTCAGCAGGTATTTCATGCCGACGGTGACCTTACGGGCAAACTGTTCACCCGTGCGGCCATCGTACAGGACGGATTGACCGGAGGTGTCAAAGCCCGCGCGGCGCAGTGCGTCATTGATGTCGGCCTCTTTCGCACCGTCAAAGACGGGGGTCGCGACCGGCACACCTTTGGTGACATTGCCCGCTGCTTCCAGAAGATCGGCCTCATCCATCGGAGCAAAGCCTTCGTCATAGACCTCTTCGCCATAGACGAACTTCAGAGCGTCGCGCACAGGTGTCATGTCACCCGAACGACGATACTCTTGCAGAGCCTCGTCAACTTGCAGACCCAGACCACGGGACGCCCAACCGGTGTGCGTCTCGAGAATCTGACCAACGTTCATCCGCGAAGGCACACCCAGCGGGTTGAGACAGAAGTCGACAGGTGTCCCGTCTTCGAGGAACGGCATGTCTTCCATCGGAACAACGCGCGAAATCACACCTTTGTTCCCGTGACGACCGGCCATCTTGTCGCCCGGCTGAAGCTTGCGCTTCACGGCGATGAAGACTTTGACCATTTTCATCACACCCGGCGGCAGGTCGTCGCCACGACGGACTTTCTCTACCTTGTCTTCGAAACGGTGCTCAAGCGCACGTTTCTGTGCCTCATACTGGGCGTTCAGAGCCTCGACGATGGTTGCAGAATCCTCGTCTTCGAGGGCGATCTGCCACCACTGGCCTTTGGACAGTTGCGACAGCAACTCTTCGTCCACAGTCACGCCGGTCCGGACACCTTTCGGGCCTTTGGCAATGACTTTACCCATGATCAGGTCTTTCAGACGCGCGTAGATGTTGCGGTCCAGAATGGCCATCTCGTCATCGCGGTCACGCGCCAGGCGTTCGATTTCCTCACGTTCGATTTGCAGCGAACGCTCGTCTTTCTCGACGCCGTGACGGTTGAACACACGGACTTCCACGACCGTGCCGTAGTCACCCGGTTTGACGCGCAGCGACGTGTCACGCACATCGGAAGCTTTCTCACCGAAGATGGCGCGCAGGAGTTTTTCCTCCGGCGTCATCGGGCTTTCGCCCTTCGGTGTGATTTTACCGACGAGAATGTCACCCGGCTCGACGTGAGCACCGATGTAGACAATACCGGCTTCGTCAAGATTGCGCAGAGCTTCCTCGCCGACGTTCGGAATGTCGCGGGTGATTTCTTCCGGCCCGAGCTTCGTGTCACGGGCGGCGACTTCGAATTCCTCGATGTGAACCGAGGTGAAGACGTCGTCACGCGCAATGCGCTCGGAGATCAGGATGGAGTCTTCGTAGTTGTAGCCGTTCCACGGCATAAACGCGACGATGACGTTTTTACCCAGAGCCAGTTCGCCCATATCGGTCGACGGACCGTCAGCGATCACCTCGCCTTTGGCCACTTTCTGACCCACCTTCACCAGCGGACGCTGGTTGATACAGGTGTTCTGGTTCGAACGCTGGAACTTGCGCAGACGGTAGATGTCCACACCGGCATCACCCAGTTCAAGGTCGGAGGTTGCACGCACCACAACGCGGGTTGCATCCACCTGGTCAATGATCCCGGCGCGTTTGGCCTGAATAGCCGCCCCGGAGTCGATTGCGACCTTGCCTTCCATACCGGTGCCGACCAGCGGCGCCTCGGCACGCAGAAGCGGCACGGCCTGACGTTGCATGTTCGCCCCCATAAGCGCGCGGTTCGCATCGTCGTTTTCAAGGTAGGGGATCAACGCCGCACCGACGGAGACCAGCTGTTTCGGCGAAACGTCGATAAGGTCCACATTCGTCGGCGGGTTCAGCGCGTGTTCGCCCGACTGACGAGTAGACACGAGATCGTTGACGAACTTGTTGTCCTCGTCGAGCGTCGAGTTGGCCTGAGCCACCGTGTGACGCATCTCTTCGGTCGCGGACATGTATTGTACTTCGTCCGTAACCTGACCGTCGACAACTTTCCGATACGGAGTCTCGATGAAACCGTATTTGTTGACGCGGGCAAAGGTCGCCAGAGAGTTGATCAGACCGATGTTCGGCCCCTCCGGCGTTTCAATCGGACACATACGACCGTAGTGCGTGATGTGAACGTCACGAACCTCAAAGCCTGCGCGTTCGCGAGTCAAACCGCCCGGCCCAAGCGCGGAGAGACGACGCTTGTGCGTGACTTCCGAAAGCGGGTTGGTTTGGTCCATAAACTGCGACAGCTGCGAGGAACCAAAGAATTCGCGCACAGCGGCGGCGGCCGGTTTCGCATTGATGAGATCCTGCGGCATGACCGTGTCGATCTCGACGGAGGACATGCGTTCCTTGATCGCACGTTCCATACGCAGAAGACCAACGCGATACTGGTTCTCCATCAATTCGCC
Source organism: Celeribacter halophilus (assembly GCF_900114135.1). Lineage (GTDB taxonomy): Bacteria > Pseudomonadota > Alphaproteobacteria > Rhodobacterales > Rhodobacteraceae > Celeribacter > Celeribacter halophilus. The sequence goes on from NZ_FORY01000007.1 coordinate 12,744, forward strand.
CACGGAGCGGACACGGCGGTTGCCGAGGTGGTCAATGTCGTCCACGTCGCCTTTACCGTCACGCAATTCGACCAGCGCTTTAATGCAGGAAACGATGTCTTCGCGACGCAATGTGCGGTGCGTATCCGGTGCATCCAGATCGAGACGCATGTTCATTTTCACGCGACCAACGGCGGAGAGGTCGTAACGCTCGCTGTCGAAGAACAGGCTTTCGAACATGTTGGAGGCCGCTTCAACGGTCGGCGGCTCACCCGGACGCATGACACGGTAGATGTCCATGAGCGCGGTTTCGCGGTTCATGTTCTTGTCTGCCGCCATCGTGTTGCGGATGTAGGGGCCAACGTTCACGCCATCGATGTCGAGAACAGGAATGTCGGTGATACCCGCATCCATAAGCTCTTTGAGGGAGCCACCGATCACGTCACCGTCTTTGTCCATTTCGAGGGTCAGCTCATCGCCAGCCTCGACATAGATTGCGCCGGTTTCTTCGTTGATGATGTCTTTCGCGACGAACTTGCCGATGATGTGCTCGAAGGGCACCAGCAGCTCGGTGATTTCACCGGCATCGATGATTTTCTTCACTGCACGCGGGGTCATCTTGTCGCCCGCTTTACAGATCACTTCACCTGTTGCGGCGTCCACGAGATCATAGGTCGGACGTGTGCCACGCACGCGCTCGGGGAAGAACTTGGTCACCCAACCTTTGTTCTTTTCGAGCTTGAATTCGACGGTGTTGTAATATGCGTCACAGATCGCTTCCTGATCGAGACCCAGCGCATAGAGCAGGGTCGTGACCGGCAATTTGCGGCGACGGTCGATACGGGCATAAACGATGTCCTTGGCGTCGAATTCGAAATCGAGCCAGGAGCCGCGATAGGGAATGATGCGGCAGGCGAACAGCAGTTTACCCGAAGAGTGGGTCTTGCCTTTGTCGTGGTCAAAGAACACGCCCGGCGAACGGTGCATCTGAGACACGATCACGCGCTCGGTGCCGTTCACCACAAAGGTGCCGTTCGGTGTCATCAAAGGCATGTCGCCCATGAACACGTCTTGCTCTTTGATGTCTTTAACAGACTTCGCACCGGTGTCCTCGTCCACATCAAACACGATGAGGCGCAGGGTCACTTTGAGCGGCGCGGAATAGGTCATGTCACGTTGCTGACATTCCTCGACGTCATATTTCGGCGTCTCGAGTTCGTATTTGACGAACTCCAGCACAGCGGTTTCGTTGAAATCCTTGATCGGGAAGACCGACTGGAACACGCCTTTGATGCCTTCGCCGTCAAGCGGCTCGGGTGCGTCACCAGAGTTCAAGAAGAGATCGTAAGAAGATTTTTGAACCTCAATGAGGTTCGGCATTTCAAGCACTTCGCGGATTTTGCCGTAATACTTGCGGAGCCGTTTCTGGCCGAGGAAGGACGATGCCATAAGCGTCTAAACCTTTCGAATTTTCGCGAGCGACGTCTACCGTTGGGCGCCGGCAGATGTGCCCTGACGAAACAGAGAAATTCGGTCTATTCCCGCTCCCGTCCCAAAGGGAGCTCCCGACCATTGAACCTCTCCTGAGAAAACACCCTTGTGATGCAGCGCGGCTGCAAAGGCCCTTTCTAAGACAGGTTAAGCTGGACCCGAGAAACCTCGGGTCCAGCCATTATTTTGTGTGGTCCGAATGGACCGAAGGCAATTAGGCCACTTCGACAGTCGCGCCAGCTGCTTCCAGCTTGGTTTTGACTTCTTCGGCTTCGTCTTTGGAAACGCCTTCTTTGATTTTGCCGCCAGCTTCAACAAGCTCTTTGGCTTCTTTGAGGCCCAGACCGGTGAGGCCGCGGACTTCTTTGATGACGTTGATTTTGGAACCGCCGGCGTCTTTCAGGACGACGTCAAATTCGGTTTTTTCTTCAGCAGCTGCGCCACCGGCGTCTGCTGCGCCAGCAACCATCACTGCGCCGCCAGCTGCGGGCTCGATGCCATACTCGTCTTTGAGGATGGTTTTCAGTTCTTGTGCTTCGAGAAGGGTGAGACCAACAATCTCTTCTGCAAGTTTCTTCAGATCAGCCATTGTACTGTTTCCGTTCGTTTAAGATGTGTTCCAACGTGTGTGTTTACAACCACGCCGGCCTCTAATTGCTTATGCAGCAGCCTTGTCTTCGATCGTAGACAGGATGCTCGCGATGTTCGAAGCAGGAGCGCCAATCGCGCCAGCGATGTTCGAAGCAGGTGCGCCAATGCAGCCAACGATGGAAGCAATAAGCTCCTCGCGGGACGGCATTTTCGCAACGGCCTTCACACCGTCAACGTCGAGAGCGTTTTCACCCATTGCACCGCCGAGGATCACGAATTTTTCGTTATCTTTGGCATAGGCATCGGCAACCTTGGCCGCAGCCACAGGATCTTCCGAATAGGTGAGAACGGTCATGCCCGTCAGGAATTCAGCAACGCTTTCGCAAGGCTTTCCATCAAGGGCGATTTTGGCGAGCTTGTTCTTGGCAACGCGGACGGACCCACCAGCTTCACGCATACGCGCGCGCAGGTCCTGCATTTCAGCAACCGTGAGACCTTCGTAGTGGGCAACCACAACGACGCCAGAGCTGTCAAAGATTTGGCCGAGCTCTTCGACCATTTTTTCTTTTTGTGCTCTATCCACAGTTTTACTCCAAGTATGGGAAGGTCACCCCTCCCGGCTCAATTCTACCGGTCTAAACCGGCACGAAGTCCGTTACGGGGCTGCGCCAAAGTCGCCCGAGGTCTAGCCTGCGGAGAAACTTCTCGTCTTTCCCGTCTCAGGCAGGAATTATGACCGGAAAATTCCGACCACCCACCGTCTAGGACGAAACGCAACACAGCGCACGACGAATCGCACGCTGGACTGCATGAGGGTGTTTAGTGGGGATTAAGAGGGAGCGCAAGGGGTGTCAGGCGCTTCGCACCACTCGCCTTCGTCATTATGGCATCCTGCGGCGCAGAGCACAAACAACAAACACAAATGAAAAAGGCGCCCCTTTCGGAGCGCCCCCTCAATTCTTACCCTAAGCGAAAAGGCGATCATGCATTTCTGCGAAATGCACTTTCTCGCCCGACGCGCATCGCATTCGCGATACGCTGACTTAGTTGCCAGTCGCAGAATCCACGGAGATGGAAACGCCCGGGCCCATTGTGGAGGACACGGAGACCTTCTGCATGTAAGCGCCTTTGGCACCGGTCGGCTTGGCTTTTTGAACCGCATCCACGAAAGCGCGGATGTTTTCGACCAGTTTGGCCGCATCAAAAGAGGCTTTACCAACGCCTGCGTGCACAACACCGGCTTTTTCGGCTTTGAACTGCACTTCGCCGCCTTTAGCAGCTTCAACAGCGGCTTTGACGTCCATCGTGACAGTGCCAACCTTCGGGTTCGGCATCAGGTTGCGCGGGCCGAGGATCTTACCCAGACGACCAACGATCGGCATCATGTCCGGAGTCGCGATGCAGCGATCAAACTCGATGGTGCCGTTCTGAACGGTTTCCATCAGGTCTTCTGCGCCCACGATATCCGCACCAGCAGCTGTTGCTTCGTCGGCTTTCGGGCCACGAGCGAACACGGCCACGCGGACGGATTTACCTGTGCCGTTCGGCAGGGACACAACGCCGCGAACCATTTGGTCAGCGTGGCGGGGGTCAACACCGAGGTTCAGCGCGATTTCTACGGTTTCATCGAATTTAGCGTTTGCGCTGGCTTTGATCAGCTCAACAGCTTCCTCGACGGTGACGTTCTCTTTTCCTGCGAAAGCTTCGCGAGCCGCGCGGGTACGTTTGCCAAGTTTCGCCATCACTTCACCTCAATGCCCATAGATTTCGCGGAGCCGACGATGATCTTCATTGCGCCCTCGACGTCGTTGGCGTTCAGATCTTTCATCTTGGCTTCGGCAATCTCGCGCACCTGCGCGACCGTCACGGAAGCCACGGTCTCACGACCCGGCAGAGCAGCGCCCTTCGGACGGTTACGCTTGCCAACCGGCTTCAGACCGGCAGCCTTCTTGAGGTAAAAAGAAGCCGGCGGCGTCTTGATTTCCATCGAGAAGGATTTATCGGAGTAATAGGTGATCACGGTCGGGCACGGCGCACCGGGCTCCATATCCTGTGTCTTGGCGTTGAACGCCTTACAGAATTCCATGATGTTGATACCACGCTGACCGAGCGCCGGGCCCACGGGCGGGGACGGGTTTGCTTGACCGGCGGGCACTTGCAGCTTCATCGTACCTGCGAGTTTCTTAGCCATTGGCTTTCCTTTCCAACTGTCACGAAACGCGTTCCGCGACGACTACGTTGTGTGGTCTGGTTCATGACGCGCGCGCCCCTCACCTCCCACAAGTGATGCCCGACCCGAAGGTCAGGCGCTCTCTCAGGCCGACTTGTTGACCTGAGTGAATTCCAATTCGACCGGGGTTGCCCGACCAAAGATCGAGACGGACACCTTGAGGCGCTGGTTGGCCTCGTCCACTTCCTCGACCATACCATCGAACCCCTCGAAGGCGCCCTCGGCCACGGAGACCTGTTCGCCCACCTCGAAGGTGATGGTGTTGCGCGGCGCGTCAGCCTCGGCGCCTTCCTTGACACGGCCAAGGATCGCTTCGACTTCGCTGTCACGCATCGGCATCGGCTTGCCGAAAGAACCGAGGAAGCCGGTCACGCGGTTGATCGAGTTGATGAGGTGGTAACCCTGATCGGTCATTTCCATACGCACAAGCACATAGCCCGGCATGAAACGACGCTCGGTCGTCACCTTTTTGCCCCGGCGCACTTCGATGACCTCTTCGGTCGGCACCAGCACTTCTTCAATCTGATCCTGCAGGCCCTTTTCTTCCACAGCCGTCTTGATCGCTTCGGCGATTTTTTTCTCGAAGTTCGAGAGAACGCTCACCGAATACCAACGCTTCGCCATGGTGCCTTTGCCTTTTCATCTCTTCCGGCCATTGCGACCGGATGTCGTTAAATTCCAAGCGCTTTCGCGCACTCCCCGAAACAATAAAGCGGCGCGCAACTCGAATCGCTGCACGCCCGTTCGTGAGAGTGCGCCCGCTCTATACGTTCACAGACCTAAGTTCAACCCTTTAGCCGCCCCTCGAACGCTCAAAGCCTCCGCACATGACGAAGGCTTTCAACAGAAACAGGACTGAAAGGTGCGCTTACCCAAAGAGGTTGAGGAAGCTCTGCAGCCCGTTGCGGATCAGAAGGTCCACGATAAAAAAGAAGGTCGCCGTAAGGGCCGCCATGATAAAGACCATCAAGGTGGTCAACATAACTTCGCGGCGCGTCGGCCAGACGATTTTCGACACCTCAGCACGCACTTGCTGAATGAACTGAAGCGGATTGGTTTTCGTGGCCATAGCTATGATCCTGACTTTCGTTTCGGCGCATGTACGCCAGCGCGGGCGTGATTTCAACCCTTGACCCTCAAAGGAACATGCAGCGCGCCATTTTTGCGGCCTGACGTCCCTGGATGGTGCGGAAGAATTGGCAGGGGCAGCAGGGTTCGAACCCGCGACCTACGGTTTTGGAGACCGTCGCTCTACCAGCTGAGCTATACCCCTAAGGCCGAGGGTGGAGATAGACAAGCCTCGCCAGCTTTGCAAGCACGTTTTCGACCCGACAGGCAGAAAACCGAAACAACGCCGGATCTATGCGGCAATCTGTACGGCAAAAGGAAAAGGGCCCCACTTTCGTGAGGCCCTTCTGTCTCTTAATCAGCGTGGCTGATTATTCGATGATTTTGGACACAACGCCCGAACCAACGGTGCGGCCGCCTTCGCGGATAGCGAAGCGGAGGCCTTCTTCCAT